>JBCBPY010000008.1:0-271460 GCA_039820525.1 Cyanobacteria bacterium J06634_5
TGATGTTCTCTAGCTGCTGGGATAGACTGACGCCTCGCTTTTCCCAACGGCCATGGCCTTCGCTGACATCAAACCTTGGCCCGGACTTAAAACACTCATTCGCGTAGAGAGCGAGCGTCGTTTTAAGGTGGGTGGTCACGTGCGCCATTCTCAAGAAACGCGCTACTACGTCGCTTCTTTTATTGAACCTGTCGATGAGATTGCCAACAGAATTCGAGGCTATTGGGGCGTGGAGAATAAAGTTCACTATGTTCGAGATGTCACACAAGGAGAAGATGCCTCACGCATTCGGATGAATCAACTGCCACAGATTTTTGCTGTGGCGCGTAACTTTGCACTCAACATCTATCGAGATAATGCATTTGTTAACATGGCGCAAGCTCAGCGGTTCTGCCAGTTTGGGCTAGACACTCTCAAGCTCATCTTTAGAATGAAATAGCCCTGCATGCTCACGGGCTATCTTGCATGTTCATGCCGCAGTTTCCTGACAATTATTTCGCTAAAAAAATACGACAGTTATTTGGTGCGTGTACTGTCGTGCTTGCAGGATTACTTGCAAGGTTATTGGGTCCAATCTACTAGGGCTAGTAAAGCCTAATAATAGTCAGTTTCTACTTCTGGCTGTGCCACTACAAAGTTGGAGTGATCGTATAAAAACTTTAGAGAAGCTTGCTCTAACTGATTGATGAGGTATGACTCTACTGCACCAGAGTGGCGCATAGAAGTGATGTAACCTTCCAAATACAGTCTTAGCTCGTCGGTTCGATAGCCTTTGTTCCAATAGTCTACAAGGGTGTCAGTAATCCGCTGGTAGTAGCGGATGACCCTGGCGTCCTGAAGCATGTTGCAGGTGACCTCACTCAACTAGAAATGGTCAGTATTATTCGAAAAAGGTAGGAGTCGCTGCTTAAAAGTCAACAGCTTTTTTTGATTGTTTAGCTATCTACTTCTTATGTTATCAGCTAAAACAAGTCATCACAATTTCTATTGGTCATTATTGACTTCCCAGTTTCTTTTAGTTTTTGCGTTTATTCTCGTAACCTCGATTACAGAAGTCAAAAATTAGCCCTGTTATTGTTTGAACACATAAGCCCTGTCGCTAGCAGCTGTCACCGGCGCTATCCTCTTGTTGTGAACAACCCTTCTGGCCTTACTGTTCAAGTTGTCGAAAGCAATCCCAATTTGCGGTCTTTGTTGAGCTGGCACTTGCAGCAATCAGGCTATGGGGCTCATCAATATGCTGACATGGTGTCAGCTCGAGATGGCTTTCAACGCCATCAGCCTAATGTGGTCGTTTTGGAAGCTGAGTTTGCTGGTGGGCAGGGTCTTCAGTTATGCCAGTGGTTGAAGCACCAAGGCCATCCGCTGATTTTGATGCTGTCTGCGAAAACGGCAGAGGCCGATGTGGTAGCAGGTTTGCAAGCAGGCGCTGATGACTACTTAAAGAAGCCTTTTGGAATGCAAGAGTTTTTGGCGAGAGTGGCCTCGCTCACTCGGCGGAGTCGCCATGTCACTACGCCCCTGGCGATTGACTGCGGTGAGTTGCACATTGACTTGGTACAGCGACGGGTGCGCTATATGGGCGAGTTTATCGACCTGACGCCGCAGGAGTTTAGTTTGTTGTACGTACTGACTCAGGCCGAGGGCGAGCCGTTGAGTCGAATTGATTTGCTGCGCCGTGCTTGGCCAGATGCGATTGATAATCCGCGCACGGTAGATACGCATGTGCTCTCTTTGCGGAAAAAGATCGAGCAAGATCCGCGTCATCCTTTCCTAATCCAAACGGTGAGGAACGTGGGTTACCGAATTTGCGTTGGGCAGGTGGCGGACAGTAGTTTGGCTGAAGTCGCGATCGCACACAGCACCCCAGCCTAGAAAGTCCTTAACCTAGAAAAGTCAGCTAAGCGCAAGACTAGGCCCATTCTGCCTGCGCCTGTTTCTCAGCATCAATCAGTGCCTGCCTGACCTTTTCCCATTCCACTGCTTGAGCCGGCAAATCTGCGACGAGTTTGCCTGCCTTGAGCTGTAGTAAGCGATTGGCATGATTCGCCATCAGCTCTATTTGGTGATTAGCCATAATCACCGTCAACTGGCCTGCTGCGGTCCAATCCGCCAAGCGCTCCAACAAAAACTCGCTATAGCCAACATCCTGTGAGGAGGTCGGTTCATCTAAGAGTAAAACAGTGGGTTCGGTCGCCAGGGTGCGAGCCAGCGCAACCCGCTGACGTTGCCCTAACGATAAATTGACTGCCGACCGATTCATCCAGTCCGTGGGAATGTTGAGACGTTCCGCCCAATCACTAACGGTCCGCTTTATAGTCTCTGAGGAGTGCCCTTTTAGGCGGAGTGGATAAGCTAGGGTTTCGCTAACGCTCATGCCAAGCAGACGGCTTTCCTGGTGAACGAGGGCGACTTGACGACGCAAGCTCACCACAGGCATGTCGCGAATATTTTTACCCTGAAAGGTGATGGTGCCACTGTTCGTTTCATTGAGACGGTTCATCAACCTCAGTAGGCTGCTTTTTCCTGAACCCGAAGGACCCACCAGTGCTACAAAGTCTCCTGGCTCTATGGCGAAGCTAATATCTTTTAAAATTTCGACAATGCCAGTGGAGGCTCTCATTGTCACCTGCTCAAACGTTAGGATGGCCACGGGTTTTTAACAGCACTCCATAATTGTGCTTGAAGGATTGAGCTAAATGGGGTTGGGCTTGATGGTTGTCTTTGATGGCTGTCTTTGTCGGCTACGCTCCTCTGATCAGTATTAAACAGTGATTCGGTATTAGACAGCGGCTGGAAAAGACCCGATTTGTGCTTGCGTAATTGTCCAAATATCAACCAGCAGCAATAGCGCTGTACAGCCTAACAAAATCAAGTACATCCAAGGTTGAGAGAGGGGTTTAACATCGCGAGTATCGATATTTGTTTTAGCTTGAACGTAGCCAACTAACTTGGCAAAGCCAACCACACGCATCGGTAGCAAATAAGCGCGGTCCTGAGCCTGATTGAGAAAGTAATATACGATGCCGCCCTGGCCTGTAGAACGTGGCCTAAGTGCGGTGATCTCATCCCATCGTAAGTACCAGCCTTTACGACCTAACACACGAACCCATTGCGGATACGTGACGCCAATGCCGGTGGCATCTACTTGAACACGTTCGCTCAGACCGCTGTATAGCGCTATGCCACCAATCACAAATCCAACCCACAGCAACCACGGTTGCACAGGTGCCTGGGTTGCTTCTGCCAGGAAGGGTAGCGGAATGACGAGGGCGATGTATAGGGAGGTGAGCGTTAGCTGGATAAGCGGCGAGATTTTGAAATTATCGGAGGTGCTGTCAGCACACCTGTCAGCAGCTTCGTCAGAAGGCGACAATGTTGCCTCTGGTGATGTTGCGGGAGAAGGGTCTGAAGTTTGCAAGCTTGAATCTGGTAGCTCGTCTGGTAGATCGGACTTGGATGAGACGCTAGAAGTCATAGGTGGAATGTGTGCGATCGCGCTGAGCGAGCTTATTGCTGGCTGCTTTCTCTATCATAAATACTTTTGAACAACGCTCCAGCCTGTGGCTGTAACTGCGACAAAGGCAAACAGCAAAATGGCGTTAAGTGTCAGGTGGGCTTTTCTGGCCCAGGGGCGCTCTGGGCTGATGCGGCTAGCGCACCATGCCGATCCTAGGGTGAGGGCCACGACAGTAAGGCCAGCCGGGAGATGGACAGAGTGACCTAAGTGGCCGTATTCTCCCAGGGTGCCAATGATCCCAATGCTGAGCAGCAACAGCACTAAAAACACCAAAATGCCACCCAGGACATAGTGCACCGGACGCAGCCAAGCTGGCCGCTCATGGCTACCCGTCCGTGAGAAAAATAAGCCACCCCCACTCAGTGCTAAGAGCCCAAAAGTTGTGAGCGATAGCCCCATAGACCATGCCGCGATTCGCCATAGCCAAATAAACGATGGAAGATCCACGGCTCATTCTCCGAGAAACACTCTTCAATGCATATCACTTTTAGGGTCTATTACCCTCTTTCTGTAGACGTCTAGAGAGCAGACGTCTACAGCAGACGCATAAAGAGCGTTGCGAGTTAGACCGTTGAGTAGTAGCACTTTCGTGTTACCAGGCATAAATAAAACCCCATGCTTGCCTTCTTGTTTGGAAAAGCATGGGGGTGAAACCGTTTTTCATATTTTTTGCGGCTGGACTGCATTCAATGCATACCTTCTAGCCTTTGGCTGCCTATGCCAGCAGCCGACCGCTGTTGGGTCGTTAGCTGTTGGGTCGTTAGCTATTGGGTTGTTAGCTGTTAGAGCGCTATCAGCTAGTCGGGAACCGCTAGATCCGCTAGTCAGAAGCTGCGCCAACAGGGAGCGCTTCAGAACTGTGACTGTCAGTTGTCTGACCGTTCGGGCTAATGTCTGGCTCAGGTAATTGAGATTCCAATGCCAACCGCTGACAAGGAATCGTGTCTGACAAAATGGAGCTGGCCATCATGCCTGTGTGAATTTCGAGCAATGCACTAGGCAAAGCTTCAAACATCAGTCGTTGTCCTGGAAAGACGACTCGCTCGAAGTACCAATCAGGCACGTTGGTAATACGTGCAATTTGGATTTTGCTAGTGGCGTTAACGTAGCAGCACAGTGTAATTTCCGGTGCCATCTCCGAGGCAAGGCCGGGGTCACTGGTCGGGAGGGGATCAAGAATTTGAGTCATGGCGTTTATATAAAAATGAGGAAACGGCTGCTAACACTTCACACATCCAAAAGCTAACACTTGGAAATTATGTTGGCTGTAAAAATAGCTACCGGGTCGATGAATCCTGCCCAATGGCATAGATGAAGGCTTGGGATCAGAACATGCGTTAGCCTACCCATCAATAGCGAATCAGACATGATAATTTCGAGGGTATGCCTATGAAACGCTACAAAGCGTCATAAAACTTAGTGTTCTCGTTTCTGCCTACCCACACTTCATTTATCTATCAACAACTTACATAGAGCATTACGCAGGCGTCGATGTAAAAGAGATAACGTCTCTGAAACTCCCATGGATTCTCTTTGCGGACTCTAAAAGGTAACGTGATGAACTGATCCCAATTCCTCTAAAAAAATCTGGCTTGGTCCTTACCGCTCTAGGATTGCGGTGCTATCGTAAAGATATGTGAAAAAGCTGAGATCGCTATGACTAACACGTCAAAAGAGAAGCTGGGTCAACGTATTCTCTACGTCAGGCTCCCGTGTAACCCTATTTTCCCGATTGGAGTGGTTTACTTAGCGGACCATGTTCATAAGCTGTTCCCAACGGTCGAACAGCAGATTTTTGATATGGGTACGGTGCCGCCGCTGGACTTTACAGCGTCCTTAGATGACCGCATTGATAGCTTTCAGCCTACCCTGCTGGTGTTTTCTTGGCGTGATATTCAAATTTATGCGCCAGTAGGCGGGCGGGGCGGCAACCCATTGCAGAATGCGTTTGAATTTGCCTACGCGCCCAATCCGCTGGTGAGAGTCCGCGGTGCATTGGGCGGGGCTCGGATGACGGCGACGTATTTAGCCGAGTTGCGCCGGAACGAAAAGTTAGTAAAACGAGGCCTGAAGCGAGCAAAGCGCTATCAGCCCGACGCTAAGGTTGTCGTTGGTGGTGGGGCGGTCAGCGTATTTTATGAGCAGATGCCGCAGATGCTGCCCAACGGTGCGATTGTGTCAGTGGGTGAAGGTGAAACGCTGCTAGAGAAGCTGCTGCGCGGTGAAGATTTTTCGGGTGAGCGGTGTTATGTCGTGGGAGAAGAGCCGCGCGATCGCCTCATCCATGAGCAGCCAACGCCTGTAGAAAAATCGGCTTGCGATTACGACTACATCGAAGCGATGTGGCCCGAGTTTGAATACTATTTGCAAGAGCAAGACTTTTACATTGGCGTGCAAACCAAGCGCGGCTGTCCGCACAACTGCTGCTACTGCATATACACCGTGGTTGAAGGCAAGCAGGTTCGCATTAACCCGGCTGATGAAGTAGTTAAGGAAATGCGGCAGCTATACGACCGGGGCATCCGCAAGTTTTGGTTCACCGATGCGCAGTTTATTCCAGCCAAGCGCTACATCAACGATGCGATTGAGCTATTAGAAAAAATTCAGGCCTCAGGCATGACCGACATCAACTGGGCGGCCTACATCCGTGCAGACAATCTGACACCGCGCCTGTGTGAGCTGATGGTAGAAACTGGGATGAACTACTTTGAAATCGGGATTACCAGTGGGTCTCAGGAGCTGGTCCGTAAAATGCGGATGGGCTACAACCTCAAAACCGTCCTTCAGAACTGCCGTGATCTCAAAGCAGCTGGCTTCGATGATTTTGTATCGGTGAACTACTCCTTTAATGTGATTGATGAACGGGACGATACGATCCGTCAGACGATTGCCTATCACCGTGAGTTAGAAAATATTTTTGGCATAGATAAGGTGGAACCTGCGATTTTCTTCATTGGTTTGCAGCCCCATACCCACCTAGAGGAGTACGCCTTTAAGCATAAGATTTTGAAAAAAGGCTACAACCCACTGGCGATTTATCTGCCTTGGGTTGCCCTTAAGTTGCTGTGGAATCCCGGTGAGCTGGGCGCGTTCTTTGGCGACGTATGCCTAGAAGCCATGCGGGAAAACCCTAATGATTTTGGCAGAACGGTGATGGCAATTTTGGAGCGCAGACTTGGGAGAACACCGCTAGAAGATGCCCTGAGTGCGCCCGTCAAGGCAGAGCCGAAGGTCCTAGCTGGGGTATCATAAAGGATACAGATTATGAAGTTCTGAGTAGTTTTCTTAGAAAGCTTGCAGTAACCATCTCATAATTGAAGCTGAGTGCTTTTATCGCTCACTTTAGTTGGCTGATATTGAGTTGCCTAATGCAGACGGTTCATTATGATCGGTCTTAGCAGGACTATCGGCTATTTTCCCTTTATTAAGGTCTGAGTAAAAGCATGTTGGCGGGTTCCATTCTCGATAGGCTCATGCGTGAGCGCAATAATCCAGACTCGCCTGAAGGCAGTGTTAGTGGTAGCACATTTGATAGTTCGTCAGGCCCAGCGACCGGGTCGGAGACAAGTGCGTCTGGTCGAACCCCTTTGAACTTTGGGGTGTATTACAAAAATACCCTGGTGGCGCTTTGCCACGCGTTGGAAGACGCTGTCTTAGCAACGAAAACTTCACCTTTAATGGTGACTGCTTTTCAAAAAGGGAAGTGGTACTTAGAAGAAGCCGATCGCTACAGCGATTTGGCTGACACTGCCGATAAAGTGGTGATTATGGCCGCGCCGGGAGCGGGGTTTCGAGAGCATCCAACCGGCAAAAGAGAGAACGTGTCACTGGTTGATTTAGATAGGGACGATCCGGTGGCGCAAGAATGGCACCTGATGATTATGGGCCCTACCTACAGCGCGATGGTGTTGTGCCAAGAGTTGACCGAAGAAGAGTACGGTCCGAATGGGCAGCCAGAGAATGACTTAGAGAGAAAGTTTTACGGATTTTGGACCTTTGATCCTGCGTTGGTGAGTGAAACTATCGCGATTACTGCTGAGCACGTGGGTCGCTACGCCCCAGCTCTTCAGGCGGATTTAGAAACCCGGCTAGCTAAAATTGATAGCGAAGCTGCCACTAAGACCGGCGAAGTTGGCAACGTGGTGATGCGCGTTGTTGAATATTTGCAGGGTGGGGATCATCAAATTGAACAGACAGAGACCTTTAAGTTCGCAGGGGCGCTGAGTCAAAATCTGGCTTCTAATGAGCTGCAAGCTTACTTGCGGATGGCGCAGTTGGCTGACTTGGCTGACCCAACTAACCCTTTGGCAGCAGCTGAAGTGGCTTCTTTGTCCGAAATGATGGGCCAGTTTTTGGATTTGCCTGTGTGGCAAATGCAGCGCTTGCGGTTAGCTAGCTTGCTCCATCGGATTGCACCTGCGCAGCTAGATGCTACAGAAGCTGAAAAAGAAGGGGATAGCTGCCCGTTGAATCCAGGGGCTCAGACGCTGCGGATTTTGCCTCGGTTAAGAGCGATCGCACAGATTATTTCTCATCAGCATGAGCGGTGGGATGGGGGCGGTCAGCCTGCAGGCTTAGTGGGCGATCAGATTCCGGTGGAGGCTCGTATCCTCGGGTTGGTCACCTCTTTTCAGCAAGAAGTGGCGAAGCGCCGCTATGCAGAAAGTAAGAAAACAGCGCCTACCAATGAGAACCAGTGGAAGCATGTGACGGATGCTTTTGCGGTGTGTAAGGCTGAGGGCGGCCGCAGCTGGGATCCAAAACTGCTAGAGATTTTGAGCTTTTTAGTAACGGGATTACAGCAGGGCCTGAGCTTACCCACGATTCCTTTGAAGATGACCTTAAGCACAGGTTTATTGAACCCTGAAGTTGCTGAAGCATGGCCTGAAATGGCTATTTCCGAAGCAAGCTAAGGGCGCTAAATTTACACACAGCTCAAGCTGCCTCTAACCGTTTTAGCTAAAGACACGTTCGCTGGACAAACCTTTCTAGATACCTACTTGAGATGAGCAATCCAATTGATATTGAAGCGATTCGGGCTGGCACGCTCAAGAAATTAGCCGGCGCTAAGCTAGACGAAATAGACTTATCGGGTTGCGATCTGGCGGGCGCGCAGCTGGCTGGCGCAACGCTGTCGGGTTGTGATTTGAGCCGTGCCAACCTCAACCGAACTCATTTGGAAGGGAGCAACCTAGTGGGGGCAACCCTGATTGGCTCAGATGTGCGAGCAAACCTATGGGGCGCTAACCTCATGCAGTGCGACCTTACGGGCGCAGATCTGCGCGGTGCCAACTTGCGCGGCGCTAACTTAATGGGGGCAAAGCTCACAGGGGCCAGCCTAACAGGGGCATTTTTGAGTGGTGCAACGCTGATGAATGCCAACCTAAAAGGGGCTGACTTACGGGGCGCTGACCTGCGCGGGGCTAACCTTAGCGACGCTAACTTGCGTAATGCAGACCTCTCGCGAGCAGATGCTCAAGGTGCAGCCTTGACAGAAGCTAACCTTGAAGAAGCCAACCTTCAGGAAGCTAACTTTACAGGCGCCTCCTTAGCGAGGGCTAACCTGCTGTGCGCTGACTTGCAAGGTGCGCTCACGACGGGTACGAACCTAACGGGTACCTGTGTGACGGGAACAGTGCTCGCATAGTGGCCTAAAGGCTGGCTGTAAATAAGATTTTTCTAGAAAGCCACAGCATAAGGATTAGGCAGCACAAGGATTAGTAAAAGCAGACGTTAAAAGGGCAAGCTCTAGCCGCTAGAAAATTTTAGCTGGCACAGGGTGCGATGAGCTGCAAGTGCTTTGCTAACCCTACTTTTCATCTCGGTGTTTCTTTCCTTGGAAAGACGCTAGAGCTGTTGCCGCCAGTCACAATAACAGCATTGCCTATGTTCGGTAGGCGTCCTGTTTTGAGTCTTTTTTATGCAAGCGAGTGCGCAAATACCAACCCCCCTTCTACGTGAGTTCGACGGATAATTCTGCAAGAAAAAAGGCTGAAGCTTATATTCGGAGTATGTAGCTTCGAACAACTTCAGCCATGGACTTCAGTTTACCGCGCCTCGATGTCACGCAAATATTCTGCGATGTAGATGATTTCTATCGTCTATTTGAACAAGTCGCCAGTCACCAGCCTCAACTGCCGTGGGACGGGAACGCCAAGCCCTATCGCTCTCGCCTGAGTGTGAGCGAGGTGATGACTATCGTTATTGCCTTTCATGGTTCAGGCTTTCGAACGTTCAAGGCTTTCTACACCTGTCAGGTGTTGCCCCACTGGCGTCGGGCTTTCCCTAATTTAGTGAGCTACACCCGGTTTGTAGAGCTCATCCCTTGGAGCGTGAGCGTGTTGGCCTGTTTCTTGCAGACTACCTTTGGTGACCTAACCGGCATCAGCTTCATTGACTCAACCTCAATAGAGGTGTGCCATCCAAATCGCGCCAGGGCTCATAAAGTATTCAAAGACCAAGCTGGCTGGGGTAAAAGCTCAGTCAAGTGGTACTTCGGCTTAAAACTACATTTGATTATTAACGATCGCGGGGAACTACTCGCGGCGGTCTTAACGCCTGGTAATACAGATGACCGTAAACCTGTACCTGAAATGACCAAACAGATGACAGGGAAGTTGTTTGGCGATAAGGGCTATGTCTCTCAGGCATTGTTTGAGAAACTCTACGAACAAGGGCTAGAGCTGATTGCCAAGCGGCGTAAGGATATGAACAATCGGTTGATGCGATTGATGGATAAGGTTCTACTGCGTAAGCGAGCGGTGATTGAGTCAGTCAACGACCAGCTCAAGAACATCTGTCAAATCGAGCATTCTAGGCACCGTAGCGGTTTGAACTTTCTAGCCAATCTACTCGGTGGCTTAATTGCCTATTCCTATCACCCGACCAAGCCCTCTCTAGACTTGTCGCAGAAAGAGCTTGAAGCTCTGCCTGCCGCCATGTTTTAGCGTCGAACTCACGTCCCTTCTAGACCAGATTGCGCAACAGGTGTTTGGCTATGATGCTTTGCATGAAGGGCAACGCCAGGTTTTAGAGGCTGTCCTAAAGGGGTGTGATACTTTGGCGGTGATGCCGACTGGCTCTGGCAAGTCAGCGATTTATCAAATTGCAGGGCTGCGGCTGCCAGGGCTGACGGTTGTGATTTCCCCACTAATTGCACTGCAGAAAGATCGGGTAGAGGCGATCGCACAGCAGGACACCGTTAAAGCCGTTGTGCTCAACTCCACGCTCAGTAAACGTGAGAGAACGGATGTATTTGAGCAGGTTGCTAGTCACGCTATTGAATTTATCTTTTTAGCGCCAGAACAGTTTGGTAATGAAGAGACGCTGGCCTGCATCAAAGCTGCGCAGCCCTCACTTTTTGTTGTGGATGAAGCCCACTGCGTGAGCGAGTGGGGGCATGACTTTCGCCCAGACTATTTGCAGCTGGGCCAAGTGATTGAAGTATTAGAGCATCCCGTGACGTTAGCACTGACAGCAACAGCTTCGCCGCTGGTGCGAAAAGAGATTGTAGCGCGATTGGGCCTGATGAGCCCGGCTGAAATTGTGAAGGGGTTCGATCGGCCCAACATTTATTTAGAGGCCCATCAGTTTCATAGTGAAGAGGAAAAGCTTCACGCCTTGCTGCGGGCCGTGGCAGATGCTGAAGGTCTAGGGATTGTGTATGTTGCAACGCGCAAAGCCGCCGAGCAAATTGCACAGGCTTTGCAAGTAGAAGGGGTGAGGGCGGCGGCTTATCATGCGGGCATGACGGCGAGCGATCGCGATTATATTCAAACGCAGTTTATGGAAGATGCTGTTGATGTAATGGTCGCTACGACTGCCTTTGGCATGGGGATCGATAAGGCCAATGTACGGTTTGTGTATCACTATCACATCCCAGGCTCGCTAGATGCTTACTATCAAGAGATTGGCCGGGCTGCGAGAGACGGTGAGCCTGCCGTGGCAAAGTTGTTCTATGTGACTGGGGATATGAAGCTTCAGCGATTTTTTGCAGGGGGCGGCCAGGTGGATGAAGAGACTTTGGCTGAGCTTGCTGAACTGTTGGAAACCACGGACAAGCCCCCGATGGAAACTGACTTAAAGGCGCACTTTGATTTGTCGCAGCCGAAGATATCTGCTGCGTTAGAAGCTTTGGAGTCTGCGGGGTTGATTGATCGTGGGATGGATGGGGAAATCGGTGCGATCGCAGACGATCCCGACGTAGAGAGCACGGTTGAGCAAGCCATGACCCATCAGCAGCGTCGTAAACAGTTTGACCAATCACGGCTGCACATGATGCGCGGCTATGCAGAAACGGACGCTTGTCGGCGTGATTATGTCCTGAGCTACTTTGGCGAGGCTTATGATGGCGCGTCCTGTGGCTATTGTGATAATTGTGACAATTCAGAAGCTGATAACACCGCTTACCTTCAGCCTTTTTCGGTTGGTAGCCATATCATTCATACCAACTTTGGGATCGGTCAGGTGATGCGCTACGAAAAAGATAAAGTCAATGTGTTGTTTGAGACGGTTGGCTACAAAACATTTGTGACTGAGATGATTGTAACCTCAGTCACTTGTTTGGAGGACAATGGCGACCAGCCTTAAAATAAGCGATCGCCCACAAACCCTGCTGAATCAGTTGGCTCAGAAAGCTCTGATGCGGCTGAATAATCTCTTAGAGAAAGGGTTTGGCTAACGACTGTCGCCATCAATAAAAGAATAAAGGGAACAGAAGCCAGCTTAAAGAGTAGGTGTCCCCAGGAAATGCTCAAGTTAGAATTCATAACAACAACCTCATCTATGTAAAGAAAGAGACAATGGACGGTTTTCACTACCGAAACCGAATCCACAACATCTGGATATTGCCTAAGCTTCGTTTGCGCTTAGCTGGCAGACAGTGCTTCAGATGTTTTTGCCGCTTGTCTCTATTGTGACTGGGGTGTCAGCTTTTGCGATGTGATCCAGACACTTTGTGAACTGGAATCTGAATGGATTGGAGCGGTTGTTGTTGGTAAGTCTTGCTGTGGGTTGATAGCCGAAATCGTGAAAAATTGTAAACCATGCACAGCAGTTTGCTGTCTTGATTCGAGCGATATATTTCCTTGCTTAGGGGCAACCGAGCTTCACACTAAGGGTTTTATAGTGCTTAGAAAAACAAAAGAGCCTACATGAGAAAAGTGCGAAGCGACTGCTGCCATTATTTTCTGTATTCTCCTTTAGTGTCAGAAACTACAACAAGTCGAGAGTGTTGATTTGGTACTTATGCGTGATTGTTGTTTTTTGATAAAAGTTGGATAAATTATGTCGCTGAGGTATTTCTTAGTCAATGATGTACTACTACATAAATCACCATGAGAGCTGTACCTCAACTCATTCACCTATCATTTTATTTATAGCTATTAAGTCTTTGAGACAAAGAATCGGTCGTAATTCACAAATTTTTAGTCAGCTTTTGCATCAAGAAGATCAGCATTTTGTGATGACGCTCATCATCTGCCAGCTTTCCAACTCCACTCTCAAACGTGCTTGTCTGGCTTTGTCACACATGTCCCGATGGCGCGATACTGACTGTTTTACTTAGCATATTGAAAGTTATGAATGCAGATCAAATTAGGATGCCGTGTGTTTTGGCTGTGTGTTTTGTTTGAGGATTTTGCTAAATCGGGATGGCGGGATTCGAACCCACGGCCCCCTCGTCCCGAACGATGTTCATAGACCTTGAAACCCCTTATTTATCAACGATTTCAGAAATATAAAAGTTCTTTCCTACCAGCCTCCTACCAATTTAAAATCTATAAGTGTCCAAGTTCGCCTATCAGAAAATGACCTCCATCGACTTCGACCATCTTTCAACGCAGTACGATAGCACTAGAACTATGGTGAGTCACAGGAGTTTCCTCATGAAGAAAACGATCCGAATTAGATCTCATGTTGATGGTGATGGCTGGTTACAAATTCAATTGCCGGAATATCATGACGAAGAAGTAGAGCTCCTAATCGTATATCAACCGATTAATTTGGAACCAAAGCATCAATGGTCTCAAAGATTCCTAGACTTGTTTGGGTCCTGGGAGGGCGAGCCCCTAGAAAGAGCACCACAGGAACTTCAATCAGAGCGGTCTCCCCTACGCTAAGGTGCTACAGCCAATGGCTTTACACTCCCCTTAGGGACGGAGAAAAGCAGGACGCAGTGCGTCGTACATTGAAAGTAGCGGGTTTACCGCTAAGGACGAACTGCATTTCACCCATGCTAAACTGTAAAGGCATGTAACCGACTAAGGAGCATTGCTGTGGGCTCTCCGTTCCTTGGCATGAATCCATACTTAGAAAATCCGACGACTTGGCCTAATCTCCACAGTTGATTGATTGTTGCGATCGCCAACGTACTTGGACCCAAAATCCGTCCTAAGTATCGGGTTGTCGTAGAAGAAGCCGTCTATAAACGAGATGAGTCTGAGCAGGCCGTATTAATTGGTGTACCAGATGTTTCGGTTCGCCGAAGCCGCACTGCCAGCTCTGAACCGAGAGAAGTGCAGCTT
The DNA here is from genome assembly GCA_039820525.1 of Cyanobacteria bacterium J06634_5. Lineage (GTDB taxonomy): Bacteria > Cyanobacteriota > Cyanobacteriia > Phormidesmidales > Phormidesmidaceae > Phormidesmis. The sequence continues at coordinate 14,044 of JBCBPY010000008.1, forward strand.
GAAGGGAGTATAGCCGTCGCTAATCCTGAGCCAGTCGCGGTAACAGTGCCAATGCCTGATATTGTGCGGCATCGTTATCTAGAAATTCGCAGCTTGCGCACTAGCGATGCGATCGCAGTCATTGAGATTCTGTCTCCAGTCAATAAGCGAGGTATTAGACGGCAAAAGTATGAAAGTAAGCGGTTAGAGATTTTAGAGAGCCAGACGCATCTTATAGAGATTGATTTGCTCTACGAGGGGCAACCCATGCCCGTGTTGAACTATGACCAGGCAAGTCACTATCAAGTGCTGGTAAGCGAGAGCAGTGAGCGGCCTCAGGCTCAGCTCTATCCCTTTAATTTGCAGCAGCCTATACCTGCGTTTTGGGTGCCGCTCAAACCAGAAGATGCTTCTATTTTGGTTGATCTTAAACCGCTACTCGATGAGATTTACGAGCTTTCTGGCTACGATTTAGATATCGATTACCGCCAAGATCCTGTGCCCAAGTGGTCGGCATCCGAGTTGGAATGGATTGACCAACAGTTGAAGTTGAATCAATTGAGATAGAGAAGCCCGGTGTCTCAAATTTAGCTTTATCAATCAAGCGTCTGTATCACAATCAAAACACTCTCAAAGATGGAGTGACGCCAATAATTTCACCTCAGAAGCGGTCAGAGTATGGACGAATGGCACCCACAAGATTTATAGATTCTGAGGTGATTCAGCATCTAGTGTGCTAAATCCATCTAGGGCAATAGGAGGGCTATCTGGAAATTGCACAACCAGTTGCAACTGGCCGCCCATAGCCTCGACATAGCCCTTTAAAGTTGATAACAATGGGTCTGAGCGCTTCTCAATACGCGACACGTTCTCCTGCTTGATGTTTAGCTTCACGGCCAAAGCCTCCTGAGTGAGGTTGTGTGCTTTTGCGCAATTCTTGCAGTGTGAGGTACTGAGCCCGTAGCGCTTTGTAATCACTTTCTACATCTGCCCTTTCGGCCTCTGTAAATTTATCCTAGAATGTCTGTAACCGTGTGCCTTTTGTCATGATTCGTCCCGATCTAACTCTGCTAAATTTTTAGAAAATCGCTACGCCTAAGTTGCATTGGAGATCACCTCTATCTTGACCTCCATTCCTATCTTGCCTAAAAGATTAATGAGCTTATCTATGCTGAATCGGCTAATTTCGCCGTTCATAAGGTTACTGATTCTTGGTTGTGTTTCGCCTAAGAACTCTGCGGCCTCTTTTTGACTCCATCCATGCTTTTGAATGTAGGCACGCAGGTCTAGCATGAGATCGGCTCGCACTTTTAGGTTCAATGCCTCTTCAATACCAAAACCTAAATCTTCAAATACGTTTTCACTACCCAGCACAGCCTTTGAGGATTGGTCATCAGCCATTTTTTAATTCTCCTTTTGTGTTTGTCTATACTGAAGCATCTTGGTGTAGCGCCTTTGCCCTAGTTCAATATCTCGCTTAGAAGTCTTTTGTGTCTTCTTCTGAAATGTGTGAAGCACATACACAGCTTCTTCGAACCTGGCAACGTAGAACACTCGATAGGCATCTCCTGTCCAAATACGAATTTCTTCGGCCCCTTTGCCAATCGTCAGCATCGGCTGACTTTAAGTCAGTTGGCTGTTGACCTCGTTGAATAGCTCTCAGCAGGAAACTAGCCTTTCGATTTACTTCGAAAACTGGATAAATCGTCCTTGGAAGTGCCTATCCAATAAATTTTCTTATCTACCACGAACCTACTCCACAAGAAAGTTATACCCAATTTGGCATATACAGGCAATCCAACGAATTAATCTGATGCTCTAATGCACGTGTAGGCGATACCTCTCAGCTTGCTTTAGGCAGATACCACGTGTCGTGCTGTCTTCCCCCCTACTGTCAGCAGCAAGTGATAGTGCGTCCAGATCAAATTAGGACACAGCGCGTTGCGATTTCGAAATATCAGGTAAAAGCACAAAAATGACTAATATTCTTTCTCAAGTGCTAATTGGACTGCTAATAGTCGCTGATTTCGATAAGCTATTACTGTTTCTACACACTACTTCTATTTAATGAAAACAATCGCCATTTATCACAACAAAGGTGGTGTCGGCAAAACAACGACTGCTGTCAACCTTGCTGCCGCTTTCCGAAACAAAGGAAAGAAAGTCCTCCTTGTTGACATTGATGCTCAGGCTAATTCAACATTTGCTACTGGCTTAGTAAAATTTCAGTTTGAGGAAGAAGACGATCTCAGAGAAAGTAACGTTTTACAGATCATCAAATCTGGGGACTTTGACTTCATTCCCGAAATTGTTCGTGTATCAAAAGGGTTTAATACACCAGAAATTGACGTTATCCCCTCACATATCATGCTGATCGATAAGCAGGATGAACTAACGCGATTGGTAAACACCCGATATAGACTTGCGAGCAAGCTCCAGAAGGTTGAAGATGACTACGATATCACGATCATCGATGCACCGCCCTCCAGAGATGTCTACGCCGAAATTGCTTTAATCGCTGCTGACTATCTGATTATTCCATCCGATATGAAGCCATTCTCAAATCAGGGGCTCAGAAACGTTATAAAGTTTGTCAAGGAAGTAAATGAAACACGAAACACAATAAGAAAGGCACCTTTAGAGATGATCGGTGTTCTACCTTCTAAGGTATCAACGAACTCAAGGTACCTAGAATTTGTATTTCCGAAACAACGAGATACAGTTATACAGAATTATGGTTTACCTATTGTCAACACAGTAATACATGAGCGTGCAGCACTATCCAACTGCATTAATCAAACTATTTCTATGGGAAATATGGAAATTCCCGATCCAAAATCTATTTTTGAATTTAGGCCAAATGCAGATTCTGTCAAAGAGTTTAGAAATCTCTCTTCTGAAATTATGAGAAAGATAGGAGCTTCCCTATGAGTAAATACTATATGGTAGATGTCAAAAGCATCACCTCGAAGATACCTCGTTCAACCTTCAATGTGAATGAGTTAGAGCAGTTAGCTCAAAGTATACTAGCCGCAGGCGGACTGCTATCTCCACTACTGCTCCAGCAGACGGACATTGAATCCTATGAAGTATTGGCTGGCGATCTTGAATACTACGCAGCTTCGCGGGCAAAAGAGATTTCTCCTCGCAAAGGAGAAATGGTTAATGCTTTTATTGTTTCAGAAAACTCAACGAAAGAGGCAATTGAGCAGTTCAGAATTTTACATAAGTCTTCAGGTAGCAGGTCTATAGAAGCTACTACCCAGAGAAACAGGCACGTAGGGAGCGGACAGATTGCGACTCTAGAAGTTCGAATAAACGAATTCATTCGCGATTTCAAACACATGTGTCAGCGGGACATGCAGACCATCCAGAAAGGAATTGACAGCCTCCAAGAACAGTTGCCAGGAAAAGTAGATGCGCTAGAAGTATTCAACCATGACAGCATCCCAGATTTAGTAGATAAAATGGCAGTTGCAGGAATCAAAGGAAAAACTGCTAAGAAGCTAATTGGTGGGATCGAAAAAGCGAGACAGGCTTCAACTTTCACATCTTTCAAAGACATTGCAAAAAAAATTGACGGCCTAGCAGACCGACGAATTTTGACAATTCTAGACAGCTGGCAAGGTATCTACATGGGAAATGCTTTTACTATTTTGGGAGAATCAGAAAAAAGCAAAAGTAGTCAGTTCGGATCCTCACAGAAACTTTCAACAAATCGAGAGAGCCGAAAGAGTAGAAGCGAGGGACAAATTTCGAATCTAGAAGCTCGAATAGACGAATTCGCCCGCGACTTTGAGAAAATGCGTCAGCTAGACATGAAAACTATAGGACGAGGAATGGACAGTCTTCAGGAACAACTGCCAAGAAAAGTAGAGGCCCTAGAAGTATTGAATTATGCCGATATTCCGAAATTGACACAGAGAATGGCGATCGCAGGCATCAAAGGAAAAACTGCGGAGAAGATTATCCACGAAATCGAAAAAACGAGAAAGAAGTCAGCTTTCACGTCGCTTAGGGACGTTGTTGAACGGGTCAACGGTCTTGCTGAGAGAAGAGTGCTGACTATGATAGATACCTGGGCTGGGCTGTACTAACCAGCAGAACCTAGCTGAGTTACAGGTGAAGTACATTGAAGAACCATAGAACCGCAGCTTCGCCCTCTTTGCGTACAATGTCTGTGACAGTTCTACTATGTCGCAAACTATTCCTCAGCTCAGCTAACTGATTAAACTTAATGGATAGAGCAGCTTTATTCTTAAAGGTCGTTTCGAACCGAGGCCACAGTTTTTTCCCTTCCATCGTTGATTGAAGTTGTCTAAGATCGAAAAACTCTAATTTCTGAGACAGACTCTCATAATTAGCATGATCTAACGCAGCATTTTTTTTCACTGCTCGCTCAATCCGCTCAGCAACATCCCCCTGTACCTTTTGATGAACTAGGCTAAAATCGCCAGCTAGCATCTCGTCAATGAGACCTCTTATACATAGTTCTACCTTTTCAATTTTTTCATCTAGCTCACGCAAGGAAGGTTCCAAATTGAGGCGGTCTTTTATCAGCAAGCTTTCAATCGCTGCTCGAATCGTTTTTTGTCGTTCAATAATAAACACCTCGAAATCTTTTGGGGTGAATGGGTCTCGCAATAAAATATCAACCGCTGCTGAGGAGATCAGATGAGAGTTCAAAATATCTCTGACTGCCTCTTCGCCATTGGCAGCAAACCATTCTGGTAGGTATTCATTAGGTAAGCGATCTCGTATAACGTTTCTATTTGTTTCTGCGGTCAAAGGAGTCCGGTTTAAAATCGTATTAATCTCTTTAGCAGCAAGATGTTTACGCCCCCAGGAGGAGGGAATAATATGATGATCATCTAAGCTCTCTGGGGAAGGAACACTTCCCGACACCCAATCTCTTGCGCCTTGAATAGCCAGCAAGTTGAAAACACCATTGTATAAAGATGTTCCACGACTGCGCTGAGGGCGAAAATCAATCGTCCTAAATCTATCTTTGAATTCTTGAATGAGCCTTGGCTCGGCTTCATCATTATGAAACCAGGCTTTCAGATCTAAGAAATCTCTAGCGCTCGTAGATTCGACCGAACCAGAATATCGATTATCAAATACGGAAGCCCAGTACCAGTAACGAATCTTTCGCTGTGAGTGAAGCCGAAGTTCGACAGGTAAACCTTTTGCATACGACTGCAAAGCTGAAAAAATAGGCAAAATGGAAATATATGGTAGGTAGCCCGACGAGACTACGCCAAACTCTTGAGGCTGACGAAGTAACTGAATTGCATCCTCTAGAGCTACAACTGCTTTCGCCCAACTTTTTTCAAAGGTGGCTACGTCAGAAACTAATATCTCTTGACGGCGTGCACCATCAGTATCCCGAATGGGCTTTGGTTGTTCGGGCAAGAGAAAATATAAATACTTAGGAGAGCAATAAGCTTGTCGCAAGATCGACATCACCTGAAGAATATAAACATTCATTTTTTTAGCATTAACGAAAGCTAAGCGAGGAGAAGCATTCCGCCACAGTTCTTTCAACCGTATCCCTTTTGGTCTAAGCAATGCATTCAGCAAATCGAAGACGTCTAACCGGACTCCTTTGCTATTGATTTGAGTAAAGATATCGCAAACCTTATCTACTGTAATGTCTTCATCTAGCTCTATATATGAGATTTGGTACTGCTGGGTAATACTCTTCAGATGACTACTAAACTGGCGGGCAGCCTGAGCGTGCCGAGAGGCAGACTGTACAGAGGCGATATCGCCCATAGATTCTGCACTTTTAGCACGCCTCTCCCAGAACCTTTTATACCCTTGAGCCCAATCAGCTAACGCCCAGTCATCATCCTCACCAACAACGGACATAGGAAAAATATGCAGCGCGAATTGATTGTCAGGATCACGAAAAATAGAATCCCACTTTTTACTCGAAAATTCGTAGCTAAAAGCCTCGTCATAGGCCTCTGCCATAAACAAATCAACCCTCATGTAATAGCGAGCCGAATTGCTGCGTTTCGGGAGATGTTTTGAAGGTGCCACAAAAGCATAGTACATAGCGGTAAGGCGTTGCTGACCATCTAAAACGATGTACTGTCTATTGTTGTCATCACCTTCATAGCCGTATACATTCTCACAAGAAAGTGCCTCAAAGTTCTCCCTTTTCCCCTTCCATAACAAAAGACTACCAATGTAATAGTCTAAGAAGATGGAGCGCATTAAGTGACTGATATCACGGGGATGCCATTCAAACTCTCTTTGAAAATCGGGAATAACATATTGACCTTTCTTGAGGTTGGAAATTAAAGTGTTTAAGCTAATATGTCCAGGCTTCTGAGCATTTCTCATTGACTTGCCCTCATCGAATGCCAATACAAAATCACTTCTACTTTCTGAGGCAATGTTGACTCCAACTTGAACAGACTCCAACAATCAAGAAAGCTCTGACTATGAGATAAAAGCTGAGAGGTCTTCGTTTCTACGAGCTTCTTCGACATCGTCGTAAGGGTAATCGTCAGGTCCTTATCATGCTCCGTTCTAGTCGCATTCATTGAGTCCCAAATATTATTGCGGTTCTTCTTGGTCTTCATCTTGCCGTCTTTCTTCAAAAACTGCTCTGCCATATGGTGTACTTACAATTGCGGCTTATGACCGTTCACAACTACGATTAAGCTAGCGCATACCCATCCACAAATCTATGCTTAAGCGACATTATTAGGCAGAAATGAGGATTTTTTGGTATAAATCAATAAAAATCTCATGCAACTCAGTACCGCTAGGTATTCGCACAATAAATCAGCATCTTATGCTAAATACTTCCTATAGCCCTATAGACGACGTAAGGAAATATTGAGTAGATATATCTACACAGCTTTGTATTTCTTTGATTGAAAAATCGGGATGGCGGGATTCGAACCCACGGCCCCCTCGTCCCGAACGAGGTGCGCTACCAAACTGCGCCACATCCCGCAATTTTTCTCTGGCCATCGAGATGTGGCCTAAGTCAAATGCTTACTAAGGGTATCACAAGCTAAAAAGGGTGGATAGCCTCCTTATCAAGATTGAAAATTTCAGTGCGTCTTTATCAATTCCTTATCCCGATGTGTAGTCGGTGTGGTGAAGGTTTTAGCATATCAATTAGGGTTGGTGGGAACGCTGAAATGAGGTGCTGAGAGGTTACTGACTTCGTCAGTGTCGGCGGTGCTGGCATTTTGGCCTCATCGCTCGGTACACTAGCTCGGTGTGATGCTACGAATTGGGGCTTTTGGCCTTGCGTGTAGCTTTTTCCCGTCGGCATTTTTTATACTTCACTCTTGCAATTACGATCATGGCTTCAGTTTCTCCATCTACATTTGTGGGTAAAGGCATCAAGTTTGGGACGGATGGCTGGCGGGGGATTATCGCCGCTGACTTTACTTTTGATAGGGTCGGGCGGGTGGCTGCACTGGCGGCGCAGGTGCTGGAGAAAACCTATGGCGAGAACGGCAGTAAGACTGTGATTGTGGGCTATGATCGGCGGTTTTTGTCGCCTGATTTTGCGCGGTATGCGGCAGAAAGTATTGCCGCAGCAGGCTATGAGGTGAAACTGTCGGAGTGTTTTGCGCCAACGCCTGCGTTTAGCTGGGCGGCGTTTTCACAAAAGGCGTTGGGGGCGATTGTGATTACGGCGAGTCATAATCCGGCGGCGTATAACGGGCTGAAGGTGAAGAGTGCGCATGGGGGATCGGTGCCGCCTGAGGTGACGAAGCAGATTGAGGCTCGGCTTGGGGAGGATGCGCCGGTAGCTCAGAAAGCGGGGAGTATTACGGCGTTTGATCCGTGGCCTAGCTACTGCAGCGCGTTGCGCTCGATGGTGGATATTGAGGCAATACAGAAGGCTGTGGATGATGGCAAACTGACGGTGTTTGCTGAGGTGATGCATGGGGCGGCTTCGACTGGGGTGGAGCGGCTATTGGAGCGGCCTGTGAATGAGATTAATAGTGAGGCGGATCCGCTGTTTGAGGGGGGTGCGCCGGAGCCGTTGGCGAAGTATATTCCGAAGTTGTTTAAGGCGGTTGAGGAGAAGGCGAATGCCAAAGAAAAGGACAGCCTTACGGTTGGGCTGATTTTTGATGGGGATTGTGATCGCATTGCCGGAATGGATGGAAAAGCTACTTTTCTCAGCTCTCAAGTCCTCATTCCTATCTTGATGGAGCACCTAACAAAGCGTCGTGGAATGACGGGTGAGGTGGTGAAGACGCTCAGTGGGTCTAATCTGTTTTTGGCGTTGGCGAAGCAGTATGGTTTGCCGGTGCATGAGACGCCGATTGGCTATAAGTACATTGCTGATCGCATGCTGGAGACGGATGTGTTGATTGGGGGTGAGGAGTCTGGTGGAATTGGGTATGGTCACCATATTCCTGAGCGGGATGCGTTGCTTTCGGCGCTGTATTTGCTGGAGGCGGTGGTGCAGAGTGGGCAGGATTTTGGTGAGTTAAATGATTCGTTAAGGGCGCAGTGCAACTTTACGGCGGCTTATGACAGGATTGATTTGCCGTTGGCGAGTATGGAGGTGAGGGCGAAGTTGTTGGAGGCTTTGCAGTCGGCTACGCCGCAGGAGGTGGCGGGGAAGAGGGTTGCTAACTGTATTACGGTGGATGGGTATAAGTTGAATTTGGATGATGATAGCTGGTTGTTGATTCGCTTTAGTGGGACGGAGCCGGTGTTGAGGCTTTATTCTGAGGCGGGGGATATTGAGCGGGTTCGTGAGATTTTGGCTTGGGCTAAGGAGTGGGCGAATTCTGTTGGGTAACCCATTGTGCTACTGGGCGGAAGTCTAAGATTTTAGTAGTGTTGTGTCTCTTGCAATTGAATTCTGTTGTTTGGAAGCAAAACGCAAAACGGTAAGACGTGGGGATTTCCTCCCCATACCCCTCCTCTGCTTAGATGCTTTAAACACTGCTTGGGGTCCGCACGGCCTCCCCCAAACCCCCCGAAAGTGGTTTTTGGCTTTGAGGCTAAACAGAGCGGTACAGTGACGTTTTGGTTGGGGCGTGGGTGTTCCAGATTTTGTTGGTGTGGGCTTTGCACTGTAAGAGTTGTTCTTTTAGGGGCGGCTTTTTTTTATTGTGTGGCGTAGTTGAATAGCATTTTAAGAATTAGAGTGGTGGTGACGGTGATGAAGAGGGGTTTTATGAGTTTGGCGCCTTTTTTGTGGGCGAGGGTGGCGCCGAGGTAAGCGCCGAGGCTGACGCCGATGGCGCCGGTTATGCCTTTGGTGTAGTCGATGTTACCGGCAAGGGCGAAGGTGATGAGGGCGGTGGCGTTGGCGAGGAGGTTGAGGACTTTGGCGCTGCCGGTGGCTTTTAGGAAGTTTTGAGACCAGAGGGATAGCAGCACGAAGACGAGGAAGACGCCTGTGCCGGGGCCGAAGAAGCCGTCGTGGAAGCCGATGGTGGTGCCGGTGATGAGGCTCAAGATGATTCGTTTTGTGGTGGATTGGGTGGGGTGGGTTTGTTTTGTTGCCGGTTGTGGTGTGCCAAGTTCGGGTTCTAGGACAACGAATGCGGTGATGGCTGTGATGAGGGCGATCACGATGGGTTCGGCGTAGGTGGTGGGGACAAGATCAATGCTGCGGCTGCCGAGGTAAGCACCGCCGATGATGGGGAGGGCCATGAGGCGGCAGGCTTGCCAGTTGACTTGTTTGGCGTGGGCGAATTTTAGAGAGCTGGCGATCGCACCACAGGTGCCACAGAGTTTGTTGGTGGCGATCGCACTGCTGACGGGTAAGCCTGTAAAGAGTAGTCCGGGCAGCATAATGAGCCCGCCGCCACCTGCGATCGCATCAACGAAGCCGGCTGCTAATCCTATGGCAAATATAATCGGTAGCACCACGCTGAGAAGTCCTGTAATAGGTTGCTATGACTCTATCAAAAAGAAGTGAATCAAAAAGAAGTGGGCCTACATGAGGTGACCGAGGAGAGTTGGATAGTATTGGGTTCTATCCATTGGTTGTTGCATGAGTATTTAGTGTTGGGTGATGGCTGCCAAAACGAAAGCGAAGTGGCCAAGACAACAATGTCTTGGCCACTTCGCTTTTGCTCAATTATTGAGAAACTTGAGAAGTAAGTTTTACTGCGTTTTTCCTAGACAGCGCTTGGAACTTTCAGCTCGGATTCGCGCTTGCCTGTGGGCTCAATGCCGCTGCCTTCTAAGAAGGACCGGAGCATCCATGCCATTTCTTCGTGCTGTTGCATAAGGCCAGTTAGGAAGTCTGCGGTGCCGACGTCGTTAAACTTTTCTTCGCATTCGCTGATGTGGCCGCGCAGGTTACGGACAATTTGCTCGTGGTCTTTTACGAGGCGAATCACCATTTCTTGGGCGTTGGGCATGTCGCCGGGGTGCTCTCTTAGCGTTGCATTTTCTAAAATGCCTTTGGCAGTACCAATAGGATAGCCGTCCAACTTTCTGACGCGCTCAGCAATTTCGTCAATGTTGGTGCTGATGATTTCGTATTGCTCATCCCACAGTAAGTGAAGCGTTCTGAAGGCTGGCCCAACTACGTCCCAGTGGTATTTTCTGGTTTTGATGACCAGCAAATAGTTGTCAGCAAGATCTGCGTTGAGTAGTGAAACAACACCTTGTCGTTGCTCTTCGCTAAGGCCAATGTCAAATGATAGCTTTGCCATATGTGTAATTATCTCCTTTTTTGTTTGATTACATTCATTACAACAGAATTGATATGTGAATGCTTGTACCTAAAGAGAGACATTGAAGAGACACTAGGCAGAGAGATAGCAGGTGTTGATGGTCTCGGTGTTTATGTTGACTGTTTGCATAGGTGGTGGGATGAGGTCATGCTTGTAGGATGATGATTGCAGTAGCCTAAAGGGTTGTTGAATCAGAGAGTGATAGGAGGGCTTGTCTTAAAATGTCTCCTAGGATTTGGATTCCGTTTTCGGTGTCTTTAGGAGGGAGCGAAAAGTTGAGCCGTAGGGCTGGATAGCCTTGCTTGGTTGGGAAAAAGGCAGCGCCGGAGCCGACGAGCACTTTGCGTTGGATGGCAGCGGTGCACACGGCTTCAAGCTTGAGTGTGTTGGGGAGTTGAATCCAGAGGAAGGTGCCGCCGTTGGGAACGGTCCAGGTGATGGTAGGCGGAAAGTGGCGAATCAGGGCTTGAACCATGGCGTCTCGGCGTTCGCGGTGGAGAGTGCGAATTTTGTTGAGGCGGCGGCGGTAGTGTCCGGAGGCGAGATACTCTTTGATGATGGCTTGAGAGGCGGTGGAGACATGGAAGTCGTGGAGGAGCTTGCGTTCAATTAGGGCTTGGCTATCAGTACCTGCGATCGCCATGTAGCCAATACGTAGCCCTGGCATTAGGGCTTTGGAAAAAGTGCCCACATAGATAACGCGATCGCTCGTGTCAAAGGCTTTAATCGGCGGGGGCGTAATCTCAAAGCTGAGCGGTTCGTAAGCGTTGTCTTCTATGATGAGGCAGCCGTGCGCCTCTGCTAAGGCGAGCAGCTGTTTGCGGTGAGCACTGTCGGTGGTGATGCCAGTGGGGTTATGCAGCGTGCTCATGGTGTAAATCAGTTTGGGCTGGTGACTGTGTAAGTACTGCGCCAACAGATTTAAATTCATGCCTGTGGGGGTCATGGGGATGCCGATAATTTGTGCGCCCCGTTGCTGAAGGATAGAGAGAAATCCGTGGTAGGTAGGGGCTTCTACAATCACCCAGTCTCCAGGGGTAATGTAGTAGTCCACCAAAAGAGAGAGTGACTGCATTGAGCCGTTGGTGACCAGAAGATTCTCAGGAGAGATTTCTAACCCCTGCTGGATAAGAATGCGTGCGATTTGGGTGCGGAGGCCAAGGTCGCCTTGCGGGTCACCCGGGTGAAAAAAGGTGGCGGCTTCCTTCATGGCGCGGCGGGCAATGCGCTGAAGATCGTCTACGCCGCTGGGTTGGGGGAAGCCAATGCCGAAGTCGATATAGTCTGGGCGGGTGTGGGAGTGTAGGGATGCGGCGTAGATTTTAGGGAAGGAGTCGATGCCGTGGGTGGGAATGAGGACTTCTTGAGCGGGGTTGAAGCTGCGCTGCGCGAGGTCTGAGGGGACTGATGAGGGGATGCTGTGGGTGCTTGTTTGGTTTGTAGAAACGCTTATTGCCCTGGTGTGCGTGCTGTTTTCGTCGGTAACAGTGCTAGTCACAGGTGAATTAATGAAGTAGCCAGCGCCTTGCTTGGCCTGAATCAGGCCGTCGGCTTCGAGCAGGCTATAGGCTTCTAGGACGGTCAGCTTGTTTACTTTGACTGTTTGAGCCAGGGTGCGAATGGAGGGAAGCTGGGTGCCAGGATCCAGGCTGCCTTGAGTAATGAGATGGCGGATGCGATCGCGTATTTGCCGGTAAATAGGTTTTTTGGCCTGACGATCTAGTGGGATTTTCATCGGCGATGGCTCAGTATGCTGGATGATGACTCGGTACAAATACGCTGGTCACCCCGCCTTTGCTAACCCGTATGAAGCCCTGTGTTTAACCTGGCTTTTGATAGTGAGGGGTGTTTCTTGAGCCTACAGGAATAGACCAAAAATGGCCTGGTACAGTTCTTAAAACTTTGGCTAGGACACTTTTGGGTCATGGGTACTGACCTAAGGACTTTGGGACACTGAGTGAGGCACTTGTCATGATGAGGGTCAAAAAGGGCACATAATGAGTTGTATAACGTCAGATTAAGTGGTTAAAGAGGCTCATGATGAATTTCATAAAATCGGCTGAGATTCTTTCCTGACAAGCGCTGTAGCTGTTGAATAGTCCTATAACGGTCAAGATTTTTGAGCCGCTTCTTAAGCGAGAGCGTTTCTTCGCCTTTTTGGTCAGTTTTACGGGGTAAGGCAGTATTTTGCGGAGGCAATGTCCACTAAGACGGTGTCAACTTTTGAGTCCCTCAACTTCTTTTTGACGAACGACGTAACGATGAACTACCTGGCCCTATTAGAGAGCGGGATTGACAACTGGAACCAATGGCGTGCGGAACATCCTGATGAGGAGTGTGATTTATCAGGGCAGGACCTACGTGAGGGCTATTTTTTTGAGGGCAACTTTAGTGGTGTTAACCTGACTGCCGCTAGGCTCAATCAGGCTTGCCTCATCGGTGCGAATTTGAGCGGTGCAAACCTGTCTGAGGCTGACCTAAGCGGTGCTTATATGGGGGATGCCAACTTGCAGGGCGCTAACTTGAGCCAGGCGATTTTGAGCGAGACCAACTTAAATCGGGCGGACCTGCGGCAAGCGAACCTAACGGGGGCTAACGTTGCTGAGGCAAATACCTATAAGGCCCAATTCTCGAAGGCCCAATTCTCGAAGGCGCAGTATTCGGAAGGGTTTGCTGAGTGTGATGCTGCCTCTCAACAGGAGCCAGTGCTGGAGCCTAAGATTTTGATTACGGCTCAGAATGCGGAGATGATTAGTCCGAAGCAACCGACGTTGCCTCAGCTGGATGACGAGCCCTTCGATCGGTCCTCGGGGGGGAAGAGTTTGCCCTTGGTTTTAGGACGTGATGGGGTAGACGTGGTGAGTCGCGATCACCCGCTGGTCAATACCTCATCAGCGAGTTTATCATCAGCGAGTCCCTCAGAAGCGCCGCCTGATCTGCCTACGCATCCTTTAAAGACTGATATCCCAGCGACAGGTGTTGTCGCAGAGGCGCTGATTTCAGAGACGCTGGTTGCGGAGCCCTTAGTTTCAGAGCCCTTAGTTTCAGAGATATTGTCAGCAGAGACCTTGACCACAGAGACTCTGACCACAGAGTCTTTACGCCCAGGAAAAAAATCAGAAAGCACACCGGAGGACGTTTTACCGGTCAAGCCCTCTCGATCAAAATTCGCTTTACCCACCATCGCCTGGTCCAAAAAGAAAATAGCCTTAGCTGCCTTAGCTGCCAGCGTGATGGCTGTTGTGGTTGGCGTTAGTTTGGGGGCAGAGCCCTCTCGCGTTCGGCCCGCTGCCTCGATTAGGTCTGCGGATGCTGCGGGCTCTAAAGGGTCGGCTGATCTGGTGCTGACGCAGGCGTTGAAGAGCGCCGATCAAATATGGGCGGTCGCTACGCATACGACTGCCGAGCAACTGCCGATTGTGGTAGGCGGTGGTGAGGGCGGCGATATCAAGATTTGGAACAGACAAACCGGGGCTGCGCTCACCACGCTAAGAGGCCATCAGCAGACGGTGAGGGCACTGGCGATTTCTCCCTCGGGGCAATGGTTGGTGAGCGGCAGTGGCGACGGAATTAAGGTGTGGGATTTGCAGCAGCAGAACAGCGCAGAAGCGCTCACATACAACATTCCAGCGGGGCCTTCTCCCATATGGGCCTTGGCGATTAGTCCGAATGGGCGCACCTTTGCCAGTGCTGACTACGACGGCAAAGTTACGATTTGGCAGCTCGCAGATGGGCAGCCGGTGTATAGCGTGGAGCACGGTGCGTCTGTGTGGTCACTGGCGATCGCACCGGATGGTCAAACCTTTGTGAGCAGTGGGAGCGATCGCGTGATCCGGGAGTGGGACCTGATTAGCGGTCAGCCATTGCGCACTTTTGAAGGCCATGAAGATGTGGTGCGCTCGGTGGCTATCAGTGCCGATGCCAAAACCCTTGCCAGCGGGAGCTGGGATAGCACCATTAAGCTGTGGAATTTTGAATCGGGGGCGCTAGAAACGACCCTTAACGGACATGAGGGGCGTGTAGTTGCGATCGCCCTGAGCCCGGATGGTCAAACGCTTGCGAGCGGCGGGACTGACAATGCACTTAAGCTCTGGGATGTTCCTAGCCGCAAACTGTTAGAAACCTTAGATAACAGCACTAACTGGATTTTGTCTGTCGCTTTTGCTGAGCGGGCGCCAGTGGATGGCAAAGCGGATTTATCTCCTGAAAAATCCTTGGAGAAAACGCTGGTGAGCGGTGGCAAGGACCGCACCATAAAAGTATGGCAGTAGCCGGACATTACGTCCTCTTGCTAGCAACACCCTTTAGCAACATCCTGGTTAGACGACAGCTTTTAGGCTGAGCTGTTTCTCTTAGTGGAGAGTGCTTAGGTGATGGCAGTGTTCTATTCGTCATGTTTTATTGGCAGTGTTCTATTCAAAGTTGTTAGAACCGTACCTTCCGTCTGTAAAAATCTGCTGCCATAGTGAGGAAGTTGCTACGAAAAATTAGCCATGCACTCAGATTTTCAGGCGAGTCAGCCGCTGGCGTCTCCCCATAACCCTGTTACAAAGTCAGGGTCCTTAGAGTCAGGGCCCTTAGAGTCAGAGTTTCATCAGGTGCTGAGTCGCTACGGCTTGGTGCCAAAAAAGCGGGCCGGTTGGCTACGCCGTTGCGGTCAGTTAGTGCTCGACTTTTTCACGGGGACTCAAACACTCTCTATTAACAAAATTGCTTCAAAAAATGGCCCGGTTGAGTGGCGCGTCTACGACCCAATGTCTCGCACTCGGCATGTTTTTAATTCTGAACAAGCCGTCCGAACTTGGCTAGAACAGAGATATTATCAGTAGGACAATTCCACCAGAGTAGGCAACATGGGACTGACGATTATTCAGGTAGATGCGTTTACCAGTGAGCTGTTTTCGGGGAATCCAGCCGCTATTTGTGTGACGCCTGAGCCCTTAGAAGATTCTCTAATGCAGAAGATTGCGGCGGAAATGAATCTCTCGGAAACGGCTTTTTTATCTCCGATTGACGGTGGCTTTAGCCTGCGATGGTTTACCCCGGCTGTAGAAGTTGACCTGTGCGGACATGCTACCTTAGCCAGCGCACATGTGCTGTGGCAGGAAGGCCATCTGCCAGCAGGTGAGCCGGCTAAATTTTTGACGAACAGTGGCTGGCTAGGGGCCGCTCAAAAGGGGCGCTGGATAGAGCTAGACTTTCCGGCCCGCCCGACGCAGCCCGCTCACGTCATGCCGCAGCTGATAAAGTCTCTTTGTTGTGGGGGGAATGTGCGCTCGGTGTCTAAAAATAACGAGAACTATTTAGTAGAGGTGCAGTCGGAAGCGGTGTTGGAAAAACTGCATCCTGACTTTGCTGAAATGAAAAAATTGCCGGTACAGGGTGTGATTGCGACGGCAGCGGCACAGAGCGATGAGTACGATTTTGTCAGTCGCTATTTTGCGCCTAATGTGGGAATTGATGAAGACCCGGTAACAGGGTCTGCCCATGGTTCGTTAGCGCCTTACTGGCAGGCGAAGCTAGGCAAGTCTGAAATGCTGGCCAAGCAGATTTCAGCGCGGGGTGGGGTGGTGCGTGTGCAGTGTCAGAGGGCAAATAGTAATGACTCTGTTGAGGCTGCTGATAACCGGATATTGATTAGTGGTGAAGCTGTCACCGTTCTAAAGGGTGAATTACTGATGGCTTGATGTAAATTAATGTTGTCTAATATGAGTGCTCTTCAGCTTTTTTGAAATTTCTTAAGAAGAGAAGACGGTAGAAGGGTTCTTAGAGTTGTTGATCGTTGTAACTCAGTTGAGGCAATGGCTGTAGCGATAGAGGGTTTTGGCTTTTGCGTGTCTTTACGGTTTTGGTGAGTGCCTTTTACCACCTTGTGCTTTAAAACAGTCTCAGTAGGTACAGTTTCCTGAGGCCAAAAAACGGTATTTGTGTTAGCTACTGAAGCCGATGGCCTATTTCGTCCTATGTCCTTTAAAGCGTATGATCCTGGCGACTTTTACGATGAGCTATTTACCTCCCCAGGGGTGCCGCGTAGCGCTGCGGCCATACTTATAGAGCGCATTGAATCTCTCCCTATAGACAATCTGATTTTGCGGCAGCAAGCGGCCCAAAATACGTTGTTTAAGATGGGGGTTACGTTTAATGTGTATAACGACGATGCGGGCGCCGAAAAGGTTTTTCCTTTTGATGTGGTGCCTCGGGTGATTACCGGTGAAGACTGGTCCTGGTTAGAAAAAGGACTTCAGCAGCGAATTAAAGCGCTGAACTGCTTTTTAGAGGATATTTATAACGATCAGAAGATTATTGCCGACGGCATTATTCCGCGCGAGACGGTTGAGTCTGCTTCGGGATTTTTGCCCCCTTGTATGGGGCTTAAGCCACCGCAGGGCGTGTGGTGCCACATTACAGGGACGGATTTGGTCCGCGATCGCAAAGGCGCTTGGTATGTTCTCGAAGATAATTTGCGCTGCCCGTCTGGCGTGTCTTACGTGCTGGAAAATCGCACGGTGATGAAAAGCTCGTTTCCCAGCTTATTTGAAGCGTTAGATATTAAGGCGGTTGATGACTATCCTGGACAGCTGTTGCAAACCCTCAGGGAGCTAGCGCCCGATACGATTAGTCAGCCTATGGTTGTGCTGCTCACGCCCGGTTCGTTTAACTCGGCGTACTTTGAGCATTCTTTTTTAGCGCAGCAAATGGGGATTGCCTTGGTAGAAGGCCGTGATCTTGTGGTCGATGATGGCTATGTGAAAATGCGCACCACGAAAGGGCTGTGTAAGGTAGACGTGATTTACCGGCGCATTGATGATGACTTTATCGATCCGCAGGTGTTTCGCTCGGACTCTATGCTAGGCGTGCCGGGGCTGATGGAGGTGTACCGGCAAGGGCGAGTTGCGATCGCCAATGCGCCCGGTACGGGCATTGCTGACGATAAGCTGGTCTATGCTTACGTGCCGAAAATGATTCGTTACTACCTAGGTGAAGAACAGATTATTCCGAATGTCCCGACTTACTTTTGCGAAGATGCTAAGCAACAGGACCACATTCTTAAGAATTTGGATTCATTGGTGGTGAAGGCCACCGATGCTTCGGGCGGCTACGGCATGCTCATTGGCTCACAGTCTTCAAAGGCAGAACAACAACAGTTTGCTGAAAAAATTAGGACCAATCCGCGAGGCTACATTGCGCAGCCAACGCTGTGTCTCTCGCGAGTGCCCACACTGATCGATCAGTCTTTTCAAGGGCGGCATGTGGACCTAAGACCCTTTATTTTGTGCGGTAAAGCGGGCTCACCCTATGTGAATCCGGGCGGGCTGACGAGGGTTGCCCTAAGAGAAGGATCGCTGGTGGTGAATTCTTCACAGGGCGGTGGTAGCAAGGATACATGGGTCATGAATGCGTAGACGCCAGACACCAAAAAAGATATACAGTACACCTCTTGATGAACACCTCCTCGACAAACACCCCCTCGACAAATACTATGCTAAGTCGTGTTGCAGATTCTATTTACTGGCTTAACCGATACATTGAGCGGGCTGAAAATGTTGCTCGCTTTGTAGAGGTCAACCTAACGCTACTGATGGATAACCCAGTGGGCGTTGCTCAGCAGTGGGAGCCGCTGATTGCGGTGACGGGCGATCGCGACCTTTTTAAGGAGCGCTATGGTGAAGTCACCTCAGACAACGTGCTTAACTTTCTCACCTTTGATACGGACTCTCCTAATTCGATTATTTCTTGCGTGCGCTCAGCCCGTGAGAATGCAAGGTCCGTGCGAGAGACTATTTCTTCGGAAATGTGGGAGCAAATTAATGCCTTTTACCTGATGGTAGAAGAAGCCGCTAAGAACAAGCCGGAAGATATTCGCGAGATATATGCCTTTTACTCGCAGGTGAAAATAGCCAGCCATCGCTTTGTCGGCGTGATGGATGCGACGGCTTCTTGGAATGAGAGCTGGCACTTTGGCCGTTTAGGCCGGTTGCTAGAGCGCGCTGATAAAACCAGCCGCATTTTAGACGTGAAATACTTTTTGCTGTTGCCTTCAGCCAAGGCAGTGGGCTCGCCTTTGGATAATTTACAGTGGATTTCGCTGCTGAAGTCAGCCAGTGCTTACGAGATGTACCGCAAGGTAGAGCACACGGTGACCCCTGCGAGTGTTGCCCGCTTTTTAGTCTTTAATCCGCACTTTCCTAGGTCGATTAAGTTTTGCCTATGGCATGCCGAAGAGTCGCTGCTCAAAATTTCTGGCCCTTCTGAAGGTGAGGCTTGCGCAAGCATACGAGCCCTAGGACGGCTACGGGCCGAGCTAGAGTACGTGACCTTTGACGAGATTTTTCAGCAGGGATTGCACGAATATTTAGATGGTCTGCAAGCGCGGCTGAATGAAGTGGGCAACTGCATCTATACCGATTTTATTGCGATGCCCTCGTCTGCGCAGCAGCAGCAGGTGCTGGCCTCTGTTTCGTCCTAATGTTTTTGATTGGAACTGCCTGTGCGCTACCGGATTACTCACCATACGACGTATCGTTACATCACCTCTGACGGTAACAGCGCCCCTATTCGCCTGAATCCTCATATCCTCAGACTGTGCCCGCGCAATGATGGGGCGCAGTGGCTAGAACACTTTGAAATTGCGATCGCACCTACGCCCACCGCACAGCATTATTTTTTAGACACTTGCGGTAACACCTGCCTACAAATCACCTTTGATTCGCCGATAGAAGACTGGACCATTGATACGACCAGTGACGTGCGCACCCTGCGAGAAAATCCCTTCAACTATCTCTCTACGCCTTGGGCCGTTCAGCTGCCAATTGACTATCCCAGTAGTTTGGCTCATTTGCTACAGCCGTATTTATCCATGCCAATCGGGACTGGCGTAGCAGCGGAGAATTCACCTGATGTTGTGTTGTTTGCGCAAGGTGTTCGGCAGGTTGCTAACAACAACGTGGGCTACTTTTTAACGGCACTCGTCCAAAAAATCTCTGAACAGTTTGACTATCAGCAGCGCTTAGAAGGGATGCCGCTCCCCGCAGAGGTCACGTTACAGCAACGGGCCGGGAGCTGTAGAGATTTCACCGTGCTGTTTATGGCGGCTTGTCGTGCGGTAGGATTAGCCGCTCGGTTTGTTAGCGGCTACCAGGAAGGAGACTTAGAGAGCGATCAGCCAAATGACCTGCATGCTTGGGCTGAGGTGTATATTCCCGGTGGTGGCTGGCGAGGGTTCGACCCGACGTTAGGGCTGGCGGTGGGTGATCGGCATGTGGCGATCGCAGCCGCCGCAGATCCCAAACAAGCGGCCCCTGTCTCAGGGACATTGCGCTCAGCCTCGCAAGCTAAGACTTTGCTAGAAAGTAAGATTTTACTTAGAGAAAGCCTTGAATAGTGACGGTTGTTTTCTAAGGGAGTAGCGGAGTGATTTAGAGCGTGGCTTAGAGAGTGATCTAGATAGGCAAAATCTGCCCTTTTTCACATATCGCCTATGACTATTTGGTTGTAACTATTTGTCTGTATAAGCTTCTGTGATTGTCTGTTTGCGCACAGTGAGCCCGTCTCTAAGTCGGCATGGCTTTACTCTATTCGGCCCCATAGAGGGCAGATGACTTAGAAAGAGGGGTCTCAATTGCGATGGGCAAAACGTGTTTTTCTAAAGGTACGTCAAACCAATCGCTCAGTTCTAAGGCGAGCCATTCTAGTTCTGAGAGCGTGAAGCCGTGTATGTTGTTAGAGCGATGATTGCTGGCTTGTGCAGGTGCTGTCACCTTGAGCATTCTGTTATTTGCATGGATGTGTAGGGCGGGTGGAAAATGTTTGACTTCTCGACTATCGCTGGTTTTTTGAATGACAACTTGGGGCAGTACTTGCTCTAGCTTGTTGACATTGGTCGAGATTGTTTGCTGATCTTGCTTTAAAAATCCCCATTGCCTGACCCAAGAAATTTCACGAGAGGTAACTTTAAAGTAGCTATGTGCAAACGTGTCTAGAAGAATCGTTTTGATTTGCGCTAGGATGCCTGAAAGCATCTTGTATCCCACATACCAGCCAATAATAGGAATAAATAACACCCATACAAAAAACATTTCAAACCCTACGGTTAACAGCAAATTGAACAGCTTTCCCCAGGGAAAACCAGTGGGTGCGATGGTGCAGGAAAGAGCGTCTGATGTTTTGTATACTTTCAGCGTACTGTTGGGTGGCTGCTGCAAGCGTGGGGCTAGCTGGGAAAGCTCAAAGTTCTCTTGATTTAAGGCTGCAAGTGCCGCGCCGGCAGCTTGAAAACGCTTATGCACATCTGTTTGAGTAAGGCCGGTGATCCAGCTTTTAAAGTGAGCAGATAAGTGCTGGCTTTCAAACAGAACGCGACCATTGCGCACGGGGAGCCGAGCTGGGTTGTGCCCTGTGATGAGATGAATGAGCGTCATACCTAGGCCGTATAGGTCAGAGGCTGGAATCGCCTCGCCGCGAAATTGTTCGGGTGCGCCATAGCCAAAGGTGCCAGAAACTGTGATGGTACCTTCGGGCAGGCTACTCCCTGCCTGTATGGCTCCAAAGTCGATAAGATAGACCTTGCCACAGGTGTGGCCAGTGCGATCACCTAGCAGGATATTGCTGGGTTTCACGTCACGATGCACAATGGCAGGATTGCGCTGATGCAAAAAAGTAAGTACTTCTAGCAGACTGCTGGCAATATGCTTGATATCTTCTTCGCTAAAGGTCCGCCCCTGCTCAAGATGGTCGGCCAAAGACTTTGCTGGAATATATTTTTGTACCCAGGCGAAGCCTTTAAAGTCTGGCTGGTCTATTTCAAAGCCATCTAAATATTCAGGAAGCGCCGGATGAGAGAGCTGCTTGAGAAAGTTGGTTTCACGCTCAAAGTGTTTGAGATTATCCCAGTCAAAGCCATAGCTGAAAGGCAAGATTTTAATCACGACTTGGATGCAGCGCTGACTATCCCAGCCTAAATAGGTTTGTCGGTTGTTATATTTCCTGAGTATGCGGCTAAGCGTGTATCGCTTTTGCAGACAGGTTTTAAGCATGGTCTGTGCTGTCAAAATAAGTGGCTTGTATGCAAACGCTGTGGTCAAATACAGCCTTGCATCGTAGGTTTTCGGATAGCTAGGTGTGTTGGTTATCTGTTGGTTTATGCGCCACCGCCACCGCCGCCACCACCGCCACCGCCACCGCCGCCACCGCCGCCACCGCCGTATCCGCCGATGGTGTTACGACTGCTGCTGTGACGACCGCTGCTGCTACGACTGCCGCTGAGTACGCAAAAAGCAAAAAAGAGAAAAATACCCAATCCTGGTTGAAACAAGGTGCGATAGCTAGGCAGTCCTTTGTTGTTGCCGATTGTTTTTCGTCGAGCCAGAGAGGTGGGTGCGTTGTCTGTCAAATAGCCATCGGGGAAGTCTACAACGATGGTGAAGCCTTCGCCTTTTTTAAGGGGACGAGTCGCGACAAATCGAAAGGCTTCTTCTTCTGTGCGTGTACTTCTATAGCTGCCTTCCTGCGTGCCTTTTTTTCCAGTGAAGGCGTTGAGCGTAATGTTATCGATAGGGACTGTGTTAGGGAGTACAACCGTCGCACTGGATGCCTCAATGGGGAATGCCCACGCCTCCCCTGTAACGTTCCAAAACAGCCGACTCTGGTCAAAATCCAGCTGTTTATCTGTTTGATAGGTCAGCGTGTATTCGTAGGTGCCCGGGTCAAGATAAACGTCGTCTTCGTATAGTTTGATGCGAACCTCGTTGCCGCGTTCTTTAAGTCGATACTCTATGCTTTCGCCGTTGCGTTCTGCATGCGTCACTTCAAAAGGAACAAGGTAGTTGTGAAAGGGGGAGGTGAGTGGAAAATCTCGGTAGATGCCTCGTTTGATGTTTTTGCCGTCGACATTTACCTGAATTTTTTCGGTGACCACTAGGCTGCTGTCTGCTTGGACAACAATCTCGCTATCGAAGCTGAGAATGCCTGCTTGGCTAGCGGCGATCGCACTGGCAGACCCGCTGCCTAGCCAGCTTCCAGGCTCCGAAAAAACAATCCAGCTGAAAAGCAGAAGGCTTGTGAGCCAGAGGTGCGATCGCTTTTTTAACGATCGGCATCTCTGCCAAGACCCATAGATTCTTCTGCGTTTTTGAGCGTTAAGCTGTTGCATAGCAAACCAATAAAATCAGAACTTTGGGAGAAAGCGCTGCTGTCGTAGCAGGTATTGGGCTATGTGGACTGGCGCATCAAAACGACGGAAAGTTTACAGTTGGTTACATATAGGGTGTATTCAACGGCATTGGAAGGCGCGTCTGTAGGATATCGACTAACGTATGCTGTCTTTTTCAGAAGATGCTTGAAGATATCTCAGCCCCGGCATATCGTTAAAGCCAGTTGTGAAAGGTCAGGAATGTCCTCAGCTTGAAGTGTTGTTATGTGGATATATCGTCGTGCTGCGCTTGCGGTGTGCGCTTGACGCGTTAGCTGTTTACGCGTGATGAGAGGTTTTGCTATTACAAGGTCTATGATTTCCTCCGCCAGTCGTCATTACGATTCGCCTCTAACGCCTGAAGAGAGGCTGCTGGCCACGATTCGTCACAGCCAAGACGATGAGCAACGCTGGCAAGCTGCCGAAAAACTGTGGGAACTGAACCCAGCCCATCCAGAGGGGCCTGTCTTACGAACAAAAGACCTGGGACTGTACTTGCAGGGGCATCACATTACGCTGCTAGTTGGCATGCTGATTAAGCACAATCAGCAGCGGTTAATTTTAGTGCGGTTGCTGCCGCCCCAATCGGCTGGTTACTTACCTAAAGGGCTCTCCCTTACTGGGCAAGACGACTCTGACGATACGGTATTTGCTGTTTGTTCCCGCGAGCAAGATGACTATATACAATTCAAATTTACGGCGGCAGCAGGCGATCGATTCTGTCTGGTTATCCGTTGGAATGAAGCGAACGTCACAGAGCATTTTATAGTTTAAAGTAAGCGGCACTTTCAACTAATGGCAAACTCACCCACACCCACTATGGCCCCACAGGTTATTTTTGTGTTGCGCATTAGTAGCGGCAGCTTTGAGACAGGCTTCGCGGCAACGCTCGAAATCCTTCAGCCTGGGCGGGTGAACCCTCACCAAAAATACACCCTGCCAGCCCGTGCAGAGGTGCCTGCTGCCTACGCAACTTGGCAGCAGGCTTATAGCGAGCTGAGTAGTAGTGAGCTGAGTAGTAGTGAGCTGAGTAGCCCAAGCCATCGTCAGGCGAGTGCACCTTCTAGGGCCAAAGGGGACACTAACGGTGAAGCGGTGCTCAATCCTATCCGTCAAATTCAGCCCGTGCCGGGGCAAACGACCCAGCGCAGCTACGCCCAACGGCAAAGTGCCTGCAAAAAAGCCACCATTGACTTTGAGGATAGCTGCCTAGACTGGTTTGCTCAGCCTACCTTTGAGGCATTGCGCCGCTCGATTTTGGCCGCTGTGCAAACTCACCAGCTTCAGCAAGCGTCGATTTTGCTGGATGCAAACACCGATGACCCGGCGCAAAACGTTTTGCTGCGCAAGCTACCTTGGCACGTATGGGCACTGTTTGAACAAGACCTGCGCCGTTCGGAAATGATTTTGAATGCGCCGGTGTCGCCGACCAATCACCAGCTGACAGGCCCTGTAAAAATCCTTGCTGTGTTTGGTAATCAGGCCGGTGGCCTAGAGCTAGAAAGTGACTTAGCGTCCTTGGAAAAACATTTGGGTGACAAAGGCGCGCAGCTAAAAGTGCTCAATCAGCCCAGCGCCCGTGAGCTGCAAGAAGCCCTGCGAAAAAGACAGTGGGACATGCTCTTTTTTGCAGGACATAGTAAGAGCTGCGAGGATACGTCCGGCGGTATTATTCACCTGCAAGATAATGTTGTTCTGACCCTACGAGATCTTAAGGCGAGTTTGAATAAAGCAGTTGAAAATGGCTTGAAATTAGCGGTTTTTAACTCTTGTGACGGTCTCTCTTTGGCAAGTTATTTGGCTGCGCGCAAAGTGCCGATTAGTATCGTGATGAGAGAGCCTGTGCCCGACCGGGTAGCGCGCTATTTTTTAGAGTATTTTTTAGAAGAGTTTTCCCAGGGGCAGCTGACATTAGCCGGGGCGGTGCGCTCCGCGAGAGAGAGATTGCAATGGCTGGAATCAGATGGTAGTGCGGCCTGTCCTGCGGCCACGTGGCTACCTATCGTTTGCCAGAATGCCAATCAATCGCCACTGCGCTGGCCTGACATGAGCGGGATGACGCTGGCACCACCGTCAGAGCCGTTGCCTGCGCACGCGACTGCTCCAGCGATCGCACCATCCTCATCCCCTGCGATCGCACAACCGACGGTACTTCAGCCGCCACCTGCTGCCAAGACCGTCAACCAGTTGGCGAATGCAACGAAGCCGCAAAACACGTCACCGTTGGTGGCTCACACTTCTCAGTCGCCACCGACGACTCGATCGACCTCAGGGGTGTTACCTTCGGCATCCCCCGCCTCTAAGGTAGGCAAGCCGTGGCGAAAGGCTGCTCTGTTGCTGTTGGCCTTAATGGTGATAGGCGGCACAGTGTCTAAGGTCCTTTCGCGCAATCGGTATACGTTAGAGCCGATTCAAACGTCGCAAAATGCGCCTTCTGCGCTGCCGACGGTGTACAAGACGTTAGAAGATCGCTTTAGCATGGGCGATCGCACCATCATCACCGAAGAAGCAAACTACATCCTGTGCCCAGACGATAAAAAGTCTGACTTTAATCAGGCAAAGCGTAGCGGCACGCGGGCCATGCGATCGCAACAGTACGAAGCGGCAGCCCAGTTTTTTGAAGAAGCTTGGCAGCTGTGCCCTGCCCCAGAGGTGATGATTTATAAAAACAACGCGCTGATTGCCAATAAGCCCTCCCATACCCTGGCGGTAGTGGTGCCGATTAACTGGCCCAATCCTAAAAATGCCATCGAAATGCTGCGCGGCGCGGCGCAGTCACAAACGCTGATCAATCAGGGTGGCGGGGTGAACGGTAAGCCTGTACGGCTGATGGTGATTGATGATGGGGACAAGCCCGACGTGGCCGAAGATATTGCCGCGACCCTGATTGATGACTATCCGGGTGTGCTGGCTGTGATCGGTCATTGGACGAGTGGTGTAACGACAGCCGCTGCGTCTGTTTATGATGCGCGCCGTCAGCTGGTGTTTATGACGCCGGTGAGTACCACCCGTGATCTGAATGGAGACACCGGTTGGGTGTTTCGGTCCACCATTAATATGAGAGACGCGCAAAAGATACTGGCAAAGTATGCGTTTTCAGAAGCGGGCTATCGCAAGGTGGCCACTTTCTCATTGGATTCTGCCAAAGTGGGCAAGGCCAGAGCACTCTTTAGTGAAGGCTTGCAGGATGAGTTCGCAAAGTCTTTCGTAGATGAAGGCGGGCAGGTGGTTAACAACTTTGATCTTGGCAGTCTGGATTTTCAAGAGAATATGGGCTTAACTGCGAAAACCATGATCCGTCAGGCTAAGCGGCAGGGGGCCGAGGCCGTGATGCTGATTCCAGATAACTCACTGGTACCCAATGCGGAGGCCCTGATCAAAGAGGCCGATAAACAGAATTTGGGCCTGCTGGGGGTGACCAATCTGTACCGAGAAGAATCGTTGACGAACACGTGCCCTGCTATGGAAGGGCTGACGATGACGATTGCCTGGACTGCGGATGGCCCTTCTAATCCTGAGTTTGTCAGGACGTCTGAAAGCTTGGATTTTTGGCGAGGTGAGGTGAATTTTGCCACAGCAATGACCTACAACGCCACGCAGGCGATCGCAGCGGCCATGGAAAAATCTCCCACGCGTCAAGGCATTTACGACGCGCTGAATCGAGAAGACTTTGCAGTGGCTAACACTGCCGATGCAGAGCCGATGAGATTTGAAGATGGCAGTCGCACGACCCCAGCAGATTTGGTGAGTGTTGTGACAACAGAGTTAGAAGATGGCAATGTGAAGTGTGAGTTTAAGCCGCTGCCCACCCTCACTGAGCCCAGCTGATTGAACTTCCTGCTGATTGAACTCCCAGCTGATCGAACCTCAGCTTATGTATCTGGCTCTGTTGAGACTGCGACTCTGTTCCACATAATTTGGGGTAGGTTTTCAGAGGCTTCGGAGAGCGCATCTTCCCAATACTGGCGCATTTTTTGTAGGTAGGCATCGTTGTCTTGTAGCTGAACGCGATCACGAATCTCTAGCGCATCGGTTTCGTACAGCACCATATCAATGGGCGGGCCCACGGAAATATTGGAGCGCATGGTCGAATCCAGTGAGAGCAGCGCCGTTTTTGCCGCCCGATCTAGCGGCGTGGCGTAGTCAATGGTTCTATCTAAAATGGGCTTACCGTATTTGGTTTCCCCAATTTGTAAAAACGGCGTTTCCGGCGTTGCTTCAATAAAATTTCCCTGGCTGTATACCAGGTACATGCCAGCGGCTTCTCCCTGGATTTGCCCGCCCACAATAAAGGTACTTTGGTAGTCGATGCCGTCTTTTTCTAGCCAGGGGCGCTCCTTATCTTGAATGTGGCGCATTTTTTGGCCGACGTAGCTTGCCACCGAGTGAAGAGAGGGCAATGAGTGCAAGTTGGCGTCGGCCTCATCGCCAAGGTCAATATCTCGCCGAATGCTGTGCAGTACAGACTGTGAGGTAGACAGACTACCGGCTGTACACAGGACAATCACGCGATCGCCCGGCACTGAAAAATCGAACAGCTTTTGGTAAGAAGAAATATAGTCAACCCCCGCGTTGGTGCGAGAGTCAGCCGCAAAGACCAAACCCTTTTCAACTCTAATTCCGAGGCAATACGTCATGGGCTAGCGGTGATGGTTATCGTAGAGGTAAAAACAATCCCTTAGAGCGTATCAAAGTAGGCGCTGCCTTTTCGTCAGTCGTGGGGCAGAAGGCGGGATGGAAAGCGAGCCTGCTGTTTGCCCTTTAGTGTTGTTCTCTCTCGTTTGCCTTCTGACCTTCCCTATCGTCTTAAGTGCTTCTGGCTTGAAGAACTTATAATAGTAGCGAGCATACCACCCAACGATAGTGGCTATCCCTATGAATGCTGCGGCTTACCAGTACAACTTAGGCCCGACCCAAACGCTGTACCTAGGTGGACAGGGTTTAAATACCGTCGTCACAGTGCAGAGCCATGGGCCCGGTCAGCAGCAGCAAAGCTCTCAGCAGTTTGCCACCGGAAAATGGACTGCTGTGCCGCTGCTGTATGCGCTGGGCCAAGGCGTTGTGATTGTGATTGCAACCCTCACGCAGACCTATTATTTGCAGGTGCAGGGCGGGCAAACCCAGATGAGTGCAGGTGCGATCGCCCCTGAGCTGGTCGCCCAAATAGATCTCAACGCCCCCCTGCCGCTGACTGCGATAGAGGCGATGCCAGCATCCTCCATGCCTTCTATGCAACCCATGCAGCCGATGGAACCCATGCAGCCGATGCAGCCGATGCAAATGGGCATGAATCCTATGAGCATGAAAATGGGCGATATGGCGATGAGCATGGGCTCGTCGGCTACGGGTTCCTCTGTGGGCGTTTCTACCAGTACGTCTGCCGCCAGTAGCCAGTCAGGCCATACACCTGCCAGCACACCCTCGGAGACTGCGCCTGCTCAGTCTGCGCAGGCGGCTCAAAGCGAACCTACTCAACCCAGCGACACCGATCAAAAGACTGATCAAAAGGTAAAGCGATTTTGCCCGCAGTGTGGTTCAGGGGGGATTCAACCAGGCGATCGCTTCTGTGCTTACTGTGGCAAGTCTCTATAGCGATTCTGTACTGTGAGCAGTCTTTGGCAATAAGCCTTCAGCAATAGGCCTTTTGTCGTCAACCTTTCCGTCACAATCAATCTTTCAGGTATAGACCTACCGTCATCCCCTACAGTAAAACAATCTAAACCGACCACACTCTATGGCTATGGAGCCGATTGCCCGTGACTAATCTCAGCGTGAATCTCAACAAAGTAGCCATGCTGCGCAACGCCCGTCCCCTCACCATTCCCAGCGTCGTCAAAATGGGCGAACTCAGCATTGCCGCCGGTGCCCACGGCCTCACCGTTCACCCTCGCCCAGATGAGCGCCACATTCGCCGCACCGATGTTTATGACCTGGCTGAATTGCTCCAACAACATCCCACCATTGAGTACAACATTGAGGGCAATCCGCTAGAGTCTCCTTTTATGGACATCATTCGCGATGTCCGTCCCGACCAGTGCACGCTGGTGCCTGATGACCCGACTCAAAACACCTCTGACCACGGTTGGAACGTTGCAAAAGATGCCGAAAAGCTCAGGCCAATTATTGCTGAGTTAAATGAGCTAGGTTGCCGGGTTAGCCTGTTCATGGACCCAGATATAGAACAAATTAAGCGTGTTCCTGCGTTGAAGTGCGAGAGAATAGAACTGTACACAGAGCCCTACGCAACGGCTCATCGTGAGGGCAAAGGTGACGAGAGCTTTGAGGTGTATAAGCAGGCCGCAGAGTGCGCGCAATCGCTAGGAATAGGTGTCAACGGTGGGCATGATTTGAACTTGGATAACCTCCCTAAGTTCAAAGAAATTCCCAACTTATTAGAAGTTTCCATTGGCCATGCTTTAACCGCAGATGCTTTAGAAATGGGCTATGCTAACGCGGTGAAAGCGTACCTGAAGGTGCTGGCCTAAAAAGAGTGCCTAAAAAGACTCATAGAGAGACAGTATTAAAGTGTGTAATGCTAACAGCTGACGACAAGGTGACCTATCGCGGCATTGTTTAAGATTGATATAGCCACGATTTCAACCAGTTAGAGCTACCTATTGTATTACAACAGCTTGCACCATAGCAGCTCGCTACTTCCGTAACGCGGCTGAAAGAACAACGGCTTTCTGATTTCAACAATATGCCGTACGCCAATATCGGCCCGATGTTGGTTGTAGATGGTAGCAACACTCTCACTACTACTGGCTACCAGTGTCGAGTTAGGCTTCTTCGACTTAGATGAATTACCCTCCAGTTTGCAGCGTATCGTAGAAGCCTGGGAATGGATAGCGCGTTAAGGGCGATAGAAGAGATTTCCTTGCTTTAATACTCCCATGGTGGAATAGGGTGAAATTGTTCGAGTAAGAAATTAATCATGGCGCGAACTTTGGGGGCAACGATTCTGCGACTTGGATACAGTAACCATATAGACGCTTCTGTCACCAAAGGAAACTCTGGGAGCACCTCAACCAGTGCCCCCGATTTCAAACTGTCACTGGCATTCCAGACTGACTTTCTGCCAATTCCCATGCCGTGCTCAATCATTTTTCGCATGGCCTCACCGTCGTTGACCACAAACGAGCGTGGCATGACAACGGTTTGCCCATTTTCAAACGTTACTCGATTCGTGTCGCCTAGGATGACACCTTGATGCGCTGCTAGCTCCTCAGGTGTTGAGGGTACACCGTGCTGCTTGAGGTAGGTAGGAGAAGCCACGAGAATGCGTCGATCATCGGCTAGCTTGCGCACAATTAGACTACTATCGGCCAAACGTGCATTCCGAATAATCAGATCATAAGCGCCCTCAACAACATCGAGAACTTCATCTGAGAGCCGTAAGTCTAGGCTGACAAGTGGGTAGCGTGCCTGAAACGCCGCTAGGGCTGGAATGATATACATCCTTCCAAAAGAGCCGGGCATGGCTACGCGCAGTAATCCTTGCGCTTGTGAACTTTCTCCTCTGACCGCGTTGAATCCGGTTTCTAAGGTTTCTATGATTTGTTGAGCGTAAGGGAAAAAGGTTTCGCCGTCGGTTGTAAGTGATACAGCTCGAGTTGTTCTGTTGAACAACCGGAAGCCAAGGGTTTCTTCGAGTTTGACTAAGCGGGCGCTCGCGCTGGCAGGCGACAGTGATAGGTCACGTGCGGCTGCCGAAACGCCGCCAAGCTCTGCAATCCTCAGGAATAAACGAAGCGATAGAATATCCATTTATCAAAAATATCCGAATTATCATTTCGCTGCAAGCCTGATTATCTTTTCCACGCGAATGATTATCATGCTGATAACGCTCCAACAAATCGATCAGGAGACAACAGCCATGAAGGCGATTGGTTACAAGGATGCAGGGCCACTTTCAGCAGAAAACGCTCTCATTGAATTTGAAACAGACAGACCCGAGCCGGGGCCAAACGACCTGCTTGTGGAGGTTCGCGGCATCTCGGTTAATCCAGTGGATGTCAAGGTGCGGGCCAGTGCGCAGCCAGATGAGGGACTGCGGATTTTGGGCTTCGATGCCGCTGGCATTGTGAAAGCGGTGGGCTCGGCGGTTACGCGGTTTAGCCCTGGCGATGAGGTATTCTACGCGGGCGATATTACTCGCCCTGGCACGAATGCCCAATGGCATCTGGTTGATGAGCGGATCGTCGGTCGCAAGCCATCATCGCTTGAGTTTGCCGAAGCCGCAGGCATGCCTTTGACGACGATTACGGCCTGGGAAATTCTGTTCGATAGCTTTGGGCTAAAAGAGGGAGAGGGCACAGGTGAAGCGCTCTTGGTTATCGGCGGTGCTGGCGGGGTTGGCTCTATTTTGATCCAGCTGGCTAAGCAGCTTACAGGGCTTACGGTGATTGCAACAGCCTCACGGGACGACACCCGCACCTGGGTTAAAAAAATGGGGGCAGATCATGTTGTCAACCATCGTAATCCACTGGATGAGGAGATGAAGGCGCTCGATATTTCACCTCGATATGTGGCGTCGCTGACGCATACTGACAGTCATTTTGAGTCGATTCAGGCGCTGATTAAACCGCGTGGTCATATTGCTTTAATTGACGATCCGGCGTCGCTGGATGTTGTCCCCCTTAAGACGAAAGCTCTCTCTTTGAGTTGGGAATTTATGTTTGCCCGGTCGATGTTTCAAACAGAGGATATGGATGCGCAGCATCAGTTGTTGAACAAGGTGGCTGATTGGCTTGATGATGGCACACTGCGCTCAACGGTTAACAATCACGGTGGCACATTGAGTGTGGAGAATTTGAGCGTGGCCCACGCGCTACAAGAAAGTGGAAAAGCTATCGGTAAGACGGTACTAAGTGGGTTTTAGCGTACGCAGTTGTGCCAAATAACGCAAGATATTGCCTAACAACCCCTGCGTCCATTCCCCAAAGAGAATTATTCCCCCAAGAGAACTACAGAGAAAATCAAGGAGATGCCCTATGAACTATGACAATTTTACGACTTTCAAGGTTAAGGCTGAAAATGCGATCGCCCTAGTCACTTTTGACTATCCACCTGTTAATATTCAGGGCCTGCCGATGCTTGCCGATTTAAACATGTTGGCTCAAAAGCTTGAGAGTGATCGCGCTATTAAGGTCGTTGTTTTTCAATCGGCCAATCCTGATATTTTCGTGGCCCATGCCGACACGAATTTTCTCAAAGATATGTCTGCGATCGCCCTCTCCCGACAAGATGTCAAACTACTCGATTTACAACGTGTGCTAGAGCGCATCAGCAAGCTACCCCAAGCCACTATCGCGAAGATTGAAGGCTATGCTCGCGGCGGGGGTCACGAATTTGCCCTTGCCTGCGATATGCGATTTGCTGCCCGTGGCAAAGCAAAATTCATGCAGATGGAAGTCGGCATGGGCATTCTCCCCTGTGGCGGCGGCGCCTCGCGGATGGCCCGTCAAACAGGTTTGGGGCGCGCCCTAGAAATTATCTTAGCTGCTCAAGACTTTGATGCTGACCAAGCCGAGGCTTATGGCACCATCAATAAAGCGCTAAACCCAGAAGAGATTGGACCGTTTGTTGACGCGTTAGCCCAACGCATCGCGCTTTGGCCTGCTGAGTCTATTAATGCGTGTAAACAAACCGTTTATGCCTCAATTGACAGGCCCATTGAAGAAGCGCTAAAAGAAGAAGCCTACTGGCTCTATCAGGCAACCAGCCAAACTCCAGCGCTGAAGCGCTTTAAGTGGGCTGATGAAAACGGTGCGCAGTTTGACATGAACAATCAACATCGCTGGGAAGAGATGGTTGTTAGTGTTCAAGACGTCAACTGATGAACCATCTGAAAAATCAGCAGAACTCACCATGCTCCAACAACTGACCCCTCAAAAATTCCTGCCGATTAATCGGGGCTACAACAACGTATTTCGTCCGAATCGATTGAGTCTTGGGCTAGTGGTGCCCATTGAGTCCTATTCGCGTAGCCCCGTGCCGACCATGGCCCGTCATGTTGAACGGGTTCAGCTGGCTGAAGAACTTGGTTTTTTGGCTGTTTGGTTGCGCGATGTTCCTTTCAACGTGCCCTCGTTTGGTGATGCTGGCCAAACGTATGACCCATTTGTTTATTTGGGCCTTCTAGCGGGCCGCACTGAGCAAATCGCGCTGGGTGTTGCCAGTATTATTTTGCCTGTGCGCCATCCGGCCCATGTTGCCAAGGCTGCGGCCAGTGCTGATGTGCTCTCTGATGGTCGGCTCATTTTGGGTGTTGCTTCCGGTGATAGAGCCGAGGAATATCCGGCCCTCAACCTCCCTTTTGAGGCGCGTGGGGTACGGTTTCGAGAGAGCTTTGATTACATCAGACGCATGGGTGAGCACTCGCCAACCTTTGAGAACACCTTTGGCAATCCGCGTGGGGGGATGGATATGCTACCCAAACCCACGAGCAGGCAACTGCCGTTACTTGTGACAGGAGGCAGTCGGCAATCCCCTGAGTGGAGTGCGAAAAACAGCGATGGCTGGATCACCTATCCGCGAAATCTTGCAATGCAAGAACAGGTGATTAATGACTGGCGATCGCGCATTGAATCGGCGGACGGCTTTACAAAACCGGTGATGCAGCCACTGTATGTGGACATCACCAAAGACCCCAATACACCACCTAGGCCGATTCACTTAGGGTTTCAACTCGGTGTGAACGCTCTTCGAGAATACCTAACATCATTAGAACAAATAGGTGTGAACCATGTGGCCCTGAATCTACGCTTTAACCGGGCAGATGTTGAAACTACGCTGAAGCGTTTGGCCGACAGCGTGTTGCCGCATTTTGCTGGTTAGCCTTTCGGTCTAACTTGGTTGATGA
Source organism: Cyanobacteria bacterium J06634_5 (assembly GCA_039820525.1). Classification (GTDB taxonomy): domain Bacteria; phylum Cyanobacteriota; class Cyanobacteriia; order Phormidesmidales; family Phormidesmidaceae; genus Phormidesmis. The sequence continues at coordinate 47,768 of JBCBPY010000008.1, forward strand.
CGAGTGCTGCTAACTAAGTGTTGCTAACTACAGGAGTGAAACCCATGTCAAAGACTATTCTGATCACAGGATCTACTGACGGCATTGGCCTAGAGACCGCTAAAATGCTGCGCTCGGCAGGACATCATGTGATGCTGCACGGACGTAATCCTGCGAAACTAAAAGAGGTAGAAAAGACGCTCTCGGTGCTGCCAGGAGAGGGCCGGCTTGAGAGCTATGCGGCTGATCTATCGCAGATGGACAATGTTGAAGCACTCGCTGAAGCCGTGAGCGAGAAGCATAAAACACTGGATGTCCTCATCAACAATGCAGGTGTTTACAACACAGCTCATCCGATAACGCCAGACGGGCTAGATGTTCGGTTTGTGGTGAATGCGATCGCACCCTACCTCCTAACGCAACGGTTGTTACCGCGACTTGGCACTGCCGGACGCGTCATCAATCTATCTTCTGCGGCTCAGTCTCCGGTTGATTTGAAAGCGCTAAATGGGCAGGTTCGCCTATCGGATGGTGCAGCTTATGCACAGGGCAAGCTGGCATTGACGATGTGGTCTGGTCATTTGGCGCGATCGCTCAAAGATAGCGGCCCGGTTATTGTCGCGATTAATCCTGGCTCCATGCTGGGCAGCAAAATGGTCAAAGAAGCCTTTGGCGTAGCGGGCGGTGACCTTCGTATCGGTGCAGAAATCCTGAATCGCGCAGCACTCTCAGATGAATTCGCGGCGGCCTCTGGTCAATACTTTGACAATGATAGAGGTCAGTTTGCCTCGCCTCATCCCGATGCGCTCAATCCGAAAAAATCACAAGAGATTGTCCGCCTTATGGAAACGATTTTGACTGCTCTAGTACGTTTCCCCGATGGAGAAAGGAGTTAGATCCGGCTCCCTCTCCGTCGGGAGAGGGTTGGGGTGAGGGCTGCGAGAAGTCAGAACATGAGCAGCTTATTTAAGTCTCATTCCTGAGTTCAGCTTCAAACGGCCTAACGCTTTGCATTAGAAATCAATCTCTTGATGAGTTTGTCTGGCGTCTCCCTGAGGCTTTGATGCTTCACTAAGGGTGTTACCCTTGCCTAGTGAATTCCTTTTTTCCTCGCTCAGCACCCCTATGGCCTTTCAGCGTCACTTTACCAATACCGAATGGGAGCCAAAAGTGGGCTACTGCCGCGCCTTGCGAGCAGGCAATATGATTTACCTGTCTGGGACAGCCCCTACGGATGATGACGGCGGTACATTTGCTCCTGGTGATGCCCACGCGCAGGCCCAGCGATGTTTTGATATTATCCGTCGTACGCTGGTAGCTATGAACAGTGGGCTACATCAAGTGGTCCGGACGCGGATGTATGTCACAGATATTAGCCAGTGGGAAGCGATTGGCAAAGCGCATCAAGCGTATTTTGGTGAGCATCCTCCGGTGACCTCTATGGTGGAAGTGAATGCCTTAATCAATCCAGATATGTTGATTGAGGTAGAAGCAGAAGCCTATGTGGGATAGCAATCGCCCCTCGACTACGTTCAGCTATCGACAGTAGCCGAAACCGCGCCCTGAGCGTAGTCGAGGGGCAGCTGGGTTCGTTGGGCGACTGATTTGATTTTCATTCCCAAACAGTTATTCACTCAGCAGTTGTGTAATCGCGTTCACTAAGCGAGCATTCTGCTCAGAAGTGCCGACTGTAATGCGCAGCTTGTCATCTAGCCTGGGGTCGGCGAAGTAGCGGATCATAATCTGTTGTTCTTTTAGCTGCTGATACAGGCGCTTTGCTTTGTTGTTGGGTGGTGTGGCCAGGAGAAAGTTGGTATGCGATCGCCCCACACAAAACCCTAGCGCTGCCAAATCTTTTGCTAGCTGCCCGCGTGCATCCATTACCTTTTGGGCGATCGCTCTTACATACGCTCTATCTTTTATCGCCGCTGTGGCAAGGTGAAGCGCGATCGCATCCACGTTGTAGCTATCTTTCACCTTTAGTAGCCCTTCCAACAGCGCTGGCTGAGCAAACCCAAACCCCACCCGTAAGCCTGCTAGAGCGTACCCTTTCGAGAGTGTCCGCAGCACCATTACATTTTCAAAGTCTCGCACCAGTGCTAAAGACACCTGATCAGCGCCGTCGCCTGCAAAGTCTACATACGCTTCATCAATCACCAGCACCCCAGACAGTCCTGTTGCCAATGCTCGCAGGTCTGCTATGGGAACAAGATGCCCCGAGGGACTGTTCGGCGTGGCAACAAAGGTGACCGCCGCATTTGCCTCCAAAAGCGCCTGCACAGGCAGCTGCCAGTTGTCGCTGTAGGGTACTTCGATGATGTGGGCAGGCTGTATGGCTGCCAGCGTACGATACAGCACATAGGTCGGCGTTGGATACGCCAGTGGGCGCTGTGACCCCTGCGCGCAGGCCCGCACAATGAGTGTTAGGAGGTCGTCGCTGCCGTTCCCTGCAATAATCCAGTCGGTTGGAATCCGAAAGGTGTCACTCACGGCTTGTCGAAACTCTGTGGCTAGTGGGTCGGGATAGCGCCTGAGGCGTTCACCCTTTAGGTTAGCTAAAGCAGCGATTACCTTGGGCGAGGGTGGATGTGGATTTTCATTGGAGTTTAGCTTGAGGACCCCTGATTCCAGGGGCGGCCATTCTCCCGGTGCATAGCCCTCCATCTCAGTAATGTCAGGGCGAAACCATGTTTGTTCTTTTACGGTTTGTTCTTTCACGCAGTGTCCCTACTCAATTTCAGTTGTGAAGGGAAGCTGCATATAAGTATTGTGCGGATCGTTTAAGCTTTCTAAAAGAGAGAGATCTTCTTTTATTTTCAACAACTCATCCATCAGCGGATCCTTGTTCCAAGGGAGCTTGCTAAGCACCACGCCAGATCCAAATACGCTATTCAACAGCTGTTCTTCGAAGGTGGGCAGCTTAGGAAATTCAGAGACTTTATAGTCTTCAATGTCAGCTTCTTTGGCGGCAAGGGTAATGGCTTCTTTAAGTCCGCCTAGCTCATCGACAAGGTTAGCTGTGATCGCATCTTCTCCCGACCAAACTCTCCCTTGTGCGACCTGCGATACTCTCTCTTTAGAGATGTTTCTGCCTTCAGCCACGATGTCCATAAATCGCTCGTACAAGTTATCGACATAGCTTTGCTGAATTGTCAGCTCTGCCTCGGTTTGAGGCCGTGCGGCGGTTTGCATATCTGCGAACTGGGCGGTTTTGACCACATCCCAAGTGATGCCATTTTTGTTGGCAATTTCTTGAAAATTCAGCAGTAATCCAAACACCCCGATAGACCCTGTAATGGTGGTTGGCGAGGCCAAAATCTTCGCGCCCGGTGCCGCGATCATGTATCCTCCAGAAGCCGCGTAGTCTCCCATTGAAATAATTACTGGTTTCTGCTCTGCGAGGAGTCGAACTTCATTGGCAATTACTTCAGAGGCGACCGCGCTCCCGCCCGGACTGTTTACTCTGAGCACAGCTGCTTTAATATCGTCATCTTTGCGCAGTCGTCTGAGTGTGTTGGTGAGTCCTTCGGAGGTGACTGAGCCAGGCATGACGCCTTCGCCGACAACAATGCCGCCCTCAGCATAGACGACAGCTACCGTCTCCTCAGGGCTTTTGCGATCGCGCTTGTTTCGAGAAATGCGCGCATATTCAGAGAGCGTTGTTTGGGCAAAACTCTCGTTCTCTCCTCCCAAGAAGGCATCGACATCAACGTCCTCTTCTGCCTCCTCGCCTGTGAGCGATCGCAGCTCTGTGCGCACCTCATCGTAAAACCCAAGCCTATCGACTAAGCCAGCTGCCAGGGCTTGCTCCGGTTCAATGAGTCCGCCCGCATCTGCAAGCTGTTGCAGTCTTTCAGGGGTAATGTCTCTATCGGCAGAAACGGTTTGTAGAAAGTCTTTCCACAAGTCTCCAATCAGGGCCTGAGTTTGCTGCTTAGACTCTGGACTACTTTCAGCACGAGTAAACGGTTCCACCGCAGATTTGTACCGGCCAACGCGCAGCACCTGAACACCTACACCATACTTTTTAAGGGCATTGCCCAAAAACTGAGTCTCCGCTCGAAACCCGTTAACTTCCATCAGGCCGACGGGCGCTAGCACCAAATTATCTGCGACAGAGGTGATGTAGTAGCTGCTTTCATCAAAGCCTGTGTCATACGCCCAAATAGGTTTGCCAGAGTCTTTAAACTCACTGAGGGCGGCCCGGACTTCTTTGAGGGTGGCGAGGCCCTCATTGGGCGAGCCTGTTAGGTAAATACCCGAAATTTTCTCATCGTCAGCGGCGGCTGCGATCGCCTGAAGGGTCGAATACAGTGAGACCGAGCGCGGTCCGCCAAAGGCTTCTTCAAATAATGGACCGGACGGCGGCAGAGCGCCATCAACAATATCTGTCCCTAAATTAAATACCAAAACCGACTTGTCTTTGATTTCTACTTCTGGCTCGCTACTGCTCGAGGCCAGTAATGCGCCGATTAAGCCAAAGGCCCCTATGCCTAGCAAAAATACAAGGGTAAATAGTCCAACTAGGGTACCGACTGTGCTAGCCGCTGCAATTTTAAAGAAATCTCGCATCAGTTGAGTATGGGTTTGATATATTTTCAGGCGATTGAGCTGCACGCTGGAACGCTTCTGTTTTGAGGCACGCTACCTCTAGGCATGGCGCTCTCAGAAACGCGTTCCCAGAAACGCATTCTCAGAGACGCTAGGTATGGAGACTCATCCTTATGAGGACTATAGAGAAACGAAACCTGCGAAACAGCACTGTATAAAGGTAACGTCAAATTATCAATATGCGTGTTATTCGGTGCGTGTTATTTAATGGGGGCGTTATCGGATGGCGTGAATAATGCCCTCTTCACGCAGCGCGCTTAACGAGTTGCAGCCCGTGCAAAATAAAACAGTCACAATCTCTGCAATCAGCGCTTCGCACAGCTCGTCTAGGGCAGCTTCCGACTGATCTGCCGCCTGTAAAAAGGGCAGTGCCAGTCCGGCTAGGTCCGCGCCTAGGGCCAGTGTTTTAGCGACATCTAGTCCATTTCTTAAGCCGCCAGACGCAATCAGAGGAACGGTGCGCGATCGCTCTCGAATACTCGTAATACACTCTGCTGTGGGGATGCCCCAGTCTGCAAACGTATTGCCTAGCCGCCTTTGTTTGACATCTTTGGCCCGTTCGCTTTCTACCCGTGCCCAGGAAGTACCCCCTGAGCCGGCCACATCAATTGCACCAATGCCAATATTCATCAGCCGCGATGCCATGGCCGCTGAAATGCCGTTACCGACTTCTTTCGCCACGATGGGTACAGGCAACACCTTAATGAGCGCCTCAATTTTGTCAAAGAGCCCTTTAAAGTTCACATCGCCTTCGGTTTGTACGGCTTCTTGCAGCGGGTTGAGGTGAAGGATAAGCGCGTCGGCTTCTAGCCAATCTACCGCGCGCTGGCACTGGCTGATGCCGTAGCTATAGTTGAGCTGTACGGCACCTAAGTTAGCAAATATTAGGGCGTCGGGGGCGTACTGCCGTACGGAAAAGGTTTGGGTCAAATCGGGGTTTTCAACGGCGACGCGCTGAGAGCCAACCCCCATCGCTAGTCCATATTTTTGAGCGGTTTTGGCCAGCCGCTGGTTGATGAGCCTGGCTTGCTCTGTACCGCCCGTCATTGAAGAAATGAGCAGGGGAGTGGCGATCGCCTTCCCTAAAAACGAGGTGGAAATGTCAACCTCATCCCGGTTGAGTTCAGGCAGGCAGCTGTGGGTAAATCGGTAGCGCTCTAGCCCGTTGGTGATGCGGTGGCTTTGCACATCTTCTTCCAAACAGACACGGATATGATCGGCTTTTCTCGCTTGTGTATTTGCCGCAGCCTCCAGCTCAGACGCAGAGCCTGCGGGTGGGTGGGGCTGGGTCAGATCGGTGGGTGATGTTGGGCTCAAAACGAGACTCTACTTAAGACACGGGTTGATTGGGGTGAGTAAGGTCGCTGTCAACCTTATGCTGGCCGCAGCCTGCGGCAGATTCTAACCTACCGCAATCCCATACCCGGTTATGGGGCGATCGCACATAACGTAAACTCCAATCGGTGATGGCCGCTACTGGCGAGGGCTTCTGCTAATGAGGAAGACTTGTAGTGAGGGAGACTTGTAGTGAGGAAGACTGGGCCTGGTTTGCCAGCGGGTTAGGGCTTATGACGGATGACTCAGCTCTACCCCATCTCGGTTGTCAACTGCCTGGACAAAGACCTTCACCGTTTCATCATTGGCCGTGGGAAGCTGCTTGCCCACAAAATCAGGATGAATAGGTACCTGCCGATGCCCTCGATCGATCAGCACGGCCAGCCGAATAGCATGGGGCCGTCCGTAATCTTGCACGGCGTTGAGAGCGGCCCTAATGGTGCGACCACTGTAGATGACATCATCGACCAGCACAATGGTTTTACCGGTGAGGTCCACGGTTTTACCGGTGCTATCTATCGGCATTTCAGTTTTTCCCGGCATCCGCACGCCAATACTGTCCAAATCATCCCGGTAAAAAGTGATGTCTAATGCGCCGGTGGGCACGTCAACATTTTCCAAACGCTGAATTTGCTCTGCTAACACGTAGGCGAGCGGTACACCGCGCGTTCGCACCCCTAACAACACAAGCTCATCTAGCGCTTCGGTCCGCTCGACAATTTCTGAGGCCAGACGATTGAGCGTGCGGCGAATATCTTCAGCAGAAAGTATGGTAACGACTTTTTGAACCATCGGATTTCAGTGAGGTCCTAAATGAAGAAAACGGTCAAGATAAGGGTTAAAACTCTGTCGCTCAAACTCAAATTAAAGGTCATTGTGAGTGTGGGGAAAGCGCTTTTAAAGCGGGGGAATTTATACCCTTTTGAGAAGACCTATATTGTAGAGCGAAAGCTGACCTAGCTAATAGCAGTAAGTGAGATAAGTAAGGTACTTAAGTATTAGGTTCTAAGCCTTTCTATCGGGGGCTTTATCTGCACGCGGGTTGTACCTTATTTTTGCCAAAATCCACCAGAAACGTTCATAGTTCCTAACATCAATCGCTGGCATGGCTGTCTCAACTCAGTTCAGTGGCTATTACGGGCTGGCCAATCCGCTGGCCAATCCACCGAGACAACCTAGGAACAGTAAGGTCAAAAAAACCCGGCGTGTGAGTGCTAAGGCTGCTCGAATACGCTCTGCTGTAATCGGCCTAGTCGCCTCTCCCAGTAAGGGCTTAACGGTCCGCTGTCCTTTATAAGTATTTTCTCCGCCCAGCTGTATCCCCAAACTGGCTGCGTAGGCGCATTCACTCCAGCCCGCATTAGGACTAGGGTCCGCACGGGCATCTCGCCAGCACAGGCGTAATACATGCCCAGGCTTGGCTGAATACAGGGCGACTAGCGCTACGCTTAACCGACAGGGCACCCAGGTGAGGCCGTCTTCTAGTCGAGCGCTAAACCAACCCAAATGAGTGTAGGGCTCACGGCGGTAGCCCACCATAGAGTCGAGCGTGCTGGCGGCCTTGTAAGCGACTGCTATGGGTGCTGCAAGGTTAAAGAATGCGCCTAAGATGGCGAAGCACAGGGGCGCAAACACCCCGTCTGTTGCGTTTTCGCTCACGGTTTCTAAAAGGGCGCGTCTGATGTCCTCTTCAGAGAGCTGCTGGGTATCTCTGCCCACGTAGAGGGCCAGCTGCTGACGGGCTTTGGAAAGGTCGCCAGCAGCTAGCGGGGTCAGGACGTCTTCGGCGGCCTGACGAAGGCTGCGACCGGCCAAGCAACTGGCGAGTAAGACGATTTCTCCACCGCCCTGTAGCCAGGGTGACAGGACACCCAAGGTCTGTAGTCCGAGCCAGCTCACCCCGCCGCTACCCCCAATCACTAAAAAAGCCAGCCCAACCCCTGCTAGCTTCATTTGCCAGGGTGCGCGATCGCTCCGCAGGGCCCATTGGCTGTAGCGACTAATGACCTGGCCCATGGCTTGTACGGGGTGCGGCCAGCCCCAGGGGTCGCCCACCATAAAGTCTAAGAGGGCAGCTGCCGGGAGAAGTCCGAACCTCATGAGTGAGGCGTCTGGCCAGGTGTGCATCCCGCTCATCCATATCTCAGACAACAAAGCTGGCTCCCTCACCTTGAGAGGCTTGCCAGCTGCGGGCGTCGTAGTACAAATCCTCTAATGTGATGGTGTAGAAGGCTTCTTGGAGCTTGTGATGAAGGCGTTGCCATAGCATCGTGGTCACCCAGTCTTCAGCCTGGTTGGAGGGCTCGATAGCTGTGCGCACCAAAGGATTGGTCGATTCGCCGACGGCTTCGAGAATTTGGCCGAGGGAAATTTGGCCGAGGGGTTTGGCGAGCTGATAGCCACCATGAGCCCCCCGCACTGAGCGAACGATGTGCGATCGCCGTAGTTCTATCAAAAGTTTTTCTAGGTAGGGTGCTGGCAGCTGCTGGCGCTGGGCGATTGCCTTGACAGAAGACACCGATCCTGCCGGCTGTAAACTCAAGTCTAATAAGGCTTTAACGCTGTAGTGACCGCGAGTCGTAAGATTCATTATCTGCCCTTATAGGGGGCTGCAAATGTTGTTTGTCAAAATATTTTTACCTTTGAAATCTAACTCTTTGATTCTAAAAGGTAAGGTAATTAGGACATCAATTCGAAGATGATTTATCCTGATAAAATATTAAGCAAGCAGCGGTTTTTTTAGATCAGGCATAACAGTTTATTTATGATGTTTACTCATGTTTGGAAGTATGCTTTCATAGTACAAATAAAAGGGCCAATAACAAGCCGTAATAATTGAAAAAGAGGAATAATTCTTCTTTTATGCGTCCTTTTTGATATTGCTCCAAGTTTTTATCGCGGTGATGTCGCCCGCTCCTTAGGGCTTTGTGTGCAGCGCTTTTGTATACAATCCTGATGTGAGGTGTTGAAATTGGGAACTGAGGGATATAGGTGTTGAAAATGGAGCATTTGCTAGGCTAAAGTAGCGACTGCCTACAAATCAATCAGTATCTACTTGTTCATATCTGCTGTCAGTCTAGAGAATTGAGTGAATGGTTAACGATCCTAATACGGATGCTCTAACAGGTAAGGCGCTCCTCAAAAAAGTCAAAGAGCTAGAGCACTTAAGTCGGGAAGAAAAAGCAAAGACCTGCGGCTACTTCACCATCACCAAAAATGGCGTTACCCGCGTCAATATGATGAAGTTTCTCAATGCCCTGATTGAGGCAGAGGGTATCCAGATTGACTCTACTCAAAGCGGTGGGGGGCGGGGTGGCCGAAGTGCCAGCTATCGTATTACCGTACAGTCTAACGGCAACTTGTTAATTGGTTCGGCCTACACGAAGCAAATGGGCCTACAGCCCGGTGATGAATTTGAGATTTCTTTAGGTCGTAAGCATATTCGTCTAACCCAGCTCGATAGTAATGCTGAGGGGAGTGGTCGGTCTAAGGAAGAAGGCTAGAGCGTCCATAACCGCGACAAACAGCATAAAAAGCACAGGTATAGCCTTACTTTTCAGGGCATTACCTGTGCTTTTTATTGGTTTTCTTGTGTTATTTGCTTTCACGCGAGCCTCATTTGAGCGACCATTGAAAGTGATAGGGTGTGACCGGGCTATGGTCAATTGGGCCGGGTCAGTGCCGAGGCAGTGTTAGATGTAGTTGAGGAGGATGGCTATGGGTTTGCCAATTGTTGTAGAAATTGCCCTCGGGCTGATTTTTATCTATTTGACGCTCAGCTTAGTAGCCAGCGAGATTCAAGAAATATTGAGCGCCCTCTTTCAGTGGCGAGCTGAACATCTCAAGCGATCTATCGAGCAACTTTTAGCGGGCGATGGCCTAGCCTCTCGACAGGCCGACAGATTGACTGAGGGGACTGTGGTCCGTTCGAGCAAAGCCTCATTGGCGACAGAGCGTCTTCAAAACAAGCGAGCGGCTAAAACCCTGTCCGATCGCCTATACGACGCTCCTTTAATTGAAGATCTCAATTACGAAGCACAGGGTAGGGTTTCTGGCTTTTTTAGAGGTCTGTTGCACGTGATTGGTGGGGTGTACCGGACCATTACGTTTAGTCGTAATGTGTTTGGGACTAAAACCAGTGGCCCGTCCTATATTCCTGCTGAAACCTTTGCAACGAGCCTGCTCGATAGGCTGAAGCTAGCCGACTTTCAAAGGCTGCTAATGCGATCGCGCTTTGGTGATTTTGTGCGTAGCGATGTGCGTATTCCCTTACACAATATGGTGAATGAGCTGCGTGCACGCCTCAATGATGAAGACTTGCTCGCTGCTGAAATGGTCTATTTTGATCAGTGCCTCAATCAGGTCTTAGATGATTTAGACAGCCGTCGCCTGACGCTAGAAGAGGCCGTTGCTCAAGTTACTAGCCAGTTGGAGTCTTTTGAAGCGATGGCGGCTGAGTCGCCTGCGCTAACTCTGACGGTAGAGAGTGCGATCGCCCAGTCTTTTCTTAATCGGTTGCGCTATTTGCGCAGTGGTTTATCCGGCTCCCCACAACATCGCTCGACCCAGAGTTCAGGCCAGAGTTCCGGCCAGATTTCAGGCGATCCGCCGCCTGTCCTGCTGGCAAGGATTCGCCCTAGTCTGAGCGATTTGACCGCTTTGCTCGATCCCAATAGTGCCACCTATGCTGAGCTAGTTGCCTTATCGCAAAGAGAAGGTGGCGCGGTGCTATCGGCCTTGGAGCGACTGCAATCCGAGGTGATTCCGGCGCGACTCCGAGAAAGTTTGGCGACCCTGAGCAGCCGTGCCGAGGCCAGAGTTCTCGCCGCAGGACAAGCGACAGGCAGTGAAATACAACAGCTTCAAACCGAAGTCGAGACTTGGTTCAACAACGGTATGGAAAGAGCCAGCGGCGTGTACCGTCGCAACGTCAAAGGGGTTGGATTGCTGATTGGCTTAGCGATCGCCTTTACCCTTAATGCCGATACCTTTTTCATGTTCCAGCGCCTTAGCACCGATCCGGCCATTCGCAGCAGCATTATCCAAACTGCCGATCGATTCGATGTGCAAGGGCTCAATAGTGCCGAGGATCTGGCGGCTGATATGTCGGTAGATGACCTCTCAGAACGGATGCAGGGCGATTTACGCTCTGTGGGCCTGGCCGTACAAGAGACCTTAGCTGCCTATCCCCTCCCGATTGGCCGCACCCAGCCCGTCCTCGAAGCTCAGCAAGCCGCCGAAGCCAGCTGGCCTGTGCCGTTTATCCCGCAGCGTTTGGTGGGCTGGTCTATTACCGCACTAGCGCTTTCTATGGGTGCCAGCTTTTGGTTTGATCTGTTACGTAAAGTCATGTCCGTGCGCGCCTCTGGAGAGAAACCCGAAAGCTAATGCGCGCTAGACCCTACTTCTCCATCTGTCCTTTTTCAGCGCACCCTAGCCTCTTTGTACTTCTATCTTTGCACTCCTATCTTTGTACTTCTAAGAGCCAAACAATAAAAACAGTCCCCGGCCCAACAGAGATGTCCCTTGCCGGATCAACCGGGGGTAGCCACGGGGTGCCAACTGCGGGCGTAATCACTTCAATAGAGCCGCCCATGGCCTGGATAAGTGACTGTGCGATCGCCAACCCCAACCCTGTCCCTGGAATAGTGCCGTGGGCCTGAACGCCTCGATAGTTACGTTCAAACAGCCGCGCTAAATCATGTTGTGGAATCCCTGGCCCGGTATCGCCAATCACAATGCCTTGATAGTGGTCATGGCCTTCTTCGCCAACCTGACTCACACCGGTTTGGACCCACACCTGAGCACCCGGCGGAGAGTATTTCACCGCATTGTCAACCAGGTTGCTAACGACTTCTGTCAGGGCTTCTTCTTCGCCCCAAACCGCCGGTGTATCGGTCGTAATCTGCCAGTTTAAGGCCACCTTTTTTTCGGTCGCCACGATATGAGAAACCGCCAAGACAGGATTCACAATATCTGGCAGGTACTGGGCTGCAAGCGTGAGTGCATGACCAAGGCCAACGCCTGCCGCTGAATAGTCGTTGCCTGTGCCTGGGCGGTGCTCTGAGGAGTCGAGCCCTGTCAGCGTGCGCATCGGGGGCGTGTGGCCATCATTGAGTGTTGGGCGTGTTGGGTTGGGAGCCAGTTGTTCTGGGGCCGCAGGCAGTAAGGGTAGGGTTGAGGTGTCTGCTGAGGTGTCTGTGGCTAAGTCGGCATCGCCGATGGCTACCGCCTCATCAAAGTGGGTAACCAGCTCCCTGAGCCGTTTACTTTCACGGACGATACCGGTCACAACGGGTGCATTCGGGTCTTCTGGCTCTATCCGTTTCACCAGCAGTTGGCCAAAGGTCGACACCGCAGTGAGTGGGTTACGAAACTGATGTAGTAGATTGTGGAAGATTTCTGACTGCCGGCTTTGCAGCCCTTGCTTACGGGCCAGCTGGCTTTGCAGCCACTGCGTTCGCCTTTCTAAAACACAACCCGCTGCAAGAGACTGGGCGACTGCTTCTATGTGGCTGCGCTCGTCGGTTTCCCAAGCGCGATCGCCCCGAACGCTAATTAATAGCCCAACCACCACGTCGGTATACACCAGCGGCACGACAAGCTGTTGTTCTGGGTGCAAAATCTCGGGCCAGCCGAAGGGAGCCTCTTCGGCCACGGCCTGGGTCGATGGCCCAGCAGGGTCGTCGTGATCGTGGTGGCTGTGGAGGGTCTCTGAATGGAGGGTCTCTGAATGGCCTGTCTCTAACTCAGCGGTGGCTGAATCACCTGCTGCTGAAGCGGCCCCTTCTGCTGTGCCAGGTAGAGCCAGGGGACTCATGGCTGGTTGCGTCCCTGCCCAGTTTGTCGCGCGTGCAAAGTTCACCACCCAGCTATCGACAGATTCTGGATAGCTCACGACAGGAATATAGTTAGCGCTGTCGCGATCGCCCTCAGTCTCCGCCATATCCACAATGTAGAGGGCGGCTGCACAGTCTGACAGCTGCTGTGTTAGCAGTTGCAGCTGCGCCCTACAGAGCGATACAAATTCAGGGCTAGCGATCGCAGGCATCTAGGGACAGTTTTGTTAAGTTTGTTACAAGATTTTGACGTGCGGTCTGACAACTAGGGCGATCCAGGTTCTATTAAAAACCTGTCAAAGCCCTGCCTGCCTTAAGAAAATCGTCTTTGTTCCAGAGGGTTTTTTCGAGCGTCGGCATAACTTGAAATTTTAAGTTGTACCTGCTATATTTTGCAAGGTCTGAGCTTTTGTAGTGATTGCTACATCTAGCATGAAAATCACTTTGCAAAGCAGCCTGGTTGATAGGAACGCCCGTTGACCGGAAATCAGTTCTCAAACGACTCGTCAGTGCACATTTTGTGAGTGCACATCTGGTGAAGTCAGATGCTGATGAAGTCAGACCCCAGCCACTGGCAAGATTATGTAATCTTCAGTAGCGCAAGTTATTCCCAACGCTAAAAAGAGGTAAGAAATTTGGCACGAAGACGTAAGCGGAAGAGTCGTCGTCGGTTAGAGGGACGTCGCATTTTAGAAGCCGTTCCCCAGTTCAGCATTGAGAGTGGAGAAGAAAAGCCCGTCACTGCGGCACGCAACTACATTCACGCTCAGGGAATTTGTCCGCCTGCGCTGTTGCTTGTAAAACGCAATGAGCACACTACTGACCGCTACTTCTGGGCTGAGAAAGGCCTATTTGGCGCGCAGTATGTTGAAGAGAACCACTTTTTGTTTCCTAGCCTTCGCCTGCTAATGGCTGAAGAAGATGCCGCAGAAGAGGTGGCTGTTTCTACGAGCTAGGGCTTTTGTACAGGTCTATTGGCTGGCATGACCTGAGGGCTGCTTGTTAAAGAGCCCTAATAATTTCTAAATCTTGAAAACATTTCAACAGATAGAAGCTCAACAGAGAAGCTCAGACCTTTTGTCTCTTCTTCTTCTTTTTCTATGGAACTGGTAGCGAAGAGACTTTTTCTACCAGCGTAGAAAACAACAATTCTAGCGATGAGCAGTTCTTTAAGGGTTGTGACTCGAATAGTTTTCGGGTGGAGCCGTCTTCAAGTGAAATAGTTCTCAAGTGAAACAGTCTTCAAGTAAAAAGAGGATGCTGATTCTACTCAGCATCCTCTTTTTGTAGGATTTTTCAGCTTTGCCTCTTTCAAAAGCGCCTTTTGCAAAAGCGACTCTTTAGAGAGAAGGCTATGCCTCTCTTTCCCACTGCTTTAGGGCAGCCCATTCTTTGAGTTCTGGCTGTGAAAACGCATTTTGGAGCTCGGCGAGTTCATCGCGATGGCCTTTAACGGTGAGCTTAGAGCGCGCCGCTTGGGCAGTTTCAGGTTCTACCTTGAGAACGATAGTTTCTGGCCTGCTAGACTTTTGCCAGTAAAAGACGCCTGCTAGCGGTGAGGCGAAGATTAAGGCTAAAACAGCTCTACCCCATGAAGGGAACAGCGTAGACATAATCAAGCCCAAGCAGGCGAAACCGACCGCAGCGAGTGTAGATAAAAACACGGCCATAAAAACGCTAGGACTCACCATGCCGACTAAGGTCATTCCATTGACGACGGTAGGGCCCTGATCGCTTTTTAGGCTAGAGCTTTCCGCCTCAGTGGCTGGTTTGTAAGCGCGGGTATAGAAATATTTGATAACGGCTTTCTGAAGCGCGTCAGCCTCCTGTATAGACCCAAACTGCATCGCTTCAATGCGGTCTTTGGTAGAGGCGCGAATGAAAAAGACCAGTCCAATAACCATCAAACTGGTTAATAACAGTGTGGAGGCGCGGGCCGGATCGGTAAAAAACAAATTTCGTAAAGAGTAAAGAACAGCAAAGCAACTTTAACTATTTAGTTTACCAGTCTCTTTTCCTCTCAGAAGCAGCTTCCACAAGACGCCGGAAAATTTTCAGCACAAAGCCAGCCCTTACAAAAACGTCGGTGAATAAAAGAACGTTTTGCAAGGGCTGGCTAGTTTTTAAGCGTCAAGTGAGCGTCTCCTTTAGGACCCGGCGTATTTCATTTTGGCAGCAACCGGCATTTCAGCGGCAACCGGTCGCGTTTGAGGGACGACTGTTTTTGGGATGCTGCGCTGCGTCTTTTGCTGGCCGACCATGTAGCGTTGCCATAGGTCAGCAAGCTCACGGGCTTTCATTTGCCAATCGGGTCGGAGACGGTACATACGGCGGGGGCGTCCTCGGCCCTCTACCTTTTTCCAGTAGCCCATAATGGCTGCCTGGTTCTCTAAAAACTTGAGGGCGCTGTAGAGCACTGTGTCGGACAGACGGTAGTTTGGATAGTCTTGCTCAATAGCATGAATGAGCTCTGTGCCATAGGAATCATGCCGGGTGAGCACTGAGAGCACATAGCAAACGGCAAGTTCCTTGTTGAGATACACCGGTGGTGGATCTTCAAAAAATTGATAGATATCTTCAAACTTCATAAGGAAGCTCCGATGGGAGGGAAAGGCAAGCGCGATTTAGGTGACGTCGGTGATGAAGCTTAAGTGCGTTTGGCACAAATCAAACGTCTTAAGTCAAAGCCGGTGCAAATCGGAACGATCCAACATTTTTCCTATGCTGATAATTCGTCAAAGGGAAAATATGGTAGTCCTCTTAAGAATGAATCGCTGGTTGTTGTCTTTTCAGGTATGGAGGTGTTTTGTATGGATTTTTATAGGGCTGTTGTCAGCAAACGTTGTTTTGGCAAAACAGCTTTATTCCAAAGTTCTGGAACAAAGCAAACGCTAAAACATGTCGTTGACCTAAAACTGTTGATTCATTCTAGCCACTAAATAATAGATTTACTTAATTTTTTGGGATCTGGTAACTATCTGAAAGGTTTTGTCAGATTCTCTTTAATATCGCTGCTTTAAATCAGAACTTCGTTACATATTGGTAAGTGGATGCTCATGAAAAGATTGGTTTTCATGATGTTGCATAACATAACGGAAACAATTTAAGGGGGTGCGCGCCGTTGTCGGTACTTCTGTTATAGCGAATTTAGGCAGGTATTCAACCCGACTACTGCCGACTGCGACGGGTTTTTGGCAGGATCGTGACCTCTGGTTCTGCTGCTGGGTTAGCGGTGCCAAAGAGGACCTGGTCGTTTTGCACCGCAATCAAATCGAGTGTTACGGGGCCTGTTGTCAAAATTGGCTGACTGGCGATCGCACGCATTTCTACCGGCTGGCCATAGTTTTTGACCTGTGCCAAAAATTCAAACAAGGGCTCCGGGCGTCCGCCTGCGATTACCGGTTCATAGCCGATGATGCCGTTCCGACGCGCCTGAAACTCAGCGGTCGCTCGCAAAATGGCATAGCGCTCTACCAAAGCTTCACTGCGGATGCCGACCTCTTCGACATTGACGGCTGCTAGGGTCTCGCCGGCTTCGAAGCGCACCTCGTTGATGGCGGCTGCAACATCTACCTGCAAGCAAGGTTGGGCCCCTTGGGTAATCGCAGCATTGACGCAGGGCTCACCCACAATGTAGTTGGCTGCTGAAGAGACTCGAATGACGTAGTTGCGGCTGTCTGTAATGGATTCGACGATGCTATCGACGATGCTTTTGGGGACAAAAATAGCCAGATTGTTAACAGCGTCTGTGCCAGGCAGAATCTTTTGCACAATAAACAAGTTGGCTTGGTTCAGGGCATCTTCAACGGCGCGTCGGGCCGTCCTTTTGGAGTCTACGCGGGTAATGGTCAGTGCGAGGGTTTCATTGCGACCGATGGCCACATTGCCTCGGCGCAGTGTTGTAAATTCCTGATCGAGTCGGGCGATTTCCTGGTCGATAAAGGCTTTTTGGGTTTCAAGGGCTTCTAGCTGTTCCTCGCGCTGGGCAATTTCATCGTCTCGCTGGGCAATTTGACGATCGCGTTCACCCAGATCCTGATTGCGCTGCTCAATTTCACTGTCTCGCTGTGAGAGCTGCTCGTTGCGCTGGGCAATCTCTTGGTCGCGTTCGGCAATTTGCTCTCGTACAATGGCCTGCTGTTCTACCAGTGCCTGCCGCTCACTGCGCAGCCCACCGATTTCATCCCGTAGGTTGCCAGCTTGCTCAGAAACGCTGCCCAGCTGCTCTTGGGTTTCTAGTAGGTTCACCAGCGTTTCTTCTTCACGGGCGATCGCAGTCTCTAACGACTCATTGGTTTCAAACAGCCGGAACTGAGCTTCTTCTTGCAGTTCAATGGCCTCTGACAGATTTTTTTCAACCGTGTCTTTTTCGCTTCGGGTCGATTCTAAATCTGCCTGGGCCAGCGATAGTTCGTCCTGGATTTCATCGAGCTGGAAGAGACCTTTGCGCAGCTGGTCATCTAAAGCAATAAGCAGCATCAGCGTCGAAAAAGACGCCACCATGCCCGTGGCAACGCTTACCAGCGTCGCCGTTTGCCGAGGCCGCAGGTTGAAGAGGCTAAGGCGAGATTTTCCCACCTTCATCCCAATGCGATCGCCCACCGTGGCAATCACACCGCCCAGACAGGCGACCGCGAAAAGTAATACAAATCCAGTCATTCGCCGCTGATGTCTACCCCAGCTGTGCAGTGTCTACCAGTATTAGGTTACTGCACGTTTATGGCTGCTGTTGCTGTGACGCCTTTCTTAATGTGGGTTGGGCAATTTTGGGTGGAAACGATGCTGACCAGTCGCCAGAGGGCCAGTCGCTAGAGGACCAGTCGCTAGAGTACCTATGCAAACTGCTGGGATAGTGTTAGCGGGTCGTGGACGGTAATTTTCTTTTTGTGAATAGAGATCATTTCTTTTTCGCGCAGGTCGCCTAAAAGTCGAGTGACCGTGACTCGAGTAGAGCCAATCGCTTCTGCGATCGCCTGGTGTGACAGCTTGAGATCGACGGTGACCCCAGAGGTGCCCGGAATCCCAAAGTCCCGGCATAAAATCAGCAAAAAGCTGACCAGCCGCGAGCCCATATCACGGTGGGCCAAGGTTTCAATCATCATCTCAGTTTGCAAAATGCGTGAGGACAAGCCTCTGAGCATCACCGCAGAAAGCTCAGGATTTTCCTTGAGTGCTTGATTGACCTGATCGCCTTGAATAGAGAGCAGCTCTACGGGCGTAAAGGCCACCGCATGATAAAAACGATCAGAGCGCTCGCCGGTAATGAGTGAGAGCACACCAAATACGCTGTTTTCACGCAGCAGCGCTACGGTAATCTCTTCGCCAGCTTCGTATACCCGCGAGAGCTTCACCGCACCCTTGGTTAAAAAGTAAACGCGCTCAGCCGGGTCCCCTGGGAAAAAAATAGTTTTATTGCGTTCGTAGGAGTCCACCACGGGAGGCAGGCCGCCGCCTGCTAACGAGCGAAACAGATCTGCAATGGGTTTATTTGGAGGGGGAGCAACCATACTGAAAACCGAAGAGGTGAGTCGGGGCGTTTAGTTAACGTTGTAGCGCAAATCAATGTTATGAGATGCTCATGTGCCATATCACCACTAAAACCTATGGTCCGAGCAGCATTTTGTATTAAAAAATACCAAACTATGCCAAAAGTTGATTGTGCAGGCATCCTGTCGGTGCGATCGCATGTCCGATAATCGGTCCGTTTTTACAGCGTCTGACCAACCGGAGTCTTGCCAAATACAGCCGTTTTCCCCAGGGAAAAAACAGGTGTAACGCGGTCAAAAGCTATCGGTGGATCCCCATTTTTCAGTATGCTCCTATGGCGTATCAAAAAATGTACTAGATAAAGAGTCATGCTAGATCTGACCGGAAAGAAAGCCCTTGTAACCGGCATCGCGAACAACAAGTCGATTGCGTGGGGCATTGCGCAGCAGCTACATGCGGCGGGTGCAGACATTGGAGTTACCTACCTACCCGACGAGAAAGGGCGCGCCGAAGGCAAGGTGAAAAAGCTGACCGAACCGCTTAATCCCAGCCTGTTTTTGCCGTGTAATGTGCAGGATGATGAGCAGGTGGACGCTCTATTTTCCGCCGTCAAAGACAAGTGGGGTACGTTCGATATCCTGGTGCACTGTCTTGCTTTTGCCAACCGCGATGATCTGACCGGCAACTTTAGCGATACGTCTCGGGCTGGCTTTGATCTGGCGCTCAGCGTGAGTGCCTATTCACTGGTGCGCTTGGCCCAGGGGGCCAAAGCGCTGATGCCAGAAGGCGGCAATATTGTGACGCTCACCTACTTGGGCGGTGTGCGTGTGGTGCCTAACTATAACGTTATGGGCGTTGCCAAGGCCGCGTTAGAAATGAATGTGCGCTACTTGGCCGCTGACCTAGGTCCTCAAAATATTCGGGTAAACGGCATTTCCGCAGGACCCATTCGTACCCTAGCCTCCTCTGCGATTGGCGGCATTTTAGACATGATTCACCACGTGGAAGATGTCGCACCGCTGCGTCGTACGGTGACGCAAACTGAAGTGGGCAACACGGCAGCGTTCCTGTGTAGTGATTTGTCGAGCGGGATCACGGGCCAAGTGGTGTATGTGGACTCTGGCTACGCGATTATGGGAATGTGACTTCGACTACGCTCAGGCACCGGGTTTGTTTTGGGTAGATGCCGAGTTTGTTCGTACAAACCACATAGCCTCTCACCTGTTGGTTGAGCGCAGTCGAAACCTATCTTAAGGAAACATTGTTTTGCTGACGCCGAAGGTGAGTTCTGCGCGTTCGGAGCCGGTGTAGCGCCAGTGCCAGGGCTCAAAGCTGACGCCCTGCTGATTTCCTTTTGAGAAAGATTCTTCAAAGCCATAGTCACTGGCGTTTACCTGTAGCCAACGGTAGGCATCTGTTTGTTCGAAGCTGTATTTAATATCGGCATCCGGCACGTTGGCATCGCCAATATCGATGGCGTAGCCCGTATGGTGTTCGCTATGGTTTGGCGGAGCGCTGAGCTTGGCCGCGGCCG
The DNA here is from genome assembly GCA_039820525.1 of Cyanobacteria bacterium J06634_5. Taxonomy (GTDB): domain Bacteria; phylum Cyanobacteriota; class Cyanobacteriia; order Phormidesmidales; family Phormidesmidaceae; genus Phormidesmis. The sequence continues at coordinate 67,553 of JBCBPY010000008.1, forward strand.
ATTCACTGCCGAGTTTTTCTACTTGCTTGGCAAACAAATCTTGCTGTTGGGCAACGGTCCGAAAGCCTGAAACCGGTATGAGACTTACACCGTCGGCGGCGGCGGCGGCTTTCATCGTTTCAAAGGCTTGGGCGGCTTCGGCATCCAAAAATTCTTCTCGTTCGTAAGAGTCTCTGACAAACAAGCCAACGGATACGATTCGAGAAGGGTCGGCTTCTGCATAGTAAAAGTGGTTGAAGGTTGCGATCGCCTCCGGAAGGGTGACAGCTGTTGCTGCCGACTCTTCGGGTGTTTGGTCTGCTGAGGCAGCGCTGTTAGGCTGCGATTCTAGCGGTTTTGCAATTGCTACAGCTGTGTTCTCTTCTCCTAAGGTCGTCTTAGGTGAGCGCGCGTTGTTGCTAGATGGATTTGTCGATGAGCCAGTTGCCCTTGTTGGCACTGGCGTAATTTTTAGGACTTGCGCAGCGGTTGTTGTTGGCTCGCTTGTATCGGCAACAGACGAGCGGCTCTGCTGGACAATGAGTAGGCCCGGAATGGCGATCGCCGCAGCTACAGCGGCAATGGGGATGACTTGTCGGAGCCTAGTGGTATATGCGGTGGGCTCTTTTGCCGCGTTTATCAGGTTAGAACCATAGACGGTAACGTGCTGCGTCTTTTGCCCGTAATCAACAAAGTTTGGCTCTCTGCTGCGCGCGCTAGCTAAATTGCCAGTGCCCAGCACGCTAGCGGCCTGCGGAAATTGTTCGACGATGTCATCTACGCTGTGCAATTGTCCGTGCGGTTGCCCGGAGGCCCCAGTGTTCCATCCCGGTCTGTATACCTTTAGCAGTACAGGACGTAGCTGCGTGACCCACCAGCTAGCCTGAGATTGTTTTAGGCCAAAGAGTGTACTTAATAGGGGAAGTTTGGGCTGCCAGCGAAAGCAAAACAAGATAAAAAAGAGCTGATTGTATTCGCTTGCGAGTGTGGGCGTATGACTGCCTTCCTCGATGATTTCTCTGCGCTGTGCGTCTGGAAAATGCGAAGTGTAAGCCTTAGAGAACTCTGGAAATAGCTGGCTGTATTGCGTTCGGTCTAGCCCTGCGAATATCTGCGTCAGTTCATTGTCTTCTAAAATTTGATTGATATTGAGCATTGTTATTGAGTGCTTTTAAAGCGTGATGACCCCACAAGCAAGCGACTGCTTAGTCTCTATTAACCAGCTGCGATGCGATCCATCCTTCCGCACCCGATTCTGGAAAATACACTTTGTACCAGGTGTAGCCGCCATTATCTTTGGCGGTTTCTCGGATGGTGATGCGATCGCCCGGATAAGCCAGATGCTCGACGCCGTATCCTGTGCCAGGTCCTGAGCGAATATTCTTACTATCTCGACCTTGGCCTGCGATCGCCGCGTTTGTGCTGCTATTGGTTGTGCTGCTATTGGTCGCTCTGTTATTGGCAGGTGTGTTGGTCTCGGTTGGACGAGTGCTAACCGTAGGTGTTGTATTAGTCGTAGTCGCTGGCTGGCTGCCTGAAGCACTGGGCTGATCGGACGTTGAACTGATCGATGTTGCCAGCCCCTCATCGACCTGGAGTAATTGACCCGCTATCCAGCCTGTTTTGCCAGTTGGCGTCACGACCTGATACCACAAGAAGTCTTCTGTATCCTTACTTTGTTCGATGATTCGTAGACGGCTACCCACCGCCAAACTTTCGACCACACTATAGGTGGTGCCAGCCCCGGCGCGAATATTTTTGCTGCCGCTGTTTCCAGAGACCGTTGCGTTAGCCTCCGGTGTAGCTGCTGTAGGTGTAGCTGTGGGCGTAGGCTTTACAGGCGTCGTAGCGACTTTATCGGTATCGGCTTCATCAGTATCGGGCTCCTTTTGAGTGGGCTCAATTTTATTGGGCGTGTTAATCGCGCTGTCTGTTGTGGGCTCTGGACGGGGCGTGGTTGGCTCCACGATATCAGGCCCTTCTGAACGATTTGCCAGTAGCCCAGGTAAGACTTCGGTCGCGGCAATTGCGCCTGCCACAATGCTGATCCCCAGCAGGCTCCCAATGACTAGCGCGTTTCTGGTTGTGTGCTTGTTGGCAGTTACCGACGCGCTCTCTGGCCTGTACTGAGCGGTCGCCTGACCATGGGGATCAGCAGGTGTTTGGTACGGGCTGTTCTCTGTTTGATGGGGGTTGCTGTCATCACTCGGCGAAGCCGGTGCTACGACGGCTGTTTTGAGTGTGGAGGGTCTGGCCACACGGGGGAAGGGTGTCGGTGCTGCGTAAAAACTATCGGGAGTCTGATCAGCAACACTGCGGGCAGGAGGCTCCTGCTGATGTGTGTTTTGCTTGGCGATGAGTGCATTCAAAATAGAGTGCATTTCCAGAACGCTAGAAAACCGACTTTGGGTACTGATGTGGGTCGCACAGTCCAAAAAATTGCCAAATTCAGTGCTGAGCCCAACCACATGTTCGCGCCACAGCAGCTTGCCCGAGGTCGGGTCAATCGCCATTTCTTGAGGATGCTTACCCGTGAGCAAATAAATTGCGGTCATCCCCAAGCTGTAGATGTCGCTGGCGTAGATGGGCCTGCCGGAGAGCTGCTCAGCGGGCATATAGCCGGGCGTTCCGACCACAATTGAGTGCGCGCTCTGCGTGTGGTTAATGGCGGTATTCATCGTTTCTTTGACCGCGCCAAAGTCAATGAGGACGGGCTTGCCGTCTTGGCTGCGCAAAATGATGTTGTCAGGTTTGATGTCGCGATGGACGATTTTTTGCTGGTGGATATGGGCGATCGCAGGCAGCAAATGAGCCACAATTACCTGCACCAACGCCTCCTGCAATGGGCCTTCCTGTTCCACTTTTTGCGCCAGCGTTGGCCCCTGTATCCATTCTTCTACGAGGTAAAACTGACTCCCTTCTGCAAAGTACGCATATAGGCGAGGAATTTGATCGTGAGATTTGCCGAGCGTTTCTAAAATAGCGGCTTCACGCTGAAAGCGCGTTTCAATCATTTGGCGTAGCTCAGGCGTTTCATGGTGGGTTGGCTTGAGCTGCTTGAGTACGCAGCGCTCCCGAGAAGGCATGTGCTGGTCTTCTACTAAAAACGTTTTGCCAAAGCCGCCATCGCCCAACACGTTCAGTACTTTGTAACGTCGGCTGACCACCGTTGGCGGGGCGTTTGTTGGCAGAGCGTTTGTCGGCAGAGTGTCTGTAAGATCTGAGGGGGCGACGGTAGGCGCAGAGGAATTTTTAGGATTGCTGGGAGCCTTAGCCTCGTTAGGATTGGCTAAGTTGCCCTCTGAAAAATTCTCCGCTGAAGTCATAACAACCGTTCCAACAATAAAGTTTCAAAAATAAAATTGATATAGCAGCAAATATGAGTTTCTAGCCTACTTCTGGGCTACTGAGGAGATCCTCTGTCCGGCTACGCATGCGCTGCTACAGTTAGCTACGGCTACAGCCTTCCCATTAATTGAGTTTGATTGTACTGAGTTTTGTCTGAGTGCTTGGGTAATCTCCAAAGAGCTTAATCTCTCAATCTTCAAAGAGTTTGGTTCAAAGAGTTTGTTTTAGAGAGTTGGAATGTAAAGAGTTAAGTTCAGAGAGTTTACTCTTCAATGTGTTTCAGGTTGCTGACGCGTGCCCGAAAATTTTTCAATAGGAAATGCGACGACTCAATCTGTGAAGGCGCTGTCTAGGGCGTTTTGGCTGCTGACTAACCGCTCTGCATCACTGGGGTCTGAATGTGGCTGTTCTGGATGTAAAAGCGGCTGTAGTGCGATCACCTGGGCTTCCTTCATTTGCCCGTAGGTAAACACGCAGGGCACGCCCGCAGGCAATAGCGTCTGAATGTCTTTCCACACGTAAGGGCTGCCGTAAATCACTACGGCTTGGACATTGCTACCTAGGGCCTTGAGGTAATTCGTTGCGATCGCGCTCAAGCCCTGGCTACTGCGAAAAGGATTGCCCCGAATAAACAGCTGCACTAATGTCACCTGCTCCGTATCCAATCGGTCAACATCTGCGCTGCGGCTATCTACCAACGTCAGCGTATAGCCCTGCGCCATCGGCAAGGTGACGGCGGGCGCTGTTCTATCCAAAAACGGGCAGTGCAGCACATCGTCTACCAGCACCAGGTTTTGCCCAGGTATAAGCGGCGCGCTAATGGCCTGAGATAACGACTGGCTGGGCGCATGGCTAGTTTGCTGCGACTGTTGCAAAATCTGGGCTGCGATCGCTCTAGTCTCCGCCGTCGAAATCAGCTCCGGCTGAATGGGGGGTACGGCCTGCTGCTGCCAAGCATGCTGCGAAAAAGAATCGGTGACGGGCAAGTCGGCAATCTTGTGTTTGGCCCGCCAAATGCGCTCTACCGCTCTTAAGATCATCTGGGGCGCAATGCGGCCAGAGGTGACCGCTTCACACACCGCAGCAATCGTCACGTCTACATTTTCTGGCATCAGTAAAATATCTGCGCCTGCTTCTACCGCCAGTACGGCGGCTTCTGCCGCGCCGTACTGCTGGGTAATACCGCCCATCACTAGCGCATCGGTCACAATGAGCCCATCAAAGCCTAGGTCATGACGTAGGAGTCCGCTTAACGTCGCTTTAGATAGGGTTGAAGGGTGCTGGGTATCGATGTTAGGAAGCTGGAGGTGGGCGGTCATGATGCTGTCTATGCCCGCTGCGATCGCCCCTTTAAAGGGCACCAGTTCCACCGCCTGTAACCGCTCAAAATCGTGATGGACCACTGGCAAGCTCAGATGCGAATCCATCTCGGTATCGCCATGGCCAGGAAAATGCTTCGCCGAGGTGAGCACTGGAAACTGACGTGTTCCTTTGATAAACGCCTGGGTGAGTTGCGCAACCGCCTGAGCCGTTTCGCTAAAGGCCCGTACATTAATGACCGGATTGTTTGGATTGTTATTGACATCAACGACAGGCGCCAGCAGCCAGTTTAGGCCAATGGCCGTTGCCTCTTGTGCGGTTGCTGCGCCCATTTGCTCGGCCAGCTGTAGGGCCAAAGGCATATTGTCCTTAGCAATTTGACCTAGCGCCATCGGCGGTGCAAACCAAGTTGCGCCCGTAAAGCGCTGTCCAACGCCTTCTTCAATATCGGCTGCCATTAACAGCGGATACTTTGCCAGTAGCTGAAGCTGTTGGGTGCGCACGCCTAGCTCAGCCGCACTGCCACCCAAAAAAATAACCCCGCCGACCCCCAGCGCCAGAGACTGTTTTAGTTCGTCGTAGGTGGCCTCCCACTGGGGATACTTCACCTCATGATCAAACAGGTGCCCTGTTGTCCTCACCACCACCATCTGCGCGACTTGCTCAGCGAGGCTCAGCGTTTCAGGACTGGGTAACCGCTCTGTCAGCATGAATGCGCCTATGTTTTGAACTATATGTTTTGAACTGTGTGTTTTGGAGATTTGCTTGTTTGTGGGGCTTTGATGGACTAGCAGAGCATCTACTCGTCTGCGACATCACCCAAGTTTTGAGCATCAATAGAGTCACCGGCTTTTCGCTCGGCGCTGATTTGATTGATAACGTTCAACACGTTAGTGGCAAGGTCAAACGAGCGATCTTCTTTAAAAGTCACTTCGGGTGTGCGGCGTAGCTTCATTCGCTGACCCAGCTCGCGGCGTATATAGCCTTGCGCAGCTCTGAGCCCTTCCATGGTTTCGGCTTTGGCTTCATCGGTGCCGTAAATGCTCACAAATATTTTGGCGTGCTGCAAGTCTCCGGCTACATCTACATCGGTGATGCTGACCATGCCTGCGCCAACGCGGTCGTCTTTGATGCCGTTAATGAGCATCTGGCTTACTTCGCGCTTAATGGCGGTCGAAACGCGCGCGACTCTTCTGCTAGTAGCCATAGTGATATCGGAGTAATAGGTGAAATAGCGGGGCCGTGTAAGTTATCCACAGGTTTTCCACAAAGGTTTTAAACCTGTGGATAACTCTGTGGAAAAGCTGGAAAACGTCTCCAGGAAAAAGCTGTTATGCAATGCCAAGCATGGCCTGAAGCGTGAAGGTAAGGCCAATGAATCCAGCAATGACAGCGCTAATGAGTGCGATCGCAGTCGAAGGCTTTTTGAGTAGAGGCAGTAGAGGCTCAACGGCATTGTAAAAGACGCCCAAAGAAAAGCTAATCAAATAGCGAGGATATCGAAAAACGTTTCCAAAAAATTCTTCCATGAGGGCACCGGTAAATATTGAGATTAAATCCTTAGAGAAGTTCGGACAGGTCTAGTGAGCGGTCCGTTAGCAGCTATGTTAAGTGGAGGTTTGCTTAACCAGGGGTTTGACCTAAAAGCGTTTACGCGAGTAAGCGCTTCATTATCCTACCGCAAGGAATATTTATCGACGGTGTGCTGCTGGCATATCTTCAATACTGTTAACCATTCCGGCTATTCACCTGGTTTTTGTCAGCCAGTCAATTGTGAGAGAGCTGTTTTTTCTCCAAACTACTTCTCGACAAAGACTTTGCTACACCAGACGGCTCACGGCTTTTGTATGACTCCTTCTTCGCCTTCTGTACCCGTAGCCACTGATGCTCAGCGCCGAGCTTTGCAGCAGCTGGCGGTGACTGCGCGGCCATTTATCAAGTGGGCCGGGGGCAAGTCTAGGTTAATTGAGCAGTACAAGCCGTTTTTGCCCACTGACTTTGACAGTTATTACGAGCCGTTTTTAGGCGGTGGGGCGCTCTTTTTTTATCTGGCACCGCAGCTGCTGGCACAAGGAAAAAAAGCCTATTTGAGTGACTTAAATCCTGAGTTAGTCAATGTGTATCAGTGCGTGCGCGATCGCGTTGAAAACCTCATTACGCAGCTGAGCGTGCATCAAGCTGAACATAGCGAAGAGAAGTACTACGCTGTGCGCGCGCAGCTAGAAACCGACCCGATTCAGCGCGCGGCCCGATTCATTTACCTCAATAAAACCTGCTACAACGGCCTCTACCGAGAAAACTCAAAAGGCTTTTTCAACGTCCCAATTGGCCGCTACAAAAATCCCAAAATCTGCGCGCCAGAATTGCTCCGTCCTGCTTCTGCGGCACTGCAAGTTGCAGATATTTTGGAGCGCCCTTTTTCAGCCGTGCTAGATGATGTTGTGAGCGATCGCGATTTCGTCTATTTTGATCCGCCCTATCACCCGCTGAGTGACACCAGCAAGTTCACCGCCTACAGCCGCTATCAATTTGCCGAGCCTCAGCAAAAAGAACTCAGAGAGGTCATTACTCAGCTTGCTCAACGCAAGGCTCGCGTCCTAGTGTCCAATTCTGACTGCCCTTTTGTTCGAGAGCTGTACAGCAACTTTCAAGTTGAAACCATCACAGCAGCGCGCTCGATTAACTCGAAAGGAAGCAAACGGGGCAAAATCACCGAAGTGCTAGGCGTTGTTTGAGCAATGTATGAGTTTGAGCAATATATGAACAGCAATGTATGAACAAAAGAGGTGCAAACAGTCCTACTCATCAGCCCTTTTACTAGGCAAATAGGCGTTCGATAGGACAGCTAAACTCTGGTAGCATCGGGCTTGTGAGGGTATCGCCTTCAAACAGGGTGGCTTGCAGTGTCAGCTGCGCAGACTCACGACGATACACCTCAACTTTTTTGGCTCTCCAGTCGAGTATCCAATACTCTTTTACGCCCTGCGCAGAATACAGCCCTCGCTTGAGCTGGCGATCGCGGCGCTGATTATCTTCGCCCAGGGAGAGCACCTCCACCGCTAAATCAGGCGCTTCTGTTAAATGCCCTGAGTCATCTAGCACCATCGGTAGGCGCGATTTACTGATCCATGCGACATCTGGGATGACGTTATCTGCATCTGTGAACAGTACGCCAGGACCTGCCGTAACTTCGCCCAGATTCGTCTCCAGGGACCAAATATCTAGGTAGCTACCGATCCGAAGGCAGGCTTTTTGATGACCCCAATGTGGCGCATGAGTCACTAGCAGCTCTCCGTCAATAATTTCGTAGCGCTTGCCATCCTTGGGTAACAGTTCTAAATCAGAAGTTTTCCATCGAAACTTAGCGACCATAGCTATCACTTATTGGGCTATCACTTATATTGGGCTATCACTTATTGGCACTACTTCTATGTTAGTCGGCTGATGCCAGTGATGGAACTATTGGTCGTAGCTGCCGCCGATACTCAGCGGCGTATTTAATACGTCAGCGCCCACCAGATCGACAGAACCAACACTTGCATTGTCCAGGCTGGTGTGAATCAGGGTGGATTCTGAGAGATCTACATTGCGAATGACGGTGTCGTTGAGTGATGCATTGGTGAGGAATGCATGGCTAAGATCAGTATCGACCAAGGTTGCTCCGGTAAGATCTGCACCTTCTAGATTGGCGTGGGCTAGTGTTGCTCCAGTCAGGTCTGCATTTCTCAGGTCAACACCGATGAGGTGTGCACCTGTAAGGTCTGCGCCTGCCAGATCACAGGCTTTGCAAATACCCGTTTCTAACAGCTGCGCGACTTCTCCAGAAGCGCTTGCTTTAGCTGGTGACGCAAAGAGTGCGATCGCGCCTAAAGACAGTGCCGTTGAAATAGCCAAACCTTTAACAAGCTTGCGTAGTGAAAAGTCTGTAGAAGCTGTTTTTTCTGCTGTTCCAACAGATAATTCTTCAATGTTTCTATCAAACTGACGTTGAATAAACGGCTTGGTTAAAAGAGGTGTTGCTAGTGTCATATTGAAATTTCTTTCCTTTCGCTTTCGATAAATAATCTATCCATGTATCACTTAAGGTCTGTGATTTTAAGATATGTGATTTTGGATAGCCTTTAAGTGTGAAAATCTCACACTTGTGTTGAACTGAATTTGTGACGACCTTTTCGTTTGATCGCAGCTAAATCCTATTAGAAACTTAGCGAATAAAGGGAGATATTGTCTCTAGCGTAGGATAGATAAAGTGTTTATTTAAGATTAATTGAAAAGCCAAAAAAGTGAGGCTTTCTGAATTTTATGTTTGCTTTAAGAATGCGTATTGCTAACGACTTTATGCATAGTTTGTGTGATTTTCGAACAAGCGAATTGCCGTGATTTCGCCGAGGTTTGTGCGTCAGATACCCTCTGAATTGCCTCAAGCGCTTGATTCTTATGAAGATCGGTGTAAGCTTATGGGCAATCATCAACGATTCTTGGTAACCACAGCCTTCTATATCCGGGGCGATCGCAGCTATGGAAAACCTTCTTCTAGCCATCTATTTCTTAGTTGTTTTCTACGTCCTGTATCAGATGGCGTTGTCCTTAGAAAGAACGCTAGAAGATGCCGTTTATATCAGTGTGGATACTAAGTTTTTAGAAGAACAAGTGCGATCGCAGCTAGACACTCAGTTAGGAAGCCGGCCCGAAGATCAGCAGGTTGATACGGGTGTTCAGACCCCAAAGGGAAAAGACGGTAAGCCTGGACGTTTTATTTTAGACCTCAAATTTGAGTCAAAAGGAGATGGCCCGCCCCCTATTGATATTGCCAAGCTGCTGGGGCTGACAGGCAAAACGATGACTGAAGAGCAGCTGATGGACATGGCCCGCCCTAAAATTTCTATTTGGGTGACGCCAACGGGGCTAGAGCGAATTAGACCTTTTCCTAACCTCTCAGTCACTGTGAAAAATACCAGCGAGGACCAGCAGGTCTATATCAACTGGGACCGTAGCACCTTGGTCATTTCTAATCAGGGGCACCGCGTGATTCGAAACACGCCGAATATGCCGCTCGATTTGTCGCAGCCTCAAATTTTTAGCGTCGTAAATCCGGGGCAAACTGTCTCCTCCAACATCAACATTGAGCGCAACTTCACTCGCGATCCTGCGACTAACCAAGTCAGACGGACTCAAGCCCTAATAGATGTGGCCGATCGGCTGGCTTTCATGCAAATGGCGCTCTCGAAAAAGCCTGGGGATGAGAAAAACAAGCGGCAAGATGCCTCCCAGTCTCTATGCGATTTGGATCTGATGATTGGGTTTAAGCATGTGACCTCTGGAGACCACACACTCATTAACTTATTAGTGCCGTTTAGCTTGTCGCTAACGCCAGAACCTGATCAAATTGCTTTGCCGCCGTTACGCTGGCTGCTCAAGCATATCGGCAAGCGAGGGCGTCCTCAGCGCAGAGGATTGTTTGGCCTACGCGGATGACCCCTATCCCATACACTAAAAATATATAGAGTTGGCTCAGTGGTTGCGAAATAGGTGTAGGTGTTAAAGCCTGCACTTGTTTTGAGGAAAGTCCGGGCTCCCCAAAAGCCAAACTTGCTGGGTAACGCCCAGTGCGGGCGACCGTGAGGAGAGTGCCACAGAAACATACCGCTAACGGAATGATGAATGATGAATGATGAATGATGAATGAAAGCTAGTCTTTAAATTCATCGTTCATACTTCGTACTTCTGACTTTACGAGTAAGGGTGCAAGGGTGCGGTAAGAGCGCACCGGCAGCATCGAGAGGTGCTGGCCAGGTAAACCCCGGTTGGGTGCAAGGCCATAGGAGTGACGGTTGGCTTTTTTCCTACCTCCGCTAAAGCGCGCCGCTAGAGGCGTCTGGTAACAGGCGTCCCAGATAGATAACCACCTGCGAAAGTCATGGTTAACGCGATGACTTTTTGTAGAACAGAACCCGGCTTAGGTCCAGCTCTATTTCTCTTTTTTGTGTTCCATGACTGCGCTTTCAACGCTGACGTCTCACTCTGCTATGTCCCCAACCTCATCTCAAGATTTATCGGGACTACTCTTAGAGCTCAAACTCTCACCGGATTTGGTCCGGCTAGAGTTGCTGAATCTAGCGCTGATTGATATTTCTAGTTCGCCGGATGACAATAACGAAAAGCTTGAATTTTTAGGGGATGCGGCGCTGCGTTTGGCAGCGGGTGAGTTTTTGATGGAGTGCTATCCAGCCATGTCCTTGGGCGATATGTCAGCGGTGCGATCGCACATTGTGAGCGATCGCGTCCTGGCCAAGCTGGCCAAAAAATATCACTTAGGTCGCTACCTCATTTTGTCTAAAAGCGCTGCGGGTGACCGGGCGGGCTCGGCTTCTCGTCTTGCCGATACGTTTGAGGCGGTTTTAGGTGCCCTATATCTCAGCGCTGGTAACCTGAGCCTCATTCGCCCTTGGTTAGATCCTCACTTCAAACGCCTGACCGACGAGCTACGTAACGATCCGGCCCGGCAAAACTACAAAGCCGCGCTACAAGAACTCACCCAGTCCCATTACAAGTCTCTGCCGACTTATGAAGTGACCGAAATTAGCAAGGTGCATGGCGACGAAGAACGCTTTCAGGCCCAGGTCTATTTTCAGGGCAAGCTGTTAGGCGAAGGCAAGGGCCGTTCTATGAAGCTCGCTGAGCAAGCGGCTGCCAAAATGGGCTTTGGCCTATTAAGAACTCAGCTTGATGAAGACATCAGCCAGGATGATGCCTCAGTGTGAGTCGTTTGGTTCCATGCCGCTTTAGATAACCAATTATTTGTTCGAGCAATTTTCATGACTCAGCCATCTGCTTCTGGTTTATCAGCACCGATTGATCTTGCTTTGTTTGGTGTTGGTCGTTGGGGCACACATTTACTACGCAACTTTTTGGCCCATCCTCAGGTGCGAGTACGGGCTGTGGTAGAGGCCTCTGCAGAGCGACTGGCAGCGATCGCACCTGATATGGACGAGTCTGTTCAGCTCCTGACAGACTGGCGAGCAGCTATGACTTTAGAGGGGCTGACGGCCTGTGTCATTGCGACACCTGCGGCGACCCACTACGAGCTGATTCAAGCAGCGCTCAAGCGTAACCTGCATGTGCTTGCAGAGAAGCCGCTCACCCTAGAGGTGGAGACGTCTCAAGCGCTATGCGACTTAGCAGCCCAGCAGCAGTGTCAGCTAATGATTGACCACACCTACTTGTTTCATAGTGCGGTTGCTACTGGAAAAAAGGCGATCGCAACCCTCGGCCCCCTGCGCTACGGCTACTCTGCCCGCACCCATCTCGGTCCCGTCCGCCGCGATGTAGATGCCCTCTGGGACCTAGCGATTCATGACATCTCAATTTTCAACCACTGGCTAGGCGAAAGCCCCGTTCAGGTCCAAGCTCAGGGAACCAGCTGGCTCCAACCCAACACCACCACACCGCTTTCACCCAATGGACTTGCCGATGTCGTCTGGTGTCGGTTGCAGTACCCCAGTGGCTTCCAAGCCACACTTCATCAGTCTTGGAACAATCACGATAAGCAACGCAGGCTCTGCGTCGTTGGAGAAGCCGCTACGCTCATGTTTGATGAAATGAATACTCAGAGCCCACTGACGCAAAAAAGCGGTCACTTTGAAGAGCAGGCAGGCTGGTTTACGCCATCTGGGGTAAAAACAACGGCTATTGCTGTTCCGCCCGCAGAGCCATTAGGCAATATGTGCAATCACTTTGTAGGCTGTGTGCAACGTGATCAACCCTCTGCGATATCCTCAGGCGTTATCGGTACACAGCTAGTCGCTATCCTTGTAGCACTCTCTAAATCCATGAATGACGCTGGCAAGTGGGTGAGCATCACACCTTAGCAATCTATTGTCAGTAATCGATTTTTGTCAGTAATCGATTTTCCAGATTTGTGATGCCTGCTTAGCCATGCGTGTTTGGCGAGCTGCAATGGAGTTGGCTGTCCATTCTTCAGACTGAATCGTTTGAGTTAGCTGATAGACACTTTTGGAATAAGCTTTTTGCTTAGTCAAATAGTCTTCTGACCCTATTCGACGATTTAAAGAAGTTTCTAAGGGCGTCAGATTACCAAGACGGTAAATAAAATTCTGTGTGTCGTTGGGGTCAAAAGCTTGTTGCCAACTTCGAGAAGGCGATCTAGGTAAAATATGTTCAATGGAGAATTGGTCTTCGTCTATTCCTTTTTTGGTTAGCGTTTCTTCTAAACGCTTCAGGATGTACTTCACAATACGTTTATCTTGATTGTGTGGAAGGGTTAATAAGGCAAAATCTTGTTGAAATTTATCGTCGCTGACATAGAAAGAATTGAGGTGATTGAAAGATTCTCTGGGCGTTTGTACATCCCCTTTGAAGATAGCGATCGCTAATTGATTACAAGCTTTCTCCAGCGTGTTTAAATTCAATTTACTCACGGTTGAATATCGAAAATAAACGATATTTAGGAGCTTCAACAGCTTCAAAAAGTTTTTTTCATCAAATTTTGTATAAGCAGAAAATAGCGCTGAGTATATTGCTCTAGCGCCCAGCACGTTGAGGTCTTGGATATGAGCCCTGACACTTCGAGACTCCGAATAGCTTTTCCAAAAATCATCTAGCGGTCTGCCTAATGCAACATAAAAGTCGCCGTAGTCACCGAGTTGAGAGAGTAATTCAAATGCCTGCTTGGCGTCATACACCCGCTCACGCGTCAGCTTGAACAGTCGCTGACGACTTACGTAAGGGTGAGTCATGCTCAGGAAGTTTCTCAATAGCTCTGGAACCTCAGCCATTCCAACGGTTCTAACAATGCCTTGCCACTCTCGGCGGGCCGCATTGTGGTCATCGGGGCCTCTGAGCAACGAAAACACATAGTTTTTCAATAAATCAGTAGCGCCTAGCTCAACACCTCTAGAGTTGAGGGTTTCAAACAAGACATAAGCATTGGTTTCATCTTCTACGCTGATTTGAATAAACGTTAAATTCAAAGCCAGAGCATCTAAAAAGTTCGCTAGTAAAGTGCCGTCTTGAGAAATATCAGAACGTGCTTCTAGCTGTTGAGAAAAATATTCAAAACTCTGCCACAATAGCTGCTGCGATTGCGTGAGCGCATAGACGTTTCTCGGGGCTCTCAGATTGATCAAATTATCTTGATAGAATCCATCATCCGTTTCGTTCAACGATAGCTTGCTGGAATAGCGCAATGAGCTTGGATTTCTATCACCTAAATAGGTCCTTCTCAAAATAGCCTGACGTTCCCGGTTCGCATCGGCTTCTATATTGTTATCCACAAGTGTTTGGAGCTGGTGAATAATAGCGATCGCAACAATACTCAGCGTTGCGAACCGCTGCTGACCATCAATGATTTTGATATCACTAGGACCTGCGAACTGTTGCCCCCCAAGAGCGGGTGGTGAGTCGTCAATAGTGCGCGATGCTTGTACTGTTTGCGTAACAATTGTCCCCATAAAATGAGGCGTTTGCGTTTCGTAGGACTTAAGAATGTCTAGCCACAAGTCCTCCCAGTTTTCAATGCTCCAGGCATAATTCCGCTGAAAAGAAGGGACCTTATAGCGCTTACCGTTTCTAATAAGGTCACTGAAGTTGATGCTGCGAGTGTCTAATAGTCGATCCTTGGCCATAGCAACAGCTCTTCTCTGTACACGCTACTAACCTACTTCATCCAAGGTGCAGAAACGTTATCTAGCTGCTCACGTTCTACAGCGGATATCTCCCAGCCGAGTGCACCCGCATTTTGTTCGGCCTGCTTAGCATTTTTTGCGCCTGGAATGGGAACCACATTGCCTTTCCCAATCAGCCAATTTAGGGCAACCTGCACTTGCGTTTTTCCGTGGGCCTCACCAATAGATTGCAGAGCCGCGAGGACGGGTTCTATTTTTTGTAGGTTCTTTTTGCTAAAGCGGGGGTCCAAACGGCGGGCACCGGCGGGTTGCAGATCGCTCCCTACTGTATATTTTCCCGTGAGTAACCCTTGCGCGAGTGGGCTGTAGGCCAAAATGGTAACTTCCAAATTCTGCGCTGCTTCCAGGACACCATTGGTTTCTATTTTTCGATGTAGCAAAGAGTACTGCACCTGATTTACCGCTAAAGGCACGCCGCGCTCAGCCAAATAGCTGTGAGCCTCACGCATTTGCTTGGCCGAATAGTTGCTCACACCTACCGTTTGAATGCGCCCTTGTTCTACTTCATCGGCAAGGGCGTTCATCAGCGTTTTTTGGCTCATCAAAAAGTCAAACGGCCAGTGAACTTGGTAAAGCGCCACGGAGGGAACCTTGAGGCGTTTGAGGCTAGCCGTGAGTGCATCGGCAACCCCCTGCGCTGAAAATCGCCAGGGCACCGGCATGTACTTGGTGGCTAAGACGACCCCATTACCGTTGCCCAGCTCGTCTGCGGTTGAAGCAGATTCTTGCATAAACTGGGCGATCAGCTCCTCAGATTTTCCTAGACCATACACTTCTGCGGTGTCTAAAAAGTTGACCCCTGCGGCTAAGGAAGCTTTGAAGGCAGCTCGGATGTCACTCGCACCGTAGGCTCCTCCATATTGCCAAAACAGCGAGTCGCCCCACGACCAAGTGCCCAGCCCTAAGGCTGGAACCT
This sequence comes from Cyanobacteria bacterium J06634_5, assembly GCA_039820525.1. Taxonomy (GTDB): domain Bacteria; phylum Cyanobacteriota; class Cyanobacteriia; order Phormidesmidales; family Phormidesmidaceae; genus Phormidesmis. The sequence goes on from JBCBPY010000008.1 coordinate 82,820, forward strand.
TAGGACCTTTAGGACCGAGCGTTACAGTTTGCAGTTGAGAGAGACTTGTCATAGCGGTGAGGGTAATGTCCGTAGCAGCGCAGCTAGTTTCTTTAAGGTAGCGGTTTTGTGGTCGCGATGTCGTTGATGTCGTGCGATTAAGTGGTGAATGAGTGCAATCACTTACCCTGCTCTGCAATCAAAAAATCCACGAACTGACGAGCCGTTCTGCCCGATCGTCCGTTGTGGCGAGTGGCCCACTGCCGTGCTCGCCAGTCTAAGTTCTCAGCTTCTATGGTGAGACCTGCTTGCTTGGCTAGTTCTTGCACAATGGTGAGATAGGTGGACTGATCGGCAGGGGCAAAGGTGAGGGTGAGTCCAAATCTGTCGCTAAATGAGAGCTTTTCCTGAACGGTGTCCCACGCCTGAATTTCTTCGGCGTCCTTCGGTCGGGGCCGCTCGTCAAAAAACTCTCTAATCAGGTGTCTGCGATTAGAAGTTGCATATACAACGACATTCTGTGGTTGTGCTGTAACCCCACCTTCCAGTACGACTTTGAGCGCTTTAAAAGCTTCGTCATCTTCCTCAAATGACAAGTCATCTACGAAAATAATGAACTTTTGCGGCACTTGGCTGAGCGGTTCAACAATCTGAGGCAGGTTGTGTAGGTTTGCCTTAGGCACTTCAATAAGGCGTAACCCTTGAGTGGCATATTCATTTAGCAGGGCCTTAACCAAAGAGGATTTGCCCGCGCCTCGGCTGCCGTACAGCAGAACGTTTTGGGCTGCGTAGCCTCGCAGCAAAGATTCGGTGTTTTGAATGAGCTGTTGTTTGGGATGGTCGTAGGCAGCCAGCTGTCGCAGCGCGATCGGATCGGGCCTGTGAATGCCGACTAGCTGGCCCGTTTGATGATCACTCTGAGGATGTGCCTGCCACCGAAAGGCTGTGAACTGCCCGAAAATGCCGACGCCGTGACTGGCGTAATACTCTGCGAGTGGCTCGGCTGCGGTGGCCCAGTCAGTCAGGTTGCCTAGTGCTATGGGTGATGTTTTTGTGGCAAGGTCTAGTACTGGCTTCTGGGTGCCCGTCGCTTGATGTACCCATTGGCTGAGCTGTTGTTCTGTGAGCTGATGGAGCGCTTGTAAAATCACCAAATCATATTGAGCAGCTGCTAAGAGGCCAGCGCTAATGCTGGGGCTTGGCCGACGCGCTTTTGCACCCGTTGCTAGAGGGGAGGGTGATGTCTGTATTTGCGCCTGCTGTGAGAAGGCGTTGTCCGCTATCAAAATCTGACTAATGAGGTGTTGTTGCCAGCTTTGCTGAGCGTTCGCCAGGGCGGAAAACCATTGACCGTAGGCCGTTGAACAATCAGCCGAGGGATCGATGGCATGGGCCCTCTCGCCGGTGGGTTTTTCGGTTGATGATAGGAGAGCCTTTAGCAGTGATAACAGCGCCTGGCTCAAGCTGCTTTCTAGGACCGATTGATAGAGCAGCAGAGACGCTGACTGCTGAATGTATTGCCCAATGAGTGCGGCTTCGCTGCTACCTAATCCCATGCTGACCTTCGCTTATCAGCCTTTATCCTATACAACCGATTGCCATCCTGGTTTGGCGTGAAGGTTAAGTCATTTTTCGAGGGCGCGATCGCGCTTATCTCTTCCCCTATGATTTTGGCTAATAACCGACCGCATCATTGCTGTTGAGTATTTGGGTGGTCGTTTTGTTCACTGAAAAATGAGCCTAAAAACATGAGTAACATTCCTGCTATTACTACGCTTCTGTTTGGCATTTTGACGATTGCTGGTGGCGTTATGGGCTACAAACAAGCCGGTAGCCAGGTTTCACTGCTATCGGGCTTTATCAGCGGGCTGCTTCTTATCATCGGCGCTTATTTACTGTTTGGCGGCAGCATCATCGGTCCGGTGCTGTCTGGGCTAGTGAGCTTGCTATTGGTCATTGTGTTTGCAGTGCGATTGTCTAAAACGCGAAAGTTTATGCCTGCCGGACTCATGATTATTGTTGGCATCGCTAATTTGGCGGTGCTGTGGAGTTTGACTCATGCGGGCTAGCGTTTTGTGCCTTAGCGTTTTATGCCTTTTTGCTATCAGCACCTGCACACCATATTTTTTGGAACAAGACCCGTAACGTTAGGTAACGCTGTGCGTAATTGTCCGGATGCCCTTTGATGAATAAATGAGCACTGAAGCCATTGTCCTTTTCTACGGAGGTGATTTCACAGAAGGTGCTGTTAGTTTAGTGGGGTAATCACTTAAGTGACTTCACCCAATCTTGATGATTTCTCAGTATAAAAATCCGTTTTTATACTTAAGCGTATCAAGTGCATCCGTTGAACATGCTCTTCTTCATTAAATCCTGGAACTGAATTGCTATGGCATCTACCTCTGTATTGGACTCTATCAAACTTAAAAAAGCGTGCACTAATTGTGGTGGGCATCGGCTATCGACTCATAACAATCTGAAAATTGATGACGCCATGTACTACCAATGCTTAGACTGCGGCTTTGAATTTTTTGAAGATGAAGCCGAACAAGAATTCAGCAAGCAAAAAGCCAAGAAAAACAAAGAGAATACTCGGCTTTGGACTGAAGGCCCAATTTTATTCTTCTTGATAGTGGTGTCTGCTTTGATAATCAATATCTCTAATCGTGCATATCGATCGACCCCAAGTGTTGAACTTAACGAAAATACTGAAGTGCTTATCCAGCAATGGGTCCGCTAGCGCCCTAGGGCGTTTCTTTAGTGGGACTATTGGTAGTTTCCTTGTCTGACTCATCGTTGACAGGCTTGTTCTGCTCTTGAGGGTCACTTTCCTCTGCGCTTTCAGAGACGAGCCATTCTTCCGCAGGTCTTTCAACGGCGTTGACGATGCTGCCTGAAACGACATGCACTCTCAACGGTTCTGATGCATCGGTGGCTGATTCAGTTTCTGTGTTGTCATTTTTTTGTGGCACAGCCATGACGTATCGCTTGTCGCCTGAAAAGTCTCCATCTCCGATAGTTAGCACATAGGTGGTTTGTTCGCTGGTGGTGAGTTCTACGGCAATGGTCCCACCGGCTAGGCCAAAGTCAGCTAGCTCGTTGGGTGAGGTGAGGGTGAGTGTTTTGACCGCTGGGCTGGTGAGCTGATTGAGCAAAAATGCGATCGCGCCGCCTTCGGCCAGCCCTGTTTCAGGCTGAGTCATTTCCCAGTTCCCCGCCTCATCTTTAGTAAATGAGAGCGTGTCACTCTCTCGGTTAATCACTAACTGTTCAATGTCTTCTTCTGCCATCGGAAACAGGCGTTCGCCATCGCCTTCTACGCGGCTGCTTGCTGTCGCCGCATCCTCTAGCGCGCGTCCTTTGACGTGTTCGAGTAACAACACGCCGCCACCGAGTGCGATCGCGCTCATTAGCAATACAAGGGTTCCGCGCTTAAGCATAGGTCAAACAACAGTAAAAAGAACGTAACAGCAACCGCTACCGGCGCTTGAGCCACAGCGCGCCCGCACCGACAATGCCCAACAGTGGAAACACCACGAGCGAAAGCAGCGTTAGCCAAATTTGCTGCTGTACAGACAGCGTAAACCGTCGATTGGTGGCTTCCTTAGGCTGGATAGAAAGCACCGGATTATCAACCTTGCTGAGCCAGGTCACCGCGTTTAGGAACACATCGCCGTTGAGCTGCTGGCTAAACAAACCATCGGTCGCAAAGCTAGAGTTGCCAATAATCACCATTCGGCTTTCTTTTAGTTCGGACTCATTGGTTTCGGCGGCGTTTTCCCCAGCGGTTTCATCCGCGTTTGCTGTCGCTGAGTCCTCAGCAGCGGTGTCCTCTGCAACGGTGTCCTCTGCATTGGCATCCGCCTCTGAGGGCACATCGCTAGCCTGTACGACAGCCGGACGCGTGAGTGCGACCCCTAATGTAAAGGGACCTTCTGGGGGCTTGTCCGGATCTACCGATAGCTCACCTTCTGTCATGCTCTGCGCGTGCGATCGCTGATTGGTAAACAGCAAAGGCGTTTCTTCTACATTGCTCACTTCTCGCACCTGTAGCGGACGCGCCACTGGATAAAAGGAGCGACCCGCTTCAAACGCTTCGGTAATTGGATGATCGCCGTAGGTGGTGACCAAAGGGGCTGCTGGACCGAGTCCCACCAGCTGACCACCGCCAGAGGTGTCGATCACCAGCGTATTTTCAGGCACAACGCCCCACTGGCTCATTAGCACTTCTAACCCTGTTTTAGTCTGTGGATCGACTAGGACAAACACGCTGCCGCCCGCTTCTAAATAGTCTCTAACGGCAATAATTTCAGCTTCAAACAGTTCTTGTTGAGCGCCTGCAATCACCAGCACATCTGCATCGGGTGGTACGACGTTGGTGTCTGCCAGGTTCAACGGTGCAACCGTATAATTTTGTTCTTGGAGCTGAGTGGCCGCTTCAAAAAAGCCTGCTTTAGATCCGTCAATGGCGTATTCACCGTGCCCCTGCAAAAAGTAAACAACCGCGACATCGTCCTGGCTAAGCTGCGCCAGCTTGTTGGTGAGCTGACGTTCAGTGAGGGGTTCTGCCTGATTAATCCGCTGCACCAAAAGCTTTCGCTCACCAGCGGTGATAAAAACTTCCCCACCGGTTTCTACGCCCATGCGCTGTGACAGCTGCGGGTCTGCAAACGGGTCGATGTAGCGGTAGGTGAAGTCGGGGTTGAATCGGCGATAGTTGTCCAACAGCTGCTGATCGGTTGGATTAGGCACTGCGTCAAAAATGAGCGTTTCGACCGGCGTCTCCAGGTTTTGCACTACTTCTTGGGAGGCGGGTGATAGGGTGAGCAGCTGACCTTCGGTAAGGTCAGTGCGGCTGTCGTAGCGAACGCCCAAAAAGTTGATAAGACCCAGAATAATGAAAACAGAGGCTATAGATACGGCTGCATTGGTGCCAGCCTGCGTCGAACGACGCTGCCAAAACCCGACATAGTCTCCTGACGCAATGCTGCTGACGATCAGCATGAGCCCGATTACGAGGAGCGCGACGGCCACTAAGGTCCAGCCATTGAGCAGGCCCACCACTAACCCTGCACTGACGAGCATGAGTCCTGGCCAGATGAGATATTTCAGGATGGATGAAGCGTTTTTCATGGACGAAGCCTACGGCACAAAATATTAGGCGGGCGTATCAAACGAGAGTCTTCGCGAAGACCCCTCAAGATCGCTGGAAGCGGAGCGTGTCAATCGACTGAGCGGTTAAAAACACGCCTAAGACGATGTAGCTCATGAACAAAATCAGTCCGCTGGTGTCAAACACGCCTTGAGTAAAGTCGGTGAAGTGGGTCAGGAGCGATAGGTGCTTGAGGGCGTCGCCCAAAGGGCCAGAGGCTTGTGCGATCGCATCAATCACCCACAACACCAGTACCAGGCCAAACGTCATAATGGCCGCCAACACCGTACTATCCGACAGCGACGAGATAAACATCCCCAGCGAAAGTACACCTGCGGCAAGCAGCAGCAGCCCAAAATGTCCTAGCAGCAGTACCGTGAGGGGAAAAGCGGGCTCACTGGCTGCAAAAGCGACTGATTCAGCAATAAACAAGGGCAGCAGCATGGCGCTAAAAAAGGTCACCACACCCATTAATTTGCCAAGCGCAACCACCCAGTTGGTCAAAGGAGAGGTTGCCAAAAGCTCTAGCGTGCCTTGCTTGCGCTCTTCTGCGTACAGCCCCATGGAGAGCATCGGCAAGATAAACATTGACAGTGAGCCGAGTAAATTGAGATAGATTTTCAAAAACTCGTAGGGAACATCTACCGACTGTGCGCCCGCGCCGAGCTGGTCGGCAGCGCTCACCTGGGCAATGAGGCCGTTGGGTGAGAGCAACAGCGTGACTAAAAACAGGCCGCCAATGAGCCAAAACACCACGGCAATCACATAGGCTAGCGGCGAGGTGAAATAGGTTTGCAGCTCTCGTCGGTAAATCGCTATTAGGTTGCTCAGTAAAATTTTCACGTGCTTTCCTCATCTGCGGATGCGTCGAACTGGGAGGGCTTATTGTCACGAAGGCGTGCTTTGGCCGCTTCAATCACCTCACTGGCTCTTTCGGCAGGAGATTGGTCGAGGCTGTCGTCACGATGGGTTGTTTGAGTGCCCTCTTCTTCAGGGTTCTCTGCTTTAGTGTCTGCTGGGGAACTGCTTTCTAAAATATTAAAAACACTCGCTGGATCGATATCCTCTTCGGGGGCAGCGGTCTCTTGCATGGTCAAATCCATGAAGACATCTTCCAGGGAGGCCCGGTTGCGGCTAAGCTCAAAAAGTTCGAGACCTGCGGTCACGACTGCGCGGGCGATCGCGCCGCCCACATCCTCAGTGCCGGTGGTGACCTGATAGCGAACATGCCCTGCGGCCAGCTCATCAGTGTCCATAGGCGATACACCCATCACGCCCGGTACGGCTCGCAGAACCGATAAGCTGCTCTCGACCTGCCCTGCTAGCTCTACCCAGTAGCCGCTTTGGCCAGAAATTCGGGCGGTGAGGTGCTCTGGGCTATCGGTCGCAATGATTTTGCCTTGGTTGATAATGGTAATGCGATCGCAGGTCGCGCTCACCTCCGGCAAAATATGCGTCGATAAAATAATCGTATGTTCTCCCGCTAGGCTTTTAATCAGGTTGCGCACCTCAATAATTTGTCGAGGATCGAGCCCTACGGTGGGTTCATCGAGCACAATCACAGGCGGATTGTGCACAATTGCTTGGGCAATGCCTACGCGCTGGCGAAAGCCCTTGGATAGCTTGCGGATAATCACGCTGCGTTTCTCTGGCAGGTTGCACCGCTCAATCGCAGAGGTGACTCGCCCCGCTAACTCGCCTGCGGGCACGCCTTTAATACGCGCTACAAAATATAAAAAGCCCTCCACCGTCATCTCTGGATACAGCGGTGGCGTCTCGGGTAAGTAGCCGATGCTTTGGCGCACCGCCATCGAATCAGCATGAACATCTTTGCCAGCGACCCTAGCGGTTCCACCTGTCGCAGGGAGGTAGCCTGTCAAAATGCGCATGGTGGTGGTTTTACCCGCCCCGTTTGGCCCTAAAAATCCTAATATTTCGCCGGGCTCTACCGTAAAGGAGACATCCTTAATCGCGGCAGTAGAGCCATAGGTTTTACTGAGATGATCAACTTCAATCATGCGCGTAGCCCAAAGAGCATCAACCGTAGATACGTAATAAACTGTATAGATACGAAAGTGTCAGGAAAGACCACAGAGATTGAAAGATCTTTCGGCAATGGATATTACCATCTATAGCCGTGATCAATATTGCATCTATCGGACGATCTCGAAAGTGACCCTGACTGTTGCCTGCTGTTTTTCCTCACGATAGTCTTCAGCCGCTTCTGGGCTGGTTCTCTTCTCTTTTTACAAATTTCTTTTTATAAATTGGCAAGGCTAAATTGGCAAAGCAAAAGTTTCCGCATCTCGTCGGCTCCAAATGGACAGCCCAACAAAAGACGCTCGGCTGGCGGCATTTTCGCGTTGTAAACCGTAAAAACCAAGGCAAATGGGTGTTTGCTGAGCTAGTGGCTGCTTGCGATCCAAACGCTCGATTTTGGTTGAATGCCAAAGCCCTTAAGAACCGTCAGCTGTGGGCCGCAGGCTGGCAAACGCTGACCGAAATCAACGCTGCTGTTGCCGAAACTGAGTCCTAAAACGGTAAGGTAAAAGGCCCTAGAGCAACCTCTTGCTGCTTGATGAGGTTGGCGGTTGAGGGCTTACGCTAGACTGAGAGTCAATGGCGCGATGTTTCTTTTTTATTACCCGTTACGGGGGCTTTCATGTCTCTTCCTCAGAATCCACCTGACGCAACACCACCCGAAGATGCTGACCTGATGAAGTCTGTATTGCCGCCCTTACTAAACGACTTTCATCATTGGTTTGGCCGCACTATCGAGCTACTAGAAACAAAAGACGTTGGCTTTTTAAGTGGCGAACAGCGCCAGGACTTGCTGTCACGGGTGCAGGCTGCGCAGCGTCAGGTCAGTGCCTCTCAGGTGCTCGCGTCGGCAACTGAGGGACAAGCTAGTATTGATATGCCAGTTGTGATGTCGTGGCACAAGCTCGTGCACGAGTGCTGGGGAGTTGCTATTCGCTATCGAAAAGAAAATCAATCATAAGCGCTTCTCCCTCGAAACCCTCGTGTTAGAAGAAATGATGTTAAAGAAGCCCTACTAAAAAGCCACGCAGTCCAAGCACCTGTGCAAGAATAGAAAGAGTCTCCAGCACTAGCCCGTCCTAACACTCCAAGATTCGGACCCCCTTTAATACCCATGCTTCACCTGCTCTACGTTTTTGCTTTCACGGTTTTAGCAGTTCTTGCGGTCTCAAACATGATTCGCAATCTGGTGAAGCTGGGCACTCAGGCCACTAAGCCTCTTCAGCCAAAGGTGTCTGCAGATCGCCCGGTCCCACATCCTGAGCTGCTCGATGCCAGTGGCGATGTCATTAACGAGCCGTTGTTGGTCATGCGCTCCATCTCTATTAAAGATGCTCGAGAACAGTTGGACGCCCTGTATGATGGCGGCTCCAATGGTTCTGGCGGCGGCGAAGACGCCCGCGAAGAGGGCTAGTTTTTGGGCAGCAACAAAATTTTAACCATTATCCACAAGGAAACAACGGTTCCGGGGATGGTCGGGCGTAAGCTGGATGACCTTGGCTACGAGTTAGATATTCGTGCGCCTATTTTCGGAGAACCGTTGCCAGACGATCTGGAAAACTATGCAGGTGCGCTGGTTTTTGGTGGCTATATGAGTGTGAATGACGACGAGCCGTATTTGCATAAAGAGGCAGACTGGGTGCGTCAGGTGCTAGCGGCTAACTTGCCCTATTTGGGCATTTGTTTGGGCGCGCAGTTGCTCGCTAAGGTGCTGGGCGCAAAAGTCGGTGTCCATCATCAGGCATGGGAGGAAATTGGCTACTATCCGGTGTACAGCACACCCGCAGGTAGGGACCTTTTCCCAGAGGAACTCAAGCTGTATCAGTGGCATCGGGAAGGGTTTGAGTTGCCTGAGGGGGCCGTATTGCTAGCGAGGGGCAATACCTTTCCTAATCAAGCTTTTCGGTGGGGCGATCGCGCCTACGGTGTTCAGTTTCATCCCGAAATGACCGCCGATATGGTGGATTTTTGGAGTAGCCAAGCGCACCTGCTGGGCGCGCCCAATACCCAAAGTCGCGATGATCAGCTTCGAGGCCATGCGCAATACAGCCCTCTTGTAGAGCAGTGGTTGGAAACTTTTTTAAAGAATTGGCTCAGCGATCGGCACTAGCCACCATCATTGAGAGGTCCACATGGTAAAGCGGTAGCTGTATGCGATCTATTCAACGTAGCTGGGTAAACATGGCCTCATTTCTACGACGAACTGTACTCCGACCCGTCGTGACACTCATAGCCCATCCGATGAGACTGTTTGCGATCGCGCTCTCACTGGCCTTTTTGTTTCAAGCCTGTGGTGGTACGGGTGAAGCGGGCACGGGTGGTAGCTCAGTGAGTAGCCCGGTTTCAGACACAGAACTCTCCAACCCACCTGTCGCCGTTCAGCCTGACGGTACAGGAGAGGCACCCAACAATATCAATGCCCTGTCTCAAGAGCACAGCGGCGATCAGCCAACGCCAACCCCGATTGCTATGGTAGAGCCTAGTGTTCCGGTGACCGGCCAAGAGATTACATACGCCACCGTGGAGGGTACTGATATTACTGGTTACCTTGCCCAGCCAGAAGGCACGACTGCGGAGGCTGGGCTTCCTGCGATTATCACTATTCACGAGTGGTGGGGGCTAAACGACAACATCAAAGCGATGACGCGTCGCCTAGCGGGCGAGGGCTATACCGTGTTAGCCGTTGACCTGTACAACGGCCAAGTAGCTACCGAGCCGGACCAGGCCAAAGACCTGATGCGCTCCGTGATGGATGTTCCGGGGCCTGCTCAAGACAACATCAACCAGGCCGCTCAATTTTTAGCGAATGACTACAGTGCCCCTACGCTGGGCTCCATTGGCTGGTGCTTTGGCGGAAATTGGTCACTGCGTACCGGGCTTCTCCTGGAAAATTTGGATGCCATGGCCATTTACTACGGCCAGCTGATTTTGGCACCCGAAGTGTTAGATGGCTTAGATATGCCTATCATTGGCTTCTTTGGCGAAGACGATACGTCTATTCCGGTGGACGATGTTACTAACTTTGAGTCCATGCTGGCAGGGATGGGAAAATCAGCTGATATCCATCTCTATGAAGGAGTTGGTCACGCTTTTGCCAATCCCTCTGGGAAAAACTACGACGAAGTAGCGGCTGAAGATGCCTGGGAGAAAACAACCGCATTTTTTGCTTCCCACCTGCAAGCCAGTTGATCCAGGCCAGTTGAGCCAAGCCAGTTGGGTCAGGCCAGCCGAGTCAGGCCAGCTGAGTTCGCCCCGGCTATTCGACTGACTTATCCGTCGAATAGCAGCTATCCAGCCAGTTGCATTCTTCTAGAAGGGCGCACTGCTGGATGGTCGGAAAGCTGAGCAATCATGCCTGTGTAGTCGTGTTTGTAACAGGTGTCTGAAATGATGGCAATCACTTTGACACTCAACTGTTGCTCAATGGCGCTCGCTATGGGCTCTTGCATCAGCTTGTCGATAGTAAGGCAGAGTGCCTGAGCCTTGCTATCGCCTTTCTCAAACAGCAATTTTTCTACTGGTGTAAGGCCGCCTTCTACCCACACCACCAGTCGCTTAGATAACAGATCGCAAGTGACACGCTCTGGCCTACTGCCAAGGCGCTCTTTATATAGGTTTTCAATCCCTTGAGACACAGCGCGCATGAGCTGCCCAACTGTTGGCAATGGTGTTTCTTCAATTTCAGGTGCTTTCTGAACGCTTAGCGTTCTATCTGCCGAACTGCCCAATGCTTGATACGAGTCTTTGAGGGGGCCGTAGTCTGAAGTCTGATCGGCAGTGTTGTCGGTATACATCGACTCTGTCATAGGGAAAAAAGAGTGAGGGCCTACTTAGCAAGCTTCTTTTTGAACCTAGAAATTGCGCCAAGTCTACGCTCAGACCTTGCTGGATGAACGGTCAACCATCACTTGCTAAATTTATATTACCAAATATTACAAAATATTTCTTGTTCGAATATAGATATATGTGGTGTGGTATCACAGGTTTTCTGATGGGTCTGCCAACTTGTGAGTTGGCTTTACGGAGCAGCTATGTGTAGCAGCTATTGCGAGTCAGCCGTTGCGGAGCAGCTATGTGCGTAGCTGTCGTGCCCGATGCTGGGGCGAGGGGCTTGATGCTGCGGCGTTCTGCAACGACACGTTAATTTTTTCGGTAGTTGGGAGATGAAAAAGGGCATCTTTCCGGTATATCAACTTTTCCTGTTGAAGTAACCCCTAGCTCATGGCTTAGTTGCTAGCCTGTCAAGAGCTAGCTAGCTACTCGATGTCCCGATTTTCGGAGATTTTTATGACCGTTGCACTGTCTCAAGTATCTGCATTAACGCTCACGACCTTGGAAGGCGTTCCTGGTAAAGAAATTGTTGAGCACTATGGCTTGGTTCAAGGGAGTACGATTCGCGCCAAGCATGTAGGTAAAGATATTTTGGCCGGATTCAAAAATATTGTGGGTGGTGAGCTAAAAGGCTATACCGAGCTGCTACAGGAAGCTCGTAAGGAGTCTGTGGAGCGAATGGTTCAGCAGGCTCAGCAGCTAGGCGCTAATGCGGTGGTTAACGTTCGGTTTGCGACGTCTTCAGTTGCGCCGGGTGCGGCTGAACTCTTTGCCTATGGCACAGCTGTGAAAGTGCAATAGGACGCGCGATCGCCTGCTTTTAATCACTGTGACCTTAATAACTGCGATAAACGACCCATGGAAATCATTGTATTTTTGATTTTGATTGGTGTGGGCTACTTTGTAGGCCAGCACTTCGAGCAGCAGCACTACGCTTCTATTAAAGACAGAGAAAAGAAGACACTGCACATTCCCATGATGAATTACGGGGCCAAGCACGCCCTGCCCCATGCCCATGAGGCCCAAATGTTTGTGGGCAGTGTGGTGGTTGCCAATGACTATTTCAAAACCTTTGCCGCGAGCCTGCGCAACCTAGTGGGCGGGCGTATGGTGGTTTACGAAAGCCTGGTCGATAGAGGCCGGCGTGAGGCGCTATTGCGGATGAAGGAAGATGCGATCGCGTGGGGCGCATCACAAGTGGTGAATGTTCGCTTTGAAACCTCTAATATTGCCGGTCAGTCACAGCAAGGCGCATCCGCTGTGGAAATCATGGCCTATGGAACCGGCATTCGGTAAGCCCAGCTATGAACCAGCTATGAATCAGTACGTTCCGAAAGAAATCACCGAAGAGGTCAACGTCACCCCGGTTCATCCGCTGGTGAACCTAAGCTACTTAATAGTGACTGTGCTACTGGCCGGTGCCCTGATTTACGGCGGCTTAGGACTACTGGCCAGTCAGCTAGTCGGGCGGATGGGACCCAAGACTGAAGAGAAAATAGGGGCAGCGCTGTCCTCGTCCTTAACGCGGACGCTTGACGCGGACGATAGTCGCATTGACTATCTCACCGAGATGGTAACCTCGCTGCAAGCTGGGGAGTCGATCACGTATCCAACCCCTAAGATTTATATCCTCGATACGTCTGCCGAAAATGCCATGGTGATGGCCGGGAGCTACCTGTTTGTTACCGAGGGGCTATTGGCCGCCGCTGAAAGCGAAAATGAGCTGGCGTTTGTCTTGGCTCATGAGCTGGGGCATTTGCACCATCGCGATCCGCTCAAAGCGTTGGGGCGATCGCTCGTGTGGATAAGCCTCAATAGCATCTTGGGGGTTGGCCAGGTTCAGTTGCCAGGTGCGGTGGCCACCGGGGCTAACCTGTCAGAACTGAGCTATGGTCGCCATCAAGAAACCCTGGCTGATGACTATGCGATCGCTCGGATGATGGCTCGCTACGACCACGGTGACCACAGCTTAGATTTCTTTAAGCGCGCGCAAGCCAGAGAGCTGGATTTGGGGTCGCTCAATGTGGTGGCCGAGTGGAATCAGACCCATCCGTTTTCGAGCGATCGCATCCAACGCCTGGAAAGCACCTTCCGTGCTAACGGTGTATCGTTAACGGGCGAAGCCACGCCCCTGCCTGACAATCTTCACTGCAAAAATTTCTCTTGCTAGGCCGTATATGCCGACCAGGTTCGGGGTTGCCTTCGCCGCCTCTCCTTAACCTTTTCTAAGCCTTTTCATAAAGACACTCTCATACAGCCCGCTATAAGCTAGCCATCAAACGCATGTGAACGCTGTAACGTGGATGAGGCTTGGGAATGAAGTTTGTGGATATTGCGCTGTCGCTGAACCGAACGCTTCAGGTCCCTTTGCTGGTGGTGATTGAGTCCATTCTGCGCAACACGCAGCTCAATCGAGATCTGCGTCATATGCCAATAGGCTCAGCTGCCGTACTGTCTCCTATCCGTTTTAACTTGTTGGTGCCACTGGGGGACAAGCCTTTTTTTAAAGAAAAGATTCAGGCGGCGTTTGCCCATGAGTACGGGCCTGACGAGGTTGTTTTTCGGATTAAAGAGTTCACGCCGCCCGATTTTCTCAAGCAGTACTTAGACAACAAATTTCAAGAGAAGTCACTGCACCGTCGGCAGTCTCGCTACATGCAGTATGCTCGGTTTTTCCTCAAAGTGTGCTTTGCGGATGTCAGCCGCGTCATTTACCTCGATGGCGATACGCTGGTGCTAGGCGATATCCGTGAGCTGTTTGCCCAGGGGGATACTCTCAATTCAGCGTGCTACTTGGCCGCTGTGCCGCAGCTGTTTCCGGCTGTTTTCTATTTCTCTAATCCGTTTAAGATGTGGTCAGAACTACGGCAGTTCAAAAACACATTCAACAGCGGTGTGCTACTGACCGATTTATCGTACTGGACCCAGCAAACTTATCGTTCGTTAGAACACTACCTTGCGCTGGATGCGGGCTACCGCTATCGCCTCTATCACTTAGGTGATGAGACTGTCTTTAACCTTATGTTTAAGCGTACTTATCGTCCGCTATCGTCTGTCTGGAATACCTGTGGCTATGGCCAAATCCATCTGGTAAGCAGGCTGTTGACGTTAAGGCGACGTGTTGAAGAGATTAAAATTATTCATTGGAGTGGCGGTCATCACAAGCCTTGGCAAAGCGATAAGGTCATTTACTCAGCTTTATGGCGCAGCTACTTACCACCTGCGAGCAAGGCTGCTATCTCCCGTCCTCAAACAAAGGTCACGCTTCAAAGCGGCAGGCCGATAAGCATAATAGACCGTGTGTGACAGGCCCGACGCCTTTCCTCGATAAACTTGGTGCGACTGCATAGCCGAATCACTGAGTCTGACTGGCTCTGATAGCTGGGCTTTGGATAACTGGGCTCTGGATAACTGGGCTCTGGCTACTTTGCTGCGATCACTTCGCTATAGGTGCCAGACTGTTTAAGCTCCCCGTTGCTGAGTTCGTAAATGCGATCGCACTTCTCAATGGTTGAATAGCGGTGCGCAATAATAATCAGCGTTTTAGAGCCTGCTAAAGCATTAATGGCCTCGCTGACAAGCTGTTCAGTTTCGGTATCCAGTGCAGAGGTGGCTTCATCCAACACCAAAATTTCGCGGCCATGATACAGCGCGCGCGCAATCCCAATGCGCTGTCGCTGCCCGCCGGATACGCGGACGCCACGCTCGCCCACTTCGGTTTTGACGCCATCGGGCATTTGAGCAATCAGTTCCTCTAGCTGCGCGGCTGCGATCGCCTGCTGCAATCGTTCGTTATCAATCTCTTCGACTGGCACACCGTAGGCAATATTTTGCTCGATGGTGCTATCAGTCAGGAAAATAGACTGTGGGATATAGCCCAGTAGGTTCTGCCAGCCGCGAATATCTTCGTAGGCTGAGCGTCCATCCACTGTGATATCGCCCTGTTCTGGCTCTAGCAAGCCCAGCAAAATGTCTACCAGGGTGGTTTTTCCTGAGCCTGACTTACCCACCAGCGCAATCGACTCACCCTTCCGTAAGGTGAGTGAAAAGTCCTTGATGGCAGGCGCTTCAGCAGAAGGATAGCGGTAGGTGATGCCTTCTAACGCGACCTCGTAGTTGAAGGGCAGGGGTGCCACAGATGACTGAGGGGCCCTGTCATGGCCCAAATTTCTGGCCATCTGGCTGGCTATTTGGCTGGGCGTTGACACGGCCAAACGGCTCTTTTGAGTACCGTCCTGATTAAACTGCTCAGTTTCTTTGAGGTCCATACACAGCATATCGAGGGCGAATAGCGAAAATCGAATTTGCCCCAAGGCTGACAAAATTTGGCTGACAGCCGGCACCAATCGAATAGAAGCCACTGCAAACAAACCCATCACGGCGGTGAGTTCACTGAGGCTACGGCCAGTCACCAGCTGGGAGAAGACGATAAACACCAGCAAAAACACCACCAAAATCGCTTCGATAGAAACCCTAGGCAGTACCCGAAAGGCATCTGAGCGGACAGCGGCATCAGAATATTGCTTGGAGTAACTATGCAGCTCTTGTTCAAAATGAGATTCGCAGCCAATGACCTTGGTTTCTTTCAGCCCACCAATGCCATGATTAATCGCTGCAATCATGTTGTGGTTCGCCGTAGACATAATCTCACCCCAGGCTTTTACCCGGCGGCTGAGCCTAGCGAAGACCAAAATGGTTGGCAAAATGATGACCAGTGCAACAATCAGCAGTGAGATGTCGCTGTATGCCAGCAACGCCAGCAACACTGTCATCACGATGATGTTGGCAATAATTTCCAGCAGCGGAATTAGGCTATTAGTGGTGAACTGGTGTGCTTCAATGGCAATGTTTTTGACCAGGACAGCGCTATTTTTGTTGAGATGAAAAATGTAGGGAATGCGTAGGTAGGTCTCCATCAACCGTACCTCTAGCCGGTTTTTTTGCCAGTAGCTGTACTTCAAAATATAGAGCTTACAAAAGAAGTAAACAGCGGTCTTCACGCAAAAGACCACGATCAGCATCAGCGCGAGCCCCGTGACAATTTGAGAGTCGCTCGTGAGTTGCAAAAAGCTGAGTAACCCCTGAAGAATGCTCTCGCGAGCAATGTTGGGGTCAGCCGCGATGGATAAAAAAGGTGCAATTAACCCCACGCCCAGTGCTTCTAACAGCGAAGCAAACACAAACGAGCCCAGCAGCAAGACCAGCTGCATTCGACTCCCCGATAGAATGTACAAAACCTTCGAAAGGTACTGAATCATGGATGGCTTCCCTGGGACAATCTGCTGTTGATGTAAAAAACTAAAGCGGGTGAAAACAATCAGGTTAGAACGGGTGGATTAGAGCGGGTGGCTCTCGCAATCGAGCAGTTACTCGGTAACGTTACGATGGCAAATTCACGATGGCAAATTCTGTTTACTCAGTCGATGCTGAGGGGGTAGTCGTTGCCAGAGCCTGCTCAGCGCTTAATGAGGTCTCGGCGTTTAGGTTTGCAGGTTGTTCTAGCTTGTGATCAGACCCTACTAAACGATCAACCTGTGGTGACGTGCTGGTTTTTCCCTGATGAGGCTTGTTTTGAGAGAGGCCGCTTTGATGGCCAGCGCTCTGGAGAGTAGAGGTCAGCGGACGGGTCTTTGAAATAACATTTCCCATGAGCTGGTAGAGCTTGCCCGCTTCTGTCTGAATATTGAATGCGTGGCGTACCTTCTGCTGGCCTTGTTGGCCTAAGCGTTCCCTGAGCGCAGCATCGCTCAGCAGCGTATGAATACGATTTCTCAGGGCGTCTACATCGCTGGGCGGTACCAAAAAGCCGTTCACACCGTCTTCTACGAGCTCGCTAACGCCCGCAATCTGCGTGGCGACCACCGGCAGGCCGCTCATCATCGCTTCCATCAATACAACCGGTACGCCTTCTGCAAAGCTAGACATCACAAAGACATCAGAGCGTTGTAAATACGCTCGAACGCTCTCTGGTGATTGGTAGCCTACAAAGTCAACCTGTTTGCTGAGTCCAAGTTCTTTTACTTGTGATATCAACAGCTCGCGATCGCTGCCATCGCCAACCACTGTGAGCTGAATGGCTGGATAGGTTTGCTTCAAGGTGCTTAGGCTACGCAACAGAATGGGCAGACCTTTGGCTGCGGCGAGCCGACCCACGTATAAAAGTCGAGGGGTATTTTGCCCGTCATCACTAGAGGCTGGTGCCTTACGAGAAGCTTCTGTAAACTGCTGTGGGTCAATGCCGCAGTGAACAATGTGCAAATTTGGCCAGGTTTCAATAGGTGCAAAAATCATCGTTTGGCTGCGACAGAAGTAGCTGATACAGCTGACAAATTTGGCACGGCTAATTTTTTCATCGAGTCGCCAGCGATGGGGCTCGAAGAAAATGCCAGGCCCATGCAGCGTAAAGCTATAGCCAAACTCACCTAGCGCTGAAGCGAGCATGGCAACTGTACAGCTGGAGTCTCCAAAGTGATTGTGCAGATGCTCAATGCCTTGCTCGTTGAGCTGATGGGCCAACAAGCCAGCTTCCAGAAAGTAAATGAGCTGGTACAGGCTACCGCGCAGGCCGAGCTGGCGAGTTTTCCACGCTAATGACAGCGCCTGGAAATAGCGTTTGGGCTGGTGAGCGAAGCGTTTGGCATGGGCCGCGAGCAGTGTTAGAGGCTGGGCCGGCAGAAGATACTGAGTGCGTCCCCGCTCTTCTTGTTGTGCCAGGCTCAACTTTTGAGTAGCTGCGGGCGATCGCACTGAAAATGTGCTTACCGTTGTTCCCTCCGCTTCGCCAAGTTGCCTGAGTGCGGCAACTTCACGCTGGATAAAGGTATCGGTAACCCTGGGATATTCGCCAGTAATATAGGCAATACGCATAGCGCGAATGTGGTTTCCTTAAGTGACTTAGAGATGACTCTGATGGGGTAATTGCGAGGTGAGTGTCTGGAGCCCAGGTTGTGAGGTTTTGGTGGCCAGATTAACGGCATGAATTAGAGACAACCCTCATCAGGCCCTTGCAATTAAAAGGGCCTGAGTTTAGCGGAGAGTGGCTAACACGCTAGAACCAGAACCCTAGCTGGCTGTAACTGGAACACCTGCTGCTGGTGCCTGTTGCGCTGGAACCTCCACCAAATCATCTGCGCTACAGCTGCGGGCAAAGGCGTCAGCTGTGGTGTACTTCGGGGTCCAGTTCAGCAGCTCCTTGGCCAGAACATTGTTGTACTTCAAAGGCTTAAATCGGCCTTGTAACTTGGCCGGAATCAAAATGCCGGGCATTTTTGCCTTGCCTTCTAAAAAGGTTTGATTCACCCACCAAGCTAAATTGGCAATGGAGCGCATCGCAAACCAGCTGACTGGAATCAGCTTAGGGGGCTCGGGCGTGTAGTTTAGCAATAGCTTGAGATAAGCTTTTTGCGTTGGCAAGTTGTCATCCACAATGTTGATGGTTTGGCCAACGGCGGCTTCTGCATTGAGAGTTTGTGCGATCGCCTCAGCACAGTTTTCTACATAGGCCATCGGCAAGGTTGCCTTACCGCCAATTTTCAGCCAGCGATCGCCGCCGACTTCTGCGCCAATGAGTGCATGCCATAAGTTGTTGCGACCGTAGATCATGCCGGGACGCAAAATGGTGACATCGCCCTCAAAGGCTCGGTATAGCTTTTCTTGAATGAGCTTAGTTTGAGCGTACTCGTCCCGGTTTTGGGGGGCCGGTTCAATCGGACCTTTTTCATCGAGCAAACGGTTCGGCTTCATGCCCAAATAGTCGTACACCGAAAACGTACTGATGGCGACAAGCTGCGTGACGCCGGTTTCTTTCATGGCCCACAGCAGGTTTTCCGTAGCGATCACGGTCCCTGCGAACTGGTCGTAAAAGTCGCCTGCTTTCACTGCTGCTAGGTGAATGACCGCATCAGCATTTTCAACGGCCTCGGTGAGGCCACGACGCGATCGCAAATCTTGGCGCACGATAGTGACGTCAGGATGGTTGTGCCAGCTGATGCGCTCCACGTTGGTTTTAGCTCGGACATTAGCCAGGACCTGATGACCCGCGCGTAGTACGGCGGCGACGACATACTGCCCGACAAAGCCCGCCGCACCTGTGATGAATACCTTTTTAGGCTTTTTGTGAAAGTCGGCGCTGATAGAACGTTGAGATACTGAAACCGCTGTAGATGAGGGCATAGACACGGGGTGGGTAGTTGCTGAATTCATCGTCGGTTCTCCTCTGCAAGTAGGGCTTCAACTAAGCGGCTCGTACGGGCCATATCGTCGTATCCAATCGGTGGCGCTTGACCGTCACTCAAGGCGTCGTACGTTTCTCCCAGAAGATAGTGCAGCCCTTCGTAGGGCGTTTTTTGCATGATTTTGTTGCGGAAGTTGCGGGCGCTAGCCTTCATGAGTTCCTTGCCGTTGACGAAATGATTCACCAGCGGCGATAGCTGCTTACCGCCACTGCGAGGGATCACGCAGCGCAGGTGTGGTTGGAACAAATCGGTTTCGGCATAGCCGCGATCGCCGCGCACGGTAATCGAAAAACAGTCCGGTGCGGTGTAGCTGCTAAAGCGAATGCGTCCGTGGGCCTTGCCGCTAATAATTAGCGCATCCAAGTCGTCATACTTAAAGAGGTCGCCGCCGCCGTGATTGCTCCAGGCCGCTGAGACACGCTCAAAGCCGTTTTCTGACTCTACTTCGGGTAAAAAGTTCAGCAGCAGGTAGCTGAGGTGCGTAATGAAGTCGTGAATCACACCGGCTGGCATTTTATGAATCGGGCTCGGTAAGTTTTCGTCGGCATAGCGGCCACCGCTACGTAGGTCTAGCGCCATCCGAATTTCAACTTCTTGAATGTTGCCGAGGGTGCCATCCGTTACCAGCTTTTGAATCTCACGGACAGGGCCATTGAAGCGGTAGTTGTGATCTTCCATTAGGAAGCGATCACACTCACGCGAAATCTGCCATAAATCTTTAAACTCGTGAAAAGAAGGTGCAACCGGCTTTTCACAAATAACGTGAGCCCCTGCCCTGAGACAGTCTGTCGCAATCGGAAAATGGGTTTGTGGCGGCGTTAGGATGTGGACGACATCGGGTTGAGCCTCTTCTAACATTTGAGCGTAGTCTGTGTAGGCTGCGGCTGCTTGAAAGGTATCTACTGCGTAGTTCACAGCGGCAGACGATAGGTCGCAAACACCCACAATGTTGGCTCGTTCAGAAGCTTGTAAAAAAGAGAGATGCTGCTTCGATATCATCCCCGTGCCGATAACGGCGGATTTGAGCACTGCTGTCATAAACGTATTGATCCCTGAATTTTAAAGAGTAAGGTCTAACTTGCAACGCGGGGCTTGAAGGAGCCTGTTTTAATGATTAAGACGTGCTAATTCGACCATTCACACAACAAAAGAATAGATTAAGAAAAAAATAGTTCCAGGCACATCGGATTTTCACAAGTGATTTGCAAGGACTTTTCAAATCTCTACCGACCTAATTTTTCCGGTCTATTGCTCTTTCCCCATCACTTCCGGCCTATCACTTCCGGTCCATCGCTCCCGGCCCAGCGCTCCTAGGCCATCACTTCCAGTCCATCACTTAGTGTGGCTTCTAGGCCGGTTTTCTTCCAAAAACAGCAAAACATCCCTTTATTAGGTCTTGATTATGTTGTAAATGATACGTATAGGCTTTGGCTCTTACACTGCCACATCCATAAGAGCTTTGAGAAGATATGAGGTATCTTCCGTGAATGGTCTTCCGAAAATCTACTGGGATTCCGACGCTACGCCCTTCTTTCATCCGTAAACCTATGGGACGACTTGAAGACAAAAGACTGCTCATTGTGGTTGATGAGGCAGACTACCGAGCGCTTCTATCTGATGTTTTTTTGCCTGAAATGCTAGTAGAGCATTTAGCAGATCGTGTCAGTGCTGCTGATTTGCATCTCTTAAATGCTGCGGCACATTGGGGCGAACAGATCCAAGAAATCGCAGTTTTTTCATGCTACTCAGAAGACCGCTACAGCGAGATGTCCTACCTGGGTATTCGACTGATGGGCAGTGGTGTAGAGCGTGGCGCTAATATCTATGTGCGATCGCGCGATCGCATGAGCTTGGTGGCTGACTTTTGCCCGACTCACATCGTTTTATGTACGCCTGAGGTCTCTGTTTTACAGTGGGCCACAAGAAATGACATTCCAAGCGTAGTGTTGCTGTCCGATTGGCAAGGTCCTTTGGGCTTGCGTCAGCAATGGCAGCATAATCGCCTCATTAAACTGCTCAATCACGACAGCGTGAAGTGGGTCGGCAATCACGGCATTTATGCCTGCAAAATACTAGAGTCTAGCGGCATTCGGTCTCAAAAAATAATTCCTTGGGAATGGCCGCAGCCGCAGTTTCTGAGTGAGTACGTTTTACCGAAAGAAATTCGCGATGACCACGAGGTCATTAACCTGGCCTACGCGGGACCGATGTCCTTGCGATCGGGCATTTCTGATCTGGTCAATGCGGTGGGTCACATCCAAAAGCGCGGCGAAAGTAGGGTGCATCTGGATGTCATTATCGATGATGCCACCCGTTCAAAACTAACGACCGCCACTACCACCGACATGAGTACGAGCGATGAAGCTAGGTCCTCGTCGGCTTCGGCAACCAGCATGCCAGCGAATACACTACAAGACGACGACCGTTGCGATCGCGAAGACTACGTTTTACAGTTGCTGCAAATTCAGGCTGAACAGCTCGGTATTAGTCACTGCATCACGTTTTCTAGTGCGCTCTCGAGTGAACAAGTCGTGGCGCAAATGCGCGAGGCCGACTTAGTCGTCATTCCGGGGTGCGCCCACGATTTGCCCGTGGAGCCGCCGCAGAGCTTATTTATGGCCATGGCTGCCAGAACGCCTATCGTTGCGACTAGCCAGCCGCACTTTAAGAAATACCTTTCCCATGGCGTCAATGCCATGATTTTCCCGGTGGGCAATGATAAATCTATGGCTCACCGGATTGAGCGAGTGATGGGACAACCCCAGCAGTATGCTCAGCTGTCAGAGGCCTCAGAAATTTCGCTCTCCAAGCTCAAGGTGCCTGCTCGCTGGGATGAGCTGATTGACCATTGGTTGACCTCTGGGGTCAAAAACGAGCAGTGGCTGTGTGACTGTGCATTTTCTTCGGGTCGTTACGAACCGCTCTCCCAGCTGGATAGTTCTATCCAAAGCTTGAGACATTCGGCTTAAGCCTCAACAGCTTTGCTTGTTTTGAATACTCACCTGTTCTCTTTTGTGACCATTGTTTCTGTGCCCTCTCGTCTGTTCATTAAAGATTTTTCTTCCTAAAAAGCATCTCTAAATACCCTCGTGGAAAATACACCGCCTGCGATCACCGTTTCAACTGTCCACCGTGCCAAAAATCAAGCGCAAATCGCCCTCTTTGAGCAGGGCTTCAGCGCCTTGAGTATCCTGTTTTTTGGCAATGGCGTTGGCACCATCCTGAATGAACACGAGCTGATTATGAAGCTCCTGCGCTACGCCATTTTTGGCATAGCTGTTTTGCTGATGGGCGCTCGTTGGCGAACCACACTCAGAACCATTTCTAAAGGGGGGCTGCTGTGGTTAGTCGTGGGACTGATGGTCGCGTCTATGGCCTGGTCCGTATCGCCGATCTACACCTCAGAGAGCATTCGAGGCGAGGTCTTGCCGATGACTGCTTTTGCGGCCTATTTCGCCTCGCGGTTTAACATCCGCCAGCAAATGAGAATTATTGCAGCAACCTTAGCGCTGGGCGCTTTTTTATCGCTGTTTTATGCTCTGGCTATTCCGTCGGTGGGGCGTCACATTGGGGATAAGTTTGATGGTGCTTGGAAGGGCATCTACGCACAAAAAAACGTTTTTTCTAGCGTCATGGCCTTGACGATGCTGGTATTTTTTATTCTTAGCCTCGCGAATAAAAACAGGCAGGAACGGTTTCTGGCTCGGTGCGGGCTAGTGTTTTCAATTTTGCTGATTTTGCTATCGACCTCGGTATCGGGTCTGATTGTATTTATTGTGCTTTTGCTGATTGTGTTGGCCTCGCGCCTCTTTCGCTGGCGAGGCCGGCGCAGCGTTTTACTGCTAGATGTGGGTGGCCTGATTGTGCTGTGTTTAGGGACGGTGCTCTCTGCGACTTGGCAGGGCATTGTGATTGGCTTAGGAAAAGACCCCACACTCTCAGCACGTACCTATATTTGGTCAGGATCTATTGAAAAAATAATGGATCAGCCTTTGTTGGGGTATGGCCGGGCGGCTTTTTGGGTGCCGGGGAGTCAAGATGCTTGGGAAGTGGGCGCGCTGGCCGCTAGAGATTTTGTGCCCTCCCATGCTCACAATGGCTATATTGACGCTGCTTTAGACCTTGGTTTGATTGGCTTTGGTTTGTTTGTGTTGGGCTTGGTGATTAGCTTCGGGATGGCGCTGCGAAGGGCGTATCGAGCCAGTGAACCTGAGGACTTGTGGCCGTTTGCGTTTCTTACCTTGATGATGATTTACAACATCACGGAGTCCGTATTGATGCTGCGTACGTCTTTGTACTGGGTGATGTATATGAGCATCTTTTTGTCTTTGCGGCGATGGCCTCGGCGATCGCGCGCCGAAAAAGCCCACTAACCATTTCAATTCTTGACGACGATCACTAAAGAGCGACTTATGAATAACTTGGGTGTTGTAGCGATTGGTCGCAATGAAGGCGAACGACTCATCCGCTGCTTAGCGTCTTTGCAAAAGCACCTCAGTGAAGGTGTGCCAATTGTTTACGTTGATTCTGGTTCTACGGACGGCAGCGTTGCGGCGGCAGCGGCCAGAGGTGTGAAGGTTGTGACGTTAGATATGTCGGTTCCTTTTACCGGTGCTCGCGCGAGGAATGCAGGATTTGACCATTTGATGGCCCAGTTTCCGCAGACTCAATACGTCCAGTTTATTGATGGTGACTGTGAAATTTTGCCTGGTTGGATCGAGGCCGGTGTCTCTGCTTTGGAGGCAACCCCTGAGCTGGCGATTGTCTTTGGTCGCCTGCGGGAGCGCTCTCCAGAAGCGTCGCCCTATAACCAGCTGGCTGATTTGGAGTGGAATGTTCCTGTGGGGGAGGCGTTGGCCTGCGGTGGAATTTCTTTGATGCGATCGCAGCCGCTCCAGTCAGTGGGTGGCTTTAATCCCAAGATGATTTGTGGTGAAGAGCCAGAGCTATGCATTCGTCTGCGTCAGCAGGGCTGGAAATTGCGCCGCATAGAGGCTGATATGGCGCTCCATGACATTGATATGCATCGCTTTGGTCAGTGGTGGAAGCGCTCTATTCGGGGCGGCTGGGCAGTTGGCGAGGGCTTCGACATGTACGGCAATACCGCCGAGCAATATATGCGAAAAGAAAACTTCAGTGGCTGGCTGTGGGGCGTTGGCGTGCCGGTCGTAGCGATCACGTTGGCATTTTTCACAAAGGGCCTCACGCTGCTGTTGCTAGCGGTATATGCCCCTCTCATGTGGAAAATTTACCGCTACCGTCTTCAGCGCGGCGATAGCGTAAAGGCTTCTGCCATTTACGCATTCTTTTGTGTGGTGTCTAAAGTGCCTCAGGCGATGGGCCAAGGTCAGTACTGGCTGAACCGCTTGCAGAATAAGACGGCTACCTTGATTGAGTACAAAGGTTGAGCGGATATGGTTCCGCAGACAAGGTCAAGGCGGATGCGGTTTATCAGATACGGTGGGTTAATCAGAAGATGTGGCAAAGTGCCGGCACTACAGCTGCTAGCAGCTATGGCGTGCAAATGTCTGAAAGACTTTTACACGCTCACAAACCTCAAAGGTAGTGCGCGTTGCTTGACCTTTGAGGTTTCTAGTTGTTGTCTCAGTAGGTTGTTGTCTCAGTAGTCAGCGTAGCGTTAGTCGCTTACGCCTTATCCGACCGCGCTTCTCGATGGGTGCGTACCCACTCTACCTGGGGCTCGCGAATGAATTTTAGGTAAACCGGTACCTTCCATAGAATGTACAGCGGGGCTCTGAGCAGTGTTTTGAACGCGAGGTCTGACTGGGCGAATCTAGCCCATGCTGACCCTATTGCTACCATCAACGCTATGCCTTCGCCGTAGCATATCCAAGCCGGTAGCCAAAATCCGCTGAAGCCTGAGACGAAGGTCAGTACAAGACTGATGCTCGCCCACAGTACAACTAACAGGGAGAGTGGCGGAATGAGGAGATCTAAGGCAATGGCTAGTAAGTCTAACCGACCTTGCTGCAACGCCTGACTAAAGAGCTGGGGGCAGTAGCGAGTAATGAGCTGCAAATGGCCGTGTTCCCAGCGAGTGCGCTGGATTTGAGCGGCGGCGTCATTAGGTGGCAGTGGGCCGACTACTGTCACATGAGGGCACAGCGCAGGTGGCGTACCGGCAATGGCTAAGTCAAATCCTAGCTTCATATCTTCAACAATAGAGCCGCTGGCCAAATCGATGGAGGTAATCACAGACCAGGGAAAAGCCATACCCGTTCCGGTGAGTAGGCACGGCAGATGAAACTGCTTAAGGCCGAGCGGTCTGACCAAGTTTTTCACCTTAAAGGCAAAGGCAGAGACGGCTTCTTTCAGGCTGGGGCTTGCGGGCTTATCAATCAGATAAACGCCTTGAACAGGACGCTGTTGTGCGATCGCAGCCTTAGCCAAATCGCGAACCGACCCCTGTTTGAACTGACAGTCTGCATCTACCATCACCACTGCACTGGGCGGAGAGGCTGCCATAAACCGCAATCCGCAATCGAGGGCATACCCTTTGCCTCGCTTAATTTGATCCGCACGTTCTAATACGGTAGCGCCGGCTTGGCGGGCGATCTGAGCCGTATTATCTGTGCAGTTATCTGCGACTACAATCAGCCGGTCTTGCGGCATGAGCTGTGGGGTGAGGGTTGCTAGCGTGCTGGCAATGACTGCCGATTCGTTATGAGCAGGCATCAATACCGTGACGGCGAACTCTGGATTAACTCTCACTGAGGGGGTAGGCCGTCGTGATAGCAGGGCACCTAAACATTCAATCAGGAGGACCGCACAGGGAAGGCTCAGCGCGATCGCAATGACGAGAAAAAGGAGTTGAAACACCATATGGGAAGCGCTAGCAAAAGGCCAGAAGTGGCAGAACAATAAATAAGTAATTCAACGAAGTCAGGCATTCAACGGGCCAATCATTCAATGGGCCAGTCATTCAATGGGCCAGCTATTCAACAGGCCAATCATTCAACAAGCGCGATGTGTTTCTTTGTGCTGCACCCGC
Organism: Cyanobacteria bacterium J06634_5; assembly: GCA_039820525.1. Classification (GTDB taxonomy): domain Bacteria; phylum Cyanobacteriota; class Cyanobacteriia; order Phormidesmidales; family Phormidesmidaceae; genus Phormidesmis. The sequence continues at coordinate 109,068 of JBCBPY010000008.1, forward strand.
ACAAGTGACTTCAGCATTGGAAAATGGAAGCAAATCGGCTTTTAGTGAAGCGTCACGGCTCAACCTTAAAGGCCGAAAATTCTGAGTAAATTGAGTGGATTGAAAACGCGCCCAATCCCGTCTACAACCGATAAGTAGCCGCGCTTGGCAACGACCACCACGTCTCCTTCTCTGACCTGGTAGTCGTCAACCAGATTGCTCAAGTCAACGTCCTCTTTTTCAATCTGTCCGTTTTCGTTTTGCCTAACTAGGCTCACACTCGATAGCTGGGCATCTGTTGTCGGGCCGCCTGCGATCGCCACCGCGCTAGAAATAGAGCTATCTGGCGGCACGGCTATTTCACCAGGAGACACCACTTCGCCAATAACTTTTACACGCACCGTGCTAGGCGCAAGGCTAGAGCTTGCGAGGGTTCTCCGATCAATCTCATCGCCCGATAGCTCTGGAATAAAAATAGAGTCACCATCCCGCAGCCCAATATCCGCAGTGCCTGCATCGGAAGTAATCGCGTCCCATAGGTTTAAAGAGAGCGTCTCGACCTGCCCGCCAGCTAAAGGACGTCGAACCACCACCTGCCTGATATCCGCATCACGGGTGATGCCACCTGCTAAGAGCACCGCAGAACTCAGGGTGGGCAAGGCTGGCCGCTCGCCAATCTGTGCATCTGTACCGCCGCTCCCTAACGGATTGCCATTAGAGCTAGTGAGGCTGCTCAGCTGGATAGGGCCTGGGCGATGAACCGCGCCGGAGACGGTCACGACTACAGGGCGCATGGTCACCAGGCCAACGCTCACAACCGGATCGACTAAGTACTCTCTCAGTTGCTGCATCAAAACACCACTGAGCTGATTAGCCGTCATGCCGCTAGCCCGGACTCGTCCGGTCAGCGGTAGCGTGACGGTGCCATCCGGCAAGAGTGCTAGCGTCCCTGTAAATTCTGGGTAGCCGATGACAGATAGCGAAATTTGATCGCCAGGCCCCAGAATATAGGTCGCATTGCTGTAGCTAGACGCGATGGCGGGGTTGATGGCTGGCTGCGCGGGCTGCAGATTGCCGATGGGTGCGCTGACGGGCTGCTGAGTATTTGGGGTGGGTTGATTAAAGGTGGGTTGACCCGTAATTTGTGCCATCGTAGGACGCTGAGTTCCCACAGTGCTTAGGGTTGCCAGCGTGACCACTGTTGATGTAGTGCCTAAAACCCGAAATAAAAAAGAAACACGCGACATACGTAAAGGTCCTAAGGCTCTAGATAAATGCTTTGTTATTGAAACTTTTGAAACGCTAGCAACACAGCGTTTTAACCTGCTCTGCTGCTTGGGGCGATGCTGTAGGGGGATAACACCTGTCTTTAATCTGTTTTTAAATAGCGCTATCAGCGCAGCTTGCCTGGTGTGAGTGCCTAGCGATAGCTATTGGCTTCGGCACGTTCAGGGACGTCGGCTAAGGACGCGGGCTTTTCTGACAAGCGACCTTTTGCGATACGAGCGGTTCGACTCGCCAGGTCGGTGAGTTCTCTGGCATCGTAAGAGTATTCGCCAAAGTCATTTTTGCTATCGACGCCGTTAGCCACTAAGCCCAACACGGGTGCGCCGGAACGCTCCAGCAGAGACTTAGCTGCGATCGCACGGTCGTAGCTTACATGGCGTGGGCGCATGACCATCAGTACGCCGTCTGCCAAGCTGCCAAGGACAGCAGCATCTGCCGAGCCTGTTAAGGACGGCGTATCGAAGATAACGTAGTCAAACTGCTCACGGAACAGCTCAATAAGCGCGGCCATTCGCTCAGAGTCCAGCAAGGCCATTGGGTTCGGTGGAACAACCCCTGCGGTCATCACCGTGAGATTTTCGGTGACGGGCTGAAGTGCTTTTTCCAAACTGCCCTCACCGACCAACACATGGCTGAGGCCCACAGCGTTGATTAAATTCCAGAGATGGTGCTGGCTAGGCGATCGCATATCTGCGTCTACCAGGAGTACGCGGCGGTTGGTTTGTGCGATCGCTGCTGCCAGGTTTGCAGAGACTTCGGACTTGCCTTCATCCTCCACAGAGCTGGTCATCACCAGCGCTTTCAGCTTTTTATCGGAGCTAATAAAGCGCAAGTTAGCTTGGAGCATCTGATACGAGCCAGACAAAATGGGATACAGGCTCTCTAGTGTAATAATGCGCCTAGACGGCATCCCATCAATCTCAGCAGCATCTTCAGGCAGCTCGTAGCCCTGCGGCAGCTCAAATCGAGGAATCACACCCAGCAATACGTAGCCAAAGATTTTTTCGCCGTCTTTAACCGTCTTGAGCGTGCGGTCAATCAAGTCTAGGAAGAAGGCTGTTGCAACCCCTAGGAAAGCCCCGACGACGCCACCGGCTAGCAGATACTTCAGCTGTCCTTCTACTGTGGGATCTTCTGGTGGTACCGCCAGCTCAATGATGTGCGCATTACCCACTTTACGGTTTTCCGCTAGGCGAATTTCTTGCAGTCGTTGGCGCAGGGTTTCGTAGGTGCCCTGTGCAGAATCTCGCTGCTGACGCAATTCAGTTTGATTTTGTTCTAACCCAGGGAAGATAGACCCTTTCTGCTGATACGCATCTCTAGTGGAAATAAGCGTAGCCAGCTGGTTGGCTGTGCTAGAACGATTTACCTCTGCCTGCACCAGCTGTTCTGCCAGCTTTTCGTCAATAGCACTCATGCTGGCAAGCGCGCCTGCATTGGGACTGCCCACGACCTCGGTCACACGGTTTCTCAAGACGCCAATCAGGGCAGATTCTTGCCGCTGGAGTGCGCGTACAGAAGGATGCCTAGGCGTGTAGCGCGTCATAGCAGTGGCCAGATCCGAGCGAACACCCTGCAACTGTGCGAGTGCTGACTGTACAGCAGGCGACTGATTAACAGCCGCGAGCCCTAGGGCTTCTTGCCCGCTCATGCCCAGCTTGCGAGAGAGTTCACTTGCTTCGCTTTGAGCCTCTACCAGTTCAATTTGAGTTTGGCTAATCTGGCTTTCTAGACTAGCGATAGCTGTAACGGTAGCACCGGCTTCTTCCGGCAGTGCAATGATGCCGTTGTCCTCATTGAATTGCTTAAGCGCTTCGCTGAGTCTTTCGGCCTCTTCTTGGGCTCGGGGCAGCTCATCTTCTAAAAAGCGCCGCGCGGCCATCACTTCAGAGCGGTTGCTGCTGACGTTGGCTTCAATGTAGGAGCGCATGATTTGGTTAACTACGGCTGCTGACAGCTCAGGCTGCCCAGACCGATAGGACACTGTGATTAAGTCCGTATCAGGCAGCGGCGCAACGGCCAAATCGCTAGCGAGCGCGGAGGGCTTTACCGGGAGCCCGTCAGCGTCTCGAAGGTCTAGGGCACGAATGGTGTCTTCTAAGATGGGCAACGAAAAAATGATTTCCGATTGCGTTGCGAGCGGATCACCGGTTTGCTTCAGGGATTTAAGACTCCCTAAGTCTTGGCTAACCCCTGTAAGAGAGGCCGTTTGGTCTGGTTGTAAAAGCAGTTTAGCGCCTGCTTCGTACAGTGGTTTTTGGGTGAATGCGGCTCCTAAAGAGGCCATGAGGGTGGCTGCAAAAACGACTGTTGCCGGTTTCCAGCGGCGTTTCAACACCAGCCAGTAGCGCTGCAAGTCAATTTCTTCAATCCGTTCTTCGTAGACCATGAGTCCCTAAACCTTGATGTCTTAAAAGGTGATGCCCGCTTGATTTGGCAATGCAACCTAGCTGCACTCAGCTAATAGGACGTGGCTACGATTCGCAAAGTTTCCTGGTTTTCCTTGAGACGTATGAAGACTATAAGAAGGCGATCAGCCAGAAGTTTAACAGCGCTACACAAACATCTGACCTGTGCTGCTGTAGCGAGCATTGAATGACTTTTTCCCCTCAGTTAAATCGCTCTAGAGGGTTCGCCTAGCAAAGTCCAGCCAATGCTCAATGCGTTTGCTCTCTTTACTCTTGTTTGGTTTAGCGAGGTATTTCGTTGCTCGGCGATGGCGTCATCGGTCTTGGCTTAACAGGCTTGCAAGGCGTACCCAGGCAAATGTGAGCAGCGGGCATTGTTTGAAACACGCTGCTACGTGCACCGATAATCGCATTCGCCCCAATTTTGACTGAAGGGCCGATAAAACAGTCGCTAGAGACCCACGCGCCGTTTTCAATGATGACTTCATCAAACGTCAGTCCAAATCGCGAGTCGCTAATGTCATGGCTGGCCGTGCAAAGATAGCTTTTTTGAGAAATAACGCAGTGACGCCCGATTTTAATGGGCGCTAGGCTATAGAACACAACGTCGTCTCCGACCCAGCTGTGTTCCCCAATTTCCACATTCCAGGGATAGGTAAACCGAGCCGTGGGTCGAATGCGAACCTCAGGCCCTATTTTGGCACCAAATAATCTCAACACCTGGCGGCGTAGTCCATGAGCGCCATGGTGAGACATTGGGAAGACAATAGCCTGCACCAGCCACCACAGCAGCATTTTGGCCCTAGACCCACCTGGGTCGTAGTTGGGTTCGTGATACTGGCTCAAATCCACAAAAGGTGGTGCCCCGATGCTGCCGTTTTGGGCAGCATTTTGATCGCTCTGATTTTGATCGAGCGGTTGGGTCGTTGATTGCTCTTTTACCAATTGCGCTTCATCCAAAGATGCTGTGACTAACTAATGCTGTGACTAACTGTGGAGACGTTTGCTGTTGGGTGTTATTTAGGTCTGGTTCGTTGGTCTTAGGCATCGGCTGCGGTGACTTGCACAGCGGCTGGTTCAGGTGCGTCGTCTTGAAGGTTAAGAGATCCCCCAAACTTTAGCTCGTAGAGCTTGACGCCAATTTGATACTCATATTGACTCAGCAGTCGTCCGTATATATAGCCCGCATAGCCATCTAAAAAGCCGAGTCGAATAATATAGAAGAGGATGAATCTGAGGAAGGGTTTGAAGGGGAGGCGGACCCAGATTTTTTTGAGGAATCGCTTACGCTGTACTGCGTCTCCAAACAGGTTTGCACCGATCGTGCCGTCATCGCCCATCCCCGTGAGCAGGTTGTAATACACGCGGGCTTCCCAGTTGGAGTAGCGATTGTGACGAGCCAGCCAGTGGTAAAGGTCGCGGAAGTCTTCATGGAGCATATCTTCTTTGAGATAGCCCACTTTCTCATGAGGAATCATGACGTGCTCATGGACTTCGTTGTCACCTGTGTTTTGAATATCTTCGGTGTTGAGGTTTTCGTAGCGGCCTTTGGCATGGCGAAATAAACGGAGGTTCCAGTCTGGATATTTGCCGCCGTGGCGAATCCATTTGCCTAAGAAAAAGACCCGACGGTTGATGTAATAGCCGTCTAGGTCTGGATTTTTGATCATTTCGGCGATTTCAGTCCAAGATTCCGGGGTAATGCGCTCATCACAGTCCACAATGAGCACCCACTCGTTTCGAAAAGGGAGGTTCTCAAGTGACCAATTCTTTTTCTTGGGCCAGCGTCCGTTGAAGTCAAACTGAACGACGTTTGCGCCCAAGCTTTCTGCGATTTCGATGGATCTGTCTTCGCTTTGTGAGTCCACCACAAACACTTCGTCTGCTTGGGCCACGCTGGCCAAACAAGCGGGCAGGTTTTCTTGTTCGTTTTTGGCGGGGATAAGGACAGAAACAGGAATGGATGCAGATGTCATGATTTTAAGTACGAATAGCGTGCAGTAGAAGGGGGGTGAAAAAGTGCTTTAGGGAAAAGCAGTGCTCCTGAGCGTGATGACAGGCAAATCGTTGTTAACAAGCGCTGCTATGGGACAGCGTACGTCAGCACATTGCTAAGCCGAGGGCTGCTGGCCGTTGCGAATTAGGTGCCTAGCCACGCTACCCAGATAGGCGATTTGACCGTAGGCATAGGCGAAGTTTTCAAAGCGCTGGGCGGGCCTATGGATATATTTGACGGTTTTATAGAGTCCGCGAATAAGGCGTTCGCTGCCGCTTTTGATTTGCCAGAATCCGGTGGTCCCGCTGGCCTGTTCTCGGTAGCTTTCGCTAATGCCTTGCCACCAGCTGCGGCTGAGGAACCATCCTGGCTTCATTCTGGCGGGTGCGACGTTGTGGGCGGCCAACGCTTCAGGAACATAGGCAACTTTCCAGTCGCGCTCTAGAGCTTGGCGGGTCATTTGCTGTTCTTCGTTCGATAGAAGATTTTTGCCGACTCTGCCCAAGTGTGTGTCGAAGCCGCCGACTTCAGCTAAGAACTGTTTACGTACAGCGTAGTTCAATCCTCTGGGGGTGAGCGCACTTTTTTGAATGTATAGGAGTTCGTTGCCTAAGTCATAAGCGCCTAGTCCACTGGACAGATCGGCTGAGAGCCAAGTGGGTGGGTGGGCATTCGGCGGCCAAATCAGCGTGACTTTTCCGCCTGCGATCGCAACCCGTTCATTTTTCTCAAAGACTGAGACCAAAGAAGCGAGCCAGCCCGTACTGGCCTCGGCATCGTCATCTAAGTAGGCAATAATATCGCCCTGTGCTGCCTGCGCGCCCGTATTTCGAGCGACCGATAGCCCCAGTGTGGACTCATAAATGTAGCGAACCTTTGGGTTGCCTAGTCGGGCCTTTGCTACGTCGGCAGTGCCATCGGTGGAGGCATTGTCTACCACAATCACTTCGTAGTGCTCTAAGGTTTGGTTTAGCAGGCTATCGATGGCTGCTCCTAAATATTGTTCACGGTTGTGAGTGCAGATAATAGCTGAAATCAGCGGTGCAGCCATAGTTATAAAGGGTAGGCGCCAAAATAAGGGTGGCAGTACGATAAATAATTTTGTGTTCAATCGCCTTGGCTTAAGCTAGGTAGCTCAAGCTCAGGGACTTGGGCTTAGGGACTTAGATTTAGTGACGTAGATTTAGTGACTTAAGCTCAGTTTTGGTGGCGATCGCTAGCAACGGGCTCTGAATATATCAAGATTGCCCTTTATAATCCTTACTTTCTCTTTTGGGAGTGAGATAATAGAAGCTGAGAATAGCTGGATTCAACAATATTTAAGTCAATTAGCTCCTTATATATAAGCGTAAGCTGCTCTTTTCTCACATCAAGGTTCAGTAATTTCTTGTAAACACCCTATAAATCCGGCCCATAAAAGTAACGACCCTTCGACAGTCCTTTTATTGACTTATCTCCCTATATGACCGCAGGTTCTGCAAGAAACGCCCCAGACATTGATCTCGCTCCGCTCATTGACCATACGCTGCTTGCGCCAGCCGCCGCTGAAGAGAATATTGCTTCTTTGTGTGATGTGGCAGAGCGATACAGCTTTGCGGCGGTGTGTGTGTATCCGGTACACGTTGCTCAAGCGGTAGAAAGATTGCACAATAAGCGTCCGAAGGTGTGCACAGTGGTTGGATTTCCCAGCGGTGCAATGACGCCGAAGGTGAAGCTGTATGAGGCCCAAGAGGCGGTAGAAAATGGGGCTGATGAGCTAGATGTCATGATCAACTTGGGGTGGCTAAAGATGGGGGAAACCCGCAGGCTGCACGACGAAATGGCTACGATTGTGGAGCTGGCAGGTCAGCCTGTAAAGGCCATTTTAGAAACGACGCTGCTGACCAAAGATGAAAAAACGCTGGCCGCTGAAGTGTGCTTGGATGCTGGCGTGCGATTTTTGGAGACCAGTACGGGCTGGCAAGGTGGGGCGACGACTGAAGACGTGACCCTGCTGCGGAAGCTGGCCGGCGATCGCATTGGCATTAAAGCCTCGGGCGGCATTCGCACTGCGCAAGATGCAATCGCCCTGGTTGAAGCCGGTGCCAACCGGTTGGGGACCTCTCGCGGAGTAGATATCTTGCAGCAGCTGTCAGAATTGGGTGAGGGCGAATGAAGCAGCGTAGCTATACCGCAACCGGCATTAACCTCAAAGCGATGGCCATGGGTGAAACGGACCGGCTGGTGACCGTTTTAACCAAAGAAAGAGGGTTACTTAGAGCGATCGCACCGGGCGCTCGTAAGCACAAGTCTCGTCTGGGGGGCCGCACGGGCCTGTTTGTGGTGAATGAATGCCTGTTTACCAAAGGTAAATCTTTAGACAAGCTCGTGCAGGCTGAAACCCAGCGCTCTTTTCCGGGCTTAAGCAAAAACTTGGCTAAGCTGACCGCCAGTCAGTATTTAGCAGAAGTTGCGCTCTCTCAGGCATTGACTGAGCAGCCGCAAGAAGAGCTGTACTATCTGCTCATTGAGCATTTGAGCCGGTTAGAGTCAGCGAGTCAGGCGAGCATTTTGCCTTGTTTGGCCCAGGCGACCTTTCACTTATTGGCGCTAGCGGGCGTTGCGCCGGAAGTCTTTCGCTGCGCGCTGACGCGATCGCCCCTGGAGATTGAGCTGGGTAATCCTGACTGGCGCGTGGGTTTTAGCGTGTCTTCTGGTGGGGCGATCGCACTAGAGGAAATTGAGCGCATTGAGCAAGAGCGACTGGCCCAAGTCGAACGCCTAGAGGAAGATAGGCTTGTTAGAGCCGGTAAGCTACCAGCGACACCGCCCCCGCGTGCCGAGATAGCCGCTGAGAGAGGTGCCGAGATAGATGCCGAAACAAGCGTCGAAATGATTAAAGAGGACACTCAGCTGTATGCAGAGCCAGCGGCGGTGACAAGAACAGCTCGAGAAAAGCGGGTGCCTAGCAGCTACAGCCAAAAAATGGCCCGACCGACGTTTCTCAATCCAAACGGGTCTGTAGGTAGAGGGGCGAGTAAAAGCTTTCAGGCTAGCGTGTCTAAAGAAATTGCGCGTGATTTGGGCCTAGTTGGCTATCTCAGTGCGTCTGAACTTGCCCTGATGCAGCAGCTGAGCAAGCCAGAGCTGGTGATGAGTGCGCCGCTAAGCACGACTCGAGCAAAAGCACCTGTAGATGCAGTGTCGGATACGTCTTTTGATGAAGAAGGTCCAGGATTCGGTTATCACAGCTCACGCCTGTCTCCGCAATCAGGCACAATAGGGCTAAATAACTTATCCCTGCCACCCTCTGGCCCCCATATGATGTGGCGACACATTGAAAAGTTTCTAAGACACTACGCTCAATACCAGTTCGATCGCCCTATTCGATCGGCTGCTCTTATCGATACCTGCTTTAGTTAAGCCATGCTGCGCGAGCCTGAGATTCCTTCCGAACCTAGCCTTGATCCTACTGTGACATCCAGTATGACCCCCGATTCCGCGGTCAATGCTGTGGTGACAGAGCCAATGACCCCTGCTGATGTGTCCATTCCTGAAGAGTCCGCTGCTGTTGAAGAAGGGACTGTTGAAGAAGGGACTGCTGAAAAAGAGGCTGCTGAGGAACTGACGGTTAGAGCGGGGCCTATAGAGGCTAGCGGTCTGTGGCCTGTGTTTGGCAACCGCAACTTTCTCACGCTGTGGAGCGGCCAAGTTTTTTCCCAAATGGCGGACAAGATTTATCTGGTATTGATGATTGCGATCATCTCCAGCAGCTTTAAATCGCCAGAGCAAACCATTAGTGGCTGGGTATCGGCCATTATGATTGCGTTCACCATTCCTGCGGTACTGTTTGGCTCGCTCGCGGGCGTGTATGTAGACCGCTGGAAAAAGAAGCCAGTACTGGTGTGGACGAACCTACTGCGGGGGCTGCTGGTGGCAACCTTGCCAGTTTTGCTGTGGGTGACTCAAGGCTGGATAGTCGCAGGCCTGCCGGTTGGCTTCTACATCCTATTGGTGGTGACCTTTTTAATTTCCACGCTCACGCAGTTTTTCGCGCCCGCAGAGCAGGCGGTCATTCCGCTGATTGTCAAAGAAGAAAATTTGCTGCCGGCCAACTCGCTTTACACTACCACCATGATGGCTTCGGTGATTATTGGATTTGCTGTGGGTGAGCCGCTGTTAGCTGTGGCCGATACGGTCCTAGCGCCCCTGGATCGGGGTACTGGGGTGGGTAAGTCTGTCTTAGTGGGGGCGAGCTATGCGATCGCAGGTATTTTGCTGTTGCTTATCACCACTCACGAGGTTAAAAACGAGCCCATAGAGCAAACGCGCGCCTGGGAAGATATTAAAGACGGTCTGGCCTACTTACAAAAGCAGGTCCAAGTCCGCAGCGCGCTCATTCAGCTCATTGTGCTGTTTTCAGTATTTGCGGCTTTGGCGGTCCTGGCCGTCCGTCTTGCTGAAGTGATCCCAACGATTAGCTCCTCGCAGTTTGGCTTCTTGCTAGCAGCGGGCGGCGTCGGCTTAGCGGTGGGCGCTGTCCTTATCGGACAGTTCGGCGGACGCTTTTCTCGACCACAGCTGGGGCTAGCCGGTTCTTTAGGCATGGCTGCTACCCTGACCGGGCTTTCGCTGGCACCAGCTCAGCTGTGGCCGAGCTTAGGGCTCTTAGGCGGGCTGGGCCTTTTTGGCGCAATGGTCGGCATCCCGATGCAAACGACCATTCAAGAAAAAACGCCTGAAGACATGCGAGGAAAGGTCTTTGGCTTACAAAATAATGTGGTTAATATCGCCCTTAGCCTGCCACTTGCTTTGGCAGGGATCGCGGAAACATTTTTAGGCTTACGAGCCGTGTTTGGTTTGCTCGCAATGCTCGTTGCCATGGGAGGATTCTTTACGTGGTCGCTGGTGAGAGCCTCGCTCAACGAAGACCCTGTTTAGAGCAGTCAGTATAGGTGAAGGTATCAGTTTTAAGCGATCCCTGAGCCAGCTTCACCGTAGGACCAATGAGCATATACTACTAAGTAGAAGGCCCTTAGCTCTCGATGCTCTCTCAATCCTTGGGTTTTTAACAGAGGGCGTTGGACTCAACAAGGGTGGCATTGAAAACGCACCTGCTCTCAAAACTACTGCCGTTTGCCTCAAGTTGCTGGCGGTTGCCTCGTTTTATATTTCTATAAAAAGTGTCTTGACCTGATAAATGCATATTGCGTGGCTTGGTAAAAAAACTCCCTTTTGTGGCAACGTCACCTATGGCAGAGAAATCACAAATGCACTCTTAGACCTTGGCCACCGGGTCACGTTTTTGCATTTTGCCCCGCCAGATGAGGCCCCCGAAGACCACTCTGGCTACGAAGAGGTATCGCTACCTTTTATCTTCAAGTCTCAGATTTTGACGATCCCAGCGCTGGGATCTGCTCGCCTACTTGCCGAAACCCTAGAAAAGTTGAAGCCTGATGTGGTTCATGCTTCACTTATTCTGTCACCGTTGGACTTTAAGCTGCCAGACATTTGTCATAGCTTGGGCTTGCCGCTGGTCGCGACGTTTCATCCCGCGTTTGATCGTAAGCGTCGTAATTTGTCTTCTAGCACGCAGCATTTTGCCTATCAGGTCTATGCGCCCAGGCTGGCAAACTACGATAAGGTCATTGTTTTTTCTAAAATTCAGCGTAATTTGCTAGCAAAGCTAGGCGTACCCATATCGCGGATTGCTGTGATTCCTAACGGGGTTGATATTGAGCGATATACCCCTGGCCCTTCGAGTATCAAAGCGCAGCTAGAGGCCGAGCAGATCTATGTGTATCAGGGCCGGCTGGCGATTGAAAAGAACGTAGAGTCTCTGCTTAAAGGCTGGAAAGCTTCTAAAATGGGGCTCAGAAATAAGCTGGTGATTGTGGGCAGCGGTCCGTTAGAGTCCTCATTAAAAGCGTTTTATTCGGATAGCAATATTGTGTGGATGGGCTTTGTTGCCAATGAAGCGCGCCGCATTGAGATTTTGCGCGCGGCGGACTGTTTTATTTTGCCGTCGTTGGTAGAAGGGCTGTCGCTATCGTTATTAGAGGCGATGGCCTGTGGGCCCGCTTGTGTGGCCACCGATGCGGGGGCTGATGGCGAGGTGCTAGAGCACGGTGCCGGGGTGATTTTGAATACGCAAAAGGTGTCTAGCCAGCTGCAAACGTTGTTCCCATTGTTTCGAGAGCATCCTGAAATCATGGCTCTGCTTGGCAAAAAAGCAAGGGCTCGTGTGCTAGAGCGCTACACCCTTGGTGAAAATATTATGCTACTTGAGCAGCTGTACAAGACGATGGCAGCGCCTGCTGAGAACAATAGCTATTCATTCAGTAATCCGTAACTTCTCTCTTATTTCTCTTCGTATGGCAAAGCTTGGGAACGATCACTTTGCGATCGCATTTGCGCCGCTGGACATTAATGATGCCTATACCCTTGCCGATGATGGGGCCAATGGTGCGATCGCGCTATTCAGCGGCATGGTCCGCAACCAAACCGACGGCGAGCCCGTCGTCGCCTTGGAATATCAGGCATATGAGCCCATGGCCATAGAGGTATTCAAACAAATTGCTGGGCAAATCCGGCAGCAATGGCCTGATATCACCCATGTGGTTATCCACCACCGCACTGGCCAACTCACCGTCGGTGAAATCAGCGTGCTTGTTGCCATCGGTAGCCCCCACCGGGGCGAAGCCTTTGCAGCCTGCCAATACGCCATCGACACCCTCAAGCACAATGCCCCCATCTGGAAAAAGGAACATTGGCAGGACGGCTCAACCAGCTGGGTGAGCATTAGCGCCTGCGAAGTAGAGACGCCTCATTAGAAAAGCAGCCACTTGATAACGCCCTATCACTGATGGTGGCTGATTTCGTTTAGGGTTAAATGGCGAGAAATCGGCTATTGGGCGGTATCCACATAGCCGATCGCCGCGCCTTTTTCATTATTTGGTTGGGTGCTGCTGGTGGAAAACAGGCTGCCCGTTTTTTTCTCGATAGGATTGATGGTACGCAACGTGTTTTGGCGCGCATCAATCACCGCGCCCAACGCTTGTGCAAACCGAGGCGATCGCTTCAGCATTTTTTGGGCGGCCTCTGTTTCTAACACCAGCACTTCCAAATCTTCAGTGGCATGAATGTTCATGGGGCTCGGTTCATTGGCCAGCAGGGCTGAGTAGCCAAAAAAGTCACCCCGAGCCATGTCAGCGACGGTGTACTGCTTGCCCTTATCGTCTTGGGTGGTGGCGATCGCACGTCCAGCCAAAATAAAGTGAAGTTTTACGTCGCGCTGTCCCTGAAAAATCACAGGTTCACCTTGTCCAAAATGACCCAGCTGTACATCCGAGACGATCTCTTCAAGGACCTGATCGCTGACGGTAGCGAGGGTGGGTAGTGACTTAATGTAGGCCGCTAGTCGTCGCAGCGGTTCATCTGCTTTTTCCTTAGGAATATGGTGGTGGTACACATCTCGAATGGGAAACGGAATCGAGAGGCCGTTACGCCTAGCCGCGTACCAGATGCGGGTCACAAACTCATCTCGAATCTTGGGGACCTGGCTGTAATCATCTAAAAATAGCCGCACCCGATACCCAATCGAAGAATCATCGTAGGAAATTGTTTGGATGACGGGGAGTGGATTGTCCAAAACGCCCGTTGTACTCAGCGCAGTTTCTCGCATGACGCGTTTTACGAGGTTAGGCGCATCGCCATACGAGAAGCCAATATCTACTGCTTCCACATGCTGCACGCTGGGCTTGTTGTAGTTGCGAATAACGGCTTGTGAGAGCACGGAGTTTGGGACAATAAGCTGCTCTAAGTTGCGCGTCATAATATGCACAGAGCGCCAGTTCACCTCAATCACTTTGCCCACTTTGCCATCGACTTCTAGCCAGTCTCCAATTTGAAACGGCTGCTCAAACAGCAGAGCAATACCCGAAAACAAGTTACCCAGTGTGTCTTGCAGGGCAAAGCCTAAGACGACACCCCCTACCCCTAAGGCGGTAAAGGTACCTTTAAGATCAACGCCAAACACCGCGCTCAGCACAATCGCAACGCCAATGGCAATCAGCAGCGATCGCACTAAGTCCTGAAAAAGCTTAGGCATTTCAGACTGCCAAGTGCCAATTTTGGTGCCTGAAAATAGCAGAGCATTGACAAAGGACAGCGCCGCAATAATCAGCGATACCCATGCGAGAGTTTCAACAACCTGAATGGCGCGCTCGCCTCGGTCTATTTCAATGACCTTGGTCAGTAGAAAAAAGAGCGCTGCAGAAGGCACCACCCAGTTGCGGACCTCCTTCACCACTTTGGTCATAGAGTGCTGACGCTTATCGAGCTGTAGGACCAGCTCCCCCAGCAAAATCATCAAGGCGGGGAAAATCACCATGATGGACAGGCCCCAAGGCAGCCACTGATCTGCGAATGTAATGCCCATTGATTTTGCCTAAGTCCTCACTTCTAAGACATCGACTTGTTCGCCTGCGCGTGCGTTTACGCTGCCAGCGGCTTCAAACTCGTACAAATCAACGAGACTACTGGCCACTGCCTTAGATACGTAGACGCTATTGGGCTTGGCGGCTGATTGCACATAGTGCGCGGTGACGACCGTATCGCCCCATACGTCGTAAATAAGACGCTGAGAGCCCACGGTTCCAGCCATAACGCCTCCCGTATGCACACCTGCTCGCAATTTTAAGTCCGTGTCCCATTCACGATTGACCTGTTCGACGATGCGAATAGCAGCCAGGGCAAAGTCAATCACCCGTTTGGAATGATCTAGTCGGGCCACCGAGAGCCCGCTGACGGCTAAATACTCGCTGCCGGTTGTTTTGATTTTTTCGATGCCGTATTGTTCGGTAGCGTCATCTAGGGCTCGCACAATATCGTTGAGCACTTCAATCGCCTTTTTAGGTTTTAATTCTGTGGTAAGGGCCTGAAAGCCGAGCACATTGGCAAAAATGACCGTGACGCTTTCTGCTTCATCGGCAATAAGCGTAGTTCCTTTTTTCAGTCGCTGGGCGACAGACTCTGGAAACATGTTGAGCAAAAGCGACTCGGTCTCTTGCGTTTTTTGAGCGACCATGGCGCTGGTGCGCTGGTTCTTTTTCACCATGTGGTTAAAAGCTTTAGCGAGCTGACCGAGTTCGTCTTCTGAGAGGACTTGGACGGAGGCGTCTTTGTGCCCTTTCGCCAAGCGGTGGAAACCCTCGCTGAGGTTGTTAACAGGATGCAAAAAAGCGCGCGCTAGCCAGAGAGAAGCCAGCGTAATTAAAAACACCAGTCCACTGGCGACAATCAGCACGCGTCGGGCAAAGATGTCGATGGGTCTAAAAATTTCGGCGCGGTCAATTTCAGAGACAATCACCCAATCTACGCCGCGAATATCTAGGGGGGCGTAAGCGCTGATGACCGATTTGTTGAGATAGTTTGTGACGGTCTGTCTGGCAGACTGACCGGCGATCGCATCTTTTACCGCCGCACTGTTGGCTGTTTGAGATAGGACTGCGGTATCTAGCTGCTTAATCAGATCAATGGTTTCTTCGCTTTCTTGTCTGGCCGTAAGGGCTGCAAAATATTCTTCAGGACTTTGCTTTAAGGCTCGTGAGTTTGAGCGCATCAGCTCATCGGCACCCACTAAAAAGGTTTCACCACTCTCGCCTAAGCCATCGTCTTCCCAGTTTTGTTTGTTGGTCATCACATCATCGATTTTATCGACGGGGACCTGAACCGCCATCACGCCAACCAGCGTGGTTCCCTGGTATATCGGCGTGGCCATGAACGCCGCAGGCGCGCCGTAAGACGGCTGGTAAAATTCAAAATCGCTCATGGCCACAAAGCCGCTGTTTTGCCGTTGCGCCTCTTTGTATACCTGGGCGAGTCCTGATCGTGAGTAGGGGCCTAGCAGCAGGTTCGTCGCAAAATCAGATTCTTTGTACACCGAGTAAACGATGTTGCCGTCGTTATCGATTAAAAATAAATCGTAGAAACCAAACTGCTTGACGATATCTCTAAATATGGGGTGATAAAGGGTATGAGATTTGTCATAGGCTGTGTTGTTGCCGACGGTTTTGAGCTTGTCCTTGTCTCCAATCGGATTGGGATTGTTGGCAATGTATTGGTACTGTAGCGATCTCGCCAGGATAGAAGCTGGTAAAAAGGCATCTGGATTGACCGCCTGACCCACGTTCTCAGAGAGCCTAGGGGCGAATTCTTTGTTGTAAAAGCTACGCAGGCCACTGACTTGCTGAGCATCAATAGATTTTGAATCGCCTAGGACTGAGCCATAGGCGGTGGCAAAGTCTCTCATGGCGTTGATATTGCTAGGACTGTTGCCCAGCACTTTCATCTGACTGCGCAGATCCCTAAAGTAGGTTTCAATCTGTCGCTTTTTAGAGGCCCGAAGTCCAATCAGCTGTTTGACAACGCTATCTTCAATGGCATTACGACCACTGCGATACCCTTCGTAAGCAATGATGCCAATAGAGCCGATGCTGACAGCCAACAGCATCGACATGAGCTTGGATTGAATACTTAAACGATTAAACGCGTGCACGCTTTATCTCCCACAGTTTTGCTGATACAACTGCCGACACAGTGTGTCGGTGACTAAGGTTTTGGCGAATGCACTTCCTTGGGCGTGATTCTGTTGATATGGACTTATCTGGTATGACTGCTCTGATTTGCTGGTGTTACATGTTTTGATCATTCAAATACGCGATGCAGCTCTTGGGGACTAGCCTATACTCACCGCTACGCACTTTGTCTATCGGTATCCAAAAGGCTGATTCGATGCGATCGCCCTCTGTCAGTTCAAATGTTTGGCTGAGCTGATAAAACGACGCTTCGACAAACTGAGCGCGAAACAGCTGAATCAGTTCATGCTTAGGTTTGCTGTTGTAGGTAAAAATATTGTCTAAGCAGGTAATGTACTCAATATGGGTCAGTGTGGCCTGCACTTCTTCTTGGAACTCGCGCGTGAGCGCGGCTTCGGAGGATTCTTGAAAGTTTATGCCACCGCCAAGAAACCGATAAAACGCTTCTTGGGTGGTAGGGTCTTTGCCTTTACTGACAAAGATATGTCCCTCATGTTCAATCAATCCGAGGGCAATCGGACGAATTCGTTTCTTAGCCATCAATCTCGTTGCAGTTTGAGTCGTCGCAGTTTTGGCCTTTGCAGTTTTAGCCTTTGCAGTTTTGGCCTTTGCAAGTGAATAGTACTCTTCCAGAGTAATTATTCCGGAAAGGCCGCTTCTGGATTTTCGACCGGTACTGGCCAGTCAGCATTTTCGCCACCAACGATAATTTGCTGAACCTCAACATAGTCCTTGCTAAACTGACGCACTGTATTGATGAGGGCATCTAAGGCCAGGGCGTCGCTGGTTCCCAAATCAAACCAGCAGCGTGCCCACATCCCCCGAAATTCCACCTCTCCCATGTTGTGCATCAGCGATAGCAGCGATCGCTCAGCTTCATCTTCGTCGTAGTCAAAATAGCTAATATCGACGCCGGTTTCCTGTACCTGCAAATTTTCAGCGTTAAAACCGCCCAGCTTGCCTAGAAAAAACCAGGAATTGAAAATTTCTTCTACGTACTGTTGCTCTGGGACAGACGGCACTGTTTCAAACTCAAGCCAAATCCAGATATTAAAAAAGTCGCATTCACGAAACTGAACTTGCACAGCTCACCTAATCCTACACAACCAACTAATATGCACTATACAAGTAACTATCCCCTTCTCTGGTAATTCTCGTTCTGGTAATTCTCGTATGGGCCCGTTTTAATCGGGTACTCGTTTATGCTCCACCTGCGCGATATTAGCTACCATCCCACTGCCAGTGCGTTCCCTATTCTCAACGGCGTGACATTTGATTTAGCCCCTAAGCAGCTAGGTCTCATTGTGGGGCCTAGTGGTTCGGGGAAAAGCACGCTGCTAGAAATTTTGGCAGGGTTAGCTGCGCCTACCAGCGGTCAGGTGTACTGGCGTGAGCAGCAGCTCCTGCCCGAAGCCTTGCAGCAGCTAGGTGGATTGGTGTTTCAGTTTCCAGAGCGACACTTTTGCGGCCACACCGTTTTTGAAGAGCTGCGGATAGGCCATCTGGAACTCAGCTCAGAGACGGTTTACGAAGCGTTGGCAGCGGTCGGGTTAGGCGAACTGTCTTTTAAGGCCTCTCCTCAGCAGCTCAGCGGTGGGCAGCAGCGGCGATTAGCGCTGGCCGTTCAGCTCATTCGCAAGCCCTACTTGCTCCTGCTGGATGAGCCCACCGCCGGATTGGATTGGTCTATGCGGCAGCAGCTGGTGAGCTTACTTGCCAAGCTCAAGCAAGAGTGGAGTTTGCTAATTGTTTCTCACGATGCAGAAGATTTGCTCGATATTGCCGATCACTGTTGGACGATAGATCATGGCCAGCTCAGTGTGGCCGATCCTCAACAGCTGCGCGATCGCCATCCTTCTCCTCTTTAAAAATTGCCTCGACTGTAATCTATCTGCCGTAGCCTGACGCACAACCTATCCGCTAGATTTCCTGGAAACTCTTTTCTCTAAAGCTCCTTTTCTCTGAAGATCGTCCTAGTGGGTCATCTTTCCAACCTTTTCTCTAGTCAACTAATCTGCTATGACTTCTTCTGACCAAAATCCGTGGGCCACGCCTAAGCTCAAGAAGCGTGCTAATCCAACGTCCGAGGGTGCCTCAATATCAGATAGCGCGTCCGATTCTAGATCAGCTTTTCATAAAAAAGAGAAAAAGGTTTTGGACCTCACACCCGATCCGCTGACCGCGAGCCTACCTGCTCATTTAGAGCTTTGGCAAAACAGTATTGGCTGGCAGCCCACGGCTGAGCAGCAAGCGCTTTTTCAGCAGTTCTACGCTCAAATCCTAGTGGGTAACCGGCAGCTTAATCTGACCCGAATTACCGATCCTGATGAATTTTGGGAAAAGCATCTCTGGGACTCGCTCAGCGGCCTAGCGCCCTGGCTGGCTGAGTATCCGCTGGCGGAAGACCCTGAAGACGAGGCCCAGACAGAGGCGGCTACGACTGCTATGGAATCGGAGGCGGAGGAGGAGGAAGAGGGGCCTATCCGTGTGATTGATATTGGCACGGGAGCCGGATTTCCAGGAATTCCAGCTGCGATCGCACTATCGGCGACGCTCCCGATTGAACTGACGCTTCTCGACTCTACCCGTAAAAAAGTTCAGTTCCTTCAGCTTGTGTGTCAGCAGCTGCAACTCAAGGCCAACTGCATTGCGGAGCGTGCCGAAACGCTGGGCAAAAATAAAGCACACCGAGAACAGTACGACTTGGCCCTCATCAGAGCGGTGGGCCCGGTGACCACTTGTGCGGAGTACGCCATGCCTTTTTTAAAAGTAGGCGGCCAGCTGGTTCTATTTAGAGGGCAGTGGAGCACCACAGATACCGAAACGCTTCTGCCTGTTATCGACAGGCTCGGCGGGGAAATTACAGATCTGCAAAGCTGGCAGACACCCTTGACGCAAAGCGTACGCCACTGCATTTTTATTCATAAAGATGCCCCCACCCCTGCGGGTTTTCCCAGAGCGGTAGGGGTGCCTGCTAAAAAGCCTTTGACCCACCCCTGCGGGTTTTCCCAGAGCGGTAGGGGTGCCTGCTAAAAAGCCTTTGACCTAGTGTGCGCTGGATGATGTGTGCGCTGGATGATGACTTGCGGATTGGGATTCATGGATGGGGGTGGCAAGCGAGCTAGCCTTGATTTTTAATCGTCATCACTTCAACAATCTTCAGCGCAAGCTCGTCAGGGATAGCTAAAATGCGCCGTAGGTCGTCTACAAACGCCTGTTCCTCGGCGGAAACATTGCCATCTGAGAACACCAAATCCACTGCAATCGTAAAAGCCGTCGCGGTTAAGTGGGGAGGCAAAGCAGCTTGCGCGCTTTTGATGACTTCATTAGGACCGTATCGCTTGAGCGCGTCTACCAAATAGTCCTTCATTCTATCGAGTCCATCCAGCGAGTCTTGAAAGAGGCGCATCCGGCTCAGCCGCATTTTCATTTCAACTTCTTCTGAGGCGGAAAGATAGCCGTCGGATGCGATCGCAACTAGGCAAATGGCGGCAAATGCCTCTGAGGAATTCAGCGCAATCTTAGAGTCTGTCTGTGTTCCAAATACTTGATTAAACATGCCCATACTTTAAAGTCCTAGGTCTAATAGCCAGTTTAAGTGGCCACACTTAACTAGCGGGTCGAAAATGGCGGGTCGAAAATGGCGGGTCGAAAATGGCGGGTCGAAAATGGCGGGTCGGATAGCTTGTGGCAGAGAAAATCATGCGTTGTCAGCGTCCCTGCCCAACGATCAGTGCTGCAATTGATAGCGTGTTATGGACGGCAGTGAAATTTTTCAACACAGACTTTCCAATACATATTTTTCAACAGGGTTGAGGTCAGCGCGTTTTAAGGCGGTAGCGATGCCGTAGCCCTCAGCGCGTTATCGACGTGTGATTACCCCGTGATGATCAGCAGTGCGCTACGAACAGTGCGTTATGAACAGTGTGGGCAGGTATGAACCGTTTCTAACAACAGAACTTGCTCTCAAGGCTCTTAATCAGGATGTTCTAGGCCCTTTAGTAGCAAATAAGGACGAGATCAGCTGATCTCGTCCTTATTTACCGACGGTGTAATGTTTTATTTTTGACAGTTATTTAATAGATATCTGACTGTCTTGTTGACTCACACGCCTGTTTATTCACAGGTTTTATTGACTCACAGGCGCTTATCAGACGCGCTGTTTCATCTCGGATTCTAGCTGCTGCAATAGCGCCTTATTACCTTGGGCCTTGGCAACATCCATGCGATGTTGCAACGTGCGAGCAATACTCTGCTCGTGTAGCGCACTAGACTCTTGTAGGAGCTGACGTCGTGCTTTGGCTGCCGTACTATTGCCCGTAAGCCTGCTACGCAGCTGTCCCAGGGAGGTTGGGCGAGCTGTTGTAGCCCCATTCTCTTGTCCTGCAAGGGGGCTAGTAAGCTGCTGAATGCCGCCTTGGCGGGTGGTTTGATAAGCCACACCACGATAGCTTAAGCGCTCTGTAGGCTGTGGAATGGGTACATGACGAACATAGGTATGCTGTACGGCATGTCCGCGATATTGGCAGGCTAAGTCGCTTTTAGTCACCTCTAGCATGAGAGGGTTATAGTCGTATTCGACACCACGATAGGCAAGTTTCATTTGTCGTTCCCCAAATTTTTTGAAATCAGTTTTCAGAAAATTTCAAATGCTTTGTGGTCTTAACCGCAACGGTTGCTTAACAGCCGTTGTCTAAGCCAGCTTGGCATTTGTGAGGTAACGCGTTCCTTCGAGGCTCAAAGGCTCTGGTGCTAACGGTTTCGGTTTAACTATTTAGACCTAACTGTTCAGACCATAGAGCGATATGCCTCTACTTCCGTCTCAAGTAACTTGGCTTTGACAATTTGACTAAAGCTTTGACCTGAGATGAACGTAACCGCATCTTTTTTCTGTATCTATTTTTACAGTTTTGGATTTCTGTTGACAACCCTGATAAATGTACGGGTATTACCCTTAATTTCTTTGGTATAAGTGGAATACAGCGTTTTTAACAAAGATTCTCTCCGTGCGGGATGTATTATTTCTTAATTGCTTTGAGAATCTGATCCCTGACGATTTTTTATCTTTTAGACTGCAAAACAAAGCCGTTTTTATAAAAAATGTGTGGTTTTATCTGGATGTTGATATCCGATGACCTCGAAAAAATAAAGCTGTGTTAGCGCCCAATAGTTAGTTTCTACTTATTGTCTAAGTAGTGAATTCGTTTATGAAGTGCACTATCAATCGGCGATCGCAGTTTTCAGCGAGCCATCGATACTGGCTACCTGAGCTCAGCGAGCAAGAAAATAGGCAGCGCTTTGGCAAGTGCACCCGCAAACCCGGCCATGGACACAACTATGTGCTCAACGTTTCGATGACCCGTGAGCTCGACCCCCACGGTATGGTGCTCAACCTCGCAGAGGCCAAGGACATCATTCACCGTGAAGTGATAGAGCCCCTGGACTTTTCATATCTCAATGAGGCATGGCCTGAGTTCGCGCAGACCTTGCCAACGACTGAACATATTGCCCAGGTCATTTGGCGGCGGCTGAGCCCACATTTACCCATCACGACCATCCAGCTTTTTGAAACCCCGGAACTCTGGGCTGACTATACAGGACAAGGAATGAACGCTTATTTGACCGTCTCTGCTCATTTCAGCGCAGCGCACAGGCTGGCGATACCTGCTCTGAGTTATGAGGAAAATTTTGAGATATACGGTAAGTGCGCGCGCCCTCATGGCCATGGTCATAACTATCAGCTAGAGGTAACGGTGACGGGTGAAGTGGATGCTCGAACGGGCATGCTGGTGGACTTAGTCGCGTTACAAGATGCGATCGCCTGTCATGTTATCGAGCCACTCGACCACACCTTCTTAAACAAAGATGTTCCTTACTTCATGAGCACTGTCCCGACGGTCGAAAATATTGTTATTCGGATTGCTGGCTTGCTCAAAGGCCCTATTGGAGAGATCGGTGCGACCTTACACAAAGTGAAGCTGATTGAGAGTCTTAATAATTCGGCAGAAGTCCTGGCTAGCGATCTGCCCGAGCATGATGTATTGAGTAGTGATGCAGAGACGGCAGCTGTGATTCCTGTTCAGTCATCTGCTCAGGCGCCGTTTCTAGCGGTTGTTTAAAGTCGGTATACACAATGAGCGGCCTTCGGACAGTACTGCCCGAAGGCCGCTCATTAATCGCTGCTTAAGAAGGGAGATACCCGCGATTAAACGCTAGGTTGTGGGTCTGAAACTAGGCAATGCTAGCCATTTTGACGTCGTTAGTAGCCAACAGATTCTGTAGCTCTTCCGAGTCTACAGTTTCCTTATCTACTAGCATGTCAGCGAGCTTGTCAAGAATGTGACGGTTTTCCACTAGAACCTGCTTACAGCGTGCGTAAGCTTCGTCTACCAATGAACGGACTTCAGCATCGATAGACGCTGCTGTCGTTTCAGAGAAGTCACGTTCGCTGGAAATGTCACGGCCTAGGAAAGGGTTCCCCTGCTGGCGACCGAGGGCAACCGGACCCAACTTGTCGCTCATGCCGAATCGAGTCACCATTTGACGTGCAGTGCTAGCAACCTGCTGAAGGTCGTTAGAAGCGCCAGTTGTGACTTCTTCATCACCAAAGACGATTTCTTCTGCAAGGCGACCACCAAGAGCAACAGCCATCTGGTTCTGTAGGTAAGACCGTGAGTACAGACCAGACTCCAAACGATCTTCGCTAGGCGTAAACCAAGTCAAACCACCTGCACGACCGCGAGGGATGATGCTGATTTTTTGGACAGGGTCGTAGTCTGGCATGAGTGCACCCACTAGGGCGTGGCCTGCTTCGTGATAGGCGACAAGTGTTTTGCGCTTTTCGCTCATCACGCGGTCCTTCTTTTCAGGACCAGCCAGTACTCTATCGATGGCGTCGTTGACTTCATCCATCGCAATTTCAGTCAAATTGCGTCTGGCTGCCAAGATAGCCGCTTCGTTAAGCAAGTTTGAAAGATCTGCACCGGTAAAACCAGGTGTTCTGCGAGCAATTTTCTCCAGGTCTACATCCTGAGAGAAGGATTTACCGCGAGAGTGCACGTTCAAGATTTCCAGGCGACCTGCGTAGTCTGGACGGTCTACTACCACCTGGCGGTCAAAGCGACCGGGGCGGAGGAGCGCTGCGTCGAGAACGTCTGGGCGGTTAGTGGCTGCAATCAGAATAATTCCAGTGTTGCCTTCAAAGCCGTCCATTTCAGTGAGGAGCTGGTTGAGCGTTTGCTCACGCTCGTCGTTACCCCCGCCAAGACCTGCGCCACGTTGGCGACCTACGGCGTCAATCTCATCAATAAAGACGATACAAGGCGCGTTTGATTTGGCTTGCTCAAACAGGTCGCGGACGCGAGAAGCACCCACACCGACGAACATTTCCACGAATTCAGAACCAGAGATAGAGAAGAAGGGAACGCCTGCTTCTCCTGCAACGGCTTTGGCCAGGAGCGTTTTACCAGTACCCGGAGGGCCTACGAGTAGGACCCCTTTGGGAATCTTGGCGCCGATAGCTGTGAAGCGGTCGGCGTTTTTCAAGAAGTCAACCACTTCAGCCAGCTCTAGCTTGGCTTGGTCAATACCCGCGACGTCGCCAAAGGTTACTTGGGTCTGGGGCTCCATTTGCACACGTGCTTTGGACTTACCAAAGTTCATGGCCTGACTACCCGGCCCATTTTGAGCGCGACGGAAGAGGAAGAACAGGGCTACCAAAAGCAACACTGGGAACACAAGCGCTCCAAGTACCCTTACTAGCGGGCTTTCGTCCTGAGTGCGTTGAACCGAAATATCGACGTTGTTGCGCGTCAAAATATCGACTAAACCTGGGTCTTGAGGTAGGTTTACAACAATGCGACCGTTGCCGTCAGGAGAGGCAAACCGAGCTTGAGACTTATCAGAGCTAATGGCGACGTTTTCAATACGGCCTTGCTCAACTTGCTCAATAAACTGACTGTAGCGCTGAGTTTTAAGCTCATCACCACCTGATTGTTCGAAAAATGCAGTTGCCAAAGCAATGACAACAACGACGAGTAATACGTAAAGACCCGCGTTTCTCCAGCGCTTATTCACCGGGGGGAAGCCTCCTATGCGATTGAGTGAATCGATGCCTAGTCTTAAAGCGAAAGCTTCAGCTGTGAGCGTAAATTCCTTGGTTATTAACTTATGTTAACCCATTTTCAGGAATCGCTACAAACCATGTTTTACCTTGATGCCTGTACGTCGTAGAGGGTGACAAAGAACTTAAAAGGCCATCCTCTTTTAGGTAGATATTTTGTGAAATCTTTCTAAAGATAACGGTGGACCTACGCGGTTGCAGGGTTTTGAGGCTTTCTCTAGCTAGTGCCTATGGGTTTATTTTCTGTGGGTGGGTTGCTGTAGTGTTACCTCTACGGCATTTCTGGGGGCATGATGTATCCTTGCAACGCCTGGATGCTGGCGTGTTGAGGATTATATTCCAGTTTACTGGTCCCATTCAAAATTGTGTGTACGGGCAGCAGCTCAACGGCACAATTGCTGTATGCGATCGCCTCAAAATCGACTAACCGTAACTTAGACCAAGGCAAACAGCTCACGGTCTCGCCAGCGGCAATCAGCAATTGTTGCAATCGGTGTTGCATGAGCCCAGGCAAACACTGCTCACCCTTGGGTGTCCACCACTGCCCGTGCGCCCAGCCCCACAGATTGCCGGTTGAGGTTTCTAGCCAGTCTCCCTGCGGGTTCGTCAAGATAGCTTCGTGTGCACCTTGCTTTTGTGCTTGTTGTCTGGCGAGCCAGCAGGCTAAATAGTTACCGGTTTTGTGGGTGGGCAGGCTGCGGGCATAGTCAGCGGGGGCCACCCAACAGGCAACGCCTTGGTGCTGCTTTTCTTTGAGCTTGAGAGGCAGCTTGCGGCCAGTGATCCACTCTCGGCCATCGGGGAAAAGCGTGACGCGTAGCAGGGGGTAGAGCTGTTGCAGCTGGTGACAGCCTTGTTGAATAGTGTCCCAGTCGGGTGCGAACCAACCGAACTTTTGAAAGGAGCGCTGAAGGCGATCGCGATGCCCTTGCCATTGCGTCAGTGGATGTTCTAGGTCGCCTCCGTATACTCGTATCGTGGTAAACACGGTCGCACCAAATCGAAGGCCCACACTATCCAAAGGGGCCGAGCGGCGTCCTGTTGCCACTGCCTGAGCAGTGACTTCTTCATCTTCAAATAGATCGCCGTCGTACCAGAATGCCATGGTGTCCGATGCTGATATGTCCGATGCTGATGTGTCCGATGCTTGCTGCCGGCTGGTTAACGCAGTACACATTCCTACTGAGGATTTTTGCGTTGAGACCTGCTTGACCCCAGTATTTAATCAGAGTTTTTTGATAGCTTGACTGGGCTTTAGCATTTCTTTGTTAGCGCTGCGGTAGCTGCTTCTGAAATAGGTGTCAGCAGCGCTATCAATCTACGGCTGCTCTGTCTATGTCCGCCTATGTCCCTATGTCCGCTACTGATAAATCAGCCCAATGCCCGGCTGGATTTTTCAAAGGCATCGCAAGATCCGTCTGAGGTGACCTGTAAGCCTACGAGCGGGGACTCGGGATTGCGGCACCGCTGGCCTCGCAGATGGCGGCAGAAATAGCAGGTCTGCGATAGGGATAGCGGGTTGCGTGGGGTTACCTGCATGAGCTCTTGCTGGTTGAGTCCACGAATGACAAGCTGATCGCCTTGCCAGCTAGCTTCTACGATGCCAGTGTCTGCCAGCTGTATCCAGCGTGGGTCGCTTTCTAAATTGTTGGGTAGGGTGAGGAGAATGCGATCGCTCGACGACTCTACTTCTCCTTCGTAAGCATCGTTTTGAGGGGGGGCAGGCTGCCAAAATGACTCAGCTAAAGGAAACTCAATCACCTGATTTGGCGTGGGTAAATGTAGCTGATACCGGCTTTGCAACGCTTCTAGACTTGCTAAGTCATTGAGCTGATGCGCTTCTCCATGCACAAACACAACGTGCTGTGGCCGCAGGTTATGAATCAGCTGCGTCGTGCCCCCGCCGTCGCAGTGACTGGTGAGCATGTAATGCTCTATGGGCGTGTTGCCCGATGCAGTCGCTGCCTGCATTTCGGTTAGCCAGTCAAAGCCGTTGTTGGCTTCATTGCCATCTGGTTGATTGAGCAGCCAGGGATCAGGCGCAGTCATCTGCCGTTTGTCTACCTGCCGCTTGTCTATAGCGTCTACCCTCTCAGCGGGGAGTTGCTCCTGCCATAGCGGAATATCTTCCACAGACGGTGTAAAGACAGTCCAGTTAGCAGGATCGCCCTGGCAGTAGCCACTGGGATGCGTTGCTGGATGCACAATGAAAATAGCTGGGTCTGCGCCCGCCGCCAGTTCATCGGTAGAGACTCTGGCCCCTAATCGCCGCACCCTTGGCAGCACCCGTTCATCCCAAAATAAAGGCTGATGCTGCGCAAAATTTTTCACAGGCACGGGCAGTGATGACAAGCTCCCTAAATACGCATCGCACCCTTTGCCAATGAGTGGATCAACCCATACATCAATGGGTTGCCCGGTGAAATGATGGTGGGCACGTACAAGCATGAGGAGCTCTTGCCCGAGCCCGAGCAGGGGGGTAGGAAAAACGGCGCGTCCATGATTTGCGAGGGCTTCTCCCAGACGATCCACCAGGTAATTTTCCTGCTGCTTGCGGTGTGGATGCCGCTCGCTTCCATAAGTGCCTTCAATAATGAGGACATCGGGTTCCAAATTACGAAGCTCAGCGAGGGGAAGACCCTCGACTAAGCGTCCATTGGATAAAAAGCAGTCGCCGGTATAGAAAACGCTGTAGGTTCTGTCGGCAGTTTGGTAGGTGATCAAAAAGCAAGCGGCCCCTGGCAGATGTCCTGCGGGCCAAAGCTGCACAGATAAGCCAGGGGCAAGTTCTACTGGGGTTCGCCAAGGCAAAGGCCGACAAAAATTAGAATCCTGTTGCCCAGGCCAGTTAAGCGGCATCAGCTTAGCCGTAACGTGGCTGCTGAAAATGGGAATGTGCGGTAGGGCTCGGTGTAAGGGCAACAGCCCTCGAATATGATCTGTATGTGCGTGACTACAGAAAACAAAGTCAGCGGCGTTGTCCCGTAAAGGCGTGATATCGGCAAGGCCGCAGTCGAGCAACATAGAGTACGGACCCATCTGAATGCTCAGACAGACGCCCTCGTCTTCGTAGCCAATGCTATGGGGCAGGCAAGACAGCTCGCTCACGGGCAGTTTTTGGATGGGCAGTGGTGGGCAAATAGTCGGTCACGATGAAAAGTGAGGTTTCATTCTGTTGGCGACTTAGCGCCCTTTCCTGGAGGGCCCTTGTCTTGAGGTGTCCTTTAAGGAGAAGGGCTTTGAGTACCGTGAATCTCACGAAGGTGCTCCGTGGCGATGTTTCAACGCATAATCGCTAAAGAAGCTCTGAAATTTGCTCTGTAATTAGTCGGCAATTAGTCGGCAGGGCCGTTTAATGGGCAGAGCGGTTTAATGGGCAGAGCCGTTGCCATGGTAGTTTTCAGAGTCATAGAAGCCGTTACGTGTCCCAAAAAATAGGCAGGATACGGTAAATAAGCCAGTGAGCAGAAAAAGTATGAGCTTGATATCCATAATGGTTGTGAGGGAGTAGTTACGAAGGGTGAGACGACGCGTTAACTAACGGCGTCTTCTCCAAGCGCTCAAGAATTCTCTAAGCGCTTAAGAACCAGCGTCAAGAGCCAAGGCGCTCAACAAGGGAGCATCGTGCTAATAAACAGCTTGGGTCTCGAGCGATTTGTGAGTCCGGACCATAGAGACCTAATGTGCAGGCTCTACAGTCATTAATGATCGTAACAACTTCGCTCAGAGGGTACGGCAATTCTTAATGCTTTATGACAAATGTGAAGGTACAGCCGAATGAGTTACAGCCACATGGGTTACCGCTAATAGAGCCGACTGCCCGGATTGAACCATCGTGGTGCGATCGCCCTTCTGTGGAGGTTGCGCCAGACTTGCTTGGGACAACGCTGGTTCGCCAAATGCCTGATGATGGCCCCTTGATTCGAGCCATGATTGTGGAAACGGAGGCCTATTCGCCAGGTGATCCGGCTTGCCATGCGTACACAGGCAAAAGCAAACGTAATGCCGCTATGTTTGGCCCAGCTGGTCGCAGCTATGTGTACCTGATATATGGCATGTATCACTGCCTCAACGTTGTCACCGAGCGAGACGGGATTGGGAGTGCAGTCTTGATTCGAGCGTTGGCCTTAGATACGATTCCGTCTCACTTAGATCACAAGCAGACTAAAAAACCGGTTCGCATTGCGGCAGGACCCGGTAAATTATGCCGTGCCCTCAAAATCGATAGATCGCACGATAGCCTGGTGTACTGCCCTGACAGTGGATTGTGGCTAGAGCATCGCCCTCGCCCGGTAACCAAAAAGGAAGTGGTTCAAACGACCCGTATTGGCATCACAAAAGCCGCAGAGCGTCCTTGGCGCTGGTACCTTAAAGACCATCCAGCAGTTTCTAAGGTGATTGCTAAGGCTGCGGCTAAGAAAGTGGCCAAGCGCGCGGTTTCTAAAAGTGCCGCTGCGACAAAGTCTGCTATTTCAAAGTCTGCTATTAAACAAAAAATACCGCCTAGCTAATCGTTAGCTAGGCGGTGTTCTGAATCTAAGGACGGTTAGGCCGATGACAATCGGTTTTGTGGGATCTATGCCGTGAAGCCTACAGGACGAGATCTTTCCCGTTTTCTGTAAATTTCACGCTGTCAATGTTCCAATCTGGATTGTTTGTCAGCGTTTCTTCAATACTGCCAAAGAGCGATCGCTGCTCACAGCTGGCTAACGAAACGAACTGCCTTTCTGAACCTGGGGCGAGCTGCATATCGACAATCGCGGTACTGCCAGTAACGTTGACCTGGTAGTCACCTAGCTTGAGCGCGTTGTATTCTACGGAATTCATCGCTTTGCCCACTGCGTTGTCAATGGCTGCATCACTAGGGACCTGCACTGTTTCTTCGACAAAGTCATTGCATTGGTCATCAATGGTGTACACCGAGATAGTGACCATGCCTTCAGCAGTGGGCGGCTTGGCATTATCTGCCTGACCATCTGGCTGAGCCTGAATAGGCTGCTTGCCTTTGTCGGGTGCTTGGCCGACCGCGGGTGTTTCTTTTTTCGGGGTTTCGACGACTTCTGGCTTGGCCTCCTCGGGGGCTGGCTCAACCACAGCCGTATCCGGCGACGGTGCACAGCCTGAAACTACGAGGCCAAGGGTGAGTGCAAGACCAGCCACAGAGCGCATCCCAAACTGATAAGAGGATGATTTATGTCGCTTTGAAGTGAGCTTTTGCACGGCATTCCTCGGTGTACTTCCTGGACTATGATTTGAGATATACGCTGGCAACCGAACCATCTGACGAAATACTGAGTACAGCACTATATAGAAGATATTCTTATCCTACAAAACGAAGGGCCGCATCGCCCTGATTTATGTGCCAATTTGCAAAGTTCACGGCCTTAATAAGGGCTGTGATGTAGCTTTACAGTGCATGGCAAAAGCCGATCGACCCTGTCTCTATGCCTAACCTTCCCTGGAATCGTCGTCACATTATCTCTCTGGCCGACTTTACGCCGAGTGAGTACGAAAATGTATTACAGACCGCTGTGAGTTTTCAGGGAGTGCTATCGCGGCGCACGAAAAAAGTGCCGACGCTGCAAGGGCAGGTCGTTGCCAATCTCTTTTTTGAGCCATCGACGCGCACCCGTAGCAGCTTTGAACTAGCGGCTAAGCGATTGTCTGCCGATACGCTCAACTTTTCGCCGGGAAGCTCTTCGCTGACCAAAGGCGAAACCATTTTAGATACGGCAAAAACGTATTTGGCGATGGGGACAGACCTGATGGTGATTCGTCATAAAGGGTCGGGCGTGCCGGCGACGATTGCCCAGGAAATGGACCGGTTAGGGTCGGGAGTTGGTGTTTTGAATGCAGGCGATGGTCAGCATGAACACCCTTCGCAGGCTCTGTTGGATTTGCTCACTATTTGCAATACGCTCAATCCCGATCAGCCCACGATCTCCGACTTACAGGGCAAGAAAATTGTGATTGTAGGTGATATTTTACATTCACGGGTAGCCCGTTCTAACTTGTGGAGTCTCAGTGCCTGTGGGGCAGAGGTTCATTTGGTAGCACCCCCGACGCTATTGCCAAAGGCGTTTGAGGCCGCTTTTTCTGTGCCGCTTGAAATCGCAGAGCCTGCGACTAGAGCAGATAACGTCTCTAGCGCTCACGGTGCTGTTAAGAAGATTGAGACCGGAAAGAGTGCTTCTGAAAAGCGTGAAAGGCGATCGCTTCAGCGAAAGGTCTTTGTGCACTGGAACTTGGCGCCTGCGCTGAAGGATGCTGACTTTGTGATGGCGCTGAGGTTACAAAAGGAGCGCATGAGCGACCATTTGCTTCCTAGCCTGCGAGAGTATCATCAGCAGTTTGGCATTACGCGCGATCGCCTGATGCAATGCAAGCCCACCGTGAGACTATTACATCCGGGCCCGACCAATCGAGGCGTGGAAATCACCTCGGATGTAATGGATGATCCCCAGCTGAGCCTAGTGTCTCAACAGGTGGCAAGCGGTGTCGCTGTCCGCATGGCCTTGCTGTATCTCATGGGTGGAGCCAACAGTAAAGCCGCTTAAAAGCAGGTCAGGTAGAGACTTGGTCAGGTAGAGACCGGCGTTACTCCGTGGGTGCCTCGATGTCGGCCTCAGGGCTGGAAACAGTCTCTGCTGTTAGGTTTCTCACTGAGGTGTGAATGCGTAAAATATCGTCTTCAGCGGTTTCATTGGTCGGTGCGTAGCGACTAAAGAGCAGGATGGTTTCATCGCCATAGCCGACAAACGTTGCGATCGCAGAGGTTAACGCATCATCGGGTCGTTCAGATAGCCAAATCATTAGCGCATCTTGGTCATCAATCGTTGTGGACTGGTAGCGCCCGACGGTAGATCCCTCTTCAATAAAGCTGTCGATGTTGGCCTGTACCACAGCTCCAGGAGGCGCGGCCATCCGTACAACCTGCGTGGCTACCAGCTCTGTTTCTACGGTGGTTACGTTTGCAATCATCACGCTCTCACCGGCAACCTCAGTGGTCCAGTCCAAGGGAAAGTCAATGGAGAGTCCGTCTTCTGAATAGGTGGTGAGGTCGTCTGGATTAGCCGGTGTCACCAAAGGCGCAGGCTCTGGAATATCGGTTTCTGATTCGATGACACCCGCTGGCTGATTGATGGCTGCGTTTTCGATAGGCGTTTCTAAGTCAGCGTCTGTCTCAGCTGACTCGTTTGCCGCGTTAACGGGCGTTGGATTGGCTGGTACGACCGTCGTTGTCTGTTGGGCTACTGCAGCAGAGGACGTAGCCAGCAAAAGCGTGAGGGCGACCAGAGAGACGGACTGAGAAGCGGCCACAGACGTACACAGAGAAAGGGGACGACGCATGAATGATCGGGCTCCTGAGGGGCTGAGATAGAGGCTGAGATATGAGAGCTGGTATATCAGAGGTTGGAGAAAAGTTCGAACAAGGGCGGCAGCACGGCGGTTAGGTGAATGGCTGCTGAAAAAAGTATACAGAATGGCTTAAATGATCAAACTTGTTACATTTTTGTTAAGATATTTGCAAAACTTAAACTGACATTGCGTTAAGGCTACTTCAGTAGACCTAATTTATCTTTTTGACTCAGCGGACCTGTCATCAGCATGGAAGCGGCGCTAGTCGCCCGTAGACATCGCTTCACCTTTGACTCAGTACTGATTTAAAGCTACTCAAATGCTGCCAACAGAAATTTCCAGAGTATTTCGCTTAAGTCCTCATTTGCTAGCCTGGCGTTTGTGGCTGGATGTGCCAGCGACTCAAATTATTTGGCACAGGCCAGCGCTGGAGTAAGCTCGTTCCTGCTCTAGCTCATCTGCGCTCTGATTCAAGGTCTTCTCAAAGCTTGTGTTCGATGCCTTTGAGGTCTGCCTTGGCTGGAGCCAGTTCAGAATTTACTGCAATTCCATATTCTCTGCCATGCCGTTCCTGGTGTTGTTGCCTTTGCTATAGGCTGCAACGTTACTGCTGGAACGATTTGCTCGTGTGGAAAGTGCTTTATTTGCATGCCGATACCAACCCACTACTAAAGGAGCCTTATTACCAATGTTGCGCCTAGAAAAAATCAGCAAGATTTACCCGACTGGTGAAGTGCTTAAAGACGTGAACTGGGAAGTGAAGCCTGGAGAGCGGATTGGCTTAGTGGGCGTGAACGGTGCGGGCAAATCCACCCAGCTCAAAATTATTCAAGGCTTGGTAGAACCGACCAGTGGCAGCATTATTCGCCCTGGCGGTATGCACATCGCTGCGTTGAACCAAGAATTTGAGGTTGATCCCCGGCGGACGGTGCGTGAAGAATTTTGGACGGTGTTTACTGAGGCGAACAAAATTCAGCAGGCGCTGGTGGATATCCCAAAGGAAATGGAAACCGCTGATCCTGACAAGCTGGATAAGCTGATTAATCAGCTGGACAAAAAGCAGCGACAGTTTGAAGCCCTAGATGGCTACGGGCTAGAAGCGCGAATTGAGAAAATTTTGCCAGAGATGGGCTTTGATAGTGACGCCGGCGAGCGGCTGGTGAGCTCCTATAGCGGTGGCTGGCAAATGCGCATGGGGCTAGGCAAGGTATTGCTGCAGTCGCCTGATTTGCTACTGCTGGACGAGCCGACGAACCATCTGGACTTGGAAACCATTGAGTGGCTAGAAACCTATCTCAAGGGATTAACGATCCCGATGGTGATTGTGTCTCATGACCGAGAGTTCTTAGACCGGTTGTGTACCTCTATTGTTGAAACAGAGCGCGGCGTTTCTACCACGTATTTGGGTAACTACAGCGCGTACCTGACGCAAAAGGCTGAAAATGCAGCGGCGCAGATGAGTACCTACGAGCGGCAGCAAAAGGAGCTGGCAAAGCAGCAGCAGTTTGTGGATAAGTTCCGTGCGAGTGCGACCCGGAGTACCCAGGCTAAGAGTAGAGAAAAGCAGCTGGCTAAGGTGGAGCGGGTTGAAGCCCCGACGGCTGATTTGAGAGGGTTGCAGTTTCAGTTTCAGCCTGCGCCCCGGAGTGGTCGAGAAGTGGTCACCATCAGCGATATGACCCATACCTATGGCGACAAAATTTTGTTCTTAGGGGCGTCCTTAGAGATTGAAAGAGGCGATCGCATTGCCTTTGTGGGCCCTAACGGTGCAGGTAAGTCCACCCTGCTGCGCCTCATTACCGGCAGCGAAACTCCCGATGACGGCCAGGCGACTATTGGTGCACACAATGTGCTCCCAGCGTACTTTGAGCAAAACCAGGCCGAAGCACTCGACCTGAGTAAAACCGTCATGGAAACTATTCATGACGAGGTGCCAGATTGGGATAACGAAGAAGTGCGAACGCTGCTAGGTCGCTTTCTCTTTAGCGGTGATGCGGCCTTTAAGAAAGTCGATGGCCTGAGCGGGGGTGAAAAAGCCAGACTGGCCCTCGCCAAAATGCTTTTGCAACCTGCTAATTTGCTGATTTTAGACGAGCCGACTAATCACCTCGATATTCCTGCAAAGGAGATGTTAGAAAACGCGCTCAAAAACTATGATGGCACTGCCTTGATTGTGTCTCACGACCGTTATTTTGTGTCTCAAGTTGCGAACAAAATTGTGGAGATTAGGGATGGTGAGCTGCGCCTATATAGAGGGGACTATCGTTACTATTTAGATAAAATTGAGGAAGAAAAAGAGCGCGCTAGGCTTGAAAAAATAGAAGCGGTTAAGGCGGCTAAAACAGCTGAAAAGCGTGCGAAACAGCGTAAAAAGCAGGCTGAGAAGCGGAAGGCTAAAGCGGTGAGCTAGCGCTTTTGTGTAGGCACTGGCCAGTTAGTCAACTGCCTGATTGGCCAGTCTGGCGCTTTATTTTGTGAGGGACTCATGTTAAATAATTATTATATAAAATCAGCTTTTTGAAGCCGAGTGATACGCCCAAAAGCATCACTCTTTAACCTGCACCGTAATAAAATCACTCAAAGTTAACTCTATCTATCAGCACACACTGATTAAAATCTTTAGTTTTCAGAGATCGTCCTAAAAATAGCGCTACTCTAGTGTCCCAAGGCAACTTATACAGACGTTTGCCTGTGCAAAGGTTGAGGTGAAGCCTCTGAATGTCCCTTTGTTCCGATATTTTTATCGCGATTTTCTTAGGAAAAACTAACGCCGTTAAGGGCCGTTGTGCATACGCGGTGCTTAGGGCATAAAGACGATTTTTAGATTAAGAGCGAAAGACCTAAATTTTTTCTCTCCAGTTCAAAGGCCCCTGAATAAGCATGTCTTTGGCTGCTGAGGTATTTTTGCCTTTTATCTGGTTTTTATTTCGAATAAGCGTGGGCGCGATCGCAGGACGACTTTGGGCTGACTCCCAGCTACGAGCGTTATAAAAGACCAGCATTTTTCCTTGAAAAACTGACTGTAATACATCGCTCATATTTCATTTCATCGGCTCCGAATTGTTGCAAATTGTAGAGGATTTTTCGTATGGCACACTCGCCTATTTCTCCAATGGTGCTGGTAATTTTAGATGGGTGGGGATGCCGTGCAGATAGTGATGGTAATGCCATTAGCCATGCGAACACACCTGTGATGGATAGCTTATGGCACTCTTATCCCCGGACAACAATTAATACGTCAGGGCGCGCGGTTGGCTTGCCTGACGGTCAAATGGGTAACTCCGAAGTGGGTCACCTGAATATTGGCGCGGGCCGTGTGGTGCCCCAAGAGCTGGTGCGGATTTCTGATGCGGTTGAGACCAAGACCATTCAGGAAAACCCTGCCCTGCTGGAGGTTTGTCAAAAGGTGCGCTACTCAGGGAGTAAGCTGCATTTGGTGGGCCTGTGCTCTGATGGTGGTGTGCATGCTCACTTGAACCATTTGATCGGTCTGCTGGAGATGGCAAAGTCTCAGGATTTGTCTGAGGTGTGCATTCACGTGATTACCGACGGGCGCGATACGAAGCCCACGGACGGTGAGTTGGCCGTTAAGAAGCTGCAACAAGCCGTCGATGACATGGGGATTGGTCGCTTGGTGACATTGAGTGGTCGCTACTATGCCATGGACCGTGACAATCGTTGGGATCGTATTCAAAAGGTCTACAACGTCATGACACAAGAGGGTGAAGGCCTGGGAATATCCGCGTCTGAAGCGTTGCAAGCTTCCTACGATGCAGGTGTGAATGATGAGTTTGTCGAGCCTGTGAGGTTGGCATCTGGGGCGGTCGCGGCAGACGATGGCGTGATCTTTTTTAACTTCCGCCCAGACCGAGCACGGCAGCTGACGCAGGCGTTTGTGAAGCGCGAGTTTGAGGGCTTTAGCCGCGATCCCATTTTGCCGCTGACCTTTGTGACGATGACGCAGTACGATCCGTCGTTGCCTGTGGGCGTTGCTTTTCAACCGCAGAGCCTGGAGAAGATTTTAGGTGAGGTTATTGCTGATCAGGGGCTTAAGCAGTTTCGAACTGCCGAAACAGAAAAGTATGCGCATGTGACCTATTTCTTTAATGGTGGCCTGGAAGATCCTTTTCCGGGTGAAGAGCGTGAGCTCATTCCTAGCCCAATGGTGGCGACCTATGACAAAGATCCGAAGATGTCTGCAAAGAAGGTGACGGACGCGGCGATCGCAGCCTGTAACAAGCGTGAGTATTCACTGATTGTGATGAACTACGCCAACCCAGATATGGTGGGTCATACAGGCAAAATGGATGAAACTGTAACTGCCTTAGAAGCCGTGGATCATGAAGTGGGTCGATTGCTCTCTGCGATTGGTCGCGTTGGCGGCACCGCGCTCATTATTGCTGACCACGGCAATGCAGAGTACATGCATGACGAGCAAGGCAGACCTTGGACGGCGCACACGACGAACCCTGTCCCCTTTATTTTGGTGGAAGGTGAAGGGCTAAAAATTCCAGGTCATGGCTGTGAAGTTCAGCTGCGTGAGGGCGGTTGCTTAGCCGATGTGGCTCCCACCATTTTGCAGATTTTGCAGATTCCGATTCCACCAGAAATGACGGGACAGCCCATGATCTTAGCGCCGAGGGCTGAGTATACTCAAAGCCGTCAGCCGGTTGAGGTTTCGATGCGTCGCTAATGTAGCTGCTACATTAGCAGTGGCGTCACCTTGAACGTAAGGAGGCTTTGGAGGCAAGGCTGGTATGCTCTGCGCCCTAGCCCTCAGGGTTTTAAGGCTTACGCTATCAGACTTGCTGAGATAGGATATTAAAAACAATAGTTTGGGTAAAACTGTCGCTCTAGATGCGTTTTAGAGTAGACTGCCTGTTCACCAGAAGGATCCGTTATGACCATCGTTACGATTGCAAAAATTATTTGGACCGTTGCTGCTATTGGTGTGTGCGTGCTGGTGTTGCTACACAGTCCTAAAGGGGATGGGTTGGGATCCCTCGGTGGGCAAGCGCAGCTGTTTACCAGTACTAAGAGTGCTGAAGATACGCTAAACAGAGCGACGTGGCTGTTGACAATTGTATTTATGGCGCTCACCGTGGTGCTCAGCGGTGGCTGGTTAGAGGCTGTTTAGGCTTAGACGGTTACGACTTAAAAATCCCTCGCTGAGACTATCTTTGCGAGGGATTTTTTTGAGTAGCCATATAGCGAGTGGATAAAACAGATATCTACGCTAGATATCTACGCTTCGGTGACTTGGAGGATTTTGATAGGCTGGTTGCCTTTCATCGGGTTGAGGGAAGGTTTGCCGGCTTCTAGCAGGGCCTGGTAGGCAGTGTCTACGATGATTTGTTCCTGGTTTGTTGGATGGGTGCGATCGCACAAGGCTCCTCCGACCTTAGCCTCCACGGCGACTACGGTATCACCGGGAAGCTCAAGCGGATTAGCAATGAGCGCATCCCGCAGCGTTTCGCCGTACTGCCGCAAGCCAGCTTTGTCTAATCCATTGAGCACGCACATAAACTTGGCACCATTGGCATCGCGACTGTCGCAATACAGCCAAGTATCTAGCGTTACGCTGCGGCGAATCACCGATGCGATCGCAACATCTAGCTGAGCATCTTGTTCTGACGTCGTTGCCACTTCACCCAGCGGCGTTTTGCGATGGGCTTCTACTATCAGCAAGCCAATGGCATCAAACTGTGGGTTGCCGGGCTGAAGCTTCATTTGCTTAATCAGCGCGGCTAAGGTGCTGGGCAAATGACTAGCATCGAGCATGCCGGTGTTGGTATCGGTCAGATGCATGGCCTGCAAGAGGTTTTCATGGCTCTGACGCAGCCGTTCGGCATTGCTGATTTGGGTCTCTAGGGCTTGAGAGCGAGTGGCGAGCTGATTTTCAAGCTCTGCGGTTTGGCGCTTGGCCCTAGAGACGCGCCAGCCTCGCTTAATCAGCGCCGGGAGTAATACCAGCAGGCCAATCAGAACGCCAATAGCCAACGTTGAGAGCAGCACAATGGCTAGCGATCCCTGGTAGTTCCAAATCAGTAAGTTGATAGCAACGAGCTGATTGTTTTGCAGGGCAAAGGCGATCGCAAGAAAGGCGATGACAATAGCAGCGACAATTAAGAGCGGCATAGCAGCAGTAGCCAATGATACATAACCTTATGTAGCCTATCCCATTCGGGGCTCGTGGAATAGCGCCATAGGTTACACAGTGCAATGATGACGACTAAATTTTTTGCGATAAAGCTTTCTTTAAAGTGCGTTCTCACAACTGAACGCTTGTCTTAGAGAGCAATCATCTCTCAGAGGGCAATCATCTCTTAAAAGGCCAGCATCCTTATAAAGGGCCAGCTGCTCTTAGAGGGCCATCATCACTTCAGAGAGCATGGCTGGTGGCACTCGGTTTAGCGCGGTTTGTTGGCCAGAGAGCCCCAGCTGGTCATAGTGCGCCCGCAGGTTTGTCACAATCGCCCCAATTCGATTTTGATAAATAGGGGCGTCTTCAGGCACTCCTTCAATGGCTTTGAGATAGCTGTACAGCGACTTTTGTAAGTAGTCTGATACTTCTGTGAGTGAAGAGGCCGTTTCAGCCATTTGGGCGTGGACATCGCCGAGGCAGTGGAAAATAGCGGCGCTGTCTACGCTGCTGAGAGCCTGGGCTGTTTGACTAATGCTGAGGGCCGCTTCAAAGGCCGTGACGGCATTTTTCTGATAGCGCGTCTTTTGCTCAATGTTGATAGTCCCTTCTTGTGCGCCTTCTTTGGCGAGGTCCCAGTAGGCCAGGGCTAGGTTGTTGTAGGTAATTGCACAGGCCGCCGGATCGACTTCGGGGGTGCGGTAGTTGAGGGCATCTCGATAGGCCGCGATCGCATACTTCAACAAAACAGAAGGACGCTCATGTTTAGCAAGGCTCCAGTAGGTAATGCCTAAGTTGTTTTGGACAGCGGCATAGTCCAGGGGCTGGGTTTCCGCCTGGTAGCCTTTGACGGCTTCGTTGTAGGCCGTGATTGCCTGATGTAGATACGCAGCGGGCTCATGATAGTGAGAGATTTTCCAGAAGACAGAACCTAGGCTGTTTTGCAAGGTGGCAAACTCTTCAGGATCGCGCTTGATATCGTACAGCGGTAGGGCGAGCTGATAGGTGGCTGCTGCTCGTTGGAGATACTCTAACGGTGACTCGTAAGCCGCTAGCATCGTATAAACAGCGCCCATATTGCTATACAGCTGGCTGGCGATATCGGCATTTTCTTGTTTGTTGAGATCTTCGAGCTTATCGATCGCCTCCTGGTAAAGCTGAATGCTGTGCGTCATGCAGTCTATGGCCTGCTGTGGGTCGTTGACCTGTTGGGCTTTTAGCCAATAGAGTGTCCCTAAGTCATTGAGGCCACTGCCCCAGTTGGGGTGAGGGCCGCTTAGGCAGCGCAGTGCGCCTTCATACGCTGCGATCGCAGGCTCAATCATTTCTAAGCCGCGCTCACCGTTTTCAATCCGAGTGCGATAGACCATGCCAACAGCAAAGTAATCATCTGCGGCTTTTTGACGGTCTATGCGTTGGCGGTCGGCCTTTTGTTCAGCTTGACGTTGCGCGGCTAGCGTTTTTTCCTCTGGTGTCTGTTCTGGTGTTTTCTCAGAGGTTGCTGCTGGTGTTTGCCCTGTGCTCTGTAGGGCTGATTGGGGGGCTAATTGAGTCTGATCGGCGGCTGCCTGGGCCGTCACGTCCTGGGCGACGTAGGTCGCCGAAGAGGCTGCTGTCGCTTGAGCGTTGGTTGAGTTTGCCGATCGCTGGATTGTGCCGGACTTGTCTGCATTTACACCTTTGCTGACAATTGAGCGTAGTCCGCCCATAATGCCCGCATTGGCCCGTCGTTTTGTCCGCTTTTTTGAGGGCTTTGGGTGATTAGGGCTGTCTTGCCCAGAGGGGTTATCTGCGGCTGCTTTTTCTGTGTTGTTTTGTGGTGCCGGCGGGCTGTTGTTTTCAACGCCGGTGCTTTGAGTCCCTGCGGAAGGTATGGCAGGGGGCTGGTGTTGAGCAGTGCTTTGAGTCTGAACAGTCTTTTTGTCGGCGTCAGTGCCTTCAACCGGGATACTGCTGGTCTCGGTAGTCTCCTGAGGGGCTACGCTCGTGGAGGCCAAGATAGATTCTAAGAGTGTTGTATCAGGGCGCTGCTCTCTTCCGGCGGGCTTAACTGTGATTGTCGTTGGGTTGGCCAGACTCTCAGTGACCGTAGGTCTGTGAGAGTCTGGGCCATCGCTGTATTCGCTAGCTGTTGTGATCTCAGCTTCAGGGTGATTGGCCGTGTAGGATACATCACTGGCCTGGTGATGGTGGGTGTCTGTCTCTTCTTTTTCTGTCTCTTCTTTTTCTGTCTCTTCTGTCTCTTGGGGGGGAGGTGAGGCCGGGCTGCTAACGTCGCGAGCCTCTATTGTCGATGATTCTATTGCTGATGATTCTGGGGTCGGATTGCTCAGGTCAGCTTCTCCATAGAGCCCGTTGTCAAAGAGGTCGTTATCAAAGAGTCCGTCCTCTAATGGCAGATCGACTGGTGGCAGATCGACCAGCGGTTGATCTAACAGCGCTGCCTGAGTTTGCCAGGTTTGCTCTACTGGTTGCTGTTCTGCTACTGGTTGCCCTGCTAAGGTCTCATCAACGTGCTGTAGCTCCTCAAACGTCTCCTCAAAATCACTAGGGCGATCAATGTCGTCCGGCTGGTGTGCGGGATCCGGGTGGGCAGAGTCCGGGGTTGTTCGGATAGGAGTCGGATCGCTCACAAATTCAAAAATGCCTGAGCGCCAGTTCCAAAAGGTGGGTGCTGATTGCTGGATAGTTCGCAGCCAGGGCCAGGGCAGCCATACGAGCAGGCTAGTGTTGAGCCTAGGGAGCAGGGCTTCGACTTTTTCGAGCGATCGCAAGAAGTGATTTTGAGTGATGGCAGGCTGGCGAGTCATTTGCTCAATGCCGAGCACCTGAAGTTTGGGCAGAGTCCCGTCTTCCGACAGGGTTTGCCGAACCCAGTGTGCTACCTGCTTGGGCAGGTGCCCGTCTTCTGGGTCGAACACCAGTCTGGACAGAGGGGCGGTCGAGCTCTGCGATAGCTGCCCAAACTCCTCATTTAAGTCGCTCTCTAGCTGTGCGGCCAGCTGGTTTTGCATCGCAACGTTGTCGCAAACCGCAATCAGGAGCTGGCGACGCAGATTCAGGCTCATCGAAGCCTTCAGCGCCTGATAGGACTGCTGATTGACCCCGAGAATTTGCCGAGTTTTAGGCTGGATAGCGATCATGGGAGCTGCACCAGTGCAAGAGCTAAAAGATCCTAAGTGCCGTTGCTTTTTGGGCCGTTGCTTATGTGCTGTGGCAGGAGCCTTCTTTTTTGCCCTCTTTCTTTAGGCTCGAAGAGAAGTTTTAAAGAGACTCAATCAGCAGTTCAGCTGGGACGATGGCAAGCAGCGGTAACGATCTATATATGAATCTTTTCTAGAGCCAAAGGCGCGCTCAGGAATAATTTGATACCCCGCTGAAACTGCTATGCTAAAGGTCTGTATCCGACGCTTTAGTTGCTTGATGTCAATTTCTGCACCCGCCTCTTCTGTCCGACTGCATCAGCACCCTCTGGTTCGCCAACTCGCTGAGGGGATAGAAGCGATTTGGACAGAAAATTTGACGCTGACGCCTTACCATTTGCCAGATGATTTGGGCTATGTGGAAGGCAAGCTTGAGGGCGAAAAGCTGGTGATTGAAAACCTGTGTTACCAAACGCCCGAGTTTCGTAAGCTGCATTTAGAACTGGCAAAAATCGGTAAGAATCTGGATATTTTGCACTGTGTGATGTTTCCTCGGGCTGAATACGGGCTTCCCATTTTTGGCTGTGATATCGTCAGCGGTAGAGGCCAAATTAGCGCTGCGATTGTGGATCTGTCGGCTTCTACCCGTGAAGGTCAACTCAGCGACTCCTACACTCAAGCGCTTTCGACGATCGCCCGTCCGGACTATAGCCAGCCCCGTGACCTGCCCGAGTGGGGACAGCGAATCTTTTCCGATTTCTGCTGCTTTATTAAGCCAGCCACGCCAGACGAAGAGCAGCAGTTTTTGGCGCAGACCGAAGCGTACTTGCGCACGCATGTGCAGCAGGCGATCGCAAAGCAGCCTGAACCGGCCCGACTGGACGAATTTTTGGCCCGTCAGCACTATTATTGTGCGCAGCAACAGCGAAACGATAAGACCCGCCGCGTGTTAGAAAAAGCCTTCGATGCCGAGTGGGCCGAACGCTATATGACGACCGTCTTGTTTGATATCCCCCCAGCACCTTCTCCTGGTGAGTAGACGCGTTGAGTAGACGCTTGATTGAGTAGACGCTTGAGCCATGAAAGCTTAAGACAGTGAAAGCTTAAGACAGTAGAGTTTGAGACAAGCGTTTAAGATGACGGTGTCTTATTTTTAGGGGCCGGTGATTGAAGGCTCCGTTCCTGTATTTTTGATCGGTTATGGTTTCTCCAGCTATTCCATCGGCTATCCCACCCGCTGCGACAAAAGATTTGGTAAAAGGCATTGCGCCCGATGCGGTAAGCACACCTGTGCCCGACGCGGTCAGTACACCTGAAATGGGCTCTACTGCACCTGCTCCGGGTGGTTTGATCGTTTTAGCGGGCCCTAGCGGTGTCGGTAAAGGTACGCTGCTGACTCGATTGCTGCAAACCCATCCTGAAATGACAGTGTCTGTTTCGGCAACCACCCGGCAACCGCGCACAGGAGAAGTGGAGGGCGAGCATTATTTTTTCTGTACGCGGGCGCAGTTTGAGGCGATGGTGCAAGCCGGTGACTTGCTAGAATGGGCCGAATTTGCAGGGAACTGCTACGGCACGCCAAAGGCTCCGATTGAATCGGCGATCGCAAAAGGGCGGCAGGTGATTTTGGAAATTGAGCTGTTAGGCGCACGTCAGGTGCGAGAAAGCTTTCCCGAGGCCAAGCAGATTTTTATTTTGCCGCCTGATGTTGAAACGCTAGAAGCGAGAATTCGCAGCCGGGGGCAAGATTCTGAAGCGGCGATTGAAAAACGCCTGAAGCAAGCAAAAGTAGAATTGGCAGCAGCCGATGAATTTGATTTGCAAATTGTGAACGACAATTTGGAGGCGGCCCTAGCAAAACTGACCGCCGCGATATTGGACTAAGCCTCTGTTGCTTAACGGCGTCAGTTTGCTTGTGATTAGTCTATTCTTTGTGCTTAATGTTTGAGTGCTAACGTAGTTAGCCCCTTTGCTGTTTTCACCTGCATCCTACATATGACGACGCCACC
This sequence comes from Cyanobacteria bacterium J06634_5, assembly GCA_039820525.1. GTDB lineage: Bacteria > Cyanobacteriota > Cyanobacteriia > Phormidesmidales > Phormidesmidaceae > Phormidesmis. The sequence goes on from JBCBPY010000008.1 coordinate 152,090, forward strand.
CCTGACGCCCGAACACCAAAGACTTCAGGCGCATGAGAACAACCAGGCTAGTTGGAAAAAGTGGGGGCCTTACCTCAGTGAGCGGCAGTGGGGTACGGTTCGAGAAGACTACAGCCCAGAGGGCACGGCGTGGGATTACTTTCCCCACGACCATGCTAGATCCAGGGCCTATCGCTGGGGCGAAGACGGCCTACTCGGCATTTGTGACGATCAGCAGCGGCTGTGCTTTGCCCTAGCGATGTGGAATACAAACGACGCCATTCTTAAGGAGCGGTTTTTTGGCCTGACGGGGAATGAGGGGAACCACGGTGAAGATGTTAAAGAATACTATTTCTATTTAGATAGTACGCCGACCCACTCTTATATGAAGGCGCTCTATAAGTATCCGCAGGCGGCGTATCCCTATCAGCAGCTTAAACAAGAGAATGGGGAGCGCGATCGCACCGACCCTGAATATGAGCTGTTACATACCGGTATCTTTGAAGGCGATCGCTACTTTGACGTGCAGGTAGAATACGCCAAAGCCACCGAAGAAGACACCCTTATTCAAATTTCGATTACCAATCGAGGCCCCGAGGCCGCTGACTTTCATCTGTTACCGACGCTGTGGTTTCGCAACACGTGGTCTTGGGATAGCACTCAAGCCAAGCCCGCGTTAAAAGCCCATACCTCAGAAACCTCTCAAGCGGGCACCGACCCAAAGAATGACGGCCCCATGATTGAAAGTAGCCATCCCGAGTTGGGACACTATTGGCTATATGGTGAAACGCCAGATGATGCCTCTGTTGTGAGTGAGCTGGCTAACAACAACCCTGCTGGAGAATGGATTGATTTAGCCGCGAGTAAGGAAACGCCTAACAACAGAAAGGCGGCTCGCCCGCAGCGCCTGTTTACCGAGAACAACACCAATAAAGCCCACCTCTTTGAGATAGAGCCAGAGACGCCTCACTATGTGAAAGACGCGTTTCATCGCTATGTCATCGACGGGGAAACGTCGGCGGTTAATCCTGAGCAAGTTGGAACCAAGTCGGCGATACACTATCAGTTCAACATCGCTTCTGGTGAATGCCGCACGGTGAAACTCCGTCTTGCTAATTCCCCGACGCTGGTTGAACCGCTGGGTGAAACGTTCTCCACTATCTTTGAGACTCGTCAGCAAGAGGCCGACAAGTTCTATCATCAGCTGTCGCCTTTTGTCACAGATGCCGACATGGTAAATGTACAGCGGCAGGCGTTTGCCGGCATGATGTGGGGGAAACAGTATTATCTATACGACGTTAACACCTGGCTAAAGGGCGATCCAGACACCATTACACCGCCGACCGATCGGCTGCACGGACGCAATCGGCACTGGCATCATCTCGATACTCAAGATATTCTCTCGATGCCCGATACCTGGGAATATCCGTGGTTTGCCGCGTGGGATACGGCCTTCCACTGTTTGCCTTTGGCGCTGATTGACGCTGACTTTGCCAAGCAACAGCTCGATGTGATGACCCGTGAGTGGTACATGCATCCGAACGGTCAGCTGCCTGCCTATGAATGGGCTTTTGGAGATGTGAATCCACCGGTCCATGCCTGGGCGACCTGGCGCGTTTATAAAATAGAAAAGAAAAGGAAAGGAAAGGGCGATCGCCTTTTCTTAGAAAGACTCTTTCAAAAGCTGTTGTTGAACTTTACCTGGTGGGTGAACCGAAAAGACACCGAAGGCAACAACGTTTTTGAGGGTGGCTTTTTAGGGCTAGATAACATTGGTGTGTTTGATCGCAGTAAGCCCTTGCCCACCGGCGGCAGGTTAGAGCAAGCCGATGGCACGAGCTGGATGGCAATGTACTGCCTGGATATGCTTGTGATTTCTCTAGAGCTAGCGCTTGAGAATCCGGTGTACGAGGACATGGCTACCAAGTTTTTTGAGCACTTTATCTACATCTCAGAGGCGATGAATGCTTCGGGTGAGAGTGCAACGCAGCTGTGGGATGAAGAAGATGGGTTCTTTTACGATGTGCTGCACTTGCCCGATAAGACGCGTTTCCCGATTAAAATTCGGTCTTTAGTAGGACTGATGCCACTATATGCAACCACCACATTAGAGCCAGCATTATTGAATAAGCTGCCTGGCTTTGAAGAACGTTTGGAGTGGTTTGAAGCGAATCGGCCTAATCTCGCTCGCAACATTATCACAACAGAATTAGCGCCGCTCAACGGCAAAGTGCAAAAACGGCGAATGCTCACCGTTGTAAAACCTGATAAGCTGCGCCGTATTTTGGCCAAAATGCTCAAGCCCCATGAGTTTTTGGGCGCGACGGGTATCCGAGCGCTCTCGCGATTTCATGAGGAAAATCCATACACCTTTGATGTGAATGGAAAAATTTATCGTGTGGACTACGAGCCCGCTGAATCTAGCCTGCCGTTATTTGGCGGTAACTCTAACTGGCGCGGGCCTATCTGGTTTCCTACTAACTATTTGTTGATTGAATCGCTACAGCGCTACCATCGCTTTTTTGGGGATACGTTTAAGATTCAATGTCCCTATGGTTTTGGTGAAGAGATGAACCTATGGAAGGTCGCCACTAAGCTAGAGGAGAGAATGATCAGCACCTTTATGCGCGATAAACAAACGGGCCGTCGCCCCGTGTACGGTGGCAATGAAACGTTCCAGAACGATCCTCACTGGCGAGACTATATTCTGTTTTACGAGTACTTTAACGGCAACACGGGCGCGGGCTTAGGGGCAAGCCATCAAACCGGCTGGACGGGGCTGGTCGCAAAGCTCATTCACCAGTGCAAAGAATACGATGATGGCGGTAGTGACCCTATGGACTAAGTGTTTCAGATGGGGCGTTTCAGATGGGGCGTGTCAGACGGGGCGTGTCGAATTTTACAGAGATAGGTACCGCATTTCGTTGAGATTGAGGGTGCCGACATTTTTGAGATAGGCGATCGCATCTCCCTGGTCATACAGCCAAGTCCCACTTTGATCAGCCTCAGCCGTATATCGATCTGCTGAGCCCTGTAGCTGTAGCTGATCGACGCCTACGGTAAAGTCTTCGATGTAGATAGAGTCCTGCCAGCCGTTTTGGGCGTAATAGCTGCTGCCAAAATCGCCCAAAATAAACAGATCAGCGCCGCTGCCGCCAGCGGCATAATCGTTGCCGCCAAACCCAATAAGCTTCTCGGTACGACCGCTCCCGATCAAATGATCGTCGGCGAGTGAGCCTACGATGTCTTCGTACTGAGGAATACCCAGCTGTAAGAAGAAGGCTTCTGTGCGTTCCTCTGTGCGTTCTTCTGTCGGTTTAACAGTTTCTGGCTCAACCTTTTCGGATACGGCTTCTTCTACGACAACTGCTGATACGACTTTTTCTATGACAGCCTCCTTTAGTATCCGTTTTTCTGCGGCTGGCTGCGTGGGTTCTGCCCGTGCAGGTGCTGATGTTAAATCCTGTAGGTAGATGGCGTCTTTATTAAAATCGAAGCTGCTGGTGCCTAGAAGAAAAGCGATCGCATCTCCCTGGTCATACAGCCAAAGCCCGCCATTGCCCAGCTCTGAGGTATAGCGCGAGGCGGTCCCAGGGGGCGTAGCGTTCAGCTGGAGTTTGTCCTCTCCGGCTGTAAAATCCGCAATGTAAAGCGAATCGTTCCAGCCCTGCTGGGTGTAGTAGCTACCGCCAAAATCAGCCAAGACAAAGATATCCTGGCTGCCCCCGCCGTTGGCGTAGTCGTTACCGCCAAACCCAGCCAACCGCTCAGCGCGATCGCTGCCCACGAGCGAATCTTTTGCGGGTGTGCCTGCAATATCTTGATACTGAGGCGTACTCTCAAAGGCTCCGGTGTACATCACAATATCGCTACTAAATTCAGGGGGCATGGTGGGTATAGGAGGGTGCTGGCTAATTGGCTGGATGACGCGTGTGAACAGTGAAAAGGAGTCAATGCGATAAAAAGAGAGCTTGGAGCTTTCTTAGAACATAAGGAAGACTGGGTCAGCCCACTGGACAGTGAGCTCTGGCCAGTCAGCTACAGTCAGCTAGAGTGAGCTGACTGCCCGGTGGTTTATCCAATCAGAGCCGATGCAAAAGCTTCGCCCAACGCTAGGTGCCCCGAGGAATCAAAGTGGACGCCATCGACGGGGTTCACCCTAAATGAATCTGTATTGACCAGATAGTTTTTGCTGTTCGCGTTGGCGACGTTGGTTTGCGCGCTGCGAACAACCTCAGCATCCGTATAAAAATTAGGGGTCAGCTCATCATGGAGACGACCGATGACGAAATCCAGATTGGTATTGTACCGATTGCGAATATCGCTAATAAAATTAGTCAGATTGGCTTGATAACTCGCTGCGAAAGATCCGGCTGGCAATCCACTGGGCGTGAAGGCATCGTTTTCACCCTGCATCCACAGCATGGCTTCAATCTCAAAGCCAATGCCTGCGGCCTCCAGATTATCGAGCGCGCCGCCAACCCAAGCGTTGAAGCTACTGTAAGTGCTGCCGCCGCTCACCTTCCAGTCAACTGCTAGGCTGGTTGCGCCGATCGCATACTTCACGATGTAAATTTCTTCACTCTCTAGGCTGCCGTTAACACGGGCGGCTTCCATGGCATGGCCAAAGCCTAGCTCAGCGCCGAAGCCCGAACCTGTCCCAAAGTTACTATTAAATCCAGGTCGCAATGCCTCAAACGCATTGAATCCTGGCTGCCAAATTTGTACCGCAGGTAGTGGGCTCGCTAAGGGTGTCCCTGCTAAATCATTGGCGCTGCTGGTCTCTCCGGCCATGTTGGACTGGCCGCCTAAGAGGTATACCGACACCATATTGGTCACTTCAATTTCAATAAATTGACTGTCGGCTTGGCCTTGTGAATCAAACGCCAGTACGTTGATGCGATAGATGTTGTTGCCATCGTCATCTAGGGGATTTTCAAAATCGGGGCTGACCTTAAATGAGATGACGCCTGTATTGAGGTCGATATTAAAGCGGTCGGCATCTTCTCCAGCGTTGATTTGATAGGTAATCCCATTGCCTTCGGTATCGCCTTCGGCATCTGTTGCGGACATATCTACCGCCACGAGGGTGTTTTCTGGGACTTGAACAAAGGCCGCATCTCCACCGCCATTGCTGGTAATAACAGGCTTGTTATTGGCCTCTACAACATTTTTGACCACCACCGAGAGGAACTGACTATCAGAGGCTCCGGTAGGATCTTGCACTAGCACATTGGCAAAATAAACATTGTTGCTGTCGGCATCGCCTGGATTTTCAAAATCAGGCGCGGTTTTAAAAGAGATAACGCCCGTTGTCGGATTGATATCAAATAAACCGGCATCTTCACCATCGTTAAGAGAGTAGACAAAGCCGTTGCCTTCACTTGCGCCGTTGGCTGCTGAGGCGTTGACGTCGGTTACGGCAGTGTTGCCTTCGTTAACGTTGATGACAGCGGTGTTGTTGCCGCCGTTACTGGTGATGATAGGGGTTTGCGCAGCCACTTCTTGAACTTCAATGGCCATCGTTTGAGTGGTTTCTTGACCGGCATAGTCAATGGCTAAAATCCTGACGTCGTAAGTGTTATCGCCGTTGGCATCAATGGGATTGTCAAACTCCGGCGCGTCTTTAAAAGAAAGGAGGCCAGTATCGTTGTTTAAGTCGAACAGGTAAGCGTCTTGCCCCCCAAAGAAATAGTATTCAACGCCGTTGCCTTCGGTAAATCCGCCTCTAGCGCCTGTGACATTGATATCTGTAACCAGCGAGGTGCCTTCGGTGACGTCAATAGTGGCTGAGGTGCCACCGCCATTGGTCGCGATCGCTAAATTAGCAGGCGGTGTCGGATCGCCTGCAGTCACATCTTGAACCTTAATGCCAAAGGTCTTATTAACCGATTGACCTGTGTAGTCAATTGCCAAAATATTGACATCATAAATATTGTCTCTATTGGCATCGGCTGGATTTTCGTAGTCAGCGGCTTCTTGAAAAGAAAGCACACCAGTGTTGGTATCTAAGTCGAAGAGATAGGCATCTTGGCCGCCACCGAAGTAGTACTCAACCCCATTGCCTTCGGTGAATCCGCCGCCAGCCCCTGTGACATTGATATCTGCAACCAGCGAGGTGCCTTCGGTTACGTCGATGGTGGCTGAGGTGCCACCACCATTAGTGACAATCGCTAAATTAGCAGGCGGTGTCGGATCGCCTGTAGTCACATCTTGAACCTTAATGCCAAAGGCCTGATTGATCGATTGACCTGAGTAGTCAATTGCCAGAATATTGACATCATAAATATTGTCTCTATTGGCATCGGCTGGATTTTCGTAGTCAGCGGCTTCTTGAAAAGAAAGCAAGCCGGTGTCGGTATCTAAGTCGAAGAGATAGGCATCTTGGCCGCCACCGAAGTAGTACTCAACCCCATTACCTTCGGTGAATCCGCCGCCCGCACCGAGTACTTGAAAGTCTCTGACGAGAGTTTCGCCCTCGTCAATCCGAATGGTTTTGTTTTGTCCAGGTGTGCTGCCTTGAATCGTTAATGCGAGCGTCCCCTGATAGCTAGCCTGACCCGTTTTGCTAATGACGAGGGCTGTTTCAATACTGCCTGTGGTGACTTCTAAGTCCCAATCGCCCCCGAGTGCTGCGCTGCCTGTGAGGTCGTTAGATGCCTGTATATCTGCGCCTGTGAGCAGTGCCAGCTGGTCAATAAAGGCGTTGCCTGTTTCACCTTTGGCTACATCGCAGCCATAGAGCAAAACGTCGTTGGTTTGCGTGAGGCTCCAAGCGGCTAAGTCTTCGGCATAGCCATTGAGACTATCGGCTGTTAGGGTGGCAGACCCTAGCTGTAACTGACCTGCTTGGCCATGGCCCAAAATATGAACGCTGCTGGCAGTTTTTCCAGCGGCTTGGTGCTGTTGGAGCACCTCACTAATGAACTTGACGCCGTCTTGCCCTTCAATCAGGTAAACCGTGGCCTCGCTCAGAGAGTCCATGAGCTGGTCTAAACTATCGACCTTGCTATCGATGAAGACAATGTGTTCGCCTGTGCTGCTAGTGGATACATCCAGCGCCGCTGCTGACGTGTGCAGAGCAGGTGAGAAGGCTGCGAGACTGCTGTTGTCGCCAAGCTGACTAGGCGCGCTTAAAATAGAAGTCGACATAGTTGCGTTTTATTTAGGGCGTTTAACGGCACCGTGACGAAGTGCTACGAGCACAGGCTGCTCAGCGATGCTTTTTATATAGATGTCCTGATATAAATGTGTTGATGTAGATGCCCTAGCAGAAGGTTGAGCGAAGAAGCCTGTAATCGGATTCAGCTTCATCACCTCGTCAATTCGTAGATGTGGATATTGGTAGATGTACCTCGGTTGACGTCCGACAATAAGCTGGGTTCCTCACCTTGGCGACGCTCACTCACCTGTGACGCTAGGCGAGTTGTCTGTAGGGCCTTGTTATCAGCGCTTTGACCCGAGTGACCGCTGCTATTTTTCTTTCCTTAAAGTGTTGATAAAGCGGATGAACTGCGTTGTTTGGCTCGTTGGTATTTCGTGGGTATTAAGTCTAAATGTGCGATCGCTATGGGCGCAGCATTAGCGTTTAAAATATTGGATATATGCCCCATTCCCAGCGTCTATGAGTGTTTCCGAAGCGAAGGATTTGACTGGTCAGCGTGCCAACTCTCAGCCCACCCCGAAAGACACCCCGAAGGACTACGGTATCCCCGAGCGACTGGCTAAGCATACGGTTCGCTACGCTGACTATCGAGACATCGATCGGGCCGTGCTTACGCCGATGATGCGTCATTACGTAGAGATGAAAGATGCTCATCCCTACGCGCTGATGATGTATCGGGTGGGTGATTTTTTTGAAACCTTTTTCCAAGATGCGATTACCATCGCTCGCGAGCTGGAGTTAGTGCTCACCAGTAAAGATGCGGGTAAGGCGATTGGCCGGGTGCCGCTTTCTGGCATTCCCCACCATGCGCTGGAGCGCTACTGCACTCAGCTGGTGGAAAAGGGCTATGCGGTGGCCATTTGCGATCAGGTGGAAGATCCGGCGAAGGCAGTGGGCTTAGTGAAGCGGGAGGTGACCCGCATTATTACCCCCGGAACCGTTTTAGAAGAAGGAATGCTGAGTGCGCGGCGCAATAACTTTTTGGCGGCGGTGGTGATTGCCGGTGAGCATTGGGGGCTGGCCCATGCCGATGTTTCAACGGGGGAGTTTTTTACAGCGCAGTCGAGCGATTTGGAGAGTTTGGCCCAAGAGCTGATGCGATTGCAGCCGGCTGAGGTACTGCTGCCGACTAATGCGCCGGATTTGGGGGCGCTGCTGCGTCCGGGGGAAAAGTCCGACCAGCTGCCGACCTGCCTACCCACGCAGTTTTGCTACACGTTTCGCTCACAGACACCGTTTACCAAAGCTGAGGCACAGCAGCGACTGTTGGAGAGTTTTCGGGTGCGATCGCTCGAAGGCTTCGGCTGCGCTCACCTGCCGCTGGCCACGAGGGCGGCGGGGGGCCTGTTGGAGTATTTGGAGGATACGCAAAAGGAGACGATTGCGCCCTTGCAAAGCCTATCGACTTACTCACTCAGTGAGTTTTTGGTGATTGACCATCAAACCCGGCGGAATTTAGAAATTACCCAAACCTGCCGAGACGGCATTTTTCATGGATCTTTGCTGTGGGCGCTCGATAAGTCGGTGACGGCGATGGGCGGGCGGGCGCTCAGGCGATGGCTGTTGCAGCCGCTGCTGAGTATAGAGGGAATTAAAGCGCGGCAAGACACGATTGAAGAACTGGTGACCCATGGCAGCTTGCGTCAGCAGCTACAGCAGCTGCTCAAGCAAATTTATGACCTAGAGCGGCTGGCGGGTCGGGCTGGGTCGGGCACGGCGAATGGTCGTGACTTAGTGGCCATGGCCGATTCATTTGCGAAGCTGCCGGATTTGGCGGCGCTGATGGGCCATGCGACCTCGCCCTATTTGGTAACGTTGCAGTTTGTGCCGCCTGAGCTGGAGACGCTAGGGGATGTGTTGCGATCGCACCTCGTCGAAAATCCGCCGCTCTACCTCACCGAAGGCAACCTGATTCGCGATGGTGTGAACCGCAAGTTAGATCAGCTGCGAGAGCAAGTCAGCACCGACCAGCAATGGATTGCCAACTTAGAGACCACCGAGCGCACCCGCAGCGGCATTTCAAACTTAAAAGTGGGCTATACCAAAGCCTTTGGTTATTACCTCAGCATTTCACGCAGTAAGTCTGCCCAAGCGCCCGAAAACTATATTCGCAAGCAAACGCTGACCAATGAAGAGCGCTACATCACACCTGAACTAAAAGAATGTGAGGCCCGCATTCTGACTACGAATGCCGAGATTCATGAGCTGGAATACAACCTGTTTATTAGCTTGCGCGAACAGGTCAGTGAGCACGTGAGCCTGATTCGTCAGGTGGCAGTCGCTGTCGCGGCCGCTGATGTCCTTGCGGCCCTGGCAGAGGTCGCTATTTATCAGGGCTACGCACGGCCAGAGATCGTCTCGGGGCGACCTATTTTTGTAGAAGATGGCCGCCATCCCGTGGTGGAGCAGTCTTTACCTGCGGGCTTTTTTGTCCCTAATGATACTGGCCTGGGCAGTGTGACCAATGCGCCTGAGCAGGAGACGGAGCGGGTCACGCCTGATCTGGTGATTTTGACCGGGCCGAATGCGAGTGGCAAAAGCTGTTATCTGCGCCAGGTGGGCCTGATTCAGCTGATGGCTCAGGTGGGGAGCTTTGTGCCGACTAAGTCTGCTGTGTTAGGTGTGTGCGATCGCATTTTTACCCGCGTTGGCGCTGTTGATGACTTAGCCACTGGGCAATCTACCTTCATGGTGGAAATGAACGAAACCGCGAACATTCTCAACCATGCGACGCCTCAATCACTGGTGTTGCTCGATGAAATTGGCCGAGGTACCGCTACTTTTGACGGTCTTTCTATTGCCTGGGCCGTTGCTGAGCATCTCGCCACTGAAATTGGCGCGCGCACTATTTTTGCCACTCACTATCACGAGCTTAATGAGCTAGCCTCCATTCTCTCGAATGTCGAGAACTATCAGGTGACGGTCAAAGAGATGCCGGATCAAATTATCTTTTTGCATCAGGTCAGGCCCGGCGGTGCCGATAAGTCGTACGGCATTGAGGCGGGGCGTCTGGCGGGATTGCCTGCCTCGGTGATTGGTCGTGCTAAGCAGGTCATGAGCCAAATCGAGCAAAATAGTACCATTGCCGTCGGCTTGAGAAGCCCGCAGAATCAGGCCTCAAGGAATCCACAGCGGAAGCGGAAGGGAAGCCCAAAGCCGCAGCGAAAGGAAGCAGCTGTTGAGGAAAGTTTAGTGACTCAAGCGCCTGTTGCTCAAGCGCCTCAGAATCCGGAGGTGACGGCTCAAAAGAGAAAACCTAAAAAAGCGGCGGTGAGAGAGACCCTCCCTCAAGCGGTTGAGACAGCTCAGGGGCTATCAGACCCCTCAGAGACGCTAACGGCCAAAGAAACGGCCAAAGAAACGGCCAAAGAAAACCTGGAGCCCTCAACGGCTCAGCAGCCAGCATCGGAAGAACAACTCGACATGTTTGGACTATAAACGTTCACTGTTTGCCTCAATGAAATGCCTCGTTGATGACTGCACGGAGCCTGTTGTTGTAAAAGTTGTTGTAAAAAAGAGGCCCTTGAAAGCCGAACCCAATAGGGGGAAGTCAGCTTTCAAGGGCCTCTACTATTTATCTGTCTGTTGTCGATCGGTCTGTGGTGACTCTGTTTTTAATACGGCGATTACTTGAGGTTGCCTTTGTTACGAGCATCCAGATTGGTCAAGCGAGTCGCTTGAATGTCCTCAACGGCTTTAGTTTGATTGTCGAGAAAAGTGAGACGCGTTTTTTGAATGTTTCCAACAGATTGCTTATTACGAGCGTCTAAATTGGTCAAGCGAGTAGCTTGCACATTCTCAACAGCTTTGGACTGATTCTCTAAAAAGGTGAGTCGAGTCTTTTGAATGTTGGTAACAGACTGCTTGTTGCGAGCATCGAGATTGGTCAAGCGAGTGGCTTGCAGGTTCCCAACGGCTTTGGACTGGTTCTCTAGGAAAGTAAGGCGAGTCTTTTGAATGTTGTCGATAGATTTTGCTTCGGCTGCGTTGGCAACAGGAGCGATAGCAACGGTAGCAGCGGTCAAAAGAAGTGCGGTCAATAGTTGGCGTTTCATGGGATGTCTCCTTAACCTTGGCGGGTTGGTTTCTTAACTGCATTTAGAATGACATCTGCGTTAAGGCCGTAGCTGAGGAGGCATTAATGGACTGCTGAGCATATCCAGAGTGTTTCTGAATTTGTATCACAGGATACGCTCAGCAGTCTCTCAGTATTGTGGGTTTGAAGCGCTTAAGTAGCTGATTCTAATAGGTTTGGCGTCGCTGGCGTGACGGGTGGCTGCACAATAAATTCATTGCCTTGCTTTCTCTCTGTTGAGAGTTGAGTAGGTAGCTGCACCACGAACTCAGTGCATTGTCCGGGCTCTGAGGTGAAGGTGAGCTTGCCGCCATGCTTTTTGGTGACCAGGCTATGGCTAATCGATAGGCCAATGCCCGTGCCTTTGCCGACAGGCTTAGTGGTAAAGAAGGCATCGAAAACGCGATCTTGAATCGCTTCAGGAATGCCAATGCCAGTGTCTGCGATCGCAATACCTACCCAGTCTTCACCGTCTGCATCTGTTTCCTCATAGGTGCGCAGGGTGATACTGCCGCGTTCCTGTCTGCCTTTTTGGGCGCAGTCCTCGTCTATGGCATCAATGGCATTCGAGAGGATATTCATAAAGACCTGGTTCATCAGGCCGGGATAGCACTCCACTGCTGAGAGCATTTCATAGTCACGCACAATTTCAATTTCGGATAGTTCTGATTGTTCTTTAAGTCGATGCTGCAAAATCACCAGCGTGCTTTCTATGCCCTCATGAATATCTACGGGCTTTCGGCCTTGTTCATCCGACCGAGAGAAATTGCGCAGTGACAACACAATTTGGCGGATGCGCTCAGCGCCGACTTCCATCGAAGTTAAAATTTTGGGCAAATCTTCTTCGATAAAGCCTAAGTCGGCGGTTGCGACTTCGGCTTCTAAGGTGAGCGGCGGGTCGGGGTAGTGCTTTTGGTAAGAGCCAATTAACCCCAGCAAGTCCTGCACATACTCTCCAATAGGCTCTAGGTTGGCGTAAATGAAATTGACTGGGTTATTAATTTCATGGGCAACGCCTGCGACTAGCTGACCTAAGCTCGACATCTTTTCGCTTTGTACCATCTGTACTTGCGCGAGCTGTAGCTCTTCTAAAATCTCCTCTAAGGTGGCGGCTTTTTGTTCGAGCGCTGCTTTGGAGACCTGAAGCTCCCGGTTGCTAACGGCTAGCTCACTTTCGGTTTCTTGGAACTCGGTCAAAATTCGCTCTAGGGTTGTGGCCTTTTGCAGCAGGGCAGCCTTTGAAACGGTGAGGTCTTGATGGCTAACTTCCAGCTGGTGCTTTGCCCGGTGCAGCTTTTTTTCAGCGGCTTTGCGCAGGCGAATGTATCGCTTGACCATGGTCAGCACCATGGCCCAAGCAAGGGCTAGGCCCCAAAAGCTAACGATGCTAAAAATACCGGCCCAAAAGAGACCGTTGCCGTAGCGGTTTAGGTTCGTTTTATTTTTTTGTCGCAATGCGCCCGACCATTGGCGAATACTGTTGGCATAAATCTCTTTTTGAGCGGCATAGGTTGTGCCAAACAGTACGGTCAGTGCTTTTTCAGGTTGGGACTGCTGCACGAGCGCAAAGGCCTGGGCATTTAACTCAATGAGCCTGCGTTGCGCGCTGTTAATATTTTCGGCATAGGGCTCGTAGATCTCTGGTGCCAGTGCGATCGCTTCTTGTAAAGACTTTCTCAAAATGGGCTCATAGGCTTCATAGCGCGCTTCCCAGGACCTATCGCCCGTAGCTGCGGCCATCCGAGCTGACATGGTCAGCACCTCATTGAGATGAACCACTTCGCCGCTGAGCTGCTGAACGCGAAAGTCTTTGGTAATGCCCCCTCGAAAGCCTTGCGAAACCTGGAAGATGTTAAAGCTTCCAATCGCCACTAAAATTAGGCTAATGACAACTACAGTCGTTAAAACCGTCGTCAAAAAGTTATTAGAGAGTTGACTAAACCGTGAGGCGGAAGCGTTCGTCATAGTGAGCTTTGATGCTGGCCATAGCTCAGAATGCCCGAATGCCTGATTGAAATGCCCGGTTGGCCTGCCTGATTGTCACGACGAAACGAAGTGCGATCGCCTGCTAGTCGCGACGGGATAACGTAGTCGTGACTCCTTTATGAGTTGACTGTTATCAGTTGACTATTCATGGACGGTTAGCTAACGGTTCTTTGACGTTTTGTTCGTTAGCTGTTTGCTTTGCTGGCTGTTTGCTTTGTTAGCTTGCTTTTTTCCCATCTCTTTTTATATGGATATTTATCGTCTTCCGGCGCGTTCCGATAACTACATTTTTGTGTTGCACCATCCTGCTGACGGAACGGCGGCTGTGGTTGATCCAGCAGATGCCTCGCCCGTGCTTGAAAAGCTAGCCGCACTCGATGCCAACCTAGTGGCGATTTTTAATACCCATCATCACAATGATCACGTGGGCGGCAACCGCGAACTTATCAAGCGATTTCCTAAAGCAGAGGTGTACGGTAGCGAGGCCGACAAGGGTCGGATTCCGAAGCAAACTTACTGCATGAAAGAGGGCGATCGCGTTACCTTTGCCGACCGCATCGGCAAAGTTTTGTTTGTCCCTGGCCACACCAGCGGCCACATTGCCTACTATTTTCCCCCAACGACAGAACTGGGCGATGAGGCCAAGCCTGGCGAATTGTTCTGTGGCGATACGCTTTTTGTCGGTGGCTGTGGTCGGCTTTTTGAAGGAACGCCTGAGCAAATGCAGCAGTCCTTAGAGAAGCTGCGCAACCTGCCAGACAACACACGGGTCTGGTGTGCCCACGAGTACAGCCTAAGCAATCTAAAATTTGCGCTGAGTGTGGACGGTGATAATGAAACGTTGCGATCGCGTTTTGCCGCTGTCACTGCGGCCCGTCAGCGAGATTTACCGACTGTGCCCTCACTTCTCGCCGACGAAAAAACGACCAACCCCTTTTTACGATGGGACGCTCCTGCCCTACAGTCAGTAGCCGGTAGTGAAGACGATGTGGCTGTCTTTGCCCACGTGCGAGCGTTGAAAGATCGCTTTTAAGGCGGTGCTACTGGGGGCTACTTATAAAGGTGAGTCGCAAAAACTGGTTGCACACCGCGCCTAAGTTGAGTAAAGTAGAAAACTGCGCTGCGATAAAAGCAAATTAGTAAAAGAAATGGCGAGAAAAAAAACTCAGGTAGTCCTCTCTCAGGACATTCCCAAGCTGGGGAATAACGGTGATTTGGTCGAAGTAGCTCCAGGCTACGCCCGCAACTATTTGTATCCTCGTAGCCTGGCATATCGGGTAACGCCCGGTGTGCTTAAGCAGGTAGAATTTCGCCGTGAAAAAGAGCGCCAGCGCTTAGAAGCCATTAAGCAAGAAGCAGAGGCTACTAAGACCGCGCTCAACACCATTGGCATGTTCACCGTGAAAAAAGCCGTTGGCGAAGATGACGCCATCTTTGGTACGGTTACTGCCGCTGAAATCGCAGAGCTCATCCAAGCTAACGCAGGCAAAGAAGTAGACCGCCGCGAAATCACCATTCCCGATATCAACAAGCTGGGCGAGTATCAGGTAGATATTAAGCTTCACAGCGAAGTCACAGCGACTATTAACCTGCGCGTTGCACCCGATTAAGCCACGCTTGGGCAACTGAGGTTGGTCCATTCATACATAGCGAATATTTGTACTATTCGTTAATTTAATAAGGGTAGAGAGCTAAGTTGTTCTCTACCCTTTTACTATTGAAAAGCCAGTATTAAAAGACCAGTGTTCACACCGGGCTCTTGGCTACGCCATAACCTCCATAGGCTAAGCGTAGTCAAAGCCCGAACCCCACTCCCCCATCTATGGTTTCTTCTTCAGAGCCTCGTTTTAAGCCTGCTATTGATCGTCTGCCACCCCAAAATATTGAGGCAGAAGAAGCCATTTTGGGGGGCATTTTGATTGACCCTGAAGCCATTGGACGCGTGACCGAAGTCTTGGTTCCAGAGGCGTATTACATCGCGGCGCATCGTAGCATTTATCAGGCCGCGCTGGATTTGCAAGCGCGAGGGTTGCCCACCGATATGATGGGGGTCGCTTCCTGGCTAAAAGACAAGGGCGTGCTTGAAAAAGTAGGGGGACAAAGCCGCCTAGCCCAGCTAGTAGACCGAACCGTGAGTGCGGCGAATATTGACCAGTACGCCAAGCTAGTGATGGATAAATACACCCGTCGCAAGCTGATTCAATCGGGCGGCGAAATTATCCAGCTAGGCTACGAAACCGAAACGCCCTTAGAAGAAGTCCTCGACAAATCAGAGCAGGAACTCTTTGGCATTACCCAAGAGCGACCCACTGCTGGTTTGACAGCGACCTCAGATATCCTCACCGATACCTTTTCTGACATTGAGCAGCGATCGCTGGGAATGGTTCTTCCCGGCTTGGCCTGTGGTTTCTACGACCTAGATGCGATGACCCAGGGTTTTCAGCGTTCTGACCTGATTATCGCCGCTGCACGTCCGGCAATGGGGAAGTGCCTCAGTGCCAGTGCCGAAATTTTGCAGGCGGATGGTTCTGTGGCGACTATTCAATCTATTTATGAGTCGCAACAGGCTCGTTTGTTAACGCTTAACTCGCGATTACGGTTTGAGGTGGCCCAGCCGAGTGCATTTGTAGACGATGGCATCAAGCCCGTTTTTAAGGTGAGTACTCGGCTAGGAAGAGTGGTTGAAACAACCCTGCCTCATCCCTACCTAACGATGAAGGGCTGGAAGCCACTGGCTGAGCTATCGGTGGGCGATCGCATTGCAGTGCCCCGGCAGCTCCCTATTTTTGGCACTCAGGCCATACCCGACTACCAAATCAAGCTACTGGCCTACTTTATTGGGGATGGTGGACTGACGGGAAGTTCTCCGATGTTTACCAACCTCAATCCGGTTGTACAGACTGACTTTACCGAAGCGGTTAGTCACTTTTCTACTGCCAAAGTGAGGATGGATGACTCTCAGGGCACTCGGACACCTTCCCTTGCGGTCACAACTGATGTCGATCAGCTCACGCAACAACGTCACGTGTTTGCCAATAACCTGACGCAGTTAATGCAAACAGCTAACATCACTGGTAGAGGGCTCGCTCAGCAACTTAGTGTGAGTCCTTCCCTCATTACACAGTGGCGGAAAGGCATATGTGCCCCTGAGCCAGAAGTATTTGACGTGTTGTGCAACGTCCTTAAAGTGACCCCTCACCAGCTTGCACCTGAAGGCTATGAAACCATCCGCTGGACGGGTAAAAACCCTGTATCTGCTTGGCTAGAAGACCTGAGATTATGGGGCTGTAGTGCTCATAACAAGGTCATTCCCTCCGTTGTCTTTACGTTACCTAAGGTACAACTCGCCCTATTTTTGAATCGATTGTTTGCAACAGATGGCTGGGCCTCGGTCCTAGCCAGCGGGCAGGCGCAGATTGGCTACACCTCTGTTTGTGAGAAGCTGGCCCGACAAATTCAGCATTTGCTCTTACGGTTTGGCATTATTGCCACGCTCAAGTCACGCCAGGTGAAATACAAAGACACCAGAAGAGCGGCTTGGCAGCTGGATATTACTGATGCGATCGCGCTGACTACGTTTGCCAACGAGATCGGTATTTTTAGCAAAGAAGCCGCTGTAAATCAGGTGGTTGAAGCTGTCGGAGCGAAGAGATATCATACCAACCGCGATTTGATTCCTATCGAAGTATGGGATGTATTGAAAACAGCGAAAGGAGAAGAAAGCTGGTCTGGACTAGCCAAACGAGCAGGGTTGGCCAGTTCTAGTAACATTCATGTGGGCAAACGCGCTTTGAGCCGCCCGCGACTGGTGGCCCTTGCCAACACATTGGAGCATCCTCCTTTGCAAGATATGGCTACTAGCGATATCTATTGGGATGAAATCGTTTCCATTGAGTCTGCTGGCAATCAACAGGTGTACGACTTAACCATTCCAGAAACTCACAATTTTGTTGCTAATGATATCTGCGTTCACAACACCAGTTTTGTGCTCAACGTCGCTCGTAATATCGCCGATACACACCGTCAGCCGGTCGCTATCTTCAGTTTGGAGATGTCCAAAGCCCAGCTCATTTATCGCCTGCTTTCTTCAGAAGCTAAGATTGAAAGTGGCCGCTTGCGCACGGGCCGCATTGCCCAACATGAGTGGGAGCCGATGGGCCATGCGATTAATACGCTCTCCCAGCTGCCGATTTTTATTGATGATACGCCGGGTATTGGCGTGACCGAAATTCGCTCTAAGGCCAGGCGATTACAGGCTGAGCAGGGCGGTGCGTTGGGGCTTATTTTAATTGACTACCTTCAGCTGATGGAAGGCTCGGGGGATAACCGGGTGCAGGAGCTTTCTAAAATGACGCGATCGCTCAAAGGACTCGCCCGCGAACTAAACGTGCCTGTCATTGCGCTCTCCCAGCTCAGTCGTGGTGTAGAATCTCGTACCAACAAACGCCCCATGATGTCCGACCTACGTGAATCTGGAGCGATTGAACAGGATGCAGATTTGATTATGATGCTGTACCGGGAGGAGTATTACGATCCAGATACGCCGGATAGGGGCATTGCCGAAATTATTTTGACCAAGCATCGCAATGGGCCTACGGGGACTGTCAAGCTGTTGTTTCAGCCTGAGTACACCCAGTTTTTGAACCGCGCGTCTGACGTGTCTAACCGTGAATAGAGACGATGGATGAGACCTTATGCCAACAACTTCTCAAGCGGCTATTAATTTTGAGCCCTGGCATCAGTTACTGGTGGAGTACGTCAATGACCGAGGCCAGGTGGATTATCAGCGCTGGAAAGCGACTGGTCAGGCAGTGGCGCAGCTGAACGCTTGGCTAGCTACCTTGCAATCAACAGAGCTATCATCATGGCCTGATGAGGATACTAAGCTGGCGCTGCTTATTAACCTTTACAACGCACTTACCATCCGTCAGGTGCTGCGTAAATACCCGATAGATTCGGTTCGCCCTACTGTATTCGGCGTGCCAAACTTAGCTGCGTTTAAGCTGTTTTTTTCTAAACCTGTGTATACGCTGGGCGATCGCACTCTAAGCTTGGACAACCTTGAGCACGATCTTATCCGCAAGCAGTTCGCAGAGCCTCGAATTCACTTTGCTTTGGTGTGCGCGTCGGTAAGCTGCCCTATTTTGCGTAATGAAGCCTACCGCCCGGAAACGCTTGCTCAGCAGCTGGAGCAATCAGCTCAAGATTTTCTCAATGACGCTACTAAAAACAGGTACGACGCGGCCAGCAACACGCTGTATTGCAGCAAGATTTTTCAATGGTATGAGAAAGATTTTTTGACTGTTAGCAGTACGATTCCTACCTATGTTCAGCAATATCTAAAACAGGCGCTGCCCTCAGACGCTGCGGTGAAATATTTGCCTTACAACTGGCAGCTTAATCGTGTTTGATGTGCCGTCTTTCGCAGTGGTTTGTTGAAAGTTTTGTCTGCTGAGATTTAGGCGAATATGAGATAGGCGATCGCACCATACATCATCAAATTGAGTAAAAAGCGAGCGCCCATAATGGTCACAGCTCCCAGCATCAAAGAGTGATAGCCATAGGTCCAGTCCACATCGAACCCTTTCACGATACGGCTCGTAGTGCCAATCGCCAACACTTCCATGGCAATAATGGAGAAAAAGCCGATACCCGGAATCATGGCCAGCAAGGTTTCTACAACGCCTAAAACGAGTGCTGTTTGGTAGATGGCATTGAGGGTGTGGCAGCGATAGCACGCGCATAAGATCACGGCAATCACGAGCCCTATGGCCGTGAACAGCGTGTTGGCACCAAAGCTGACAAAAACGTTGTAGGCCCCTTCAAACCTTTCAAAAGACTGGGTGATCTCAGCGTAGCCATCGTAGGGCTCTTCTGGCCAATTTTCTGGGATTTCATCGAATTCTACGCTGATGAGATCGGTGGTGATATCCAGCTTCTTTTCACCTTGGGTGACGGCTGCTAGATCAGTGGCAAAGTCTTCTGAGGCAAAGTCAAGAATTTCAAACGGTTCTGTGTAGTCTAGGCAGGCTAGCCGCAGGGTGGCCCCATCAGCATGGCTATCGGTTTGAGTGAGGGTTGTTAGCAGGACGCCAGGAAAGAGTTCTTCTGTGCTGCTAGCGGTGATCGTGATCGCGTCCTCGTGATTAGGACGCCAAGAAGTGCCCATCGGCGGCTTGCTACTGATGAAGTATCCCTCGTTGCTACATCGGGCGATCGCACGCTCTTTGACCTCTGGGGTCATTAAGGGCGAAGCACTTTCAACGACATCGCTCATCGCCAGGTCATCACCCACCAGCTGCACAGCCAACATGCAGCTCTCAGGCGACCCTAACGTATCGGCGCAGCTGGGGTAGCCATAGTCGGCTGCTTTCACAGAGTTGATGCCCAATGCAATAAAAATCAGGAGACACGCTGACCAAACCGTAGGAATCACCCATAGCGGCAAACTGTTGGTATTGACTAAGGACGGACGGGCTGCGGGGGATGCGGTGCCGCTCGCGTTGGCACGTTGAGAAGACGGCTGAGAAGATGGCTGAGAAGACGGCGATTGTGAGTGGTGACGGTGGGTGGTAGGAAACGGGCGTTGTGTGGATGACGGCTCGCTTTCCTGGTTTTCGTCGGTTGCTTCTGCGGTGTCGGCTTCAGGGACCGGGGAAGACACATCGAGCTGATCTGCTGTGGCCGCAGGGTCTAAGCAGTAGCGACTGAGCCAAATAGAGGCTTTTCGCCGATCGGGGCCTTCTAAGTCAGGGAGCTGATCGAGCCATGTTTGAGCGGCGGGGCTGAGTGCTTCATCAACGATGGGCTCTGGCTTGCGTAAGCCTTTGTCTATGTGAGGTAGCGCCTCCTGCTTGTGCGCGTTGGTGAAGCCGTGGAAGGAGAGCACTAGCTGAATGACAGCCTTGGACGGCAGGGTTAGGTTCCCCTTTAACAGAGATTTATTGCGAGTAAAGCAGTACTCAGTGAGATCTAACGTGGGTTCTGGAGGCTTCTCGGCTGCGGGCTGCGGCTGGTTTGCTTGGGCTGAGTTTGCGGTAGAAGTGTCGGTATAGGTGGCCTCTATTGTCTCGGTTGAAGTTGCCTCAGTTGCAGTGGGCTCGGGGGCTGCCTGTGCGTTGGAGGTTTCTAGCTGAATGCTTTGCTGCCACTCGGGCTGTTTGCTTTGTTTTGCTTTGCCATAAATGATGGCGACTTTGGCGTCAGGAATTGCGAGTTTTCTCAGCCCCTGCGTAATCCAGTTCACCGTAGCGGCCTGAGGGGGAACCTCTTCGCCTTCTACCAACAGCTTGTATTGATGGGCTTGGCGTAGGACTCTGATGTGGCGATTTTGCTTGGCGAGCGTCTGGTTCATGAGGGATGCGATCGCATCCGGGTTGCCTTGTTTAGCCTGGTCTAACAAGGTTCGTTGAGTCGCCATAATCTAGTTGCCGTGATCTGATAGCGCAGCCAATACTGTGCACATTCAAATTGCCCTCAGTCCGCCTTAAAAAGGACGATTGCACAATAAGTTCGGTTGTTTTACGGACGTTGGATAGATGTTGAACAAAGGCGCGCTTGTGCTGAAGCAACCGCATAAAAGCCGTTTAAAAAGCAAACTCTCCTCTGATTTTGTGACGGTCAGAGGAGAGTTTGTTGTGCTGAGTTGTCAGGCTTTGGCCTTAGCTGCGTCCTAGT
Organism: Cyanobacteria bacterium J06634_5; assembly: GCA_039820525.1. Lineage (GTDB taxonomy): Bacteria > Cyanobacteriota > Cyanobacteriia > Phormidesmidales > Phormidesmidaceae > Phormidesmis. The sequence goes on from JBCBPY010000008.1 coordinate 172,972, forward strand.
TGCCGATGCGGAGAAGCTCTACATCAAAAATGAGGGTTGCATTGGGTGGGATAACGCCGCCTGCGCCGCGAGCACCGTAGCCTAGCTCGGGGGGAATGATGAACTTCCATCTGTCGCCAATTTTCATCAGGGCAACGCCTTCATCCCAGCCTTTAATCACTCTGCCTTGGCCGAGGGGAAAGTCGAAAGGCTTACCGCGATCGCGTGAGCTATCGAACTTGGTGCCGTCTTCTAGCGTGCCAACATAGTGCACATACACCTGCTTGCCTGCTTGGGCCGGGGCACCGTCGCCTTCTGTAATGACGACGTACTGCAAGCCAGAATCGGTCGTTACTACGTTCTCTTCAGCCATGTTTTCCCCTTGTGTTGTGTTGTCAGTGGACAGGTCGCTGGCGCTGCCCTGGGCAATTTGAGTCCCGGTTTGGACCTGTTCAGTGCGCGCTGCGGGTGTGTCTGAGGTTTTGCCTGCGATCGCACTTTCGCCGTCGCCCCCTGTAAATTGGGCGACCAGTAGCACCACACAGCAAGCTGCGACAACGCCAAAGCTAATTAGTATTTCTCTCATGGTTTTAAGCAATAGGTTCTGTGGCTAATGATTAGCACGCCTTTTTACGGCCCTAGTGTACGACGCTTTTGCAAGTGATGGGAGGTTAACTACTTCCACTGCTTATTTTCAAGATCTCGAAGCTGGCGCTCTAGGCGGTCTAGTCGTCCGCGCAGCTCATCCATTTCTGACTGCCTGGGCACGCCCAAATCTTGCATAATGTTGCGCACCTGACGCTGCATTTGCTTTTCAATATCGCCTTGGTTGATATTGAACTGCGCCATAAAGTCATCGACAAAGCCCTTTGCCTGGTCAGGATCGAGCTTGCCATCTCGGACCAGCTCTTCGCTCATTTGCTTAACTCGTTCAGCCACCAGTGATGTGGTGCCAATGCCTAGCATCACGATTTGTCTGAGCAAGTTAGAGGTGTCCATGGCCGTTCTCCTTGAATAAGGCAGCGCTTGTGTGCGCGAGTGTTTTTTTATTTTGGCAAACTATCCCCCTTACCTACGGGCGGTTTACCGTATGATGCTGGCTCATCGCTAGATGAGTCAACTGAGCATTTTATTGAGTTAGGCTCGGTATAGCGCTCAACTGGTATGGCGCTCAATAAAGTAGAGAGTCAGCAACTGCTATGCCTACCTGCCCTCGGTGCGATCGCGCTATAGCCTCCACCGCTCTTCGATGCCCTCATTGTAATCTCGCGCTCAAAGCTCACGGTCATCCTGGTATAGATCTGCATCGCGCTGACGCCAGCGGCCCGTCGCTATGTGCGACCTGTGCCTACGATGCAGACGACACCTGTAACTTTCCTAAGCGTCCTCATGCCATGACGTGCACGCTGTATCAGGATGTGCAGCCGGCTTTGTCCCCGACTCAGCAGGCGGTTTATCGCATACCGATATGGCGTAAAAATGGTTTTCGCCTAGCGATATTCATCCTTATTATTTTCAGTCTGTTAGTGATATCTGTTTAGGTCTTTGGCCCCTGTTTAGATCTTGGGCTATGGATGCGCTGTAACGGGGCCATCCTATGCAGGGATACTGCGGCCCGTATGTTGATTTAAGGGGGTAGAACCTGAAAACTTATTGGTTTGTATCGGGTTGTAAGTTATTTGATACGTATCGCGATAAATCTATACAGGTAAAGCGGTCTGGCCATTATTTAGGTGTGTTATCACTAGCAGCAGAACACTTTATTCTCTAGTGAGATTCTATGCTGGCCTACACCACGCTTTCGGATTTGTTTGATGTCCCCTCGGCGCTTGAAGTGGCCGTTTACTTAGGAGGTTTGCTCCTGGTGTTGGCGCTGCCGACTCTGTACGTTACCCTCACTAGCCTGCGTAATCGGAGTGATGCGGATTCGGCTACGCAGCAAAATGTAACCCGGTAGTCGTCACTATCTTAGTGACCGATGTGACCGCCCGCTGCCATAGCGTTACGCTACTCAAACGACAGTCTGAGCTAAGGGGGTGTCTGCCAGAAAATAGGTGTCTGCCAGAGAACGGGTGTCTGCCAGAGAATGTGCGAAAGTTAGCTGGCGATCGCTTCTTTCATGGCTTCGGTCATCGCTTCTGCCATTTCCTCTAGTCCTTGCTCTGGCGCAGCCTCTGCCATGGGTTCGGGCATTGGCTCGGGGGCCTGGTTAGCTGTAAGAGTAGTCACAGTAGAGGCCACTGTCGTTTCTGTGGGGGCTGCGGAGGCTTCGGATGCAGAGCTAGCAGCAGGCACTACGGGAAGAACTTTATTAACCTCTGGGACGCCCGCATCGACCAGTTCAATATGGCGTGTGAGCGCGCAAGCGACATACTGCTTGACTGGAATGCCTTCGGCTTTGGCTAAGCGCTTAATCTTGCTATGAACATCGTCGGGCAAGATGACGGGAAAACGTTGCATAGTAGCGAACCTGCACATAGCAGGAGACGACGGAACGATACAGCACTTTACAGAGGGTGCGATCGCTCATCCGCACTAATTAACTCAAACTGATGTGCCAGTTTGTGAAAAGACTACTTAAAGAGCCCATCTTACGCATGCGTAAGATGGGCTCTTTAATGGATTGCTGCTGTCAGCTACCGCAATCAGACTGCGCCTAAGCGGCTTGCAAAAAGCTTACCGGCGAGTGGTGACAACAGGCTGTTCAGAAACCGTCTCACCAATGATGTCGGGCTCATAGCCCGCGGCCATCACACTGCTATAAAACCAGCCAGCTAAGAGTGCACCAAAGATAGGCGCGACCCAAAACAGCCAGACTTGCGAAAGGTAGGCTGACCCCGCAAAAATTGCGGGTGCAAGGCTACGAGCCGGGTTCACAGAAGTATTCGTAACCGGAATACTGATGAGGTGGATAAGGGTTAGCGCCATTCCGATAGAGATCGGTGCAAACCCCTTAGGGGCCCGGTCATCGGTAGAGCCCAAAATGACGATGAGGAAGACAAAGGTCATGACGACTTCAGCAATAAAGCAGGACCCTAAGCTGAAGTTTCCAGGCGAGAGTTCGCCAAAGCCATTGGCTGCCCAAGTCGCATCGGCCACTGCGAAGCCCTCTTGACCGGTCGCAATCAGGTACAAAATGCCAATGCCGACAATGGCACCAAGCACCTGTGAAATAATGTACGGCAGTAATTCGCCGCTGGGGAAGCGTCCGCCTGCCCACAGCCCAAACGATACGGCTGGGTTAAGATGACAGCCTGAAATATGACCAATCGCATAGGCCATCGTTAATACCGTTAAGCCAAAGGCTAGGGAGACCCCTACAAAACCTAGGCCTAAGGGAAAGGAAATCCCGTTGCCAAGTTCGGCCCCGGTAAAGGTTGCGGCTAATACGGCGCTACCGCAGCCGCCGAGTACTAACCAAGCTGTGCCGACGCCCTCCGCGAGGCATTTTTTGAGTAAAGTCATTGTTTTTCACACTTCTTTATAGGGTGGTTAATGGGTAAATGCTGTTGCCTAACTAAGGCATGACTTACCCCATGAGTCCGTCATGTGCTGGCGCTGAGAACCACTATTGTTGCTGGCCGAATGTGCTTTGGCCGAACCCTTTTTGAGGTCGAACCCTTTTTTTACTTCGGTAGCGAAACAAACAGTTGATATGCCTACGACATGCATTGGTTATATATGTATGTCAGATTCAGCAAATATACTCAGAAATACCTATTTTTATCAGACTTCAAAAAGGTCCAATTGCTGAAGCCAATCCGCTGTGACGACTTGGTTTCTCACAAAGAACTACAATCAAGAAATGTCCGCCTTGGCTCGTTTAGTTTGCCTTTCGCACCTTTCCTTTCGCACATTTGCTGCAAATGACCTCTACTCTTGTTTCCAACACTGAAATTGCTGAAGCTGTAGAGCAGCGTCGTAATTTTGCAATTATTTCTCACCCGGATGCGGGTAAAACGACGCTCACTGAGAAGCTGTTGCTGTATGGGGGCGCTATTCATGAAGCGGGCTCTGTCAAAGCTCGGCGCGCGCAGCGACATGCCGTTTCGGACTGGATGGCCTTAGAGCAGCAGCGGGGCATTTCAATTACCTCTACGGTGCTGCAATTTAGCTACGACGACTACTGGATTAACCTGCTTGATACGCCCGGTCACCAAGACTTTAGTGAAGATACCTATCGCACTCTAGCCGCTGCCGACAATGCTGTCATGCTCGAAGATGCGGCCAAGGGGCTAGAGCCGCAAACGCGCAAGCTGTTTGAAGTGTGTCGGATGCGCGACATGCCGATTTTTACCTTCTTTAACAAGATGGATCGGCCTGGGCGCGAGCCGTTAGAGCTGCTCGATGAGATTGAGCAGGAGCTAGGGCTAACCACTTATGCGGTGAACTGGCCCATTGGCGGAGGCGATCGCTTTAAAGGCGTGTTCGACCGTCGCCATCGTAAAGTGCACCTATTTGAGCGGACGGCTCACGGTAGCAAGGAAGCCAAGGACATCGTGCTCGACTTGGACGATCCTCGTTTGGAAGAGTTGGTGACCACTGAGCTGTACGACCAGTTTATGGAAGAGCTGGAAATGCTCGATGAAATTGGCCCCGAGCTGGATTTAGAAATGGTGCATGCCGGGCAAATGACGCCCGTGTTCTTTGGTAGTGCCATGACAAACTTTGGTGTGGAGCTGTTTTTAGAAGCCTTTTTGGATTATGGGCTCAAGCCAGGCCCTCATGAGAGCACGATTGGCGCTGTGCCTGCGACGAATGAGGCGTTTTCAGGGTTTATTTTTAAGCTACAGGCCAATATGGACCCGCGCCATCGCGATCGCGTCGCCTTTATTCGTGTGTGCTCCGGCAAGTTTGAAAAAGACATGGTCGTCAATCACGCGCGCACGGGCAAAAGCGTCCGGCTCTCCCATCCACAAAAGCTGTTTGGCCAGGGGCGAGAGTCGCTAGAAGCGGCCTACCCCGGAGATGTCATTGGCCTTAACAACCCCGGTGTATTTGCCATTGGCGACACGATTTACCAGGGCGAAAAGCTGGAGTACGAAGGCATTCCATTTTTCTCGCCTGAGATGTTTGCCTACCTGAAAAATCCTAATCCTTCCAAGTTTAAGCAGTTTCGCAAAGGCGTGTCCGAGCTGCGCGAGGAAGGTGCGGTGCAGATTATGTACTCTGCCGACGAGTCTCGTCGCGATCCGATTTTGGCTGCGGTCGGTCAGCTTCAGTTTGAGGTGGTGCAGTTTAGGCTCAAAAATGAGTACAACGTGGACACCTTGCTAGAGCCCATTGGCTACAGCGTGGCTCGCTGGGTGACCGGAGGCTGGCCAGCGCTTGAAAAAGCAGGACGCATTTTCAACACGGCCACTGTAAAAGATAGCTATGGCCGTCCGGTGCTGCTATTTAAAAATGAATGGAACTGCCGCCAGGTCGAAAGCGATCATCCTGACCTTAAGCTGAGCAACACAGCCCCTGTGGTTTCAGGTATGCAGCCAGAAGATATTTAGCGCCCTGGGACGTTTTCTTTGGGACGTTTTCCTTGGAAAGGGCCTTGCGATTGTTACGATTTCCTCAACGAAATTAAGCCTTACTACGGTTTTGATTGATCGGGGATCGTTTCTAAGGTTCATCGCTACACTCGAAGGTGTGAGGCTTTAAGTGTGAGGCTTTATTAAGACGAGTCAGTGATGAAAGGAGCAAGGCTATGAACAAGCGAATTTTGGCGCTGATACTGTTTGGTGTGGCGCTAGCGATGATGCACATGCCAGAGGTCATGATTACTGTGGGGATCATCACTGGCCTGGTAATGGTGACAACCAAGCTATTTTGGTCTGTTTTACAGTCATTTTCTGGGCCCGTTGAAGATGCTTTGTGAGCGTCAACCAGCTGATACGCGTGCCTTCTATTTTGCTGAAATATCAAGCTGAAATATCAAATAGTGTAGGCGCTAGTCCCGCGACCCGATAAAATGATCCGGTTGCTTTAGGATCTAGCACCCCTTGATAGAACGCTATACCTTGCCCGAGATGGGCGAACTTTGGACAGACCAATACAAGTTTCAGACTTGGTTAGAGGTCGAAATAGCTGTCTGCGAAGCGCAGGCCAAGCTTGGTCGAATTCCTGCCGAAGCGGTAGAGACTATCAAGGAAAAAGCCAATTTTGACGTCGCTCGCATTTTAGAAATTGAAGCGGAAGTCCGCCACGATGTGATTGCGTTTTTGACCAACGTCAACGAGTACGTGGGCGACGCGGGCCGCTACATTCACGTGGGTATGACCAGCTCGGATGTGCTCGATACGGCGCTTTCTCTTCAGATTGTGGCTAGTCACAAGCTGATCCTCACGCATACCGAAAACCTCATTCAAGCTATTCGCTATAAGGCGCAGGAGCATCGCGATACGGTGATGATTGGCCGCTCCCACGGTATTCACGCCGAGCCGATGACCTTTGGCTTTAAGCTGGCTGGCTGGCTGGCTGAAATGCAGCGTCACCGCGAACGCCTCACGCGCATTCACGATGAAATTGCGGTGGGCCAAATTTCAGGGGCCGTCGGTACCTATGCCAACATTGATCCAGAAGTCGAAGAGCTGGCCTGTCAGCTGCTGGGCTTGCAGCCAGACACCGCCTCTACGCAGGTCATCTCTCGCGATGTCCATGCTGAGTTCATCATGACCTTGGCCGGGTTGGGTGCTTCGATTGAGCGCTTTGCGGTAGAAATTCGCAACCTTCAGCGTACGGATGTGCTGGAGGTTGAAGAATTTTTTGCGAAGGGGCAAAAGGGGTCTTCGGCAATGCCTCATAAGCGCAACCCCATTAAGTCTGAGCGGTTGACCGGGATGGCAAGAATTCTGCGGGCGAATGCGATCGCTGCTCTAGAAAACGTCGCTCTCTGGCACGAGCGTGATATTTCTCATAGCTCCGTAGAGCGCGTCATTTTCCCCGATACCTGCATCCTCACCCACTTCATGCTGGTAGAGACCACTAAGCTCATCAAAAATCTTCAGGTCTACCCTGACAATATGAAGCGCAACATGAACCTGTACGGTGGTGTTGTGTTTAGTCAGCGCGTGCTGCTAACGCTGGTAGACAAAGGCATTAGCCGTGAAGATGCCTACCGCATTGTGCAAACCAACGCGCATCAAGCCTGGAATACGACCGGCGGTGACTTTCATAAGCTATTGGAAGCTGACCCCCAGGTCAAAGAAAAGCTCACGCCTGAGGAGCTGGCAGACTGCTTTAACCCTGACTATCAGATGCGCAACATCGACAAGGTGTATCAGCGGCTGGATATTTAATGCTGGACAGTTCACAGGCGTGCAGACATCGCAAAAAAGACCCGGTTGCACATGTCAGCAACCGGGTCTTTTTTTAGGGGTAGATGCAATGGGCTGGTAGACGTAGTCGGACTGAAGCGCGATCGCTAGGATTGCTCGTCGTCGTCCTCCTCAAAATACTCATCGTCTTCGCTGGGCTTGTCCATTTCCTCTTTAAAGCCGCGTAGCGTTTTACCTAATGCGCCGCCCAGTTCAGGGATGCGCTTAGGGCCAAAGACCAAAACGGCCACGATACCAATAATGACAATTTCGGGTACGCCCAAACCAAACATAATGTCGCTCCGCCGATGCTCTCAATGGCACCATCATACGCGTTTAACCGGTATTCCCGGCGACAGGATGATCAAATACGTGTTGTTTTTCGGATACGGGCGTGGGCAAGCGATCGCCTTAAAAACTGCGATCGCTTGCCCACAAAACCGATTGATGGCCCGCTATGAGATGGCTCACTATGAATAGTAGCGTTGCTCTAGCCAGCTGCGCAGTGCTTCTTCAGAGGTCCCTGAAAACTTGCGCTGCCTTTTAGGGTCGTAAGCATGCCACTGAATACCGCTGGGTGTGAGCTTTGTCCAAATGCGCACTTGCTCACCGTCCGTGAGTGAGTGCAATAGCCACTGGCCAAGACGACCATACCAAGTGGTGGACCAGGCAGGAGCCGTTTTAGCGGGTTCTGGATTTGTCCAGAGTTGCTCTAACCGCTGGCGTGTGGTGTGGGTCGTGCTGGGCGCTGGATGAGTAGATAAGTGAGCGGAAAACTGGCTGAAGCTGTTCATGACTAAAACTCCTTCGCCCTATTGCTGGCGATTAGCTTGTGGCGAGATACCCTCAAAACAAAAACAACAAACTTCACGGCTGACTTCACGGCTGTAGATGTGTTGAGCTGTAACTTTGTTGATCGTTATCTTGGCTGTCCTCGTTGTCCCTACTCTAAGAAGTGCCTCTCTAAGCGGCAAAGCACTCAGCCAATAGGGGGTATGCAAAAAATAGATACGTTGCGATCGCCGCACTACGTTAGCCTTACAGTACAAGCGCTTGGTCGAACAGTTGGCATGGCCTTACTTTTGAAATAATTTCTGTAAGAGATCATTCTCTCTAGATAGCACGTCGCGCTTTTTGTGTTTTGTGTCCGGTCCTTTTAAAAAGGAAGTTATGGCTGGAAAACCCGCAAAAAAACTCAGTGAAAAAGTAAAGTTTTCTCAGCTTCGAGCCCTGGTTGCCGTGGCGAAGACTGGCACGTTTAGCGAGGCCGCTTTTTGCTTAGGCGTGAGCCAGTCCACCATTAGCCACAGCATTGCCGCGTTAGAAGACGCCCTGGGCGTAGTGTTAATTCATCGCGGACGGCAAAGGGCCTCGCTGACGCCCGTGGGTAACAGCATTTTTGCCCAAGCTCAGCAGGCACTGGCCCTGATTGAAGAAATGGGAAAGTCAGCGACCCAGGCGCGGGGTATTGAAGGCGGGCTTGTTCGCATTGCGGCTTTTCGCAGTTTGGCCAGTGAGATTCTACCGGGTGCGATCGCCCACTTGCATGAGCATCACCCCACTATTCAAGTCACCATCACCGAGTTTGAAAGCACTCAAGCAGTTGAAGATGCGCTGCATGAGGGCCAAGCTGATTTGTCCATGGCCTCTTTACTGAAGGGCAATGACTTCGAGACGTTCCTAATCCTGGACGATCCTTTTGTTGCGCTGCTGCCCCCTCAGCGCGAAGACTTGCAGCTGCAACTGACCTGGGCCGACCTGCGCAAGCACCCCCTGATTACTTCGTCCAGTGACTGCTGCAAAATTATTAGCCGTTACCTACACAACGCCCAGCCTTCTATTGATGTGGACTACCTAATTGCCAATGATTCCACCGCCGTCAGTATGACCCGGCAAGGCTTAGGGATTACGCTACTGCCCAAGCTTGCGGCCCAGCCGATTCCCCCAGAAGTCCGCACGGCTCAGCTGCCCTTTAATATCACCCGTCCTTTAGGGATTAGTTGGCTGAGCGATACGCTGCTGACGCCTGCAACCTACGCCTTTTTAGAAACGTTTCAGCATCTGTATCGAGATGCGCATAAGGTGCCTGTGAGTCTGTTTAAGAGTTTGCAAGCGCCCGCCTACGAATCGAAATAAGAGACTTTTTCTAGGAGACGCCAAGAAAAAGTCCTTGGCGCAGTATGGTGGTGATCGTGCACGCACGCTGATGCGCTCCTGGTTTTGGATGAGAAAGCTATTATTTTTGCTCCCTGGCACGACAAAACAGTTTTTTGCAGGGGGCCTCACTGCCGAACTCAATACGCTCAAACTGGCTCAGCACATTTGCGATGCTGAGGTTGTGACGTACCGGCAGTCGGAAAAAGACACGCTGTTCTTAGATGAGGTGCTCGCAAGCAAGCAGTATCAGGACTGCATTTTTGTGGTGAGCTGGGGGTTTGATGTGCCCAAGCTGATCAAAAAAATAGGCGATCGCCCGACGATTTACCACGCCCATAGCAGTGGCTACGGATTCCGACTACCGCCTCGCGTGCCGATTATCACCGTGAGCCGAAACACGATGGGCTATTGGGGTGAAAAAGCGCTGGGTTCGCTGATTTACTACCTGCCGAATGAAATCTCTCCTGCCTTTGAAAACCGCCAGGGGCCTCGCGATGTCGATGTGTTGGTGCAGGCTAGAAAGTCTTCTGAGTATTTGTTGCAGCAGCTAGTGCCTGCGTTGCGATCGCAGTGCACTGTCGTGGTACTCGATAGCTATGTAGACGATCTCATCGGCCTTTTTAACCGCTCAAAGGTGTATTTGTATGATTCGGCTGAGTACTGGGGGCGCTACCGGCTGACGGAAGGGTTCGGCCTGCCGCCGATGGAGGCGATGGCCTGCGGGTGCCAGGTGTTTGCCAGTGTCAATCATGCCTTGGCAGACTATCTAGACCCTGGGTTTAATTGTCAAAAAATTTCGGGCTATTCTACCGGCTACGACACGGCGCGGATTTTAAGGGCGGTTCAAACTTGGCAGCAGGCACCGCTGCTAGCCCCAGACTTTTTGAGCCCCTATCAAAAACCCCAGCTCATAGACCGTTTGCGAACGATCTTGGTAGAGATTAATGCGTTTTTTGACTATCAGCCACGTGAGCTGAGCGATATTCCGCTGCTGAGCCCATGGCGCATAGCCACGTTGACGATGAAGCGTGTTGTCAATAAGCTGACGCGCCGTTAGGGGGCATCCGCTAGGGCGTGTAGCTTACTAGGGCGTGTAACTTATATGAGCTCTGGGCCCACTCAAAACAGTGTATGTACTGAAGATAGGGTTACAGTTTGTAGAGAGTCTCCGAAGGCTTGCTGAACTTTGTGTAAGGCTAATCAACTGATTGAGATAAGTTGATACTCTTGTTGAGGCGTAAATTTTTAGGCCGATTAGTTTTTGGGCTTTCAGTTTTTAGGCCTTCAGTTTTTGAGCGGTCAATTTTGGTGCTCTCAGTTTTTGGGCTCTTAGCTTTTTTTGGGCTCTTGGCTTTAAGATGTCTGCTTTTGCTAGCTTGCTGTGCAAACGCGTCGATTCAGTTGATTGGGAGCAGTTGATTGGGAGCAGTTGATTGGGAGCAGTTGATTAGGCTGTGTGATGCGAGCATTCGCTTTATCGTGTCGTCTCAGGCCCTGTCGTCTCTAAGCCTGATTGTCCTCTCCTCTTTTCCTCTGCGAGTCTCTCTGCGAGCGTGCGTGTTTTACAAACGCCAGGGTGTTTACACCGTGTTGCTTTGCGCTGGTTTCTGTGTTTTCTGCTGGCTTTTTTCGGTCCACGGTGATTGGAATTTCAGCCAAATTTCTGAGTTCTCATCAAAAAAAGTCAGGGAATACTTTAGAGACAACCTTTTTTCAATCCACCTTTAGCTGTGAGTATGGCTATTTCTTTCTCTACCTCTACTGTTCTTGAGCGTCTGAGCGATCGCTATGAGGTTCATCATCCTATTGGTCAGCCATTTGGCTATCAGCAGCTGCTGGCGAGTGATATTCGTACGAAGCAGCCTGTGGTTATTAAGTCGCTAACGATTGAAGAAAATACGCCAACCGGAGATATTTGCTGCTTTGAGCGGGAGATTCATTTACTAGAATCGCTCAACCATCCGACGGTTCCTCGCTATATAGATTCTTTTACGGTAGATACCACGCCCTACAGCGCAGCTAGCGGCACAGGCGGTAAAGGGTTGATTTTGGTGCAGGGACACAGCGGCGGGCAAACCCTCACCTCGCTGGCGGCTCGGGGTAAAACGTTTACTGAGTCAGATATTAAGGCGATCGCAAAGCAGCTGTTACAAGGGCTGATTTATCTGCACGATAAGGGCCTAGTGCATCGCGATATTAAGCCGGATAACATTACGCTCACGGGCCGTGATACTGAGCTAGGGCAAGCGGCGTGGCTAAATTTGGGTACGGTGCAGTACATTCAGGCCCAGCCTAAAGACACCCTGGTCGGTACCTATGGCTACATGCCCCCTGAGCAGGTTGGTGGGCAAGCAAGCTTTGCCTCGGATTTGTTTAGCCTGGGGGCTACGCTGGTGTACTTGGTCACCGGAACTCACTTGGGAGAGATGCCTCATCGTTCGGTTGAAGGCGATCGCACTGTCAAATTTGTGTGTCCTACGGTGCGCTTGAGTGCGGGGATGCAGCAGTGGCTGAACTGGTTGATTGAGCCGGCCATGCGCGATCGCCCAAAATCGGCCAGAAAGGCGCTAGCAGCGCTGAATCATTTGCCCTTAGCCATGCTGAAGCAGCGCATTTGGAAGCCCACAAAGTCTCATTTGATGCCGATTCCGATTGCGATTAGCAAAGCCCCTGAAGAACCCTATTTCACTCAGATTCGGCGGATTAAAAAGCGCCGATCTTCAGAGCTAGTGGTTCCGCCTGTAGGGTTACGTTCGGTTTCCTACAAGGTCGCGCTACCGCCTTTGGCGATGGGAATTGCGATGACGAGCGTCACGCTGTATTTGTTTAGCCTGTTGGAGTTTTCGCCCGATATGCTCAGCAGCTTTGATGGACTCGCGTCTATAGCCGCCGCGAGCTTAGGTGTGATGGGCGGTATTTATGCAGCGCGTTTTTTGCGGGTGGGCTTTTTACTGCTGAGCAAGGCACTCTTTAGGCAAATTCACATTCAAATCGAAGCCGATGTGCTGCTGATTTCTTATAAGTATTGGCTCAGAGCACCTGAATACGTGGTGAACACCCGTAAAGACGCCATCTACAATATCAGCGCTTTGCCTGACGGTGGTGCCATGCGAATTTTGACCCATCACAACCGGACGCGATCGCCCCGTGACTGCTACAAGCTCTCACTGACAGATGGTGCGCTCAGCCATCGCGATATCCGCTGGCTGACTTCCTTGCTCAACGAGTGGCGACGTCAGCCCGGCAGCTGTGCGTAAGCCTGATGTTGCATAGTCGTGAAGCGGCTGACTACGTGTTGTTTGGGTCTTAAATGAGCTGTTCGACGAGTTCTGCAAAGCCGTTGCCTTCGGCAGACGGTGTGAGGTACGCCGGTGTGTAGGCAAGCGATGGCAAATAATGAGCCACGTTGGCGACCCCTACTGAATGGGGAAAGCGTTCGGCATCAAAGAGACTTTCGTCATTGGGGCTATCGCCGACCGTAACCACTGCTTGCGTATCGAGGTGGCCAAAGTTTTTTTGAAGGACTTTGAGCAGGCCAGTGGCTTTGTCTTGCCGGGGCACTTTGAGGTGGCATTGCACGGTGCTGTAGGTGAAGCCCATGGTGTGTTTTGCGCAAGTGGCTTGCATCCAGTCAATATCTTGTGGGGTAAGGCCATCGATATCAAAGGTCCAATCGGTGATGCGATAGGGGTTATCTACTGAGGGTTTGAGGGTTGGGTATCGCTTTTTGAGAAGATTGAAGAGTGTTTCTAAGCGATTGCGGTGATGACTCATCCGAGGGATGTCGGGCAAAATGACAGGCTCTAGCGTGGCTTTGCTGATGTAGAGGCCGCCGTTTTCTGCGATCGCGCCTGCAATGGGAAAATAGTTCACCAGGCCACTCACCCAACCTGCCGACCGTCCGGTGACAATGAGCACCTCAATCCCTTTTTCCTGGAGCGCTTTAAAAGACGCTAGCAGTCCTGGGGTAAAGTCGCCATTGACGGTAAGCGTCCCGTCCATATCTGTTGCGACCAGCTTGATATCAGCAAATGCAGACTGACCAATCTGAGGGGTGAGTAACTGTGGCGGCATAACCAAAAAAGTCTCCAATTAGAAAGGGGGCTGCTGTAAGCAAGCCCTCGTCAAGCATCAATTAAAGCATCAACTTTAGCCATTCTGACATCTGGTCTGGGCACTCTGGAGAGTGATTAATTGTTTGTGAGCCGTATTAATAAGTGACTCCCTTACCTAAAACTGGCCACTCAACTGATGTCGATACGTCAGGTTCTGAAAATGCGATATTAATGGCCGAAGCTCAGCCCATGAGCTTACTAGCACAAGCACAGCCTGAAGCGCCGCCTGCGCCTCCCAAACCTGCCAATGCGTGGCTCTATGTTTCCGGGGGACTGTTTATGCTGTTGGTGGGTTTGGGGGTGTATTCGTACCTGCAAAACCGCAAGCTTCAAAAGCGGCTTAAGTTTGAAAATTATAAAAACAAAGAGCTGAGCAAGCGCGTTAAGTTGGCGCTCAGCACCATTGCCAAAATGGAGCGCAACCCAGACCTGATCCACTCGCGGGACTTTAATTTGGACTATCTGCGAATGCGGATGGAAGAGAAGCAGTTCAATTTTGCGATTGTTAACCAGCTGAAAATTAAGGTAAAGCAGCGCATCAGTGAAGCGCTTAGGCCCACACAAGCGAGCAGCGGCACGATTGGTATTGCCAGTAAGCCTCGTCTGGTCAATCAAGTTTTTGATGTGGAGTATATCTCTCCTAACGATGAGAAAAAGAAAAGGCGTGTGCTCTTTCGTATTCAAATTCGCCTAACGAAACTGCCCGCTCAGGCAACCTCTACCACCGTAGAAGAGATTGTAACTTGTATTGAAAACTTCCTTAATCCACAGGAAGATGATGGTTTTTGGCAGCCGACATTGCAAGGCCGAATTGCCAATATGAAGTGGGACCAAAAGGCTAAGCCAACGCCGCTATTGATTTTGGAACAAACCAATGAAGGGGTGAATGTCACCTTTAGAACAAAAATGGACAATCGCAAGTCGCTGTAGTTAGCTATATCGTTTTAGTACGGTCCACGGTTTCCCTAGGTTTGTCAGAACATAGGCCGTGAAAGAAAAAGTCCCCACTTCTATCGCTGTAGAAGTGGGGACTTTTTGGGGAGAACTTATCTCAAATGGCCTAAGGTCACTTGCGCTGAAGGCAGCTGTTTTAGCCAGGATGGCTCGCTGTCATAAGCAACGCTACTTGAGCCAATTTTTCAGGCGAGAAGCAACCTGCGGGCGACGCAGCTTACGCATCGCTTTTGTTTGAATTTGGCGAACGCGCTCCCGAGAAAGCTGGAAAATTCTGCCGACTTCCTCAAGTGTGTGCGTTTCACCGGTGGTGAGACCATAGCGCAGGGCAATAATCTCTTTTTCTCGTTCGCTTAGGACCTCGGTGAGTACGTCAGAAATCTCCTGGCGCATCATCGACTCGCTAATTTGAGATTCGGGTGAGAGCGAGTTGCCGTCTTCTAGCAGCTCCATCAGCTCGGTATCTTCACCTTTACCCACGCGGTGATTGAGCGAGAGTGACTTGCGCTGCACCTGCTGCAAAATGCGTAGCTGCTCAGGGGTCATCTCTAGGGCGGCAGCCACTTCGGCTTCAGTTGGTGATCGCTGTAGCTCCTTGCGTAATTCGCGGTGAGCTTTTTTGAGCTTATTGAGCTTCTCTACGATATGAATGGGCAAGCGAATGGTGCGGGCATCGTTGGCAATAGTACGCGTGATCCCCTGGCGAATCCACCAGTAAGCATAGGTTGAAAATTTGTATCCTTTGTCTGGATCAAACTTTTCGGCAGCGCGGTTGAGTCCTAGTGCGCCCTCTTGGATAAGATCTAAAAAGGGTACGCCCCGGTTGAGGTAGCGCTTCGCAATAGACACGACCAAGCGCAGGTTAGAACGAATCATTCGGCGCTTAGCCGAGCGTGCCTTTCTCAGCCGCTGCTTGAGCTGAGGCTCGGTGCACGAAAATGACTCGGCTAACTCTGCTAGCGTTGGACGCCGGCCAAGATCTTGAGCCATTTCTTCAGAGCGCTCTTCTAGCTCGACAATAATGCGAACTTGCCTCGCTAGTTCGATTTCTTCATCGGGCTTGAGCAACGGGTAGCGCGCCATTTCTTTGAAGAAGGCGCCGACTGCATCATCATTAGAAGATTTGCGATAGCGTGAAGACGCTGTGGCACCTTCTGAATATTGCACCTCGTATTGAGAATCATCGTCCAGCCCAGTCTCTGCGCTGGTACTACCATCAGCATTTGCGTCGGGTATGCTGGCAAGGCTGTCTGCTTCTACTAGCGCTGCTTGGCTCATGACAGAGGTTCCCGTGGTGGCCGTGCTGGCGGTCACGCTGTCTTCTTCCCTACCGAGGGGTCGCGTGGCTGCGTTGCTTGTGCTCTTGTGCTGCTGCGTTTTGGTTGGTGACGAGCTAGCTGCAACCATGGCAGAGGGGGAATGAACACTGGCGCTGAAGGGTGTTAATGGGCTGCTGATATCAGAGTTGTAGGGGGCTGTCATATTTAGAATCAGGTTCACATCATGACGATCGTTCAGGCGGGCCTTTTTACTAACTCCTTTAGTAATTCATTAGAGGCCATTATTTCGTGTGCTTAGCTAGACCTATGTTTAAGTTCATTTTTTGAGCGACCGATTCACTATAGCAACTCTTTATTAAGAAAATGTTCAGACCAATAACTTAGGTGTACTTTTACTGGTTTGCCCGATCTCTGAGATGCTCCGCTCGTCCAGGATTGCGCTAATTCATTACGTTTCTTGTTTGCTTCGATGCTTTTTGATGTTGACGCTGCGTCAACATCAAAAAGCATCATCACTGGGCCTTAAATGGCCTATCACGGTTAAGAAAGTAAACAATTTTTAGGATTGTTTCGGCGGTTGAGAGTTCACGGTATTTCAAGGGGATAGCACAGGATTTGACGGCATCATGGGTAGAGGTTTTGGTCGATTGTCCGGGTGCGAAGGGACTGTATACCTATCGCGTGCCAGCCGACTGGACGGTGAGCGCGGGCAATATTGTGAGCGTTTACTTTGGGCGTCAGCAGGTGGGTGCGATCGCAATTCGCAACGTCACTCAGCTACCTGAGGGGCTACTCCCCTCACAGATAAAACCCATCGAAAGCATCATTAATACTGCTCTATTTACTAAAGAGTATTGGCTAGTATTAAACCGTGTCGCTCGCTACTATCAAACGCCTTTTATTCGAGTACTTCGGACAGCGCTGCCACCTGGTTTGCTCTCTAAGTCACAGCGACGAGTTCGCCTCTGTAAAACAGAAGTAGTCTCTGATACAAATGCTGTGTCTAGTCGATTGGAACGCCGATTAAAGCAGTCATCCTCAAATTATCTATTGCCAGAGCCATTACCAGAGCCGTTACCAGAGCCGGTGAGTGATGATTTAGAGCAGGCCAGTCAGGCTTTAATTCATCAGTCTGGCGTGTCTCAATTGGTACAAAAAATGGTGGCGTTATTGCGTAAATCTCCACAGGGGGATTACAGCTGGCAGTATGTTCGGCAGCAGCTAAAACCATATCTTCGGCAGCAGCCAGTGAGTACTTTGGGGCATGCCTTGCAGGTGCTGATTGGGCAGGGCGTTGTAGAAAGTTATTTGGCCCCACCGCGATCGCCCAGTGCTCAAAAGCGTCAGGCAGTTCTGTTGCTGCAAAATATAACGGGCGGCGGTATCGGTAGCGCAAGGCCCCCTGGCAAGGATAGTGCTTCAGCTGCTGCCATGCCGCCTAATGATGGGCTCAGCGTTCGCCAAAGAGAAATTTTGATCGGGCTAGAAAAACAGGGGGGTGAGCTGTGGCTGAGCGACGCTTTGCAGCTACTGCATACCACCAGTAAAACGCTCAAAAAACTAGGTGAGCAGGGCTATTTGGTGATTGAGCCGCGTGAGGTGCTCAGGGCGGGTTCGCATTCGACGGCGCTGCCAGATCAGCCTAAGCGGCTGACGGTCGATCAGTCCAACGCTCTGGAGACGCTGCTGGCTATGGAGGGCTATAGCGAAGCGCTGTTGCATGGTGTGACGGGCTCAGGCAAAACAGAGGTGTACTTGCAGGCGATCGCGCCTATCCTCGCTGCGCAAAAGTCTGCCCTGGTTCTGGTGCCCGAAATTGGTCTTACTCCGCAGCTCACAGATCGCTTCCGCAGTCGGTTTGGTGAGCAAGTGTGTGTGTATCACAGCGGACTTTCAGAAGGCGAGCGCTACGATACCTGGCGACAAATGCTGGCTGGCGGGCCGCAAATTATTATTGGTACCCGCTCGGCAATCTTTGCGCCACTGCCTAACTTGGGCGTCATTATTTTAGATGAAGAGCACGATGGCAGCTTTAAGCAAGACCAACCCATGCCTTGCTATCACGCCCGAAAGGTCGCTCGCTGGCGAGCCGAAGCAGAGAATTGTCCGTTGATATTAGGCTCGGCGACGCCTTCAATTGAGACCTGGGTGCGGTTCAAGTCCGAACAGGCCAAGGGGCCGTGCCACTACCTTTCTCTGCCGCAGCGAGTCCACGCTCGGCCCCTACCGCCGGTCGAAATTATTGACATGCGCGAGGAGCTGCACCGAGGCAATCGGACTATTTTTAGCCGACCGCTACAGCTAGCGATCGAGGAGCTGGTTGAGAAGGGCAATCAAGGTATTTTATTTATCCATCGCCGGGGTCACAGCAGTTTTGTGTCCTGCCGGAGCTGTGGGTTTGTGATGGAGTGCCCACACTGTGATGTGTCGCTCTCGTTCCATCAAACGCATCGTGAGGCCCCCGCTAGCCTACGCTGCCACTACTGTGGCTATAGCCAACGGCACCCTGCGAAGTGCCCAGAGTGCGCTTCGCCCTATTTGAAGAATTTTGGCAGCGGGACGCAGCGGGTTGTGAATGATCTCGCGAAGTATTTGCCCCAGGCGCGCTGCATTCGGTTTGATAGCGACACGACTCGCAACAAGGGCGCGCATCGTGCCCTGCTGGCACGCTTTGCAGCGGGTGAAGCGGATTTGCTTGTGGGCACGCAAATGCTGACCAAAGGGATTGATTTGCCCCAGGTCACCTTGGTGGGTGTGATTGCAGCTGATGGGCTGCTGTTTATGCCGGACTACCGGGCTAGTGAAAGGGCCTTTCAAACGATGACGCAGGTCGCAGGGCGTGCTGGTCGAGGAGAGCAGCCAGGGCGAGTGATTGTGCAAACCTACAGCCCTGGGCACGTTGCGATTGAGGCTTTGGTAGAAAAGCAGCCTGCTGTTGCTGATAGCGCTGGAGGTGAGCCCAAAGGTGAGCCCAGAGGTGAGCCTAAAGTTGACTCTAGAGGCGAGATAGGTGCGATCGCCTCTAGGGCCCTTCCGGTAAACCAAAAGCTGCCATCTCATCGAGGTTTAATAGAGTCGTTTTTAGATGCGGAGCTGAGCGATCGCGCTGCGTTGTGCTATCCGCCTTATGGCCGGCTAGTGCTGCTGCGCGTGAGCGGAATAGATGAGCGGGCCAGTGAGCAAGCTGCACATGCGATCGCCACTCAGCTAACGATGCAGCTGCTACCGGATGAACCTGCGATCGCAGCCAACCCAGAAGACGCCAATCCGGGAATCTCTGCTTTGACAGACGCCACTTTGGCCAATGGGATGGCCGATGACATAGACGATCCGGCTCAAGAGCCTTACAACATTATGGGTCCAGTGCCTGCGCCTATTTTTAGAGTGGCACGTCGCTATCGCTGGCATATTTTGCTCAAGCTATCTTTAAGCGCACCGCTGCCAGACTTAAGCCATCTACAACGACAGACGCCTAAGGGCGTGAGTCTCACCATTGATGTAGATCCGCTCAATCTTTCATAGGCATTTGCCCTTGCAGATTTTGCCCTTGCAGATCGATTGCCTCAGGTCGATTGCTTAGGAGGGCTGTGCTTTCTGTGCGTACAAAATCTCTCAAAATCACGCTGTAATCTTTACGATTTGTGATTTTATAGGATGAGTAATTTTGATATGAGATCCCCATCAGGCAAGTCCCATCAGACAGATTTTTCCTTTTTTCTTGTTTCGTTACCCGAGGTCTTCTAAGGGTGCTCCCTCTGCTGGTATTTCTTTTGCTGGTATTTCTTTTGCTGGTATTTCCCTGTCCACTGTTCCGGCAACGGGTGTTACGATTGCGCTTTTAATTTTGTTAGTGTGGGCTGCTAGCTCTATGGCTGCCTTTAGCATTGGGGCAGAAGCATTAGGTGTGGTTCGCTGTGTGTGCCTCATTCCGTGGCTGACTTTTTTATACACAGGGCTGTTTGTTACTGGGCACGATGCGATGCACCAGAGCGTTGCCCCGCATCGACCGGTTCTCAACCGGGCGATAGGTGAGCTATCGCTCCTGCTCTACGGGCTGATTCCGTACGACAAACTTTTTGAAGCGCACGCTGAACACCATCGGTTTCCGGCGAGTCGTCAAGATCCCGACTTTCACAATGGGCGACATACGCATCCTGTGCTTTGGTATTTTTGCTTTATGCGTAGCTACTGGACACTCCGCCAGTCTATTGGGATCGTCGTTATCTACAACTTGCTCTTTCGGGTGATGGGTGTTCCAGAAGCAAACTTGCTGATGTTTTGGGCCATTCCCTCTCTGCTGAGTTCGGTGCAGCTGTTCTATTTTGGAACGTACTTGGTTCACCGTACGTTGCACGATACCTACAGCACGCCGCTGTGTTCCAATAGCAACTACTGGCCGCGCTGGCTGTCGTTTATCACTTGCTATCACTTTGGCTACCACCTAGAGCACCATGCTTATCCAGAGGTGCCTTGGTGGCAGCTTCCTCGGGTGGACCCTACAGTATGCCGCAAACGAGCGGCTCACATGACCACCGCAAACCAGAGATATGCGAGTAGCGGCAGTGCGTTAGCGATGATCAGGAGACCTTTGGTCCAGCGCGATCGCACCCGCTTAAAAACGTAAAAACTGACCAGCAGCACCAGCCCCATTTCAATTGGGGCAACAATATTTCCGTAGTGACCGGGGTCCCAATAGGAAATTGGGCTCTCAAAGCGAAACTGACTCAACGGCCAAAAATGCCGATGCCCATCGTCCACATGAACGGGCAAATCTTGTATGCAGTGCAGCACCACACTGCCAAACAGCAATGCGAGTCCGGTACGCCGCAGATACAGCATGACAACAATGCCGATGAGGGCCAGGGGAATTGAGTTGAAAAAATCGAACAGATTTTGCCAAAAAGGGCGATAGTATTCTTCCCGCCAAATCTGACTTTCTGGAATATCAGCGAGCTTAAGCACCCCATAAAAGACAAACATCGCCAAGTCGGGAATCAAGGCTCCCCAGATAATCAGCGGGTTCCATTCGGGATTCTTTTTGCGGTTGAGCAGTGCCAAGTTAAAAACGGCATGGGCGGTTGTATTCATGGCGGTGAGCTTTTTGCCTTTCTGACTTTTTGCCTTTCAATGTACCGCAAGGTTGTCTTATAAAAAGACACCTGTAGCAAGCGTCCTATCCTTGCTACACGCTGACCCTATCGCAGCGTTAGAGTAAACCTACGATGCTATGGTAAGTCCCATGAAAATTATTTCTACATTGGCTGCGCTCTCGCTGGTAGCCTTGGGAGGTGCTCTGGTCGTAACTAATCCTAGCGAAGAGAAATACGCTCAGCATCTCTCTCAAACGCTCACCGTTGAAACGCAGGCAACCCTGTGTCAACCCAAAGAGTTTTCTGAATGGCTAGGTAAAGTCGGTGAATTTCTCAGTGATGCTTGTGAAGAGCTAGTTGCAGGCGGTAAGAAACTCTCTGATGCAGAAATTCAGGCCATGATTGTTGACAATACGGATCACACTAACCGTATTGTCTTTAGTACCTATGAAACCAAATCGCCGTTTGGTAACTATCGTGCAATTGGCGTGCTAGGCCAGTTTTTTACCCATGAAACAGTAGACGCCGCTACGACAGATGTAGTGCAAACAGAACCTGCGACAACAGACTCAGAGGTAACAGATAACTAAAGTCATTCTCTTTCTGTTTTAGGGACGTTTTGTTTTAGGGGCATTTTGTTTGAGATTGTGTGTTCAAAGGAAGCTGCCTAAAAAGAGGTCGGCTCAAAAGAGAGCTGTCTCAAAAGCTGTTATTCATTACTATCGCTTGTATGGGTCGTCCTATTTATTTAGACTGCAACGCCACGACGCCGGTAGATTCTACGGTGCTAAAGGCGATGCTGCCCTTTTTTACAGAGTATTTTGGCAATCCTAGTAGCCTGAGCCATGCCTACGGTTGGGAGGCTGCCGCAGGCGTAAAAACTGCGCGTGAGACGCTGGCTGCGGCTATTAACGCTGAGCCTGGAGAAATTGTTTTTACAAGCGGTGCTACTGAAGCAAACAATCTGGCGATTAAAGGTGTTGCCGAATCCTACATGAGCGAGGGGAAGCACATTATCACGGTGACCACTGAGCACAGCGCCGTGCTCGAACCTTGCCGATATCTTGAGCGCTTGGGTTTTCGAGTGACCTATTTGCCGGTAGACAGTGACGGCTTGATCAGCCTTAGTGCCTTAGAACAAGCCTTTGAGTCGGATACGATTTTGGTGTCTATTATGGCTGCCAATAATGAGACTGGCGTTTTACAGCCGATTGACGCGATTGGGCAGCTATGCCATGACCAAGGTGTGATTTTTCACACGGATGCGGCTCAGGCCCTAGGGAAAATTCCGATAGACGTGCGCTCAATGCAGATTGATGTGCTTTCTATGACGGCTCACAAGCTGTACGGACCCAAAGGTATTGGCGCGCTGTACGTGCGCCGAAAAAATCCTCGCGTGCAGCTTTCGCCGCAATTACATGGTGGTGGGCAGGAGCGCGGTTTGCGCTCGGGAACGTTGTATCCTCCGCAAATTGTGGGGTTTGGCGCAGCGGTACGGTTGGCGCTGGAGACGCTGGAGGACGAGCATAAGCGGTTGTCAGGGTTGCGCGATCGCCTCTGGCAACACCTTTCTAAACTCTCAAATATTCACCTCAACGGTCACCCCACTCACCGCCTGCCCAACAACCTAAACATCAGCATTGCCGGCGTTAATATCAACACCCTTCTTTTACAGCTTCAATCAGAGGTGGCTCTCTCAACCGGATCAGCCTGTAGCTCTGGTAAAACGTCTCCGTCTCATGTCATTAAAGCGTTGGGCCGCAGTGATGAGCTGGCTAAGTCTACTTTGCGCTTTGGGTTGGGGCGATATACGACGGTGGAGGATATCGATAGGGCCGGTGCATGGGTGGTTAAGAGTATTGAGAGTGTGCGATCGCTGCACTGAAAGTCACACCGCTTTTGGAGAAACACTAACTAAGTTTCGAACAATGCCTTTCGCAATGAAGGCGTCACGAGATTTGGCCTAAGATATGACCATGACAAAGCCCAGTAGAAGGAGGTCGCTATCATGACAGCAGCTTTGATGAATCTGCCAGAAAGCTTACCTACAGACGAACAGCGCATAAGGTTGGAAGGCATTACTTGGCAACAGTACGATGCGTTAGTGGCACTCTTTATAGATCAATTCCCAGCATTACGAATGACTTATTTGGAGGGTTCGTTAGAACTGACGTCTAACTCTCCTGAGCATGAGCGCCTCAAAAAAATTATCAGCCGATTGATCGAAGCTTTTGCAGAAGAAGCGGATATTGACCTCAATGGCTATGGTTCAACTACCTTTCGACGAGAAGCTGCTGCCCGTGGTTTAGAGCCAGATGAATGCTATACCTTCGGTATGCTTGAAGATACGCCAGATATTGCCGTAGAAATTGTGCTCACTAGCGGTGGCATTGATAAGCTACCTATTTATCAAGGGTTGGCCGTTCAAGAAGTTTGGTTTTGGGAAAATGAGTCATTTAGTCTTTACGGGCTGATAGACCCAGAAGCTGGCTATGAAAAATTAACAAACAGTCAGCTGCTGCCAGCTTTGAATATGTCTCAGCTTGCTAGCTTTATCAACAGGCCTAGTCAAACAGCGGCAGTCAAAGCGTATCGTAAAGCTTTGCAGTCAGCCTCGATTTAATCGGCGAAACCTCGGGCCTTATTATTCCAGGGGTTAGCGAATTTGCCGATTGCTGAGACAATAGGAGCCGACTTCCTTTCGCACGTGCACTTATGGCTTCAGAAACGCGGCGCAGCTGGTTGGGTGGATTATTCGGCGGTAGCGCTAGGCCGCTGACCATTTCAGTTGCCCTGATGTACCTAGGTATCGCCATTACGGCAGTCTTTGTTCTCTCTGCCTTACTTGCGCCCGTGATGCAAAGCTGGGGCTGGATTCAAGATCCCACAGCGGGGTTAGAAAATCCTATCTATGCACCGCCGTCTTGGGAGCACTGGTTTGGTACGAGCCGTCAGGGCTATGACGTTTTTTCGCGAACGTTGTTTGGCGCGCGCGCTGCGTGGCAGGTGGTTTTACTCGCGACTGCGATGAGTGTTGTTGTCGGGGTGCCCTTGGGCATGTTCAGTGGCTATCGCGGCGGCAAAATTGACCAGGCGCTGTTGTTCTTTATGGACACGATTTACACGCTGCCGGGTTTATTGCTCTCTGTAACGCTTGCATTTGTGGTGGGTCGCGGCGTGCTAAACGCGGCAGTTGCCCTTTCGATTGCCTATGTGCCTCAGTACTATCGGGTGGTGCGAAACCACACGGTGAGTGTAAAGACTGAGCTGTTTATTGAAGCGGCGCAATCTATGGGGGCTTCTACCTGGGCGGTGCTGTCTCGGTATTTGTTTTTGAATGTGGTGCAAAGCGTGCCGGTACTCTTCACGCTGAATGCCGCTGATGCGGTTTTGATTTTGGGAGGACTGGGCTTTTTGGGGTTGGGGTTGCCGGAGTCTGTGCCAGAGTGGGGCGATTCGCTGCGGCAGGCGCTAGATGCCTTGCCAACAGGCATTTGGTGGACCGCGCTATTTCCAGGGCTGGCGATTACGCTGATGGTAACGGGCCTTTCTTTAATTGGTGAGGGGCTAAACGAATTTATTAATCCTTTGCTACGTCGAGAGAATTGGGATTAAAAGAGACTGGACTTGGCCTCGTAGCAGTGGCACTAAAATGGACGAAGATTTGACTGATCACCTGTTTGCAATCGTTCGTTTATGGATGACAACACGCCAGAGCTTTGGCAGGTCTTGAAAGAAAGCTATGACGCGCTGACAGCTGCTGAGCGATCGCTTGTGCAGGTCTACGCCGTTCTATACGAGCCCACCAATCGAGATATCGCTCGGCTGTGCTGGAATTCGGCCATTGCAGATCCCGAAAAGCTCAACCCTTTAGATGCCAAGCAGTTTGCTAGCCGTGTAAAAGCGCTTGTAAAAGAAGGGGTGCTCTCTCAGCGGTACACGCAAGGGGCGCAGTGTCATCCGCTGCTGTTAGATGTTGCGGTGCGAGAGGCTGTCAGGGCAGGTCGCTTTGAAGAGATTGCTCAGGCTGTAGCTAAGCTGCTGCCTATTTACCCTAAATATCCAGACGGTCCGTTGGGCTTTCGTCAGGAGTCGGAGTTTGTGCGTGAGCTGCGAATTGCGCTGTACCGCCAAGACCGGCGAGAGGTGGATGCGCTGTTTGAAGACTTGCGTCATGCTCATTGGCGATCACAGGTCACCTTTGAATCAGCCCTCCAAGAGAGTCTCACCAACCCGTTCGATCCAGACTGGTTCAACAGCCTATCGCGAGAGTTTTTTGAGTTGGGGCTAAGCCTCGTGCTAGCAGACTCGGTGGCCCGCTGTAAGCCTGCGCCGGAAGCCTTCGATATCTTAGAAGATGCCTACCGTAGCCATCAGCTCGAGGCAGAACTCTCGTTGGTATATGCTGAGCAGCTGTGGCTACGCGGGGACTTACAAACAGCGGCAGATGTGCTGCCTCAGGTGGGTGGTACTAACATCGCTCATAAGCTGTTGGCATCAAAGCATAGTGCGTTGTGGGGTGCGATCGCCTTTCTTAGCGGCAACTTGCCAGACGCACTACAACATTACCGGCGTGCGATAAAGCTAGCCGGTAAATCCAGAGCAGCCCAAGCTGCCTGGTTCAAATACCCGGCGTCGGCTTTGTTTTTGTTTGCCCTACTGCAAGAGAATAGTGCTGCTACGCAGGCCGAGGCTGAAACCTATATTTTGCTGATTCAAAAACAATCGTCTCATCCGCTCAAAGCATCTGTGCCGATTTTGCTCAGTGTGTTGAGTGCGCAACAAGGCAAAGCTGGAAAAGTGACCAGTGTAGACGGTTGGTTTGAGCAGCACAGTTTGGCAAGCGCAGGACTGCCTGCCCTCATTGAACTATATGGCTTGTACTGGCTAGATGTGAAAAATTTTGAACCCTGGGCCAGCACTGAGCTGCCTGGACTTTGCCAGCAAGCCTTTGAGGCTGGCTACGACTGGATAGGGTTAGAAATTGCTGATTTGTTAGCAGTGGTAAAACCTAAAAACGTGCACGCTAAAAAGGTGAAAGCCTTACGAAAGAAACTAAAGAGTTTGCCTTTGATTTCTGTTGTGGAGCGTAAAGCTGCCTGGGAACTGTCGCTGACGGCGCTCACTAATTTGTTAGGAGAGAATGCCAGTTCGCCTGAAGCCTCTTCTGTGCAAGCCTCGTTTCGCTTGGTGTGGAGGCTGCGCTTTATTTCGATTACCTATTGGGCGCTGATGCCAATAGAACAAAAGCTGACTGCGAAGGGGGCTTGGACGAAGGGGAAGGCGATCGCACTCAAAAGACTCTACGGCGGTGAGATTGACTACCTCACCGACCAAGACCGCCAGGTGTGCAATGCTATGGAGCTCACCTACGAAGAGAGCTACTACAGCAGCTCTTCTAAGGCCCGATACTTTTTCAAAGACCCGGCGCTGCTCTCGCTGGTAGGCCATCCGCTCGTGTTTTGGGATGATGCCCCCGGAACCCGCGTTGAAATTGTGGCAGGCGAGCCTGAGCTACTGGTCAAGCAGCTCAATGAAGAGACACTGCGCCTAGAGCTTTCGCCAGCTGTGGGTAAAAGCGACATTTTGGCCTGTAAGGAAACGCCGACACGGCTAAAAGTGATTGAGGTGAGTGCCAACCTTCGCAAGATTGCCGAGATTCTCGGGCCGAATAATCAGCTGGAGGTGCCCATTCAGGCTCAGGAAAAAGTGCTGGATGCGATCGCCTCTGTCGCGAGCCTAGTAACCGTCCAATCTGACATTGGCGGCGGCGAAGAAGCTGAAGAAGTCCCGGCTGATGGGATGATTTATGTGCACTTGCTGCCTGCGGGCGCGGGGCTAAAAGTCTCTTTGTTAGTGCGGCCTCTTGCTACGGGAGGTGCTTATTACCTGCCTGGGCAGGGCGGTGAAACGGTGATTGCAGAGATTGACGGGGTGCGATCGCAAACTCGGCGCGACTTGCTCGAAGAAGAGAAAAACGCCCACGCCGTGAGAAAAGAATGCATTATTTTGCAGGATGAAAAACCTAAAGAGGGCGAATGGCTGATTGATGAAACCTCAGCCTGTTTAACGCTGTTGCTACAGCTCAGAGGCTTGGGTGAACAGATCACGGTCGAATGGCCCGAAGGGGAGAAATTAAAACTCTCGCGTCAGCTTAGCAGCACCGACTTTAGGCTCAATATTCGCCGCCAAAAAGACTGGTTTGAAGCCAGCGGAGACGTCGCGGTCAGTGAACATGCCGTCCTCGACTTACAGCAGCTGATGGGCCTCATGAGCGCTGCTAATGGAGACTTTATCCCTCTTGGCGACGGTGAATTCTTAACGCTCACCGAAGAATTTCGCGAGCGGCTAGAACTGATGCAAAAGTTCTCAACCGGTAGCAGCAAGAAGATTCGCATCCATGGCCTCGCTGCTCTCGCGATGGAAAAAGCCTTTGCCGATATGGATCAGCGACAGGTAGATAGCGAATGGCAGGCCCACATTAATCGCATCCACAAGGCTTGCGCCATCCGACCCAAAGTGCCCAAAACGCTGAAGGCCACCCTGCGCGATTATCAAACAGAGGGCTACACCTGGCTGGCGCGCCTCGCAAACTGGGGCGTAGGCGCTTGCCTTGCTGACGACATGGGCCTGGGCAAAACGCTGCAAGGGCTGGCGGTGATTCTAAAACGCTGTAAAGACGGGCCTACCTTGGTCATTGCGCCGACTTCCGTGTGTCTGAACTGGTGCAGCGAAGCGGAGCGGTTTGCGCCCAGTCTTAGGCTACACAGCTTTGGGAGCGATCAGCGGCAGCAGCTAGTCGATAGCCTGGGTGCAAAAGATTTGCTGGTATGCAGCTATGGCCTGCTCCAGCAGGATGCGGTAGCGGATATGCTCGCGCAGGTGACTTGGACCACAATTGTGCTGGATGAGGCGCAGGCGATTAAGAATCCTTCCACAATGCGATCGCAGGCCGTGATGGCGCTCCAAGGGCAGTTCAAAGTCATTATGACCGGCACCCCCATCGAAAACCATCTGGGCGAGCTGTGGAACCTGTTCCAATTTATCAATCCTGGCTTACTCGGCTCGCTCCACAGCTTCAACCGTCGCTTTGCCAATCCTATCGCTCGCGAAAATGACGACGGTGCCCGCAAAGCCCTACGCCGACTAATTGCGCCCTTTATCCTACGCCGCACGAAAGATCAGGTGCTGACGGAGCTGCCATCCCGCACAGAAATTACGGTGTCTGTGGCGCTCAGTGAGGAGGAAATGGCCTTTTATGAGGCGCTCAGACGAGAGGCGATCGCAAACCTCAAAAACAAAGAGCTGCGAGCGGGTCAAAAGCACCTGCAAGTCCTCGCTGAAATCATGCGCTTGCGCCGTGCCTGCTGTAACCCTGCCCTGGTTAGGCCAGAACTTGGCATTAACAGCACTAAGCTAGAGCAGTTCACGCTGCTGTTAGGAGAGTTATTGGAAAATGGCCATAAGGCGCTCGTCTTCAGTCAGTTTGTTGACCATCTAAAGTTGTTGAAACAGCATTTAGACAAACAACAAATTCACTATCAGTACCTGGACGGCAGCACCCCCGCCAAAAAGAGAAAACAAAGCGTAGATGCCTTTCAAAACGGTGAGGGCGATGTGTTTCTGATTAGCCTGAAAGCAGGTGGTACCGGGCTAAACCTCACAGCGGCGGACTACGTGCTACACATGGACCCGTGGTGGAACCCGGCAGTGGAAGATCAGGCGAGCGATCGCGCCTATCGCATCGGCCAGCAGCGCCCCGTCACCATTTACCGCCTCGTCGCCAAAGGCACCATCGAAGACAAAATCGTCTCCCTACACAAAACCAAACGTGACCTTGCTGACAGCCTGCTAGCTGGCTCAGATGCCAGTGGTAAGGTTTCGACAGAGCAACTGTTGTCCTTAATTCAGCAATGATTACTTTACTGTTGATGTCTTACTGAAAACAATCACAGCCGACCTATAGACTTTAGAATTGCTAGGTCATCTTCAAAATCAGCCACATCATAGATGGGTATTTTGCGGCTAGCGAGTAAGTGCAGGAAGTCTGGGCGGCGCACACGACCACTGTAGCGGTGGATATTGAGAGTCATCTGACTGACGTGATGACAGGCAACATCTCCAACTCATTCGAAATCTTGCACTATTCGTGATCGCGAAGATGCGTCATGATAAGGGCAATGGTTACCCGTTCTGTTCAGGTAAATATTTGCTGGCGAGCCTAATCCAAATGCAAACCCTAACGACGCTTTCCTTTTCGACAACCTTAGAGACCTGCAAAAAGTTACTTGTCCAGCACTATGGCGAAAAGCTAAAAGGGGTCATCCTTTTTGGCTCAGCTGCCCGTCAAGAGATAACTGCCGAGAGCGATATCGACTTGCTGGTCTTGCTGGCTCAACCTCTGGATCCCGTTCAAGAACTTCGTACCGTTGTAGATGTGCTTTACCCAGTTCAACTGGAAGCTAGCCACTGGATTTCGGCCATGCCTGCTGCGCAGGATGAATTTACCGCAGGTAGTATTCAGCTGTATCGAAATATTCAGCAAGAGGGCATTGTGATTTGAGTCAGTCTGATGAGATTAAAGCAAATCTAGATCGCGCGGACATATCACTACAATCTGCTCAGCTTTTGTTAGAGGCAAGCTTTTGTAATGATGCAGCTTCAAGAGCCTACTATTCAACTTTTCATAGTTCTACGGCTTTACTGCTCTCAAAAGGACTGACTTTCGGTAGTCACGCTGGCACCTCAAGAGCTATAAGTTTACATTTTGTAAAACCTGGCACGCTGGAGCAGAGACTAGGCAGTGCCCTCAACTGGTTAGCACAGCTCCGGAATGTCGGTGATTATGGACAGCTTCGCCAGGTTACAGAAGGGGAAACTATCCGCGCTATTGAAATAGCAACAGAATTTTTGGCTAAAACCCGTATACTGCTTTCCGAATGATGATCACATCGTAGAGAATAAAGGTTGGCAAAAGAGGTAAACAACAATGTTAATCACTATTCGAGGGCGCTTCTTTCGCATTCTGACTTCTGTAATGGCTGCCTGCGTGGTGTTCTTTTGGAGTAGTGCTGCGATCGCACTCCCCTCCACTTTCTCTAGCATCAGCTGGGTTGCCGACTTGCAAGGGTCTCAATTTACCGAGCAGCCAGCTGTTTTAGTGGGCCCGCGTGAAAATTCTGCGATCGCACTCTACATTCGCCCCGCCCCCAACCAGCAGCCCGTGGGCTACGGCATGAGCGGCGACGCGGTCACCATCACCGACCAGTTTGGCGACTACCTCATGGAAGACGATCC
Organism: Cyanobacteria bacterium J06634_5; assembly: GCA_039820525.1. GTDB lineage: Bacteria > Cyanobacteriota > Cyanobacteriia > Phormidesmidales > Phormidesmidaceae > Phormidesmis. The sequence continues at coordinate 203,151 of JBCBPY010000008.1, forward strand.
GAGCGCGACCTGGAGCCACATTCGCCTAGAAAAACCGCCCTACACCGAGGGCTGGCTGAAAGGAAAATTTCTGAGTATACCTTCAGCCGAAGAGCTCAGTGAGTGAAGTCGATGGCGTGGTTTCCACAATGTTGAGTCTTCATGAAGTCTGTCAGCCAGAAATCAGACGGCTATTGACTCGGTTACTACCAGATAATCGGCACCAATTTAGACTCAGTGATGTTGCGATCACACGTTATCAGTGCTGAGTCGTCACCACTAAATTGCATCGTCAGGGCTGTTGCCACGATTTGCCGATCGTGCATTTCTTTGATAGTGCTCAATTGAACCGTGCGTTCCACGACCCATTTATTGAGCGGATAGATTTCAATTCTTTGATCTCTATCGATACATTCCAATAACGAGTCAACAGACACAGCCGATTTTTTACTGTTTCTCACAATCCAAACAGATTCGGCAAAGGCGATCGCAGGTAAAACGAGATGACTTTGAGCATTCTCAAGCACAGCTCTTGCTTCCTGGCTGAGCTGAGAGCTACCTGAAATAAACCAAAGCAAAGCATGGGTGTCAACAACGTATTTCAATGGTTACACCCAATTGAGACCGTTATCATTATGAAATTCCGCTGCTTTAAAGTCAGCTTCGGTAAATTGTTCCTGACCATTTGAAAACATCCCGAAAGACATCACTTTCGAGTGATTTTCATAGGAGGGTGCTTTTTCAGCCAATGACGCTTGTGAGCAAACGAACGTAACGGTCACTTCACTCTCGGTAATATCAGGTGGGACTTCTAGTAGCTCTACCTTGCCATTACGATAAATGCCTTTAACAGTTTGCATCATAGATTTTGCCTCCTATAGCTTCTGTCGAGTTGCTTAGGACACCGTTATTAGCTGAAACAAGCACGTAACAGCAGGCCACTCGACTAGCCAAGTAATAATGCATTTTTATTTGGCTATACCTCTCATATTAGCTGGAGCGATTACAATTAGCCGCGCTATGGCAACACGGTAAGATACTCCTTGTAGTTTCTGATACCGCCTGGGTCCAACGCTGTGCAAAATGACCGGTCTACGCAGAATCGCCTTTTGGTGCGATCGCTCCTCCCCCTAGCCCGCAAAATTGACTGCTTCACCAATACCGTTGGTAAGCTTGCTTACTGGCTAGTACTGGTGATGATTGGTGTGGGCGTGTGGAACGTCCTCGGTCGCTACATCGGCAACGCCATCGGTCAAAACCTTAGCTCCAATGCCCTGATCGAAACGCAGTGGTATCTCTTCGATTTAGTTTTTCTCCTCGGCGCAGCCTATACCCTGCAACATAACGAGCACGTCCGCGTAGATGTGTTTTACGACCGATGGAACAAACGGCGTCAGGCCATGGCCAACTTATTTGGCACCCTGGTGTTTTTGTTGCCCTTTTCGGTGTTGGTTATCTATTTTTCTTGGGGGTCGGTGCTTCAGTCGTGGGCGGTTCGTGAAACCTCACCGGACCCAGGCGGACTCGCCCGCTACCCGATCAAGTCGATGATTATCGTTAGTTTTCTGTTGCTGATTGCGCAAGGGATTTCAGACGCGATTAAAAATTGGGCCATTATCAAGGGCTACTTGCCCGAACGCCAACCTACTGATGGCTCCTCTAATCGCTTTCCAGAGGATAGCTTTTCGGACAGCTCAACCGAGGAAGAGGCATGATCATTGATTGGCTTGGCCCAGCGATGTTCGCTGGCGCGTTAGCACTGCTGTCTCTGGGATATCCTGTTGCCTTTTCTTTAGGCGGCGTTGCGATTCTTTTTGGCCTCATTGGCATTGCGTTAGGTGTGTTCGACCCGATTTTTCTCACGGCAATGCCGCAGAGAATTTTTGGCATTATGAACAACTTTACGCTGCTGGCCATTCCCTACTTTATTTTCATGGGCGCCATGCTAGAAAAATCTGGCATTGCTGAAGACTTGCTAGAAACCATGGGCAGCTTGTTTGGCCGTATTCGCGGCGGGCTTGCAGTGGCGGTTGTGGTGGTCGGCGCACTGCTCGCGGCAACGACGGGGGTGGTTGCTGCAACGGTCGTCACGATGGGTTTAATCTCGTTGCCTACTATGTTGCGCTACGGCTACAACAAAGATTTGGCCAGTGGTGTGATTGCTGCTTCCGGTACCCTAGGTCAAATTATTCCGCCCAGTATTGTGCTGGTTGTCTTAGCCGATCAGCTGGGGATTTCAGTAGGTGATTTGTTCTTGGGCTCGGTGATTCCAGGGCTGATGATGGCCGGGGCGTTTGTGGTGCATGTGTTGGCGATCGCACTCATCCGCCCGGATATGGCACCGGCTCTTCCCGCTGAACTTATCGACATTCGTGGCAAGGCCCTTGCTGCCAAAATCATCAAAGTGATGTTGCCCCCGCTCGCGCTGATTTTGCTTGTGCTCGGCAGCATTTTCTTTGGCGTCGCCACCCCCACTGAAGCCGGTGCTCTAGGGTGTTTTGGTGCCATGGTGCTGGCCGCAGTGAAGCGTCAGCTCACTTGGAAAGGCTTGAGAGATGTGTGCGATCGCACCCTCCGCACCACGAGCATGGTGATCTTCATTTTGCTCGGCTCCACCGCATTTAGCCTAGTGTTCAGAGGGCTCAGGGGCGATCGATTTATCTTCAACGCGCTCACTAATCTCCCTGGCGGTGAAATTGGCTTTTTGCTGGTCAGCATGGCCACCATTTTCATCTTGGGCTTTTTCATCGACTTCTTTGAAATCGCCTTTATCGTGGTGCCGCTCTTTGCCCCTATCGCCCAGCAGCTTGGCATTGACTTAGTGTGGTACGGCGTCATCATCGGTGCCAATATGCAAACCTCATTTCTCACCCCCCCCTTTGGCTTTGCCTTGTTTTACCTACGGGGCATCGCCCCTAAAGAGGTCACCACCGGCAATATTTATCGCGGCGTCATTCCATTTATTGCACTGCAATTATTGGTCTTGGTCTCCATCATTGCCTTTCCCCAATTGGTCAGCTGGCTCCCCTCACTCAGTCAGTAATCTTCACAAGTATCATGCTTACTCTTAGCCACATGAATGCCAGTAGTGAGGTCATTATTCACAACAAAATAGCCCTCCTGAGCAGAGTGTATCTGTTGTTACAATCGTTAACACTCTCAGAGAAGACTCAGGATTCGTTCAGTGGTTAACCATACTCCCAGCAATCAGTGAGGTGATAGTAGGCGGTGTAACGAGAGAGCCAAGCACCTTCGCAATCAGTCCATATGCGAAAGCCGTCAAAACAACAACCTCTTATCGCTACGTTGTGATTACTACACCTAGCCAAAGGCCAAACACATCATGGTTGCAGCACCTCAGCGCCCACTTACGCCGAACGTACTAACCCCGTTACCCCCCTCTGTTCTTAGCACCCACAGCACCACCAAAACCCAGCAAGGTACAGCCTATTTCATTCGACATGGAGAAAGTACTTTCAACGAACGCAACATTTTCGCAGGCGTTGTCGATGCAGAACTCACCGCCTTTGGCAAAATGCAGGCGCGGCAAGCCGGACAAGATATTAAGCGAAAAAATGTAACCTTTGACGCCGTCTATGTCTCCCACCTGAGACGCGCTAGGCAAACCTGTGACATTGCCCTAACCGTGAGTAATGCCCTCCACGCACCGACTATTGAGCCGCAGCTCGATCATCGTCTAGGTGAAAAGTCTTTTGGTATCTTTGCCCAGCGCAATAAAAATCTTCTGAGATTAGCCTTAGGGTATGACGGCTATGAAGAGTTTCTACACTCCCCTAATGAAACGCCCCCGTCAGGCGAGAGCATTACCCAAGTGTATGACCGCGTTGCCGAGTTCTACGAAGAAGAAATCGTCCCTCGTTTAAACCGAGGAGAGAATGTTTTAGTCGTTTGCCATCAATATGTTTTAGAGCCCCTGGCGCTGTATCTCAATGGGCTCTCAGCCACACACTATCATCACCTCAAACTGCCGAACGGCAAGGCCCTCAGTGGCGCTGAGCTAGGCGCTTTCCAACAAAAAGAATCCGGCGGTGTTGCCTCGCTACGCAAAAAGATCAATGACTTGGCGATTATGAAAGGCGTTTGGATGAATGCGATCGCCTTCGCCATTGGCCTAGCCCTCAAATGCACTATCCTGCCAACCGCACTCCCCTCCCATCTCTTCACCGCCATTATTGTTGTTTGCCTAGCAGTTTCCACCTTTTACTCGTATTTAGATATCGACTTTAAAGCAGGCCGCCACAAAGTCTCGACGATGGTCTCATCGGTCGTCAATGGGTGGATGGTCTTACGCTGGGTAATCGGGTCAGTGCTGTTATTCTCAGGGTGGGTTTACCAAGGCCCTGAAGATCTCTACAAAGTCCTCTGGGTTTTATTTTGGATGGTGCCACCTGCCCTCACGGCCCCTGTATTATCGAGCTTATGGGGCGGTAACTTATATCCTTCTGCCGTCTTATCTCGCACGCTCTCTATCTTTATTTCCGCCGCGCTGATTGGCCTACTCTCGGCAGTCATGCTGCCCATTAGTCCCGCTAGTTTGGGCTTTTTCTATGTGATTTTGCTGCTGGGGCTGGCCATTCCTGGAGCCCTCGGCCAAGTGTGGCGCTGGCAATCTCCCGTAGGGTCTAATCACCACAGCAAAAACTGGAAGTTTGTGGGTATTTTCGCGGGCGTACTGATGGCCTTTGTGGCAGGATTTCAATTTACACCGACTCAATTTATCTCCGACATTTTTTTTGGAGCAAGTCCAGAGCGTTCCCTAGCCTGTTTACAACAACTCGGTATCGCACTGCTGAGCTTGCTCGCCATGCGCATCTTCGCGGCGCTCACTGTTCTCACCCCTAAACGCTGGGCGAACAAAGCAGAATCACAAGATGCCTATATTTTGCTCGTCACTCCCAACTTTTTCCTCTGGGCCGCTCTGTTTAGCGGCGCGAATGCGATCGTCAATCAACAGGCATTAGAATATGCCCTCTTCTGGGGCGCATTAGGCTTTTTCTTACTGCCTCTGATAGAACAAATCGTTTTCATGGGTTCCTTCACACGAACAATGCTCAGAGAGTCAATGCGCTCTTCCAGAATGGCAACGGATGAAGCCCAACAACTCTTTCAACATCTCGACGTAGATGGCAACCAGTCTTTGGATAAACATGAACTCACCGCACTCTTGCCACTCATAGCCAAGAAAACAACCGGACAACACAGTGCTGAAGAGATTCGCCACTATCTCACCGACCGTCTATTCTCCACCCTCGATACCGATGGCAACGGCTCAATTGATAGTCATGAGTTTGAAAAATACCTTGCCAAAAACGGGCTAGTGGTAAACCTGAATATGGCGTAATGAACATCGTAAAGAAACTCGTTCGAACATGTTCGAACGAGGGCCCCTATTCGCCACCATTGCTCAGCAAATCGGCATCGTCACACTGGCCATCGCTGTAGCGTTCGGAACTTTGCTGTACACCCTCTCTTCAAATGATGCCGAGCCGAGCGCGCTCCGATTGGCAAATCTCACATAAACAATAGTCAGATTCAAGATAGGCATTGATTCTGGCTTGCTCTCCTGGCTTAAAAAAATCTAGGGGAATAGGAGCATCGTATGGGGCATCAGTGGGCTCAAAATGCTCTTGAGGTTGTCCCGGCGAAGGTTCCAACGGAAAAATGTAGGGACCATCTTTTTGCAACAGATACAAACCACGCTCCAACACAATAAGCTGGTTATATTTGGCTGTGGCCTGCAACACATCACGATAATTAAGATCAGATGGCATCACTTCAAACTGCTTCTTAGCTATGTAAAAACGCATCGCGTTAACATCGGCCTCGGCCTCATTCGTCAACCTAGCCTTAAACAACTCAAACCAATGAGCCACAACACTGTACTTAGAATGACTGCTCACCCGAGCTTACAACGTAATACTCCTCGTATCCTTGAATTCACCACTGTCAAAAGACCAGTCCACTACTTCACTCAACGCACTGATACGACGGTAGTAGCGTCTTGAGAGACTATCCCGCAGCGTGAATACTGAAAACGCTGTCATGGTCGAGCCGAGCAGCCATTCAAAGTTTTTTTTAGTTGCCCGTTTGCGCTCAGGTAACGCGCCTTGATTTGAATCGTATGCCCCCAACTTCCCATGCGCACGCCTCCTCATATTTTGATACAACGGTACCCAGATGCATAACGCCGAGGGCGATATAAAGCCAACGGGTCCCGCGAGTCATTTGGCCCGTTGCTAATAGACGGTTTCAGCCGATAAACTATAGCTCAGCCCAATTACCAAAGCTATAGTGGAATAGGACCTTCTATAAGCGCTTTGAAAGCGATCACAGAAACAAGACTCGAAGATCACCAAATCAGCTTCAGACCAATCACACTCAACAACGAAAGCACAATTCGCTTAAAGCTAGTGGCATCGATTTTCTTAGACAGTAAGATGCCTAGGCCCATGCCGATGGCAAAGAAAGGGGTGCAGTAAAGCGCAATTTCCCACAGCTCAGCGGTGAGGTGCCCTTCAAAGTAGTGTCCGGTGAGTGCGAAGGTGAGCGCCACTACATACACGCCCGGTAGGTTGCCTTTGAATTCTTCGGGGCTCCAGCCTTTGGAGTTGGCATACATCACCAATGGCGGGCCACCGGTTGTGAAGGCACCGGTTAAAAAGCCAGAAATCCCACCGAAGAGGTAAGCCCATCGAGGGGAGTTGAGTTCTGGCGTTTCAAAAATAGGCGTGACGAGTCTGAGCACGTCGTAGGCCACGTAGAGCACGATAAAACCGCCTAAAACTTTGCGGGCAATGTCTTCTGGCACGTAATGCAGGCCCACTAGCCCAATGGGAATGGAGACAAGGGCTGAAAGGACCAAAGGCGCGATCGCTCTCCAGTTAAAGTCGTTGCGATAAACAATCCACAGACCTAGGCTGCTGAGCAAGCACATCATCAGCACTAGGGGAATGGCTAAAGATAGCTCCAAGAAAAAAGGAAGGAGTGCGATCGCAACAAGCGCAAACCCAAATCCTGCCAAGCTTTGTACTGCTGCTGCGAGGCCAATCACCGCGCCAATCATCACAATATTTTCCACAAACCCCTACCTACGTCTCTGGCGGACGTTTGTTAGTTTTACGCTCATCTCTATTAACTTATATTAATCTCGCCTCATATTCCATATCAAAAGTAATATTTGTTACCAGAATTTTAGGATGATCAGAGGGTATTTAGCTGACCAAAGAGACCCTCATACGAGCTCTAAAATACTGATGTACTAAGATTTTGAGCAGTTTTCCGCAACGCATCAGGGGCCCAAACTGGTCAAAAAGACACTTAGGTTGTATATTCAACCGCACAGCCACATAGCAATAGCTGATTTGTCAACTCACCGTTAACCCGCCGTTACTTTGTACTCACTTTTATGTGAGGCAAGTGAGTGATCAGCTGTAACTTTCTTTGAGTCGCTGGTTTTATTGACGGTCGCTGGTTTTATTTACGATGGTTTCGACAGTAGACAATCCTCGCCAATCTATTCGTCAACAGGCCCAAGACATTGCCCAGCAAATGTCACAAGAGTGCGTGGCGCGCCGGCTCAGGCAGGTAAACCGCACCGTTACTCGTCTTTATGACGAAGCCCTGCGCCCCCATGGGCTCACGGTTAATCAGCTCAACATTTTGGCGGTGATTATCAGTGAAAAACAGATTCGCCCAGGTCAGCTCGGCCAAGCCCTAGGCATGGAAAAATCCACCGTCAGTCGCACGGTGGATCGCATGGTTGGCAAAGGTTGGCTAAAAGTGACACCGGGTCAAGATAGCCGGACCCAGCTGCTAACCGTAACCACAAAAGGCAACCAGCTTTTGCTCTCTGTGACGCCGGTTTGGGATACCCTGCAAGCCGGTATCCTCACGACCGGCGACAACAATATTTTGAACATGCTGACCGTCGGTGAGCCCGCTGGTGAGCCAGCCGCTGAGGCTACCAACAAACCGGCAGACGCTTACACGCCGCTGACAGCGTATGAGCCCGCCTATATTGACGAGCCCGTGTCAGCAGATGACTTTTATCTGTAGAAGGCTCTACCTGTAGAAGGCTCCTGGCCGATAGCCCTTTCGGTTTTCTCGGCTACTTATTCACAAATTGAGAGAAACTCAGCTCATTCACTCGGTTCCAGCCCTGTACAGACTCCCGAAAGGTTTTCCAGTTTTCGTACACTTCTTTGAAGGTGGCGTCTTTCCCGGCGTTTTCTTCAAACAACGCTGTTGATGCCTCCGATGCAGCTTGCAGAATCTCGTCACTATAAGGAATCAGTTGAGTGCCCTGATCGATTAGGTTCTGTAGGGCTGCGCCGTTGAGCGCATCGTACTTGGCCAACATGTTGATGTTGGACTCGTAGGTCGCGGTTTTAAAGACTTCCTGATATTCCGTCGGCAGTGCTCTCCAAGCGTCTAGGTTTACAGTGGCATCTAAGGTCGCGCCCGGTTCCCACCAGCCCGGATAGTAGTAGTAGTCGGCAGCGTTTTGAAGACCCAGTTTTTCGTCGTCGTAAGGGCCGACAAACTCAGCGGCATCGATGGCCCCTCGGTCTAAGGCCAGGAAAATCTCGCCACCGGGCAAAACCTGAACGTTGACGCCGAGCTGTGACATTACTTCTCCGCCAAGGCCGGGGATTCTCATTTTTAATCCCTTTAGGTCGCCTACGGTTTGAATATTATTTTTGAACCAGCCGCCCATTTGTACGCCAGTATTGCCGGCTGGGAAGCTAATCACGCCAAAGTCTGCATAGAGCTGGTGCATCACCTCTAGTCCGCCGCCGTGGTAAAACCAGGCATTTTGTTGCTGAGCGTTCAGGCCAAAAGGGACCGTGGTGCCAAAGGCGAGCGCCTGATTTTTACCCACGTAGTAGTAGGCGGCGCTGTGGCCGCATTCTACGGTGCCTGCTTGGACCGCATCGAGGACCTGCAAGCCAGGGACAATTTCACCACTGGCAAAAGGATCGATGGTGAAGCGGCCATCGGTAAGTTCGGAAACGCGATCGCACACCGTTTGCGCGCCGCCGTAAATGGTATCGAGTGACTGAGGCCAGCTGGTCGCCATTCGCCACTGCACCCGAGGTAAGTCGCCGCTAACCGCACCGCCTCCCTGCTGGGGTGAACAGGCCGCGATCGCGCCTGCACTCGCAACACCTACGCCAACTCCCAAAATTCGTCTACGTTTCATCGTTTCACGACTACTGCCAAATACTTGCTGCCAAATACTCAGTAGCAGGCTCCTTAAAAGTGTGCCTTTTATTAAATCACTCAGCGAAGAAAAATCTCGGTCCTGGTAACAGTCAGTAACTACTGCTCCACCATCTTTGATAAGGAGGTGATAGAATCTAAACCGGATCAGACATTATTTTCAAATAATGCTGTACCGAGGACATGTAGCTCAGTTGGATAGAGCATCAGATTCCGGTTCTGAGGGTCGGGGGTTCGAATCCCTCCATGTTCGTTTGCTCCATAGCCGTCTTCAGATTCTGCCCAATGTAAAAAAGCCTCGAGATTACGATCTCGGGGCTTTTTTTAAGGCTTTTGTCATGTTGCGAGCCTATTTATTCAGGGCATCGTCAATATCCTTTTTCTTGTCGCGTACGCCCTGCACGATTCGAGAGAGTTCGCTTTTTTCGGTATTGACTACCCGGCGCGGTGAACCACTAATAATGCCTTCCAAGTTACGGAACGATTCTTGAATTTGCGGGCCGTCTTTATTGATGATGTACTCTCGAATAGAATTGTCGTGCCAGGAGCCGCGCATCTTAAATACGTTGATAGCCCGCGACATTTCACCGCGAATCTCGACGTATTGCAGCATCAAAATCGTGTCTGTAATGGTAGAGATATGAGAGTCCGTAATCGAGTGGGACCCCATAAACTGCTCAGTGGTGTTGGTAAAAAAGCCTGTAATTTCTTCTTGCTTGGCGTAGCCCGTCACCCCAATGACAAATTGCCGGAAAGCATTATTGCTAACGCCTCTATCGAGTGCAGAGAGCGAATCGATGGCAATCCGCGAAGGCTTGAACTCGGCGATCTGGGATTTGATAATCTGCAAGTGGTCTTCTAACCCGGCAGATTCTGGGTAGGCACAAATGATTTTGAGCAGTCCTTTGCGCTCTAGTTCTTCAAAGTCGATGCCCCAGGAGGAGGCGTTGCGCGACAGCTGAGATCTAGATTCCTCATAGGCAAATAAAATAGAGCGCTCGCCGTTTTCGCAGGCATTGGCCAGGAAGTTGCTCACTAGCAGGGTTTTGCCTGTGCCCGTTGCGCCAGTGGCCAAAATAATAGAGTCTTTGAAAAAGCCGCCACCGCACATTTTGTCCAGCGTGGGTACGCCAGAAGAGACGCGTACATTAGAAGAGCGCTGTGTGAGTCGCATCGCGCCCAGTGGGAAAATGCTAATGCCGTGGTCGGTAATGGTGAACGGGTACTCCCCTTTCATGTGGGTTGTCCCGCGCAGCTTCAAAATTTCTATTGTGCGGCGCCGTCTCTCTACTTCTAGGGCATTGCGAACAATGACAACATTATCCGACACAAATTCTTCTACCCCAAAGCGGGCGACGGGGCCGTACTCATCTACACGCTCTGTGGTCATCAGGGTGGTGACGCCCATTTGCTTGAGCCTTGCGAGCAGCCGAAAAATTTCACGCCTGACCACTTCAGCCGCATCGTACTGATGAAACACAGCTGTAATGGAGTCGATAGAAACGCGGCGTGCTTTGTATTTTCGAATAGCGTACTGAATACGCTCGATTAAAGCAGAAAGATCAAAGCTCCCGACGACTTCTTGGCCTTCGGGATCAGGGCAGGCATCTAGGATGAAGAGCTTGCCACTATCAATAAGTTCTTGCAAATCCCAGCCAAAGCTGTACGCATTCGTAATGATGTCGGCGGGAGATTCTTCAAAGGTAACAAAGACACCCGGCTCGTCGAAATAGGTGAGCCCATGATACAAGAACTGAACGGCGAGTAGGGTTTTGCCTGTGCCCGAGGTCCCACTGACTAAGGTAGAGCGTCCGACAGGTAGACCGCCATGGCTAATATCGTCAAACCCTTCGATCATGGTGCGAATTTTCTGCACCCCTTTTGAACGGGTAATGGCTTGACTTTCAGCAGAAGATGACGATGGTTTCATAACGGCGAATTAAAACGGACAAACTAAAAAGAATAAAAAATCAACGTATTTATACAGCAGAACGAGGGTGCTTCTCTTTAGCGGTTTTGCTTTAGCGACTTTGCTTTGCTAGAGGCAAAGGAGAGGAGACACTAATTAAATAAGCCATCCTCTTGCAGTTCATCATAGAGAAGATCGAGCCCAATCAGAACCCTCTCTCGGTCCGAGAGATCGCCGATAATTTTCCGGACGGGGGGCGGTAAAATTTTGGCGAGTGTTGGCGTTGCCAAAATTTTGTCTTCCTCGGCAAGCTGAGGATTTTTGAGCACGTCAATGACTTTTAGAGCATATACCCCTTGAAACTCCTTTTCTAAGATAGTGTTGAGTGTTCTCAGGGCTCGTGTGGAGCTTGGCGTATTTCCAGCTACATATAGCTTTAAAATGTAGGTTTTTTTGGAGACGCTCATAGGGCTTAGGAGGGAAGGCTGGTGTTTTAGCTGATGTAAGACGTTTTGGCTTAATTAAACAAAAGGGGGGCTCTGAAAGTCAGATTGCTTGAAGGTTTAATAGCGATGGATTTTGAAGATCTTGAGGATGGCTGTTTAGGTAGCTAGTTGAGTAAGAATGAACGGAAAAACGCTACGACGACATGAAAGCAGGCTGCGAGTGAATCTTTGAATGTTGTGTGCGATCGCCATATTTTCTGCCACTTAGGTGCGATCGCAGTTTTATCCTATCGAGGCAAGCTCACCAGGCAGACAAACCGTCATACTTCGTACCTAAACCGCTAACGACTATGGAGTAACGACCCTAGCCAGTGGCCTAAAAGCTAGAGACTCGTGAAGCTGTTTAAGATACCTTTCGGCCCTAGATATCGCGTGGCAAAGAACGACGGTACATTTCACATAAGTGAGCAATCACATCAATGAGTGTCAGACGATAGTCTGTCAAAATTTCTTCGTTTCGACCTTCTAGCTGTAGCTGCTTCGAAAAATCGTCAATCAGCTCCATATGGATTTCCACGATTTTAGGGACAGACATATCAGCGAAAAAAGCTACGTTCACAAAGTCATCAATTTTTTGATTGATCGCAGCGTCGTTCGCAAAATAATTCAGAATGATGTGCCGATAATCTTCACGCAGTTTGTCTAAGAACTCTTGGCGTTCCGAGTGGGTCATATTGCGCAAGAAATTATTTTGATTGCGTTTGTAGTACACCCCCGCATATCCCAATCGTTCTCTTAGTTTTTCGGTCAATCGCTGCTGCTGCAAGCTCAGCAAAAACAGCCGTTTGTCCGTTTTACCTTCTACAGGCTGCTTCGTTTCATTGACCTTAATCTCGGTAGGCAACTTTAAATAGAGATCGACAGCCTGACGAATCGCATCGTCTATGCCATGAAGATCATTGACATCTAAAAATGTGACGGCCTCATGGTAAGAACTCGCTGAAAGCGCATCGACCCCTGAGGGCACGCTTTGTGCTGTCCCATCCCCGTTCTGCTGGGTGGTTTTGAGGTCTAAGCCTTCCCCATCAGGGGTGTCTTCAGCGTGACCAACTGTGAGTGTGGGCAGTAAAATATCCCGCTGTTTAAGAGCTTGGAGGGCCAGAAAAGCTTCATCAGAAGACTGAATAATCAGGCAATCGATTCGATGGCGATTGCTAATGATCCAGTCAGTAAACTCTGAGGGAGACTGACTCCAGCTCACGACAAAATTGGGTTGAGCCAGCAGCTGACGTAAAGGACCAGCTAAAGACTCTGTAGGAACGAATACACCAATGAGAAATTGTGCAGGCAAAGGCTTTCTTAAATGAGCGCTAATGTTAAATCTGAACCCAAGCAAGACACCAACCGCTGCTGAACCAGCGAAAGATTTAGGTCAATGGTGATGAGGAGAGCCCTCTCACCAATAACTAAATTGTTTGGAATACTTGCCTATGATGATGGACCAGTCAGCGGCAGAAAATATTAAAGATTAATGTGTAGCCCACCAGCAGTGTTGCCAGATAGACCTACTCTGAAACAAGGTGACTGAACGCCAGCAATATCGGTTGGAAGGCAGGTGAAACCTGCTGAATATTGCTAATTGTATTTTATTGCTAAGTTATTTATCACAATTATCAGTATATAGGCTAGGCGGCTCATTTTAGCGTTTGCCCGATTAGGCACAGGCTGGATTGACTGTGTTTCTGACTATTTTTCGTTTGCTCACGCATCGTTGCTCAACTTGCTTATGACTTATCTCTACGCTGGCTTTGCTAAGGTTCGCAGACGCTTAAGTGCAGGCTCAAGGTCTTGCGTGACCGTGTTTATGCTTTTTGTGATGCTTTTAGGTGGGGTTGGGTTATGGCTGGGCTGTAGTGAGGGGGCGATCGCCCAATCTGTTTCGCAACCCGCTTCGCAACCTGCCGCACAGGCTATTCCGGTAAAGCCTGTGCCCACCGATCCTTCTGGCGAAGCGCTGTTTACCGAAAATTGCGCTGCCTGCCATGCTAACGGCGGCAACATTATTCGCCGGGGGAAAACGCTCAAGCAAAAAAAGCTGGTTCGCTATGGCTACAACGACATAGACGCGATCGCAGCTTTAGTTGCCCAAGGCAAAGGAGCGATGCCAGCCTACGCCGATCGGCTTGCCCATGAAGAGATTGATGCGATCGCGCAGTACGTCAAACAGCAAGCCGCCCAAGGCTGGTAGTCCTCGGCTGGTAGTTCTCGGCTGGTAGTTCTCAGCTAGTAGTCCTCGCTTAGGATCGCTATTTTTAGCGGTTGTTTTCTAAGCGCTGAAATACTTCGCCGTCTCGTGATACGTGATAATCGCCGTTGTAGACTGCTCCGGATATAGCTGCTCACTTTCATCCATATGCATACCAATCTGCGACACATTGAGTAAGTCCAGCTGCTTAGGCTGATCCTGCATATTCGGGCAGGCCGGATAGCCAAAGCTATAGCGAGACCCTTGATAGCGCTGTGCCAAAATATTGCGAATACCCTCAGGCTCTTTGTCGCCGTAGCCCAGCTCTACGCGAACCTTCTGGTGAATCCATTCGGCCATGGCCTCAGCCATTTGCACCGCAAGGCCGTGGTAGTACAAATAGTCCGTATAGTCATCAGCTGCAAATAGTTTCGCGGCAAACTCAGTCGCAATTTCTCCTACTGTCACCGCCTGCATCGGAAAGACATCATACTCTCCCGGCTTAGCTTGGTCCTTAGGCAAGAAGAAGTCAGCAATACACAGCCTGCGCATAGACCGCTGGCGCGGAAACTCAAATGACGTCACAGGTTCAGAAGGCTTACCTGCTTGAGCCGCCTTCCAGTCGTAGATGTGCACCGTATTGCCTTCCGCGAGGCAAGGAAAGTAGCCGTACACCAGCTTGGGCTCCAGCAGCTTTTCTTCCATAACCCGCTGCTTCCAATGCGCCAAAATAGGCTCCACCTTTTCCGTCAAAAAGGCGTCGTACTCCTCACGAGACTGGCCCTTGGGCTTGCGAAACTGCCACTGGCCGGCCACCAGTGCCTGCATGTCCAGGTAATCAAAGAGGTCTTCTAAAGGAATATCACTGTCTTCTAACACCTTCGGTCCCCAGAAGGGCGGGGCTGGCCTTTCAATATCGAGGGCAACCTCGTCGGAGCGGCGGGTATCGATGACCTTGGGCTCATCTTTTGTCTTTTCAACGGCAGGCTCATTATTCACCACAGCTTTTTTAGCGGCTCTCGCTGATTGGCTCATCGGATGGCCTTCGGCGAATCCTTTTAGGTTGTCCCACTCGTCAGCTTTTTTGGCGGGCATGAGTGCATCCATAAAATGCAGGTCAGCAAACGCATCTTTTCCGTAAATCACCTGGCCGTTGTAAACGTTTTGGCAGTCCTCATGGACAAACTTAGGCGTTAGCGCTGCGCCACCCAAAATCACAGGCACCTCAATGCCATGTTCATTGAACGTTGCGAGGTTGTCTTTCATAAAGGCTGTAGACTTCACCAGCAGCCCGCTCATGGCGATGCAGTCTGCATTGTGCTCGTCGTAAGCTGCAATGATATTGTCAACCGCTTGCTTAATGCCAATATTCACCACCTTGTAGCCGTTGTTAGACAAAATAATGTCTACTAGGTTCTTGCCAATGTCATGCACATCGCCTTTAACTGTGGCGATTACGACTGTGCCTTTGCCGGTATCGTCTGACTCGTCCTTATCCATAAAGGGCTCAAGGTAAGCCACCGCTGCTTTCATCGTCTGCGCAGATTGCAGTACAAACGGCAGCTGCATCTGACCGGAGCCAAATAGTTCTCCGACCACTTTCATTCCGTCTAGCAAAAAGGTATTGACGATATCTAGCGGAGGATACTGTTCTAATGCCTTGGCGAGCTGGTCTTCTAGGCCGATGCGCTCGCCATCAATAATGTGGTTCTTAAGCCGCTCTTCTAACGGTAAGTCCTCATCTTGAGTGGTTCTGAGCTGTTTGGTGCTTTTGCCTGCAAAGAGGGTGGTCAGCTCGCCTAGCGGATCGTAGGTGCAAGCGTCTCCTTCGAAGGTCCGATTGTCATAAATCAGGTCACGGCACACTTTTTGATGATCGGGGTCGATTTTGGCCAGCGGCAAAATTTTACTGGCGCTGACAATGGCGCCGTCCATGCCAACCGCCATGGCTTCGTTTAAGAACACGGAGTTCAGCACGACCCTAGCCGCAGGATTGAGGCCAAAGGAGGCATTAGAAACGCCAAGCATAATGTGGCAGCCGGGCAGATGCTCCCGAATCATGCGGATCGCGGCAATGGTTTCTTTGGCGTTGACGCGGTCTTCCTCAATCCCGGTAGAAATGGGTAGTACCAGCGTGTCAAAGAATAGCTCACAGGGGGGAAATCCATATTCCACTGCGTCACGGTAGGCTCTTTGGGCAATTTGCAGTTTTTTCTCGGCAGTGCGAGCCATGCCATCTTCATCGATACAGCCAATCACAACACCTGCGCCATAGCGCTTCGCAATTTCCAATACCTTAAAAAAGCGCTCGTCTCCGTCTTCATAGTTGGTGGAGTTCAGGATGCATTTACCACCAGCTACTTTGAGTCCGGCTTCCATTTTTTCCCATTCGGTGGAGTCCAGCATCAGCGGCAGCGTCACGTTGGTTACTAAGCGTGACACCAGCTCGCGCATATCGCGCACGCCATCGCGGCCAACGTAGTCTACGTTCACATCTAAAACATGGGCCCCTTCTTTTACCTGAGATTTTGCCAGGGCTACTAGGCCGTCCCAGTCCTCCGCGTTGAGCATTTCACGGCACTTTTTAGATCCACTGGCGTTAAGCCGTTCCCCCACAATCAGGAAGGAGTTGTCCTGCTCATAGGGTTGGGGGCTGTAGATGGACGCTGCCGAAGGCACGTAAGGAAGCTCTCCATAGGGCGGGAGCTGCGCTCTACTGCCTATGGTTCTTTCTTTGGGCTGCAAGTCTTGGGCCAGTTCTGTTAGCTGCGCGATATGGTCGGTGCGGGTGCCACAGCAGCCGCCAATCACCTGTACGCCCAGGTCTTCTACAAAGTGCATCAGCTGCATTCTCAGCTCTGTGGGGGTGAGCCGGTAGTGGGCTTGGCCGCCCACGTTTTCGGGCAAGCCCGCGTTAGGAATGCAGCTAATGATAAAGGGCGAATTCTCTGAAAGATACTTCACGTGCTCTTTCATTTCTGTAGGGCCCGTGGCGCAGTTTAGGCCCAAAATATCGATGGGGTACGGCTCTAAAATAGTCAGCGCTGCACTAATTTCTGAGCCGACCAGCATTGTGCCCATCGCTTCAACGGTCACGGATACCATCAAAGGCAAGCGCTTTTCTTTCTTCTCAAAAATTTCTTCAATCGCAGTGAGCGCTGCCTTAATTTGAAGAACGTCCTGGCAGGTTTCTACAATAATGAGGTCTACGCCGCCATCGACTAGGCCTTCTACCTGTTCTAAATACGCTTCTCTGAGCGTGTCAAAATCTACGTGGCCAAGGGTCGGTAGCTTGGTGCCAGGGCCGATAGAACCCGCGACAAATCTTGGCTTTTCGGCTGTGGAGTAGTCGTCAGCAGCTTTGCGTGCCAAAGCGGCTGCTTTTTGATTGAGTTCGTAGGCGCGATCGCTCAAATCATACTCAGCTAAAACCAGTGATGTTCCACCGAAGGTATCGGTCTCAATTACATCCGCGCCCGCTTCTAAAAAACTGCGGTGAACCTTATCCACGGCTTCGGGTTTGGTTGCTACGAGGTACTCATTACAGCCTTCGTACTCAGGCCCGCCAAAATCATCTGCTGTTAGCTCCTGCATTTGCAAGGAGGTCCCCATGGCACCGTCGAAGACGAGCACCGGGCGCTCGGGGCTTTGCAGACGATCTAAAAACTGGCTTTTCATAGTGGCGTTAATATTCCAGTGTGAGCAGTTGAGAGCAAGCGAAGGTGGATATTAGCCATCAGTTAGGACAATCCATTTGGACAAAGCAGTCCCATCCATAACATTTAGGCTTCAAATCTAAAGCTCTTATTTATTATTACTAAAAATCCCACAACCGCCCGCGCAACCTTATGAGGGCGATTGCACCTAACGTATCGACTTTTCTCATAAACCTACTTGTCTTGCTGCTATGACCCCTACTGATGCTCCGATCAAAACGACTTCCAAAACAGCTTCCAAAACAGCTCCAGATACAGCCTTGCTTCCTGGTATGCTCCGCAGCGTGCACCACATTGCTCTCAACGTTCAAGATATGAAAGCCTCGTGCCACTTCTACGGCAATATCTTAGGACTGCATCGGCTTACCGGTGATGAAGTGCCCAGCACCCTGGTTAAGCTCGTCGCCGCAGGTAAAGTCACCAACTTCAAAACGCCCGATGGCACCATTCTCGATTTGTTTTGGGAGCCTGATCTGGCACCTCCTGACGCAGACCCCGAAAAAGGTTTTACCCGCGCCAACCATTTGGCCTTCGATATTGCGCCCGCCCAGTTTGACCGGGCGATGGAGCTGTTGCGTCAGGTATCTATAGACTTTCATGGTCCGGTTACTCGTCCGACGGGGCGAGGCATTTATTTTTACGACCCAGACGGTTTTATGATCGAAGTTCGCTGCAATCCAATGTAAGAAGCCGCTTACAGTCTGGCGGTGAACGCCTGAGTACTCAGCCTCCTTGTCGTGAACTGTGTGGAGCCACAGGAAGTGGGACTAGATCAATCTAAAATGCCGCTTGTCAGCGCGCTGCAACGGTGTGCCGATCGGCCCAATGCCGCTTTTTACACGCCAGGACACAAGCGAGGGCAGGGTGCTTCGGCATCGCTTCGGCAGCTGTTGGGCAGTGCTGCTTTGCGTGCTGACCTACCAGAACTGCCTGAGCTAGACAATCTTTTTGCGCCTGAAGGCGTTATTGCACAAGCCCAACAGCTGGCAGCGCAGGCTTTTGGTGCGCAGCAGACGTGGTTTTTAGCGAATGGGTCTACTTGCGGCGTAGAAGCTGCTATCCTTGCGACGTGCGGTCCGGGCGACAAGCTAATTTTGCCTCGAAATGTACACAGCTCTGCTATTTCGGGCCTCATTCTATCGGGTGCGATGCCAATCTATGTATCGCCTATTTACAGCCGTGACTGGACTATGGCGCTTGGTGTGAGGGCCGCTGACATCGAAGCTGCCTTAGCGCTGCATCCGGAGGCTAAGGCTGTGCTAGTTGTGTCACCCACTTACCATGGTGTTTGTTCGGATTTAGCAGCGATCGCACAGCTTGCTCACACGCGCAATGTCCCGCTGATTGTGGACGAAGCCCACGGCCCTCACTTTGCTTTTCATCCACAGCTACCGATATCGGCGCTACAGGCCGGGGCCGATATTGCCGTGCAGTCTGCACACAAGGTTTTAAGTTCGTTAACGCAGTCTGCTTTGCTTCACACGCAGGGCGACCGTATCGATCGCGCTCGGCTGAGTCAGGCTCTTCAGCTAACCCAGTCTACGAGTCCTAGCTACTTGCTGCTAGCCTCGTTGGATGCTGCCAGGTGCCAAATGGTAATGGAGGGCGAGCGACTGATGTCAAATGCGATCGCACTGGCGGATAGAGCCTTTGATTCGCTCAGCCAGCTCGAAGGTTTGCGAGTATTGCAGCCAGCGTGGCACGGCGTTGCAGATAGGTGTGATCGCACTCGTTTAACAGGCGATCGCACTCGTTTAACGATAGAGGTGTTCGGCCTAGGCCTAACCGGTTTTGATGCAGATGAAATGCTGCATGAGCAGTGTCAAGTCACGGCAGAATTGCCCGCCTTACGGCACATTACGTTTATTGTTTCCCTGGGTAATAACGATAGCGATATTGACCGGTTGATTGCTGGATTTAAAACGCTGTGTCGAGCTTGTCCCCCAGAAAAAGAGGGTTCCCTTGGGGCTAATCAGGCGCAAAGTGGCAAACCTCTGAGTCCTGAAACCGCTGTCGGGCAGGAGACGGTTGAGCCTCTAATCCTGGGTGTGGCTTCGGTCTCGCCACGTCAGGCGTTTTTCGCGGGTAAAACTGCGCGGTCACTAGAGGATGCGGTTGGATACCTGTGTGCGGAAACGATTTGTCCTTATCCGCCAGGTATTCCTGTTTTGTTAGCCGGAGAGCAGATTACGGCAGATGCGATCGCCTCTTTACGGTCTATTCTGAGCGCAGGGGGTACTTTATCAGGTTGTATCGATCCCACACTTAAGACTATCTTGACCATTACCTGATACCGTTCTTCCTTGTTCTTGCCTTCATGTCTTCCCTTTGGCCTTACGCGACGCCTGGTATTCCTGACCATCTTTTTCAGCAGCTTCCCGGTATCCCCCTCACCAAGCGCGATGTTCGTCTGTTGGTGATGGGCTACTTGCGCCTGAAGCCAGATGCTCATCTGTGGGACATCGGCGCTGGCACAGGCACCGTAGCCATTGAAGCCGCGCTGCTATGCCCAAAGGGAAAGATTACGGCGGTCGAACGCGATGAAGAAGTAGCAGGATTGATCAAAACCAACTGCGATCGTTTTGATATCACCAATGTGGATGTGATTGCCGGTAATGCTCCAGAGTGCCTTCATCGTATAGAAGGTCGTCCTAACTGCATTTTGATTGAAGGGGCACCCCTCAAAGCCACGCTGGAAGCCGCCTGGAAAAATCTGGACGTCAATGGCCGGATTGTAGTGAGTGCCAGCAACTTAGAATCGCTTTATACTGCCTCAGAAACTTTTGGTAGGCTGCACTTGCGTAATATCGAAGTGGCTCAGCCAGCGGTAAATCGCCTAGAAACTCGTGGCAATCGACAGGTGTTTACAGCCGTTGATCCTATTTTCATCATCAGTGGTGACAAGCTTGAGTAAGCGCGCTGATTTGCGGAGCTGGTGCGTTAGGCGCTGCTGCTACTGCTTTTTAAGCAGTCCACGGCTTCTAGCATCCCGTCTTTGAAATGTTCCCTTGCTTATTGAAGAAGCCTTAAAGATCGCACCTCGTGCTTGGCGCTTCTAAATTTTCCATGCTCAAATTGCAGTAGTCCGTAATTTTACCCTTGCAGGCTGTTTAGCTTAAGTAGCGCAAACCGCAGCAAAGCAAATGGTCTGGTAAAAAGCGTGCTGTGCATCTCTCGTGCCCTTTTAGGGCTCAATCTATGTCAATTTCTGATCCGCTCAGCACTCGAGCCGCGACCCTGATTGCGCCTATTCCAAAGCAACGTATGGCCATACCTTCTGCTATCGGCAATCAATCTACAGGCAATGCACTCGTCAGCTTAGATGTTACCGTTGCAATCCCTACGTACAACGGCGCTCAAAGGCTACCGGCTTTGTTGGATCAGTTGCGATCGCAACAGCAAGTTGACCACCTCAAATGGGAAGTCATCGTTTGTGATAACAACAGCACTGACGACACCCTAGAAGTTGTCAAAAGCTATCAAGCAGACTGGCCCAGTCAGAGTCCTTTGCGGTACCACTTTGGCGCTAGGCAAGGTGCGGCCTTTGCCCGTCAGCACGCGGTTGAATGCGCTAAGGGCGAACTGATTGCGTTTTTAGATGATGACAATATTCCTGCGGACAATTGGGTTGCCGAAGCATACAAGTTTGCTCAGCAGCATCCCGAGGCAGGTGGCTTCGGTTCACAAATTCACGGACAGTTCGAAAGCGAACTGCCTGACGAGTTAAAAAACATCAAAACTTTCCTGGCGATCATTGAGCGAGGCGACAAGCCCGAGCGCTATGAACCGGCTAAAAAAATGCTGCCACCTGCTGCGGGCTTAGTCGTTCGCCGTAGCGCATGGCTAGCGCATGTCCCGCCTAAGCTGTTTTTAAACAACACCAGCAAAAGCGCAGGGCTCGCCAGCGAAGACTTAGAAGCGCTGCTCCACATTCAAAAAGCAGGCTGGGACGTTTGGTACAACCCCAACATGGTCGTCCATCACGATATTCCAGATGGCCGCCTCACCAAGGAGTATCTAGTCAGCCTGTTTCGCTGTGTGGGTCTTAGCTGTTTCCACATTCGAATGCTCAGGTCTAAAAAGTGGGATAAGCCCTTTGCAGTACCTGCTCATATTGCCAATGACATTCGTAAGCTGGCTTTGCATCGCATTCGTTACGGCGCGCGCCAACAGCTTAATACGGTAGACAGCTGCCACCGAGAGCTGCTGTTAAATGCTGTAAAAAGTCCCTTGTTTTTGCTGAATAAAGCTCGAAAAGACAACAGTCAGGCTCGCGAAGATGAACGCTACGGCGATCGTGATGCTTATATCAAGCAGCTCACCGCAGCCTTGGAAGGCGATCGGTTTGTGCTTTATCAGCAGTCAGTTGTTCAGCTTTCTAAACAGGCTGAAGCGATTGATTCAATCGCCGATAGTTTGCCCAGTCAAAAAGAGCTACTGCTCCGATTGCGCACCGATGAAAATCAAGCGCTATTGCCGGCTAACTTTCTTTCAAATGCTCAGCATTACGGTATGATTCGAGCGATTGATCGATGGGTTATTCGTCGCCTTTTTGTATTAGCAAAAGCAGACGCTACCAAATCACCTTCGGCGCAACAACTTGCCCAGCTTTCCGGTGAGCCGCTCTACTCTATTAACCTTTCTCATCAGAGTGTTCAGTCTCCTGATTTGGTGCAATTCATCGCCCGTCGTTTAGCACATACTCAGTTGGCACCTCATTTATTTTGCTTCGAAGTTCCGACGTCGAGCGTGCTCGACCAACAGGGCAATACCCAAGACTTTATAGCAGCGCTTCGTCAGTTGGGTTGCCGAGTGACTTTAGATAACGCCACAATCGATCGCACTGTGATGAACTTACTGTCCAAGGTGCCGATTGACTATCTCAAAATCAACGCCACTGCTATGCCTGAGGGCCTATCATCACAGCTGCCTGCGCTTATGCAGCAATATTCTGTGCAGGCGATCGCAAAAGGAATCGATTCTTTAGCTATTTTAGAAACGGTCAAAAAGAAAGGTATTCGACATGTTCAAGGCTATCAAATAGAACGTCCTCGACCGATGTCTTAAAGAATATGAATAGAGTTCATTCATAAGGCCCTCATCTGCCGAAATGAAGGTATTTTTATGCTTGGATTCTAATCTATTTACACTGCAATTTTGTAATGCCTTCTGCTTATTTTTTGAGGCTTGTGCGTTACTTCAAATGTCTGTTTTAGGCTGTATTTTCGGGAGTGATGCGAAGTATCTTTAAGAAACCTTTATTCACTGAATCTACTGTGTATAGAGTGTGCTTTAAATATCTACTTTAAGATGTCCATGCGGCATAATTGACTTATTCAGACCTATATGTGCGTATAGCTGAAAAAACAGCTTTTAATTCCTGTCTATTGTTGTTTGAAAACCGCTTTCGTCTGGCAGCTATCTCTGGTAGCAACCTAGGGGTGCACAGGCGACACAATAAAATCCGAGGCGATAATGCGAATCCTATTTTGTAACTATGAATATCCTCCGCTGGGTGGCGGCGGCGCTATTGTAAACCGCTATCTTGCAAAAGAATTAGCCAAAGAGCACGAGGTCACTGTGCTGACCTCAGGCGGTCCAGACCTGCCAGATGACGCGGTAGAAGATGGCGTTAGAGTGATTCGTGTTCCTGTTTTCTTCCGCAGGCAACGGTTCGCTGCAAACCTGCCTTCTTTGTTTGCCTACATGGTGATGGGGACCATCGCTGGGAAAAAACATCTCAAATCTCACCAGTACGATGTCATCAGTACAATTTTTGTGCTACCCACTGGGCCTGTCGGCAATGCGCTGGCGCGTTTTTCTGGAACCCCCAACGTATTAACCGTGATCGCCGGTGATATTTACGACCCAAGTAAGTTTACCTCCACGCACCGACACCCCATCTTAAAAGCATGGGCCAAGAAGCTCATTCGCCGGGCCGATAAGGTCATTGTGAATTCAAAAAACGTTTTGGGCTACATGCATCGCCTGTATACACCTGAAATTGAAGGGATTCAAATTCCGCTCGGCATTGAGCGGCATCCCTCAACGGCAGCCTCTCGTGAAGCTTATGGCTTTGCTGAAGATGAAACGCTGTTGGTAACGGTCGGTCGTTTGGTCTCGCGTAAGGCGCTGCCCAAGCTCATCGAGTCTATGGAAGCCTTTCGGGGCGAAAAAGTGCGTTTGCTAATCGTCGGTACGGGCCCTCAAGAGCAGCAGCTTAAAGAGGAAATCGCAGCCAGAGACCTCGGTGCTCAGGTCACCCTGGTGGGCTATGTGGAAGATGAAGAAAAGCGCAGCATCCTCAAAATGTGTGATATCTACACTTCTACTAGCCAACATGAAGGATTTGGCCTTGTATTTGTAGAAGGTATGGCAGCAGGCCTGCCTGTCGTTTGCTACGACCAAGGCGGTCAAACTGACTACTTAGAAGACCAGAAAACTGGTTACTTAGTCCCTCTAAATGATCTGGACTTGTTCAAAGAGCGGTGTCGAGACCTGGTTAAAGATAAGGACAAGCGATATCGTATGGGGCAAGAAAACTTGCAGCGGGCCGAACAGCTCTACATTGACAGCTGCGCTCAGCGCTATCTGAACGTTTTCGAGTCAGCTGTGAACAATGCTCAATCTAGCCCTGTTGCAGGTACGGCTGAAATGGCACGGTAGTCGTACGATAGTCACTTCTCACAATGGTGTTTCAACAGCGCTTTGAATGTATCTGGCTCATTTCAAAGCGCTGTTGTTTCGATAGCGATCGTTGAGTTCACAACTATGCGTGCTCCAACTATGCGTGCTCTTTGAAATGAAATCCTTAACCATATGGCGCATCCTGTAAAAGAAATCAGCAAGAATGAAATTATTAGAGATAAGTTGGCTAAGAGCCAAGCCTCGCCGCTAAAGGCTTATCAAGCCCTGACGGTTGGACAAGGCAGTTTCTTTAAGTTTGTGACGTATGAACTTTTGAACCTATTTGTCGCACCCTTACCCGGTGCACTGGGTTTTTTGCTGCGACGTAAGCTTTATCCTATGTTGTTTAAAAGCGTAGGCAAGGGCGTCATTATCGGTCGCAATGTTGTTTTGCGACATCCGCACAAAATGACGCTGGGTGACAATGTCACTATCGACGATAATTCCTTGGTTGATGGCCGTGGTTCTGGTGAGGCAGGCATTGTTTTAGAAGACAACGTGATTATCAATCGAAACTGCCTTGTCTTAGCAAAGGCCGGACCTATTCGGTTAGGTCAAAAAAGCACGCTAGGTAGCAATTCTGTGTTGGTCTCTATGGATGGCGTGGAATTCGGCCATTCTGTTTTAGTGGCTGGTGGATGCTCTGTTAGTGCAGGTGCCTACCATATTGATGATTTGTCGGTGCCCATCATGGATCAAGGCACATACACAAAAGGTCCTATTTCCATTGGTGACGGCGTTTGGTTAGGCTCAAACGCAACGATTTTAGACAGCATTTCCATCGGTGCGGGCGCAGTGGTGGGTGCAGGTGCTGTCGTGACTAAAGACGTGCCAACGAATGCCATTGTGGCTGGCGTCCCGGCAAAAGTTATGCGCATGAGAGCCTAAGTTGGCTCGCTTCCTCAGAGTGCTTTTTTCAGGAGTGCTCTTTTTTAGCGTGCTCTTTTAGGGAGAAACGTCTTGAGGTTTGCAGTCACGGCGTTTCTGGTCACGGACAAAAGGAAGATTTTTTGATAACTCTGCATTGAGTCGGCAGCGTTTGATTGTAGGCAAGGTTTTAAAAAGAGGGGTAAGAACGATGTGTGGAATTGCTGGAATTGTAGGTCAAGGTTCTCAAAGTGAAGAAAGCATCATGCGGATGCTTCACGCCCTTCGCTATCGTGGCCCAGATGATGAAGATGTGCACTTGAGTGAAGGCGTCGCCTTGGGCCAAAGACGTCTCTCTATCATTGATCTTGCGGGTGGACGCCAGCCAATTCCCAACGAAGACCAGTCTCTATGGGTTATTTGCAATGGCGAAATTTATAACTACAAAGCCATCAAGAAGGATTTAGAAGCAAAGGGTCACCGTTTCTCGACGGGAAGCGACTCGGAAGTCGTTGTTCATCTCTACGAAGAGTACGGCGAAAAATGCGTCGATCATCTGCGCGGCATGTTTGCCTTTGCTGTTTGGGATGAGAAAAACCAGCGCCTGTTTGCCGCTCGCGACCACCTGGGCCAAAAGCCCTTTTTCTATGTTCATCGCGAGGATGAAACGTTTGCCTTCGCCTCAGAAATTAAATCTTTGCTGGCGTTCGATCCATCCCTAGCTGAGATGGATTTGCAATCGTTAGATCAGTACCTCAGCCTGCGAATTATTGCGCCCCCCCGGACCATGTTCCAGTCTATTCGCAAGCTTCCGCCTGGTCACTGTTTGAGCTTTTCTAAAGCGTCAGGTTTACGTATTGAACGCTATTGGGATCTGTCATTTGAGCCTAAGCACAGCGGTTCAGATGATGAGCTAGTAGATGCTTTAGAAGAGCAGCTAATTGAGAGCCTAAAGCTCCACATGGTGAGTGATGTGCCAGTGGGTGCTTTTGTCAGTGGCGGCTTAGACTCTACGCTGATTGTGGCCATGCTAATGAAGCATGTTGTCTCTGATCCGATCAAAACCTTTTCGGTGGGTCTACCTTATGGCGGCTTTGATGAAGCCCCTTACGCTCGCATCATTGCGGAGCAATACGGTACAGACCATTACGAAAAAACGATCGTACCTTCGTTGGTCGATACGCTTCCTCAGCTGGTGTTTCATCTAGATGAGCCTTCTGATCCGCTCTCTATTTGCTCTTACCTTATTTCTGAGATGGCCCGCGAGCACGTGAAAGTGGTGCTGGGCGGTGATGGTGGCGATGAACTCTTTGGTGGATACGATCGCTACTACGGCAATCTATACGCGGGCTACTATGCCAAGGTGCCCAGCCCGCTGCGCAAGTACGTGATGGGCCCTGTATTGGGTGCGATGCCCGATGGTAAGTGGTACAAGAGCCGCAGCCATCAGCTGAAGTGGCTGCATAAGATGTCGTTTATGAAAGGGAGCGATCGCTACGCCGCTAGCCTCGGCTATTTCTATTTTGATGGAGTCTACAAAGCCTCGCTATATGGCGATGCGATGAAAGAAAATTTTGAGCTGTTTGATGCAGGCGCTTGCTTGCGTGATCCGTTTGAGCGGATTGATGCGAAGAGCCCTGTAGATAGAATGCTCTATGCCGATAGCCAGGTGCGCCTGCCCGATCATTCCGTGATGATTTTAGATCGGATGAGTATGGCCCACGGCTTAGAAGCGCGTAGTCCCTTTATGGATCACAAAATTGCTGAGTTTTCGGCTCAGCTGCCTATGCGTATGAAGGTGAGGGGGCGATCGCTCCGCTACATTCAAAAGCGGCTGGGTGAGCGCTACTTGCCACCCGAAATTATGAATCGTCCGAAGCAGGGGTTCTCTTCAGCGCTGCCCTACCTCCTAAAAGACGAATACCCCATCCTCTTCAAGCTCTTTTTGGAGGACTCTCACCTATCGCGAGACGGTGTTTTACGTCAGTCTGGGATTGATCAGCTCTTAGCCGAGCATCAATCAGGTCAGTTCGATCACGGCAACCGTCTGTGGCTATTGCTCAATAGTGAGGTTTGGTATCGCATGTTTATTGACGGTCAATCTGCGGAAGATCTTACTGGAGAGCTTCAAGAGGCTAAGGCTGCATGGAGTGCGAATAATCAGTCGTCCTATAAAGATAAAGCAGCGGCCCCTGTTTAATCATGCTTCATCCCGTTAGCCGTTTTTTACACAGGACACAAGATGCCAGATAGCGCGCAACCCAGTTCTGCAAAGCGTAAGAATAAACTACTGTTCTTTGTCAAGCTGGCGATTACAGCTGCTATCTGCACCATTGTCGTTAGCAGTGTTGACTGGCAGTCTATTTTTCTCACCATTCAAAACTCAAACAAGGTGCTACTCTCATCTGTGTTTGTTTTGATTGTGCTGAGTGTGACCATCAGTGCTTACAAGTGGAAAGTCATTTTGTCTATTCACGGCATTGACTTTAGCTTTAACAATCTCCACAAGTGGTACTTTGTAGCGATGTTTTTAAACAATTTGCTACCCAGTACCATCGGTGGAGACGGCTATCGCATCCTAAAGACGATAGACAATCCAAAATCAAAATCTTCTGCGGTAATTGCAATTTTTGTAGAGCGGCTCACGGGTTTGATGGCTCTGTTGTTGTTGGGATACATCGGTGCGATTGTCAGCTTTTTAAGAGGGCAGGATGAGTTTTCTCGGGCGATCGCACTCTCTGGCACGCTCATCCTGGTGTTGCTCATTCCCACTATCTATCTGTCCTATCGCTTTAATATCCTTCGCAGTTTTATCAATAGCGACAGGTGCCCCACAAAGATAAAATCTTTGTTGAATAATATTGAACCCTACGGTGCTCACCCTGGCAAAACGGCGTGGGTTCTTTTAGTGTCACTGTTCTTTCAAATCCATTCCATCTTTTTCAACTGGCTGTTGATTGTCTCGTTGGGCAAGGCGCTAGACTTTTTTCGGCTGGCAGTGGTTGTGATGATGACTAATGCGATCGCAGTTCTCCCTATTTCAATTAATGGTCTTGGCCTTACCGAAGGCTCTTTTATGTACTTCACCGGACTCTACGGCTTGGATAATGAAACCGCCTTGCTCTCTGCGTTGATTTTGAGAGTCCTGATTATTCCTATCAGTCTGATTGGCGGCTTGATTTACCTCAGGCAAGATCGTACCGAAGCGATTGCTGACCGGTAAGCACACGATTGCCAACATAAAGCTTCGCTTTTAGCCTTGACCTCTGGAACTTTTGAACCTACTGGCTCGTTTCAAAACGACCTTCTACGGTATTCCAAGAGTCGTTGCTCTTGATGCCTGTGAACACCAAGACAAAATCTTTGCCATCCTCACTGAGCCATTTATTGGCAAAGTTATAGAAAAAAGCGGTCTGCTCAATATCATCAGTGTTAAGCCGATCGTAAAGGACCGTGGTCCAAGGTCCCCAGGGTTCAGGGGCATCAAAAATACCGAGATTAGACTCAAAAGTTTTGTCGTGCTCTGTCATCAAAAAATACCGTTGTAGAGCAGGGTTGTAGCTCACGCTGGTCGTCCAGCCGACGCCATTTTGGTCGGTGAATGCCGGTGAGCGACGCTCCAGTTCAGGCGACCATACCGGGTCCCCATCCTCATTAATCCCCGAGAAGAAAGCATACTGGCTGCGGTCTAAAATGCCTGTTTTAGAGACCCGCATGAGCGCAATTTCGCCGGGTTTTTGCACCGCAAGCTTCGTATCTTCTTTCAAATAGTTCGCATATATATAGACATATTCATCGCGTGCGCCTTGATAATCCTGCCCATACTGTATAAAAGTGGGAAAAATCAGCCCGTCGCTTTGCTCAAAAGCCCAGTCAGCGGCTGCCCAGCTCGCACCCTGATCGTTCGACTGATACAGTCTTGACTCACGGTAGCCTTGAGCATTTGAGCCTGGGCTAACCCACATATATAAAATGCCCTCTATCGAAATGAGTCCATAGGATTTTCCCTCGGCAGTGGCCGGATTCTCAGCGTCTTGGCCGCCCCACACATTGACGCCCACATACGCGTCTTTATCGCCTTCTATTCTGGCTACGCCTAAGCTGACTCGGCCTTTACGGTTGGTTCCTTTAAAGCCGCCGCCATCTCCCCAGGCACTGTATTGATGGCCATCACTGGCCCACGTCATTATCCAGTTGTCGCTACCGGGAGCCTGCCTGATATGAGTGTCCCAGTCAAAAACAATGTTTGAAATGGCTGTGCTGGCAGGATAGGGTGCTTCAATATTATCCGCACGCGATCGCCCACAAGCCAAGGTGAGGCAAAGCACCAGTCCAAATATAAAAACTTTGAGAGCATTGTCTTTTAGCATGACTCAAATCCAGGTATGAAGTGAACACGTAGCCTGTAATCAAGCATTGTATCGAGAGCTGGGCCTAGGCTACGTTCACTATATTTTCCGTCAGCGCTAAAAATACTACTGTGTAAGCGTTTTGAGAGAATCGCTGATCCGCATATCCCCATCAGCATCCGTACGATTCCCTATATTTCTCCCCTTGAATTTAAAGGTTTAGTGAGTATTGAGGGTAGTGGGTAGTGGATGCACCACGAATTGAAATATATTTCTTGGAGTGAAACATTCCATAGGACTAAGAAACATGTAAAAAGCAAGCTTTTCACAGATAAACGGTTCGTCTATTAAGAAACTTGCTTCATCTCAAAAGCAATCTGTGACGCTCAGTAAATGAGCAATCTAAAGTTTAGTTCGTATGTGAACAGGGGGCTTTTCAAATCCCTTAATTAAGGAACTGCGAGGTGTTTACCAGTAGGTGCTTTGTACTCTGTTTAATCAGATAGTAAGACGCTCGTAAACACTTCAGCTTTATTGCATCTTCAAAAAATTAGACCCTTTTGGGCAGTAATACCAAGATCAAGAGGTGTATTAAAACCCATGATTCTATGGATTATTCAACGAATACACCCAGTCGATCCATATGCGTCTAAGCGCCTGGACTTGAGGAAAGAATTAATATGACATCTATACGTATTCAAGCTGAAAACTATCAGTCAGCTTATGACACTACCGTCGGCAACCGAGGCAGCAACGGCCGCCGTGACACCCCTTTCGATGTAGACATTACGGCATCAACGGATGTTGGCGGTGGCTCTATGGTCGGTTGGACCGAAAGCGGCGAGTTTCTGAACTACACCGTGAATGTCGCCACTCCAGGGACGTATGACATCGTTCTCCGGGTCGCCTCAGGTGATACTGATAGCCTTGCCACAATGGCTTTTGGCGGTGTGCTGAGTAATTTTGCAATTGGTTCTACAGGCGGTTGGAACACATGGAAAGATGTGCGCGTTTCGGGCGTCGATCTATCAGCTGGTGTGCAGAATCTACGCCTTGATATTTTGGGCGGTCGTCCTCTGCTCAATTACATAGATGTCATCCCCACTGGCGCAGCACCTGCGGCTCCAGAACCCACACCACAGCCGGAGATAACACCTCCTCCTGCTCAGGCAACTAGCCGCGTTGAGGCAGAAGACTACGTTGCATTTGTAGATTCAACATCAGGTAATAGAGGCGGCAAGTACCGCTCTGATGATGTTGATATTACTAATATGGCAGGTGCCAGTAATGGTTATGCAGTGGGCTGGACCCAAGGCGGTGAGTCTCTAACCTATGGCTTTAACATTGCGGCCGCAGGTGCCTACGACATCATTGTTCGACTAGCGACTGACGATGCGAACAACGGTTTAAGCATTGGTGGAAAGTCTATAAGCTTTGGCTCTACTGGTGGGTGGAACACTCTCAAAGATGTCAGGATTTCGGGTGTCAATCTATCAGCCGGTGTTCAGAACCTAAAGCTGGATGTTTTAGCGGGGCGACCTATCCTTGACTACATTGAGGTGGTGCCGGCCGGGACTGGCGGCAGCGGCCCCAGCTTGCCGCCAGGTGGGGGTACTCCAACACCTCCAAGCGGTGTTATTAAAATTATGCCTTTAGGTGATTCGAATACCGCCGGGCGAGGTGACCGAGGCAGTTACCGCTCTACCCTCCAAAATCTCTTGGCTCAAGATGGCTTTAATGTAGATTTTGTCGGTTCATCAACCGGAGGCGCCTCCGCACCTGATCGCGATCATGAAGGCCATTCTGGCTTTACCATCAATAACATCTCTGCAAAAATAAATTCTTACCTCAGTAAAAAGCCTGACGTTATCCTTTTAATGCTGGGAACCAACGATGTCCTGCGAGATAATGGTAGCGGTAAGAAGGGCGGCAAATTGATTGAGCCTAAAGGTGCTTCTGGACGCCTGAATACGCTGATCAACAAAATTACTTCGAAGCTCCCACAAACTAAGGTGTTTGTTGCTTCTATCCCACCGCTGACAAAGACCTCTGCTGATCTCAACCAAGTTAAAGCCTTCAACTCAAAGGTTGCGCAGCTCGTAAAATCGAAGGGGAGCAACGTTAAGTTTGTGGACATGTACAAGGCGCTTTCCCCTGGGGATTTGCTTTCGGATAAGATCCACCTCACTCAGGCGGGTAGCGCTAAGGCCGCTAAGGTTTGGCGAAATGCGATCGCCAGCACGCTGGGTAGCTTCCAATCTACGCAGGCGAACAGCAGCATTGAGGCAGATAGTGTAACCAATGCTTCGAGCATTGTGGGCACATCAGCCAATGATTCTTTGGTCGGAGACTCCGGCGCGAATATCTTCAATGGGCTTGAAGGTGATGACTTGCTTAGAGGCGGCGGTGGTAAAGACACCTTTATCTTGTCGCTAGGCAAAGGTACGGATACTATTGCTGACTTTTCTGTCGGTGAAGACTTGCTAGCATTGTCCGGTGGTTTGTCACTCGACCAGCTCACGATTGCACAAGGGACAGGTCAAAGTTCTGACGATACCTTAGTCTTTAGCGGCAATGAGCAGCTAGTTTCGCTGACGGGTGTTCAATCCGATGCGGTCACGTCCAGCTCTTTTACTCGTGTTTAGGCGGACTCAACCACACCTAACTCAACCTTAAGGGTGACGAGCCAGTTCACGAAGCTCATGGTGTAACTGGCTCGCTCACGTTCCGATTGTTAACAGGTTATGGCTACGCGACTAACGGGCTCCCCATCTACTATGTGGCCCGTTTTTTATTGCGGGTGGACCAGGCGGCTAAACGTGATAGCCTCGATGACCTTTTAGAACTTTGTTTATCTAAACTTTGTTCATCTAAACTTTGCTCATCTATCAGTATTAGCGGTTATTTTGATAGCAAGACCAAGCTGGTTATTTCATTGTTAAGGAGATTGCATCGTGCGACGAGATTTAAAGGCGCTAAGCACCGAAGAATTCGATCTTGTTGTGGTGGGTGGTGGTATGTTTGGTATCTGTGCTGCCTGGGATGCCGTGCTGCGAGGGTTATCGGTTGCACTGATTGAACAAAAAGATTTTGCGAGCGGTTCTTCCGCGAACTCTTACAAGATTGTGCATGGTGGAATTCGTTATTTACAGCATTTGGACTGGGTGAGAATCCGCAGCTCTTGTAAAGAACGCAGCGCGCTGCTTCGAGTGGCCCCTCACCTTGTTCACCCGCTACCGATTGTGATTCCTACTTATGGCTACGGAAAGCAAGGGAAGCCTTTTCTGTCAGCAGGAATGTTTGCTTATGATTTAGCAACCTCCGATCGCAATGCGGGCATTGCTGATGCTGATAGGCATATTCCTGCCTGCCGTGCGATGAGCCGCCAGGAAACCTTGGCGCTTTTCCCAGATTTAGATCCTAATGGCTTAACAGGGGCCATGGTTTTTTGCGATGGGCAAATGTACAATCCAACTCGCCTTGCGCTTTCATTTCTGCGTTCGGCAGTAGAGCAGGGCGTGCAAGCTGCTAACCATGTAGAAGCCCTTGACTTTATCCGTACAGAAAACACGGTAAAAGGTGTTATCGCAAAAGACAGGCTTACAGGTGACACGTTAGAAATTCGTGGGAAGGTGGTTCTCAATGCGGCTGGGCCTTGGTCTGAATGGTTGTTGAGTAAGCAGATTGAAGAATACAAAACCCATAAAGGGACGTTCTCTCGAGATGCTTACTTTGTCATTCCACGCCGCATCACCGAAAAATATGCCCTAGCAGCCTCTGCCCGCACGAAAGACCCGGATGCTGTTTTGAGCCGTGAAGCGCGCCATATTTTTGTGGTGCCTTGGCGAGATGACTACACGCTCATTGGAGTGTGGCATGTGGTGTATCCAGACCACCCAGATACGGTGACGGTGCCGCCTCAAGATTTAGAGTCATTTATTGCTGAAATTAATTGGGCTTATCCAGGACTGAACGTCCGCTTAGATGAAGTCTCTATGTGGAATGCGGGCTTGGTGCCCTTTGGCGAAAATAAGCCAGGCGCGAAAGATTTGAGCTATGGGAAGCGATCGCGCATTATTGACCACACCCAAGACGATCAGGTTGATGGTTTAATCACGCTTATCGGTGTTCGATACACCATGGCACGCGGCGACTCTGCTATTGCCATCGATCTCGTCAGCCAGAAGCTAGGCAAGCCTGTTCAACGTTCTGCCACTGATACGCGGCCAGTCTATGGCGGCAAAATAGATGACTTTGCTGCTTTAGTAGAGCAGGTGAGCCAAAATGAGGCCCGAGGGCTCTCTTTGAAAGTGATCCGTGCGTTAGTTCACAACTACGGCTCACAATACAATGACGTTTTACACTACATTGATGAAAAATCTGAGTGGGCTGAAGTCTTAGGAACCTCTACGGTTACGAAAGCAGAGGTCGTTCATGCTGTTCAAAATGAGATGGCTCTGAGTTTAGGCGACGTTGTTTTTCGGAGAACGGACCTAGCCACAGGGCAAAATCCTGGCGAGTCAGTGCTACGAGAGTGTGCTGAGCTGATAGCAACGGAATTGAACTGGACACCGCATGAAATTAATGAGCAAATTCAAGCTGTGCTTCAGCGATTTCCTGAGCCTGCCAGAATGCCACTGAAAGCCTCTGTATAACCTGCTGAACAAGCTCTAAGGAGTTGCAAGGGACTGTTCTTGCAGCCTCATAAAATTAGCCAACCCTACAAATAGTTTAAGGATGCAACTATGAATATTTTGATTACTGGCGGTACGGGATTCATTGGCTCTCGTTTGACCCTACGGTGCTTGGCCGATGGTCATTCTGTCACGGCGTTAGGACAGGTAAATACGCCTGCTGAAGAAGCAAACAAGCAGTTCTTAGAATCGAAGGGCGCCAAAGTTCGATTAGCCTCTGTGACTGAGCCAGAGACGTTGCCCCCGGTTCTAGAAGGGATTGATACTGTTTTTCACTTGGCAGCTGCTCAACACGAGGCCAATGTTCCTGAAGAATACTTTCGGAATGTGAATGTAACAGGCACCAAAAATGTCATTGAAGCGAGTATTAAAGCGGGTGTGAATCGATTTGTTCACGGCAGTACGATTGGCGTTTATGGCTTGGCGCTAGATGGCAAAATTGATGAAAATTCTTCTTTAGAGCCCGACAATATCTATGGTGTGACCAAGTTAGAAGGCGAGAAGCTCGTACTTTCTTACGCAGACCAAATCGAGGTCGTTGCTATTCGCATTTCAGAAACCTATGGTCCGGGCGATCGCAGACTTCTCAAGCTATTCAAGGCCATTCAAAAGAATCTCTTTTTCAGAATTGGCTCTGGTAAAAATAAGCATCACCTGATCTATATTGACGATTTGATTGATGGCATGTTGGCGGCTAGCTTATCGGATAAAGCTGCCGGTGAGATTGTGCTACTGGCCGGTAAGGAAGTGGTGACCACCGATGAAATGATTGATGCGATCGCATCCACGCTAGATCAAAGTGTTGGGGGTTTCCATGTGCCAGTTTTTCCGTTTTTAGTCGTCGCTGTCGCCATGGAAACCACGCTGTCACCCCTGGGGATTCAGCCACCTATTCATCGTCGCAGAATGGATTTTTTCCGGAAGAGCTTTCTATTCTCTTTGGATAAGTCTTCTAATGTACTAGGCTTCAACCCAAAAACCGGATTTACTCAAGGCGCGCAGCAA
Organism: Cyanobacteria bacterium J06634_5; assembly: GCA_039820525.1. Lineage (GTDB taxonomy): Bacteria > Cyanobacteriota > Cyanobacteriia > Phormidesmidales > Phormidesmidaceae > Phormidesmis. Next base: position 238,291 of record JBCBPY010000008.1, read on the forward strand.
ACAGCTCAATGGTACAAAGAAAACGAGTTGCTCTAAAGCTAGACGCGTTAGCTAGATGCTTTGGACCGATGATTGCCAACTTTCAGTACATGTGTTTTGCCATCATGAGCTGGGCTGATGACATGGATGATTCGGTGAGCTGAGTGTTGTTATTCCATGGCAACATCATTCGATAGTTACTATATGAATTTTGTGTGATTCAGTGGACTAACGATGGAAACCTCGCTTACCATTTCTTAGTAAATACAGGTATTTTTTAATACTTTTCGTCTTATCTTTTTGGAAGGTTAGTTTTATGACGGTAGCATCCAAGCCCAACACGACAGCTGAATGGACCGCCAGAATGGAGCCATTTGATTCATTTTGGGAGGCACCTACTAACATCGAGAAAGGCTACAAGTCTTTCTTTCGCTTTTATAAGCACAACTACCTAAAGCACGTACCTGCCGATAAAAATGCAAGGGTCCTTGTCATTAGCTGTGGTCCTGGGTACTTCGTGAATTTGCTTAAGACCTATGGCTACACCAACGTGCTAGGGATTGACTCCTATCCCGAAAAGATTAAGTACGCTCAAGATAGAAACCTCAACTGCCAAACAGCCGGCGCTCAGGCTTTTTTGAATGAGGCTGAGGAGCCCTTCGATGTCATCTTCTGTGAGCAGGAACTCAACCACCTTACCAAGGAAGAAATCTTAGATTTTCTGAGACTTTGCTGGCGTAATCTCTCTACAAATGGCGCACTGATCGTCCATGGTTTGAACGGTGCTAACCCTATTACAGGGTCCGAAGCCTTCGCCCAAAACTTCGATCACTACAACTCTTTTACCGAGTACACACTTCATCAGATGCTTGAGTACACAAGCTTTTCTGATGTTAAGGTGTTTCCTTTGAACCTCTACGTTTTTTACAACAACCCACTGAATTATCTGCTGATTTTAATTTCGGCCCTGTACACTGGCTTCTTCAAGTTTAGTTTCTTGCTCTATGGTAAGAAGAATAAGATATTCACGAAAAAGATTGGAGCTGTTTGCTACAAGAGAGCATAGTTAAGTTCTTTTTGTGAGTATTTTTCTCGCTCTATGTCTGTACGTTGTATCCCGATGTACTCATAACGCAGTCAATTGCAAATACCGCGCTCACCAAGTAGCTACTTAGTGAGCGCGGTATTTTTATGAGTGAAAAATGGTCATCTGTCGCTCTCCTGGAGAGGCTATGTATCTGGATATAGACCCCTTAAAACTCGAGGGAAAGCTTCTCGTGAAGTGCGCGGAGTCATCCATTAAAGAGTAAATAAAGTTGCCCGTTTACTACATGAAAATACGGGTCCCTAGCACTAATATCGATTTGATGGGTGACCCGAACTAGGACGTACTAAAATGCTAGCGGTAAGGTACCCACAACTATTGAGCCGAAGCAAATATCGACCGTAATGGTATTTCTAATGCCTATTGATTTTGGCTTTTAGAAACTAACAACGGAAGCCTGAAAAGGTATATCAGATGTTTTGATACGGCATGATTCGTGCTTCTATAAAAACTGTAGGAATTTTAATTGTGGCAACTTCTTTCCCAACGCTATCAAATACGTTCAAGCAGCAGCACTTCGTAGTGGCTGCCGATGATCACACAGAAAATATGGATTCTCCTCGTATTGCCCTTTCAATTGTTATTCCAATTTATAACGAGTATGAAACGCTTCCTCATCTCGTTGAGCGTGTGGAGAAAGGCGTTGCAGACTATCCTGACACCTACGAAATTATCTGTGTAGATGATGGCTCAACCGATGGCTCAACCGATTTGCTAAAGCAAATGGTGGCGCATCATCAGCATTTAAAGGCCGTGATTTTTCGGCGGAATTATGGCCAAACAGCGGCCATGGCTGCTGGGTTTGACCACGCGCAGGGCCACACAATTGTGACTTTGGACGGTGACTTGCAAAACGATCCTGAAGACATTGTGCCCCTCGTCGACAAATTGAATGAAGGATACGATTTGGTGAGTGGCTGGCGTAGAAACCGACAAGATGCTGCTTTAACTCGGCTATTGCCTTCTAAAATTGCCAACATGCTCATTGGTAAAGTTACCGGTGTAAGACTGCATGACTACGGTTGTTCGCTGAAGGCTTATCGCGCTGAGCTGGTGGCTGATATGAAGCTCTATGGAGAACTGCATCGCTTCTTGCCTGCGCTAGCATTTATTGAAGGTGCAAGAGTTGCTGAGCAGCCCGTTCGTCACCATGCACGCCAGCATGGTCAAAGCAAATATGGTTTGAGCCGTACGTTCCGAGTCGTTATGGACTTGCTGACGGTGGCCTTCATGAAGTCCTTTTTAACCCGGCCTATGCACGTATTTGGCAGCCTGGGTATGCTTTCAACGGTCACGGGCGTTGGTATTGGTTTTTATCTTGCGTTTGTCCGGTTTGTGCTCGCTCAAGGCATTGGCGATCGCCCACTTTTGCTATTAGGTGTTCTGCTTGTGCTGGCCGGTGTTCAGCTCTTTTGCTTTGGCCTATTAGCAGAGTTGCTAATGCGAACTTATCATGAATCTCAAGATAGACCCATTTACAGAGTACGAGAGCGAGTAGGCGGTGCCTCAGTCAAGCGGAAAGGTCTTCTGTAGTCTCTTTATTGATCTGAATACAGCGTTGGTGGGCTGCTCATCTATCTGTTCTCATCTATCTTTACTGATGACGCTTAATGATGAGCAGCTTGCAAGGGCAGCAGCTTTGTGCCCGATTTTAGAGCAAGAAATTTTTAGACCGATAGATTTTTATGATGACTAAAAATACAACGTTTGGCACCTTCCGAAAAGAGTCGGCTGGAGGTCGCTATGCTTGGTTGCCCATAGCAATCATTATGGCGATTTCAGCTGTTTTATTTACCTTTCGCTTAGGCGCTGAAGGCGTCTGGATCGACGAGCTTTTTAGTATTCAAGATGCCTCCCTTGACAGCCTTTGGGAGGTTTATCGAAAATCTCAGTTGCGTCCGCTGTACTACATTTTATTGTCGTTTTGGATGCGCTTTGGTCAGAGCGATGTCTGGCTGCGATCGCTCTCTGTTATCTTTTCCGTCATTAGCGTTTTTCTAATCTATCGATTAGGCCGTCGTCTTGCAGGAAAAACTGAGGGATTAATAGCAGCGGTACTGCTAATGACCTCCCCACTATTCATTAACCACACGCAAGAAATTCGTATGTACGGTTTGAGCTTGTGTTTGGGTTTGGCGGGGTCGTTATTTTTAGCAGAAGCTTTGTTAACCGAGTCTTCCGACAAACCTAGTCAAAAGACTTTGGGCGGGTGGGCGCTCTTTCGACTGTTAGCAATGTGCACCGTGCCGCTAAACGTCATGCTTTTGCTGCCTGATACTTTGCTGATCTTTTTACGCTTCCGACGAGAGCGTTCGGTTTTACTGAGCTTTGCTAAGTGGCTAGTTTTGGTCTTTATTCTCTGGACGCCCGCCCTTTTGCCTGCTTTTCAGAATGTGGTGGGTAGTTCCGATTATGCTCAAGAGCGCGCTAAGTTTGCGGAAGCCCCAGGCATCAACAATTTGGTTTATCCGTTGAAATTTTGGATGGTGTATCCCTTCGTGGTGAAAGGGCGGCCTGTTGCGCATATTTTCTATAAGTTGTTTACGCTGCTAATTGCTGGGTTAGTAGGTGCAGGCTTAATTCGTCGTCGGCAATTACCTGCTTTGCCTTGGGCCAGCGCCTGGTTTATTTTGCCGATTGTGCCTATTATCGTGCTCTCGCTTGTTGCCGCTAGGCTTTGGGAGCCTCGTTATGTGCTCTTTGTTAGTCCGTATCTTTTTATTTTGATGGCGGCAGGGTTTACGCGTTTGTGGCGAGATTGGAAAAAAGCGGCTGTTGTCATAACCGTTATCTATGCCATTGGCATGGGTGGAGCCCTGGCTGATTACTACACCGCTCAGAACCGAGCAGATTACAAGTTCAATATCGAAACGATTGAGCAGTATGAGGAGCCAGGAGATGCGGTTGTGTGGGGGTATCCTTGGAAAAATGCTTTAGACCATTACTATGATGGTTCTTCTGATATTTTTTTGATTTCTGAGAGAAAGGATGATGCACCGACAGAAACCATTAGTACGCCGGAAGAAATTGAGCAATGGGTGAATAAGTTTCCTTCGCAGCCTAGTCGTACCTGGCTCGTTGTTGAAAAATTTAAGTCGGAACTCGCCGAGGAGCTTGAACCGATTTTGTCAAAAACCTACAACATAGAAGAGCGGTTTGATTACAATCACAACTCTGCGATTTTCCTTCTAACGCCGCTGGAGACAGCCTCTAAGAATTAGATCTATGGTGGACTTTACGGTTGCGATTCCCACGTATAACGGTGCCGCGCGCTTACCTCAGCTATTGGAAAAATTGCGATCGCAAACAGGCACCGATCACTTTTCCTGGAATATTTTGGTTGTTGATAACAACAGCTCGGATGATACCGCAGCGGTTGTACGCCGTTATCAGTCGGCATCGGCTGGCTGCACAGTACCTGTAAGCTATGCGTTTGAAAAACGTCAGGGCGCTGCCTTTGCCCGTGTTAAGGCAATGTCAGCTGCGCCAAGTCCCTGGGTGGGGTTTTTAGATGATGATGTGGTCCCGGCTGACGACTGGGTCGCGGCCGCCTATGCCTTTGGTCAAAGCCACCCTCAAGCCGCTGCTTACGGGGGCCAGATTCACGGTGATTTTGAAGTTGAGCCGCCCGAAAATTTCAATCGCATTAAGTCATTTTTGGCGCTGCGAGAGCGAGGCGATCAGGCACATCGCTACGATCCTGATAAATTGAGTCTGCCGCCGTCAGCTTCCTGGGTGGTACAGGCTAAGGCTTGGCATGAAAATGTGTCTGATACTCCGATATTGGGCGGCCGAGCCAATGGCTCGATGATGCAGGGTGATGATTATGAGCCGTTGCTAAGGATGCACATGGCCGGATGGGAGATTTGGTATGCGCCTGAGATGCATGTTGCCCATCAAATTCCCAAGTCACGGTTGGAGCGGGACTACTTAACGTCTTTGAGCTGGGGCTGTGGCCTTTGCATTTGTCCGCTCAGAATGATCAATACAGCGCTTTGGAAACGGCCATTGGTATGGGTGAAGCTTTTGTTGAGTAACGGTCGTCGCTGGTTGCTGCATTGGTTGAAATACCGTGGGCAATTTCAAACTGATTTAGTGGCAGCCTGTGAGCTGAAATTTTATTGGGCGAGCTTCCTCAGTCCGCTTTATTACTTGAAAGCTCTCCTGCTTCCCACCACTGGATAGTTTGTAGCGAGCGACTGCTGTCATCAGTTGCTTCGTCATCAATTGCTTACTTGTGACGGTATGAATTGACCGTTGTAATCACACAACCTCTGTGCAAGTGGACTAGACTTTGCTGTAGTGTTTTATCAAGCCTTTCTAATACTGCGGTTTGTCAGAGGTCGTTACTTAACTGCGCTCAGGCAGATTCGATAGAAGGTTTTCTTTAATTTGAGTGAATACGTCTATGCCCTGGGTTCGCATTGCCAGTGGAATTGTCGCGATCGCGATCGCCCTTAGTTTGATTGTTTTGGGTGGATGGTACTTCACCATCGGGTTTGGCATCATTGTTTACCTAGGGCAGCTAGAAGTTTTTGATTTGGTGCGTGCAAAAGGGATTAACCCTGCTGCAAAAACGACGCTAATAGTGTCTCAGGTATTGCTCGTTACCGCACATATTTCGCCGCCCGTGGCGGATGCTATTTTGGCACTGGCTGGAACGTGCATTTGCTTTTATCTTTTATTTCAGCCTAAGTTTGCCACCATTGCAGATGTGGCCGCTTCGATTTTGGCGTTGTTTTACGGTGGTTACTTACCGACCTTTTGGATACGGCTAAGAGATCTCGGTGCGACCGGGACGGCAACGCTGCCCTTAGAAGGTTACTGGCCTACAAACTTTGACTGGACACAGCTGCCCATGGGGCTAACGGTCACCTTTGTTTCGTTTGCCTGTATTTGGGGTGCTGATATTGGCGCATATGCGTTTGGTAAAACGTTTGGGCGTACACCTCTGTCGAGTATTAGCCCCAAAAAGACGGTAGAAGGCGCTATTTTTGGCATGGGTGCCAGCGCTAGCGTCGGCATTATTGGTGCGTGGTCGCTGGCTTGGCCAATTTGGTGGCTAACAGGCGCAGCGCTAGGAACGATTATTGGTATTTCTAGCCTGCTGGGAGACCTGACTGAATCACTGATGAAGCGAGATGCAGGGGTCAAGGATTCTGGCACCTTAATTCCGGGCCACGGTGGCATTTTGGATCGAACCGATAGCTATGTCTTTACGGCGCCCTTGGTTTACTACTTTGTGGTTTATCTCATTCCTTTAATAGGTCGCTACTAAGTTGCGACTCAAGTGTTCTGGGTCAAAACAGGCGACTGAGGTGTTTCTGCATAGGCTCATCGAAGGGTTTAATTTGATCGGTCTATGGCTTGACCATGAGCTGCCCGGTGCAGTGTAGCTGCTGAGTTTGAATAGTCAGTGCTTTGAGCTGTGTGTCTTTGCCTAAGTCCCACTGATATCCATCAAGGACTTCAATGGGCTGACCTTGTATGGGATAGGTCAACTCTTCGATGGTCTCTAGCCAATGGGGTGATGTCAGCTGCAAGTAGTGTTCTTCGATGAGCGTGAGGGCTGTTGCGAGTACGATAGGCCTTTGGGCGGTCTGGTGGGTGGTCTGTGGATAAAAGCTAAGGGCAAGGCTGCGATCGCACAAACGAATTTGAGCGGCCTTCAGCATGAGGTCTTCTCTCAGCGCTAGTTGGCCGTAACGCTCTTCTACTATGGTGGCAAAATCAGGCGCTTGCAGTAGCGATCGCCAAAAATCTTTTAATCCATTCCCTAAGAGCGAAGAGCTTAAAGATACATTGAGATCTGCCTCAGTCAGGACGACCTTCCCAAGCACAGGAAACGCTTTGAGTAAGCGCAGCGGCTTTCCCCGAATGACCTGTCTAACATTGATGCTGATGTCATTGGCACTAAGCTGTAATTGACTTAGCGCAATTCCTTGGTAAATTGCCTGTTGAGCTGAGACGCTGACCCCTGATATCTCGCCGGAAAGGATTTGACGGTCGCGCCCTTCAATATCAATAGAGAGTGCCTCAACTTGCTCAGTTTGTGACTTCAACCACAAGCGAATGGCTGCGGGCAAAAGTCGCCCAATGATTCGGCTACCGCCTTTAGTTGTTGGCGGGGAGGCACTTTTTTGCGCGGGTTCTGACGGTGGGTTATTGTCGCTATTCACAGGTTTGGGTCCCTAAAAAGATGCGAATGACTACCTCGGTGGTGGCCACATCTATCAAATTGCTTTCTGATTATCGCTCAATGCTGGCCGACTGCTCATTACGCTGCCTGATTGCTCCATGGATGGCTTTAGCCAGGTCGCGCTTGTCCAAAAACCACCCATAACGGGATCAATATGTCATAGATCTATGACATATTGATCCCGTTATGGGGCTATTTCCCGTGAACCCTCCAAACAAATAGGGGATCGTCGTTGATCCCAGCTCAACAATTTGTCATACTATGAGCACATTGATCCCTGATGCGATCCCGCTAGGTGCCCTTCATTGGGATCAATAGGTGAAATTTCGTGAGGAGAATCGCAGGCTATGTCATCTCAAATTCCTAATGTCCCACTAGAAGAAATGACGCTTCGTCAACTCCGCAGAGTTGCGAGTGAGTACGAAGTTTCTCGTTACAGCCGGATGCGTAAAGTGGAGCTGGTTGCGGCTATTAAGCAAAAGCAGATTGCTGCGGGTGTTCGCAGTGCCTCTCCTGAATCCGCTACTTATATAGGTGGTCAAACACAAGTGGAAGCTTCTAAGTATGCTGATCCTGCGCAGTCTACTCATGCAGTTGTAGGTCAATCAGTCGGTGCGGGTACGACGACAACTGTTACAGCTCAAGCGTCTAGCCAAACAGACATGGCCGTATTGGCAACGGTCGACGATGGCCTAGGTGATTTGCCCGGTGGCTACGGCGAGAGTCGAATTGTTTTGCTCCCCCGCGATCCTCAGTGGGCTTATGCTTACTGGGATATTCCTAACGAGCACAAGCAAGAGCTGCGTAATCAAGGCGGCAATCGCTTAGCGCTTCGTTTTTACGATGTGACGGATATTGACCTCAACACTCAAAGCCCACACAGCTTGCAGCAGTATGAGTGTGGTGAAGTGGCTCGCGAGTGGTACTTGCCTGTGCCCGTGAGCGATCGCGACTACACCGTAGAAGTTGGCTACATGTGTGACGATGGCCGCTGGCTTGTACTAGCACGCTCTGCGTCCATGCGCATTCCGCCTGTTTATCCTTCCGACTGGATAGAAGATAAGTTCTTGACAATCGATTGGAACGAGTCCCTGCGTGGCCGTACTTTTGCCAAGCTGGTTCCTCCCAGCCAAAAGGCGGGTGCCAAAGCTGCCAGTGCTGCTGGTCAAGGTGAGACCAATCCTATTTACGGTGACATGGTGACCATGGCCCAGTCGGCAGAGGCTCAGCGCGTAGCCGGCTCTTTGTTTGGCTCTATGCATCAAGTGCCCGAGCAGGCTGTGAGTTCGTTTGTTTTCCCATCGGGTGCTGGATTGTGGGCGCTGCCGACAGCTTCTGGCATCAACATGTCAGGGGCTGGACTCTTTGCCTCAGCACCACCGGCTAAGCCTCGTAAGTTCTGGTTGATTGCGGATGCAGAGCTGATTGTTTACGGTGCGACTGAGCCCGATGCGACAGTAACTATTGATGGCGAGCCGATCAAACTCAACTCTGATGGTACCTTCCGTTTCCAAATGTCCTTCCAAGATGGCGTTCTTCGCTATCCCATCGTGGCGGTCGCTAACGACGGTGAGCAAACGCGCTCTATCCACATGGACTTTGAGCGGAAGACGCTTTCTCGTAATACCAACACTAAAGCTGAAGCTGTTGAAGAGTGGTTTGCGTAAAGCTTCAGTAGAGTACCAGCCTTTCACTGGCTGAAGGGTTGGTCAAAACTAAAAGGGTAGTCATTGTAATAAATGACTACCCTTTTAGTTTTGATTGGGTTTGGCTTTGAATTGGTAGAGCGTGGATAAGACGCTAGTGTTCAAAGGGCTTTATGCAATCCTGTTGTCTGAAGTTCCCAAACTAAGGCCAACTCCCCGGATCTACTGCGTCTAGTCCAAGTCCTTGAGGCCCTTATGCATCATCTAATGCTGCGATGCCAGGAAGTGTTTTTCCTTCAAGTAGTTCCAAGCTAGCACCACCGCCTGTGGAAATGTGACTCATTTGGTCAGCTAAGCCTGCTTGCTCAACGGCTGCAACGGAGTCGCCGCCGCCGATGATAGTGATGCAGCCTGTCCCAGTGAGGCCCGCAAGCGTTGTAGCAATGCCGTTAGTGCCCTTTGCAAAGGCTTCCATTTCAAATACGCCCATGGGGCCGTTCCAAATCACGCTTTTGCAGTCAGCCAAAGCTGCTTGAAAGGTTGTGATGGAGTCAGGACCGATGTCCAAGCCCATCCAGCCGTCAGGGATGTCATTGACGCTAACGGTTTGAGTGTTGGCATCTGCGGCAAACTTGTCAGCAAGAACAACGTCTGTAGGCAGTAAGAACTCGACGCCCTTTTCCTTGGCTTTGGCTTCTAGCTTCTTGGCCAATTCCAGCTTGTCTTCTTCTACCAAAGAGCTACCCACGTTCATGCCGCGTGCCTTATAGAAGGTGAAAATCATGCCGCCGCCAATGAAAATTTTGTCGACTTTATCCAGCAGAGTTTCAATAACGCCAATTTTAGAGGAGACCTTGGATCCTCCGACAATGGCAGCCAAAGGTCGCTGAGGATTATCAACGGTCTCCTGCAAAAACTTCAGCTCTTTCTCAATTAAAGAACCGGCAACGGCTGGGCTAAGGTACTCAGTGACGCCTGCTGTAGATGCGTGGGCTCGGTGAGCTGTGCCAAAGGCATCGTTGACATAAAGATCTGCGTTGGCAGCTAGCTTTTTAGCAAATTCAGGATCGTTGCTGGTTTCACCGTCGTAGAAACGAACGTTCTCGAGAAGTGCAACTTGGCCGTTTTCCATGCCAGCAATCTTCGTTGCGACATCGTCTCCAATGCAGTCGTCACATTTAATGACGTCTTGGTCCAGCTTTTCAGAGAGACGTTTAGCAACGGGGGTGAGGCGCATGCTGTCTACAACTTTGCCTTTTGGACGACCAAAGTGGCTAGCTAAAATAACCTTAGCGCCTTTGGCTATAAGGTCTTGAATGGTGGGAAGCGCCGCACGGATGCGGGTATCGTCGGTAATATTGCCAGCATCGTCTAAGGGGACGTTGAAGTCGGCTCTTACCAGGACGCGCTTACCAGAGACGTCGGATGCAGATAGATCGGCTAACGCTTTTTTGGCCACAGAAAATACTCTCCTAAAAAATATGTAACGTTTATATGCACCAAGCAGATAAGCGGGTCAAAGCTTGTCTACGCTAGATATCACAACCAACTTGGGTATTTGACGTTGATAGATAAGATGCAGGCTTGAGACGCTCTCACAAAGGATTGTGAGCGCTGGCAAGTGCCTGGTGCATGGGCTTTCACAGACATCTTTGGTAGATAAGACTATCTTTGCGTTAAAGATGACTTAGTGAACATTGTTTTATGCCATTTTGAACGGTAAGCAATAGTACTCACTGCCTATATGTTTCTTATTTTACAGAAAGTGTGTGATTTCTCCTGATCTAATCCTTGAACCGTTTTCCACCTGTCTTGATGAATAGGAGTCTCACGCCATATGTACAAAACGCTGCTTTTCTCGATAGATTCGAGTCCTGGTGCTAAAAAAGTGCTGCAAACGGTCTTGGATATGGCTCAGTTGTGTGGGTCTAAAGTGGTGTTACTTTCTGTGGTCGAATCGCCAGAAGAGAGCGATCCAGCTCATCCTGAGCAAACCTCTCCTGAAGCCGTCGCGTCTTTACTCGCCCAGGCAAAAACGGTGTTTGAACAGCGTGGATTTGCGGCTGAAACGGTTGAGCGAGAAGGTAATCCGGCGTTTATTATTTGCGATGTGGCAGATGAGGTCGCGGCTGATTTGATTGTGATGGGCTGTCGTGGAACCGGGCTAATTGAAGATGGCTGTGAAGAGAGCGTCAGCAATCGGGTGATTAACTTATCGCCTTGCCCAGTTTTGGTTGTGCCTTAGGTTTGGTTGTGTTCCATAGGTAAGGATAAAACTATGGCCTCCCCTGCTATTCAGTGGTATCCAGGTCACATCGCGAAGGCTGAAAAAGCTCTCCAAGAGCAGCTGAAGCGAGTAGATGTCGTGCTTGAAGTGCGAGATGCTAGGATTCCGCTTTCTACCCTGCACCCTAGCTTGGAAAAGTGGGTGGGCGGTAATAAGCGTGTTTTGGTGCTCAACCGTGTTGATATGATTACGCCTGCGATGCGCGATCGCTGGCAAGCTTGGTTCAAGGCGCAAGGGCAAACGGCTTACTACACAGATGCCAGTCAGGGCAAAGGCGTTGGTCAAATTGCTAGAGCTGCTCAGCAAGCGGGGGCTGCGATGAATCAGCGACGCATAGATAGAGGCATGCGATCGCGTCCGGTGCGGGCAGTGGTGGTGGGGTTCCCCAATGTTGGGAAATCGGCCTTGATTAACAGATTGCTGAAGCGCAAAGTCGTTGAAAGTGCTCGCAAAGCGGGCGTGACGCGTCAGCTGCGCTGGGTGCGCATTTCTGAAGAGCTGGAACTGCTGGATGCACCCGGCATTATCCCTGCCCAGCTGACCGATCAGGTCGCGGCTGTAAAACTAGCGATTTGTGATGATATTGGTCAGGCTGCTTATGATACTCAGCGGGTAGCCGTAGCTTTTGTTGAGCTGCTGAAAGATTTGAAACATCAGTCGCCAGAGCATGGCGGCATTGAAGCTCTGATCGCTCGCTACGACCTAGACCCTTCTGAGAGTACCGGTGAAACTTACGTGAGCGCGCTCGCAGATCATAAGTTTCAAGGGTCTCAGGAGCGAGCCGCCCAAAAGATTTTGACAGAGTTTCGTAAAGGGATATTGGGCAAGATGAGCCTAGAGCTGCCGCCTGCTGCGTAGTATTGACGGGCTCCTGCTGGGCCAGGAGGCTGGGCGGCTTATAAAGCGATCGCAAAGGTATCCGCAGCATTACTCAGAAATTGAGGGTGTGCTCGTATGCTGTAAGTCGAGTTAAGAACTGACTTTTGCTGCTCACTTTTGCTGCTCACTTTTGTTGCTCAATGGCTTCCTCTTCTGCCCCAGCTTCGGTTTTGGCCCAACAACGATCTAGCGATTCTACTAACAGCGTGCGTCCACTTACCATTTCGATTATTGCTAGTGATTTGTCTAACAGTGGGGCAGGCCGATGGAAAGGGGCGGTTCGACCTTTTTTATTGGCGCAAGCGCTTCAACAGTTGGGGCATTCTGTAGAAATTTTAGGCTTTGCTGATGGCGATGATGGTTTGCCGTCGGAGCCGAATTTGCCCATTAAGGTGATTCAGCGGTCAGGCTACCCTCAGTTTTTGGGCGCAGCGCGATCGCTGATGGACCAAATACAAGGCGATGTGGTGATTGCGTACAAACTTAAGCCCAGCAGCTTCGGTTTGTCACTGATCTACAAGCTACGTAAAAAATGCCCGGTTATCCTAGATATTGATGATTGGGAACTCAGCTGGCACGGGGGCGATGACTATCGATATCCAGGGTCTTTTGTGCAGCTATGTAAGGACATTATTAAGCCTGATGGTGCTTTGCGTGAGCCTGACTATCCGCTGTATTTGCAGTGGATAGAGCGCTTGACCCCACGTGCTGATGCGATTACGCTACACACTCAGTTTATGCAGGCACGCTTTGGTGGCAGCTATGTGCCAAATGGTAAGGACATGGCGCTATTTGACCCGAGTCGTTACGACCCGGACCAGAGCCGCGCGCGCTACAATCTTTCTGACTATAAAGTCTTGATGTTTCCAGGGGCACCCCGTCCATATAAGGGCGTTGAAGATATCCTGACAGCCTTAGACAAGCTCGATCGCCAAGATTGTCGGCTAGTGATTGTTGGCGGGAGCCCCTATGACCAATACGATGATTACCTCATCAAGAAATGGGGGAAGTGGATTATTAAGCTGCCTAAGCTCCCCTATGACAAAATGCCTGAAGTTGTTTCTGCAGCTCATGTTTTGGTCGTCCCTCAGCGGGACACGCCTGCGGCTAAGGCTCAATTTCCGCTGAAGCTAACCGATGGTATGGCGATGGCTAAACCCGTGCTAGCGACTAAAGTCGGCGATATTCCAGACATTTTAGGGGACACCGGATATTTGGTAGACCCAGAGTCCTCTACGCAAATGGCCGAGCAGCTAGCCCTGATTTTTCAAGATCTACCGGAGGCTAACCAGCGAGGGCATCGTGCGAGGCAGCGATGTTTAGAGCGATACAGCATCGCGTCTATGGCCACTCGGCTACAGGCTGTCTTGGCCGATGTCGCCAGCTGAAATGTTTTGCATTTATGGGCCAACTTTTCTTGATCAACTGTCAGGACTCACCTCAAATGTTTTGTATTTAGTCAAGAGTGCGTTGCACAAACGCTTTGGGTTGCGTTTTTGTAGAACATGCCCGCTGGCTAAATAGTGCCCTTTTAGGACATCCATGATCTGGCTGGTGAGTTCTGAACTGGTTTTGCCAGTGGTGTCATAAGCTGGTATGGCAAACTGCTCCTTTTCCGTCGTTTTATTTCTTATCCTGCATCTTTGCTTCCAAAGGGTTATGCATTCTAGACAGCTTCTCTTAAAGTCACTGATAAAATATCCAGTTCTTTTAGCGCTCACTATTTTGTTGGGCTTTTCGGGTGCGCTGTTTAACGGGGTGAGTACAGTCTTAATCGTCCCAATTTTGTTGGAACTGTTAGGCCAAAATACCGAGTTTGCTGAGTCACTTCCAGACGTTTTGCAGCGACTCTTGGGATTGTTCGATGGTGTTCCTGAACAGTATCGACTGGTGGCACTTTCGGCTGCGGTTGTGTCGCTCATTGTGCTTAAAAATGCCGCGATTTATTCAGGATCTTTAGCGTCTAATGCGCTTAACCGTAAGCTCGCTTCAAAACTGCGGTTAGATGGTTTGCGGCTGCTATTAGATGTGGATCTAGCCTACTATTCAAAAACGAGAGTCGGCGATTTAATCAATCACCTGAATGTAGAAGTCAGCCGAACGACGATTGCGGTGCGGACGTTATCTCGTTTGGCGATCGCCCTCATTACCATTTTGGTATTCGTTGGATTGCTGCTGTGGACCTCCTGGCAGCTGACAATCGTGGCGACGGTTGCGCTGGGCTCAGTAGGGCTGATCAATCAATCAGCGGTACGCAAAGCCAAAACGTTTGGTGCTGAGCTATCCAAGTACTCTCGCCTATACTCTTCTCGTATCGTTGAAATTCTGTCAGGTATCCGGCTGGTAAAATCTACCGCTAATGAAGAGGAAGAATACAGCAAAATCAGTACGCTCATAACCGACCGAGAAGCCGCTGAGTATCGTTCGCAGCTTCTATTCGCTGGGATTGCGCCAATTAATGAAGTCTGTAGTATTGTGGCGCTCATTTGCGTAGCTGCGCTGGGACGTCAGCTGATGGGCGAGCAGATAGAGGCGTTCTCAAACATCTTACTCACCTACTTGCTGGTGCTCTTTCGGATGTTGCCTTCGGTAGGACAGGTCAATTCTGCGCGATCGCAGCTGGCTAACGTCGGTCCGAGTGTCTCAATTGTTAGCGAATTTTTGCGACGAGATGACAAGCCTTTTATGGATCCTGGCCACAAGCAGTACACACAGTTAGAAAAAGGAATTCGGTTTGATCATCTAACGTTTACCTACCCAGGGGGTGATAAGCCGGTTCTCAAGGAAATCGATTTGCACTTGAAAAAAGGTACTACCCTTGCCCTGGTGGGTGCTTCTGGTGCTGGCAAGTCTACGCTAGCCGATTTGCTGCCTCGTTTTTACGATCCTGACAGTGGCTGCATCACCATTGATGATGTGGATCTTAAGGCGATGAATATGCCTAGCTTCCGTCGCCGGCTAGGAATTGTGAGCCAAGATACTTTTTTATTCAATGCTTCGGTACGTGAAAACTTACTCTATGGTCGGCCAGACGCGGGTGATGAAGCGTTAGAAGATGCGATGCGTCGGGCTAATGCCTATGAATTTATTATGGCTTTGCCAGAGGGCTTAGATACCCTGATTGGCGATCGCGGTGTGCTGCTTTCGGGTGGACAGCGTCAGCGACTAGCCATTGCCCGCGCCCTACTTCAAGATCCTGACATTCTGATTTTGGATGAGGCGACCAGCGCACTCGATACGATTTCAGAGCGGTTAGTGCAAAAGGCGATTGATGAGCTAAGTCGCGATCGCACTACTCTAGTGATTGCCCACCGCCTATCGACCGTCCAAAATGCGGATCAAATAGCCGTGCTTGACCAAGGCCACGTGGTAGAAACCGGAACTCATAGAGAACTGTTGAATAAAGGTGGCTACTATTCACAGCTGTGTGCCATTCAATTTTCGGAGCAGGTCAAAGACGACATGTGTAGCGAAAACATTTCGGTGCGCGATCACACCATCACGACGGCTTCGTATGAGATTCGCTCCCGCTTGAGCGGTGTGCTGGGTATTTTAGGCCTGTTGACCGATGGTTCAACGGTGCAGGATTTGCAAGAGCGAGACGAGATGACGGCTTCTGCCTATGAGACGACGCTGACTTTGCTCAAAGCTGTTGAGGATTTGGAAAAATCTGGTCGAAGTGTGGCGAATTAAGCCGTTTGCCCTACTAAAGTGATCTTTTGAATTTGTATCTGGTTGTGTATATCTGGTCTTGTATCTCTGAGGACGAAGCGTGATGCGCGGTGTGTATATAGTCGCTAATGACAAAGTTGCGGAAAATGCGATCGCTCTAATGAGTAGCCTCCGCATCCACGACCCCGATGTCCCAGTTTTTCTGATTCCATTTAATGACGACCATCAGCGGGTTGCCAGCCGCTTAGCTGAGCTGTACGATGTCCAGCTATTTCCTGATCTAGATTTTTTAGATGCGCTCACTAAGCAGATTGGCGAAATTTTCCCGCGTGATTTTTTGGCATTGCCTAACAAAATGCGTAAGCTCGCAGCTTGGTTTGGTCCGCTAGATGAGTTTTTGTATATCGATACCGATATTCTTTTTTTTACGCCAGTTACCGATACGCTAGCTTACTTAGATCAAGCTGACTTTATCTGGTGCGACTATCACTACAAACGTGGTTTAGAAGATGTGTTTTCACCAGTCGTGCCAGCACAAAATATTTTCAGCCCTGAAGCCTTACAAGATGTATTTAATAGCGGCCTGTGGGGCTCTAAAAAGAGTGTGCTTTCCCTGAAACAGCTGTACGAAGTGCTGAGAGACTGCGCCGCCCATCACGAGTATTTTGATTTTTCAAGCGGCTGTACTGATCAGCCCATTATGAACTATTTGGTTCTGAGCTCTATTGAAAATCGATGCAATATTGCTAAAGCCAATGACAATGAGCCAGGCAGTTGGGGAGGGTCCCCTCATTTTGTGGAGCGAGATCATCGATTATTTGATGGCGATCGCCCGCTGCGATACCTCCATTGGGCCGGAACCCCAATGAGAGCAGGCGGCCCCTATCGTAACCTGTGGACCTACTATCGATATCTCAACGATTCAGAGGGTAAGACTCAAGCCGATGAGGTATCACCGACTAAGCCTTCAGGATTACAGCAGCTTAAAACTGGTATCAGGTCTTTGATTAAGGGCCGCTAAAGTCAGTGGATTGGTCTGAAATGGCTTTTCTTTAGTGGCCTGTATGCTTGACATAGCACCCATAGAATTCGGTGGCTAGCGTCGGCTGGAATACTGGTTGAGCAAGGCTAAGAGACGGTCTGCTTCAAAAGAGCGCGGATCTATCCGTGAACCAGATCGATCGACCTGTCGATGGGTTGTGATGCGCTCATTGGGAACGGTCGTCCGTGCAAGCAGCCAAGCCAGCGACTGATACTGCGCTTCTGTGTATCCGCTATGGGTGGTGGCGTTACTATTTTGTCCGTCTGGCGGGGTTTCTAATGAAATATGATAGGCAAAATTATTAACTGAGCTGGGAAAGTCAGGATTGGTAAAAACGGTTTCAACCTCCCCACTGGAGGTTTGAAATGCCGAATTCCCTGCTCCAAAGGCCCGTTGCTCAGGCGAAACCACGTAAATCACCGTGCCATCTAACGCAATGAGGCTGTGGTAGCTAACCTGGTCATTATCGTTGGGATGATGGGTTTGAAAAGTGTTGATAGCGCTTGAGGCTGATCCGACTGTTTCGTGCAGCACTACGATGTAATCGTTGCTGAGTGGCTGTCCGGATGGGTCTGATTTGTAGCGCTCCCCGTAGTTGCTAGGATCTGCTAAAAAAACTTCTTCTCTAGGCTGGTAGCCTGTTGTCGCTTGGGCGAGCGAAGAACTTGCTGCACCGTTTGAGGCGTTAGGGGTTGAGGCGTTAGGGTTGAGGCGGTTCAGGTTCTTAACAAAGGCGTTATTGCTGATGGCGTTATGGGTATCTGGCGATCGCATCAGCCCCTCAGCTGCATGCCCGTCAATTTTCTGAGGGCCCACTGGACGGCTTGTTTGGCCCGCCGACTCCTGCATGGGTGCTGAGGTCACCACGAATACTGCGGTGAGCAAGAACGTTGCACTACTAATAATCGAGACCAGCCAAGCGTGACTCATAGGGTAAAGACAATAGTAGAGTCAAAAAGGGCGTTAGAGCCTATTAACACTAGCTCTAGGCATTATTACTCTATATTTTAACCGCTGGCCGGAAAGTAATCTCGTTGAGATCCCGTTGATCATCTTAAGAACTAGATGCGGCTTAAGAAGGGGAAGCGGCTCAATTAGCCGGCAGATTTCACTGATTGCACTATGCGCCGGATGAGACTATGTGCCGGATGAGACTATGCGTCGGGTGAGACTATGCGTCGGGTGAGACTATGCGCCGGACGAGCGTTGTCGCGCCAAATACTGCCGATAGTACTGTCGATATAAAAGCTCTAGTCTGCCACTGTATGCTTCAATAGCGGCTCTTTGCCTGCGATATAGACCTAAAAAAAGATTTGTAAATAAGAGAGTTGCGATCGCAACCAGGAGCCCAGCGGCTGTCGATACCAATGCGGTTCCAATGCCTGCCGTTGCATTGTCTGCTGATGCGCCTACGGCATCACCAATGCGAAGCGAAGAAAACGTTTTCATGAGCCCCAAAATGGTCCCTAGGAGCCCAAGTAGTGGCGACACACCAATAATTGTCTCAAATACGGTATTAAACCGTTTGAGTAAGGGCATTTCTGATTGAGCTGCACTTTCAAGCGCCAGCCGGAAATCGTCCGGTGTACCTTGCTCCATCGTGAGTGCGGCTAGAAAAATGCGAGCAATGGGAAAGGTCGTCTGCTTGCGCAACAGCTCAATCGCATTTTGGGGTTGTGTGCTGTATAGGGCTAGCGATTGCTGAATGAGCCGGTCTTGCTGCTGGTATATCTGCAACCAAAAAAGACTGCGCTCTAAAATTAAGGTCGTTGCCAACAGGGAGAATCCTAGCAGCGGCCACATAACAATGCCGCCTGAGAGAAATAGTTCTAATAGCCCCATGGTTCACCTTTGCACCTGCTCGCTCAGTAGCGTACAGCAAAGATGGACCCCTCAAGGGCCTATTCTCAACCTATACGGTAGCCCCCCTTACTTTTGGACAGCTTCCCTGTTCCATTCATTTTTAGGATTACATTCCTGGAAAATGCTCAATTTCTGCATAACCGTTAAATAGCAATCGCTTGCCTTCTACTTCCAATCGGTTGACCCGGAGTGAAACCCCATCCAAGTCGAACCGCTCTAAATCAACCATTTGATTGAGTACGCCAACAAACCCAGGCATGATTGCCTCGGACAGCCACTGAATATCTTCTGGAATGCCCTCAGGTTCGAATTGAGGATCCTTAAAGACCACTCGACGCCGCCGTTCTACATCGATTTTTGCCGACATATGAATCGGCAAATCTTCCTTGTTAGGTAAGTCGGTTTTGGCCGTAATGTCTACCCGCTGGTTGGGATGGAGGGTAACCTGGATATCTCGAAAAGAGACGGGTTCGCCGCCCGATAGGTTCGTGACCTCGTCAGTCTCTACATTGTGTAAAAGCTTTTCAACCAGGTCTGCTTTGAATGCCTGATTGATGCCTGATTCGGTCATGGCCACTGTGGCGATCGCATGGGTTGCTTGCTTCAGGCGAATTTTTCCACCCATCAGCCCTGCAACATCGATAGAAACCGCGTCTGTTTCAAACTCCATCTCAGCGGCTTCAAACATTTTACGGATCACAAGATTGCGACCCTTCATCTGAAAACTATCAACCACGCCCTGCAAGATTTTGCTGGAGGGTGAACAACGAATCGAAATGTCAACAGATTCACTCTGGGTGAATAACTGCTGGATAGCCTGACGAGCAACGGAATTCAGCATGTTTTCGCCGAAATCCGTTGAGGAAGAGTTGGAACCTAGCAGACCGCCTAACATGCTTGAGGTGAGTACCTGCTCAAAAAGTGCACTCCTATTTGTAACAAAATATGAACAAGCGTGCCACGGTAGGTGAGCCTTCATCCTGCTGAAAATGAAGGGGATTAGCACCGGCAACTGCCCTCGGTCGCCTACATAGCAGAGTTTTAAAGCTATTGGCAGGGCACACACTTCAGAGTGCATTAGATCCGCTTATGACAGCTATCTACGTTACTCAATGACACTTTTCTTGCCTATTCATCCTACCGCTATAGATTGCGAATAACCTATGCAGTTGGGTACGGATATCCTAAAACCTCTTCAGCCTCTTATAAAGCTCGAAAGTCTCTTAACGTTTTCCCTAC
Organism: Cyanobacteria bacterium J06634_5; assembly: GCA_039820525.1. Classification (GTDB taxonomy): domain Bacteria; phylum Cyanobacteriota; class Cyanobacteriia; order Phormidesmidales; family Phormidesmidaceae; genus Phormidesmis. The sequence continues at coordinate 258,202 of JBCBPY010000008.1, forward strand.
GCGCTAGTTTGGCCTCAAATCCTCAACCGCCTTCGTTTCTTGAGAAGAGATTAAGGTTGGGGCCATTAACGTCCCAGTCAAATTCTTTTACTGTATGATAAGGACATAATAAATAGACTAAATCCCTTTAATATCAAGCAGTTTGGGGCACCTGTGCACCCTGCCTCTCTTAATCAGCTGTGTAAACAGTCCTGTAAGACGCTCATAGTACGCACCTTGAGAAAGACGTAGATGGTTCGAGCGTGGTTAACGAATACTATTCCACATGTCATATCAGTAAGGTTCCTTTCAGGTTCAATGCCTAGGCAAATCCGTCAGGCTTGGGCATTCACAAGACTACAGGTCAAGGCTACAGGTATTGATAAAAGTAGCCCCGAGAAATGCCTGCTTTGCTCCGACGGTCCTGTCCAACACAAAGGATGCACTTGAGGGGTTGTCCCTTGGTCTGGTGTTTGAAACTCAGATTTTGAATGATTAGCGCTAGCGTATTTCCTACGTTGAGGTTGGCCCCATTTCTTTCCGTATTGACTTCTTCATAACGCCGTTCAGAGTCTAGCTTGTGCGCTCATAGACAACTAAAGCTTTTTCAGTCGAGAAGATATGCATGTTAAATAACTATCAGATTTTGGGTCACGATTCCGTGTTTACGCCAGAGCAGGTTTTAGAGAACCGTGGTCGTGTTGCGATCTTTATCGACGGCTCTAATTTGTTTTATGCGGCCCTGCAGTTGGGAATTGAAATTGATTATACAAAGCTACTGTGCCGATTGACTGCTGGCTCAAGGCTGTTTCGTGCGTTCTTTTACACAGGCGTTGACCGTACAAATGAAAAACAGCAAGGTTTCTTGCTGTGGATGCGTCGCAATGGTTATCGTGTGATCGCAAAGGACCTTGTACAGCTGCCAGATGGATCTAAAAAAGCCAACTTGGACGTAGAAATTGCTGTGGATATGATGGCCTTGGTCGGCTGTTACGACACGGCTGTGTTGGTCAGTGGTGACGGTGATTTGGCCTATGCCGTGGATGCGGCTAGTTACAAAGGTGTCCGTGTTGAAGTGGTGAGCTTGCGCTCAATGACAAGCGATAGTCTAATCAATGTCTCCGATCGCTACATCGATCTTGATGGCATCAAAGACGACATTCGCAAAACGTCTCGAGGCGGGGTGACTAGCAGCGCTAGTAGTCATAACTATACCTATCGTCCACTCTCTAGCATTTCGGTGCTAGATGAGGCTGAAGCTCGTTGAGCCCTTTTCGATGGTCTCGGTTGGGCGTGATTGCCGTCATAGTGCTAGTGCTGGTGTTAGTACTGCGAACCTGTGGGGCTAGTCGTGAGTTGGCTAGCCTAGATTCAGGCGAGAAAATTGATGCAGAGCTTACCTTGCAAGCTGTGACGTTGGAACAGCCGGACGAGGCGGGCAACTTGCTGTGGCGCTTAGAAGCTGAATCAGTTAACTACACACCTGATAATCAGCGGGCAGAGCTGCTGAATTTGGACGGTGAGTTTTTTCAAGCGGGTGAGGTCATCTATACCGTCACTGCGGACGAAGGCGAGGTTCAGCAAAACGGTGAGACGCTATATTTACGCGGTAGCTTGGTGGCCACTGCTAAGGAAGGCGACCTCACGCTAGAAGGTGAAAAGCTTAAGTGGCAGCCAAAGCAAGATTTGCTTGTGATGGGTGCTTTTGAAGGGGGTGACTTTGAGTTAGTCGATGAGGAAGCGTTAGTAGAAAACGACGCAGCTGCTGTAGATGAGGGGGCAGCCAGCCGTGCTGCTGTGCGTAGTGTAGATGATTTGCTAGCCGCTACTGAGACCACTGCGAAGAAGTGGGAGGTGGCCAATGCCGAGCAAATTGTTGCAGAGCAAGCCAGTGCAGAGAATGTACCTGTGAAAGGCTTTAATCCCCAGTTTGAGGCGATCGCACAAACCATAAGCGTTTCAAACAAGAAAAATCAAGTTTCTTTGCAAGGGGGCGTTCTAGCCAAGAGTAAAGAAACGCCTTGGCTAACCTTTGAGTCAGACAGTCTCAGCTGGTTCACTCAGCGCGAAGTGATCGAAGCGAACAATCCGCTCAAGGTTGAGCAATATGCTGGTGAAGACTATGCTGCGTTGACCGATCGAATGGTGGGCGCAGTTGGTAAAGCGCAGCTGGATCAAAGTATTGTCAGTTTGTCTCAATCTGTACGGTTGGATGCACTGACGCAGCCACTGACCGTGGTCAGTGAAAGTGCTGTGTGGGATGTGACCGCCGAAACGGTGGCGTTAGACAACCCAGTGGACATTGAGCAGCCAGAGCAGAAAATTACGGCTTCGGCGAACCAAGCGACCCTAGATTTGGCTGAGGATTTGGTGGTTTTAACTGGGGAGGTTCGTGCCGTCGGTGAGAAAAATGATGCACGGTTAGCGGCTGACCGCGTGCAGTGGCAGACCTCGAGTCAGGATGTAGAGGCGACAGGGAATGTGCTGTACGAGCAGGCGGCTGACCCTGAAATTTCGATGGCCGGCTCTCAGGCGGTTGGGAATTTGGAGCGCGGTACGGTAGTGGTCACCGGGGGTGAGTCAGGGGACGTGGTGACTGAATTTGTACCAACTGATTTTTAGCGTGAGTTTAGCCTGGAGGCGATGGGTTGCCTCAACCCATACCGATGACTTTTTGTACCTGCATGAATCGGCATTGAGCTAATCGGTATTAATTTGATTGAGGATGGGCTGGTTACGTCGTTCATCTCCAAACTTGTAGGGAGCTTCGCCAATGCGGACACTGGTTTGAAGCTCTGGCGGCAGTTCTGTCGCTTTGCCCCACTGCTGCTCTAGCTGGGCAATAATTCGGTCTTGACGCGATCGCAAATTATCGAGCCCTGAGCCGTAGTTGATTAACGAAAACCAAACGAGTCCCTTTTTTTGCGTTGGAACAGCGCCCGCTAACGCACTAACCACCGCTAAGCTGCCAGTTTTGACGACGGCGTTATCAGGCATGTTTCGGTCAACTAAGGTGCCGCCGTCTCTGCCTGCAATTGGAAAAATATCGGAGACGGTGTAGTCGTGCGATCGCAGCTCATCTTGAATTTTTTGAAACATGATAACCGCTGCCTGCGGTGACATCTGATTACGTTCCCCGAGCCCCGAGCCATTGATGAGCTGTAGCTCGCCAGGAACAATACCTGCGAAGTCTTCTGCCTTGCTGACAACGGCATTAGGGCCGCCCAGCGTATTGGCGACCTGTTCGGCCATTGGGTTATTGCTGTAGATGTTCATTGCCTTGAGCACGGCAACCAGCGGTAGCGAATCGTGACGGACTAGCCAGCCATCTACTTTGTCTTTCCAGCTGCCCGTCGTTGTTCTGACGCTGCCATCTATTTGAATACTGGGTCTTGGCGTACCTGGGGCTAGCTGAGTATGGGCGCTCTCTATGCTGTAGTCCCATTGTGATGAATTAAGCGCTTGCTTAAGCAGCTCCCCAGACTGACCTCTGTTTGTTTCAAAGTTCATGGTGAAATTGCCTGCGATGATGAGGTCGCCAGTGACCCTGCGGATGCCTAACCGTTGGAGGGTGTTGCCGAGTGCGATCGCCTCTTCCCATACAAAGAGCGGGTCATCCCCACCTTCAATCACCAAATCGCCCAAGACCACACCATTTTCCAGCCGTCCTCGCCAGCCGACGAGCGTCTCAAACCGACTATCGGGTCCCCAAGTGGCTAATGCGGCTAGCGTAGTTGCAATTTTGCTCAAAGAAGCGGCAGGACGGAGGGTTTCCCCCTGATGCTGTGCGATGGGATATTTCCCGGCTGATACCCACACCCCCTGTTGTGCCGTGAGGTACCCTGCCGAGGCCAGTCCCGATAAGTAGCCCTCTACAATCTTTTTCGCCGCAGGATCATTGGTAATGGCCTCTTGTACCCAAGCCGATTCCCATACGGGCCGAATATCAACCGAACTTAATTGCAGAGGCTTGAGGGGTTGCCAGCTGCCAACTCCAAAGCCTAAAAATGACCCAACAGCTGGGATGAGAACGCTGTATCCTGCCATCCATGGTAAAAACTTCAGCACTAGAATGAGTTCCTTGAGACCTTTAGAAACGGACCTACACTGCGGAATCGCAGGCATCGAATACTACCCGGACGTAAACCCATCTACTAGGTTCTCGCCAAAGATACACTATGGATAACGTATTTGCCGATACATAAAACGGGGCAATTGCGTTATCGCTTCGTCTGTGCAAATTGTCTGTGCAAATGACGCTCCACAACTCACTACTCCCTACAACTATGGCTAGACCCGATCAGAACCAAGTGCTCAGGCAGCTGCCAATAGTGGTCGGTGGGATCGGTGGGAGCCTGCTATTTGTTAATCGAGTGCTCAGTGCAAACGTCAGTGGTTCTCAGTCGCGTGCCGATGCCTTGGGCGTTATTTTGAGCGCTATCCTAATTTTGACAGGGTTGCTATGGCAGCGGATTCAGCCAAAGCCTCCAGAAGTGGTGACCTTGTCAGGCTCTGAACTGTTTGATCTATCAGAGGATATCTCTGGATTAGTGCGCACTGAGCTGGCCTGGGCGTCGCATTTGCTGCTGACCAATACGGCCACTCGCAGCATTGTGGTGTATCACGATGGCGACCTGTTACTTAGGCGTGGCATTTTTCCTGTGTTGCCTGAGGGGCAGGTCGCTACCTTGTCGCCAGGTACGATTGTTCAGCGCGTGTTAGATAAGCAAAAGCCTGTTTATCTTGTTAATCTCAATATTTATCCTGGCCGCATTGAGTTTGACTATTTACCCAAAAACACCCAGGGCGTCATTTGTCAGCCGCTGGGTGCCAAGGGGGTGCTGATTTTAGGTGCCAATGCGCCGCGTAGCTATACTCAGCAAGATGAAGCCTGGATTGCAGGGATTGCAGATAAGCTTACAGATACCTTGACTCGGGAGCTAATGCCAGAGTGCTGAGTATACGCAGTGCTGATGCGTCTAAAGTCCTGAGTCTAGAGTGATGAGTGAGCGTCACTCGGCTGCTTTATTGTCTGCTGTTTCATCTAGGATCCTTACGGCCACGGTTGAAACCTTGAAGTTGTAATCATTTCCTTCAATTTCAACAGGGGTGCCAATTTTAATGGGGACGCCTAACACAGGCCCACTTTCGGTTATTTCAGCTTTACCGCCTAGCGTTATCAGCATGTCGGCGGTGTAACCTAGCTCAGGGCGGGGGTCAGGATAAGACTTAACGGTGCCATCAGGTTGAGGCACAGCCACACTGCGAGGCAGCGGCTGCACCTTTTTAACCTCAATCGGTCCACCGTAGGGTTGGTTGCGCACAATAATTTTGGTGGAGTCTGTTTTGGCTAGCTTCGCGAGGAAATCTTGTGGATTTAAGACGGTAAGTCCTCGGGCCATGACGTCTACTTCAATGTCCTGTGCTTTCGCGCCGACCTGAGCAACGGACCCGCCAGAGCCCGGATAGAAGAAGATTCCAAAAACCACCATGACAATTGCCAGGGCTGCTCCCAGGTCCAAGAGGCTGAGCTTCCCGAAGAGTCGACCTTTAGAATCTAAAATTGCCATTGCGTTTGCCTATTACACCAGTGCTGCTGTGGATTGTATATGAGCGGGTTGTCTCAACTTTTGGCCACTTAACTTTTGGCCACTTAATACATATGAACCACGGTCATTTAATTACAGTCATCGAACCACAGTATTTAACCACAATTTTCAGCTGCGATCGCCTCTGAAGACATGGAATGTTTCACCCAGGCGTATGGCCTTAGGCAGAGGAGCTGCCTTGCTGAGGGTTTTACAATCTTTGAAGTGTCACATATTAATACACACACACTAGCTGCCTCGCTAGAGTAAATTCAGACGCTAATGGCAGACTTGGTTATTAGCTAGCCCCTCAAGTAGCAAGTCACTCACAGGTCATTCAAGAGCCATGTTTAATCTGCTAGATATTCGTTTGTTTAGTCGCCAGCACAAGGTCTATCGCCGTGTTGTTTGTGGATTAGCCTCTATGGTCCTAGTGCTCGGCATTGGGGCCGCGACCGCGCAGCCTTCGCAAGCCGGTTGGTTCGATATTTTGCTCCGAGGCGCTGTCCAAGGTGTGAGGGTTTATCAGCTCTCCAACATGTCCGATGAGCAAGAAGTGGACCTGGGTCGAGGAATTAATGAGCAGCTCATCCAGAGTGGACAGGTAAGGATAAACAACAGCTCAAGTCTGAATGCCTACATCAATGAGATTGGCCAGACACTCGCTGCTGTCAGCGATCGCCCTGAAATTCCCTACACTTTTCAGGTCGTTGATGACGATGCGGTGAACGCGTTTGCCACGATGGGCGGATACGTGTACATCACCACTGGGCTGATGGCTGCCGCTGATAATGAAGCCGAGCTGGCTGGCGTGATGGGTCATGAGATTGGTCATATCGCAGAAGGCCATGCGCGCGAGCAAATGAGGCAGCAGGCGATCGCACAGGGTATTACGGGCGCGTTAGGTGTCGAGCGTGATCGCCTTGTTAACATCGGTACGCAAGTAGCGCTTCAGCTCCCGGCTAGTCGCCGCGCCGAATACGAGGCCGATGAACACGGCTTTTTCAGCATGGGCCGTGCTGGTTATGATCAAACGGGTATGGTGACCTTTATGCAAAAGCTGGTTCGCCAAGGGGCTCCCCCAGAATTTTTGAGCACGCACCCAGATGCTCGCAATCGGGTGAACTCTTTGCAACAGTTGGATAGTGAAGCGGCGATTCCAGAAGCAACCTATGGGTTAAGTGAGAGTGCTTATTCCAATAACATTAGTTCACTGCGATAGCTGCCGATAGCTATGACTGGCTCCCCCTCTCTTGATAGCCGCGGCTTAGACGCTGAGGTATGCATGCCGATAGGCTCGCATCCCCCAAAACATTAGCTGATGATCGACGTGAACCCTGGAGGCTATCTCTGGGGTTCTTTGCTGTAAGAAGGTATGTAGTAAAGGGCCATCTCCGCCGGTGATGACCGCCCTGCCTTTGGGAAACCGTATCCACCAGTCGGTGAGGTAATCAGTAATGGTTGATAGGCTGGCGTAAATCAGGCCGCTGGCGATCGCCTCAGGCGTGCTTTGAGCCCAACGCACGGGTAAAGAACTTGCTACAGAATTCGGCTGTGCTAGCTCGTGCGGTGAATGAGTCGTGTTTAAAAGAGCTTGAATGGCGTTTAGGGCTTGAGCTAAGGCGGCTGTGCCTTGACCGAGTGCCTGACTTTGCAGCCCGATGCCCGGTAGGATGGCGCCACCGTATACGGTGCCGGTTTTGGCTAGATCCTCTTTGGGTTGAATGCCCGCGGTAAATGTCAGTGCTGTGCCACTGTCGATTACGAGGATAGGCCAGCCAAATGTTTCACCAGCGCCTAGCAGATTAATGGCTCGGTCGATGCCCAAGGTAGGATACAGCCCTAACAGCGGAATGTGCGATCGCGACACCACATTGGCACCGTCTAAATTCTGAGCCGTCTTAGTTGCATTCCCTTCCGTGTGTAAAGGTTCTGAAAGGTTGATGGGTCGCGTCGCGCTCGCCCACAAGGCTGTTTGTGCAGAGACTGCTGACGCTATCCATAACTGGGAAAGGGACAGTGCTTGTTTAGGCAAGCGGTCATGGGATGTTGTCTGCGATAAGGTATCCCATGCAGCGCCTTGGAAGCCATCTTGCTTTAGTTGATGCGCGATCGCCTGCGTGCAGTGAGGCGTATGCCAATCACCGATGAGCTGGTTGTGGTCAAACAGTCCCCAGTGCAGGCGAGTATTTCCGATGACGAGTGCAAGCCATCTTTCTGACATCGCATTACTGAGTGCTATTGGAAGACTTAATCAATAAGAGCTACAGACACAATACCGCTTTAAAAAGCGCAAGGGCCGACCAGAGGTGGTCAGCCCTAAATAGTTTTCGTAGATTTGGCGTTAGTGAACAGTTAAATCCTCCTTAGCTTGGCGACAAGGTAAGAGTTATCGCTCCGATTAAGTTGCTCTAGGCTGTGTGAACAGCTGAGCGGGTGTACAACGATTGCTTGAAGCCTCTGTTCTGTCATATCCATTTCGATTTGGCCCAGCATTAATAAAAATAATGCTTAAAACCCTGGTTGGAAACAAAGAGTCAGCAATGCAATTTTAGGCTTTGTCGATCTATTTGGCTCACTCTTAGCTCCTTGGTAATGGGTCAAAACGAGAGATGCCTCCATGCAGAACTTACGCTGCAAAAATGACCTTTACGCCAGAGCCTCTAGAAGACGCCAAACGCTTAGTATTCAGTTGTTTTGCTTATTTATTAAGTTAGCACAGCTGTTCTTGGGCCTCTATTCTGCTCACCGAAGTTAATTCAGGGTGACAGAAGTTAGTGTTTTGTTTACTTCTTTTTAAACAAAACCGGTCTCATGTGTGCATGACCGCTACGCCCGGTAGCCTAAGCTGTGCCTGATGGCTAAATTCTGTTGGCTGCCTGTTTTTTAGTTCAGCCGTTGCTTTTTTTCTGAAGTGCTTTAAGGGTTTTTGCCATATCAGGCAGCTTTTTGAACAAAGCCGCGGCGCGTAAATAGGTCCCATGAGGAATGGCGGGTGTGCCTGACATCGTTTTCCCCGCGGGGACGTTGCTGTGAATCCCGCTTTGGGCGGACGCGATCGCGCCATCTCCAACTTTGGCCTGGTTGGCTATGCCCACCTGCCCTGCCAAAATGACCCGATTGCCGATGGTGACCCCACCTGCCATTCCAACTTGAGCCGCCATCGCAACCCCTTCACCGACCTGACAGCCGTGAGCAATGTGTACCAAATTATCGATTTTGGTATGGCGTCCTACACGGGTCTCGCCAACGGCTGGCCGGTCTACTGTCGCGTTACAGCCAATTTCAACCCCCTCTTCCAGCACGGTCCGCCCAGACTGATGCATCTTTTCCCAGCCGGTCGCCGTCGGTACAAACCCAAACCCTTCTGAGCCAATGGCTGCACCGCTATGAATGACGCAGCTGTTGCCAATATGCGATCGCTCATGGATGACGCAGTTGGCATGGAGCGTCGTCTCTACACCGATGTGAGCATCTGGGTAAATCACCACGTTGGGATGAATGCAGGTGCGATCGCCGACAGTGACATTGGCTTGAATCACCACATGAGCGCCAATAGCGACGTCTGTACCGATGGTTGCTGCCGGGTCAATAACGGCTGTGGGATGAATGCCAGGGGCAAGGCGGAACGGTTGGTAAAAGAGTGCGATCGCCCTAGCGAACACCAGCCGAGGATTTTTTACGCTGACCCAAGCGACCCCTCGTGTCTTTGCTTTTTGTTGTAAGTTCGAATCTGACGGTAAAACAAGCGCGCCAGCCTCAGTGTTTGTGATGTAGTCAGCAAACTTTGGCCCTTCTACATAGCTCAATGCCTGAGGTGTTGCCTCTTGAATAGCAGCCAGGACCGTAAGGTCTTGGTCACCGGCAGCTGGGTCTGTCTCCAAGCAAGATGCAGTGACCTCGTCACCCAAGGCTGCAACGATTTGACTAAATTTCATGGTTATCCCCTTTGTTCACAAGCACACCGGCTCAACGGCATAAGCACGCCGGCTTAATAGCATAAGCACGCCGGCTCAATGGCACACCTGAAAGGCACACCTGCGAAATCACGCTACCAGAAAGGCAGCGCATTCAACGTGGGATGTTTGAGGGAAAAAGTCAGCAGGCTGAACTCGATTCAATGTATAGCCACCTGTCTCGCACAAAATTTTCAAATCCCGTGCCAATGTTGCCGGATTACAGCTCACATAAACGATTCGCTTTGGCTTCAGCGCAATCATGGCCTCTAATACTTCTGGCTCACAGCCTTTCCTGGGCGGATCTAGCAACAAAATATCGGGCGTTTCTGCGATTTCTGGTAACGACGCTGCGACATCCCCAATTTTAAAGCTGACGTTGTCAATGTTATTAATTGCTGCATTGGTTTCTGCCTGCGTTACGGATGCGGTAAATGCCTCTAATCCGATGCAGCGCTTGACTTTTTTAGCCAGCGGCAGTGTGAAAGTGCCTACCCCACAATATGCATCCACCAGGGTTTCTTCCCCGGTTAGAGCCAGTTCAGTCTGAATGTGTTCAAGTAGACGTTCTGCTTGAGTGGTATTTACCTGAAAAAAGGTGCTGGGCTGAATGCGAAACGTGAGCCCTGCGAAATGCTCTTCTAGATACGATTCTCCGGCAATGCTGTAGGTATCTGGCCCAAAAATAGCGTTGGTTTTCTTCCAATTGAGGTTAACCAAAACCCCAGCGAGGTTGGGATAACGCTCCATCCACTGCTGTGCCTGCTCATGAATCCCCTTCAGCTTGACTGAGCGGCTGATCAGCGTTAACAGCACCTGTCCTGTTCGTCGTCCTACCCGTAGCGACAGATGCTTCAAATGTCCCTTATGTAGGTGCTCGTTGTATATCTTCCATTGTCTCTCTTGAATATCTTGCTTAACCTCTGCCAAAAAGGGATTGAGCCGATCATCTTGCACAGGACACTGGTTGAGATTGACCAGTCGATGTGAGCCTTTGCGGTAATAGCCCGCTTGTACGGCTTTAATTTGGGAAAGCCCAATCGGATAGGTTGCCTTATTGCGGTAGCCCAGTTTTTCCTCTGCACCTAAGACGGGATCAACCTGAACATCAGGCATTTTGCCAATGCGACTGAGCGCATCTATCACTAGGTGATGCTTGGCCTCTAATTGCCGCTCGTAGCTTACTTGCTGCCACTGGCAGCCGCCGCACTTATCGGCCACGATGCAGGCAGGCCGGACTCGATGTTCTGAAGGGGTGATGATGCCTGCTGGAATCCCAAAGCCATGACTTTTCTTGACCTTGGTCATTTTTACCCGCATCTCATCGCCAGGTACGGTGTTGGGCACAAAAACAACCCGGTCTTCCCAGCGCCCAACGCCATCTCCACCGTTACTGAGGTCTGTGATGGTGACCTTCAACATTTGCCCTTGCTGCCATGTCGGTGCTGGCGGCTCTGCTGGCCAAACGCTCTCTCCTTTACTCGGTCTTGTCGGTGTGTCTGCTGCTTCTGTTGCTATGTTTCCTTGCGAGGTCTTGAGCTTAGGCGCTTCAGGCTTAGAAGCACCAGGCAGATCCGACTGATTTCTAGGGGTGGGCATGGGAGAGGGCATGGGTGTTCGTCGTTGAAGCTAATTTAGGCTTTTCAGTATGGCGCATTTACCCGGAAGACACTTACGCACGAACATTTTTTTTGCCACCTATTTTCGATCTGAATCGCGCGAGTAACCATTATTCAGTGACTTTCTGGAGCCTTTTTAAGGCGACTTAATATTTCTTAAGTCTTTTCTCAGTCGGGGCGAGGCAGCGTTTACCTTTATTTTTGGCCATCAAATTATGGGCAAAATTGTGGAAAGTCCTTTCCTTGTCACCCCCGAAGTCGTTAGACTGTATACATAAATAGAGTTATCGCAAGCTAAAAAACTATGTCTGTTGTCAGCCAAGTAATCCTTAATGCAGATGATGAGTTGCGCTACCCCACTAGCGGCGAACTCCAGGGTATTGAAGACTTCATGAAAACCGGCAGTCAGCGTATGCGGATTGCTCAGATTCTTGCAGATAATGAAAAGAAGATTGTAGGTCAGGCCAGCGGAGCGCTCTGGAAGATTCGCCCTGACTTTATTGCTAAAGGCGGAAACGCTTACGGTCAAAAGCAGCGTGCCCTGTGCCTGCGTGACTATGGTTGGTATCTTCGCCTGATCACCTACAGCGTTTTAGCGGGTGACAAAGGTCCTATTGAAAATATTGGCCTCATCGGTGTGCGTGAAATGTACAACGCCTTGGATGTGCCTGTCCCTGGCATGGTGGAAGCGATTCGCTGCTTGAAAGATGCGTCTTTGCCACTTATGAATGAAGAAGATGGTGCTGAGGCTGCACCTTACTTCGACTACATCATCCAGGCAATGTCTTCCTAAAAGTAGCCTTAGCCTAAAAGTAGCCTTAGACAGTTGCTGCTGATTCCAAAAACATGATGATTGGCGATAGGCACTGTGATGCTGGAAGCGAGAGGGTAGTTGTACTCTCTCGCTTTTTAGTGACTAGGCTTGTGATCATTGCAGACGTTAATCAATACGTTTGTACCGATTTTTTGAGATACTCTTGAGTCATACACGCTGCCCTTCGATAGACTCATGGCTTCTTCTCGCGTTGCGCCTCAGCCTTCTTCTACTTGCCTTGGCAAAGTTGTGAAGTCCAACTCACACTGTGATTACGTCGTTCAGCTCGACACCAACAATGACGTTGAAAATCCACCGGCAATAGAAGACTACGGCTTTGGGCAGTTTGTGAAATTTGACAGTCACAGGCATTGGGCTGTGGGCATCGTGTACGACACTCAGCTTTTTAATTCATCCTTTCTCAATAGCGGGCCACGTCTTACAAGCGCTCCAGATCCAGTATTTACACCTGATTTGGTTCAAGACACCTGCATCCTACTCAATGTTGTTTTGGTCGGAACCCTAGAAAAAAGTCGTGAGAAAAGCAGTTCCCACGACTATGGCGTTCATGGCATCCCCCGGATTGTGATTCCTGCAAACACACCAGTTTGCCAGATGGATACCGGTGAAATCCACAACTTTCATTTATCTGCCGACAGTAGACCTCAGTTTGCCTACTATGGGCATTTGCTCAGCGCAGGTGGAGGTTTTGCTCCTCAGCTAACTCAGCAAGTGCTGACCGAACTCATTGCCACGGAGCTGTTTTCTGGCCCGGACCAAAGGGCGCTTCAGGTTCTGCGTAAGGAACTGTCTTGGAAAAGCACGATGGGTGCTATGCGGTAGCGCTTTTCCTTTTTCTAGAGCTTTCTCATTTTCCCCGGCAGCTATTTGCTCAGAGGCAAAGCCCTTAGAGACACGACCTAGGTTCTTAATAGCCGAGCTAGGTGCTACAAACGCCCTTTTATATTGAATTCAAGCGCCTACTCAATTCGGAAGAGATTCTTAAATAAGCTCATTAAGCACTTGTAACATTCTGTTACCTTTGCTAGTATTAATACATCGGCAAAGCGAACTGCATTTGCATTCGACGAGCCACATACGTACCTAACTACCCGGAATAATAATCATGACTACTACTCTACAGCAGCGCGAAAGCGCCTCGTTGTGGGAGCAGTTTTGTCAGTGGGTTACAAGCACCGACAACCGCCTCTATGTAGGTTGGTTCGGCGTGTTGATGATCCCTACACTACTCGCTGCTACAGCTTGTTTCGTAATTGCCTTCATCGCAGCCCCTCCCGTCGAC
>JBCBPY010000009.1:0-241088 GCA_039820525.1 Cyanobacteria bacterium J06634_5
TAGTGATGTTCAAACACTATCGTCGTTTGGCCTGACACCACCGTTTCTTTCATGAAGTATTAAGCCTGAGTAGTTACGAAAGAAGTTAAGATAAAGTACTTTCTAGACTGATGCTTGCTATGAAAGAAAACACTTCTCAGTTTGTTATTTGTATTAGGAATGACGAATATCCAGCGTCTTTAGAAAAGCGAAAGCTCTATCAGATAATCCCTGATCCTGAAGCCACTAAGTCTAAGTACCTTCGTGTAGTTGATGAATCTGGAGAAGACTATCTTTATCCAGAAAGCTATTTCATTGATGCCGGTTTATCGGCAGAAACGCAGGCAATTGTGAGCCAGGTTGTTTGCTCACAAATTCAGTAATTCCATTGATTGATTGGAATGACCGGTTTATTTGTCTCAACATTGCTGCTTTTAAACGCTTGACTAGAACTTTTGACTGTGAGTCTTCATCAATGAACAGCCGCAGGCTCAAAGCAAACTCCCTTGTTTTCTAGAGATTTTCGCTCTTGTTCGGCTTCCCTATTAAGCAGGTCTTGATGAGATTCACAGTATTTAATAGATTCGTGGACTGCCTCGATCGGTAAATCCCAGTCTTCAGCAGCTTCGGCAGGTGTCATGTTTTCAGCAAGCATTGTGCCCCAGACAACTGACGCGGGCAACTTACTGCCCTTTATGTAGAGCTGCTGTCGCCAGGATTCTGTGCACGGTGCTAGAAAGTTCCAGCTATCGGTTTGAGGCGCTGCTTGGAGGGACTGCGCGATCGCACTAATCAACGCCAACCTGTCATCCGCTGAAAGCGCTAGTGCGTTTTCTGTCAGTTCTTGGAGGGTCATGCTCATCTCCTAGACGGCACACTTGCAATTCTAAGTCTACTAAACCTTACAGGCGGCTGCTTTTTGCTTTTTTGCCAACGCCAAACAGGCTGAGCAACAGCGCGGTTCCGATCATGCCAAGCCCCAGGCAAAACGCGAGCCAAACGCCGATAGGGAGAGCAACGGTGGTCGCGCTGAGAAAGTCAATGGATACGAGGGTTGCGTTTTGAACCGAGAGAATGGCGATCGCAACCGTTAACAGCGCCGGAATAATCGTAACTAGAAACTTCACCATCACTCAAGCGCCTCTTGCAATAAAACTACTGTAACCATAATACTTCTTGCCTCTAGGAAGAGGCCCACTACGTAAACGCGTTACTGACTAGGCTGCTCTTGAGTCACTTCTAAATAGATGTGCTCTAAACCAATCCGATGACGGGAAATAGAATCTAGCGTGATGCCCGCAAAACGCCCGATTAAATCGGGCAGTTCTAACAGCTCAGGCACCCAGAAGGCCAGGTCGTTGCCGTAGCGACGAGGCGTAAAACCGTGATGCTTGGCCAGCTCAATCGCCTTGGGTTCATCCTCGGTCTCAATTACCACCACTTCTTCGGCGGGGATATGCTGGCGTAGGGTTTCGAGGGTGCCTTCAGTGAGGAGCTGACCTTGCTTAATAATGCCAACGCGATCACACAACCTTTCCACTTCATCTAACAAGTGCGTTGTGAGCAGTACCGTCACGCCTTCCTGCTTGAGCTTGCGAATCAGTTCCCACACCTCATAGCGGGCCTCAATATCCAGCCCTGTCGAAGGTTCATCAAGCACCACGAGCTTAGGCTGATGAATGATAGCCGCTGCTAAGCTGAGCCGCCTTTGCATCCCGCCACTCAGATCGCCCACCACACTGTTGGCTCGATCCGTTAAGTTCACAGCTTTGAGGCAGTCATGAACGCGCTGCGGCCTGTCCTTTTTTCTTAGGCCGTAGATGCGCGCTAGGAAAAAAAGCGTTTCCTGGCAGGTAAGGCTTTGATACAGCAAATTTTGCTGCGGCATGATGCCCACCAACAGCTTAGTGGCTTTGCAAATGGGCTGGCCACTGAGGAAAATCTCGCCGCTATCCGGTTTTAGCAAGCCACAGAGCATGTTGAGTGCCGTGGTTTTCCCTGCGCCATTAGGGCCTAGAAGCCCGTAGATTTCTCCGGGCTGCAAGTTAAGCGATAGGTTATCTAGCGCTTGCCTTTGGCCAAAACACTTGGAAAGATTAGAAATTTTTAGCATGAAGAAAAAGTGCGATCGCGCCCAACATCGCGTTTAGCAGTCTTGTTTTAAAATACTCGTGTTCAAGGCAACCATCCGTCGCCGACAGTATCATGCCGTATGTTGGTCCTATCAATTGTGATGACTAGGCCAGTTATCTGGTGTTTTGTCGAGTTTGTAAGAAACGGCTTCTCGAGAGCAAACTGTGTTTCCCCTAGAACTCAACGCCGGCTTGAGCCTTCACACCTTGCTCTTTAAAGGGATGCTTTACCAGCGTCATTTCTGTCACCAAATCAGCGCGCTCAATGAGTTCAGCAGGGGCACCGCGCCCGGTTAAAATCACATGACTCATCTCAGGCTTTTCCTCTAGTCCGGCCAGGACTTGCTCAACCGATAAGTAGCCAAGCTTAAGGGCAATATTGACTTCATCGAGCAACACGGTGCGATAGTTGGCATCGCGGATGTACGTCAAGGCTTTTTCCCAAGCAGCCTGAGCGGTTTTGATATCGCGATCGCGATCCTGCGTTTCCCAGGTAAAGCCTTCGCCCATGGCGTGAAACTGAAGCTGGTCGGGCCAGTGACTGAGGGCCGCTTTTTCAGCCGGCTCCCAGCCCCCTTTAATAAACTGAACAATGGCCACATTAAAGCCATGGCCCAGCGATCTGAGCACCACACCCAATGCCGCAGTTGTTTTTCCCTTGCCATTGCCCGTATTGACAATCACCAAACCCTTTTCAACTTTGCGTTCGGCCAGGCGCTTGCCTTGGACCTCTTTGCGACGCTCCATTTTGCGCTTGTACTGTTCTTCGCTCAATCCTTTTTGAGTCGCTTCTTCATCGAGCTGGGTGGCTGTTTTATCGAGCGTAGCCGGATCGTCAGAAGGGTTGGAGATGTTCATAAAGAAAGTGCGATAATACGAGTCCAAGTGCGACCTATTCTATAGCAGCACTTCAACACTTAAATTTTAAGAGATTTTCAATCAGCATGACCCTGAAGCGTATCGTCCTGTCCATTCTGACGTTTATCGTGGCATTGGAAATGGGCGCATCGCTCATTAGCAGCCTGGGTGAGCCGCAGGTCGGCAATCAGCTCCAGCTTTACCAAACCGACCTAATGGTGCAGGCCAGTGAATGGAACGGCAGCGGCCTGCCTGAACAGGAGGTTGAGCAGTTTCGCAAAGCTGTTTTTGGTGAAGATGCCTTGGTTTCTGCCACTGAGCAATATCAGGAAGTCCGAAAGGAGTCTGCAATAGGACTGGTAAAACTACAAAAACAGCTCACCACAGTGGCCCAGACATCTGGAGACAGTGCACAGCCGCTTAGGCTCACGGCCCAAACCCAACAAAAACTAATCGACCAAATTGATTTGCGGTTGGGGATGGTTCAAGTACAGCAAGGGGCTGTGGATAAGGGCCTCGAAACTTGGCAAACGCTGGCGGATAAAGGCGCTGCTACCAATAGCCGTACTGCCTTAACAGCCACAACGTTAGCGGACCTTTGGCGTGAGCCTGCGGTGGTTCAACCCCAGGCTGAAAACGTCATCAACGAAAACTTACGGGGCTGGTATCGTACCTGCGCGCTGAAGCGGCTATACGTTGTAAACGGCGAAGAATCGCTGCTGAATGACCTGAAACAACAGAACGTTAGCTTAGCTGAGCGCACCCTTATTCAGCTGAGTGTGGTGGGCTTACTGCCCTCCTTTGGGGGCTTACTGGGCGCTGCTGGACTGATTGCGCTGATTGGCCAACGCGTGCTGCGCGGCAGGGAGTCTTTGCTGGCAGTGCCAGAAGACCAGTGGACTGTGCCCTGGACCTGGGAGACGATTTGGCAGGTTGTGGTTGGTGGCTTTTTATTCGTGGGGCAAATTGCGCTGCCGCTATTGCTACAAATTGGGCTGGCGGCTCGTTCGGCGATGCTAACGCCGGAAATTGCGGTGGTCTCGAGTGGGTTGGCAGTAGCGACAGGACTAGGCGGCACTGGTTTTGGCAGCGTTGGGTTGGGAATCACCGACTTTGGAACGGGGCTGTCTTCTGTAGGCTGGGCGATCGCTAGCTGGATCTCACCGGAATGGGTGCTGGGCCTCTCCAGCCGAGGGAAGGCACTGTCTTCGCTGGTGTTTTATGTCTTGATGGCACTGAGCACATTGGGCGTGCTGTATTGGTCTATTAAGCCGTACCTACCGCTGCCGAAAGATTGGTTCCGGGTAAAGCTAGCAGGCCGATGGCCGCTTTGGGGATTTGGCAGCTACCTGGTGGCACTGCCGCTGATGCTCGGCATTTCGGTATTGAACCAGCAGATTTGGCAGGGGCAAGGGGGAAATAATCCGATTTTGCAGCTGGTGCTAGAGGAGCGAGACCCGGTTGCGTTGGGGTTATTTTTATTTACCGCTGCGATCGCAGCGCCGGTATTTGAAGAAATCCTCTTTCGCGGTTTCATTTTGCCTTCCCTCACGCGATACATGCCCATATGGGGCGCGATTGGCCTGAGCAGTCTGATCTTTTCGGTGGCGCACCTAAGCTTTTCAGAGGTGCTACCGCTGACGGTACTCGGGGCGATTTTGGGCTTTGTGTATGTGCGATCGCAAAATCTCCTCGCCTCCATTCTGCTCCACAGCACCTGGAATAGCATCACGATGATCGGCCTCTTTTTATTAGGCAGCGGAGGCTAATTGAAAGCAGATGAACGCAGACCCCATCAGCACACTCATCAGCCTCTGCATTGGGGTGGGCCTAAGCACCTCAACGGGTTTTCGTATTTTGGTGCCATTTGCCTGCCTCAGCGCAGCAGCGCTATACGGCGACCTCACGCTGCCGGCGGAAATGGCTTGGCTCGACTCCTACTTGGCCCTAATCGGCCTTGTTATCGGCACCCTCATAGAAGTTGCTGCGTATTACATTCCCTGGGTGAATGACGCATTAGATACCGTCGAGCTACCGGCCTCAGTGATTGCAGGCACCTATCTGACCGGTGCGTTTGCTGCTGATCTGCCAACGCTGTTGCAGTGGAGCTTAGCGTTGGTCGCAGGCGGTGGCATCGCAGGTTCGGTCAACGGGCTCACGGGCATGACTCGCCTGGCGACCAATTCAGCAACGGGCGGGGCCGCAACGCCCGTCACCTCTAGCCTGGAATGGATGAGCGCTCTGATGCTGGCAATTTTGGCCATCACCCTGCCGCTGTTGGCGTTGGTGCTGTCTATCTTTTTGGTTTTATTTGTGATGAAAAGAGTCAGCAAGCGTCGCAAGGCACCGTAAAGCACTCAAAAATTACGCAAAAAAATGGCTATCTGTGACTCGTCCTTAGGCAGACATCGCAGATAGCCATTTTTTTAACTAAGTTCTATTCGCAAAGTTTACAGAGGCAAACTAGCTGTCCTCACCAGACCCCCATTCATCTTCCACAGGTTCGCGAGTGATTTCGTCTGATACACCAGAGGGCGCGCCAGTGACGCTGGGGGCACTGGAAACGCTGGAGGGAGAAGAGCTAGAGGAAGAAGTACTAGACGGCGAAGGGCTGGAAGCAGACGGTGCTGAACTCGTCGTTGAGGACGCAGAAGCGCTGCTGCCGTAGGACTGAGCACTACTGCGAGCTGGCTGGCTAGTGGTTGTTGTCGCCGCTGTCGCCGTAGATTTTTTAGGCGCTGCTTCAATGATGGGCTCTTCAGCTTCTAGACCAAGCTGCTCACGGGCTTGGTTAAGGATATAGGTAATGCCTGTACCCGCTGTATCCAGGAGGTCTTTACCTGTTTCGGCAAGAGGCTTACTGTCAATAGCGTCACCACCGCTACCTTTGTTATCTACCCAGTCGCGGATGCTTCGACCTGTTTTGACAGAAACGTTGCTAACCCAGGCACCAAAAACAAACACAGAACAAATAATCAGCCAGATCAGCTGAGCGGTTTCCTTGAGGATGTTGCCTGTTAGGGTCAGCGTATTTTGATAAGTATCAACGGTGTCTTTGGAAAAAATTAGCTCTTGAAGCTTGGAAGCCTGTATTTGAATACGATCCATGATTTTTACAAAGGTAGAGTTTTAACAGGTAAGCGTCACGACTGGGCGCGTAAAGTGAGCTTGGATTGGTGTATGGAGTTAGTTTCCCCATACCTTTTGTAGAACGGTTTCAGGTTTAATGTCAGCAATTTTTTGCTGGCCGGAAGCAATCCCAAGAAACCGCGTTTCGTCGCCTTCGATATGAGGCAGCATTTCACTGGGCTGATGAATACCAAAGAGAGCCAGGGTAAAGACCTTGAGCGCTACAGCAATTTGCATCACGTAGCTATCAGGTGTGAGCACCAGGTTCGCCCCAGCAATGATGGCAGCGGTTTGCCCAAGGTTTTCTGAGGTGACGATAATGAGCTGCTGATCTCTATTTTTCAGCTCGTTAACCTGAGTGGTGCTGTGGTTCGTTTGCAGCAGCACAATCGGCATGTCAGGCTGCTTTTCTCGAAAGTCCTTAATGACGGCGTGCCAGCTATCGGTGGGATAAAACTTGCTAGCATCTGCGGCGTCTTTTTGACGGTGGCCTTCTGGGCCAGGGTACATCAGCACATAGCCGTCTTTTAGGTTTTGGCGATCGCGCAGCGTATTGGCCCAGGCCAAATCACCTTCAGGCAGATTAATCGTTGGGCTGTGAGGCGAGCCTTGGATATCAATAGCGCTGAGCAAATTGTAATAGTGCTGAGCTTTGTACTGAGTACTATCGCCGCTCACATCAGGCACCGTTGCCGTGTAAAACCAAGGTGTCGCAGTTGAATCGTAGGTAATTCGGGTGGGTACGCCGCTTAGCCACAGCAATAGCCCCATCCCCCACTTAGTATCTGTAGAGATCACTACTTCGTACTCTCTATCGCGAATGAGTCCAAGCAGGTTAGCCCAGTCAGAAGGACTATTACTGCTAGAGAATGCAAAAGGGACAACAGTATCAACAATTTTAGAGACCCTATAGGCAGAGGCCGCTCTAGGGTCAACTACTACACCAATTTCAGCGTTTGGGTAGGCCTTTTTGATATCTTCTAAAGCTGGGAAAAACAACAGCTGCTCGCTGATGCCACCAGGGACTAGGGCCAGTATGCGCATGCGGTTAAAATTTCATATTTTTATCCGTCCACTATTTTAGGTGACGCTGGCGGCTTATCGTCATTCTGTCGGAAATAAAACAGGAAATGGCCCCAACAATACCGTCGTAAAGTGTTCTGGGCTACCGTCAGAGTGCAAAAATATGGAAGCTTGCCCCAGGTTCAACTTGCCCCAGGTTCAGGTTAGGTTCAGTTGGCTCCGAATTTAACCTGCACTCACTGGCCTGAATTCACTGGCCTGCAATCACTGGCAACTTGCGCCAATCGAACGTTCTCCACCCGTGGCCACCTAGGCCAGTACCCCTTATGCATTTACTTCTTCCGGCTGCAGGCGTTGGCCGTCGCATGGGTAGCGATCGCAATAAGCTCCTGATTCCCCTATTGCATCAGCCCATTTTGGCATGGACCCTAGAAGCTGCCGCCGCTAGCAGCCTCGAGTGGATCGGCATCATCTGCCAGCCGGTCGATCGGCCCGCCATCGAGGCGATGGTTGAAAAAATGGTGGCTCAAGCGAGCAGCCCTAAACCTGTAACCTTCATTCAAGGGGGCGACACCCGCCAAGAATCCGTATTCAATGGCTTGCAGGCGCTTCCGGCAGACGCGACCCACGTGCTCATTCACGACGGCGCCCGCTGCCTAGCAACGCCCGAACTATTTGACCGCTGTGCAGACGCTGCCCAACGAACGCAGGGCTTTATCGCGGCAGTACCTGTCAAAGACACCATTAAGCAGGTGAACGAGCAGCGCATTATCACCCACACCCCTGATCGCGATCAGCTGTGGGCCGCACAAACGCCTCAGGGCTTTGAGGTGGACCTGCTCAAACGGTGCCACGACAAGGGGCAAGCAGAAGGCTGGCAGGTGACGGATGATGCTGCGCTACTGGAAAAGTGTGGCGTGCCGGTGAGCATTGTGGACGGTGAGGAAACGAATTTGAAGGTAACGACGCCTGTGGATTTGGCGATCGCACAATTTATTCTTCAGCAGCGTGGCTCGTCATAGCAGGCTCGTCATAGCAATCGTCATCATCCAAACTCACGACAACTGCCATGAAAACACCGCTATGAAAACACTGCTATAAAAAAGCTCCTGAGCCCTCAGCAAGTGAGCGATTCAGAAGCTTTCAAGATTGAATTTTCAAGGACTCGCTCACAAGTACTCATTTACCAGTACTCACTCAGCAGAGTGCTCGATTAGCTCAGTCCGCCGGACGCTGAGTCAGATAACCCCTTACAGGTCGCCGCCGCGAAGCGCCAGCAAGAAGACAACCGCCGGACCAGCAATGACGACTAGCGCCAGCATGGTAAGTTGCCCAATCAATACGAAATCAATACCACCGAGAAAAGAAAGGGGGTTACCGAGACTGAGTGCTAAAAGAGCCATTTATCCTCCGAACAGTTCTAACCGAACCACATTTATGATTAAGTTCATTTCAAGCATTGTACCTGTTTGCGGCGGGCTGAGTTAAACTTTGTTTACAAAATTCTAAGGTTGCAGCAAGTGACTGTTTTCAAGCGTTCTAGCGATTCGCTGACGGGACCAAGCTTGGTTTTTGGCCCATAGAAACGATGACCAGAGACGATTGCCGTAACATTTTATGTTGCGCCTTCGGAACCCTTAATCGGAACCCTTAAATAGACGTTCGGGACACCGCCAGAAAGCCACAGACTAGATACGGGGTACGATACCTTGTAAAACAGCGCTTTTGGCAACCTCAACTGCCAACGAACCCCGCCAACGAGCCGCCAACGAAGACCAACCCTTTACCTAACGCCTTCTACTGAAACTATGGCCACTTGGCAATGCGTAAAAAACTGTGGTGCCTGCTGCCAGCTAGATCCCGCAGATCGTCCTGATTTATCTGACTACCTATCGCCGACTGAACTATCGCTATACATGAGCATGGTGGGTGACGATGGCTGGTGCATTAACTACGACAAAACCAAGCGTGAGTGCACGATTTACGATGAGCGGCCTAATTTTTGCCGAGTAGAAAAAGACACCTTTCAGGCGCTTTACAACATCGAGCCTGCTGACCTAAATGATTTTGCCATTGAGTGCTGTGAGCAGCAGATTACCGGCATCTACGGCAACTGTAGCCCAGAGATGGATCGCTTTTACGAAGCGGTTGGCATTGAGAGTAAGGTGATTGAGCTGACGGCAGAAGCAGGCGAGACAGACAACTAAAAGCCAGCCGCTCAAAACAGCAAATCAAGGACACAAAATTGCGCTTATGCCCAGCTTGGGCAGATAATGAAAACAATATGAAATTCCTTTTACTGTGACTTCTTCTGATAATTCACTGACGAATGTGGAGACTGCCGCCGATAAGCAGGTTGCTGACGACACGAGTAAGCAGCCTTCAGAAGCGCCTAAGGGTGCTTTTTGGGGCGTCTTTTTCTCAACCTTTATCACTATTTTCCTCGCAGAGCTAGGTGATAAAACCCAGGTCGCCACGCTGCTACTCAGCGCAGAATCTCAATCGCCGTTTGTTGTGTTTTTGGGGGCTGGCCTAGCGCTAGTTTCAACTAGCCTCATCGGCGTGCTGCTCGGTCAGTGGATGTCTACTCGAGTGTCAGAAGACACGCTCGATACCTGCGCGGGTATTTTGCTGTTGCTCATTACGATTGGCCTGGTCGGCGATATTGTGGGCCAATGACTGTAGGCCAATAACCTAGAGGCCGATACGCTGTAGGCCAATAAGAGGTGAGCGTAGGGTCCAAAAAAAGTTTTTTGCAGGCGGTTACGGCCACAGAGGAAATAGGGTTTAAGAATGGATTTTCAGCTTTTTTTAGTGAGCTTTGTGACGGTGTTTGTTTCCGAATTAGGAGACAAAAGCCAGCTAGCTGCGATCGCACTCGGCGGCTCATCCTCTTCACCCAAGGCAGTCTTTTTAGGTTCAGCTTGCGCCCTGCTCTTAGCATCACTCATCGGCGTACTGCTGGGCGAAAGCACTGCGCTACTCCTACCAGAAAAACTCGTAAAAGGCATCGCCGCAATTGGCTTTAGCTTACTCGCAGTTCGGTTGCTATGGCCCAAAACAGACGGCTAGTATCTACACCTCAGGTCGTTTCGGCTAAACATAAGGGCATTAGCGCTCCAGGAAAAAGAACACACAAAAACCCCTTGTAGGAATCATGCTGAGTTGCTTCCTACAAGGGGCCACAGGTTTATGGGTTGGTTTTATGGGTTGGTTGCTGGAGAAGCGTAGGCGTCACTCAAAAGGCGCTACTCGCAGGGCGCTACTCAAAGAGTGCAACAACATCGCGATAGCAAAGCTTAACGAGCCACGCAGCCGCGAATAGCTTAACGGCTTCTAGGCCCCAGTACAGAGCGTGCATGTAACCCATTGCTTCGGGCACTTCTGCGGCTGCAAAAGGACCATTGAGGTTGACACCAAGTGCGGCCATGTGTGGGGTGAGGACGTAGGTGTAGAGAAGTGCGATCGCAAACAAAATGCCACTCAACATCAGCGCCCACCGACTCCGCGAGCCACTAGCCACCACATCAAACTGACTCCGATGCTGACGCCAGCCATTGCGAAGGGCCAACAGCCCACTCAAAATCGCCGCCGCGCACACCAGCTCTACCCGGTTAAACAGCCAAAAAATGCTGTACCCCGCCGTCGCAAAATTCGCCTCATTCATCATGCCGGACTCGTACATCATCGGCATGAGCAAAAAGTCCAGCAAGGCGCTGCTGCTGATCCAAAAGGTCACCACGAGCAAAACTAGGGCATCCCAGTTGAACTGCCGGAGCGAAAGGGGAGAAGAAAATTTTGAAGCATTCATGAGAACAAAACCCTGCCACAACTTATGAGAGTTCTTTTACCTTAGCCAACGAAAACTCTCCGCAGGGTGAACATTTTTTGCAAAACGCAAAGTAGCTCAGCACAAACTTCTCATCGCTTAACAATGGCAAAAGGGGAACGGGCAAAAGGGAAATGAACAAAAAGGAACGGCAGGTCATTATTTTTAATGGCCTCTGCTAGACAGTCATCAGGAGGCTGTTGAGAAAAGAAATGCAAATGCATTACCATTGGATAAAGTCAAAACTGTGGCATGCATTTTCTATGACTGAAACCCTATCGAAGATGACACTGTTCGCTGAATCTAAGTTGACAGAGCGGTATCAAACAACCCTACCGACATCAGTCCGTATCGCTTTAGGCGTTGAGAAACACGACAAAATTGCTTACGGAATTGGCACTGATGGAAGAGTTTATCTTTCAAAAATGGAACCAGAAGAACACGATCCTGTTCTAGAAAAGTTTGCGGCTTTTGTAGCTAACGATATTGAGAATCATCCTGAAAACGTTAGGCCGATTGATCCCGATTTGGTAGCCCGATCAAGGGCTTTAATTGCTGGCATGGATAGCGATTTAGACGCGCCCTTAGAAGAGGATGACTAACATTTAGATGCTGATTCATGGATGGCAGGTGCTAGCGCATGCACGTTTCTTAGATCAGTACGAACAGATTTACAAGGAAGTGGAACGGCTGTACGACAAATACCCCGATACTTACCAACAAAAAGCCGTTGTAAAAAGATTTGAGGCTATTGTAAAACTTGCCTTTAACATCATTCCGCAAGATCCGACTAGAGCGTCTTACCGTCAGGGCTCAACGCTAGGCAAAGAAAACAAGCATTGGCTTAGAGCCAAATTTTATCAGCAGTATCGACTTTTCTTTCGCTACCACGCAGGCTACAAAACAATCGTATTAGGTTGGGTCAACGATCCCAAAACAAAGCGAGCCTATGACAGTAAAACAGATGCTTATCGAGTGTTTCAGAAAATGCTCGAAAGTGGTTCGCCTCCTAGCGACTGGAAGTCATTGGTGCGCAGTGCTCAAAGTGAAAGCGCTCGGTTGGGAAGGCTTGTAGATAACTCTTTTGAAAATTAATAGCTCAGGTGAGATGTATGGTGCAGCAGTGGCTGACGGTGTGTGCGGTGCTGATGGCGATCGCGCTCAACGGCCTCTCAAACTTTTACCCGCCCCAAGGTCAAAATATCGGCGAGGTTTCTAACACCACGCTGGGGGGTGTGCTGATTACGCCCGATGGTTATGCCTTCGCCATTTGGGGGCTCATTTACATCGGGCTGATTACTTACAGCGTGTATCAGGTGCTGCCTGCCAATCGGCATGAGCCAGCACTGGTAGGTATTTCCAGTGGACTCATCGGGGCATGCGTACTGCAAATGTGCTGGGTGTATGCCTTTTTGAGCTATCGCTTTTGGCTATCGGCCTTGCTGATGTTTGGCATTGTGGCTTGCTTGGCATTTGCCTATTTGCGATCGCGCACACTCAACCCCACCCGTAACATTCGCTGGCTCGTGCAGGCACCGATGAGCGTTTACTTTGGGTGGATTACGGTCGCGGCAGTGGTGAATGTGGCCTCTGCAGTTCACCTTATGGAGAACTCAGCCGAGATTCCGGTGACGGGCGCTATGGGATGGGTAATCGTGCTGATGTGTATCAGCGGCGTGATTGCTTACACGGTAGCGGCTAAGTATGGTGATGCCGCTTACCCAGCGGTGACGGTTTGGGCGCTGAGTGCGATCGCTGTTCGTCATGCCGGAACGCTTCAGCCCATCGCGGTGACGGGTGTTGTCCTCGCAGTTGCCCTAAGCGTGTTCATTGTACGGATTGTTGCGATCGGTCAGGGCCGACTGAGAAAATCGGGCTGCTAACTTGTCTGGACGGTTCACACTAACTGCTCACAGAAGCTGCACCATGAATCGTTTTCACCCAGCGCAATCGCTTGGGCCGAATGGAAATGCGAATTGCCATGGTCGCAATCACGACCACCCAATGCAGCATATAAACGGTGCCGCGTACGGTCTGAACCGCCGCGCTGACTGTAGACGTAGGTTCTGCTCTGCGCAGGGTTTTCCACATGCCCCAAACAGAGAGCACAACGCCCAAAATAGTAATCGGGCCAAAAATAGGCAGCTGACGACGGAGGAGGGCGATCGCAAAATCGGGCAGCACGACCGCAGGCATCATGTACTG
This sequence comes from Cyanobacteria bacterium J06634_5, assembly GCA_039820525.1. Classification (GTDB taxonomy): domain Bacteria; phylum Cyanobacteriota; class Cyanobacteriia; order Phormidesmidales; family Phormidesmidaceae; genus Phormidesmis. The sequence continues at coordinate 13,156 of JBCBPY010000009.1, forward strand.
AATAATCCAAAAGCCAGCCATATCGATCGACTTTTGCCAGCCCAGCTTGTTTTTAGCGAGCTGTCGCCAATAGTCCAAATATCGCTGAAAGCCACCTTCTGCCCAACGATTGCGCTGATGCCACAGCGGCAAGGCTGCGGTGACGCCCTCTTCTTCTACCGCCGGCGAAAACAACAGACCAATGTTCCACTGTTGCAGGTGTAGTTGAATGGTGAGATCCAAATCATCGGTAATGGTTTCTTCATTCCAGCCACCGCACTGCGAGATCGCACTGCGCCGCACAAATTGGCCATTGCCCCTCAGCTCACCTATGCCGCCAATCGCGATTCGACGCTCCTGCATGTAGCTATCGAGGGCCATTTCAGCTTTTTGCCCGCGTGTCCAAAAGTTAGTGCCCGCATTAGCAATGGCCTTACGGACCTGCACAGCCCCTGTTTTTTCGCCCCCTAAGGCCGGATCAAACATTGGGACAACATGGCGCAGCAGGTCTTTTGACACCTGAGCATCCGCATCAAAAACCGCTAAGAGATCGCCTTTGGTTTGTGGCCACACCAAGTTCAGCGCGCCGGACTTACCACCGGTGGCCTCTGGGCCTCTATGAATAACATTTAATCGGGGATAGCGCTGAGCCAGATCGTCTAAAATTTGGGCCGTATTGTCTGTGCTGCAATCGTCAATAAACCACAGGTCGTAGCGGGTTTGTGGATAGTCGAGATGTAGCAGCGCTTCTACTAAGTTGCCGACGACTTGCTCTTCGTTTTTGGCAGCCACCAGCAGTGAAACATAGGGCCAGCTAGTCGGCTCAATATCCGTGCTTGCCGCTTCAACAGTGCCTGAAGAAGGCAGCGGAGCAGGGGGCGTTATCGGATCGGCGAGCATCACGCGAAGGGCGTGGAGGCTCATAAGGCCAGTTAAAACCCCGACAAACTCGCGGCCCCAGCTCACGCTGTGGAGCAGGAGTGTGATGAGCCATAGGGTAATGAGTGCGATCGCAGCTTTTAATCGCCTGCCTGCGTAGCCTCTAAACAGTTCGGAATCGATGACCAGATCATCGTCATCTGGTTCAGAGGCAGCGGGGTCGGCAAAATCTGACATGCGTACTTTTGTTTAGATCCCTTAACAAATACCTCCTAATTTAACCATATTGCTTTCCGCTCGCTGGATTGCCGCCAACGCGGCTTGATCAACTTCTTCAGCCACACGGGCATACTGAGCGCGTGATTTTCCACTGTAGCCATGTCTCTTCAATCTATTAAGCCTGCTACTAAACCAGAAGCAAGCGTTTACCTGCCGTACTACCAAGGCAAAAAGCGGAACGCCTTGCCCTACGCCATCGGTCTTTACAAGCAAGGCAACATCGAAGGGCAGCGCAGCATTGAAGGTACAGACAGCATTCCTTTTTTGGCCACGTGGAACGTTTCTATGCTGCCTGCCGACCTTACCCGCTGCCGCATGCAGTTTGATGGCGATGCAGAGCTAACCTACGAAATCACCATGGCCACGTTTGAGTTCGTTGACTTTTTAATTAGTGTCGTCGTGGCGATGAACCAAGACAGAGTGCCTGATTTTGACCAAAACTTCTATCGCAAGCTGCTGAGAATGGATGAGTAATTAGCGACATATGGCCGCCGCATGAGGTCAAAAAAGCCCCAAATACCCTATATACTGCTTTGAAAAGAGCTGACTTAAGCCTGCAATGGTTGAGTCAGCTTTTTTAATAGTTTGGTTTTATAGTTTGGCCCTGTTGCTTTCCCCGTTCGGGTGTTCCGTTTTTATCCGTTTTTTTATCTGACGCACGTCTGAGGCACTGAAGAATATTTTCGCCCCGGCTGTGGATAGACATGGCAGAATAATGAAGTGGTTTCTAGCTAGCACCATTTATTAGGACAATCGACGTCCTAGGGATATGGCCAACGCTGTAGTTTTAAGGAGTGAGGGCGTGTCCCCATCATCTAATCGGACGTCTGATCGCAGTTCTAAGCACCTGCTTATTGGCTCTATTGAGTCTTTTAGTGGGAAGTCTGCCACCGTGTTAGGGCTGGCATTGCAGCTGCGATCGCAGGGATTCGATATCGCCTATGCAAAGCCTATCGGCACCTGCCCCAGCGAAAGCGGTGACGGCATTGATGAAGATGTCCGATTCATTGCACAAACGCTAGAACTCGGCGAAGACCGAATTAGACCCACCTTTATTTCCCTAGACGAAGCCACGATTACACAGCAGCTCTCCACTGAAAAGCTGGTCAATAGTCCACAAGTGGAAAACGCATTGGGCAGCAAGGGCGAAGATATTTTACTCATTGAAGGGCCTGGAGACCTTGCAGAAGGCACGTTGTTTGGCCTGTCTCTAGCGGAGATAGCTCAAATGAGCGACTCATCTGTTGTGTTGGTAACGCGATACCACTCTGCACTTGTGGTCGATAAGCTGCTGGCCGCTCGGCAAAAGCTGGGCGACAAATTGCTAGGCGTTGTGATTAACGACGTGCCAGAGGACCTGATGAAGGAAGCCCTTGGCCCCGTTAAAGACTGCTTAGAGCGCCATAGCATTCCAGTCTTTGGCATTTTGCCGCGCACAGCGATTATGCGCAGCGTTAGCGTGGAAGCCCTTGTCCACCACCTCAATGCCGACATCCTCAACAGCCCAGATCGCATCGATCAGATCATGGTGGAAGAGATTTCGATTGGGGCCATGAACGCCAACTCAGCCCTACGCTACTTTAACCGCGCGCACAACATGGTTGTGGTGACTGGGGGTGACCGATTCGATATTCAAATGGCTGCATTAGAAAGCTCGACGCAGTGCCTAGTGCTCACCGGTCGCCTAGCACCCCGCGCCGATATTTTAGAGCGCGCCAACGACTTAGAAGTCCCGATTCTCTCAGTAGACCTCGATACGCTAACGACTGTTGAATTTATTGAGCAAGCCTTTGATCAGGTGCGGTTGCATGAGCCGATTAAAGTAGAGTGCATCGGTCACCTAATGGAACAGCACTTTGACACGCCACGATTAATGGAATCGCTGGGGTTGAATGCGCCAGTAACTGCTTAAAGGACATAACTCAGAGGGAACAACTTAGAGGGAACAACTCAGAGAAGAGGGTCTAACGCAGACAGCTCAAAGACTTAATCGTGCAAAGGCAATAGAGAATAAAGAGAAAAAGTCCTCGGTAAGACGATTAAAAAAACGTCTTACCGAGGACTTTGTACTAAAAACTTTAGTTCTCTCAAGCGCTTGTTTCTCTCAAGCGCTACGCATTGCTGGCCTTACAACTTACACAGCTGTGAAGTCAACACTGGTCAACGCCGATGTAGCAACGTTGTTCAAGCTGGCCAACACTTCATTGCCCAGGCGAATTTCATTATCTGCGAGCGTTAGCTGCCCAAAGCTCAAGCCACCTGCAAGCCCAATCAGGTCAGTGCCGATTTCAAAATCAACAATGGTGTCGGTCCCTTCGCCCGCAGCTAGGACAAAGGTATCCATACCCTGTCCACCAGAGGCGGTATCGTTACCAAGACCGCCGAACATCAAGTCGTCGCCTTTGTCGCCCCAGAGCATGTCGTCGTCATCGCCACCATATAGGGTGTCGTTGCCGCCTTTGCCGCCGAGGCGATCGCTGCCTGCTCCGCCAAAGAGAATGTCATCACCACCGACAGAATTGCCAGCGCTACGGCTGTTATTGTCACCACGAAGGATGTCGTCTCCGGCCCCCCCGTCAATAATCTGAGCGCCTTCACCACCGGCTAAGGTGTCATCACCGTCTGTGCCTACGATGTCGGCCATGTCCGGTGTTGTGTCAGGCGTATCAGGTGTTGTGTCAGGCGTTGTATCAGGTATATCAGGTGTTGTATCAGGCGTCTCACCGCTGTCGCTCTCAAGTCCAAGATCAACATTGAACAAAAAGATTTGGCCGCCCTGGTCCGCATTGCGCTCTTCCACGATGCCACCCGATTCGCCACGGTGCTGCACCACACCCAGCAACGTCTGCTCAGCGAGTGTCTTAGTACCAATGATGTCTTGAACAGTCGTTCCAGTCAGCTCTTCTTTGGTGTAGAAGCTACCATCTGCTTTGGTCTCGACGAGGTGAGTCACATTCCAAGAACCAGAGAACTCAGAACTCGTTGCCGAAGAGAACGTATCAGGAATCGCCGCAATTTCACCAATGGCACGAGGATTAAGATTACCGCCAGCAACAGCTAAGAGGTAGCCCTTACCATCCTCTTTGAGCTGCATGGTCTCAGAATCGATCGGCAAGATGTACTTCCGCTCACCGTAGTCGTTACCTGAGTCCTCATCCACAATCAGGTAGTCGCCGTCAGAGGTTTTGATCCACTGCAAACCATCTGGCTGATGCGCCCGGGCCTCATCAATTTCAAGATGGGTCGCATGGGTCCTGGTGCCATCAGAGTTGTTGGGACCAATCGGGGCAGCGCCTTTGTCACCGGTCTCTAGTGTGAGCGCGCCGTCTACACCGGCCAAAATTCGAGTCACATCAGCTGACAAATAATCGGGCAAGCCATTGCCATCAGCATCGTTGTTCTCCAGCTCGTTGACGATATCGGTAAACTCGACGCCCACGTGTGCGCTGGGGACGGTCAACGTTTGGACAAATCGATGCTTGGTGATGTCTGGATCTGCCGCTGGGTGCTCAGTTTTGCTATCACCGTTGAAGTAGGTATAGCCCTCTGGCTGCTCATTGGCCTCGCCATCGTCACCGTCTTTCTCCCACAAAAACACTTCAGTATCTGCGGCCGCTTCAGGGGTATCGAAGCCATCCCATCGGTAGCTAGTCGGAATATAACGGGCGCTGAAGTTGTCAGGCGCATCGGCATTTGTAGCGTACTCATCCAACATCTTGATGTCGGCATCCACTTCTTCAATACCGAGGGCTGCGTAGGTCTCATCAGTGGCCGCCATGCCATATAGCTGACCGTACAGCAAACCATTACGCCCTAAGAACGAATCCCGTCCGTTGGCATCTTCAGTGAGCGCATCGCCATTGGCATCTACACCCTTCTTACCCACGTAGACGGTGAGGGGTGCTGGCTCAACCTCAAGGTTGTAGCCTGCTGTGACAATCACCACATAGTCTTCATGACCGGAGTTAATCGGCATGAGTTTCTCATAGCCGCTTTGACCCAAGGCAGGTGCGGTATAAGCCGTTTGGTTGTCAACATCGACCACCATGGAAGCAAGGCCCATTGTGGTGGTGAAGAAATCTCTTCCGGCCCCTAGTCGCGACTCCTCCTCAGTGAAGCCCGCCGCTAAAGCAGCCTCTTCGAACAGAGCACCAATGTTCCATTCTTCGGCCATCAGCCAAACATCATCTTCAAAGCCGATGCCGTCGCCGTACTTGTTGGCATACTCCAAGTAAGCGCCGCAAAAAGAGTGGAAGTACCAGTCGGCCAAGGTGAGCCGCTGATCTTCATCTAAGCCCTCTAAAGGATTCTCACCCGCGTCGAACTCAACTAACGTACCGTCCGCTAGGGTTTGGTTGCCCCACTTTGCCCCTAGGTCGCTGGCATCGTCGTTCTTGCCGGTTACAAGCTCGCCAAATACGTTGTAGACCTTATTGAACAGATGCCCTGCGGCCTCAAACATCTCACTGGAGGCTTCTTTGTCGCCCAGAAAATTAGCGAACGAGGCGCGGTCATAGTCAAGTGTGTGGACGTGAGAACCACTAAAGGTCACACCACTCTCCATCTCCCAGCCGTAGGTCTCACTAGATAGGGTGCCGTACGACTCAGACTGGTACGCCACGCGAACGGTATCTTCGTCTAGCAGCCAAGCGGCTTGCCCGTCCGGATAGCCTGTGAGCACATGGCCATTGTTCGGATCTTTTTCGCCTACAGAGGCCAATACTTTAAAGTCCCCATAGGGAAAGTCTGTGTCGCCGCTGCCACCATCCTGCAAATGCTCGGGCTTGTAGGAAGCGCCTGCCTGAGGAATGAGTGCTGTCGTTTCTCCAATATTTGCCATCTTTTATTTACTGTTTAATCCTGGATTAGCAAGTCGAATCTGGTTACTCTTCTGCTTGCACTCACCCCGGAAACCGATTGGGCGGATGCGCCCTAAACGCCGATTATTATTAGCAAACTGACCGACGCTACCCAATTACATTGCTAAAAGTTAGATGACGCGTTCAGTAAAGAACGAATAGAATATCTTAGAAAAACCGATAAGAATGCTAGGAAAGTGCTGAGAAGAAGGAACCTCGAGTAACTTCCCGTAGTGCTATTAACGAAGCATTAAGACTTCGCCAAGATTTCAATAAACTTTCAGTTAACAGTTGCAAAGCCATTTGTTAAAACAACTTTAAACACATCCGTTTGTTCACGTTAATAAGGTGGGGCTCAGAACGTGAAGAACTCTTTATGTCATGAACACTGTGGCAGTGATATAGTTCGTTTGAACTAACAAGCATCACTCTTCTTGTCGTATGGCCCAGGTAATTACCGTTGAAGGAAAGGTATTGGGTCGTCGTCGTCCGGTATTTAGTGATTGGTCTGTGCCGTTGCCACCAGAGGCTACCGAAGAGGGAAAGCCTTTTACCCTGCGTGATTTGATTATGTGTGTGGTGCGCCAAGAAGTCGCCGCCTTCCAAGCACGGCAAACGGAGCAGACGCTGCAAAAAATACTGACACCGGAGGACATCTCTCGTGGGTTAGCGCAGGGAAAGGTGACCCTGGGCGATCGCGATTTTGATCAGTCCGTAAATCCAGAACCGGCCATTGATGTCGCCATTATGGGGTTCATAGACGGGTTGTACTACGTCTTTTTAGATGATGTGCAGCAGGAAGATTTAGACGCAACGGTGACGCTAAAAGAGGAAAGTCGTTTAACCTTTTTGCGACTGGTGGCACTGGTAGGAGGATAGAGATGCTGAAGCGAGAAACCGCTCAGGCAATGCTAGCTGACTTTGAAGTTGCTGATTGGGCTGAGCGACGACGGAAAGAGTTTGCGCAGTTGCCAGAAGGGTTACAGAAAACAGCCACAGATATCGGCTGGGCAATGCCAGAGACTACAAAGTGGTTGAAAGAGGCATTCGTGCGGCAGGCAAGCTTAAGGCTGACGAGCGATCACAATTATTCAAAGCTGTTTTTCCAAAAATTGGTCCGTCCGTTTTCCATGCCTATGAGCGGCTATTGCCAACGCTGCCTTACCAAAGTGGCTATGCGAGGCGGGCTTTTCGCTCTCATCAGCTAAAGCACCACCAGCAGCGCTGTGACTACTGGCTAGGATCGCTATTGAATCTTACGCAAAAGTATGAGCAGCCGTTGGACTGGTATGCCACCTGGGCGGCTTATCTAGGCTATGGCAGTGACACGCTCAGCTTCGTATTTGCAGCGGCCATTAACGAAGGCAAAGCCTTAGGCCAACGCATCTTTGACATCCTTTGTGACTCAGCGCGGGGTGAGCATGAAATCGGTGCAATGGGCCGGCATGTGGTGCGATCGCTCTTAGTCGCCAACCGCCCCGAAGGCTGGCAGCTGATGGAAAACATGCTGGTCGCCGCCCAACGCCAGGAAGGGCTTCGGCAAAGCATTTTAGAAACCGTTGATGAAGCTCACCCCGAAGCGTTTACCCGAATGCTGCGGGTGATTGTTGAGCAAAATATGGTCCGATTTAGCGCCACGGTGCGAGCAGCGGATGTGTGGTTTGGCCTGAACTGGGACGTGGAACACAAGCGGCATGTGCAACAGAGCCTGGAGCAGTTGCTAGCGCTGCTAGAAAATCCTGAGCAACAGACAGAAGCGCTGCAAGGAGATGATCCAAAGCAGGTGTATGTAGCGCTATGGGTGCTGGCCTTTGAGGATGTGGATAAGGCGATCGCAGCCGCAAAGCCATTGTTGCAAGACGAGCGGGTCGAGATTCGATTTGTCGCCGCGTATTTGCTGCGGCAGTTGGGGATAGATGAAGTCGTAGAGGCGATCGCACCCAGCCTGGAAGACGACGATTTGCCCGTTGCCGTTCAAGCCTTTCGCGCCGCACAAAACCTTTCTGCAGGTCCGCTAAAAGCAGACTGGTTTGAGCGGTTAGAAGCCTTTTTTCAGCGCTTTTCATCTAAAGAAACGGCGACCAAAGAAACTGCGGTGGAGCCTTTGGTGTGGCCGTGGATGGGCGAAAAGATCGCTCAGGCCGAAATTGTTGGACAACTTATCCGAATGCAGGGCAAGCGTTCCATAGAGCGGCTGATTCCCTATTTGCCGCTGATGGAGGTGTGGGACAAGCGAAAGGTGGCGCAAAAGCTAGTGGCGCAGCGGCCTTGGACGGAGGCTGTGAAAACAGCGATTTTTGACCTGATGGGCGATCGCAGCAGCTACACCCGAGAATTTGTGCTCCAACAGCTCATTTCAGACAACTATGTACCCGAGCCAGCAGACGCCCAGACCTTTGAAGCGCTGCTCACGCGCAAGGCCGCCGACCTGCGACGCGGCTTAATTTCGCTCCTGCTAAAACAAGCCGATGAGCCCGCCCTTGACAGTGCCCAACGACTGCTCAACGCCGCCAAAGCACCGCAGCGACTCGCTGGCCTCGAACTGCTCGATCAGCTCCAGCAAACCGAGCGAATGGACTGCCGTCAGATCGCAGAAGCATACGCCCAAAAAAGCTCCCAAAAACGTCCCATGCGAACGGCCAGTGAGCAAGAATTACTCGATCGGCTGCTGGCCAGCGAGCAGTCTGTACCTACGCTAGAAGACGCGCTGGGATTAGTTGACCCTAGTGAAAGAACAACGCCCGTTTGCCCGCAGCTACCGGCGAACGCGATTCCCCTGGTATCTGGCTCAACGCCACTGATTGTCAAATCACTCGATGCGCTGATGGCTCAGCATGGAACAACGCCCGTTGAAGTTTGGTCCTACGGTCGCGATGAGCCCAGTGAAGACCTGCTCGGCAATCTGTATTCTTTCCCGCTTCCCAGCACAAATCGATCGCGTGAGGAAAACTTGCAGCAGTTGCCGCTCGCTGAGGTGTGGCAATCGTGGTGGGAAAATCGCAGCGAAGCGCTCAAAGATAACGATGGTTTAGAGCTATTGAGGGCGGTCATGGCGCTGCCTGTGTACGGACGGGCTTACGACGATTTTGCCAGCAGTCGCAATTTTATGACTGGAGAGATGGCAATTCCGAGTCGGGTGCGATCGCTCACCCAAAAATTATCGACATCAGTAGAGCCTACTCGCTCTAAACACGTCGGCCACGTTCTAGAGTGGCTGCTTTATTTGTATCCACCGGCAACTATGACAGAAGCCCTGCTCAATGCCGCGCAGCTCACAGTGGCCAAAGTCAATGAGGTGATGAACAAACCTAACGTGCAGCCTTTTGACTGGCGCACAGACAACCTGCTGACGTGGCTTTCTAGAGTGCAGACACAGCACTGGTGGCAGTGCCAGCCAAGCGAGAAAACAGGCAAAACAACAACTCTTCAACCGTGGGATTCGAGCCAAGTTAATCAGCTATGGCAATTGTTGCGCTGGGTAGATGAGCCTCAAAATGACTCGATGGTGCGCTACCATCTCACGCCTCACACCTATGGCGTGTCTCTTGAGGTGACCACGGATAAAACAGGCCGCATTCAACGCAAGCGGCCTCAGCTATACGAGGTGCTCTCGGCTTTTAGAGCGGGTGCGGCAACAGCGGCAGATGTGTATGAACACTTGCTGGGCGATCGCACCATAAACAACCGATACGACCGCTTTCGCGACCTGCAACAGCTCACTCGGCGAAAGCCAGATCCTCAGATAAAAGCGCATCCTGACCTGCCGAAAATTGTGGAGGCTTGCCGCGATCGCATCCTGGCCGTAGAACTCACTCGAGGCGATTTGCCCACCGCCGCCACCGCACCGGCCCTTTCCCTCAGCGCCATCACGGGCATTCCCACCCTCATCCGCCTCCTGCAAAACTTTGGCACCGAAAAATTTGCCCGAGGCTGGCTCCGCGACAGCCAAAGTAAAGCCGCCGTTTTCAGTCACCTTTTCCGCATCTCCTTCCCCGCAGAATCTGATACGCCCGCCGACTTTGCCAAACAGGTAAAGGCCGCAGATATTCCAGAGCAGCGCCTGATTGAACTGGCTGTGTATGCACCCCAGTGGACGCGCTACGTAGAGCACTTACTGCGCTGGAAAGACTTAGCCGAAGCTGTGTGGTGGTTCCACGCCCATACCAAAGACAACGCTTGGCAAGTCGATCAAGAGATTCGGGACCTATGGTCTGCTCAGATTGCAGAACTTACCCCCCTCTCTAGTCAAGACCTGATTGACGGAGCAGTAGATGTCGCTTGGTTCCAACGCATTTATAAGCAGCTAAAGCCTGCCCGCTGGACTCAGCTCGACAACGCTGCAAAATATGCTTCTGGCGGTGGCGGGCATAAACGCGCTCAGCTCTTTGCCGATTCCATGACGGGCAAAACTGACCGAGCCGCGCTAATTAAGCGAATTACCGATAAGCGCCACCAGGATGCCGTGCGCGCTTTGGGCTTACTTCCACTAGCGAGCAATCCACAAAGCAAAAAGGCACGAGCTGATTTGCTAGAGCGCTATCAAATTATTCAGGAGTTTTTGCGCACGAGTAAAAAGTTTGGCTCACAGCGTAAGGCGAGTGAAAAGCTAGCCGCCCGGATTGGCCTGGAGAATTTGGCCCGGACAGCACATTTTCCAGATCCGCAGCGGTTGGAGTGGGCCATGGAACGGGAGGCGATCGCAGATCTGGCCGAAGGCCCCGTCACGGTCTCTATTAATGAAGTCTCCATCAGCCTGAGCCTCACCGCAGCAGGCACCCCCAAAATCACCGTCCTAAAAAAAGGCAAACCCCTTAAAAATATTCCAGCTAAGCTCAAGAAAAATCCAGACATCAAAGCCTTACAAGAACGCAAGCAAAGCATCACCCGTCAGGCCAGCCGCATTCGCCAATCCCTAGAGGGCGCCATGTGCCGTGGTGATAAATTCACCGGTGCAGAACTTAAAGACTTGCTCACCCATCCCATCTTGCAGCCAACTCTCTCCCGGCTAGTTTTTATCGATGAGGCTGCGGCGATCTACGGCTACGCTATCGACGGCAAGCTGCAAAACCACGACGGCACCACGACTAAACTTGCCGCGAAAACAACCCTACGAATTGCCCATCCCATCGATTTGGCGAACAGTAAAGAGTGGCACCTCTGGCAGCAGCAGTGCTTTCAATCTGAGCAAATTCAACCTTTTAAGCAAATCTTTCGGGAGCTGTATGTGCTCACGCCCGCCGAGCAGCAGGGCCAGCGAAAAGGCGAACCGCAAGGCTCTGTACGCTACGCCGGCCATCAGGTAAACCCTCGCCAAACCCTGGCCCTGCTCGGCCAGCGCGGCTGGGTGGCCCACCCTGAAGAAGGCATCCGCCGCACCTTCCACGATGAAAATCTGCTCGTCTGGCTTGATTTTGAAGAAGGGTGGTACTCACCCACAGAGGTAGAGGGACTCACCTTAGATAAGGTGTATTTCACCGACCGAAAAGACTACAAAAGACTCAATTTAGACGCCGTACCACCTCGCGTATTTAGTGAGGTCATGCGCGATCTGGATTTGGTCGTGAGTGTGGCACACCAAGGCGGCGTAGATCCTGAGGCAAGCGCGTCCACCGTTGAGATGCGCGCTTCGCTACTACGCGAAACCAGTCGATTACTAGGGCTAGATAATGTCACCCTACAAGAACCTTACGCCCTCATTGAAGGCACGCTTGGCAAGTACACCTTGCATCTCGGCAGCGCCACAGTCCATCGACAGCCCGGTGGCGCACTCTGCATTGTGCCAGTGCACTCCCAGCACAGAGGCCGCTTGTTTTTACCCTTTGCCGATGAGGATCCTAAAACCGCCGAGGTGATGGCCAAAGCGTTGCTACTAGCGAAAGACGCCGACATTCAAGATCCAACGATTTTAGAACAATTGCTCTAGCAAAACGCTGTAATGCTTTTGACTCATACTTTAGACCTATTTTTATTTAGCCAAGGTATTACATGATTCAAGGGTTTGGTAGAATTGCACCTGGCACGAGAGTGCAGTGATCTTGGCGCGTCCTCTTTCCTATCCTTTAGCTTCTGCATTGCTTAGCAGAGATAACCCTTGAGTCAGTCAATTGAAAATCCGCTTGGTTCCGTTAAAGTAGACGACTTTTTACAAGAGCTGGCCACCATTCAGCAGTCTGGCTCAAAGCGGATTGCAATTTTGGGCTCTAGGCATGTCCCCATCACCCATCAGCGCCTGATTGAACTAATGAGCTATGCCCTAGTCCTCGGCGGTAACCGAGTGATTACCTCCGGAGCAACCGGTACAAATTCTGCGGCCATTCGTGGGGCGATGAAAGCAGACCCCAACTTGCTCACCGTTATTTTGCCGCAGAGCTTAGATAAGCAGCCCAGTGAGTCGCGCGAACAGCTAGAAGTTGTGACGAACCTAGTCGAGAGTTCAGCCAACGATATGTTGCCCTTGGCCGATGCTAGCGCCATGTGTAATGCCGAAATTATCAGCCGGTGTCAGCAGCTTATTTGCTTTGCCTTCCACGATAGTAAAACGCTGCTCAAAACCTGTCAGGATGCAGAAGATCAGCGAAAAATTGTGACCCTGTTTTACTTCGACTAATCCGTTTCTTGATTCATTCCCTAACGTTAGGCAGTCACTTTTCATTGTGGATTTCATTTATTCTTTGCCGCTAGTTTCTGCGGTCGTTTCACCCAAAAATCTTTTACTGTGCAGCATCGTGGCAGGTGCCGCGTTGATTTATCTACCCTACTTTGCAGTAGCCGCAGGCCGCTTTCAGGTGGGCTACGAAATGGGCGCGCCGCGCGGCATGTTCGACAAACTGCCAGACTACGCCAAGCGCGCCACTTGGGCTCACCAAAATTCGTGGGAGTCGTTTGCACTGTATGCCCCAGCTGCGCTGATGGCGTTTGTAGTCGGATTACCGGCTGAACAGGTGCTGGTGACGGTGCTGATTTATCTGGCATCACGGGTGACCTATTCGCTGTTTTACATTCTCAATGTGGCTCCTTTGCGATCGCTCTCCTGGGCCTTTAGCATGACCAGCATTTTTTCCCTTTATTTCAACAGCGTTCAGGCTGCATTCGGCTAACCTCACAAACCTCGTGTCGCGGCTTTGGTGTTGCCCTCTTTTTGTATCACCCTCCTTTTGTATCGCTTAGTTAACGCAGCGGGGCAAGCGGTAGCGATGAGCACACATCACTCGCTATCATCAAGACCGCTTGGTTAGTGCTTGACTAAAGCAGTCGAGCTAAAACGGTTGAGCGGCATCGTTTGCCCTAACCGTTTATCTGAGCAGCTCTATATATCCTGCAATAAATTTCCTATGGCTTCTACTTACTCCTTTGATGTCGTCAGTGACTTTGACCGCCAAGAGCTAGTAAACGCCCTTGACCAAACTCGCCGGGAAGTGAAAAGTCGCTACGACTTAAAAGACACCAAGACGGTGATTGACCTCAAAGAAGACAACATTGCCATAGAAACCGATAGTGACATGACACTCAGGGCGGTGCATGTCGTGATGCAAACCAAAGCAGCTAAGCGAAACTTGTCGATGAAGATTTTTGAGTTTGGCGATATTGATGCGGCTAGCGGGAGCCGAGTCCGCCAGGAAATCAAGCTCAAAAAAGGCATCGAAAAAGAAGATGCCAAGAAAATTTCAAAAATGATCAAAGACAACCTGAAAAAGGTGCAGGCGTCTATTCAGGGCGATTCGGTGCGGATATCGGCTAAGGATAAGGACAATCTGCAAGAGGCGATCGCGCTAATTAAAGGCGAAGACTGGCCTATGGCATTACAGTTCCAAAACTATCGCTAGACAAAATCTTAAAAGAGACTAAATTCCATGCGTTTTATCTATTCAGCACTATTGCTTTTCCCCCTCTCTGGTTTTCTCTTAGCAGCAACACCCGTGGAAGAAGCTGTAGAAACCGCGCCAGAAGCAACATCTGCACCTACAGCCGTCATCACCAGATTGGTGCTAAGAGACTATCAAATCACAATTTCACCCGGTGCTGACGGATCGGCTCAATACAGCATTTACGCCCACAGCGGCCAGCCGATAGACACCGACCTAAACGTAGAACAGCTTCAGGTCAATTATCCAGAGATTTACGATAGCCTACGACCGGCTGTTGCCCGTGACAGCCAAGACACTAACGAAATGATTTTGATGATGGAACGTGACATCTTCATAGACTGAACCTTATTAGGGCGCTTCAGCTCAGGTTTCTGTTGTTTGAGCCATAAAAGTTTCTCCCTTGAGACCTCATAGCGGCACAATCGTCAAACAACACCAGTAAGCTTTTGCGATTTGTCGATTAAAAAAGAGCGTACAGCGCGATCTTTTGTGAGCCCAATTGCTTGAGAATAAGCATCCTTAGCTGCGGTCGCTTGGCCCGCCTGAGTCAGCAAATGCGCCTTAATGGCCCAGTAAGGTTGATGGTTTTTAACCACTTTGGTAGGAAGTTGGCTGAGCAAGGCAAGTCCCTCAGTAGGCCCTTGAGATTGTGCGATCGCAGCAGCCCTGCCCAAATAAGCCCCCACCGTTGGCGAACACCGAATCAGGCCCTCATAGAGCTGCACAAGCGTTTCCCAATCCGTACTTTGGGTGATAGCACGCCGCGCATGGATGGACTGAATAGCCGCTTCTAATTGAAATCTACCCAAAGAATTCTGGGTAGCCGCTTGCTTCAAAATTTGCTCCGCTTCTGCCATCATCGGCTCAGACCACAGCGCCGTTTCTTGCTCAGAAAGCGGCACATAGCCACCCTCAGAGTTTCGCCTCGCTGAGCGACGTGCTTCACAGTGCAGCAACAGCGCCAGCAGCCCTAAGGCTTCTGGCTCATCTGGTAGGCGCTGAACACAGAACCTTGCCAGCCACACGGCCTCCTCAGCTAAGTTTTGCTGATAGGCATCGCTACCATTGTCATCCTCGCTAAGGCGACTGCTCCAGCCACTGGTGTAGGCCGCGTAAATAGCTTGAAGCACAGCCTGTAATCGCTCGGGCAAATCCTTCTCTTGCGGGAGTTCAAACGGAACACCCGCATCTCGAATTTTGGCTTTTGCGCGAACCAAGCGCTGTCCCATGGTGGTAGGGGCTACCAAAAATGCCGAGCCGATTTGCGCAGCATTTAGGCCCAGCACAGTTTGTAACATCAGCGGCGTGTGCAGCTTGCTATCAATCGCAGGATGAGCACAAATGAACAACAACTTTAAGCGCTCATCAGGGAAGATAGATGGCTCCGGCGAAGTCGGCTGTTGAAAGCCGTCTAAATCCAACAATTTGAGCGCTTTCGCGTAGCCCTGACGCCGTCGATGTCTGTCAATCAACCGTCTGCGAGCGGTCACCAAAAGCCATGCTTCAGGATTAGCGGGAACGCCACGATTCGGCCAAGTTTTTAGCGCTGTTAGAAACGCATCGCTGAGGGCGTCTTCAGCGGCAGTAACATCTTGAGTGCGAACAGACAAATAGGCAATTAGCTTGCCGTAGGCATTACGGGCCGTGAATTCTACAGCTCGGCGAGCGTCCATAGTTGAACTTGATAAGGGGCTTACATTTATGCGCTTTGAGGTGAGGTTTTCTGCCAGGCAGGGAGAGCGTCTATTTGGGCATACCAATGACAAATGTGGGGGTAGTTTTCCAACGGAAACTGGCACAGCTCTGCGTAGGTAAAGTCACTGGCGACTGCAAAGTCGGCAATAGTCAGCGTGTTGCCTGCCAGGTAAGGGTGCTCAGATAAGTGTTGCTCAAGCACAGTCGCTTCTTTGTGAAAAATGTTGGTTGCTTGCTGAACCACCCTCTCATCAGGCTGACCTAGCTGAAGCACTTTTTTGACGAAGCGCTCATATTGTAGAGGCTGTGTTCCTTTTGATAAATGAGCGAGTTCCCAGCATTGCCAGCTGGTAATAGCCGCGCGGCTTTTGGGGTTATCCGGCCAGAGTGAGTTTGGGGTTTGCGATGCAAGGTATTGAGCGATCGCATTCGACTCCCACAGCACAAAGTCATCTGCCTGCAATACAGGGACCCGTCCGGCAGGATTAAGTGCCAAAAACTCAGGCGTTCGATGCTCTCCCGCCTGCAAATTAATCGGCTCAAACTCAATTGGAATATTTAAATGCAGAGCAACAGCATGCGCCCGACGAGAGTTGTTAGACGGTAGAAAATAGTAAAGCTTCATGGTGAATCCCTCTTCAGCAAAAATTATCAAACTCGATTCAAATCGCAAAAAAATAGTCTTCTTAGCCCATCGACCTAGCTCGTTGGCAGCAATGGGCGCACTTCTACCGCACAGTGACTCGCCGCAGGACAGCGAGCTGCCCAGTCCAAGGCAGCATCTAAGTTGGCAACCTCAATCAGGAAAAATCCACCCAGCTGTTCTTTCGTCTCTGCAAAGGGACCGTCCTGCACCTGTCGCTTATCAGCTTGTAACCGCACGGTCGTAGCGGTATGGGCAGGATGCAGTGCTGCACCGCCGGTTAAAATTCCAGCAGCTGACAAAGCTTTTGAATAGGCATTGTAAGCAGGCATTTGCTGCTCACGATTAGCAAAGTCTTCTGGCGTTTCGTAAACCAAGATGGCGTATTTCATCGGCGTTAAGTTCCGTTATTTACTGTTGTGACTGTGGTGTACAACTCAGTTAGGCTCAGGACGGCTGCGCGCCGTAATTATGCACGCCCGCAGTCTGGGCTCTACTGTAATAACGAACGAACCTCAACCATTTCGACAAATGGTTTCAAAAAATTTCTATTTTCTCAACGTCTTGGCTCCAATCTCTGGATCAAAGCTCTAAAGACATCCACTTCGCTTGAGACTGGTAGCCCAGCTTTTCGTATAGCGTCATCGCCGCCGCATTATCCTCAAAGACTTGCAGGCTAACGTGTCGGTAACCCTTTTTCTTCGCCCAAGCTTGGGCGTGCTGCATAAGCGCGGTGCCAAGCCCTTTGTGACGATGGGCCGCTGCAACATACAGCAAAAAAACGTAGGCTTGCTTGAGCCCGCTACGCTGATCGATCGCTTCGCCCATCCACAAACAGCCCATCGGTTCCAAGCTTTGCATTCCCGGCATGCCAGCAGGCTGTGCAGCGGCTTGCTCATCAATCAGCCACCACAGCTGAGATTGCGGTGAAAGATGACGCTGGACCGTATCCGCTAGGTGTGAGCCCGCAGGGTTTAGACCTATCTCATGGCCCATTTCACGATAGGCCCGGTGCATAAACTTAACAAGGCGAGCCCTCTGTAATGAAGAGCCCGCCTCTAGTCGGTAATGTTCAATCGGAAACGACTCAGCCACTAGCTGAAAAATGAAGAGAGCGTCGCCGCAATAGGGCTTGTATAAGCTGCCGAAACAGGCTCAGTAATAGGCGCCGGAGCCATCATATCGCTGGGGAGAAAAATGCGTGCGCTGACCGCCAGGAGGGCGATCGCAAAAATAAGCACTATAAATAGTGGTGCGATGTATTGACGAAAGAAACCCATGGCAACTCTTTATTAAACGTTGGTGATAGTGAAGTTATGTAAAACCCTGCTTCTATATTACCGGGCAAAGGGCGGCTTGGTGGTGAGGATTACGGCGGCGACATTGGGAAGCGGTAAGAACATGGCTACAGCAGGCGGTACTTGAAATGTCTGAACGGGAATTCTGAAGGCGTGAGCCCTGACCCATCGGAGAGACACACTATGGCAGACCAACTGCTAGAGATAGAAAAAGCCTTCTCAAACCTGCGGATGAGTACTGCGCTTGCCAAAGACACAGATGCTCTCGTTTCGGATGCCATCGACTGGTATACCTGTGTTAGGAAGGAACTGAGCCGCGACAAAATTCGCCGCCGCCCCACGCTGATTAAAGATGCGGTGGGCGACTATCTTTATATCGCAGGCTGTAATTTAGAAGAAATTGTTGATAGCTTGCCAGAACGCTGTAACCAGGATTTGCTGTCAGAAGTTGCCGCCAAGCATGTCTCTAGGCTCGTTGCTCAGCACTATCCTGACTTGAGAGATGCCATGCAGCGCTCAGTGACGCTACCCAGCAGCCAGCTTACCGCTTAGCTGACTCGATACGCTCACGCAAGCGACAAAACGCACCCCAGGAAAGAGGCTAATAACCTTTTCCTGGGGTGTTTTTGATCCTGGCTTTGATAATGGGGTGAGATTACTCAGAAATTAGGTGCATCCAGTAGTGCTTCACAGCCGTACATACTATGTAACCGCTGGAAAACACCGTTGAAATAACGTTGAAAGGCACTGTGAATCTGATTGCGAAGGATAGTGACCCAATTGTGGACTCAATTTTGATGAAGCCTGAGGCGGATAGTGAGCTGGTATACCGGCTGTGGGAGGGCGATCAGGGCGCGCTCGGCGTGATTTATGACCGCTATTCCAGCTTGGTATACGGCGTTTCGCTAAAAGGGTTACGCAGTGTCGCAGAAGCTGAGGATTTGACGCAGGAAGTTTTTCTGACCTTGGCGCGATCGCGCACTTACGATCCCAGTCGAGGGTCTCTGAGCCAGTACCTAATCGTCCTAACGAGATCCAGAGCGATTGATCGCCTCAGAGCCCGCACCACCCGGAAAAAGTACACGCAACAGTGGCAACAACTTCAAATGCCCTCTGACTTTAAAACGCCCCTACATCAGGCGAGCCAACAAGAACGGCATGTTTTGGTACGAGAAGCGATGACTCAGCTCAAAGATCGTCAGCGGGAGGTGCTTGAACTGAGTTACTACGAAGGCCAGTCGCAAAGCGAAATTGCCCAAAGGCTGGGCGTACCACTCGGGACGGTTAAAAGCTGGGCAAGACGAGGACTATTGCAATTACGAGAACAACTGCGAAGGGTACTGGAGGAAGAAAAGTCATGACAGAACCATTCAATGAACACAATCATCCGTTGGAGTCTGAGGCCATACAGGAGCTAGCGGCGGGCTACGTCTTAGGGGATCTCACCTCTGAAGAAGCTGAGCAGTTTCAACAGTTACTAAAGCAACAACCGGTACTAGGAGAAGAAGTCGCGGCCCTACAAGAGGCGTTGGCAATGATGCCCTATGCCTTGCCAGAAACAAAGCCAACGCCAGAACTGCGATCGCGCATTCTACAAGCCACCCAAACCGACTTTGAGCAAGACTTTTCACCGTCTGCACCCTTCACGCAACAACCGGCACAGCCCAGACCTCGTCCGCCAAGGCTCGCTCACAAAAAACGACGACAACGCACTTGGATGCTGGGCAGTGTCGCAGCTAGCCTTGCGATTATCGCCCTGAGTGTCAATTACTGGCAACCAGCAGGGCACTTCCTCAGCCAGACGACACCCACGAATCCTCAGCCCCTAGAAAACACCCAGATAGACCAGGTGTGGTCAGGCTTCGGGCAGCTCGTGAAAGACCATCACGATTCTGTAAACAACCCCAACGGACCAGCGGACTTTGCCGTGCAGCAAGCCGATGATGTGATCGAACAGCTCAAAGGCTTCCAAACGAATGCTGCCGCCCTACCCACGCTGCCAGAGTACGAAGGCAAACTGCTCGGCGGTAGCGATTGTCAGTTCGATGAAACTCGCGGGCTGCGGTTGTCATATCAGGTAGACGGCACCCCCGACACTGCTTACTCTGACACTTCTCAGGTGGTGTCTATTTACCAGCTAGATCTCAACGGCGATCAGTTTCCGCAGTTTCGCTCTAGCTATATGACGCTGCGAGAACCTGATGGTACCGGCGTTGTGCTTTGGCGTGAGGAGAATTATCTCTACGCCTTGGTCGCCGAACTACCCGTGAGTGACCTCAACAGCCTTGCCCATAAGATCAACAGAATTTGACTCCTTGAATACTAAATTTTAAAACAACAACACCATGACACGTAAACGCAAACAACAACCTAAGGGCCTTCAAAAATATTCTCGCTACCTGGTGTCGGGTGTGGCCGCAGCCGGACTACTGCTCTCGGTAGGCTGTGTCGCAAAGGGCGATACGCCGCTCAACAGCAGTGCCTATGTACAATTGGGCATCGTCTCGCTACCGCTCTTAGGCGCACTAGCTTACTTTCTCATTATGCTGCTGGCCTTAGGGCCGGTCATCACAAAAAACAAAGATCTTGAAGGGCCGACCTGGCTGGGGTTGTTTGTCGGGAGTACGACAATGACCGTTTTTAGCGGTTATCTTCTGTATGTGATGTTTGCAGTTGTAGGAGAGCCCTGTGTTCCCTGTATGGTATCTGCAATTTTGAGCTTTGGGCTTTGGGTGCTGACCCTGGCAGACAACCATCGGAAGACGATGGGTCAACTATTATTACCCGGCGTCGCGGTGCTGATGATAGCGTTTACCACCACCGCTGGTTTGTATGCCTATGCTCAAAATCCCAGTAGCTTTACCGCTGGCAACCCAACACCCGCCGTAACAACAGACTCGGGGACTTCGGAGATTGCGTTAGCCAAGCATTTAACCAGTATCGGCGCAAAAAAATACGGTGCCTGGTGGTGTCCGCACTGCCATGCCCAGCAAACTTTGTTTGGCAAGCAAGCCTTCAAAGATCTGACTTATGTGGAATGCGATGAGGAAGGCGTTGATCCACAGCCGGGTATTTGTCGGGCTGTAGGCGTAGAAAGCTATCCGACCTGGGAGGTCAATGGTGAGCTATACCCAGGCGTGAAGTCGCTGCAAACCTTGGCTGAATTGTCTGGCTATAGCGGACCCAACTCGTTTACAAACGAGATGCCACCGCGCTAACTAGCACGCGTCTTTAACTTTTGTTCTTTGAGCTTCTACGCTTCGGTCCTTTTTTACAACTACTTTAAAAATGTTGCTTTCTAAAAACAGAGTTTACCTGCCAATTGAAGGCATTGTGCTGGGTTTGATAGCAGTGCTGTACGGGCCACTGATGTGGCACTGGGTGGATGGCTGGATAAACAAATCTATCAGCATTCAGCATGAGTATTTTAGCCACGGGCTGCTCGGCATTCCATTTGCGTGTTTTTTGGTGTGGGAGAGGCGATCGCACTGGAAGGCCCTTCCAACCCAGTCTTATTGGTTGGCCTTCCCTATCTTGCTAGGCAGTTTTGCGTTTTACAACAGCGGCCTGGTGGACTTAATGAACTTATCACTGCCGCTACTGCTGCTGGGTTTGCTGCTGGTATTGAAAGGCGCTGCTGGCCTTCGGCTGTTCTTTTTCCCCTGGGTATTACTGCTACTCTCTACCCCAACGCAGCTGCCCTACTTGCTAGAGCCCTACGTCTTACCCCTACAAAGCTTTATCGCGGCCAGTGCAGGCTTTATTCTGTTGCAGTTTGGCATCGATGTACAGGTCAACGGCATTTACCTATCGGTAGGTGAGCGCCTAGTAGAAGTGGCCCCTCACTGCGTGGGCCTCAAGATGTTATTTACCAGCCTGTACATGGGGATGATTTTGACCTACTGGACAGGTCTCACACGATCTCTTTTAAGAACAAACCTGTTCTTTATCGGCATCATCGGCGTTAGCGTGGTGGGCAATATTATTCGCAACGCAACGCTCACCTATTTTCACGGAGCTAGTATGACGGGCGCTTTTGAGTGGCTGCACGACAGTTGGGGTGGAGATGTGTATTCTGCGGTAATGCTGAGTGCGTTGGTCGTGTTGGTGAACTTGCTGGAGCGCTATGTGCCCACAACTTTGAAGGTGAGCGATAACGCTACTCATCTGCCAACAAGTTTATCTACGACACCATCTCAAACCGACCATTTCTAATATAAAATCCTCTTAACTATTACCCATCAGAATCAACCGCGAGGAAGCCGAAATAGCTATCATGCGGTGATTCTGTATTTAGACGCATTCTGTATCGAGACGAATAGTGTGCGGCTAAAAGGATTCCACATAACAATTAACAGGCTTCTCAAAGCCTAGGTCTAGAACCTAGCGTTTGAGAAGCTTGTCTCCGACAATATTAAACAAGATTCAGTTTCGTTCTATCCGCTTCACTGGCCGCACAAAGCATTCCCATGCCATCCACAATAGGTAGGATAAAACCGTGACAGTCCAACGGAAAGCGCGGTGAATTGATTGACTGTGGTTGAAGGCCCCAGACAATAATAAAGCCTAATCGGTTGCTGGCTTGCGCGATCGCAACACACATTTCATCCACTGAAAGAGACTGTACTTCCCAATTAGCGTTAACCGAGCCGGGCAGGGCGCTGAGCAAACTTTGAGAGAGACTTTTGGGCGATCGCGCAGGCACGACCAACGCCGTACAAGGCCCAAATCCCTCTCCATACACTATTTGAGCCGTAAGGGTGAGCCACCGGTAGGCCCATACCGGCAGCACATCACCCGCCTCACTCATCCGTCGGTCTGCCGCAGTAAGCGCCGCATAATCAATACACTGAGCCGTCATGACACTCTCAACCGATGGCTTAACCAACGGTTGGCTAAGCCTGATATCTTCTGCCACTAAGCCAACCTCTATCGACTTGAGTGGCAGACCATGAAAATGATTGTGGGTCATCTTTTTCACATGATTGCGACACTTACTACCAGCTTAGTCGTCATCAGTTGCCCACTCACTAACTTCTTCAGCGGCTTTAGAACCGCCAAAGTAGCCGAGCGCGCCACCAATAAAGCCACCGATAGCACCACCAACAGCCGTCCCAATGCCGGGTGCGATAAAGGTACCAATGCCAGCGCCCAACGCGCCGCCACCTTTAGCACCCGCCGCTGCACCAGCCCAGCCACCTGCAATGCGAGAGCCTTCTACAACAGTATTATCCCAATCACCTGTCTCCAAGCTCTCATCAATTTCATTGGCCAGCGACACGCCATCCATCACAACACCGGTAACTGCTGCCGCGCGGCCCAGCGGCTTGGCAAGCTCCATCGTTCTACCAAACCTCGCTTCATTTGGGGAAGCTAGTGTGTGGTCAGGGATACCGAAGGTATTACCAGCCCCGTTCTGGTTCCAGTGCCAATTGGTAGTACCGCCAGTTTTTACATTCGGGCCGTAATCCAGACGCAATCCTTTCCATCGACTAGCTGCTGGAGACACTCGATTCAAAAAGGCATGACTGGTAGATGTTCCTTGATATCCAGACTTATCACGGAAGGAAAGTGTGTATCCCGTTCGAGGTCCCTTTTTCTCTGCCGGATCTAAAGTTTGTGGAACCCTGTAACTGAGTTCTTGAAAAATGCCACCAGCTGCCGCGCTTCGAGCGATATCAGAGGTCATGTTGGTCTCACTGGTACCTGCCATGGCTTGGTCTCTGGCTTCATCACTAGAACGTGCCCCTGTAGAAGACGGGCTGCTGGGCGTTACGGGTGAATAACGAGCCATCACTTGGTCACGCGCCTCATCACTAGAGCGGGCTCCTGTCGATCGACTACTAGAACTCGACGATGGGGTTCCAAAGCTAGCCCTAGACTGGTCACGCGCCTCATCACTAGAACGGGCTCCTGTCGATCGACTACTAGAACTCGACGATGGGGTTCCAAAGCTTGCTCTGGACTGATCTCTAGCTTCATCGCTGGAACGGGCCCCTGTCGATGAACTACTAGAACTTGATGATGAAGATCCAAAGCTTGCTCTGGACTGATCTCTAGCTTCATCACTAGAACGGGCTCCTGTCGATGGACTACTAGAGCGGCTACTGCTACCGGCGCTAGTAGGTGAATAGCTGGCACTCACTTGGTCTCTGGCTTCATCACTAGAGCGGGCTCCAGAAGAAGAACTCCTGCTAGAACTTGACGACGAATAACCACCGCCACCCTCACTAAAGGGCGACCCCGAAGAAGAGCTGCTGCTAGAACTTGATGATGAGCGAGAAGAGCTACTGCTCGGGCTCGATGATGATGAGCGAGAAGAACTACTGCTCGGGCTTGAGGATGAGTAACTGGACCTAGACTGATCCCTAGCCTGATCGCTGGAGTATGCACCCGACGAAGAGCTACTGCTTGGGCTCGACGAGTAACTAGAAGAGCTACTGCTCGGACTCGATGATGAGTAGCTAGAAGAACTGCTGCTCGGGCTTGATGATGAGTAACTAGAAGAGCTACTGCTCGGACTCGATGATGAGCGAGAAGAACTGCTGCTCGGGCTTGATGATGAATAACTAGAAGAGCTACTGCTCGGGCTCGATGATGAATAACTACTAGACCTAGCCTGATCTCTAGCTTGATCGCTGGAGTATGCACCAGAAGAAGAACTACTGCTTGGACTCGATGATGAGTAGCTAGAAGAACTACTGCTTGGACTCGATGAGTAGCTGGATCTAGATTGGTCTCTAGCCTGGTCACTGGAGTAAGCGCCAGAAGAAGAGCTGCTGCCAGAGCTTGAGGATGAAGAGCTACTGCTGGATGAACCGAATCCAAAGAAGTTTTCAACCTGAATGATTTCATTGTTGTACAACAATGTTGCACTGTCGTCCTCGGTCTTTAATGCCTGCAACTCTTCATCAGACACATCTATGCCTTGTGCCAAGCGGGCAAAGATATCACCTTCATCGCCAGCTGAATCTAGCTCATTGAGTGCTTGATCGAAGTAATGACCAGTTTCCTCTAGGAGGACGGCTTCTAGGGCTTCAGGATTGTCTGCATTTTCCGTGAGGTAGTCATCAGCAATAAAGATTGTATTGTTGCCGAAGGCAGCCTCGCCCTGAAGGAGGCCAGCATCAATAATTTCAATATCGGGTGCTACGGTGCCTTCAACAAAGTCATCGACTAGGGCCGCAGCCTCTGCGGCATCCCATTGGCCCTCAAAAGCTGTCTGAAAAGTCTCCATAAACTTTGGATCATTTCGCAGGTCTACCAGTGTCTCTTTCAGCCTGAGTTCTGCCTTTTCTAACGCGATCGCCTCTTCCGTTTTAGACGCTGTAGGACCATAGCCTAGCTCACTATAAATGCCATCAGTCAGCGATTTAAAGGAGGTTTCAAGGGACTGCTTTACCCTAGCCACGCCTTCGCTATTGTCCACGTTAGCAGCTAGATTATTCACCCCGCTTAAAAACCGCTCAGTCCTCTCTTTCAACGCAGCACGAGCAGCATTATCGGGGGCCTTCCAGCTTTTACCCGCGATATCAACCCAGTCTTGAACGGCTGCCGATAATCCCTGAACAGAACTTCTCGCTGAACGCGACGTCGCGTCTACGGTTTCTTCAACAATCTCTGAAGCGCTTCCCACTAGGTCTACACCTGCTTTTACAGCCGTATTGACCACAGGAAGCCGGGCAAGGGCTCTATCTATAACGACAGAGGCAGGCTGTAGCTCCAGCGGCACCAGTCCAGATACCGTGCGAGGCTGTGAGAGATCCTTTTTGAGTGCGATCGCGCCCAGTTCAGCCTCATCCAAGCCCGAAATATCTAAACCCAAACGACTGGCATAATCGAGCAGCGAAGTGACCTGGATAGGCATCATGTCAGCACCGCCTTGGTTCGGCGTGAGCGCATCACCTAAGTCAGCATTCAGCGGTGAAAAGACGCCTAAATTTTGGCCAGAGTCCTGGGGAATGAAGGTGTCTGGCGCAGTGGGGTTATTTTGCATTATCTCTAAATTGTTGGGGGCTAATTATTTTGTGACGGCATTATATTTGTGACGGTATGATGGCCCTAGGCCGAACGTATTTGGCCTAGGGCGCGTCACTTAGCCAGCAACCGCAGTGGTTTCAGTCAATTTCAATGACGGCAGCTAAGTGACTAAAGCTATAGTTTGCAATGCCAGCACAACCTTGCTCAGTCACTGCTGGCTTGGCAGTTTGCTGAGGAAACACAGATTATTGAAGGCATCAGAATAAGTTCGAACGCTCTATGTTCAAACGGTCTATAAGAACTCCGTCGTCGTAGTTACAGGAGAATAGAAGTTCTCAGTCGTCGTTTTTTCAGCTGCTCGACAGTTATCAAGGAACAGTGAGCCATGGATAGGTAGAATGCGCAGGCCGCGAGCAACTCTTTCAAGTCTTCTAGCTTTAATGGTTAGGACCGGAATTTTACGTAACAAGTTCCGCTGATTTTTACGCGTATTGAAGGGGCTTTGCTAACAGGTCTAAATGACGGCCTTTCAGGTAAACGTTTGCATCTTATCGATTCCGATTGAAAAATAGACAAGACTCTCTGATTTTCTTCCAATTTTGTCTGCAAATCCAAACAATGTACGTTTATGCGGAGGCTAGCCGTCTTCGGTACCCGGCCTAGCAATGGGGAAAATCGGCTGCTTATTGAGCTGCCTGAGCCAAAAGCCACCCATCACAGCTGTGACCAGAGAGAGCCACCCTGTCAAAGATTGGAACAGCAAAAATCCGCCGACTGTGAACAGAGCGCCAAACAGAAGCAAAGTCGCGGCCAACACTCGCTGAATATCACGCCCAAGATTTTGTTGTGGCCGCAAGCCCGTACGCTGTTGTTGTTGTTTCCATCCGGGGCCACCGGGCCGCACTTTAGCGTAAAAGCTGTCGAGTGTTTCGTTGTTTTCAGGAGGGGTGAGCAGCATAGCGGCCACCCAAAATACCGTCGTAACAACTGACGTCACCAGTAGCCGTGTTCCAAACTCTTCTATTTTTAAAATAGGAACAACGCTGGTGGTAAAGCCCACCGTAAAACCGCCAACCATAGCCGCTAGCTCTGCCGCTGCATTGATACGCCACCAAAACCATCGCAGAATTAAAACGAGCCCAGGGCCCGTCCCGATAGCGATAACCAAGCGAAAAACGGTAGCCACATCGGTGGCAATAAAAGCAGCCACTGCGCCCAAGCCCGTGACTAACATAGAGGCAAATCGGGCGGCGAGCACCAGCTCTTCTTGACTGGCCCTAGGGCTGATAAACCGACCGTATAAGTCATTTACAAGATACGACGCCCCCCAGTTAATCAGAGTAGAAACGGTGCTCATAAAAGCCGCAATCAGGGAGGCTACCACTAAGCCCAACATAATTGGAGGAAGATAGTCGAGCATGAGTAGCGGATAGCCAAGTTCGCGATCGCTCAAATCGGGATAAATCACCACCGCCGCCAAGGCCACAATAATCCAGGGCCATGTGCGCACTACATAGTGCAAAATGTTAAAAAACCAAGCCGCTTTTTCCGCCTCTGCTTCTGTTTTAGACGCAGCTAAGCGCTGCACAAACTCGCCACCCCCATCACTGCGACGAAACGACCACCACTGCAACATCACATAGGCCAAAAACGTACTTGAAGGGATGCCCGCCAATGCGCTCCACTCAATGCCGCCTTGGGTAATACTCACCGGTAAAAAGCTGAGCATGTCTGGATTGGTCACGGCTGTGAACTGGGTGACGAGCGATCGCATCCCGCCGATCTCAGGCGAATTCACCGCTGCGATCGCCACCACCACCGCACCGAACAAAGCCAGGAAAAACTGAAAAAAGTCCGTCGCGACCACACCCCACAGCCCCGAGAAGCCTGCGTACACCAGCACCAACGCACTAATGCCAATCACACTCCACAGCTTTATCCCCTCACCGGGATCTATCCCCACGCTTTGCCACAGCTGCAAGGCATCTACAACCTTCGCCATCGCCAACATGGCATAGCCAATGCCAATACAGTTAATCGGCACTGCAAATAAAAAGGCCTTTACCCCGCGCAGCACTGCCGCCGTTTTACCGCCGTAGCGCATCTCAGTCAGCTCGGCATCAGTCACAATCTCCGAGCGCCGCCACAGCCGCGCAAATATATACATCATCACCACATGGGCAATGCCAAAGCTCCACCATTCCCAGTTGCCTGCAATACCACGATTGCCCACAACGCCCGCAATATACAGCGGCGTATCAATCGAAAACGTCGTGGCCGCCATGCTGGTCCCAGCAAGCCACCAAGGCAGCTGCCGCCCCGCTACAAAGAAGTCAGCGAGCCCCCCCGAGGCCCTACGAGAGAGATAAACCCCTAAAACCATAGTCATCGCAAGATATCCGATGACAATTAGCCAATCGATCGGTTGCATGGGCATGCGGCCTCATAAAAGCACTGCCATCATGACATGCAACGGATGTGCACTAATTATTGGGAAACAGAAGATTATCAAATACGTTTGAGTTTTTCCAGCGATAAACGCTGAAATCTCGTCTATCGACAGTGATAATACGTCCATGACCTAAAACTTCTGCTAGCACTACCAGTGAAGCATCTGCAAAATCCATCGGCAGGTCAACATATTGATCCATCAAATCAGCGGCCCGTCCCATATGATGAGGCTCTAACGAAAACACTTGGAATGCATTTGAGTCTAGGCTCTTCAGAAGACTATAGGCAGCCTGATGGGTGAGTAAGTAGCACGCCTCTGTAATCACTGGCAGCGTCGTAATTAGTGGCTCACGAATAGATGAGAAACACCCTTTAGCCAACTGATGGAAAGGATCTCTTTTATCTAACAACGCAATAAAAGCACCCGTATCAACAATGATCACAAAGTACCTTCTCTCCGCTTCTGTTGCAATTTTTCTCGAATCGACGGCTGGTCAGTCAGTGGCAAGTTTTCCATCCCGTCCATGCAGCCTACAAGACCAAGTTTTTCAAAAACATGGTAGGGGCTTTCAGATGGCGGACATAGCGACTGATACCTTTGTTCAATCGCTTTAGTGAGCAGGCTAGCAGGATCTTGAGCTTCATACTGCTGCAAGTAAGCTAATTTTTTAGCACTCTCTGGATCAAGATGAATGTTTAATTCCATGTAAAGAACTCAAAATAGACATCTGGCTATCACTATGATGCCATGTCATAAAGACTTCAGAAAGGAGCTGCAATAGCATAGAGATCAATTCAAAGCTCCGAGTGGTGTTACGACTTAAATAGGATTTTATTGTTGAGACATCCACCCGCACAAAACAGTACAAATTTACTGATAAAGTGTATTGAGTAATTAACTCTACTGCCCTCTATTTTCGTAGGGGGTATGGTGCTCTTGACTCTAGTTTTTGGGAGACTAAATGACCGTTGCGTGGACATCTGAGCAAGTGCTGTCGCTCTCACCCGATGCAGGCTCCACGAAGCGGGGTAAAGCGCTGGCGATCGCATCAAAATGGCCTTTGCTGGGATGCTCCAATTCAGTAGTGTGGGGCGAGTGCAAAGGCAGTGGCCAAAAGCCCTATCGAACTGCTGTTGATTTGGGTGTTGTGGGTGGTGAGCCTGCGTTTCGATGTAGCTGTCCGAGTCGGAAGTTTCCCTGTAAGCACGCATTAGGATTACTGCTGTTGCTAGCTGAGCAAGGTGGATTTGCTAGCAATATGCTGCCGGACTGGGTGGCTGAATGGGTCGAGAAGCGCTCGCACTTGGCCACACAAAAACAGGAGAAGAAAACAAAGTCGGCAGTTGATCCGGCCCTAAAGGCAGAGCAAATTGCGAAAAAGCTAGAAAAGCGATCGCGAAAGGTTGAAGCGGGCCTAGCTGATTTAGACCAGTGGCTGCAAGATATTGTGCGGCAGGGATTAGCAAACTTACAAACTCAGCCCTACAGTTTTTGGGACCAGACAGCGGCGCGGCTAGTCGATGCGCAAGCCCCAGGGCTGGCTAATCGGGTGCGATCGCTAGCGGGCATTCCTCACTCAGGACAAGGCTGGCCCGAGAGAATGCTCAAAGCACTCGGCAAGCTTCATTTGCTAGTGCAGGGCTATGGAAATATAGACACGTTAGAGGCGGCGTTGCAGGCCGAGGTGCGATCGCAAATCGGCTTCCCTCAAACTAAAAACGACCTGATCCATCGCGCCGAACACAACGATCCGCAGGTACAAAACCTGAGCGATACGTGGAAAGTGCTAGGCAAGTTCGTCAGTGAAGAAGAGTCTTTAAAAATGCAGCGGGTGTGGCTGTGGGGCACGCAATGTGAAAAACCCGCCATGGTGCTGAGCTTTGCCCACGGTCGTCGGCAGCCGTTAGATACCAGCCTAATGCCAGGAAAAACGTTTGAAGGCACACTCATTTTTTATCCCGGGACGGGGGTGCAGCGGGCGTTTGTGGCTGAGCGCAAAGCAACCGCAAAATGGACAGATGAGGCCATCGGGTTTGAGACGGTAGACAGTGCGATCGCTCAATACGCCAAGGCGCTCACCGCAAATCCTTGGCTCAGTCAATTTCCCTTAGTCCTGAACCAAAGCTACATGCGCTATCACAACCAGCAATGGTGGTTGCAAGATGGCACGGGAGATGTGCTGCCCATCGCGCCACCGTTTTCGCAAGGGTGGGAGCTGTTAGCAATGGGCGGGGGTCGCCCGCTGACGGTGTTTGGAGAATGGGCAGGTGAGCACTTTCTGCCACTGAGCGTATGGAGCGCCAAAAAGTTTGTGACGCTGGGAGGAAAAAGCTAGCCATGGCCCACAAAAACACCCAGAACAACAGCGAATGGACTGACTGGCATCAGTACCTGGCCGTTGCCCTAGTTGGCAGTCAGCGGCAAACGCCTGCGGCACCTAAAGGAAACAGTGCGATCGCAGCCCTCAGCAAACAATTAGACTGGTCGCAGCCAGAGTCTGCATTGCTCAGTATGGCAGGGATAGTGGCCCTACATGAGGTCGTAGGAAGCCGTCCCAGTAAGCAGACCTTGCCGCCTATTGAGGCCAGCGCACCTGAGCAAATGCCTGCGTGCAACAACAAACTTGCCAACTACCTTGAGAAAGCACTCACCACCTACCCTATACTCATGCCTGAGCTGCTTGAACTGTTCATTGCAGCAGGTCAGCGGGTGCCTTCAAAGCTGTTGCCAAAGCTGTTAAGCTTCGGACAAAAGAGACTTTATTTACAAGATGAGATTTTAGCAGTAATGGGTGATCGCGGTGCTTGGCTAGCCACTCAAAACCCTAGTTGGTCCTATGCGGCGATCTCTCCTGCCACCACAGAAGAAGAGTCCAAGAGTGTTGATGAACAGCAGGCGCTTTTTCAGCAGCAATGGAATGAGGGCGATCGCGCTGAGCGCTATGCTGTATTTAGCCAGTGGCGAAGCGTTGAGGCTGATGCAGCAAGAGAAGCCTTAAGCGCCACTTGGGAATCAGAAACTCACACAGATAGAAAAGCACTGTTGCAAAGGTTGCAGCCGCATCTCTCCATGGCCGATGAGCCTTTTTTAGAAGCCACGTTAGTAGACCGCTCCAAGGGCGTGCGGGAAGTAGCCGCTGAGCTGTTGGCCACGATGCCCAGTTCCAGCCTTTGCCAGAGAGTCGCTGAGCATATCAGTCAGTTTGTGCACTTTCACGTAACCGATGGCAAAACGGAAAACAGGCCGCTTGTTCTAGCCGTAAGCTTGCCCGAAAAGTATGACCCTGACTGGGAAAGGGATGGCATTAGCCGAAAGCCCGTGGAAGGGTTAGGAGAAAAAGCGGGATGGTTGCAGCAACTCATCGCAACCACACCGTTATCTCTGTGGCCACAAGATTTTGAAGCGCTTTCACAGTGTCTGACTCCGGAGGGCCGCACAGATCATCCATGGCGAACTCTCATGCTGACCGGCTGGGCGATGGCGGCACACAGGCAACAGAAAACGCAAGCAGCAGCAACGTGGGCCTACGCGCTGCTGCATCAGCTAAATATAGAGACTGTAGTAAAAGGAGGATTAGGAAAAGAGACTCTACAATCGCTCCTACGGTTGTTGCCTACAGAGCAGCGAGAGGCTTACCTCAGAGCCCACTTAAAAAAATCAGCGCAGACAAAGCCCAAAAAAGACGCCGATCAACACTTAGCGGACTGGCTACGTCTTGTCGCACAAGTGCCACAGCGCTGGGACTATAGCTTTAGCCAGTTAGCCCTTGCCCAAGTGATGCACCTGTTGAAAAATAGCGATCGCAGATCGGGAAACCTCTACTGTCCGCCGCTTACACTCGCGATGACCCTGCACCCTGGCCTCGCACCAGAAGCCACTCGAATAATCACTAACCTAGCCTATGAACAATCGCCAACAGCCGCGTGGCAACGCTTTTTAGATGAGTTTTTGCCAACGTTAAATCTACGTTGGGACATCTACCAAGCCTTTGCCAATAGCAGTTGAGCGAGCACACGCTTGAACAGCTCGGGTGCATCCCACCTTTGCAGGCCCTCATCCCCTAACCCCTTGCTCCCGAAGGGAGAAGAGGGATCGGACTCAAAGTCCCTCTCCTCTCGGGTGAGGGATTTAGGGTGAGAGCCTTCGGCAACTCGACTTCATCTTAACCCTAGATTTCACAGACTTTATGGCAGCTTCCAAAGCCTCAGCGACCCCCAAAAAATCCGATAAAAAGAAAACCAGCAATCCGGCCAATCCGGTCACCGCGGTTTTGCGGCAACATGCCGAAGAGCAATTTGCCGAGGAGCTAACCGCTTTAGCAGCCGTCGATAAGCGTCAGCGACCGCCCAACTGGCAGCTTTCACCTTGGGCCGTGTGCACCTATTTGATGGGTGGCACCTTAGATAGCGGCATAGAGATTTCACCAAAGTACGTGGGGTCTAGGCGGCTGATGGAAATTGCGATCGCCACCCTCGCTACAGACCGTGCCCTCCTCCTTTACGGCATTCCTGGCACTGGCAAATCCTGGGTATCCGAGCATCTCGCCGCCGCTATTTCCGGCGATTCTACCCTGCTTATTCAAGGCACCGCAGGCACCAGTGAAGAAGCCATTCGCTACGGCTGGAACTACGCTGAGCTACTGGCAAAAGGTCCGTCCCTGTCAGCCATTGTAGAAAGCCCGCTGATGAAGGCCATGGAAAAGGGCAAAATCGTCCGCGTAGAAGAACTCACGAGAATGCCCGCTGATGTGCAAGACACACTCATTACCGTGCTCTCAGAAAAACTGTTGCCCATTGCTGAACTCGGAGAAGAGATTCAGGCGATTCAGGGCTTTAACCTGATTGCCACCGCAAACAATCGCGATAAAGGCGTCAACGAACTATCCAGCGCTCTAAAACGACGGTTTAATACCGTCATTTTGCCAGTACCCACCGATGCCGATGAAGAAGTGCAGATTGTTCAAAAGCGGGTTGAGGGGTTGGGTCGGGCCTTGGAGATGCCGGCAGAAGCACCTGCCCTAGAGGAGATTCGGCGCATTGTCACCATCTTTAGAGAGCTACGCAGCGGCGTGACGGCAGATGGGAAAACAAAGCTAAAGTCACCCAGCGGTACGCTCAGCCCTGCCGAAGCGATTTCTGTGGTTAATAGCGGCATGGCCTTAGCCGCTCACTTTGGAGATGGGGCTTTGAATGCGGAAGATTTGGCCGCGGGCATTCAAGGCGCAGTCGTTAAAGACCCGGTACAAGATGCTGTGGTGTGGAAAGAGTATTTGGAGACGGTTGTCAAAGAGCGGGAGGGTTGGAAAGATATCTATCGTGCCTGCCGTGAGTTCGCATCATGACAGCCTCTCCTACGCTTAAAATTTTTGGCATTCGGCATCATGGTCCTGGCTCGGCGCGGAGTTTAGTGCGATCGCTACAGACGCTCGCTCCTGACATTATTCTCGTAGAAGGCCCGCCAGAAGCAACCGAGACCCTGCCGCTGCTGGCAAACCCCGACATGCAGCCGCCTGTCGCCCTACTCCTCTACTCGCCCGATCACCTACAGCAAGCAGCCTACTATCCCTTCGCCGAATTCTCGCCAGAGTGGCAAGCCATCCAGCACGCGCTCAACGTCGAGATTCCTGTCCGATTCATGGACCTGCCTCAGCGTCATCAAATGGCAGCACGAATGGAGCAGGAGAAACGTGACTTCGACGCCGCTCACCCAGGAGCTGAGCATAGTCGCAACGTCAAAGGCGAGGCAGAGCCAACGCGTAGCGTCTCCGCAGGAGATAGCCCGACCCTGGACCGTCTGTCTCGAGACCCTCTGGGCTACCTGGCTAAAGCTGCGGGCTATACCGATAGTGAGCGGTGGTGGGAACACATGGTAGAACAGCGTCAGGAGAGTACTGAGCTGTTCAAGGCGATTCTGGAAGCGATGAGTGCGTTGCGTGAGGAAAGCGAAAAAGAGATTCCCGTAAAGGGAGAAGAAAATCCTCGTCAGCAACACAAGGCACAAAGAGAACGTCAGCGCGAAGCTTACATGCGTAAAACGATTCGAAAAGCACAGAAAGAGGGTTTTCAAAACATTGCTGTTGTGTGCGGCGCGTGGCACAGTCCTGCGCTCACAGAGCCTTTTCCTACGCAAAAACATGACAATGCGCTGTTGAAAGGGCTGCCTAAAGTAAAGGTGAAATCCACCTGGATTCCTTGGACCTACGCTCGCCTATCGAAGCAAAGCGGTTACGGTGCAGGCATTCACTCGCCGGGTTGGTACGAGCACTTGTGGCAAGCATCTCAGCGGTCGCAAAGTACAACAGCATCTTCTATTCAGTGGTTGACGAGAGTTTCCCGGCTGCTACGAGGAGAAGATTTAGATGCCTCCTCAGCCAGCGTGATTGAAACGGTGAGGCTGGCCGAAGCGCTGGCTGCTATGCGGGACTCTGCGATGCCCGGATTAGAAGAGCTAACTGAGGCAACGCAGACTGTTCTTTGTTTTGGTGACGCTACGCCGCTCAAGCTCATAGAACAAAAGCTGATTATTAGCGATCGCCTCGGTCAAGTCCCCGAAAGTACGCCGCTCATCCCACTTCAGCAAGACCTGCAAAAGCTACAGAAAAAGCTGCGCATGAAGCCTGAGGCCAGCGACAAATTACTGACACTGGACCTGAGAAAAGAGTTGGATTTAGCTCGGTCTCATCTCCTTCATCGACTCAGCTTACTGAACATCGTGTGGGGCTACCCAAAGCGCACCAGCGGCAAAGGCACCTTTAAAGAAGCGTGGCAATTACGCTGGGAGCCCGAACTCAGCATCGCCATTATTGAAGCGGGCTGTTGGGGCAACACCGTGGTGGATGCAGCCAGTGCCTATACCCAACAAAGGGCGGATAACTGTAAGGAGCTGCCTGAGTTGACGCAGCTGTTGGAACCCGCATTGTTGGCTGACTTGCCAGAGGCGATCGCACACCTCATGCACTGCTTACAAAATGCCGCTGCGATCGCACACGACGTCACCCATCTCATGGCCGCACTGCCACCTTTGGCAAACATTCTGCGCTACCGCGACGTTCGCCAAACCGATACCGTCGTGGTTGCCGAAGTCGTCGATGGGCTCGTGGCACGGTTATGCATTGGGCTGCCGGGCGCTTGTGGGTCTTTAGATGATGATGCCGCTGAAAAAATGCTGGATGCGATCGCCAAAACCCACAGCGCTATCAAACTCCTCCAGCAAGATCATCACGCCCAAGCTTGGTCAGCCGTCCTTGGGCAACTGACGAATAAATCTTCGCTGCACGGTCTCATCGCCGGATACTGCTGCCGCCTGCTGCTGGACGAAGGCAGCCTACAGGCCGAGGACGCCGCAAAACGCCTGAGCCTAGCACTGTCACTCGCCAACGAACCAACCCAAGCCGCCGCCTGGGTAGAAGGGTTTCTGCAAGGTAGCGGTCTGTTGTTGTTACACGACGACACCATTTGGAGAGTCCTAGACGACTGGATGACTAGCCTCTCGGATGATGCCTTTATTACTTTACTTCCCCTATTACGACGAACCTTTTCCAATTTCTCTGCTCCCGAACGTCGGCAAATGGGCGATCGCGTCCGCGCAGGTCAAAGCCATACCAACCAAACACCCGCAGACAACAACTTCGACTATCAGCGCGCTGACGCCTGCCTCACAACCATCGCCAAACTGTTGGGCCTTTCAAGCCCTCCTGATGCCTTCTCTTCTCAACCCTCCTCTTCTCACCCCTCCTCTTTTACGGAAGTCAGCTGGGTGTGACCGAATATTAATGTGCTGTAGTTAGCGAGCTATCGTGACGTATGGTTTATCAGTAGCTAAGTACAGGTCAGATGAGCGCGCATATCGTATCGAGCGATGCTAATTCAGTCACCCTCCAAATCACGATTGAGTACGAGAGTTCAATGTTGGCCAGTGAAGAGAGCATCCAAACGCAATTAAACGCAGCGGGCGTGCTGGCCAGTGGCAAAGCCTTAGAACAATTTGATACAGATGGCTCGCCCTTGGACGTCGGCGGTAGCGTTTACACTAGCAAAGGCCGTCAGCCCAAAAGTTATCAAAGCCCGTATGGCAAAGTCTCGATTCAGCGGCACGTCTATCAAAGCAGCGCAGGGGGAGCGACGTTTTGTCCGTTAGAGGTCGATAGCCGCATCATCGTCACCTCGACACCTCGGGTTGCCAAACAAATCAGTCACAAGTATGCCGAAATGAGTGGCCCGCGTGTGGTGAACGATCTGCGTGAAAACCATGGTCGTCAGGTGCCTCGCTCGTTTGTGCAAACCTTAGCAGAAACGGTTGGCAGTATCGCGTTGGCGCAGGAAGAAAAGTGGCATTATCAAACCCCGAAACCTGCTGAGGCGATTGCCACAGTCAGTATTGGTGTGGATGGCACTTGTATGCTGATGTGCGATGACCATTACCGAGAAGCGATGGTCGGCACCATTAGCTTGGTAGATAGCCAAGGCGAACGGCAACATACGACCTACATCGGCGCGAGCCCAGAATACGGCAAGGCGACCTTCTTTGACCGGATGACCCGCGAGATTGAGCATATTCGAACACTGTTTCCAGAGGCCCATTATCAAGGGCTTGCGGATGGTGCTGCGGAGAATTGGGACTTTTTAGAACCGCTCACCGACAGCCAGATTTTAGACTTTTACCATGCTTGTCAATATCTCAAGGGGGTGGCCAAAGGGCTCTATCCACGCAATGTGAGCAAACGCGAAGCATGGCTAGCAGAGCAATGCCATGCCCTAAAGAATGAGAGCGATGCCGCTGAGACTACTCTGGCAACGATGGAGGGAATTGAGCAAAACAAACTATCGCAAACCAACCGCGACGCTTTACAAGCGGCGCTCACCTACTTTCGCAATCATGCCCATCAGATGAAGTATGCGCAAGCACTTGAACAACACTTACCGATTGGGTCTGGGGTGACAGAGGCGGGCTGCAAGACGATTGTGAAAGCTCGTTTGGGTGGGGCGGGAATGAAATGGAAAGATGCAGGAGCCGCTATCGTATTGAGTCTAAGAACGCTTAGTTATACCAAAGGGAGATGGTCACAATTTTGGGCAAAGATTAATCAGTATGGATTTTCCCTTGCTACTTAAGCGTACATTATTTCTAGGTCACACCCAGTCAGCTCATGAGCCTTTCCCACCCAAACAACACCGAGACCGAACGACTGCGCCGCTGGCGGCTGGTACTGGGCGGCGGCAAAGCAGACGGCATTAGTGGCGATGGCACAGGCGGCAGCTTACAGGGCACCGGAGGGCAATCGGGCGAGGAGGCTGGCGAGGATAGCAGCGGCTTTAGCTTAGGCAGCGGCGACAGAGAAATGGACCAGGCACTGGCTGCACTGTATGGCGACAGCGATCACAAAACCCGCAAGGGCGGTCTCGAAAAATCTGCCCCTAACGTTGCCCGCTGGCTAGGCGATATTCGCCGCTACTTCCCCAGTTCTGTAGTCCGCGTGATGCAGCAAGATGCCCTCACTCGGCTAAACCTGCATCAGATGTTGCTGGAACCCGAAATGCTCGAAGCTGTAGAAGCTGACGTCCACCTCGTCGCTAACCTCATGTCCCTCAACGGCGTGATTCCAGAGACCACAAAAGAAACCGCGCGCCTTGTTGTTCGCAAAGTTGTAGACGATCTCATCCGCAAACTTCAAAGCCCCATGCAGCAGGCCATCACGGGTAGCCTCAACCGCAGCCGACGAAACAACCGCCCCCGTCACAACGAAATCGACTGGCACCGCACCATCCGCGCCAACCTCAAACACTACCAGCCCGACTACCGCACCATCATCCCCGAGCGCCGCATCGGCTTTGGCCGCAAACGCGCCGCCCTCAAAAACATCATTCTTTGCGTAGACCAAAGCGGCTCCATGGCCACCTCTGTTGTATATTCCAGCATCTTTGCCGCCGTTCTCGCCTCGATTCCTGCCGTCAAAACCCAACTTGTTGTTTTCGACACTGCCGTGGTCGATCTCACACCCAAGCTAGAAGATCCGGTCGATGTGTTGTTTGGCACTCAGCTCGGCGGCGGCACCGACATCAACCGAGCCCTCGCCTACTGCCAAGGCACTATCCGCCAACCACAAGAAACTATTCTCGTTCTCATTAGCGATCTGTACGAAGGCGGCGACAACTCAGCCATGCTCAAACGCGCCGCTGCCCTAATGTCCGCAGGTGTACAAGTCATCACCCTACTTGCCCTCAGTGACGAGGGTGCCCCCTACTTCGACCATCAAAATGCCGCCGCGTTTGCCAGCTTAGGCAGTCCCGCCTTTGCCTGCACTCCCGACCAGTTTCCAGATCTCATGGCCGCAGCCATTAGCCGTGCAGATATCGGACAGTGGGCTTCAAGACAGGATATTACGACAGCCTGACACTTTAAGCTAGCTCTAACCTTTTGAGTGAGTCATGGGGTTGGGCTGTCTCAGCCTGCCATAAGTCATAATTCATTTGCATTTGCAGCCAGCTTTGTGGTGAGCGACCTAACACTTTGGATAAGCGGATAGCCATGTCTGGCGTAACCCGATTGCGTTCTGCAATCAATCTAGAAAACGTGGAAGCCGAAACACCTAAATGAGTAGCGATTTGTCTAGCACTGATATCAAACGGTTCTATATAAGTGCGCCGAATAAATTTCCCAGGATGTGGAGGATTATGCTGATTCATTAGTGGTAGTCCTCGTAATCTAAAACGTGTACGTCGCCATCTTTAAACTCAAAAGTTAGTCGCCAGTTACCGCTAACTCTAATAGACCATCGGCCTTTGCATCTTCCCTTCAAAGGGTGTAGACGGTATCCAGGCAGATTTATATCGTCAATAGATTGGGCCGTATCTAATGCCGCTAGTCGATCTTCGAGTAGCTCAGCATGCTTAGATTGAATTCCAGCCGTGCTACCTGTCTCAAAAAATTTGAGCAACCCCTTATGCCTCACTGATCTAATCATATCTAGATTTTAGATTGATGCGCACCAGGCATCATAACAGTCCAGAAAAACTTGGGCATTAGCACTCGAATTTTTCTCCGATCTAGCAGTTGGAAGATCTTTCTTTCCACAAGGGACATTACCGATGACTAAGATCTATTCTCGACCGAAGGAATGTCCTTTCTGGCAGTTGCAGTTGGAGCAGAGAATCCTCAAATTATTAAGGTCAATGGCCAATTCTGGAAAGTGCGCTAACGGCTTGATGTGATCAATATGCGAGCCTTTCAGTCTCACAGCGCATTTGCACAAGGCACAGCGTTCTTTTTGTTTTTGATAACGATCGCGCTTCCAGGCTCTTCCGGCTTCAGACCGTTTCCATCGCTCGAACTCATTGCGGGGCTCGTACTTGTGCTCAATCTCAGCCGCACGCCGCTTCAGATGCTTTAAGTTGTCATCAATCTGTTTTTTAGTCTGAAGCAATTGCCGGACCAGCTGTTGAAAAGGAGACATGTTCTACTTCTAATGATCTCCTGAGGCAGCGGCGGTTGCTTTCATTTCAGCCAGTGCTTTATCTGTATGGCGCATGGCTTTCATCGCCTGCTGCACTAATCGTCCAATTTCTGAAGGGCTGTTGCCCGTTGGTAAATCTACGACGTTGTTTAATTGAGGAAGAAGGGCTTCTAGAATTTTCAAAAGCGCTTGTTTAGTTTGGGGGCGAATGCGCGATCGCTCACTGTACTCACGAATAGATGCAATCACCATCCCCAAATCATACACATAAGCTGAACCAACTTTTCCCATCGGCGATAGTGATTCGGTTAGCTTCCTCGCCAAATAGCGAGTTGCACCGTAACCACGCAGCTGTTTTCTAGTCACGGCTAAAGCAGCTTTCAAATCAGTAGCCTGTGTCATTACGAGACATCCCGACGACGTTCTTCATACTGCTCTAGCAAGGTCTCCACCCAAGGATCACCCTTGTATCCCAACCTTCTAGCAATCTGATAGATATTACCAATCACACTGACAAAAACACTGCGCTCTTGCAACATCTGCTCTTCAAACGTGTTGATTTTCTCAGCAAATTCCTTTTCTATTTTCTTAATTTGCTTCTCTTTTTTGGTCACAAGACCTTTCTGAGCACCCTGCAGCCGCTGCCGTTCATACAGAGTAGGGCCAGCAAAATTCACCATAGCAGTGAGCAGCGCCAGCTCATCAGCCTCTCTCAAATTGATATTGGCAAACGCTCGCTTAGCATCGGCACCTGTCCAGCCAAAGTGCTTAGCGTAGTTAATTGCATCTTCTTGTGTTGCCATGGAAAGTGATGGAAGCAGAACCAAGTCTTATTATGACGCGAATTACGAACACCGCGCACTTCCTATTCTTCCCTCATCTCACAGCATATCCGTGTGATTTCAACAGAACGATCTGGATACCTGCCGAAAAGCAGGCATTTTTCGAGTAGTTATGCAGCAATCATCCACAGGCTTGGCCTGCCCATCAAGACTCAAACTCTCAGTGACTCCTAACGCCAGAGGCTAAAAATAGCCGTCCTGCTCAATTTCTTCAATCACCTGCAAGCCGCGTGAGTCACCTACACTCAAAATCGCACTGCGGGCGTCTTCTTTAACGCCAAATTCCTCATCTTCGGCGAAGGCTTCAATTAGTGCGTCAATAGCCGTTGCATATACAACGTTCGACGGTAGCTCCGCACAAATTTGCCCAATTGCCCAGGCGCAATTACTACGTACAGAAGGAATCGGGTCTCGTCGCATGCCGCCGATCAGGGGTGGCATGGCTTTAATCATCGCCTCATAGCTAATCTTTGGCGTTTGCCCCAGCCCACTTGCGGCCCATAGGCGAACTGCTGCAATGTCCGTTTTTAGGGCATCGCACAAAGGCGAAACGACACGGGGGTCGCGGATATTGCCCAAAGCCCAAACGATACCTTTGCGTGCATAGCCGTTCCAGTCGCGATTGAACTGGGCAATGAGCGGATCGATGGCCATTGGGCTGGTGTTACGACCCAACGCATAGGCGGTGCTGACGCGAACCAGTGGGCAAGGATCTGCCAGCATTCCAATCAGGTAAGGAATAGCTCTAGAATCTTCAATTTCGCTAAAAGCGCGAGCGCCTATCAGCCGCTGGTCTTTTTCAGGATGGTGCAGCAGCAGCAGCATATTGTCAGGATTGGGCTTGGCCTCTTCGGCTTCGCCAATGGGCGGAATATCGTCGAGTGGGTCAAACGGACTTTCTCGACCGACTTCGGCGTCTAATACTGCAAGTTCATCTTCATATATATCCACTGCTGCTGGCCGTGTAAGTGCTTATCTACTCTTATTCTTAGGCTGTCATGCCATAGTATCAAGCCCTCTTCCCTAGAAAAGTAGCGTTTCGCAGGTGCTAAACGTCGGTGGCTAAGCATAGTCGTGGCGTTCGGCTACGCTCAGCCACCGGGTAGGTTGCCTTTTAGAGCGATGCCAGACACTGCAATGCTAAACAGCTAGAGAGAAGGGAACAGGGCTTTGAGCGCTTGAAATTTAGTGCGATCGCGCTAAATTTCAGCAAATACTCGACGCGCAGCTGCCAGAGTATTCTCCACATCGCCTTCGGTGTGCGCTAAGGACGTGAAGCCCGCTTCAAACTGAGACGGTGCTAGGTAAACGCCATTTTCTAACATGCCGCGATGGAAACGGCTGAACTTTTCAAGGTCAGAGGCTTTGGCGTCATCGTAGTTGTGAACTTCGCCGCCTCTAAAGAACATGCCAAACATGGCGCTAATGCTGCCACCGGTTACTTCGTGGCCTGCCTCACGAGCCGCTTTCAGTAGCCCATCACTGAGCTTTTTCGTGATGTGCTCTAGCTGATCGTAAGCCCCTGGGCGACGCAGAATCTCTAGGGTTTTGATGCCCGCAGTCATCGCTAGCGGGTTGCCCGAGAGCGTGCCGGCTTGATACACAGGGCCCGCAGGTGCCACCATTTCCATAATGTCACGACGACCGCCGTAGGCACCCACAGGGAGGCCACCGCCAATGACTTTACCCATCGTGGTGAGGTCTGGGGTGACGTTGAACTTTCGCTGCGCGCCGCCGTAGGAGATGCGGAAGCCCGTCATCACTTCGTCAAACACAAGGAGCGCGTCGTTGTCTTTAGTGATTTCTCTTAAGCCTTCCAGGAAGCCCACATCAGGGGTGACAAAGCCAGAGTTGCCAACGATGGGCTCTAAAATGACGCCCGAAATTTCGCCAGGGTACTCAGCAAACAGCTTTTTGACGGCTTCAAGGTCGTTGTAGGGGGCCGTCAGCGTATCAGCAGTGGTGGACTTTGGGACACCAGGGGAATCAGGGAGGCCAAGGGTTGCAACACCGGAACCTGCCTTGACGAGGAACATGTCGGCATGGCCGTGGTAGCAGCCTTCAAACTTGATAATTTTGTTGCGGCCAGTGAAGGCGCGCATCAGGCGAAGAACGGCCATGCAGGCTTCGGTGCCAGAGTTGACGAAGCGGACCATTTCTACGCTGGGAACAGCTTCGATGACCATTTCGGCCAGCACGTTTTCAAGGTAGCAAGGTGCGCCGAAGCTGGTGCCTTTGTCGATGGCGGCTTTGAGCGCGTCGAGCACTTCGGGGTGGGCATGGCCACAAATGGCGGGTCCCCAAGTGCCGACGTAGTCGATGTATTGGTTGCCGTCTACATCCCAAACGTGAGCGCCTTTGACATGGTCAAAAACAATGGGCTGACCGCCAACGGAGCGAAAGGCTCGCACAGGTGAGCTGACGCCACCGGGCATGAGTGATTGTGCTGCTGAAAAAATCTCATCAGACTTGGTGGTTTTTAGGGTCGTGGTGCTAACCAAAACGCGCTCCTTGATGTTTTAAAAAGAGTGATTATCGCTAACTTAGAGCCGTTGCCGTGGTGATTGGCCGTGGTGATTGAGTATGGACCAAATCCACGGCGTAAACCGGCAAACGCTAAACAGCAGTGCCTTTTATCCTAGCGGTTGGAGATCCCTTTTGTTTCGTCATGTTAAGGAATGTAGAGATCTCAAGAAGACGTAGCATAGAGATGAAAAAGCACTGATGACGCACTTCTTTAGCTCATGACCCAACT
The DNA here is from genome assembly GCA_039820525.1 of Cyanobacteria bacterium J06634_5. Taxonomy (GTDB): domain Bacteria; phylum Cyanobacteriota; class Cyanobacteriia; order Phormidesmidales; family Phormidesmidaceae; genus Phormidesmis. The sequence goes on from JBCBPY010000009.1 coordinate 56,131, forward strand.
ACCGACTGTTGTTCCTATCGACAAAATTCGCTTTAACGAGAAAGGGCTAGTGCCGGCGATCGCACAAGACTACCTAGACGGCACAGTGCTGATGATGGCCTGGATGAATGCCGATGCCCTACAAAAAACGATGGACACCGGTGAAGTGCACTACTGGAGCCGATCTCGCCAGGAGCTGTGGCACAAGGGCGCAACCTCAGGCCATTTTCAAAAGCTAAAAAGCCTGCGCTACGACTGTGACAGCGACGCGCTGCTGGTGACTATTGAGCAAATTGGTGATATCGCCTGTCATACGGGGGAGCGGAGCTGCTTTCACCAGGTACAAATGGCCATAGAAGGCGAGGTTGCTGAGGGCGAGGTAAACGTGGTAGCGCCGCCAGCCGATACGCTCTCTCAGGTGTACAGCGTCATTAACGATCGCAAGTCGAACCCCAAGCCAGGGTCCTACACCAACCAGCTCTTTGAAGGCGGCGACAACAAAATTCTGCAAAAAATCGGCGAAGAAGCCGTTGAAGTAGTGATGGCCTGTAAAGATGACGAACCCGATGAAATTGCGGGGGAAGTGGCGGATTTGCTGTATCACACGCTGGTGGCGATCGCACATCATAACGTGGACCTCAAAGCGGTCTATCGCAAGCTTCAGTCTCGTCGATAGGACGATCGTCAATGGGGCGCTGTAGCAGCGGTCTCTTAAGCCGTCATCAGCTTGGGCGATGTGACAACCGGCTGCATTTTAAGCTTCAACGTCAGCGGCACCTCAATCGTAAAGGTGGTGCCTTTGCCCACTGCGGAAGTGCAGGTAAGCTCGCCATAGTGATTGGCCACTACAATTTGGTAGGCCATGGCGAGCCCTAAACCCATGCCAGAGCCGACTGGCTTAGTCGTAAAAAACGGATCAAAAATTTGATGACAGGTACTCTCATCCATCCCGCCACCATTATCGCTAATGTGGATGCGCACGTAGTCTTCAGTGGCCTTAGTCACCAGCCGGATGGTCGGCTGTTTAAGGCTGCTTGACCCAAACGTCTTAGGGTCAGACCCTGTCTTCTGAACCGAATTTGCCGAGGGCGTCAAGATATCAATCGCATTGGTCAAAATGCCCATAAATACCTGATTCAGCTGCCCCGGATAGCAGTACACGTTAGGCAGTTCACCGTAGTGTCGTTCAATCTCAATCGCAGGCCGATGAGGCGTTTCACTGAGCTGTGAGGTCAGCAATATGAGCGAATTATCCAGTCCCTCATGAAGATCCACTGATTTGGTCTCGGATTCATCCAGTCGCGAAAATGTTTTGAGCGATTGCACGATCACCTTGATGCGATCGCTCCCAGCCTTCATAGATTTCAGCAGCTCTGGGAAATCAGTTTGGATAAAGTCTAAATCAGCCTGTTCTAGGGCTTTGCACAGTTCATCCGAAGCTTCTGGATATTCTGATTGATACTGTCTGACCAGTGACAGCAAGCTGTTCATGTAGTCTTCAGCCGGTGCCAAGTTTCCCTGAATAAAGCTCACGGGATTGTTAATTTCGTGGGCAACGCCTGCAACTAGCTGGCCCAGGCTAGACATTTTTTCAGTTTGCAGGAGCTGCAATTGAGTTTGTTTCAGCTGTGTCAGCGCTTCTTTTAGGCTGGTTTCGGCTTCAATGCGATCGCTGACCTCGCTCAGCAAGGATTGATTAGCGCTATGCAACGACTGTGTACGAGCGGCCACACGCCGCTCTAGCTCCTGATAGGACGCGGACAATGTCTCGCCCATATGATTAAAGGCTTCTGCTAAAGCCTGCAATTCATCGTTTGTGCGCAGTTCAATGGTGGGCACCGTCTCTAGCTTGCTTTGCCCAATTTTGTCAGCCCCCTCTTGCAGCTGCCGTAGCGAGGCAATCACCGGGCGCAGCAAATAGTAAAACTGACCCAACAGCAGCAAACTCATCAGCAAAAAGCTCAGCCCTTCTAACCAGGCAAGACGGCTATGGAGCAGTTTTTGTTGTTCGCTGTAGACTACAGTCTGCTGGTTAGCACTTTTCAAAAGCGTTTCTATATAGTTGCCCGTGCTTTGCTCAAAAAGCTTGAGCGATCGCGCAATATCTTCAGCTTGAGTAAAGGACACGTCATCTTCACTCAAGCGCTGAGCCAGCGTATCTAAGTAGCCATGCTGCTGGCGAATCCCTTCAATCCTCAAATGTGAGGTTTGATCTGCTGCTGGAATAATGACGGACAGTTCATCTAAGGCTTGGAAAAATTGCTGGCGGGCCCGTTCGTACTGCGCAGTTGCTTCAGTAGGTTTATCCACCATCACCGACAGCCGGCTGAGCGCCGTAATTTGATTTTGTAAGGACGACTTTATCTGCACCGAGGTAAAAACGGTGGATTGGGTCTGTGCGTAGCTCGCTTCTAACGACTTTCTGGCTTGGCGATTAACCCAATAGCTTCCCCCCGAGAGCAGAGCACTCAAAGCAATGAGTAGTGCGGAAGACCCAATAAACTTTGTGGTGATTCGCATGGAACCCATCGAGAAAAAGGCAACATTAGTATGCCCATGGCCACGCCCTTGACGATGAAGGATGTAATATCTGTGAGAAAAATGGCCTCTTCAAAAAAACGGCAGCCCACGACAATGCTCCGAGAATATAGTATAAATGAACTACAAAGTTTCAAGCGGGTGTTTCCAGATTCGGTGATCTCCAAGATCGGTTAGTATTTTCGAGGTTTAGTGAGTAATGAACCGTGCCTAAAGAAGCAACCGCCAGCGAGCAGGTCATCAAACGGGTAGCTGAATTGCGATCGCAGCTGCAAAAAGCCAGCTACGCTTACTACGTGCTCGATGCACCCGACCTCCCAGACTCGGTATACGACCGGCTCTATCGAGAACTTCAGGACTTCGAAGCGCAGTATCCAGCCCTCCTCACGCCAGAGAGCCCGACCCAGCGCGTGGGCGCTGAGCCTGCCGAGCAATTTACCTCGGTCACCCACAACATTCCGCTCTACAGCTTAGAAAACGCCTTTGATATTGAGGAATACCGCGACTGGCAAACTCGCTGGCAGCGAATAGAACCCGATATCCCAGAAGCTGAAGCCGTCGCCGAGCTAAAGATTGACGGCAACGCCCTGGCGCTCACCTACGAAAACGGTGTGCTGGTGCGCGGTGTCACGCGAGGCGACGGCATCGCCGGAGAAGACATCACACAAAATGTGCGAACGATTCGGACCATTCCCTTGCGGTTACAGCTGCCGCCAGGGCCCGATGGAAAACCGCTCTCTCCACCCCCAATCGTCGAAGTGAGGGGAGAAGCGTTTTTGCCGCTAGATGTGTTCGAAGACATCAACCAAAAACGGGAAGCCGCCGGCACCGCGCTCTTTGCCAATCCGCGGAATGCCGCCGCCGGCACCCTGCGTCAGTTAGATGCCAAAGTCGTGGCCGAGCGGCGACTCGACTTTTTTGCCTACACCCTACTCATGCCCAAGGGCTCGGGCGATGTCACTCCACCGTCGGACCAGTGGGCCGCACTGGAGTGTTTGCAAACGTTGGGCTTTCGTGTCAATCCCAATCGGCAGCGCTGTGCAACCGCTGCTGATGTGGCGAGCTATTACGACGAGTGGGAAACCCGGCGGCACGACCTGCCCTATCTCACTGATGGTGTTGTGGTCAAGCTCAACAGCTTTGAATTGCAAGATCGGCTGGGATTTACCAATAAGTTTCCGCGCTGGGCGATCGCACTCAAATACCCTGCCGAAGAAGTCCCCACTATCCTGAACGACATCACCGTTCAGGTCGGGCGAACCGGCGCGATTACCCCCGTTGCCGAACTCAGTGCGGTGCAGCTGGCAGGCACCACCGTCGCCCGCGCCACCCTGCACAATGCCGACCGCCTCGCCGAACTCGACCTGCATTTGGGTGACACGGTGATTGTGCGTAAGGCCGGCGAAATTATTCCTGAGGTGGTTCGCGTCATTACAGAGCTGCGGCCCAAGGACGCCCCGGCTTATCAACTGCCATCAACCTGCCCCGTGTGCTCCCAGCCGGTTGTAAAGCCAGAAGGAGAAGCTGTCACTCGCTGCGTCAATAGCGCTTGCCCCGCGATTCTCAAGGGCTCAATTAGCCACTGGGCCAGCAAGGATGCGATGGACATTAGCGGACTAGGCGATCGCTGGGTCGAGCAATGGATAGATCAGGGCATGGTCAACTCTGTCGCTGACTTGTATGACCTCAGCGTACCGCAGCTGCTGACCTTAGACCGGATGGGCGAAAAGCTCGCGACCAAGTTGGTCAGTGCGATCGCCCACTCCAAAGAACGCCCCTGGGCCAAAGTACTCTACGGCTTAGGCATTCGCCTGGTGGGCAGCACCAATGCCCAGCTGCTGGCCGATAATTTTCGCTCAGCGGCTATTCTCGCCGAAACCGGCAGCGACGACATTGCCCGCGTCTATGGTATTGGGCCTGAAATCGCGTTTTCGGTGCGCCAGTGGTTTCAGGTGCCTGCCAACCAATTGCTGATTGAACGGCTGGATGCCGCAGGGCTTCAGCTCGAAGCCGAGGCCAAATCTGACAGCACCCAGCCTCAGCCATTTGCCGGTAAAAGTTTTGTGGTCACCGGCACCCTACCGACGCTGAAGCGCTCTGAAGCCAAGGGCTTAATTGAAGGCGCAGGCGGTCGTGTCAGTAGCGCCGTCAGTTCTAAAACAGATTATGTCGTTGTAGGCGAAAAAGCCGGGTCTAAACAAGCCAAGGCTGAAGAGTTGGGTATTGCGCAGCTGAGCGAAGCGGACTTACTGGCGCTCCTGCCATAACAGGCAGAGCCCAAGTAGACAGAGGTCAGGTAGACAGAGGCCAAGGATACGTTCCGTTGGTGTTAGCGCTAACAAGGTAGAGTGCCTACGAGTAACTGACCAGAAGTAAATGTCAATACGGGATCAGTTGGCCTATGATTGGGTCTATGAATTTTGTCTCTACGTCTTTAACGCGGTTTTTCACACAGTTACACGGTCCTTTTCAGAGGAAACGGTCGTATCGAGCTGCCAATACTGTTTTAGAAAAAGCCGCACTCGAGGTCGCCTTCAAAACGGTGCTAAAAGTTGCCGTTGGGGTCGGGGTGTTTCCAGTTGCGATCGCACTGTCGCCTCAACTCTCAAAGCCAACCCAAGCCGCTGAGCGCATCAGCGTTTCCTTTGGCCCCATTGAGCGCTCTATTTCTGTAGAGTCCTTAGAAATTTATGTTGAAGAAGACCGCATTACCGATGAAATAGAGCCCTACATTGACTTCATTGATAACTACGACCCGGAGGCCCTAGCGCAGGTGCAGGCACTGCTGTCCCAGCGGGCAGATGTAGATGTGACAACCATGGCGCAGTTTGCCTACACACCTCAGGGTGAGTATTTGCTGGAGCAGGCAGGAGAAGTGTTTCGCACAGGTGCGCGATTGCCGGGTGGCAAGGGATTGCGAGGGGCTGCTATTGGCGCCGCAGCTGACAGTGAAAAGGGCCTGACTATTCTCAACGTTATTCAGCGGTTCCCCACGCCGGTGCTGCGCGTCGATTTGCGTAGGGGGCTCGCGATCGCCTCCCAAGTCAGCGAAACCTTAAGCCAATCGCAAAAGGCGATTGATCTGGTTGTTCAGCTGTCTTTTGACTCTGCAACCCTTCCCTTTCCCGAAGGCACCACCGCGGCCTCTATTAATGAGCTAGTCTCGCGCCCTGGGCCCTACAACTATCGAAAATTGCCCCTCAGGGTTAAGGCCAGCAACCAACCTGTCGATGTATACCTGCCGCTACAGGTTCAGGTTGGCTTACCTGCGTCTACACCTGCTGTGATTATCTCTCACGGCTTTGGCAACGACCGAGGGACCTATGCCTACCTAGCTAGTTTCCTAGCTCAGCAGGGCTTTGCCGTGATCAACGTGGAGCATCCCGGCAGCAGCGCCGATCAGCTAGATGCACTGGTTTCTGGGCGAACCGGGCAGGTAGTCCCAGATGACGAATTTATTAATCGGCCCTTACTCATTTCAGCGGTGCTCGATGATTTACAGGCCTTGGCAGCCACCAGCAAAAGCCTAAGCACTGTCGATTTTGAAAATGTTGGCATTATCGGACAGTCATTTGGTGGCTACACCGCGCTCACGGTAGCCGGTGCCCCGGTAGATTTGGCTGCACTGCGAGAAACATGCCCGCCGGAGTTCAGCGTGAATCTGTCCCTACTGCTCCAGTGTCAGGCAGTGGCCCTGTCTCCAGCAAATGAGCCACAGGGCGACGCAGCGGAGATAGAGACGATGCCGCCTGCGTCAGAGTCAATTGTTTTCACCGATCCTCGAATCAAGGCTGCGATCGCCATTAACCCGATTGCCAGCACTATCTTAGGCCCCAAAAGCCTCGCTCAAATTGAGGTCCCCGTACTGATGATGACGGGCAGCGCAGACACGGTCGCCCCCGCCCTGCCCGAGCAAATTTTGCCCTACACCTGGCTACATCAAGGCTTAGACACAGAAGGGGCCGACAGCACCGCCAGCAGCGATCGATATCTATTGACGATGGAAGGCGGCACCCACTTTTCTACCATGGGCCTATCTGGGCGGGAAACCTTCGAGCTGCCCCCCGAAATTATTGGCCCGGTACCCGAGGTTGCCCAGCGCTACACCCAAGTCATGAGCCTGGCCTTTCTCAGCACCTATCTCAACAACGACAGCCGCTATCAACCAGTGCTGACCAGTGCCTTTGTCACCCGCATCAGCGAGCCAGATATGCCCCTTAGCATCATTTCTGAGCTGAGCCCAGAACAGCTACAAACCCGCCTAAGATCTGCTGCCCAGGACACTCAGGCGACAGAGTACCGAGTAGAACGACACTTACAACAGCTGGTAAACGATATAGAAATCACCCAAAACACGCCTCTTGAAAAGGGTCTTTTCGAAGCAGAGTCCTTAGGGAACAGCCCAGAAGACCCAGATAACCCAACAGAACAGCGACAGCCTGAGCCAAAGGGTTGGTAGGCACTTCTTGGGCCCAAGCAACGTTTGCCGTACACCTAGCACTTCATGATCAACGGCTTTATCAGCTTAAATAAACCGGCTACCTGGACTTCTCACGACTGCGTGGCCCGCGTTCGCAGACTCCTCAACACCAAAAAAGTAGGGCACGGCGGCACGTTAGATCCGCTGGCGACAGGCGTTTTACCGCTTGCCGTAGGCCGTGCTACCCGGCTCATTCAGTATCTGCCAGCGCGTAAGTCTTATCGGGCCGTTATTCGCTTTGGCATCACCACCACCACCGACGATTTAGAAGGTGATATTGTCACTCAGAACGCGGCTACTGACTTATCGGTATCCGCCATAGAAGCGGCGCTTCCTCAGTTTCTGGGCAACCTCCAGCAAATTCCACCGATGTATAGCGCCATTCAGATAGACGGAAAGCGACTGTACGATTTGGCACGCAAGGGTAAAACAGTCGATGTGCCCGTCCGCGAGGTAACGGTCCACCAGCTGCGAATACAGCACTGGCAATCCGGCGAGCAGCCAGAACTTACGCTGGATATTGACTGCGGGCCAGGGACTTACATCCGATCTTTAGCTCGTGACTTGGGCGAAGCGGTCGGCACCGGAGCAACACTCGCACAGCTCACCCGGACCCACAGCAGCGGCTTTGACCTGGAGTCTAGTATCACGCTAGAAGCGTTGGAGGAGGCCATACAGGAAGAAACGTTTGTGCCGTTGGCTGTAGATGGGGCGATCGCACACTTAGAAGCCATTACGCTGAGTCCACCGCTAGCACGCCGCTGGCGCATGGGGCAAAAACTAGCGATTCCAGCTCTTGACATGTCAGCCCCTAGCACTCCAGACACTGGACTCTCTGGCAGCGGCCTGCAATTTGCGCGCACTCGTCCCCACTCCCGCCTCAATACAATCGGCCCGCCTATTCGGGTTCTAGGAGCAAAAACGAGCACTTTCCTAGGCATTGGGGAAATTCGTTGGGTTCCGCCCGTCACAGCCGTAAACAGTAACTTGACTCACGACACTAATAGCCCAAAAAACAACCCTAGCCCCAAAAACAACCCCCAAAAAAGCCCTCAAAAACGCCCTCAACAAATGGGCGCTCAAAAAGACAACTCAGCCATTGAGCTTTCAACTGAGCTTTCAACGCTCAGCCCGATCCTGGCAGCGAAGCGAGTGTATTTAGCGATTGATTAGCTCTGTTTACACAGCTTTACATTTCACAAAGGAACTAAATGCTTGCCTTCCCTTGCCTTGCTTCGTTTAGCCGCTTTTGAGGACTTCTCTACACGGGGATCAAAAGAGATTCAATCGCTGAGATGTCGGTAGAGTGCGATATAGTTGTTAAATCTCTCAACCGCATTTGGAAGTAAAAATGGTTACGCTCAAAATCGTTGTTTATCTTACGGTCTCTTTTTTCGTTGGCCTCTTTATCTTCGGTTTCTTGAGCGGAGACCCTGCTCGTAACCCAGGTGGCGGCGACCTCGACTAGATTCAAATAACAAAAAATAGCAGAAGCCCGATAGGTGGCTGACGCTTTACTAAATAAAAAATGTGGCTCTATCGTCAGCGCCTAATAGGCGTCAGCATCTGATAGATCACATCAAATACAGGAAAGCCCGCTTTGTCGGGCTTTCTTTTTGTGGAGTTAGTTTATCCACAACGGTTTCATCGGTAGGAGAGTTAATGGCAAATGATGTATTTCGATTTGCCGCCTGAACCGCCAGCTGTAGAGATTGTTCAGGCGCCTATCGTACGGTTTAGTGATGAAGTCACCGCCGCCCCGCAGTCCCCTTCAAATCTGAAAAATCTACTGGCCGGTGCTGCTCATCAGCCTGTTTCTCAAGCATTGGTAAACAGCGTCTTAGGACCTCGTGAATTAGGATCTCGTAAATTAGAACCTCGTGAAAGCGTCCACACGACGAAACTATCGTGGGTTTCTGCTGGAGACAGTTCAACCCCCATCGGTGGTGGATTGCTCGCTCAATCAAGTTCGTCTGGCAGCGTACCTAGTGATGATGCAGAATCGGAATTACCCATCCTGCCTGTCCCGTTAGAAGAGTCAGGGTTGGGTAATGAAAATGGTTCGCTCCCCCCGCAGCCACCAGTAGAGAGTCCTGATGTAGAAAATACTGAAGACGCTCAATCTGAAGCAGGCGCTGATGACGATATCGATAGTGTCGATATCGACGTAAATGAAGACGAGCCGCTCGACACAGACGGGTTGCCAGAAAGTTCACCTGAGTCATTGCCAACAGAACGGCCAGAAGGACTGCCAGAAGGACTGCCAGAAGAGCTGCAAGAAGATTTGGCCTCTCAGCTACAGCTCACGGCAGATTTTCAAGAGTACGACCCAGAATCACAGATTATTACCGCCAGAGGCAATGTTGTTTTACGTCTCAATGACGCAATTATTGAAGCCAATGAGCTGTGGCTAAATCTGATCAATCGCTACGCCCTCGCAACCGGCGATGTATTACTCACCCGAGGGGCTCAAATTGTTCGGGGCAACCGTGCTGAATACAATTTTATTCAACAGTCGGGTGTGATTGGGAACGCAGTCGGAACGCTATTTTTACCCGAGATTGACAACGACTTCGCCTCACCGCTCGAGCCGCTAGCGGCCTCAGCACGCAGAGCCTACGACCCCATTGCACGTCGCTCAGATACAGACCCTGATCAGGATTCTGAGGTCGTTGTCACTAGCGATGGCAGTCTTGGTTTTGCCTCAACCGACGCAGCCCAGCCTGTGGGGTCACAACCCGAGGGCAATTTGCGCCAGCTGAGGTTTGAAACCGATGAGCTAGTGTTTGATGTAGAAGGCTGGCGTGCCCAATCGGTGAGAATTACCAACGATCCGTTTTCACCACCCGAACTAGAATTGCGGACCGATAGTTTGGTCCTCCGAAATATTTCGCCCGTGCAAGATGAGCTGCTGCTCAAAAACCCTCGATTAGTGTTCGATCAGGGCTTGTCATTACCCCTATTACGCAATCGCATTTTGCTCAGTCGAGATGCCTCTGGCCAAGGCGGCACCACGGTCAGCACAGAAGCTTTAAATCCTATTCCAGTCTCTGTCGGGATTGATGGCAGCGATCGCGGCGGCCTATACATTGGACGCAAGGTCCCGGTCACCAAAGATGAACCTTTCCAATTGTCAGTCACACCGCAATTCTTTATTGCCAGGGCCTTTAGCGGTGATACATCCTCGCCTATCAACGCTGAAAATTTCGGGTTTCTCGCTGATTTAGAGGCTAATATCACACCGCGAACGACGCTCAGCGGCGATGCCGAAGTCACCAGCTTGAATCTTTCTGAAATTGATGAAAATCTGCGGACGAATATTCGTGTTCAACAGCTGATTAGCGACCATCGTTTAGAGCTGCAATACAGCTATCGCGAACGTCTATTCAACGGCTCGTTAGGCTTTCAAGATGTGCAATCTAGTTTGGGAGCGGTCTTCCTGTCGCCGACCATCGCGCTCAACGACAATGGCTTGCAGCTGACGTACCAAGCAGGCGCGCAGCTCATTAATGCAGAAACGGATCAAAATGACTTACTGCTAGAACAAAATTCAGATACAGGGCGGGTGACCCTAGGCCGGTATCAAGCCAGCGGCGCACTCAGCCAAACCTTTAATCTATGGCGCGGTGAGCCTAAGCCCGCCACCCAGGCAGAAGGGTTACGGTACACGCCCTCGCCAGTGGTCCCTTACCTCAACTTAACCACAGGATTACGGCTCACCGGGACCTATTACTCCAGCGATGACTTTCAAAACAACCTCATCGCCAGTGTGGGCATAGAAGGCCAGTTGGGTCACTTTGCCCGAGATTTTGGCGACTATACGCGATTTAATATCGGCTACGCCCAATCGTTCTTGCGCGGTGATGACTCTCCCTTTTTGTTTGACCGTGAGGTAGACCGAAATGTTCTCTCTCTAGGGCTCACTCAGCAACTTTACGGCCCTATCCTGATTGGGTTTCAAACAGGGTTGAGCCTCAATGCAGATCGAGACATCAACACAGCCTATACCTTGGAGTACAGTCGTCGGACCTACGGTATTTTGCTGCGCTATGACGCCTCTCAAAACAGCGGTTCTATCGGCTTTCGCCTCAGCAATTTTAGCTGGTTAGGAGACGCTGACCCGTTTGACACGCCCCGCGTGCGCTCGGTCGAAAGCAGCGTCATTGAGCGCTAGTCATCACCCATAGTCCACCGTCGAGAGCGCTGCTGGGGCAATACTTTGCACAATTGTCAAGATTGTTTTGCTGACGCCGTCGAACAAATGGGTTACCCTAACAAATGTATTAATTGTGCGGTTTCCGTATGACTTCAGCTACTTTTTCTACGTCATCAGAAGCACAGCAGGCGGCTGCGCTGCTCGACGGGTACCATTTTGAACTCGGTGGACACGATGCTCGCCAGTGGGTGTCACTATGGTTAGAATTTTATCGCCCTAGCTGGATTCGTGATGCGGTGATAGAAGCACTCTATCAGGGCCGCTACAAATCCGTATCCGTCAGGCAAATCTTGGAAATGTGGCAGCGGCGGGCAAAGCCAATTCGCCATGTCACGCACGATTTTGAAGCAGCGGTTTGTCGAGAGTTTGGCGAGGTCAAAATAGCCCCTACAGCAACGGTGGCTAGCAATCAGCACCGTACAAAGTTCTCAGGCTCTCAGCTGGCTAAAAAGCGATCTTCATTGACGCGGTCTTCTCAGCCCCCGACCAATCGCCCTCCTGAAAAACAGTATGCAGCGATGGTTTCTGGTGCTAGGAATGGACACTCAGGTGGCTCAGGCTTACCTAAGCGGCTACACGCTTCTTCAAGCGTTTCATTTAATTTGGCTGAGCTAGCAGCTGCTGAGCGCGCTGGCGCAACGGACTATGCTGAAAAAAACTATGCTGAAACGGGCGGTGAGGTTAAGCCCCCTGCGGGTCTTGCAGAATCTGCGACAACGCGTTACTCAGATCGGTATCCCAAACGCCATGTATCGTCTGCTGAGTCAATAGGTGACTCGGCGATCGCGGCTAACGCGACAACAGCAGCTGGCACCGAGCGTGATCAGCCCCTCGGCCAACACCCAGATAAACGCTCAGACAAACACCTAGACAACCGAGCTTGGCGCGAATTTCCGACCTACACAACCCCTACCTACACCCACAAAACCGAGTCAGCTGACGAAGAGCTGAAAGCACAGCGTGAGTTCAACAGCGTCCTGTATTCCTCAGCCAGAGCCATTCAACCCTTCAAGCCAGCGCTACCGTTTTCAGCGAAAACCCTGCGACTTGCCAAGCAAAGGGCGGCTTCGAGCAACTAGGTTACCTTCAAAACTAGGTCACCTTCAATAAGTTAAAGGTTAGTATTTTCAGCTCGCTGCTTTCGGTGCGGAGCTTTCTTCTCAGTGCTCTCTCCTCAGTGCTCTAGCGCCAGCGCCCTAGCTTTCTTTAGGCGGTTTTACCCCCAGCCGAATCTCCGAGCAAAAAGACGCAACTCGCAGGCCGCTAGCCAATTCAGTCATACCTGTTCGCATCCGTAGGTTATCGGTAATAAACCACATCCGCTCCTCGCTGCGGGCGTCTTTCCCTTCTCTGATAATCGTCAGTACATTATCTTCTAAGGTATACAGGCTGGTCTCAGGAGTTCCTTCGCTCAGCAGGGTACCGCTGTAGCTTGGCGCGTCACCACTGGGGTCTTGGGTGCGATCGCCTTCAGCAGAGAGCGGCACAATGAATGTGGTGAGTGTTTTGGGTTTGGTATCGCCGTCTACCATGCTGCTTTGCTGTATGCGCAGTCCACAGAGTGGATCGGCAGCATTTTGCGCGTTGCACAGCTGCTGTACTTCTGCGGCATCGGCAGCCAAAAAAGTTACTTCCAAATCAGACTTTCCTGCCTTGGATTGTTGTGTAGACAAGGCATGGGTGGTGCGTTGAGAAAACCACCGTCCTGCTAGTTTTTCAAAAAAGTTCACAATTTCCATAGAGCGCTTCGGATGCCGTTACAAATGAGTCTACAGTTCTTTACGTACTTCAATTTTACGCGGTATTGGCCTGCTACGCTCAGCACCAAAAATCCTGTTGAAAATCCTAGTTTCCCTGCCCTCAAACATTGCACACCTCAGTGAGTGATAAGCTTACAAAGGAAAAATAAAACAGATATTAAGAGCTTCATCTAATGACCGGATCTAACCAAACACCGCTGTTATTGCGGGCTGCCCAAGGACAATCTGTTGAGCGCCCTCCGGTTTGGATGATGCGACAAGCAGGCCGCTATATGAAGGCCTACAGAGACTTACGAGAAAAGTATCCTTCTTTTCGCGACCGCTCCGAGATTCCTGACGTCGCTATCGAAGTCTCACTTCAGCCTTGGAGGGCATTTAAGCCCGACGGCGTTATTCTCTTTTCTGATATTGTGACGCCGCTACCGGGCATGGGTGTAGCCATGGATGTGGCCGAAGGCAAAGGCCCGGTGATTCACGAGCCGATTCGCAATCAAGCTCAAATTGATGCAATCACCACACTCGAGCCGGATGAGTCCATGCCCTACATTCGTAAAATTTTAGGCGCACTCCGCACAGAAGTTGGCAACGAGTCTACCGTGTTAGGGTTTGTCGGCGCACCTTGGACGCTGGCCGCATACATCGTAGAAGGCAGGGGGTCAAAGACCTATTCTGTGATTAAGAATATGGCCTTTTCTCAACCGGCCATGCTGCACTCTCTGCTCACAAAAATTGCCGATAACATTGCCATCTACGTTCGTCATCAAATTGACTGTGGCGCACAAGTCGTACAGCTGTTCGATTCTTGGGCCGGCCAGCTCAGCCCTCAGGACTATCGCACATTCGCCTTGCCCTACCAGCAACAGATTGTTCGTCAGGTGAAGCAAACACATCCTGATACACCGCTAATTTTGCTGGTGAGCGGCAGCGCGGGCTCGCTTGAAATTATGAAAGAGTCTGGTGTAGATATCATCAGCGTAGATTGGACAGTAGACATGGCCGATGCGCGTCGTCGCTTAGGTAAAGAGATGAAGGTGCAGGGCAACATGGATCCTGGCGTTCTGTTTGGCTCCAAAGAAGTGATTCGCGATCGCATCATCGACACCGTGAAAAAAGCTGGTCCTAACGGCCACATCCTCAATCTTGGCCACGGCATCTTACCCGGCACCCCTGAGGAAAATGGCGCTTACTTCTTTGAAATTGGCAAACAGGTCAATGAGCTTCTAGGGGCTGCCGTCTAGAATAAGATGACTATTCTCAACCTCCATATTCGGTTGAATAGGAGACTTAAATTGTTATGACTGATGATGAACTAAAAGCCTTAGTTGCGCAAAATAGTCAGGACATTGCTGGAACAAGACAAAGCCTTAATGCTTTAATCCAAGATGTCATTAAACCAATGGCGGAAAGGACCATAGCGTTTGAACAGCGAACTGATGAAATAGCCCGTCGTACGGATGAAATGGCCCGTCGTACGGACGAAATAGAGCAGCGCTCAGAAAATACTGACGAGCGTTCAACCGATAACGCAACGTTATTCCGTAATCTATTGGCTGAAGCCAGAGAGGATAGAATCAACAACCAAAAGCGGTTTGACGCTCAACAAGAGGTCATAAGAGCGCTTTTATTACGAATCACCGATATCAACGAAGACCGAGACGAAGCGTAGGCTTACTTGATCGGTCTTGCGTGCTTGGTCTTGCGTGACAATGACAACAGCTGGCCCGAGACAACCCTATGTCTTGGGCTTCGTTGTGTAAAAATGAGCTAGCTTTTGAGATGGAAAACCCATGCGGATCTTCATAACTGGTGCAAGCGGCTGTATTGGCCATTACCTGGTCGAAACGCTAATTGAAAACACCGATCATGAGTTGTTTTTGATGATGCGATCGCCCACCAAGCTAAAGGTCCCTACGGACTCTCGCAAGGGCGTGCATGTGCTGCAAGGCGACATGCGCGAGGTAGCCCAGTTTAGCGACCTGCTCAAAACCATGGACACGGCCATACTGGTGGCAACGTCTTGGGGAGACCCGAAAGAAAGCTACGAAATCAATGTAGAAAAAACCTTAGAGCTGATGTCGCTGCTCGATCCTGAGCAGTGCCAGCAGGTGATTTATTTCTCTACAGCAAGCATTTTAGATAGAGACAATACACCGCTCAAAGAAGCCGGTGACATTGGCACAGATTACGTGCGCACAAAATATATTTGCCATGACAAGCTAAGTGAGTTGGCGATCGCACCTCGCATTACCACCGTCTTTCCCACCCTTGTCTTTGGTGGCAGCGACACTAAGCCCTACTCCCACATCTCCGGCGGCCTGCCCGAAATCGCCAAATACATCGGCATTATCCGCTTCATCTCTGCCGATGGCAGCCTCCACTACATTCATGCCAAAGACATCGCTGACGTCGTCTGTCACCTAGTTGATCATCCACCCGGCCCCAGCGACTCTCGCGAGATTGTCATTGGCAACCCCTCAAAATCTGCTGACCAAGTGGTCAATGAAATCAGCGCTTATCTAGGCAAGCGGCCCTACTTCAAAATTCCGCTGTCCTTTGGCCTCGCTAACCTCATCATTAAGCTCTTTAACATTCGAATGGCAGATTGGGACAGGTTTTGTATGAAATACCGGCACTTCACCTATGAGCGCACCGTCACCCCCTCCAGCTTTGGCTTACCAGACAACTACCCTACCATCAGCGATGTGATTCGTTCAGCGGGTGTAGAGCCTCGTTAACCACAGCCGATTACCACAGCGCGCAATCGGACAGAACTGCTATAGTACATTTGTCTAATAGCCGAGCTTCGCTAGCCTCCTTTCACTATGGCGATTATCTCTTCAAAAAAATCTGCCTCCGACGATAGTGCTGGGAAAAAGTCGGCTAAATCAGGCGCGCGCAAAGCTCCGTACAAGGCATCAACACAATCGTCTGCCACCCCCTCTCTAGACGCTTTTCCAGACCTGCCGCTTGCCGATGCTCAGTCATCACCAGCGGCCCAGGAAACTGAAGATCTGTTAGAGGCTGAAGCCAAGCCGGCTGAGCTTTCTCGAAATGAAGAAGGGCTTAGGCCTGCGGCCATTAGCGATTACATCGGGCAAAAAGCCCTCAAAGAAGTGCTGATGATTGCGATTCAAGCGGCAAAATCTCGCCAGGAGCCGCTGGATCACCTGTTGCTGTACGGCCCGCCTGGGCTAGGCAAAACGACCATGGCGCTAATTTTGGCCCAGGAGATGGAGGTCGATTGTAAAATTACCACCGCACCAGCCCTAGAGCGCCCGCGTGACATTGCCGGACTGCTGGTGAATCTCAAAGCAGGCGATGTCCTATTCATTGATGAAATCCACCGGCTCTCACGGGTGACCGAAGAGATTTTATACCCGGCCATGGAAGATGCCCGGCTAGATATCACTATTGGCAAGGGGCAGAGTGCTCGCACCCGCAGCATTCCGCTTCAGCCGTTTACGTTAGTCGGTGCGACCACTCGAGTGGGTGCTCTGGCCTCGCCCTTGCGCGATCGCTTCGGCCTCGTCCAGCGTCTACGTTTCTATGAAGTAGACGAACTCACTCAAATTGTTCTCCGCACAGCCGACGTACTTAAAACGACGGTTTTACCAGATGGCGCTGGAGAAATAGCACGTCGGGCAAGGGGCACGCCGCGAATTGCAAACCGCCTACTCAAGCGCGTGCGCGACTACGTACAGGTGAAACAACTCGGCCCCATTAATCAGGCGATCGCCGCTGAAGCCCTAGAGCTTTTCAACGTAGACCCCTGCGGCCTAGACTGGACCGACCGACGACTCCTCTCCCTCATGATTGAAAACTTCAATGGTGGCCCTGTAGGACTAGATACTATGGCAGCTTCAACCGGAGAAGATGCCCAAACCATTGAAGAGGTCTACGAGCCCTACCTGCTCCAAATTGGTTACCTTCAGCGGACACCGAGGGGCCGAGTGGTTACCCCTGCCGCGTGCCGTCATTTGGGCTACGAAGTCTCTGGCCATAGTCAGTTTGCAATGATGGACGCGCCTTTGTTTAACCTCATGAGCGAGCCCGTCCAACCAGCCGTGGCTGAGCCTCCCTCCCTAGACTCACCCACCCCCCCAGATCCATCCACTTAGACTGCTCACTCCCCCCGAGAGAGATCGCGATGGGGGCTTTACCCTTACGCTTTTACCCTTACGCTATAGAAGTGGACATCCGCCTTGAGGGCCCAACATGCGTGTCGAGATACACAGCAAACCATTGCTCCGACGTCTGATCCAACGTGTGATCCAACGTCTAATTCAGCATTTTTTCCATCCAGGCGGTAGACGTATTGCAATAGCTCAAGCTGGATGCAAACAGGCACAGTGGCCAAGCGTGATCGCCACGGTCATGTTGGCAGTCACGCTAAGCATGGTGCTCAGTCCCGCAGTCGCCACCGCAGATCGTGCCCATCCTGATGTCATCGCGGCATTACCCACACTCACCCAACCAGAAATCAAAAAAATTAGCGAGCTGCGCAAAGCAGCCTTTGAAGCGACCAGCGCGGGTCAGTTTGATTTGGCGGAAACACAGTGGTCCGCCTTGCTAAAACAGCTGCCCGAAGAAGCGGCCATCTGGAGCAATCGAGGCAACGTTCGTGTTCGTCAAAACAAGCTCGAAGAAGCCATGGCTGACTACACTCAGGCGATCACACTAGCCCCTCACGAGCCCGATCCTTATCTCAACCGTGGCGCAGTATGGGAAGCCATGGGTCAGTGGGAAAAAGCGATTGATGACTACAACCATGTTCTACAAATCAACCCTGATGATCCGGCTGCCTACAACAATCGCGGTAATGCTGAAGGGGGTGCGGGCGAATGGGAACTTGCGATCGCGGACTATCAAGCGGCCATCACGCTTCAGCCTAGCTTTTCTCTAGGCTACGGCAACTATGCACTGGCCCTGTATCAAACTGGCGAAGTCGATCAGTCCATTCAAATTATGAAAAGCTTAGTGCGCAAGTACCCCAGTTTTGCAGACATGAGAGCAGCCCTGACAGCAGCCCTCTGGATGCAAGGTCAAGCCGGAGAAGCTGAAAGTAACTGGGTAGCCGTTGTCGGCTTAGATGGTCGCTACAAAGATCTCAATTGGGTTAAAAACATCAGACGCTGGCCGCCTAAAATGGTGACAGCATTAGAATCATTTTTAACGCTTTAGCCAGACAGCGATATCTCTACAGGTTCCTTGTTCATAAACGTCTTTGGAGCCTTCAACCAGCTTTAAAGAGTGGCCTTTTCAATCAAAAACCTATACATTAGGTAGTAATTTATACATCTACCGTTTTTCTGGAGATACTAGGCTGCTCACCTAGAGTATCAGGGTATACACGGATCTATGCAGATACGGAGCAAGATAACATAACTGAACTCCTCCGTATACACGGATAAATCGTCCTTCCTGTCAGCGTACAACTCTCCCCCATCTACCCGGTTTTAATCACGCTTCTACACGTGTATTTGGCAGTCAGCTTTTATCTCATGAGACTCTTGTTGAGTGCGGTTCATAAACCGTCAGTTTCCAGGGATATGTTTGTTGCACGAACCCTCTATTCCCCAGCCTAAGCGGAGACTACAACATGCTTAAGCGATACCTAACGGGTCCTTTATTCTTAAGTCATTGGAAAAGCGATGAGAGCGTTTCTGGTGATTTTATCGTGCCTGCTAGTCCAGCTCCATTGGCTTACCGTAGTAGCACAGTGTCGCTACCTCTAGGAAACGGCGAGATAGGCGATTTTGGCGATAGTGGTCGCTATGAAGGCCCTCAAACGACTGTAAGGGGAGCTTGCTCACCGCCTGTCCCTACCGGAATTGAGACAACTAAAACTGCTGAATTAACAGCAGAAACGAGCACTAAGGCACAGGCAAAAGCGAGCATTAATCCTGTGCCAATGGACGCAGGAACCCTTTGGTCTACATCTGTAGAGAGCCTAAATCATGGCGATGGGCCCTCTATTGCAACCGATCACACTACCCGTTTGATGCAGCAGCAGCAGTTGCGTCAGGTGGAGCGTCGATTACGCCGCTCTCTCGACATCTCGACTATTTTAGGAATAACGGCTGTAGAAACAGCACAACTGTTTGGGGCACGCCAGGTCAGTTTACTCAGCTATCAAGCTGAGACAGAACGCTGGAAACAGGCTGCCCAATACTGCAAAAATCAGTCACTGGCTTGGCAGCAGCAATTTGACATTTCTCAGGCAGAGTTTCCGCTATTAACAAGGCAGTTGGTGCAAGGGCGATCGCTACACCTTCCGGTTTTACAGGAGGATGAATCGTCGTCAACGAGCTTGGGTAACGAAATTGCTCAATGGCTGGCCAGCTGGCCTGGAAACTGGCTACTGGTTCCTATTAAAATTCAGACACCAATAGCCTACGAACTTAACTCATCTGACAATTTAACCTCTAGCTCATCATTTGCTTTGCCCTTCACTATGCCTTTAGGCTTAAATAGCCCAAAGGCCAACATGCCCAAGCTCCGTAGTTCTACGGAGGCGAACGTAGCCTGCTTTGCTAGCAACGCTGAATCAGTGCTGTCTGATGAACCTAGCGATTTGGCAGCGGGCGATGATCACTGGGGCATCATGGCATTGGCCTTAGATGAGTCGAGTGTTTGGCAGCGCTGTGCGATCGCAGCTGCCGAAAGCATTGTTTTGGAATTTGAGCAAGCCATACAGCAGTCCCTTCAATACCAAGAGCTCATATTCGCCAATCAAGAGCTCCAAAAGCTCGCCCTCTCTGACGGCCTAACTTGCTTAGCAAACCGCCGTCGCTTTGATGAGCACCTATCCGATGAATGGCAGCGCTTAGCCAGAGATCGCCAGCCGCTTTCATTGATTCTGTGCGATCTAGACCACTTCAAACGGTATAACGATAGCTTTGGCCATCCGGCAGGCGATCGCTGTCTTATTCGTGTGGCAAGGGCCTTACTCAACGGACCTCAGCGCCCAGCAGATTTGGTCGCTCGGTATGGCGGTGAAGAGTTCGCCATCATTTTGCCGAATACTGATACCCACGGAGCCTGGCGCATCGCTCAAAAGATTCATGACAATATTCGTGCCTTAAAAATTGCCCACGCACCCAAAAATGAAGAACCTTACGTTACGGTCACGATGGGAGTTTCTACCGTCATGCCTGGTCACGACACAACACCTCAGATGCTAGTGCAAGCCTCAGACCTAGCGCTTTACCATGCCAAACAGCAAGGGCGGAACCGCACTTACGTAAACGCTCACTATGTTGTTCAAGAGACTGACGCTATCAGTGACCCTCAGCTGGAGCTGATGAAGGCAGATTCACAGGAATCTCCTGAGTAGGAAGGCCCTTCTAACTCCATTGTCTCTGTAAAAGAAAGTCCCCGACATCTGTTAACAGACGCCGGGGACTTTCTTTAAGCACAAGCTATATCGCCCATACTGTTACCAAGTCGCAAATATCAAGTTGCAGAGCTTTTGTCATCAATCAGGTCACTATCACTGATCAAGCCAGGAATGGGTTTCGCATCAGCTTCTGGCTTTTTATCACCACCCACCATACCGTCGCCCGCAATCAGGTCTAAGCCACCCTCACGGTCGTAAGCTCTTGCTGTACGATCGTCCAGCACCATATCAGAAAGGGCCATATCATTCCCCAAAAACGTACCGTCAAATGAAGTATCAATTTCCGGAGAAGACGGCTCTTCATAAGCGTTAAAGCCAGTTCCTGCCGGAATTAGGCGACCAATAATGACGTTCTCTTTCAAGCCACGCAACCAGTCAGACTTTCCTTGAATCGCAGCCTCAGTCAGCACACGCGTCGTCTCCTGGAAACTCGCCGCAGAGATAAAGCTGTCGGTATTTAGCGATGCCTTAGTAATCCCTAGCAGCACAGGCGTATAGTCCGCAGGTGCCATGCCTGTAATCGACATCGCTTCATTGACCTGCTCCAACTGACGAATTTCGACAAGCTCACCTGGCAACATAGTCGTATCACCCCCGTCTTCTACCCGTGCTTTAGAGGTCATTTGGCGGACAATCACCTCAATATGCTTGTCCGAAATATCCACACCCTGAGACTGGTAAACGGACTGTACTTCGTTCACTAAGAACGACTGTACTTTCTCCAAGCTAAGCATAGCCGCCTCATGGGTCCCCTTATTCTGGCGATAGTACTTGAAGAAAATCTCCAAAATTTGGTGAGGAATCGAAGGACCGTCAGTTAAAGGTTCACCCACACTGACTTTTTGGCCATCACCCACCACCAGGTTTTGTCCAGGATTAATCGGGTAGTCAGAAACTGTACCGTCTTTTTCGACCACCTTAATCTCAACGGTTTCATCGTCTGAGTACACAACCTGGGCTATCCCAGCATGTTCAGACAAAATGCAGGCTTCTTTCGGCTTGCGCGCCTCTAGCAATTCTTCAATACGAGGAAGACCCTGAATAATATCGCCCGTCTTAGCGCGCTCAAATACCAGCAGTACCAAACCATCACCACGCTGTACTAAGTCACCATTATCAATGTGTAACACCGCACCGGTAGATACGCGATAAGGTCTGGCAATTCGCAGCACAACTTGATTACCCTCGACAGCCACAACCTGGCCAGAGTCGGTTGTGGGAAGTCCTTCGGCCAACGGCGAACCATCGACGAGCAAGTCACCTTTAGAAACCACAGGGGTTTTATCACCCGTATCAATCGTGATTCGATCGGCATCACGGACCACCAACACACGGCGAACCGATTCAAGATCTTCACGAATACCGCGAATTTCTCCCGCTTCCTTACATCGAATCTCTGTTCGAGCAATCACCGCACCCGGCTTAATTTCATCGCCATCTTTCACCAACAGGCGAGTTCTAGTGCTCCCTTGTGTTTGGTCAGCGTCAATGTCGCGGCGAACAACCAGCGTTTCTAAGATAACCAGCTGAAGTCGCTGCACAGCATCTTCGGCATCACTCTCAGCTTTCAGCTCGATATCTGCGGTGAGTTGAGAGCCACCCTCATCAATGTCCAGCACAAGCTGCGTTCGCAAAATCTCGATGCCTTCAACAGACTTAACCCGCTCACCATCTTTGTAAAGCAGGCGCTGTACGGCTCTCAATCTAATGCTGTTATCGTCGCTATCACTGACCGACAGCTGACTAGGAATTCTCGCCTCATCAGGCACCTCAAACTCCTGAACAGGGCGCAACAGCAGCGCAGGGCCTTCGGGCGTTTCTAAAAACTCCACATAGCGCAACGCATCGGCAACGACTCCCGGAATGACTTCTTCACCCGCATTCACAATGGTGCCATCCTTACTATTGGCCGCATCAGGGCTATCCACCATATGCAAGTCACCTGGGCGAATCATAATTTCGCGCAAAATGTCATTTTTTTGCGTGACTGCAACCACACCACTGGTCTGACAGAAAATGTCTTTAACAACCTCGGTACCCGCTTCGATGTATTGCCCATCTTCCACCATCAGCAAGGAGATGTCTTTATTGACCTCATGGGCTTCTGCCGGAATCCACAGAATGGTGCCACCTTTGGTGATTTCGTAACCGTTTTTCGCCTTACCTCGCTTAGCGATCTCTACACCCGCAAACTTAATGATGCCCCCCGTTTGAGTTCGGAAGGTATCATCTACAAGCTCAGCGACAACCTGGCCGCTGGTCACTTTCGTCCCAGGGGTTGCATTAATAGAGAATTTCTGGCCACTGGCAGTGTTCAAAAAGTAGTGCTCTCTGCCTTGGCCGCTCTCAATTTCCACTTCTGACTGGTCAAGCACCACAGAAGCCGTGATAATCTCAACTTCTCGGCCACCTTTGCCATCATTGGAAGCCTCTGTTAGGCGCACCGTACCCCCTCGCTCGGTAATGAGCTTAGTTTCCGCTAAGACGCCTTCGGCCTCTACGCTAATGTTGTTTTTCACAACGGGTTCAGCGCCAGGGGGTAAGTTATAGACCTCGCCAGAGAGCACCCAAATCAGACCACCGCGCTGGGCTAATCGGGTCATATTGCCCTGGCGATCTGTCTTCTCTTCTTGCACCAAACCATCGAAAATAACTTCCCCAGACAAATCGGAGGTTACGTCTTTACTCGCTTTTTCGGTCACTTTACGAACTCGGCTGGTGCTAGGCATCTCAGCAATCATGTCACCTTTGGAAATTTCGTCGCCTTCTTGAGCAAACAAAATGGCACCTTGAGGCAACGACACGGAATACTCCTTGCCATTGGTTTCAATTGCAATTTGGCTATTCGCTTCCATCATCAAGGCATCTTCGCCGTGACGTGTCCGGAAAGGGCGGGCGTTGATATTGTCTTGGTTGACTCTTATGGTGCCGTTGCGCTTAGCTCGAATTTGAGGTGCTAGTTCACCAGTAAAGGTGCCGCCTGTGTGGAAAGTCCGCATGGTTAGCTGAGTGCCCGGCTCACCAATAGACTGAGCCGCGATAATGCCAACGGCTTCACCTAAGTCCACCATGTGAGAATGGGCCAAGCTCCAACCGTAGCAGTGCTGGCACACAGAGCGAGCAGCTTCACAAGTCAGCGCAGAGCGTGCTTTAATTTCCTTGACTTTAGCGGCGCCCACTTCATTGGCAAGGTCATCAGTAATTGCTTGATTACGCGCTACGATGACTTCGCCTGTCTTAGGATGCTTGACATCTTCAGCCGGAACACGACCAAGCAGTCTATCTTTGAGCGGAATAATGACTCGCTCACCATCTGTCATCGGACGAATAGGAATGTATCGGTCAGTACCACAGTCAATTTCACGGACAATCACATCTTGAGAGACGTCTACCAGGCGACGAGTCAGGTAGCCTGAGTCAGCCGTACGTAGGGCGGTATCTACCAAGCCTTTACGGGCGCCGTAGGACGAAATAATGTACTCGGTAACCGTCAGCCCTTCCCGAAAGTTGGTCTTAATAGGCAGGTCAATGATTTCCCCTTGAGGGTTAGCCATCAGGCCGCGCATCCCTACCAGCTGACGGACCTGAGAGATATTACCCCTGGCACCCGAGTTAGACATCATATAGACCGAATTCAGAGGGTTATTATCTCTGAAGTTTTCGACCACTTTGTCTTTGAGGTTTTCGCTGGTGCTGTTCCAGGTATCAATCACCTTTTGGAAACGCTCTACCTCTGTAATTTTGCCTCGGGTGTAGCGTTCTTCAGTGACTCGAATTTCTTCTTCCGCTGAGGCCAACATAGCCTTTTTACTAGGTGGTACCTCAAGGTCTTCTACACTAATCGACACCCCAGCACGAGTCGCATACTTAAAGCCTAAACCCTTGATGCCATCGGCCAATTGGGCAGTACGGGCCGTTCCGTAGTGCTCAAATGACCACGACACCAAATTCTTTAGCTGTTTTTTGTCGATGACTCGGTTGCGAAAAATAACGGGTCTGGATTCGCCTTGCTCTGTCATGTGTGTGTTCCTTTGCCCTAGAGGTCTTTGCTACTGAACGACGCTAATGAACAGCAGTTGCTACTGCGCGCCTTTGAAAAATAGATGGTCAAAAAAAGAATTGAGCGTTCAGCGCTGCTGCAAGCTTGCAGCAGCGCCAAAAAAGCGCTTACTCGGCGAGTGCCTCAAACACTGCATGGTTGTAAATAATTCGTCCAGGCGTTGTTTCTACGTACTGTGAGAGCACATTGCCCTCGGCATCTTCTCGCACTCGGCGGAATTTATAGATCTTGGTCACAGTGCCTGTCGCGTCATCGGTGGTGACTTCTTTAGGTTCGCTGTCATCCTCGGAAGTTTCTACATCGCCAATAAAGCGCAGCCATACCTTAGCGTGCAGGTCAACATTGCCTTGCTCATAGGCTGCGATCGCATCTTCCATTCCAGAGAAATACCGCCCTGCCCCTTTCTGTTTAGCCGGGTCGTCTGCCGTGAGGTAATAGCAACCAAGCACCATATCCTGACTAGGCGTAATAATGGGTCTACCCGTTGCAGGCGACAAAATATTATTAGAAGCCAGCATCAGCAAACGTGCTTCCGACTGAGCTTCCAAAGACAACGGCACGTGCACCGCCATTTGGTCACCGTCAAAATCGGCGTTAAACGCCGGACATACCAGTGGGTGCAGCTGAATGGCTCGGCCTTCCACCATAATCGGCTCAAAGGCTTGAATCCCCAATCTGTGCAGCGTCGGTGCCCGGTTCAGCATAACTGGGTGACTTTCAATCACATCCTCCAGCACTTCCCAAACGCTAGGATCGTTACGCTGAATGAGCTTCTTAGCGGCCTTGATGTTGTTCACCAAGCCCTGGCGAATAAGCCGGTGAATGACAAATGGCTGAAAAAGCTCAATTGCCATCTCACGGGGCAAGCCACACTGATGAATCTTAAGATTAGGACCCACCACAATCACGGAACGACCAGAGTAGTCAACGCGTTTGCCCAAGAGGTTCTGGCGGAAACGACCTTGCTTACCTTCAATAATGTCTGAGAGCGACTTCAGCGGTCGGTTATTAGCACCGACAACCGTACGGCCACGACGACCGTTGTCAATTAGCGCATCCACCGCCTCCTGAAGCATCCGTTTTTCATTACGGACAATAATTTCAGGCGCCAAAATCTCCTGCAAACGAGCCAAGCGATTATTTCGGTTGATCACCCGGCGATACAAATCGTTCAAGTCAGAGGTTGCAAAGCGACCACCGTCCAGCTGCACCATTGGCCGTAAGTCAGGGGGAATCACTGGAATGTAGTCCAGCACCATCCAATCAGGCTTAGAGCCCGTCGCAATAAAGTTGTCAATAACGCGCAAGCGCTTAATCAGCTTGGCGCGTTTTTGCCCCTTAGACGTGGCAATCGTTTCACGTAGCTGCTCAGCAGTTTCTTCAAGCTGCAAATCTTCCAGCAGTCGCTTCAGCGCTTCAGCACCAATGCCCACCTCAATTCCAGCCAGCTGAGAATCTTCGTCATACAGCTGATCCTCTACCTCCATCCACTGATCTTCACTCAATAGCTGTTTGTAAGTGAGGTTTTCAGCATTCCCTGGGTCAAGAACTACATACGCGTTGAAGTAGACAATCTGCTCTACGTCACGTAGCGGCATGTCCATCAAAATGGCAATGTAGCTTGGAATCCCCTTGAGATACCACACGTGAGCAACTGGCGCGGCTAGCTTGATATAGCCCATACGATGACGTCGCACCCGCGACTCAGTCACCTCCACACCACAGCGCTCACAAACGATGCCACGATGGCGCACACGCTTGTATTTACCGCAATGACACTCCCAATCCTTCGCAGGCCCAAAAATTCGCTCACAGAACAAACCGTCCATTTCTGGCTTTAGCGTTCTGTAATTGATTGTTTCTGGCTTGGTGACTTCACCAACTACTGTGCCATTGGGTAGTGTGCGCTCGCCCCAGTCGCGAATTCGCTCTGGTGAGGCTAGGCCGATTTTGACATAGTCAAACCGCTGTTCTACTTTCGCCATCCTTCGTTTGTTCCCCTTACAACTTGAGTGAGCCTGCTGAACTTACCAGCGTTTAGACATCACTATTTCAACCCTTTAAAGCTCAGATCTTGTCGATTTATAACCCTAAGCTAGCTGCTGCGACTCTAGAAACAGCTAGCTTGGCCCTCTTTCTATAGCGTTGGCAACTGCATATCAGCAACAGACGTTGCAGACGTTGCTGCTGCCGGCGTCTCAGCAGCTGGTGCGGCGGCTGGAACTTTGTCAGCAGCAGGTTTATCGGCTGCGGGCTCTTCCCTCGCCACAGACTCATAAGTTGGCCTCGAAGGCGTTCTGCGGTTACCCACATCAGCCATCAAATCAACCTCGCTATCACGGCTAGTACCATCTTCCTGTGTCTCTAGCTTATGAACTGCAATATCCAAACACAGCGACTGAAGCTCACGCATAAGCACCTTGAAGGACTCAGGTGTACCAGGACGAGGAATGGCTTTACCTTTCACAATTGCATTGAGCGCCTCGTTACGCCCCTGCATATCGTCCGACTTCACCGTCAACAATTCCTGCAAAGTGTAGGCCGCGCCAAATGCCTCTAGGGCCCATACTTCCATCTCACCAAAGCGCTGGCCGCCCTGCTGCGCTTTACCCCCCAGCGGCTGCTGAGTAACGAGTGAGTAAGGACCTGTAGACCGTGCGTGAATCTTGTCATCTACTAGGTGAACTAGCTTGAGCATGTAAGCTTGGCCAACCGTCACTGGCTGATCAAACGGCTCGCCTGTGCGACCATCATAGAGCTGAATTTTGCCAGGGTTATCCGGGTTAAATACCCAGTCTTTGCCTGTCGTATCGCGCGCTTCTTGTAGCTTTCCGTGTGTAGTTTTCTTAGAGGCTTCTTCGCCGTACATTTCATCAAACGGCGTTACCTTGAAGCGAGCATTTAAGTTTTGCCCGGCCCAGCCCAGCAAACACTCAAACACCTGCCCTACATTCATACGAGACGGTACACCCAGTGGATTAAGTGCGATGTCAATCGGCGTACCATCGGGTAGGTAAGGCATATCTTCCACTGGCAAAATGCGAGAAATAATGCCCTTGTTACCATGGCGGCCCGCCATCTTGTCACCGACCTGAATCTTGCGCTTTTGCGCCACGTACACCCTCACCACCATGTTTGCGCCTGGTGGTAGCTCATCGCCTTGCTCGCGGGTAAAGACACGAACATCTACGACACGGCCTTTTTCACCGTTAGGCACTCGCAGTGAGTTATCTCGAACATCTCTAGCCTTCTCACCAAAAATAGCTCGCAATAGCTTCTCTTCAGGCGGCTGGTCAGATTCCCCTTTGGGAGTCACCTTACCGACCAAAATATCGCCGGAAGTCACCCAAGCACCAATCCGAATAATGCCTGTTTCATCCAGCTGGCGCAGGGCATCTTCACCTACGTTCGGAATCTCGCGAGTGATTTCCTCAGGGCCCAGCTTAGTTTGGCGCGCTTCTATCTCAAACTTTTCAATGTGGATAGAGGTGTAAACGTCTTCGTATACCAACCGCTCACTAAGCAAGATGGCATCCTCGTAGTTGTAGCCCTCCCAAGGCATGTAGGTAATCAGCACGTTCTGCCCTAGGGCAATTTCTCCCCCTTCAGTCGCCGAGCCATCCGCCATCACCTGACCCGCAACCACCTTATCCCCTTCGAAAATGATGGGGCGCTGGTTCAAGCAAGTGTCCTGGTTAGAGCGCTGATACTTTTGCAGCTCGTAGGCGTGAATATTGCCTTCAGGATCGCGAACCTTAATCCAGTTAGCATCAACAAAGCTCACCACGCCGTCTGTCCGGCTGATGATCACCATGCCAGAGTCACGAGCGGCCTGCGCTTCTAACCCAGTACCGACCAAAGGTCTTTCAGGGCGCAGCAAAGGCACTGCCTGACGCTGCATGTTCGAACCCATCAGCGCACGGTTGGCATCGTCATGCTCTAAAAATGGAATCAGCGAGGTCGCAACAGAAATGATTTGCACAGGTGAGACGGCCACGTAGTCCACCTCGGTCGGTGCGGTCACCGTGAAGTCTTGGCGATAGCGAACCGGCACTGAGTCACCCAAAATGTTATTGTCGGCGTCAATGGGAACATCTCCAGGCGCCACGCGCAGGTCATCTTCTTCATCTGCCGTCATGTAGATGGGTCGATCTTTCATGATCTGGCCATTTTCCACAGGAAAGAAAGGTGTTTCGATGAAGCCGAAGTCATTGACGCGAGCATGGGTTGCCAGAGAACCAATCAGGCCAGCGTTAGGCCCCTCAGGCGTTTCAATCGGACAAATGCGACCGTGGTGAGAGGGGTGAATATCTCGAACGGCAAAGCCTGCTCGCTCACGCGTCAAACCACCTGGACCAAGCGCACTGATACGGCGCTTATGGGTTAGCTCCGCTAAGGGATTGGTTTGGTCCATAAACTGAGACAGCTGACTAGACCCAAAGAATTCCTTAATGGCAGCAACCAGCGGCTTGGGGTTCACCAGAGAGGCTGGTGTTAGTGAATCGGGGTCAGAAACCGTCATGCGCTCACGAATAATGCGCTCTAGTCGGTTCAATCCAACACGCACCTGGTTTTGAAGCAGCTCGCCCACCGAACGTACTCGTCGGTTACCCAAGTGGTCAATGTCATCGGGATTACCAATATCGAACTCAAGGTTAATGAGGTAGTCGATAGCAGACACGATATCCTGAGGCGTGAGCACACGAGTGGCCTCTGGAATATTGAGATGCAGCTTACGATTGAGCTTGTGACGACCTACTTTACCTAAGTCATAGCGCTTAGGATCAAAGAATCGTGAGTCCAGCAGCTGTTGCCCACCATTTACAGTCGGGGGCTCACCGGGACGCAGCTTGCGGTACAGCTCCAGCAGCGCCTCTTCTTCGCTAAACTGGCCTTCCTTATCGATTGTTTTCTGGAAATATTCGGGGTTGCGCAGCGAATCAAAAATTTCGCTATCGCTTAGACCTAGGGCCTTTAGCAACACTTGGGCAGAAAGCTTGCGAGTTTTATCAATCCGAACCCAAACAAGATCGTTCTTATCAGTTTCAAACTTGAGCCAAGCACCCCGGTTCGGGATCAAGTTGGCAGTATATGTTCGGCGACCATGTTTATCGGTTTCTGCCTTGTAGTACACGCCCGGACTACGCACAATCTGGTTAACGATGACACGCTCAGCACCATTGATGATGAAGGTACCGCGATCGGTCATCAACGGTAGATCGCCAATGAAGACTTCTTGCTCTTTAATTTCCCCTGTCTCCTTGTTAATCAGGCGGGTGGGGACGTACATTTGTACTGAGTAAGTACTGTCACGACGCTTGGCCTCATCGACCATGTATTTAGGTGCTTTAAGACGATAGTCTTTCCCTAAAAAGTGAAGCTCAAGCTTGCCAGTATAGTCTGTGATAGGAGAGAAGCTTTCGAGTTCCTCCACCAAACCCTCCGCTAAAAACCAGCGGAAGCTGGCACGCTGGATCTCGACAAGATCGGGCAGCAAATGCACGGGAGCCGGTGTAGCAGCAGATGTAACGACAGGGTCAATAGTAGCAAGAGTAGAATCAGTCATGCGTTTCCTCAAATCGCGCCAAGCAGGGCAAACGTTTAGACAGCAGGGGTCGGTAGGGGTATGAGCGGGAGATAAAGCCTTAGCGTGTAGGGTTCGCTCAGGTGTGATAACAGGTCAAGATGGTTCTAACGAAGCGACACCAAGACGTCTAGGTACAATTAGAAAACCCTATAACCGTCAAAGGGTGTCATTCACAAAAGCGGTGATGATGAGGCTTGATCAAGGCTAGTAACGCCAGGATGCATCTCACCAAATAGCACTAAGCTTAGAAAGCACTAAGCCCAGAGAGTACTAGGCAGTACTACAACGAAAGCAACTGGCCGGGGGAGCCATAGACAAGGCATTCCTAGGAGCGTGAAGCACCTGCCTGGAGAATATTAAGAATTCTAAACTCACTCGTAACAGAGAGGGAAAGTCAGGAAAATTCAAAAGTATGCGATGTGAATGATTAACGGATAGTGATAAAAAGATCTGGTTTTTATCGTCCACTTGTATCGGAGAAAGCCCCCGAAGCCTTTAACATCAGTGCTATGACGATATGTTCAGCAGTGGGGCATGACTGTCATCAGCTCAGAGGATATAAAAGGATATTTTTTGGCC
This sequence comes from Cyanobacteria bacterium J06634_5, assembly GCA_039820525.1. Taxonomy (GTDB): domain Bacteria; phylum Cyanobacteriota; class Cyanobacteriia; order Phormidesmidales; family Phormidesmidaceae; genus Phormidesmis. Next base: position 86,729 of record JBCBPY010000009.1, read on the forward strand.
TATATATCATAGGCTAAACTCGCAGCTTAAAAATATCAGGTTGTCAAGATAGGTGACACTCAAGGTTGCTTTATAGAGTTTTTAAAGGAAGTCGAAGCTGCCCGAAATTTTATTTTTGCCCTGATTTGAAAACATCTAATGATTTCCTGTAGTGCTGTTAGTTCAGCACTCTACACAAAGCGTCGCATAGCATGAAGCGTCATATAGCGTTTTTAGAAACATCTTCTTCTGCTAGAAGCTCAACGGGTAAATTAAAAAGCTGCTGAGCATTTCGAGTGGTTTGCATGGCCAAATCAGTCATCGAAATTTTTCTAAGTTCAGCAATATGCTCAGCCACATGCCTTACAAATGCAGGCTGATTGCGCTTTTCCTTGCGCTTAGGCACCGGTGAAAGAAACGGGCAATCTGTTTCTATGAGGATGCGATCGCTCGGCACCATTTGAGCGGATGCCTTAACCTGCTGAGCGCTCTTGAATGTGACAATGCCACTGAAGCTAATGAAAAAGCCCATATCCAAGAACTTCTGAGTCTCCGCAGGGGTGCCTGTCCAGCAATGCATAACACCCTTTACAGAGCCATGCTCGGCGATAAAAACGCGTAACAGATCAGCCATTTCCTCAGCAGCATCGCGGCAGTGAATAATCACAGGTAAATCAAGAGACTGAGCAATCGTTAGCTGCGCTAGGAATGCCTCCGTTTGAACCGCTCTATCGCTAGATTTAAAGAAGTCCAGCCCCATTTCGCCGATAGCAACCACCTTGGCATCGGAGGCCGCTAGTGCAGCAATTTTCTCGGCTGTCCCCCCTGCGCCTGTCACCCATTTATCCATATCCAAAGGGTGTAAGCCCACTGAAATAGACACTTCCGGATACCTTTGGGCAATTGCCTGGATTTTTACAAACTCACTAGGGTCCACACAAGAGTGAACTAAGTGCGAAACACCAGCCTCTCGCCAAGCCCGAGCGATCTCGTCCCTATCGACGTCGAAAGAGTCAAAGTTAAGGTGAACGTGTGTATCAACTAAGCGCATTCAAAACCAATATCAGCCAACTACAAAAGCCAGCAGTCACCGGACTGCTAGCTATCTTTCACCCGTCTCTTTGCACCCAGACCCTCAAGGCAAGACAGCCTCAAGGCAAGACCATTTAAGCCTGAGCCGACTCTTTTGCCTTGAGCGCACGAGCTAATTGGGACTTTCGTCTAGCGCCCGCATTCTTATGCAGTACGCCCCGCTTTACAGCCTTATCAATTTTGCTGACTGCAGCAGACATCTTTTCCTGTACAAGCTTACTGTTCTCATCCGAGGGGTTAGCCTCTTGAGCCTCTAGGGCTTCGTGGTATCGCTTTGTCAACGTCTTAACCGCTGACTTATATGCTTTGTTACGCAGTCGATTACGCTCTGCAACTCGAATACGCTTAATCGCAGATTTAGTATTTGCCATTCCTTACCTTTACGCTTCGCTCAGAAAATCAGTTTAATAGAAGAACAGACGACTATTAGAATTAATAACTATAGCATTCAGCCCTGGGTCTGTGTTAAGAGTTGCCAAATAGTTTTCCAAAGTTCTCTCTTATTAATTCCACGCTAAGCTGAAGAGAGATACCCATCCTTATCCCCACATGCTGCGAATTATAAATCAGCTAAGTGATGCCAGAGTAGAGCTACGACGCATTTGCGATCGCACCCACGACACGCAGGTTACTGAAAAAGAAGCTGTCGTTCGAAATATCATCGAAGCGGTACGAACCACTGGCGACGAAGCCTTGCTTCACTACACTGAGAAATTTGATCGCAAAACCCTCACACCCGCAACACTCAGGGTAGACGGCGCACAGCTAGATGCTGCTTATCAGCAGATTTCACCAGGGTTGCTCCAAGCCATTAAAAGAGCCTGCAAAAATATTGAAAAGTTTCATCGTCAGCGCCTGCCGAAAAGCTGGGTCACGTTTGAAGATAACGGTGTTGTGTTAGGTAAACGCTACGCACCCGTTGCTCGGGCCGGTATTTATGTCCCAGGAGGAAGAGCCAGCTATCCGAGCACGGTGATGATGAACGCAATTCCCGCCAGAGTCGCTGGAGTCTCGCGAGTTGTGATGGTAACACCCGTCGGTGCTGAGGCCAGTGGACAACTTAGTCCAGCGGTTTTAGTCGCTGCCCAAGAAGCTGGCATTCAAGAGATTTATCAGGTTGGTGGCGCACAGGCGATCGCAGCGCTTGCCTACGGCACAGCCACCATTCCAAACGTCGATGTCATTACAGGTCCTGGAAACATATACGTTACCTTGGCCAAAAAGCAGGTCTATGGCACGGTGGGCATAGACTCACTGGCAGGCCCTTCAGAAGTTCTAGTCATTGCCGATCACAGTGCCAATCCGGTTCATGTAGCTGCTGATCTGTTAGCACAGGCGGAGCATGATCCTATGGCAGCAGCCATTTTAATCACCACAGACCAAGCGCTCGCCCAAGCAACAGCCAAAGAAGTCACCCGTCAGCTCCAAAACCATCCTCGTCAAACGCTCACTGAAAAAGCGATCGCGCATTACGGACTGGCTGTCGTGGTAGACAACTTACAAACTGCCGCTCAGCTATCCGATATTTTCGCACCAGAGCACCTAGAGCTAGAAGTGGAAGACCCCTGGGAGCTGTTGCCCTCTATTCATCAAGCCGGCGCTATTTTTCTAGGTCACGATACCCCAGAAGCCATCGGTGACTACTTAGCAGGGCCAAATCACACGCTCCCAACCTCTGGGGCTGCCCGCTACGCTTCTCCGCTGAGCACCGAAACCTTCATGAAGCACACTAGCCTTGTTCAGTACACGCGCTCTGCTCTAACAGAAGTGGCAGGGGATATCGATGTCCTTACTGAAGCAGAAGGCTTGCCTTCTCATGGCGATTCGGTCAGGCTGCGATTAAAAACCGAGTAAGCGCTATCTGCCTTTGTTTTTAGCTACGCCAGACTTGTAAAGGCAAATTAGCCGTTGTGTAGGCCTGCGTCCTGTTATTAGTCGTACGCGTTAAAAAATGAAGCGGTGTTGGCTCTTGAACCTGGATGGTCACCCGAGGCAGTGATTGAGGGGATGCGCACTCTCCAATATGCAGCAGTGTGCAGGTGGTATAGGTTGACTGAGTGGGGTTCTGGTACGTCCTCAATTCAACTTGAGCAAGATCCATACACCAGTAATCGGGAATGCCTATTCGTGAAAAATATTGACGACGATCAAGGTGCTGATCGTGCAGATCTTCATCTGTGATATCAATCACCCAGCGGGGTATGGCACTACTAGGATGAGTGGTGTCGCGATGAGTGATGTTGCGATGAGTGGTCAGTTCACTCACGGTGATCGCAGGTTTCAGCTCGCAGCAATCATCGATAGGGATAGGGTAGCGCGATCGCACTTCAAACCTGTCGGCCTCTACACTATTCAAGTGAGCTTGAATCTGGCCCTGCAATAGCTGAATCTGCCCTATGGATTGTGCACTGTCAGGTAGTGGGCATATTTTGCCCTCTATCAGTTCGACAAGCTTCCCTTGTTCAACGGCGTGCTGATGAGCCCACTCGTGGAAGGCCGCTCGCGACCACTTGCCTGGCACAGCGCTGCTAAAAAAACCGGACATGAGACACTGTACAGATAGACATGCACAAATAGAAAAATAGAGCCCTTAGACCAACATTAAACCCGAAAAGCACAGCAAGGGCTGAGTTCCAACATCATGCCAGTCGCTAGGATTCTATGCACACAAATCCTCCGGATAGTCTTCCAGTTGGTCTTTGTTTTCTGCAATCCACTTCAAAATGCCTTTCGCACTCAAGGACTTTTGTCTAATTGCTCGTAAACTCTTTTTAAGATCTAACTCTTGCGCGGTCTCTGGATGAGACAAATCAAACATTCCAGTTGAGACCAACTCGATCACGCAAAACTCAGCATCAAGGTATGTAAACCTATCTAAGAAAAACAGCGCATTTTCTAATGAAGACGGATTTAGCTGGAGTGCGTTGTCACTCATCCACATGGTATTCAAGACGGTTAGACCCTTTTTGTTTGAGATATCCAAGCCCGGATGCTTCGAGCTCTAAACTTTTTTTGCCCATGTCAAAAAGGTCTTTCAGCACAGTCTGTTGTAGGTTCAGCATTTCCTCACGGAGCCAAGGTCGTTACTTTAAATACCCTTAGCCCCTTACGTATGACGCTACCAGTGTCTGTTTTTATTCTTGTCTATTCCACTGTAAGAAAAGCTATGCACTCACAACCCCTCGAGACAGGTCACTCTGTTGCGTCTAATAAGGTTGTCGTAACGGCCTTCGGCGGTGTTGAAAACCTACAGGTAGTAGAAGAGAGCCCGAAAGAACTACAGCCTAATGAGGTTGCGATCACACTAAAAAGCGTAGGCATGAACCAAGCTGATCTGATGGCACGTCGAGGTGAGTACCGTTTGAGTTCAGGCGAGCCACCGTTTACGCCAGGCATAGAAGGTGGCGGTGTGATTGTAGACGTGGGCTCTCAAGTCACAGACCGCCAGATAGGGCAGCGCGTCATTCTTAGCCTGGGTGCAGCCGCAGGCAATGGCACCTATCGAACGAGGTTTGTAACCACGGCGCAAAATACCCTACAGGTTCCAGACGCCATTGATGAGCGCCTGCTCGGAGCACTTTGGCTTCCCTTTGTGACCGCTTGGGGAGCTTTGGTTGGACGGCAAAATATTCAAGCAGGTCAAATCGTTTTGCTCCCGGCAGCCAGTAGCAGTGTGGCGATCGCCGCGAGCCAGATTGTTAAACAATACGGCGGTATCACACTTGGAACTACCACAAGCCCAGAGAAAATAGACGCCTTAGAAAAATTGCCAGCCGCCAAGTATGACCACATCGTTTTGACCACAAACTCAGCAGGGCCTGTCCCCTGGTGGAAAACTATCAAGCGTCTAACCCAAGGTCATGGCGTTGACATTGTCTTTGACCCGGTTGCAGCCGGTGAATTTTTACATCACGAAATTCGTTTGCTAGCCCAAGGCGCTACTCTGTGGGTCTATGGGTTGCTCGGGACACCAGGAACCCTCGATGTTTCGCCTCTAATCCGTAAAGATGCGGCCATTCGAGGATGGCTACTCAACCACATCACAAACACGCCTGCCGAGCAAGTAGCTTATGCACACATTTTAGACAATGTTGCCGCTGGCAATTATCAGATGCCTATTGCTGGAGCGTTCTCGCTAGAGCAGGTACAAACTGCTCATGCCGAGATGGAAAAGGGCAATCATATTGGCAAATATATTTTGACGCCCTGCGCTTAGCCGCTCAGACAGTTTCCATAATGCGATCGCACCTTTCAGGCACTTGATTAAAACCAATCACCTGAAAAGTAGCCTCATTGAAGAGTTGTCTGTCAACGTGAGAAGAGTTGACAAAGCCCCCAGCGACAAAACTTGATTACTATCGGAAATTACACAAAGGCGAAAATATTTTTTTGCCAAGGCATCGATTTTTGTACGGACCCGGAAATAATTTTCAAAATCAGCCATTTGGCGTAGACAAAAACAACTTTCATTAATGAGAGAAAAATACTCTCACCGTTAGCTACGTATATACCCAGAGGAAAGCAGATGTTCAGCTTTCTTCTGTCCGTAGTCCTACGTCCGTACTACGGAAAACTCATCAAGACTCGTTGTTACCATCAGAAGCCCTTCCGTATTTTTGGGCAGATTCTCTGTAATGGCCGTATATCAATACTTTTTGCTATGAGAAGGGTAGGGGCAACACCCCCCTGGTTGTTTCTCCGCAAAGTTGTCTATCTTCTTGTAGGAAGCCAATACGTCAGTATTTTCCCTAATCAATTTTTCTTAGTTGGTTACGGACAGTATTTTCCAAGTTGAACTTCTTGGGGGTTCGTAAGGCTCAAAACAGTGGTTGCTCGCTCGCTAGTTTTTCTCACTAGCTAATTGAGTCCTTAACTATTCGCCTTACAACTCCGCGCTTCGCTTAGTCAGCATCTGTTTAAAACCACAGCTAAGCGCGCGCTATTTTTGCAAAGGGTGTTTTACTCATGTCACGGGATGCGCTAATTGTCGGCATCAACCAGTACCAAGCTCTGCCAGGACTCAACGCTCCAGCGGCAGACGCGGAGGCCGTTGCCGCTCGCCTGCAAACTCAGGGCGAGTTTCGGGTGCACCGGCTACCAGAAGTGATTAAAAGCGGGCGAGCTTCCGTCGGCAAACGCCGCGCGGTGACAACAGCGATGCTTGAAGAGTCTCTCGTTCAGCTGTTTAAGCCTAAGGGTAAAAACATTGCAACGACAGCCCTATTTTATTTCTCAGGGCACGGTTTGCAGCGTGAAGCAGGGATTCAAGAAGGCTATTTAGCCACCAGCGATACTGACCCGAGCAAAGGTAACTTTGGCGTCTCTCTTTTTTGGTTGCGCCGCCTTCTACAGCAGAGTCCGGTTCGTCAGCTCGTTATCATTTTGGACTGTTGTCATAGTGGTGAGTTGCTCAGCTTCAGCGATGCCGATCCAGGGGCTCGCTCCGGCATCGACAGACTCTTTATGGCAGCATCGCGTGAGTACGAATCGGCTTACGAAGCACTAGATGGTAAGCACAGCGTATTTACAGAAGCCTTACTCTCTGGGCTTGATCCCTACAAGCAAGATGGTGGCAAAGTGAGCAACTATGGCTTAACTGAACATGTCAGCCAGCATCTGCGAGGCGAAATTCAGCAGCCCTTATTTGAAAGTTCTGGTAGTGAAATCGTCCTCACTCGCGTGAGTGGACTCAAGGCCGCGTTTTCAAAAACACCGGTGAGTACCTTTGCTCGGCTTAAAAAGCTATCCTTTGGATTTTGTCCTTACCGAGGACTCTCACCATTTGACGAGGCTCATGCAGACTATTTCTTTGGCCGTGAAGACCTCACAGCTAAGCTACTGAAAAAAGTAGAGAGTAGCGATTTTTGTGCACTGGTGGGTGCCTCTAGCAGCGGTAAAACGTCTTTGCTGCGTGCCGGCCTCATGCCTCACTTGCGTAAGGGCAACCGTATTTCAGGCTCCGAAAACTGGAGCATACAACTCATTAATCCCACCCAGCATCCCATCAAGGGTCTGGCAGCGGCTTTCACCACATCCACCCAGGACGGTGTGCAGCGAGCGGGTCAGATGCACCAGGCCGAACAGCTCCTACAAACAGGTGGTGGAGCTGGTCTAGCGCAGCTTGTACGCGCTAATTTGCTCAAGCCAGGGGAAACGACTATTCCCTCAGCCTCCAAGCTATGGCTGATTATTGACCAGTTCGAAGAACTGTTTGTGCCAACAGGTAATGAGGACATGCTCGCCGAGCGACAGCTCTTTATTCAATGCCTGACTGAAGCACTACAAGATCCCAGCACCCCCTTAGGTGTGGTTATCGGTTTACGTGCAGATGCAACCGATGAACTCCTGCCCTATCAGGATTTTAAGGCGTTAGTTGAGAAAAATACGGTCGTTGTAACACCCATGACCTATGACCAAATCAAAGCAGTCGTTCAAAAACCTGCGAAAAAGATGGGGATTGAGCTGGACCCTACTATGCTTTACACCCTAGCGCTCGACACTAACGGAGCCCCCGGTGAACTCCCTCTTATTCAGCAAACGTTGCTAGAACTGTGGCGCAAACGGGATACCAGTGAACGCGGTGGTACTGCCCCGAAGCTCACCATGGATGCCTACATGGCCTTGGGTGGCGTCAAAAGCGTAATGACGCAACGGGCTACAGCTGTTTTTGATAGTCTGTCTGAGGAGCAAAAGCGCGCCGCGCGCCGCATTTTCTTAGCGCTGTGTGAACTGGGTGAAGGACGAGAAGATCGCCGTCGTCGCGCTTTTAGAAGCGAGCTAATTAATGAAGGTTTTCCAGCAGGGTTAATTGATTTCACATTGGATAAGCTGGCCTCTGAGCGTTTGATTGTCGTGTCACAGTCTTCGTTAGCGACGAGCTGCTGTTCGGAACAAGGTGTAGAGATGCCCAGCGCAGCATGGCAAACTCAAAGAGATGAGTCTTCTCCGCTCACCACATGGTTCCTCAACAACATGTCTGAGACTGTTCAGCCAATTTTTGGCTCGCCAAGAACGATAGATATCGTGCATGAATCGCTGGTACATGACTGGGATTTGCTACGAACTTGGTTGGCAGAATCTCGAAGCGTCATGCGCTTACAGCGAAAGCTGGAGAGCAGTGCGCAAGAGTGGGAACAGCGTCACCGCCCTATGGGCAGTGAGTATTTGCTAGGGGGCACGCAGCTACAGGAAACCCTGGCCTTTTTACAGCTCCACAGGGATGAACTCTCTGACCTAGCACAAGATTTCATTGCGGCAAGCCGTAAATCACAGAACCGGCTACGTCTACGGACCAGCATGCTGATTCCGATTGCCCTGATTGCGGGAATGGCTGCCTCCATCTTGAGTCGCTTCATTTTTCCACCGATACCTGATGTCACCACTGAGCGAGAAGGGACAGAAATCCAGAGTACGGACACCAACACACCGGCTGAACAACCAGATGCAGTGCCCTCAGGCATTTGGCAAAAAAACACTCATAGTCAGCAGCTGCCTGATGATGCTGTCACCTTTCCAGCAACAGAAATTGAGTATGTCATGGTTCCAGGTGGCAAAATGGCATCGCCGGACAATCCTGATGAGCTAATAGATATTTGGCTGAGGGTCCCTAAGCGTACTGATATGCCAGCACCGATACAGCCATCAGAAACAGGCGCAGAAGAATCCACGCCCACAGCTACTGGAACCCAATAGTTAGTCACGGGACAATAGCCCAAAACTATAGTACGCCTGTATGATTGCTATGGTAGTGCCGTTGTCCACAGCTCCAGTGAAAATAGGATGCAAATTCTTTCCGTCGCGCTGACTAACTTCAAAACCCATAAGGATAAGCAGTTTGATTTTCAGCCGGGGACAAACGCAATCTGTGGAGAGAACGGCGCCGGTAAAACCAGCATTTTAGAGGCGATCGCATGGGTGCTGTTTAACTATCAGGGCAGCTACAAAAAAGAAGATTTGATTCGCAACGGTGCTAGCAGTGCTCAAGCGCGCATTGCCTTTATCTCTAGCCGTGACGACCGTACCTACGAAGTACAGCGCTCAACCTCTGGCGGCTACATTCTGTTCGATCCACAGCTAAACGAGCGCTTACCCTATACTCGAACAAAAGACGAGGTATTACCCTGGCTTCGGCAGCACTTAGGGGTCGCACCTGGCACGGATCTCTCCCAGTTATTCTCCAATACTATCGGGGTGCCTCAAGGAACTTTCACCATCGATTTTTTGTTGCCAACAGAAAAACGAAAGCCAATTTTCGACACGATCCTCAAAGTTGAAGAGTACCGAGAAACCTATAAGCAAAGTAATCATCTTAGAAAATATAGTGAGGCGCAGTCACAACGGTTAAAAGATTTGATTGAGCAGTATGAAGACTCACTAGCAAACTGGGATACCTTGCAAACGAGCTCTAGCCAGCTAACAGAAGAACTGAAACTAGGCAATCAGCTTCTAACTGAGTTTGAAAAGAAAGCAACAGATCTCAGCCAAAAGAGGCAAAGGATTGTAGAACAGGCTGAAAAGATACAGGCAGCACAGCGTAAACAACAAACCCTTACTGAAAACATAAAATTACAGCAACAAGCACAGCAGAGGATGTCAGCAACTGTCAGTGCAACTGAAAAAGCTGCTGATATTTGCAAGCATAATAAGCCCGCCTATGAGCAATTTTTAGTCATTGAATCAGCTATTAAGGGGTTAGATGCACAGAGCAATGAAAGACAACAACTGTTGCTCTCTCAACAGCAGGTACAAAAAGCACTAAACAAAACTCAAGGAGAGGCCTCCAAACTAGCTGCTCAAATCGAACAACTAGAAGCCTCAGAACAAGCATTAAAAGATTTAGAAGAGGACGTAGCACAACAGCGCCGTCTCGAAAAAGAAAAAGATGTGCTGCAAAAGAAAGTTCAAACCTTTGCCAATTTCCACTTTGAAAGCAAAAATTTAGATGAGCAAGGCAAAACAATTGCTAAAGAGATTGAAACTGTAGAAACCGAAATTGTTCGGCTCTCTGCTCTACAAACAACGATTGAACAAATTCCAGCATGGGAAGAGAAAAAAAGTCGTATTCAGCAGCAGCTCAGCCGGATAGAGGCTGCACAGCAATTTGAGACAGAAATTAGAGCATTGACAGAGACAGGAAAAACAAGGCAAGATTGCTATCGCCAACAGGTAAAGGCAGCACTCGTACAGCTAGCCCAATGGGAGGGCGAGTACGCTCAGATAAAAGCAGAGGAGATCGAATCAATTAAAGAGGCACTGTTTCAAGGGGGCATTCTTTCTAAAGAGACACTGACAAACCTCAATGACATTCTTTTAGATTTAACGGCTCAAACCAACCGCCAGCAACTACAACAACATCAGAAGGCTATACAAATTCAGCTACAAACAGCCTATGCGCAAAAAGCAGAGGCCATGGCCATTAGTACCCAAGAAGCTAAACGTAAGCAGTTAAAGACGCAACAGCAGAAAATTCAAGCAGACCTTGCGGCCTTAGCGAAGAAAATAGAAGCTGAGCCCGACATCACCAAAGCACTGATAAACATAGACAATGCGTTAAAGGCTTTAGACAATCCTAGGGCCAAACAGCAGCTGTTAATAAAAGCATTGCAGCAACAGGCTAGTGTAAAAGCAACCTATGAAGCTGTGATAGCCTCACAGGCTAGCTCTGTACAAAAGCACGAGACAATCGCCACTAACCTGAAGCAGTTTGATCAGCTCGATAGCCAAATGAGATTACAGCAAGAGGCTAAGCAAACTCATCAGGCTGGGTACCTGCAGTATTTACAAAATCAACAGGCAGCGAGTCAGCTCAAGTCAGTTCAGGCTGAGGCCAAAACACTTGCGGAGACGCTAAAACAGCTAGCAGCCGAAAAAAACAAGGTAGACCAGAACATTGCAGATTTGAATGAGAATTTTGATCCAGAAGCTTTTGTCGCTTTAGAAAAGCAGCTGAGTGAGATTACGTCTCAAGCAGATCAGCTCAGGGGCAGCTTGCCTCAACAGCAGCAACGATTGGATGAGTTAACCGCGAGAATAAATGCGCTAAAGGAAACAGCTGAAAAACGAGATCAGGCACGGCGTAATTTGAAGGAGCGCGATCGCATTAGGCGATTTGTGAGCTATGCCCGCAAAGTATACAAAGCGGCAGGCCCTAGAATTACCGAGCGCTACGTACACAATATTTCAAAAGAAGCCGACCGCTTATTTCGTGAGCTACTCGGTCGTCAGAATGTGGCGCTGACATGGAGTGCTGACTACGAAATTACGGTACAAGAAGGGGCTCATACTCGTCGGTTTATTAATTTATCCGGTGGAGAGCAAATGTGTGCGGCCCTCGCCGTTCGGCTGGCACTCTTAAAAATACTAGCTGACATTGACGTGGCCTTTTTTGATGAGCCAACCACCAATATGGATCGGCCCCGGCGCGCGAGCCTAGCAGAGGCGATCGCACGCATTAGGTCCTTTAACCAAATATTTGTCATCAGTCACGACGATACCTTTGAGCAGGTCACTGAAACCGTTGTTCAGGTTACGCGAGAGCCGTAGAGCCATGAGCATGAGAATGGGCAATCACACGTCAATAGCGTATGGCCATCTGGCATAAGCGCAGATAGCTACAACCCTTCTTGTTCTATAAAGTTCAGTGTTTAGCCGATAGGCTATTGGCTATCAATGCCAAGAATGTATGGAATTCATCAAGAAAAGAGAGTCGGAAAGTTTCTCAGGGCATTCTTGAATAACCTACCTGGCGATACATACGATTGAGCGGGTTTGCCTGAGCACCTCAAGGGTTTATATCCTTCAAGGATTGCAACTGCCCTAGGCACAAACGCCTCGCGTGCTTGTTCGTTTCTCTTTTTAATCCTTATGAATACTCACTCCGGCGTGGCAAATCCTTCTTTACTCAATAGTCACGCTACCTCAGCGACCCAACCTGCAGCCAAACGGATGGTCTCTGAAAGTGCAGTATCGACAGCAGCAGAGCCGTCTACCCAAAGTCAGTCTTCAAGGGACTTCCAACCAGCGATACCCCAACCAAGCCAGCAAGATTCTCTCAATACAAAAACACTCAAACAAATTTTCCAGCTCTCGCCTATCGGCATGACTATTCTGGATTTGAGCGGTCACTTTTTGAGTGCAAACCAAAGCTTTTGCGATGCGGTAGGCTACCCTGAACGTGAGCTAGTAGCCCTGTGCTTTAAAGATTTAACCCATCCTGAAGATGTCCCCCTACTGAAAGCACTGGGAGAAGAATTATTGGCGGGGGAACGGCCACACTTTCAAATTGAGACACGCCACTGGAGCAAGGATGAAAAGCCGCTGCATGTGGGGCTCACAGTAACCATGGTGCGGGATGCTCAACAAAGACCTATTTGCTTTTTGATTCAGGTGGTCAATCTGACAGAGCAAAAATGGATGGAAGCACAACTGCGTCATCGAGATTTTTATGATGGACTAACAGGATTAGCGAACCGCGCCTTATTTGTGAATCGGTTGGAGCAGGCGGTCATTCGCCTAGAGCGGAATACTAGCACTCAGTGTGCTGTGCTGTTTTTAGATTTGGACCGATTTAAGGTAATCAACGACAGCTTAGGACACTCCATCGGCGATCAGCTGCTGAGTGCGTTGTCAGGGCGGTTAGAGTCCTGCATTAGGCGGTGTGATACCTTGGCGCGGCTGGGCGGAGATGAGTTTTCAATCTTATTAGAAGACATTGACGGATTGGAAGACGCACTGATGGTGTGCGATCGCATCCATGCCAGCCTACAACTCCCCTTCAAGCTAGACAGCTACGAGGTGTTCGCCAACATCAGCATTGGTGTTGTGTGTAGCAGTGTCGGCTACGAACAGTCCAGTGATCTGCTACGCAATGCAGATACAGCGTTATACCGAGCCAAAGCCCAAGGCGGCTCTTGTCACACGGTCTTTGATCAAACCATGCATCAGCGAGCGGTTGCGCTATGGCAAATGGCCACGCAGGCACAGTTCGCGGTACAAAGAGAGGAGCTAAAGCTACGGTATCAGCCCATTATTAATGCTGAAAATGGCCGCGTTATTGGCGTCGAGGCGCTGCTCCGCTGGCACCATCCTCAGCACGGGTCTATTTCACCCGGCGAGTTTATTCCAGTCATGGAAGAAACGGGTGTCATTAGCATGATTGGCAAATGGGTTTTAAAAGAAGCCTGCTCACAGGTTTGTCAGTGGCAACAGCTACCTAACGGAGAAGACGTCAAAATCAATGTCAATATTTCAGCCCGGCAGCTGACACAGAACGATTTAATCAATCAAGTAAAAACGATTTTGGCTGAGACAGGCATAGCGCCTGAAAAGCTTCGTTTGGAAATTACGGAAACAGCTATCATGCACAACTCTGCGGAGGCACTGACCGTACTCAAAGCACTGCGATCGCTCAACGTAGGTCTGTGCATTGATGATTTTGGCATTGGCTATTCGTCACTGAGTCGTTTACAGCAGCTGCCTATCGATATCCTAAAAATCGACCGTTCATTTGTGCAAAATATTGGCGCAAAAGGCGAAAATACTGAAATCGTAAGAACCATCATCGACTTAGCCACCAGCCTGGGAATGGATATTGTGGCAGAGGGCGTCGAAACAAAGGCACAGCTGGAAGGACTTCGCGCCCTAGGGTGTGAAACCATTCAAGGCTTTTACTTTGCAAAACCTATGACGCCAGAAGCCGCTTGGCATTTCATCGAGGAAGCTAATCAGCCTATTTAGTTACAGGGGAGAGCTGCTGATACAAGTTTTGTCCGCTTGAGGCCAAGTCACATAAGCTGAACCCGTCATAAAACAGCTAAAAGCATCACTGACTAACTGACAACAGAACGAACACAGTCGGCTACCTACTACATCCTGGGACATATGGGGTAGCTATGCATACTTTTTCAAAACGAAGAGCGCTGAGGACTCCGTATTCCTCAGCGCTCTTCGTTTGTGCAGAATATTGAGTGACCTACGACGCCGAAACGGGCTCGCGGTAAGTCGTAGCATCAGCGCTAGAAGACTGAGTTACCGCCGAGTTTGCAGTTTGATTAGGCGCAGGTACCTCATTCTCAAACCCAGCTTGTGATCCGAGGGCGAATGCAACGAGCCAGCCGACAATCAAAAGCGCTAGAACAATAGCCATTTTGCGAGATTCCTTATTTATTCACGGTGCTGTTATGGAGTAGGCAATGATGCCATCCTGCTTATAAACCGGGCATTAACCAGCCTTTCTGACTGGCAGCACTCAAGTAGGTTGTGCATCAGAATCTACATTAACAAATGTAACGAACTTTTGAAGCAAATGTCAACCAGAAAGTCAATGAGCACAAATACCTTTCTATGCCGATATTGCATCGACACTGAGTACTCATACTCACTGGCTAGAGCTGCGAGATGCCATTTAGACTGCCCAGCATCAACCGGTACTAACCCAAGCTAATTCGAGTGTAGAGAGGTTGTCAGCCCGTTGTGGACCCAGAACAGGCGTCGCTAATCAATATTTCTTTCTTTGATGAGTTATGGACAACATTTCTTCATATAGTCGCCACTATCAATCGTTGAATTGAACTAAAAAAATCCACTTCCTTCCAAGAAGCGATTTCATAGAAGGCGCGCTATGGCTGCTGATTTAAGCTGAGCTGGCGTAAATCGTTCAGACTTTTCACAGCGTAATCAGCGTAATCTTTCCAAGGAAAATGTCCTGAGGGATCCAAGTAAACGGCTGTGGCATTAGCGTTGCGACCTGCAACCAGATCGAATTTATGGTCACCAGTCATGACGGCATCGGCAGACGTTGTAGACCAAGCGGAAAGAAGCTGAAGGATGCCATCAGGTTTGGGCTTAGGAGGGCAACAGCTACGGCCTAAAATATGATCTGGATGGAAAAAATTAGATAGACCACAGGCAGCTAGGGTTTCGTGAGCAATGATTTTTGTATTGCGCGTCAATATGCCAATGTGCTTGTCTTGAGACTTTAAAGTGCTCAGTAAATCGTGAGCGCCTCGTTGGGGAGTCGCCTGACGGGCAATTTCCAACTCTATTTCATTGAGCTGCTGGTGGCACTTTTGAGCCTCAACAGGCGATAGCTGCTCAAGGGCTTCTAGGATAGGTTCCTCAGGAGGAAGCCCAAGGGCTCGGCTAATAGCGGGAAAATCGTGGAGACTTTCAGTGAGGGTGCCATCCATGTCAAAAATCCAAGCCGTGCGAGTGTGAAGGGGCATACGATAATATCAATAACGGCTATATCAGTAACGGCTCGATCGCAACCAAATAACTATGACTACGATTAACGACAACTATCTCAAGCTTAAGGCGGGTTACCTCTTTCCGGAAATTGGTCGCCGGGTGAAAGCATATACCGAGGCTAATCCCAATGCGCCCGTGATTAAGTTGGGAATTGGCGATGTCACTGAGCCGTTGCCAGAAGCTTGCCGCACAGCGATGATTGCAGCTGTAAAAGATATGGGCGATCGCGCATCTTTCCGTGGCTATGGCCCTGAACAGGGTTATCTGTGGCTCCGCGAAAAAATTGCCAAGCAAGACTTTCAAGCTCGCGGCTGCGACATTGACGCCGCCGAAATTTTTATTTCTGATGGCTCTAAGTGTGACTGCGGCAATATTCTAGATATCTTTGGGGATGATAACAGCATTGCCGTTACGGACCCTGTGTATCCTGTGTATGTAGATACCAACGTCATGGCAGGCCACACGGGAGATGCTGATGATAGCGGTAAGTACGAAGGCATTTCCTACTTGCCTATCAGTGCTGACAATGACTTCAAAGCCGACATTCCCTCTGGAAAAGTAGACCTTATTTATTTGTGTTCGCCGAACAACCCAACAGGCGCAACCATGACAAAGGACCAGCTTAAAGCTTGGGTGGACTACGCTCGTAAAAATGGTTCTATCATTTTGTTTGATGCGGCCTACGAATCATTCATCACTGATGATTCAATTCCTCACTCTATTTTTGAAATCGAAGGAGCCCGTGAGTGTGCGATCGAATTTCGCTCATTTTCTAAGAATGCAGGCTTTACTGGCACGCGCTGCGCGCTGACTGTCGTCCCCAAAGCGCTAAAAGGCAAAGCAAAAGACGGCTCTGATGTAGAACTATGGGGACTGTGGAACCGCCGCCAATCCACCAAGTTTAACGGTGTCTCGTATGTTGTTCAGCGAGCAGCTGAAGCCGTGTATTCAGACGCGGGTCAGCAGCAAACAAAAGAGCTAGTTGCGTTTTACCTAGAGAACGCGCGTATTATTCGAGAGAAGCTCACCGACGCGGGCATTAAAGTGTACGGCGGTGTGAACGCGCCCTATGTATGGGTCAAAACGCCGGATGGTCTTAGCAGCTGGGACTTCTTCGACAAGCTGCTAAATACTTGTAACATTGTTGGAACACCGGGCTCTGGATTTGGGGCCGCAGGCGAAGGCTACTTCCGAATTTCAGCCTTTAACAGCCGTGAAAATGTGGAAGAAGCCATGAAGCGTATCAGTGAAAAATTTACAGCCGTAACCGTTTAATAACAGCAAGCTCGATCTGATGCTCGTCATACGGTACGCATAAAAAATAAAAGGGGGTAAGTGTATTGCTTACCCCCTTTTTTAGATCGGCTTCCTTTTACGTAAACCTCTAGGTCCTTTGAGACAATGCTCTGCAGCAATACATAGCCTCGGCGCAGCAAGCGGTCAGGAAAATTCTCAGCATTACAAAAGTGTCACTTGCTCGTATCTCAAATGGTTAGAAACCGAAGTGATGGTGTGCATGTAGGTTTCATTTTTTGAAACCCTACAGTCTTTGGGCTACCAGGTTGCCACACTGGTAACAACCAGAGAATACGGCCTATTACTCCCATGAGGATACCTATCATGAAACGTTTTTGCCTTGTATTGTTAACTGGCTCGGCCATAGCTTTAACAGGATTGACGAGCTGCGCGTCACAAATGCCGGAAGCTTCTTTATCACAGGCAACCTCGGCTGATGCAGAAATAGGTCCTGCCCCGTTAGAAACAGCCATAGAAGCCAAAAGTGATAGATCCTCAGCCCAGCAAGTTGCTCAAGCGGATAAGACTGCTGAGCAGATAACACCGGCTGAGCGACCACAGCTCATTAAGCGCGCTAATCTGGTATTGAGCGTAGACTCTGTTGAAAAAGGGTTTGAGCAGGTAAGAGAAATTGTAGCCACACAGCAGGGTGATGTGCTGTCGCTCAATGATACGGGTGAACGCCAGCGCCGGATCACGTTTAGTCTGCGTGTTCCTCAAGACAGGCTGGATGCAACACTCGATGCACTAACAGCCATCGGGACAGTGCGGAGCCGAGCTATCACGACAGAAGATGTCTCTAGCCAGCTGGTAGATCTGCAAGCACGACTGAGCAACGCGCGCAAGTCGGAAGAGGCTTTGCAAGAGATCATGTCCCGCTCAGGAGAGATTTCTGATGTGCTGGAAGTGTCTCGTGAGCTGGGTAATGTGAGACAGAACATTGAACAGATGGCTGCACAACAAAAGAATTTGCAGACTCAGGTGCGTTATTCCACCATTAACTTGACCTTGGAGAGTGCGATCGCGCTTTCACCCAGACAACCCGCCGTCTCAAATCAGCTTAAGACGTCTTGGAAAGCCGCCACACAATCAGTTGGCGAGTTCACAACGGATTTGTTGCAGCTTGGCCTCTGGCTACTAGCCTATAGCCCGTATCTGGCCGTGTTGCTGTGTGGCGCTGTTGTCGCTCGTAGGGTTCGTCGTTCACGCGCATCTTAGCGGCTAAAACTCGAAGCATTACATTATCAGAGCCAAAAGCGCCGCTAGCTTGATGGGCTAGCGGCGCTTTTGACTTTACTGTGTTATCCGCAGATTGAGATCAGCGACTGGCTAGCTGACGCTTGCAGTCGCGGGTGCTGCGCTCAACAGCGCCTGGGTCTGCACACCTCTCAAAACAGGGTCGTTCATAGAGCGCTTGATATAGTCATCGGGACGAAGTGCGATCGCCCTTCTTAAATACTCCACCGCTGAGCCAACATTTCTTAAAAAGGCGTAGCAGCGGGCCTGACGATAGAACGCAAAAGGCTGATCGGGCTCAATAGACAAGGACTTGTTATAGGCTTCGATAGCTTTTTGATAATTGCCCATTTTTTCTAGCGCCCAGCCCAGGCTTAGCCAGCTCTTGTGGTCATACGCTTGGAACTTAAGCGCACACTCAAAGCTATCGTGAGCATCCTGATAGCGGGTGAGATTCATCAAGGCCAAGCCGCGATGATGCCATGAGCGCGCCACTTGAGGCGCAATATTGATGGCATTATCAAAACAGGTAAGCGCATCTTCATAACGGCCCATACGCTTATATAAAAAGCCCTTGTAGGTCCAGCTTAGAGCGTCGTCAGGGCTGAGCCGCAGCGCCTTTTCAAATTTTGCAATAGCCGCTTCGTTTTTTTGCTGATACATCAGCGCTTGGCCAAGGCTAGCCCATACTTTTGCCGAGTGAGGGTTCAGATTGAGGGCTTTTTCAAAGCTAGCGATCGCGTCATCGGTGCGCTTAAGCTTTGTGAGCACCTTGCCACGGCCATACCAAAGCTCATAGGCATCACCACGAGTCGCCAGTGCTTGCTCGTAGCTCTCTAGAGCCTCCTGATATTGCTGGAGACGAAATAGATTTTTACTCTTACCTTGCATAGCCTTTAAGTAGCAGGGGGAAACTACCAGTGCTTGGCTGTAACTTTCAGCAGCCTCACCATAGTATCCTAGTTGCTCCAATATCGCGGCATAATTTGTCCAAACCCGGGGCGAGGCCGGATTGATCTGGAGTGCCCGAACATAGGCTGATAGGGCCTCTTGCCTGCGTCCTGAACGCGCTAAGAAATAGCCCAAATAACACCACGCAATAAAGCTTTCAGGTACCTGCTGAAGAATACGCTCATAGGTGCGAATTTTGTTGGCGAAGTCAACGTCAGCAGCCACTGAGAAAACGCCTCGATTGCGAGCGGTTTCCGCTGATGACTCTGCTGCTGAAATAGTGACGATAGGCGCGTAATCCATGGGTTTAAGGAGGTAAATGCTCGCGCTTACTCGTAAAACACGAATAGACGCAAAACTAATCCAAAACTGCCTGTGAAAAGAACTACGCCCAACAGACTGCCATGCAGCAAAAACCTGTAGAAAAACGCAGCCTCACATGTTCAATATTTCCCACCGCGTCGTGTAAATTCTCGGATGGGAGCTAGAATTAAATGTGCTTATGGATACAGTGCCAGTTTAGCTCTGGCGTATATCAATATTCTGTGGGTTAGCCTGTGGAAAACTCTGTGGAAAACCTTGTGGAAAGGGTCAAAAAACGAAGCGTAAACCTGTACAACGCATCAAGTTTTATGCTTATTTAAGATTTCCTTGAGGGATTAAGATTGTCGACAACCTAGTCTTTTCAGTGGGTCTGGGATTCTCCGTGTAATTACTTAATTACTAGATCAAAGCATTTTTTCTTCGTCAGGAAGGTTTTCCTAATTTTTTTCAGTTGGGGATAACTTTTTGGCAACGTCGATATGTGAGTGTGTGACACATGTGTGCACACTCATTGCAACTTGTTCTATAAAGCGGACGGAACGCTTCTGATCTGAGCTGTGAAAATCTATGAAAAAATTTGTCTGAGCAAGCCACCTTTGGCCTCTTTCCCTGCAATCAACTGATGCAGAAGTTCGTATTGCCAGCGGTACAAGAAGCTTTCTGGATGCGCAGCAATATTACGCAGCTTACTGATTTGATCGAGGCTGGAAGCAGCTTGACGACCTTTTTGCAGCAGGCAACTCGCCATAGGGTGCTCCCATACTTGTAAGAACTGGTTTAGTAAAGCGCGATCGCTAGCTGAAACAGGCTCTGGTGCCTTCACCTTCACGATTTTGACGCTAGCCTCATTGAGCTGCTGCTGGCCTAACTCACCTGGCGGAAATGAGCGCCACTGATCAGCCAAAAGCGCTGGCATCATTGCGAGCGTGTACGTATTCCCGACCTTTAAAGGAAGGCCCCCTAGGCTTTTGTGACCTTGCTGTTGAGCAAAGGTACTGAGGTCTTGGAAGAACGGCTTCATGACTTCGCGATCAATAGCTTGGCTTAATCGCATACCGGCTTCTGAATAGTCAGCGATATCAGCATCTGGGCCATCCGTATCAATGAGCTGATAATTCTGATAGGCAGCCTGCAAATCCTTTTGGCTATGGGCTTGTAGGCAAAACCAAACGCTATCGCCGACCGCCAATCTTACCTGCTGCTTACTGTCAGCCGAGGGTGCCGGAGAGGTGCTGCGAACCTGAATTTGCATCTGCTCTGTCTGCATCTGCTCTGTCTGCATTTGCACGATGTGGGCTTCTTTCCCTTGAATCGTGCTTTCCTGACTTTTTAATGCTGTTTTTAGCTCAGAAAACTGGCGTTGCTGCTCTGCGGAAAGCTGGGTAATTTTTTCCTCTAGTAGGTCTATTTGAGCCTTCATGGTGTCAATTTGGCTGTCTTTTTCCACCAGCAGCTCGTCCTTTTTAATCAGTAGCTGAGTTTTTTGCTTCACTTCGATGGCATTCAGCCCAGCTCTAATCAAATTGAAATATTTTTGGTCGGCAATATCGACAGGCTGTGGGGCTTGATCTGGCAGATATAAGAAGCCTTTGCGCTCATTCATTTGAACAATCAAAAGGTGGGACTCAGCATTTTGAATCGTTAGCAGGCTGTTTCCTTCTGATTTTTCTAGAGTGCCTTTATAGCGGCGCTGGCTGTGGTAAAACTCCACGTGCAGCACTGACTCAAGACCGCTCATAGCGGTTTTGATAGCTTGTTTCGGCTCGATGACCCGACTGGCGTTACGACTGGCATTAGGATCAAAGGTCGCAGTGTCTTCTGCGACAATAGGATCTGTAGAGGGCAGTGGCAAAGAGGATGTGGATGAAGCAATAACGGCTTTTGAGTCAGGCGATAACAGTGGGGATGCCATCGGCGCCGCCACCGCTTTAGAAACTGACACTGGCTTTGGCGTTGTCAGTGACCCCTTTGAAGTAGCAATTTCTGATGGATGTTGTGGGTTGGTGCCTTTTTCTACGGTAAATGAAATGGATGGATCGGCCACGCCTGCTGAGGACTGACGGCTGATATCGGCCTGTAGCTGAAGGGCGATATCTTTGGCGATACTGGCTGAGGCCTGTTGAGACGTCGCCCCTTGATGAGTCGCTAGGGGCTGTTCTGGCGCTGCCTCTGGCTTAGTAGCCAATGACTTTGCTGGCGATGCTTTGCTGATCCTCTCAAGGTGCGGGCTGTCTTCTGACCATGGCTGGATACCTTCTTCTTCCTGGCGATGGGTTGGTGTAGCTGGCCTAGCACCGACCAGTTCTATTTCTATGCTGCGTCTGCCTTTCCATTCGTTGAGGCGAAGTTTGTAGGCAATATCTAGCTCTCTGGGCAGGGGGTAGTGCTGCCCCCATCGCCATGCGATCGCCTTAATTACCGTTTTGGCTTGCGAGCCTTCAGCAGTCTGTGAGGGTGTCTGAAAAGGTGTATGTGCCAACGTTAGCTTTAAGTGCGCACTGGTTTTACCAATCACTTTTTGCTCAACGACAACGACGTTGGCAGTCCAAAATACGGGTTCTGCATTTTCGATACCGCAGGGCTGAATTTGGTCGATTTGAGTGTACAAATCCAAATTAGCATCGGCTAGCTGCGCTTGAACATCAGCAATGACCAATGGTTTGAGATGTTCTGGCTGTAGATGTTTGCACGCAAAATTACTCAGTCGAGACTTCACCTGCCGCAGCTTATTCGCAGGAAATGAAAACCCGCCTGCTGCCCGGTGTCCGCCGTACTTACCAAGCAGATCATCACAAAAGCGCAGCGCTTCTACGACGTTAAATTCAGGAATACTGCGCGCCGAGCCACGAATTTCTTTTTTGGCTTTATCTTCGTAGGTACCAATGAAGACGGGGACACCATAACGCTCGACGAGGCGCGAGGCAACGATACCGATAACACCGTGGTGCCATTCTGGCTGAACAACAACAAGCACACGCTCCTTTTGCAAATCGAGGAGACCTTTGTCCATTTGGTCTTCGCACCAGTCCACGGCCTGCTGCTCAATAATCTCGCACATTTGGCGGCGGAGCTGGTTAGCCTCTTCACACTGCATGGCGCGCTGAAGAGCAACGCCAATATCATCTGTGGTAAGTAAGTCGATCACAATTTGTGGATCGGCGATACGACCCACTGCATTGATGCGCGGGCCTAGCCTAAAGCCAATAGCCTCAGGTTTTAGGGCCGTTTCTTCACTGAGCCCTGCGACCTCAATCAGGGCCTGAACGCCTGGAATGCGTGATTTGGGTAAGAGTTTAAGCCCACGTTTTACCCATCGGCGATTGACACCGGTGAGGGGAGCAAGATCAGCAATGGTTCCTAGGGTAAATAGGGCGAGCAGGGTTGCTGTAAGGTCCTGCATTTTTTCCATGCGCTGTGCTAGACACACGGCCAAGATATAGGCGACACCTACGCCTGCGACACCTCGGTAGGGTGAAGTTTCCCGGATGAGCTGAGGGTTGAGGATGGCGTTGGCCGGGGGGATATCTTCTGGAACAGCGTGATGGTCGGTCAGAATTACGGTGAGACCTAATTCACGGGCACGGGCGATGGGCTCGTAGGCCGCGATGCCATTGTCTACCGTGAGCAGGAGGGTACCACCAATAGCATGGAAGTCTTCGACGATGCGTTTATTAATGCCATAGCCTTCGTCCATGCGACTAGGGATCGCATAGTCTACTTGTGCGCCTAGGTAGCGGAGCGATCGCATCAACAAAGCCGTGCTGGTCATGCCATCGGCGTCGTAGTCGCCGCAGATTAAAATCTTTTGCTGATTTTCAACCGCGGCTACTAGCAAGTCCAAACTTTTTTCTAAGTCAGGAAAGTCGTCTAAAGGGGAGGGCAAAAGTAGCGTTTCAGGATCTAAAAACTCCCAGGCTTGCTCAGCGGTGTAAATGCCTCGATTGATCAAGACTTGTGCCAGCAGCGGAGAAAGTGCTGTAGCTTGGGCAATTTGGTTAGACTGTGCTTTTTGGGCTGGGAAAATTTGCCAGCGCTGTGGTGGCACCTGCCGCTTGGTAATGGGGCGTGGCGGTGCGATCGCAGTCGGCTTAGTTTTTTGCGTGGGCTGGTCGGGCACGTCGAAGCAAGTACGCGGTTAGATCAAATCATTAGCAACATTCAGCCTAGAACAGTTGCCTAGCTCAAAGCAGTTGTTTGCCTAGCCAAAAGAACTCTAGCTCTAAAGAACTACAGCCCCAAAGAACTGCCACAAAGAACTATAGCGCTGACCCGAGCCATTTCACGCATCTGAGGATCAATCTTCCTTGATGTAACGAACAAAGAAGAGGACATCAGCGCTTGAAACCCCTAGAGCAGAGCATTATAGATCATTTGATCTAATGATAGTAGATCTCACCCAGTTAATACACCAGTACTCGTCCGTCATTAACAACGTGTACGGCATAGTCGCCATCGTGTCCGCTAGGCAGTAGCTCAACCTGAAGCGTTTCAGAATCGGGGCGATGGAGCACTGCGTTAACGGCTCGGTTATTATCATCCCAAAATACTAGAGACATTTCTGCATCTGCGCCGACGAGGGTTTGAATGGCAAAGTTAGTTTGAGGACGCAGCCACTGCATATCAATATCGAGCACACGTTCTAGATTAATCAGTCCATTGGTTCTATTAATAAACTCGATCGTGATTGGCTGTCCTGGCACGAAGCGAATTTGGTTAGAGCCGCATTGATAGCTGCAAGGTTCTGCAGCTTGTGCTGGCTGGAAGAGGGTGGGCGCAGTCAGCAAGGACAATATGGCTACTGTCATCAGGGCTCCACAGTGAGACCATCGGTTTTGGAGAAGTGTCTTGAACATGGCGGATAACTCCTGAGCTGACGCGTGGATATAAGCTCAGAATTCCCTGTCTGTGAAAACGTCCTGTCCGTTAATGCCACAACATTAGAGAGCCCCCGGTAAATGCGGTAGGGCTCAGTATCAGAAAATACCCGCTAGACAGTTGCCTCAAGCAAGGTAAATAACAGGTCAAAAAAGAGCACCACACCTCCTAAAGCCCTGTCGCCTTAGCGGTGACAAATCTCAGGGTTTTTCAACCTGTGGCACTCCATAAATCGTCACAGCTTGGCTAGTTCTAGCCCAGATAGGAAGCGATTGTAGTCACAGCACAAGCGTTTAACTGTTGCCCTTACCCCATGTCAGGCCGTGATGTGGGGTATTTTTTTGTTCATTTTTCGCTCTTCAGGGCAATCCAGCCCTCTAAAATGGGATTCACTAGCTCAGGGGCTTCATCTTGCGGGCAGTGGCCCACCCCTTCCAGCTCAATAAAGTCTTCTACCACCGGATAGTCACCATAGGCGCGAGCCAAGCCAATCGGCTCCCACGGATCCTCTTGGCCCCAAATAATGAGGGTTGGACAGCGCAGCTTCGGCAATAGATCTTCAGGCAGTGGGCCCTGTGAGTAGCGAATGAAGGCTAGGAAAACATCGACAGCCCCGTCATCAAAAGCAGGCTCTAGTAGCAGGGAGACTAGCTCGTCAGTCACTTCATCCTTGCGACCGTACGCCTGCCGTAAAATCCGCTTCACAGATTTCGGCTTCGCCAACTGGCCAAAGAAAAATTTGATGAGGGGCTTATAGCCCAACACCTGCTGAATGAGGGGTGTTGGCGCGCTGCGATACCACGGCAGGGTTTGACGTTTGCGGTCGTGCAGCAGACGCAGAGAACAATCCAGCAGCGCAAGTCCGCGGACCCAGCTAGGGTCGCTGACTGCGGCTTGCATCGCTACAACACAGCCAATAGAGTTGGCGGCAACAAACGCCGGCTGACCGACGACGTCGTAGCAAAAGTCTAGGAGCTGTTTTCCCCAAGTTTCAAAGGTGTAGTCTAGTGGGTCGCCCGGTGTAGGCTTGTCTGACTTGCCGTAACCGATAAGGTCGATAGCGTATACCCGGCAGGTACTTGCCAGCGCCGATATGTTTTTGCGCCAGTGAATGCTGGAGGCCCCAAAGCCATGCACCAAAATAACCGCAGGGGCGTCGGCCTGCTGCGTGCCTGCGTGCTGATAACCAATGTCAAACCCCCGCCACTGCCAAAGTTCTGATTGAGCTGAAACGGGCGATGCGGTGGTATCTACCATCAGTGCTATTTACGGTGTGAAAAAACATGAACAATGTTGGCTACGAACAATCTTGGGCTGCGAACACGCGAAGAAACGATAGGTTAAGTTGTCGATAAGGCTAGGCCAAGTGGCCAACGGCAGCTTCTGGGCCAAGGATGGAGACAGATTGTTCTACAAAGCATCGTTGGGCTGCAGCTTGAATGTCTTCAATCGTGACCGCTGCGATCGCCTTTGGAAAGGCTTCATCAAAGGACATTCCTAGGCCCAATATTTCGTACCAGCCATAGGATTGAGCAATTTGACTATTGGTTTGCTTGCCGAGGGCGTACTGGCCCAATATTTTGTTTTTAGAGACCTGTAATTCCTCATCCGTCAGCGGCGTTGTCTTCAGCCTCTCTATTTCTGACTGCAACCCAGCCAGAGCCACTTCAAGATTTTCAGGAGCGGTGCCAATGTAAGCAACAAACTGAGCCGTGCTGAGCCGCGTTGGATAAAAGGCAGACACATCATAAGCAAGGCCCTGCTTTTCTCTGAGTTCTACAAACAGTCGGCTCGATAGGCCATTGCCTAAATAGGTACTGATCAGCTTTAGCGCTGCGTAGTCAGCCTGTGTAACAGCAGCAGCAACGTGCCCCAAAACAACGAACGCCTGATTGGTTTCTTGCACAGTGACAATTTTTTGGGCGGCACCTGTCACCACTGGCACGTTCAATGCGGGTAAAGGTTCATCAGGTGATTGCCAATCCCCTAAAAACTGCTCTACTAGCTTAACTGCCAAGCTGGGCGCAATTCTTCCAACGATGGTGACGACCAGATTATCTGGCCGAAAAATGTCGCTGGTGAGCCGTCGTGAGATCATCCCTTGTAAACGCTGCCATGCAACGCTCTGTTTGTGCATGGGCCAGACCGTAGGGATGCCCTTGAAACAAGGCTTCTCGTAAATGGTTGTAAGCCATGCTAAAGGGCTGCTCCTTCATCGACTTGAGCCCTTGTAAAAGGAGTCGTCTTTCCAGGTCTATTTCTGAGGGCAAGAAGCTGGGTTTGCGCAAAATTTCAGCGGCTAGGCCCAACACGGTCTCAAAGTCTGATGAGACGGTTTTGAGACTCACAACACCGTAGTCAGCGGCGACATCGGCACTCAGGCTCGCACCAATCGACTCGACAATTTCAGCAATCTCTAAGGCGGTTTTGGTCTGCGTGCCTTTTACCATCACAGCTGTGAGCAAATCAAACAATCCAGACGTTTCCTGGGTTTCCCACAGCTGCCCAGCCCGCACAAAGAGGCGGGAAGCCACAATATCTGCAATGGGATTTTCTACCGCAATTACGGTAATGCCATTGGGTAAAACTTTGCGAAGGGTGGCAGGTTGCTTGGTGAGGGTAGATAGGGTCACGTGGATGTTACAGAAATTGAATCAGTAAATAGAAAAACAGATTGGGCATCAATCGCTCAGCAGACTTTCACCATCAGGTACGCAATCGCTGAGTCATGTAAAGAGGTATGAATGCCTACCCTAGCTTACCTGTGATAGGTACTCGGCATGACGGATAGGGCACCCAAAAACTATCGAATCGAAATCAGGCCCGTACAAGCAAATGCGTAGTTTGTAATCTTCCCCAAACCGTGTTGGATTTTAAGACTTGGATTATTCGTACGAAGGAAATTAAGCACTGTATACACGAGCAAAGAACCCTGCTGCCGTTGCTCACCATGACGGGTATCGTTACAGGTCATCATCACAGTCGACTCAGCAGACTTTAGCCGAAACGCTGACAACCAAAGTCTTTTAAGCATTGTGTCGCTCAAGCGAGCCTCTGTAACGGATTGAAGGTTAAGCTGCTCGCCCTTAGGCGCGAGCAATCGTCCATCAGCCAACGTCCACGTCTCTGCAGGGGCAAATAGTGCTTTTTTATAGCTGCAATCCATAGTTGTAGAGCTTTCTAAGCTAAGTCATTATCTGGAACTAAGATGACAGCTGTGTAGCTGTCTGCCTTGAGGTACTGACGTGCCAGCCGTTGAATGGTTTCAGGCGTGTGCGATCGCACTTGCTGCGGATAGGTCAGTGCCAAACCAGGTTCAGCAATGGTGGCATAGTAGCCATAGAGTCCTGCAATTTGCCCAGGCGTTTCTGTGGAAAAAGCATAGTCGTTAAGTACCAGCCGCTGGCAACGGGAGAGTTCAGCCTGTGATATTGGCTGATCGGAGAGCGTTTGAATGCGTTCGCACACAATCTCCTCGACCTCACTCAGCACGGATTCTGATAGCCACATCGACACACTCAGCACACTACATGCCTGTTGTAAGGAAAAGCTACTGTCTATATCCTGCACTAGCTGCCGCTCTTCTCTGAGCTCTCGCACTAGGCGCGCAGTTTGCCCGCCGCCTAACAACACCGAAATCATATCCAGCCCGCTCGCTGCCCACATTTGCTCGACCCCAGGTCCTAGCCAGGCAAGCGTCAGCCGACTTTGCTGCATGTTCGGCACATGTAGCGTTTGCCGCTGATGGGTTTGAGTAGGCAACGCTACCTCTTCTGGCTCGGGGCACCATAACGGGGCGGCAAATTGATGAAAGGACTGTTGAATAAGAGCAAGGGCATCAGCGTGGGAGATGCCGCCGGCGATCGCAACCGTCATATTTTCAGGCTGATAGTGCGCCTGATGAAACCGCCGCATTTCCTCGGGAGAGCGCGCCTCCAATATTTCAGCAGTCCCTAAAACGGCTCGGCCATAGGCATGATTGCCATAAAGCAGTTGACACAGGGCCTGATAACCCACCCAGTCCGGATCGTCGTGGGCTTGACGAATTTCTTCGAGGACGACGTGTCGTTCTCGCACAAACTCATCGGCAGGAATAGCCGCGCACAGTAATAAATCGGCCAAGTAAGGCAGCGTTTGTGGCAGAGCTTCAGCGGCTACCGTAATAAAAAAATGAGCATAATCATGACTGGTCGCCGCATTGGTCACACCGCCCTGGCTTTCTATCGCCCAGTCAAACTCACCGGGCTGCACCCGCTGCGTCCCTTTAAACACCATGTGTTCTAAAAAATGAGCCATTCCTGACCACGCCGCAGGCTCCACGCTTGCCCCTGCACGCACCCAAACATCCACCACGACCGCTGGCGTTGCCATCTCCTGATGAATCACAGTCAGCTGATTAGGCAGCTGGGTCACCGTGACCTCTGCGGTAAGCGCTTCAGAATGGGTCAAAAACAGGTACCAATATAGAAACTAAGCAGAAAAAATTGCCGCCGGGCAAACAAGGGCCACACCAAAACCTTAGACATGATGCTAACGGGAATTAGAGCACTTTGGCATAGGGATTGTAATGCGGGACACAAAATTTAGCTGTTCTGTTAAAACCAGAAAGCTGCGGTTGAAAAGCGATTAAAGACCCCTTTAAAAAGCAAAAATCCCCACCTAAAAGGCAAGGATCTTTTAAAAGTTCAACCGCAGCGCCGTCTTACCTCAGTTTTTGACCTGGGGTTACCAGGTGGGAATCTCGGCCATGGGCTTAATAGTTTCCGAGTGACAAGCCCTTGAGCAAACTAGCCCCGAAAGACTAGCGCAAGAACAAGCTCGGTATACTGCCGCCCCGGCATCTCGATACCCGGGAAATGAAAAACATAGATCAGAAAACGTTGTTGGCAGTTACCAACGCCGTAGCAGAACTGATGTCACTATAGCGAACCTTTACCCGCTTAGGGCAAGGGGCAAACCATACAGAAGGATGACGGGTTTGCTCCCTTTCAATTAAATATTCAAAAGTCACCGATCCTAAACTCCGGGGTTAGTACCATAGCCCCTCGACAGTTTTGACAATATTAGCTACAGCGATGTCGTTGTTAGGCGTGTCTGTAAGAACCGTCACATGCGCCATTTTTCGGCCCAAACGAGACTGTTGCTTGCCGTACCAATACACATAAGTATCCGGACGTTGTGCTAAGGCCGCGCGCTGCTGAGCGTACTGCGTATTAGAGTCTTCTGTACCTAGTAAGTTGATCATAACTGCCCCCTGGCGAGTGAGCGCTGTGTTGCCCAGGGGTAGGCTGCTCACAGCGCGTAGCTGCTGCTCAAATTGAGAAGTCACACAGGCATCTAGCGTGTAATGACCGGAATTGTGAGTGCGGGGGGCAATTTCATTGATGAGGACGCGTCCCTCAGCGGTGAAAAAAAGCTCTATGCCTAAGATGCCAACAAAGCCTAGCTCAGTGACTAGACGAGTTGCGATCGCACTTACCTCATCAACAACCCGTTCTTCAACCTGAGCAGGGGCTATTACTCGGCGGCAGACCTGGTCTATTTGCTGCGTTTCTACAACCGGGTACACAGCCACTTCTCCCGTATTAGAACGGGCTACCATCACAGCTAGCTCTTTTTCAAAATTCACAAAAGCCTCTAGCAAAATAGGCTGGTAGCCAAGGGTTTTCCAGGTGGCTTGAATCTCTTCGAAGGTCTGAAGGATAAACGTCCCTTGCCCGTCGTATCCATGTCGGCGAGTTTTCAGCGCGAGGGGAAGCCCCACTGTGGCAACTTTCTCTTTTAAGGTGGGCAACTCCTCTTCGCTATGCAGTGTCGTAAAAACAGGAGAAGGAAGATTAATCTGCTCGCAATATTGTCTTTGATCATATTTATCGAGCAGCGGTGCTAGGCAATCCAACTGAGGATAGAAGAGGATGCCTCGGGCTTCTAACGCTCGCAGCGCGGGCAAGTCAATAAACTCATTTTCAAAGGTAATCACATCGCAGTCCTTAGCCATGTTGGCAGTAACCGCAGCATCAGCGACTGCGCCTAAGAACGTTTTTGCGGCAATTTCACAGGCTGGGTCATCAGTATTAGGCGTTTGGACACACAGCTCTATGCCTAAAGTTTTAGCCCCCGCTGCCATCATCCAAGCCAGCTGCCCGCCACCGATGACACCAATTCGTCGGACCTCAGAAGTATTTGCTGCCATGCCGGTTACCTATTCACCCAACCCAATGTGATAGTTTACCGAAGTTCTGTGACACATACCGAACAGCTGCCTGCTAAACACCTTCAGCCACACATCCAGTGGCGATCGCTACAGCTCAAAATTAAAGCCGCGCTGCTTGAGCGCTTGATACTTTGCAGTGTCAAACTGATATAGCTTCGCGGCTCGATGGGCCACGCCGGTTTCTTTTTCTCCGGTATCAATCAACAGGTCCATCTTCAACAACTTTTTACGGAAATTGCGTTTGTCTAAGTCGCGCTCCAAAATCTGTTCATAGAGCCGCTGTAATTGCGAGAGTGCAAATTTTTGAGGCAGCAGCTCAAAGCCAATGGGCTCGTAGCGAATTTTGCCGCGCAATCGTTGCAGCGCGCAGTGCAAAATAGCTTCGTGGTCAAAGCCCAATGGAGGCACGCTTGCTTGCTCAAACCACTGCGCATCGCTGGCATCGGTCGCCGCTGTCAAGCGATGTTTTGGGAGGTTAATCAGAGCGTAGTAAGCGACTGAAACAATGCGACCGCGCGGGTCTCTCCCTACAGCGCCAAATGTATACAGCTGCTCTAAAAATATCTGCTCAATACCGGTTTCTTCTTTTAACTCACGCACAGCGGCTGCATCCACCGACTCCTCCATTTGCACAAAGCCACCCGGCAGCGCCCATTCACCTTTATGGGGCGCTAACTTACGCCGAATCAGGAGAACTTTTAGGGCAGCTTGATCCTCAAAACCCAACACAACACAATCCACTGTGAGTGCAGGGCGAGCAAAATCGTAGGTGTAAGTCATATAGAAAACAGACACTTTTGAGAACAGAACTTGACGCCGCACGGTGGCCTTAGCTATAACAACACTATGTTAGTGTATTTTTAACACTAAGTCAATTTTCGACACCTTTACTAAGCGAGTAAGTCCATACGACCACTTAAACCAACACGACCAAACTCAGTGCTCCCTTCGCCCCTCCATCACAGACCTTCTTTTGAGAAAACTCATGGCCACACCAATTCCCTCATTTTATGACCCGACCACCGTGGGCACTATCCGCCGTGTTCCCTATCAAACTCGCGCTGCCGAAGCCGCTCTGTACACACAAGAGAACCGCATCGCGCCCGCCAAGGTAGACAGCGCGCGCGTTTGCCTCCTGGCAATCGATGTGCAAAATACTTTTTGCCTGCCAGACTTTGAGCTTTTTGTGGGAGGTCGCTCCGGAACAGGCGCTGTCGATGACACGCAGCGTTTATGTGAGTTTATCTACCGTCATTTGGATGTGATTACCGAAATTGTGCCAACGATGGATACGCACAGCGCTGCCCAAATTTTTCATGCGGTGTTTTGGGTCAATGAAACCGGAGAACATCCGGCCCCAATGACCCTGATTTCTGCCGACGATGTAGACAAGGGCCTCTGGAAGGTCAATCCACTCATTGCCCAGGAACTGGCTGTCAGCCTGTCTCAACCAGACGAGACTTTGACCCCTGACAGCTCAGAAACTGGCAGCATTGAAACCTTTGCGAAATATTACACTCAGCAACTGGCCCAATCAGGGAAATACCCATTGACCATCTGGCCCTATCACTCGATGCTCGGTGGAATTGGTCATGCCCTGGTGCCTGCTTTTGAAGAAGCGTGCTTTTTTCACAGCATTGTACGCAGCAGTCCTACCCGATTTGAGGCGAAAGGTGACAATCCACTCACCGAAAACTACTCCGTATTAAGCCCTGAAGTATTAAGCAGTGAATCGTCTAAACCTATCGCCCAAAAAAATAATCGGCTGATTCAACACTTACTCAGCTTTGACGCAGTTATTGTTGCAGGACAAGCAAAAAGCCACTGTGTCGCTTGGACTATCAGCGATTTACTCAGTGAGATAAAAACAGTTAATCCTGCACTCGCTCAAAAGATTTACTTTTTGAACGACTGTTCCTCTCCTGTTGTTGTCCCTGGAGTTGTTGATTTTACTGAAGAAGCTGCACAAACATATACAAAATTTGAAGCAGCAGGCATGAACATTGTGAATTCAGTCGATACCCTTAATAAATGGCCTAACTTTCCGGCTACGTGATCGCTATCACGGATAAATCGGTCATAACTCTAGAGGGTAAAATAAGGTTTTGAGCTAATTCATTAACGGATTAAAAATAGATTATGAAATTTAGCGCTCACATCAAGGTTCGTTGAAATAATTGGGAATGTTCATAACTGAAGACATCTAAATCAAAAAACGGTGCTGTCATGAAATGTCCGATCTGCCATAGTCACACGCTCAATGAAGTCAGCCTCAGTGAGGGGCTAACAGGTCACCAATGTTCACAATGCTTTGGCCATTGGATTTCATCTGAAGACTATTGGGATTGGCTAGATCAACGAGAGCACCGTCAAAGAGAAAGGGCAAGAGAAGGTAAAAGAGAAGCGCAGTTATCCTCTAACAATCGTCCGCTGATTAACCTCAGTACGGGAGAAGCGTTGCTACCTGTAGCAGACAACAACACTGCGAACTTTTGCGCTGACTGTGCTCGGCTCATGACTAAGGCAAAGGTAGGACGCGGCCTGAATTTTTATTTAGACCGGTGCAGTCACTGTCATGGCGTTTGGCTCGATCAAAATGAGTGGGAAAACCTCAAGCAAATGAATTTGCATCACCAGATTCACTATATGTTTTCTAGCGCGTGGCAGTTCAGCGTCCGCAGAGAGAAGCAAGTTTCTCACAAGACACCAGCGTAAAAAGAAACCGCAGGCGGTACAGGTACTCACCGTTCTGAGACTACCGCAACCAAAAGCCTGAGGAAAAGTACTTTTCCTCAGGCTTTTGTGTTGAGTACGGAGGGTCATCATTAGAAAAGACTAACGACCACAGAATGATTACAAAGAGCGTAATGCTTGCTCTACCTGAGACTGATACTGAGGGCAATAGTGAGACGAGCCCAAGTTCATCACGGCCCCCCCGTAGAGACCAACGGCATAGGCCATTTCTTCTGTAAAATTCTCACCGTAAGAAGAGGCTTGGCTGATAGCGGTTGTTGTATACGCTGAGTACGCATCACTGGGGCTCACACCTGCTGAAAATGTTTGACAAAACATCTGAGCAGCCCATACATTTTGCTCGGCACTCATAGCTTGAGTCGCCATTGCATAGGTCATTGGGTCTTGACTTTGCAAGAAACCATACAAGTCGTCTAGGTATTGTTGGTCAGCAGGGGCTGTTTGTGCGATCGCGGCTGTCGGAAGGGCAATTGCGATCGCGCTCAACAAAGCAGAAAACTTAAACCCTTTCATGACATTTCTCCGAAAGAAAACAACCGATGCAAACAAACATTAGGGGTGACGCCAGTGAGGACTCTTCTAATGAGTGTTACCTTTGGTTCCAGGTTTCCCGGCAAATTGAGACGATAAGCAGACAAACTGTAGTCATAATCACGGCTTCTGGAGCGATTGCAGCAATTATCTATTTCGTAATCTACGGGATTGACTGGCAAAGCTTGCAACATTAATAACCTTGCATCGATCGCCTTGCATCAATCGCCTTGCAGCATGCTCTTTGTAGAGTGACCCGTATAGCCTCAATTGTTGTCGTGAGAGTCTCATCGGGCGATTTACAGCGCGATCGCCCTAAAGCTGTCGTCTTCAATGCACAGCTCTCTTAAAAAGTAAAAGACATCTCTGCTATTGTCTGCCTTTTTGCGACCTAGGTAGCCTGCAAGAGGAGAGGACAGCTCCATGAGCAAATCGTGAATTTCTCCCATCGATAGCGACGGCAAATTAGACTCAGACGACATCGCATACGCACTACAAACGGTATCGAGTCCAATAGCCTCTTGATCGGTGCTTTCTAAATAGGTTTTAACCGATTGAATGAGCGCTGAACGAAGTCTCAACTGCTCTAGGGTGCCATTAATAAACTGATTGACCTTGGCATCAGAGTCCTCCCCAAAGGGCGCTGATTGCAAACAGGCTTTTAGCTTAAGCAAATCAATCGCACCGGGATGCTGCGCTTTAAGCTCGGTCAAGCGTTGCAATGTCTCAGGACGCATAATATTCATTTTATTTCCCCTAGTGGCTTGCTCGGTATTGTGGTCTAGCGGACCTGCGACAAACAGAATTTTAACGGCACTCTCAAATAAGTCTCGGCCCAGGAGTGTATTGCCCACATGTATGAATTGAGACGTTAGCGTTTGTGGAATCAGGGCACTGCCGTCAGCACTACACTTTCCCACGAGAGTATAGGGATCATCACCGTACACATCAAAACCAACAACATTGGTAGCCCGTGCTGGATTTGAGTCAGATAGATTGGCATCAGAAACAACATCACACACTAAGTTGACAAAGCCCAACTTTAAGAGACTGTTGCGCACTAGCTTTCTATAGTCTAATTCACTGGTAGAGCGACCTACCTGGGAAATCTGTTGAATCCAAGCTAGGTCTGAGTCATAGAGATACGTCTCTTCGGAACGTGACCATCCCAAAAGGTAACGGAGGTCCCTATCGAGAGACATCGCGCCCAGACTATTTTCGCGAAGCGGCACAAGCTCAGTTTGTAACGGCTCTAGCTCAGGATGATTGGGATGCGAGAGCTTGATCAACTGCTTTTGTCGTTGTGCAAACGTTTCATTGCTCAAGATGGGCAGCGCCTGTTGATCGGACCAAGTGCCGTCTACTTGGATGTAATTCCCAATTTTGTCTTCTGCCAACTGATTTAGCATCAGTTCGATCGGCTGATCAAATCGGTGCACTTGCAAAAAAAGCACAAAGAGCTGGTGCCGAGTTTGCGTGAGCTGGTGCAAATAGTCTGTTGACCATGCCGTTAGGTTAGAGAGTGCCGCCAAATCATCTTGCTGGCTGTAAATTCGACAGGTTTTAGATTTTGCCCAGGCATGAATTTTGAATAGCATCTAACCCCGCAGTCAGTCGGGCTGGCTTAAGGCTATTCAAAAAGCCTGTGTGATAGCGGGTGGCTAGTTGAGCCTCGTCTAGAGGCACTTCAACAGGGCACAGCAAAAAATGGGATGGGTTTTGAAACGAATTGGATATGGCTACTATCGTTCGCCCTTGCAATAGTGCATCGATATCCAGCGATGGCAAGCACAGGGCCGTTGTCAAAGCAGTCACACGTATGGGCTCCTAAGGGTATCCAAGGTGTGACTAGGATTCCCTAAATTCCGATGAACGCGAGGCATCGGATCTTTACTCAGGCCTGACGGCTTTATCGGCGGCTCTATCGGCGGCTCTATCGGCAGGGCAATCGATGGAGCGTTGGCTGTAGAGACGAGCCAACAATATAGCTACATTAGCGATCGCACCAGATCAGCGGTGAGCTGTTGAACATTATCTAACACGATAAGAGCGCCGGCAGCTTTGAGCTTGTCGGCATACTGGGCTTTATAGTCAGCTGATTGCTGCGCATGGGGCGGCAAAATGCCCACGGCCAACCAATGACGATCCAGATATTGAGATTTGGCCGCTGTGATCGTTTTCATATCAGCGGCGGTGTCACCTGCATAAATAACCGGTAAACCTTCAGCGGCAGGCTGTTGCGCAGCTACCTGCTGGACGGCCATCATCAGGCCGGTCGGGTCGGGCTTACCAGGCGCATCTTCCATTGCAATGAGAATAGGGGCATTCAAACCCACTCGCAGCTGAAGCACAAATTTTGCAGAGCCTTGAGTCGCGCCACTAAAAAAAGCATAGGGCACACCAGCGTTCTTGAGTGCCTCCAGATAGCCTTTTTCTAGCAGGAGTGGCTCACTGGCGATGTAGCCCGTCCACTGATCCGGATCTTCGGTATCGGGGCCACGGTAGCGCTTCTGAAAAAAATCGGTGATGTCTTCGTAGCTAGCGGAGGGCTTAGGCTGTTGTTTTGCCTCAAAGTAACGATGAATCATCACTTCTGATGCCCTCCAGTCGTTGTTCCAAATGCCTTCGCTTTTGAGGGTATCAATATCTTCTAGGGTGGGCCTGTAGTGACCATTCGTGTAATGTTCTACCGTATCTGCGATCGCTCTTCGATAAGACCCTCCCACATCTCGCACCACACCATCAATATCAAATACGGCAATAGCGATAGGGTTCACAGCAATTAGGGTCCTTCGATGAGTGGTGAAAACAGTCCATTATCCAAGGAGTATCATAGTCAAAAGTCGCGGCAGTACAAACCCATTGAATTAAAACTGTTGACTCAAACTGTCGCGGCTCATAACTGCCATGCAGCTGAGGCTAAGACGCGGATGTGACTGAAAATCTTGGAGACACGTTATCTTCCACCATCAAAGCAAATTGTAGCTTTTGCATATTCGCATAAAAAGACTGATTAAACGAAGAATACGGTAGCGATCGCAGCCTATCGTAAGTCGTTAAAGACACCGATTTTGGCCGCTGACTCTTTTCTGGTGGAGCTATCAGATCATCTTCTAAGGCGACCTTGTCATCCACCTTGTCATCTGGTAGCTGAGCCAAGACCAGCGATTGTGCCGGGGTTGCTTCGACCCGCTTTGCTCCCACACTGATTGGGCGCTGAGAAGACGCTTGGGCTTTATGCCATAAAAACCACCACAGCTCTAAACCGATCAGCCCGATACCAACGGTCGTTACAGCCGCTTTCACCCCCAGGGACTGATCAACTCGGCGAAACGAATCAGTATCGACATCTACAAGGCTGGCCTGTGCCACACTAGCCGATAGCAATAGTAAGCCCGTGGTAAAAAATCCACTGATCAAACAAGACCGGAATACACTCATCATTATTTACTAATCCCTGATAAAAAGTCTTTTTGGATGAACAGAACTCAATGAAATATTCTCAATAGAGTATTTTTAAGGAAGTGCTTTAAGGCTAAGTGTTCCAGGGCTAAGTGTTCCAGAGCGAAGTGTTTTAGAGCGAAGTGTTTTAGGGCTAAAGCGGCGGAGCCGTAGCGCATTCGTCACCACTGACACTGAACTAAAGGCCATAGCCCCTCCGGCAATGACCGGATTAAGTAGCCAGCCAAAAATAGGAAACAAAACCCCTGCGGCAATGGGAATACCCAGGATGTTATAGATAAAGGCAAAGAAAAGATTTTGGCGAATGTTGTTGATCGTGGCTTTGCTGAGCTGAATGGCCGTGACAATGCCCTGCAATTCTCCTGAGATAAGAGTGATATCACTCGCTGCGATCGCAACATCAGTCCCTGTGCCAATGGCGATACCCACATCCGCCTGAGCCAGTGCTGGTGCGTCATTAATGCCATCACCCACCATCGCGACGCGCTTGCCTGCTTGCTGTAGCTGCTTAATTTTATCGGCTTTTTGCCCGGGGCGAACTTCAGCCACAACTTGGGTAATGCCCGCAGCCTGTGCGATCGCCTCTGCGGTTTGCGGGTTATCTCCTGTGAGCATGACAACGTCTAATCCCATCTGTTTTAAGGCGGTCACGGCACTAGGCGACGTCTTCTTTAAAGCATCGGCGATGCCGATAAGGCCCTCACCTTTATCCTCTACCGCAATCCACACCGTCGTTTTTGCCTGAGCTTCCCAGTGAGCCCGAGGCGACTGCGGCCACTCCACATCAATGCCCAGGCTCTTCATCCATTTTTCAGTGCCAATTCGAACGACGCGGCCATTAACAATACCTTGCACACCACTACCAATGACAGCTTCAAAATCTTGCACCGCCGGCAGCGCCTTTTGCGGGATTCCCTGTGAGGCCGCATAATGAACGATGGCCTCTGCCAGCGGATGTTCAGATGCAATTTCAACCGCTGCGGCGAATGCGAGTAACCTCATCTCATTGTGGTCGGCAATGCCTCGCACGGTTTGATAGTTCGTGACGGTTGGCGTGCCCTCAGTTAGGGTTCCTGTTTTGTCTAGCACGATGGTATTGAGCTTGTGAGCCTGCTCTAAGCTCTCGGCACCTTTGATCAAAATGCCGTTTTCAGCGCCTTTTCCCATGCCTACCATGATGGAGGTGGGGGTTGCTAGGCCCAACGCGCAGGGGCAAGCAATAATCAAGACACCCACCATAGGCAGCAAAGAGAAGGTGATATTCCCTGTTGCGTTGAACCAAATCAAAAACGTCAGGAGTGCGATCGCCATGACCACTGGAACAAACCACCCAGTCACCTGATCTGCCATTTTCTGAATCGGTGCTTTTGACCCCTGAGCCTCCCTCACCATTTGAACAATTTGTGCGAGTAAGGTGTCTTTTCCTACCCGCAAAGCCCTTAACTTAAATCGCCCTGTTTTATTCAGCGTCGCACCAATGACTTCTTGGCCAACGCGTTTTTCAACGGGCATAGGCTCACCGGTCACCATAGATTCATCCACAGAAGAAACGCCTTCTACAACCTCACCATCTACAGGCACTTTCTCGCCAGGACGAACCACTACAATATCACCTACCATCACCGCCTGAAGAGGGATCTCAATCTCCTCATCTTTACGGATTACTCTGGCCGTATTGGGCTGTAAGCCTATCAGCTGCCGAATAGCATCCGATGTTCGGCCCTTGGCCTTACTCTCCAAATAGCGACCTAACAACAACAGCGTAATAATGACAGCAGCGGCCTCGTAATACACTTCTGTCGTGAGACCTTGGGAAACTAACACCTGTGGTAACAGCGTTACAAAAAGAGAGTACAAGTAGGCTGTTCCTGTGCCAATCGCCACCAGCGTATTCATTGTTGCGGTGCGATGCTTTACAGACCGCCAAGCCCCGACGTAAAAGTCCTGTCCACACAGAAATAAAACCGGCGTTGAGAGTAACAGCTGCAACCAAGGATTTTGTAAAAATGTGGGCCAGTTAGGAATTGAGAGACCCAACATCATCGGCAATGAGCCGACGACTAGCAGCGTGCTGACAAGCCCGCTATCAATGAGCTTGACTCGCAGTAGCCTCTGGCTAGCTTTGTGAGCAGCTTGTGTCTGGGCATCTTCATCAATTGCGCTAAGAGACGCCTCTCGCTCATCGGCTTCAAAGCCCACCTCAGCAACTGCGTCCAGAATTCGCTTGAGCGAAACCTTCTGCTCATCGTAGTCAACGCTCGCTTGCTCAGTCGCGAAGTTCACCTGGGCATAACCAATCCCAGGCACTGACTGAAGTGTCGTCTCAATTTTGTTGGCA
Organism: Cyanobacteria bacterium J06634_5; assembly: GCA_039820525.1. Classification (GTDB taxonomy): domain Bacteria; phylum Cyanobacteriota; class Cyanobacteriia; order Phormidesmidales; family Phormidesmidaceae; genus Phormidesmis. The sequence goes on from JBCBPY010000009.1 coordinate 126,028, forward strand.
CAGGAAGCACAGGCCATGCCCTTTAGCCTGAGAATTGTTGCTGTCATTATGAATGCCCCATAAAACCGCAGTGATCAAACCCCAGAGATCGCTCTTGCCCTATGGTTCTAGTCGCAGCACTAAAGCACCTGACGAATGGCCCTAAGCCTTTCTATCAGCAGGCATTGCAATCGCTAGCTGAGTAAACGCATGTACTATCAATTTTAGTGCAGCTAGTCAGGCTTGTGTTTACATAAATTCAGTTAAGCTTTCGTCAAAACATCACACAATCCGGATGATTCTTTATGAGCATTTTTGCTTAAGCACATTAGGGTGTCTGACCCCACACTGCAAAATGGTGCAGCATCCTTTAACTTGTTTCTTGGGATCAGGGTCATCGCCACCATACAACTACAGTAGGCGGTGAAGACTATGCAGAATGTTAAGCAGGAATTGCGTCGCTTGATTAAAGAGACGCTACTTATTACGTACCAAAAACCTGTTGTTGAACGTCGTAGAACAGTTCGCCAGCAGCTTGTTAAAATTCAAACCTATTGCAAAGACCAAGAAAAAACATTTATCTTTCGAGAGCTGACTATTCGCTGCGATCAATATGGGGTGGGTGGTAACAGCCAAGATATGGCCACACTTTTTCGAGGGCCTAGTGAAAAGGCTTCTGTGGCCATTTGTGTCACTCAAAAAGGCTCACTTCTACACCGCAACGACGGTTGCTGGCGAGTTTGGGACAATGCTGGAGATGTGGCACCACAGGTCTCAGCAGAAGATAGAACAACAGGCAATGCAGCGGACACAGCAGACAGAGAGGCGCTATCCACTGTATTTTCATCAGCGGGCTTGCCACATCAGCCGGTAGCTGCGTAAAAGACACTCTAGAGAAATTATCTTTAATCTAGCGTGTTTGTCTCCGAAGTTATTGCTGTTTATCTAAAGGTCGAGCCCTTCAGCATAGACGAGCTTTGTGGCAGCTCGCTGCTCAAACAACAGATACTCTTCCATCACGCTCCAAAAGAAGGCGCGCAGGGTTTTACGTCGCGTAGCGGCTGGGAGCTGATATTCAAAGGGAGAGTCGCAGGGCTTGAGCTTGGCAAGGTGGTTTTCGCAGCCGCAGCCATGCTCAATAAAGTAACCGTGCTGACTAGAAATACTGTCAATGAGTCTGCGTAGCATAGAAACATAGCCCCCATGCAAGATGGCATCAAATTGTCTCGCCACGCCTAGGTCTTGTTCGCTGAAGCGAAAAGAGCGGATTTCAAACAGATCTGAGCGCTGTAGGGGATGTAAAAATGTCCAGTAAAATGTAGCGGGAACATCGTAGCCGAGCTCGTTGAACAAATCGTTGACCGTTTCAACGAGGGCCAATCGCTCTGAGCGCTGCTCGCTGGCAGCTGCTATTTGTTGCTTGAGACTAGGCAAATCAGGATAGCTCTCTGGCAGAAACGCTTTGCCGTAGTGCTCTACAGCTTCGTAAGCGAGGAGGCCATTGCCTTCACAGTAAGCAGTGCGAAGATGAGCCACCTCTGGGCGATCGCAAAACAAAACATTCCCCTGCTGGTGCTTGGCTAAAAAGACTTGAGCCATTGCCACATACACGTTGGGCTCACTCATCCACTCGCCGGTTGCCGCAATCTGCTGCCAGCTGTCGGGCATGGTCTTGAGTGGAACAGCTAGCTCGCCTTGAATCGTGGTGAGCGCCCGCCGAGGCATAACAGAAAACATAGGCTTATCTTCTCCATAGCGTAAATGCAGCATCCCCCAGAGCTTACTGTGTAAATCGATACTCAGCGACACTCAGTAACGCCTAGACATTGAAGTGCAATGTTGATTCATCTGTAGCAACGAATCGTAATAGGACAAGGCGCTAAGCTGTAGCTTTGGACGATGGCATGGCCCAGAAAAGCTCGGGAGATTCGACACAAGAGCGAAGCATTGTGCAGCAGAGTTCTTTGGCTATTTTGACGAGCTTGCTGTTTGCCGGCAGCTTTGTTGCAGGTAAATACACCACTGACGACATGGGACCGCTGCTCATCACGCTGTTGCGCTATGCGATCGCCAGCATTTTCTTACAGCTTTTAGTGTGGCAGCAAGGCGATATTGGTCAGCGCATTGCCGACGCTTCTACCGCAGATAAAGGTGGCCTCTTCCTATTAGGCACCTTTGGCGTTGTGGGCTATCACTTCTTTTTCTTTTCTAGCTTGCGCCACACAGCTGTCGCTAATTCAGCCATTATCAATGCATTTAATCCGGTGGTGACGGGATTTTTAGCAGCCGTCGTGCTCAAAGAAAAGCTGACAGTGCGAAATTATCTCGGAGGTGCGATCGCAATTCTAGGCGTTCTGGTACTGCTGACCAACGGAAATTTGCTCTCCCTCAGTCAGCTTCAGTTCAATCGTGGAGATATTCTGATGCTTTACGCAGTCCTTTGCTGGGCCTGCTATTCCATCTTGCTGAGAAACTTGGGTCAGCGCTTCAGCGGCCTAGCGATGAGCTACTACGGCGCGCTCTTTGGGGTCGCGCAGCTATCACTTTTGGTGTGGTCAGAGCTGTTAGAGTCTGGCTGGCCGTCCTTATCGTGGCCATCGATTTTAGGGGTCTTTTATATGGGTGTTGGAGCATCAGGTATTGGCTATCTGCTCTTTACGCTCAGCATTCAGCGGATTGGCCCTACAAAATCTACCAGCATTGTTTATAGTGGCGTGCCTTTATGGGTGGCATTGCTAGCTTGGTTATTCTTTTCAGAGGCTGTGACCTATTGGATGGTCGTTAGTATGGGCCTAATTCTTGTGGGACTACGGACAGTTCTACAACCAGCCAGAACTTGACCCTGAAATTTCTAACGAGTGAAAAAGGATCTTTATTTTTTGGAGTTCTCATCCAATAACAGGAGAAATTTGTTCTATCAACTCTGTCAGCTCTAGGCGCGTATTTTTCAGCAGATTTATTTGGGCCTGGCGAGCCGCAGAGCTAGTTTCAACAGGCGCTGCAATTTTAGTCCGAAGAACAAGAGCCGCTGCTGATTCGTAGGTGGCGATCGCACTTAAGGCCGCCTCACTAAACCGAGTCAGGTAGATGTCAGCTTGCTGCTCAAAATCCGTCGATGACGTCTCAGAGTAAGGCTCTGAAGAAGGCTGCCTTGAAGAAAATGGCTTTGCCTCCGGCGCTCGGGTCCCCGTTTGATTGACTAAGTGACTGGTACCCGCCAATACAGCGGCCCCCAGGGGCCCACCCAGTATCCAGCCCAAACCCGTCGCGATCGCTACTGGAGCCATACTAGGCTGCTGCTTGCTGGTTGTTTGAGTGTTTTCCTGAGCAGCGCTCGACGCTTCGGTTGACTCAACAGCATCCTCTAAACGCTGCTTTGTTGTATCAGAGAACCCCATGAACAAGTCAGTAGGTCGAGGCTGATCGAAAAAATCGCAGGCTTGGTGCACCCAATTCACCAATGACTTTTGACGTTCAGACCAGGCAGGCTGAAGAGTCTGGGACAGCCAATCCTGAGTAGTATTGGCTTTTAGTGCGCGCGCAAGACCTAACCGATAATGTGCCTGTAAATTACTGGGCACTAGCCAAGTACGCATCTTTGTGACGCTGTGATCAAACCCTTGTTGAATAAGCGCTTGTGCTTTCTTTTTAACTTCAACACGTCGCGTATCTGTTGGGTCTGGCTCGGATATTGAGAGGCCGTCAATTTGGGCTTGCAGCACGGGTGGAATAGCTTGAGCGATCGCATGCAGTCGTGGCAGCGTTTGTTCTGTAGGTTTGCCTTTGCCCAGCTGTTGCCCAATCGCTTGCAGCGCTGACTCTAAGGCAGGCAACCCCGATTGAGTGGCCGCAGCCATATCGCCTTTTAGCCGTGCTCGCAGCGCAGGCAAGGCATCTACTTGATACAAATTACTCACTCCAGCAGGCAAATTCGACCGAAAGCTTTCGGCTAAAAACCTCAATCGCACTGACACCTGCTGTCGGTCAGCTTGCTCCATGAGATTTAAAAAGTTCACCACAAAGATGACGGTATTGATACCTTTATCCAGCAACCAGTCTCGCAAGTTCTCTCTTTCAGCTAAGGTCATGAGCTTACGACCATCGAGGACCTGAATCACCAAGTCAGCACTCAACAATTGCTTTTGAACCAACGCGTCTTGTGCCTCACGGTCATCAGTTCCTGGCAGATCCATAAGCTCGAGTCCGAGCTTTAGCAAAGGGTGTGGGCAATACACCTCCACGCCTGCCACATCCTCACGCATCCGGCGCTGCTCATCTAACACCGCAAAGTCTTGTAGCGACGCTGTACCGGCCTCTGACTGCACAGCCCCATCTACATGGGTAATTTGAGTGCACGGCTCCGGTCCATATTTCACCGTAATCGCAGCGCCTGTGGTGGGCACCAAATCCATCGGCAGCGTTTTTTCGCCGAGCAACGCATTGAGCAGCGTGGACTTACCGTAGTTAAACGGACCAAAAACAGCGACTCGATAGGTGGGGTTGTTAATGCGATCGCAGGCTGAAACCACATCTGCCTTCAGTTCAGCACACGTGTCATCGAGTAGACCTGCTGACCGTCGCAGTAGGCTGACTAATTCAGTTTGAAGGGCGTCTGTCATGGTTGTAGTTAGTATGGCTTGAGAAAATGACGTGTCTCTAATCGGATCTTTTACGCAAGGTCACTTTCACGCCATATTTAGGACGGAGTGTGAATCGAGGATCGACTTCTATGGTTTGGTTAGGAACCAAATGGACCTGGAATCTTTGGGCGATCGCACTCAAAATCATTAGCGTTTCCATCACGGCAAAGTTTTTGCCAATGCACACATGCGGTCCAGCCCCCCAAGGCATATACGCGTACTTAGGCCGACTTTTAGATTTTTCTGGCAGAAAGCGATCAGGATCAAACTGCTGTGGCTGCTCCCAAAACTCGGGGTGGCGCAGCGTATAGTAGAACGCTAAATTTACGATAGAGCCCTTGGGCAGGGCATAGCCCCCCAACTCGTCATCAACCAGCGCAGCCCTGGGAGCGAGCGCCATACCAGGCGGGCGCAACCGCAAAGACTCATCAAAAACGCGGCGGGTGTATTTGAGCTTTGATAAATTCTCAAACGTGGGAATGCCGCATTGTAAGACAGCATCCACCTCAGAGTGCATGTGCGCCATCGCGGCTGGATGAGTACAGAGCAAGTGCCATGTCCAAGCAAGAGAGGTTGCTGTCGTTTCATGCCCAGCATTAATCAACGTAATAATTTCGTTGAGGAGCTGCTGATCGCTCATGCCTTTTCCTGTTTCTTCATCGCGTGCTGCCAGCAACATAGACAGCAAATCGATATTTTCTATCGGTCTTTGTTTTCGCGCTTGGATGAGGTTTAAAACAAACTCATCGACTGTTTGCTTGGCTGCTCGGAACCGACGGTTAGTTTTAGTTGGCACCCAAGTCGGCGGCATAAAGGGATTGGTCAACCGTAAAAAGACTTGATCCACCAATATCTCTAAGGCACTTCGCAAGCGGCTGGAGTGGTTGCTAACATCCACACTAAAGAGTGTGAGGCTGACAATTTTGAGCGTTAACCGAGTCATTTCAGCAGCAATATCAACCACCTCATCTGCTGGCTTTTGGGCCCACTCATGCAAAAGCGCCTCTACACAACCCCACATGATGCTGTGTAATTTTATTAGCTGTTTTTGCTGGAAAGCAGGTTGTATTAACCGCCGCTGCTGTTGCCAAAATGCACCTTCACTAGAAAATAATCCCTCGCCCTGAACTTGACTCATGGGCTTCAAGAAAAAACTAGACTTGGCATATCGGTCTGAATGAGTGGTTAAAACATGCTCCATATGGTCTGGATGAGTGACCAAATAAATTGTGAGGCCCGGCAGCATCGGCAACCGCACCAAATCACCATACTCACGCCAAAAGCCACCCAAATACTCAAGGGGCTGCTGCTGAAGCTTTGAGATACCTGTCATTAAGTATCCAGAAGGGCCAGGGGCAAGGCGTTTGGCGTTTCGTTGAGAGGTTTCAAGTACTGCTGGCATAACCCTGCTCTTTTTCTCAATGCTGCTTACAGAGAATTCTATAGCCTCATTGAAAGTAAGCTTCAAGAGACTCAGAAAAGCGGTTTCAGACTCGAGAATTTAATTCTACAATCGGCCGCTAAGCCGGGGAAACAGGTGAGCCGCTAAGAGCTGACCAGAGCACATTGATAGGCTGAGTCCAGTTTGGCACTGGCCGCTTGCACAGCAGCTTCTGCGGCCCTGAGTCTGGCGACTTCAGCATCGCGGTCAATTTCGCGAGATTCTTTCTGTGCTAACAGATTATCTAGCTCTGATCTGCGATCGCAAATATCCTGTTCAATTCGCTCCATCACATCAGTCTCATACTTGTCAAAGCACGCCTGAATACCATCGTACACAGGCTGCCACTGCTCATCGGCAAGCTTGGGCAAGTGTTTCACCAGCTCTTTTTTCATCGCTTTGGCGAGTTCTTTTCGAGCATGGTCCAACTGGAAGGCACCGACCCCAAAGCCTGCAATCAGCACACCCACCGGTCCGAAAATAGAGCCGAACAGGCCCGTCACCACAAGCGTTAGGCTGCTGGTCACGATGAAATTGACTAAGATACTTTGCCAATCAAAACCGGTTGCCGCCATCACCATCCCAGCAGGATTACGGCCTGCTAAAGAAATCAAACCCATCGCCCACTTGACCCAGCTCGGTGCACTCTCGTCGCCCTCGGCCTTAGGCAGAGCAGTGATGCGCGCCTGTCCAGTGAGCTTTTCAGTCATGCGCTGCGTAATTTCTTGGTAGGAGCTGCCGTATTCAGCCGCACTTTGCGATAGCTCTTGAAAGGCAGCATCCACTTCTTTTTCAGCGGTTTTAGACCACGCGTGAAATTTGTCGTTGACGTATCGTTCAAAGGATTTTTTGAGCTTAATGGAGAAGGCTTCTCGTCCTTGACCGGAGATAAATTCAGTTAACCCCAGTTCCGGCGAGTAGCTGAGAAAGTCGGATTCAAAGGTATTTTCTAGCTGATAGATGTAGGTTTTAAGAGAGTTTGCGATGGTGGCCGCTTTGCGATCACGCATACTGCGGATATCTGAACGAAAGCGATCGCGAATACTGGCGAGCCCGTCGAACTCAGGTTCTACAGACGCAATGCGCTGCTTCATTTCGTCTACCCCCTGATTCAGCATCGGCACGCGGCGCTCCACCGCTTCTTGGAAGCGATCGCGCGTTTCACGGCCTAGGGTACGGGCCTGACGAAGTTCTGCAATGGCCCGCTCCTGCGTGAGAAAGATATTGAGAGACTGGGTAAAGGCCGCCAAGCTGGTGGCTTCCAGACTTTGTTCTGGATGCTTAATACGTTGGCGCAGCGCTTCTAATGCTGAGATGGGGAAAACGCGATCGCGATAGCAATCAATACCATCGACTTGGCAATAGTCTTGCAAATGCGTACGAAATACCTTGTGCAGTTTTTCTTCTGCTTCGGCAACTTCCGCATCATCTTCTGGATCGATCAAACTCTCTTTTATCTGATCCCACGCGTTAATTAAAAAGAACACCGAAAGGCCGCGCTCTTTAATATAGGTCTCTAAATAGCGCCTTTCTGCAAGCGTGCAAGGCTGAGTAGCACGCAACACAAACAAAATGGCATGGCAGTTGTTGATATAGCCCAGCGACAGGTCATTGCGAGCTTCTGTATCGTTTAATCCAGGGCTATCTACAATCTCTACCCCTTTTTCCAACAGCGGTAAAGGGTACTCAGCAACGGCATGGCTGACGTCAGGAAAGGCCAGCTCATCTTTGTTCTCTAACTGCTTGGCTTCTGCTGGGTCGATAGTGTAGCGCTGCTTAAAGGTATCAAAGCCCATGGTCTCTGGCACTTTGCCATCTAGAAAGTGAACAGTGATTTGCTTAGTAGAACCGTAGCGCAAAATCGTGAGGAGTGCGGTACAGGGATTCACGTCGCTGGGCAGCAAGTTTTCACCAATTAGCGCATTCAAAAATGTGCTTTTGCCCCGCTTCATATCGCCGAGTACTAGCAAGCGAAACACACCCTGACGAAGATTTCCACTAGCGGCTTCCATATCTTCAATGGTTTGCGCTAAGCCCATTTTTCCTGACTGCTCAGCCCCGACGGCTTCTGATTCTGTGACAATCTCAACCATGGTAGATAGGTCATCAGCCATTTGCTGACGGACCTCGGCTACACGGTCTAGATCACTGAAAAAATCGGTCGGTAGTGGAGTCGCCATGAGAAGAAGGGAAGAGTTGTAAATTAGAAAGGGTATCGGTAGACCTGCAACAAAGGGGCAAGTGCCGAACGGTGAAAATGTCCTTGAGCTGGGGGAGGTATTTAGGCTTTAGATTCGAGAAAAAGCTTATATGCCATCCAGGTTATGCCAAGCACCATGACAATAGTGCCAACCCAAGCAGCTAAACGAATTGCCACAATTACACTAACCACTACCAAGCAAAACTTACCAATATCGGTGGCTTTTTTATAGAGGCGACGCGTGTTTGCATCAGAAACAACTTCTGCATGAACATGCTCCGCAGCAGAGGGCTGGGTACTCGATTGATTAGGGATATTATCCAGCTCTTTTTCAATTTCTTTGAGCCGCATTTTGAGTTCACGAGCTTTCAGTGACTCTTCACGGCGGCGGATATCTTCTTCTATAGGATCGAAAGCACTCATGGGAGGGAAGGTATAAATAGTACAGTCACATTGCTAGCAAAACATGGCCGTGACTTACTCAGATTTCCCCACCCTATTCAGGGAGTATCGCATTCCATACATCAAGAATTATAGCTAAAACCACCTAAAATCCGTGGTTTCACGCGCTTTACCTCATCCAAAAATAAAATATAGCGACTCCATCTCACGCAGAGAATAAATACGGAAACGCTCTGCATAAAAGTACTCAAAACAACATAGGAAGACTGTCAAAAACACCTGATTATTCCAACGGTATAGTCAAGTGCGGATGCATACTCTATGAGAAGGCAAACTTTTGCAGCTATTGTCATTACCTCATGGCAAATCGGGCTATACGTGGCGCGATCGCTGGTAGAACAACAACTGAACAAACGAGCTTAGAAACTCACTGTCTGAGGGCAATGTTCGGTATGTGGGCAACAGCTACATAGCAAAGTGTTTGCGGCGTTTGCGGCCTACGCGGCTAACCAACAAGCCAGCGGAAAAATGAAATATTCAATAAAAAAGAGTTTCCAAATAAATTGGTAAAAGTTTGGATAGGAAATGTCTTTTTCAACAGGAGAAGGGTCTAAGTCTACTCGGCGGCTGAGCCACCAAAAAGTAAGTAGCCCTAGGCTTTGCGTCACAATCAAAAAGAGAGATTGCACGCCGGTTAAAAAAGGTGCGGCCACAATCAAACCGGCATAGCAAGCGGTGAGCACCCAACGCGCAATACTAAACACCTTTTTACGGCCTAGCTGCAAGGTGTAGGTAGAAATGTTGAACTGGCGATCGCCTTCTAAATCAGGGATGTCCTTAAAGATGGCAATTACGAAGCTAAATACCAGGACAAATATCGTAAGCGCCCAAATACGAACCGGCACGGATGAACCCAATCCCAGCCGGGTTGCAAAATGCAAATACAACCCTAAATTCACAATGGCACCGCGCACAACCAAAATACAAAACGACGCCCAAAAAGGATTGCGTTTGAGACGGATTGGCGGCAAGGAGTAGGCGGTTCCAATGAGTAAACTGGCCACCACCGTAAAAATTAAAAAGGGGCTTTGCGAAAGCAGAGATAGCGCGATCGCACTTCCACCGGTCAACCCTACCAACTTCTGCGCATGGCGCTTGGTAAATTCACCCGAGGCAATAGGCAGCTCGGGCTTATTAATGCGATCAATGGCAATATCTTCTACCTGATTGAGCCCAACGATGTAGATATTGCCGCAACAGCAGGCAATCCAGGCGATGAGCCAGGCACTCATAGCCACCGCCCAGTTGATAGGGGCTGGAACAGCCGCGAGTGCGATCGCCAGTAGGGCCGTCACACTGAGGCTAGTGCCAATAATGGTGTGAGGCCGAGAAAATTTCCAAAAGGCCCGCAGCCAAGCGCGTGGCTCTTTGAGTGGATGCAGCGGTTGCTGGGACGTAGAGAACGATCGAGCAGACACAGAAGATTTAGCCATGCCACAAAATATACAGCGTTAGCTAGGCATGTTTACCAGCAAATAATTTTCTATTTAGATTCGGATGGCCGCATAGCAAGTGACAGCCAGTAGGTGAGTGACCAAGCGTTAGCGACCGACACGACGGTTTTGAGTAATTTGCCAGCTCAGCACAATCACCGGGAGCAGTCCTACCAATAAAATAGTCAGGGCCGGGGCCGCCGCTTCTATCAGGCGCTCATCGGAAGCATATTGATAAACGCGTACGGCCAGCGTATCGAAATTGAAAGGGCGCATGACTAAGGTGGCAGGCAGTTCTTTCATCACATCGACAAACACCAGCATAATGGCCGTCAGCAGGCTGCTGGTCATCAACGGGACGTGGACTTTGACCAGCGTTTTGGTTGGTGTATAGCCTAGGCTACGAGCCGCATTGTCCAAATTAGGACGGATTTTTGCAAGGCCAGACTCTACAGAGCCAAGGGCGACGGCTAAAAACCTGACGAGGTAGGCAAAAATTAGGGCCGTAATCGTACCGCTAATGAGCAACCCTGGAGAACTGCCAACAATGGCTTTGACGCTATTGGCGATGAAGTTGTCTAACCGAGTGACGGGAATCAAAATACCCACAGCAATGACTGCCCCAGGAATGCCATAGCCCATAGCGGCCAGCTGAACGCCTAACCGAATAGGACGAGTGTTGTTGAGCCGTTGGCCGTAGGCTAAAACCAAAGAAATAACGAGGGCGATCGCAGCGGTGAGCCCCGCCAAAATTAGGCTATTTTGAGCCAAGGCTGCAAATCGATTGCCTAACGCGTCCTCTAGGTTATCAGAGACCATTTGTAGCAGCAGCCAGCCCGGTAGCAACAGCCCCAACCCAATGGGGAGTAGGCAGGCGATAAAAGCTAGCGCACCTCGAACAGCGCCCAGTCGATAGGCTGTCGGTGCTTGCAATGAATTATTGGCCTGATAGTATTTGGCCTGCTGCCGAGACCAACGCTCTAGCAAGATAAGCGTAAATATGAACAGCATGAGCATGGCCGATAGCTGCGCCGCAGCCTCGCGCTCGCCCCAGTTAAACCAGGTGCGATAAATGCCGGTGGTAAAGGTTGGCACGCTAAAGTACTGCACCGTACCAAAGTCGTTGAGAGTTTCCATCAATGCCAGCGATACGCCTGCTGCGATCGCAGGGCGCGCCAAAGGAACAGCCACTTTCACAAAGCTACGCCACGGCCCGCAGCCGAGAGAGCGACTGGCTTCCAAGGTGCAAACGGATTGCTCTAAAAAGGCCACTCGCGCCAGCATGTAAACGTAGGGATACAGGGTGAGGGTAAACATTGCGATCGCACCCCAAATAGATCGCACGTTGGGAAACCAATAGTCAGCAACACTCTCCCAACCAAAGAAGCTACGCAACCCAGTTTGCACAGGACCAAAATACTCTAGCCAGTCTGTGTAGGTGTAGGCCAGCAAGTAAGCAGGCGCAGCCAAAGGCAACAACAGGGCCCATTCAAAAATTCGCACCCCCCAAAAGTCACACATCGAGACGAGCCACGCTGTGCCCACACCCACTATCAACACACCGAGGCCCACCCCTACCATCAACAGTAGTGAGTTGATGACATAGGTCATTAATACGGTCTCAGCAAGGTGTGTCCAAATCTCACTGGCATCGGAAAAGATGCTGGCAAGCACCACAAAGACAGGCAGCACAACCAACGCTGCAATCATCCAGGTCGCCACCGTCCAGCCACCTCCACTCAACTGTTTCCAGCTGTTCGGAAAATCTCTGTTTTTGGCCACAGGCTTAACAGTGGCCGAAACCCCTGAGGGAAGATGAGAAGTCGCAGAATTACGGCCAGATGAAAATGGGAAACGTGAGCGCGGCATACTTTAACAATCAATGTATGGAGGAAAATAATCCCTCTCTAGGTAAAATTCTATAGCAATCGCCTTGCTGGCCCCGCAGCCGGAAGACAAGCCGGATGAAAAAGCATAGCAATTGAAATCGATTCCTTTTAATCTTATGGGATGATTCACAACGGTTAGCACAGCCAAACAGCGCTTTGCGCGATCGCAAAGACACTGACCAAACAATTGGTGTGAACACAGGCAAAGGTGACGCCCTCCAATGAACTAGGACGTCTTTAATGCCAGCGACTGTCCCCCTGGTTTCAATCACCACAGAAATAGATAGGACACTTGCTTGAAGCGGCTTTATCGCAATATCGCAGGGTGATCAGTGCAGTAACACTTTGTAAACCGCTCTTAGATATATTTCTCAATAAGGACTGACTGTTGCAAATAGCTCATGGATTCGCTATGATTCCCATTAGTAAAACCTTATTGATTACACGCAGGGGTTAGAAAGTCATGGTTGCCTACACGCCAGACGCCTTGAAAGCTGAGTTGCACGAGCGCGGTTGGCGTATGACTCCCCAACGTGAAACTATCCTTAAAACCTTTCAAAACTTGCCCGAAGGCAGACACCTTAGCGCTGAAGACCTTTGCGAGCTCCTCAAAGAGCAAAATGAACCCATCGGCCTCTCAACGATTTATCGCAATCTGAAGCTGATGTCTCGCATGGGAATTTTACGAGAGTTAGAGCTGGCAGAAGACCAAAAACGCTACGAAATTAATCAGCCCTCTCCCCACCACCACCACCATCTGATTTGCGTGCGGTGTAATAAAACGATTGAATTTAAGAACGATTCTGTCCTGAAGGTAGGTGCTAAAACCGCGCAGAAGTCTGGCTATCAGTTGCTAGATTGTCAGCTATCTATTCACGCGGTTTGTCCTGCGTGTCAGCGCTCCATCCTCCCGATTTAGCGGTAGCCGATTTAGTTCTGGCTGATTTAACGCTGAGTGCGTTCAGCGTTCGCCGAAGAAGCGTCTCAACCTCTAATCACTGCACATTTCACTGCACATTTTTAAACGCTTTCAACTGAGAGGCCGCTTTCAAGAAGGCCATGATTCAGTATTTGTCGCTGGCTCATGGTCTGTTTTTGTCTATTTATTATTTTGCCTATCTGCCAAACAGAGTTGCTGTCGCAAATACCTTAAGCAACTCGACAGACGCCACAGGTCCTCTGATGGTTTAGCAAGCCTGGTTTAGCACGCTGAATTCTAAATGGAACTACTGGGAATAGCCCTGATCTATCTGCAAGTCAGACTGATACTTATTATCTATTAAAAGCAGGCTAAATAAGAATCATTAATGAAGTCATAACTTATCGTTGACTCATTAATCATCTAATTTTCCATCGATTAGACTGCTAAAACCCTTAATTTAATAGGGATTTTGCTAATTAAGCTGATTGAAACTGGCGTAGGGTTTAGAAGGAAAGCATAAGCAGACGCACTGAGATTTTTTCTGAATGGCTTGACCTTTTCATAGGGTCTAGATGAGAATGATTACAGTTTAGATGAAATGCATCATGGCGTTTTTATCGGATAAAGCGCTCAAAGACGAGCTCAATGCCAGAGGCTATCGCTCCACCCCTCAAAGAAAGAAGGTTTTGAGCATTTTTATGGAGCTGGCCCAAGGCGAGCACCTGAGTGCGGAAGATTTGCACACTATTTTAGAAAATGACGGAGAGCGGATCAGCTTATCTACGGTTTATAGAACACTGCATCTGATGGTTTATATGGGATTGCTCAGAGAGTTAGAACTCGCCGAAGGCCATAAGCACTACGAGCTGAATCGGCCACTTAAGGACCATCACCACATCGTGTGCGTGCACTGCAACGCCACGCTAGAGTTTGCGGAGCACTCCATCACCAAGATTGGTGAGCGCACGGCTAAAACCGCGGGCTATCACGTATTGGATTGTCAGCTAACGCTATACGGCATTTGTAACAAGTGTCGCCATGTGTCCCAGCCCAAGTAAGGGTAGGGAAATCGCTGGGGCATGGATGCGATCGCCATAACTACTGCCAATAGCTGCCCACGCACTCTCAGCTCCATTTTGCCGGCAGGGTATTGTTGCTGGCATACGCTCATCGGATGGCGATTAGCCCTTTCATTAATGACAATAATTCTTTTTATACTTAATCAAACTTTTGCACACAACATAAATAAGATCTGCCTAAACAGAGGCTAGACACGCTTGCCCAGATCTATCTAATCCCTTCTAAAAAAGGGTCTTAGGCTTAAGAACACCACATATTTCTTTCTATGCCTGTCAGAGAAAGCACTTATTTATTAGAAAACTTTCCTAATAACGAAAGTTGAGATATACTCAACCCAATCGCTTATTGAGACTTATCCTCAATAGCAAAGTATTGACGACAACACTCTATTCTTCTGAACACTCATTACCCGTTCGCATTACATACACTCTCTCCTTAGGAAGGCCATCCCATGAATTCAGACCTAGCGATACTCTGGCTGTCTGTGAGTCCACACCTAAAATGTTTTGACCAAAGGTTGTTGTCAAAGCTGGTTAAATTTGGCCCTATTCGACGTTGGGAATATCTTCAGACTTTGGATGAACCCTGCTGCATTGAGTCTGTTGTAGAGATGCTGCATGAGTACATTAGCGATCGCATTTCCCTAGAAAAGAGTGCTTCAGCCAATCAATCTGTGACGCCCTCAACCGTCCACCCAAGTCACAAGCTACACCTGATTGGGCACGGCGTCAGTGGCGTGGTTGGACTACTGTATGCGCAGCGCTATCCACAGCATGTAGCTTCGCTCACTTTGTTATCTGTCAATGCTTTGCCCGCAGTTAATTGGCAAGCACACTACTATGCTTTAAGACAGCTGTTGCCCTGTAGCCGAGCCATGATACTGGCACAAATGACACGGTTGTTGTTTGGCAAACAGCCCATACGGTTGTCGCGCGCACTCAGTGAGCTACTAGCGCGTGATCTTGATAGCAGTTTGACACTGCACTCACTGGCCAAACAGACCATCATTGATACCGAGCGGGTAGAGGTTCCCGTGCTGGTGTGTAATGGTGAAGCAGACGATATCACTCGTGTACGAGGAGAACACCAGTGGCAACCGTGGCTGAAGCCTCAAGACCGACTGTGGCTGTGTCCTGGGGGCAATCACTTCTTTCACTTTCAACAGCCAACTGTAGTTGCCAACAGAATTATGGATTACTGGCAACAACTTACCGCAACCACCTCAGCGACGCCGCCAATCACTCACCCTTGTTCTTCACAGGTAGAACGTGACTCGACTAAAACCACACTATCATTGGAAATAAAACAGGCATTGAAATAAAACAGAATAACCCCTTCCTCAATAACAATCTATGACCCGATAAAGACACCTCTACACTGAGATAGCAACTTATGAAATATGGCTCGCCAGTGCGATCGCTAGATGATTTTCGTAGCACCTCTAATCTCGATTCCTCCTTTCAACAACCATCTCGCCAACCACTCTCTCTTCGGCAACAGTCTCGTTTGGCCGCTCGCTCAACGACGCCTGCACCGCCTAAAAAATATTTTCGCCTCAAACGCAACGATCTTCTAGATAGTCATAGCAAAGGGCTGTGGCGTATCCACAGCGGCTATGTGAGAACCTTGTCTTGGACACAAGAAGGAACCCTTGTCCCGCTCGGTTTTTGGGGAAAGGGCGATATTATTGGCTATCCTATTGCCCAAGCGACCCCTTACCAAGCAAAGTGTTTGAGCGTAGTGGAGGTAGAGTCCTTAGGAACAACCTATGGTTTTTCTCAAGAGCAGGTGCTTGCTCAAGTTCGGCAATCCAATGACCTGCTCAAAATCTCGCACTATCGTCAGGCAGAGGCACAGTTACTTGAATTTATTTGTTGGCTAGCTCAGCGGTTTGGACAACCTGTTCGTGAAGGGCATCTGCTAAAAATTCGGCTAACTCATCAGGAAATAGCTGAGTCGATTGGCATTACCCGAGTCACAGTGTCTCGCTTGCTCAAGGCGTTAGAGCGTGAGAAAAAAATCAGGTGGAGACCCGCAGAAAAAATAGTGGCCAGAGCAACCCTTGCAAACTCCGATGCTTGCAGAGGTTAAAGGCTAGGAAATTGCGCAACATTGAGTTGTCGCGCTACAGAATACTTTGGAGAATCTGACGAGCCGCACTGGGGGTTACCTGATGATGGCGATGGCCTTTGGGCAACATCACCACCGTCGGACCCAGGTTACATTGCTTCATGCAACCTGTCGCCTGAATCGCAACCGTCTGCCCCTGACCTGCGGCCACAATGGCTTGTTCCATGACGCGCTGCACCGCCTGCGCGCCGCGCTGACGGCACCCCGACTTTTGACAGATCAACACACGGTTGACTTTAGCCTCAGCGCCTGTGCTTTCTTTGCCTGTGCTTTCTTTAGTAGTCTGCTGAGTTCTCAAGGGTCCTGCAACAGGGGTGACCTCAGGCGCAGGACAGTTCTGGCTGAAATACTGAGCCTGGGAGGGTAATAGTTTGACAATCTCCTTCGCTTTCCATCGACTATCACCGGTCACTGAGTCGAGCTTACGTTTTCCCACAAGCTTAATCCAATCGCCAACCGCCAAATATCCATACATCATGCGCTGTACAGATGACCCAAGACTAATCTCAAGCGTATAAGAAGCCGCAACGTTAGGAGGAGTTTCGCTAGGGTTGAGCGTACCCAGAGGTTTCACCGCTTTATGAGGTGTCATCTCCAGAACCTGCATCAACATCATTTGACGCGGAGAGTTGTCACCAGCACTAAATCCTAAAATCCGTCCCGTATGGCAAAAGTGAGCTGAAGATGACATAGATTCCGAACCTCGAAGGCGGCTATTGGAAGCAGCTGACGCCTGAAACACTTAGTCGCGCGTAATAAGTATAGTTACGCGTAAGCAATCATTCTTATTACAGTAGAGCCGACTATCAGCTATTGAGAATGATTGTACAGTTTTTCATAGCCGTTGTGTTTTGGAACGATAGAAGACTTAAAGCCTGATTTGAGTTGCTGCTGCGATCGCTATCCCGAACACACAGCCTCTAAAAACTAGAGAGCCCCCTGTAAAGCCACGATTTAGTAGTATCAGCCTTACTGTTCACTTCAGGTCATTTCGGCATCAAAATTTTTAAGCACAGTCATTACTAAGTAATGTGATTCGCGTCATACTCTTGACATCTATTATCAATTAAAGATATAAGAAATATCAGTTGAACGCTATGCTCACAACCAGGGAAATGCCCGCATATCAAAAAAGCAGACGTCCTTTTACGAACGCCTGCCCTTAAGATATTTGGATTGCTCGACTCTGGGCTTACTCTGGGCTTACAGTGCTCTGGGCTCACATCAGCGGCCCTTACTTAAGCATGTCGTCAGTTCTGAAAATTAGTTGAGTTGCACTAGCGTATCGGAGGCTAGGAAATGGTCTAGGTGATAAGCCCGCTCTTCTGTTTTAAGCAAAATACCTTCATAGAGATAGCGAGTTGCTCTGTCACCGAGGCTTTCTGCCTGCGCGGCATTGCGTCGCAACACTTGAATGATGGCTTGCTCTGCACGTAGGTCGTTCGCGACCATTTGACGGCAGCCGTAAATGCCGTCAGGCTCTTGTTCAAAGCAGCATAGCTCAGCAAGCTTAGCAAAGCTGGCCACCGGCACACCCCCCAATCCATCTAGGCGCTCACCAATATCATGAACGTGCCCTTTGGTCGCATCGTAACCTTCTTCAAAAAACTGATGAAGTGAGTAAAACTCAGCGCCTTCAACGGCAAAGTGATGTTTTTGGTATTGAATGTATAAGCCTTGGATGCTAGCTAAAGCAATATTCAAGCCTTCGCAAACAGGCTCTGTAACCGTTTTTTCTAACAGGATGGCATTGTCAGTAACTTGCCCAAAAGGAGTAATCACCGCAGATGAAACAACCATATTTTCAAGTCTCCAACAACTAAATTTATTTCTGATGTCCGCAAAGGCAAGTATAGCGCACAAAAAACCCTGAAACCCTCTCAGGAAGAGGATTCTGATGAATTTCACCTAATAGAAATTCTCAATAAAGATTTGTTTCTACGGCTTTTTGAATAAGCCAATAGCGTTCGCTCAAATGATATGCGTAATGCTCCGCAGCTTCAACCTTCTGAACGGCAAAACCTACTATTGAAAGTATCTTCTAGTTATATCAACGTTTTATATTAGCAACCATAAATAGTCTGTTCTATTCCATACATTTTCGCTTATCTGAGCTAATAGAATACTTTCCCAGCAATGAAGCTCATTAAGGATTAAGCCCTGAAGTCAACTATACGTACAACATTAGAAAAAGCGGTCGTCATCCTCTCTATTTCACGCTATCAACTATTGCCCCATCTCGAGGATCCAGCTATCAGCAAACACAATTGAAAATAGCTTCTATTAATTCTTTTCTCTCACATGCTTTTTACCCTTTGGAGGGTTGTATATCCAGTGACCTCTACTCAATCTGGCGGGACTCGCCCTGTAGTGCCTAATGCCATACCCTCAGCAGATTCATCGACACTCGCCAAAAGCGACGGCCCTTTTAATCACTCTGTTACGCGATCTGGCCAAAGCGCTGGCCAAAAATCTCCAGAGGAGGCCCAGAAAATGATTGTGGTGTGCTGTGAAGAACGCTGGCAAGTTTACCACCGGCTGCAAGAGCTGGACATTCCTTGTCAATGCAAAAGCTTTAAACCGCTACAAGCCACCGTTGCAACCCCAACGGCGGCGATTCAGGTGTGGAGTATTGTAAGACGAGTGTCACAGCCTCGACAATCGCTGGCCAACAGTTTGAACCAAAGCTGGCGCTTGCCCTGTGCCCGTGTCTCTCGAAGCTAACCTAGTCTATTTTGAGCAGACTTTTCTAGAGTGCGGCGACGACTTCGTACATAGCCGTCGTCACGGCCTGAAGCTCGTCGGGCGTAATGATGTAGGGCGGCATGGTGTAAATTAGGTGGCCAAAGGGTCTTAGCCAGACGCCTTTCTCTACGAATTGAGGCTGTACGATGGCCATATCGACGGGGTGGTGAAGTTCTATAGCGGCGATCGCACCTAATACCCGCACATCCTTGACCGCTGCCAAATCACGGCACGGCGCTAGCGCTGCTGTCAGCTGACGCTCAATAGACCTAATTTTGGCCTGCCAGTCATAGCTTTCTAACAGCTGCAAATTCTCTAACGCGACGGCGCAAGCGAGCGGATTGCCCATAAACGTAGGCCCATGCATAAACACGCCCGCCTCCCCGGCAACAAACGTTTCGCTCACGTGAGTAGTGGTTAGGGTGGCGGCTAATGACATAAACCCTCCCGAAAGCGCCTTACCCACGCACATAATATCGGGACAAATGCCCGCATAGTCACAGGCAAACAGCTCTCCAGAACGCCCGAATCCAGTCGCAATCTCATCGAGAATCAACAGCACATTGTGTTGTTTGCACAGCTCACTTGCCCTCCGGACATACTCAGGATGGTAAAACCTTACCCCCCCCGCATTTTGGACCACAGGCTCAAAAATAGCGGCGGCAATGTTATCGCCCTGCGTTTGCAGTAGGGCAGCAAAACTCGCAATATCTTTTTCCTGCCAGTCTTCTTGGAAGCGAATCTGTGGCGCATCGGCAAAATACTGTTGCGTAATCACGTTGCTAAACAAGTGGTGCATGCCATTCACCGGATCGCAGGCAGACATGGCCGCAAACGTATCGCCGTGATAGCCATTGCGAATGGTCAGAAAGCGATTTTTACCCGGCAGGCTGCGGTTATACCAATACTGCACCGCCATTTTCATCGCGACTTCTACCGCAACGGAGCCCGAATCAGAGAAAAACACATGCTGTAGGTCAGCCGGTGTCATCTCTATCAGCTGGGTTGCTAAGTCTACAGCAGGACGATGGGTTAGCCCGCCAAACATCACATGAGACATTTGCTGCATCTGGCGCTGGGCGGCTGCGTTTAGGCGCGGATGGTTATAGCCATGGATACAGGTCCACCAGGAAGAAATGCCATCAATGAGCGATCGCCCATCTTCTAGCTCAAGACGCACGCCCGCAGCAGACTTTACAGGGAATACCGGTAACGGATTTGGCATGGCCGCGTAAGGATGCCACACATGTTTCCGATCTTGAGCGATGAGCTGTTGTAGTGAGTCCATAGGTGACAGAATAAAAAACAGACAATTTTAGAGCCCGACAAGGCTTAAATACAGGCCTGAATAAAGCCTCATAAACGACCCACCAGAACAAAGTATTTTACGTGATGCGAGTTCTCTATCCAGAAAATCCACTCAATTCTAAAGAGGCCGATGAGCCCTACCAAGCAGAATATGTGGCTCTGCAAGCAGCCGGTATTGCCTGTTCACTGTTTGATTTGGATGCGCTGGCCTATGGTGAGTTTCGAGCGCAGCCACGCATAGAGACAGGTGAGCAAGTTTTGTATCGAGGGTGGATGATGAATCCGGCACGCTATGAGAAGTGGGTAGCTGCCGTGTGCGATCGCGCTGCGAGCCCCATCACCTCTACGGCCCATTACTTGCAGTGTCATCATCTACCCGGCTGGTATCACACCTGCGCGGATCTCACGATGGAAACACACTTTTTTGAGATGCCCTTTGAGGCACAAGCACTTAGGCAAGCTGAAGCTTTAGGCTGGGGTTCTTTTTTCGTCAAAGACTTTGTTAAGTCGAACACCGCGCAAATGGGATCGATTGCGCGATCACCCCAAGAAATTGTCGAAATTCTAGAGCACCTCGCTGAATACAGAGGTGAAATAGAAGGTGGCGTTGCCCTACGAAAAGTTGAGCAGTACGAGCCTCGATCAGAACAGCGCTACTTTGTGATGAATGACAAAAGTTACGGTCCTGCTGGCATCGTCCCCGAAATTGTAAAAACGGTTGCCAGCCGAGTCTCAGCACCTTTTTATAGTGTGGACATTGCCACGACAGTTGAGGGGACCCTTCAGGTCGTGGAACTGGGCGATGGGCAGGTTTCTGATAAGAAAAATTGGCCACTGGACCGATTTGTTGACATGCTGATTGAGAATGCCTCAGCTAGTGCCAGCTCGAAGGTATAAAGGGCGGCTCTCATAGACGGCCCCCCGTGCCCCATCATCCTCTACACCTCATCTTCGCTATCCCTTCTTCACTTGGGTACGTCGCCGCAGCTTTTGGGTGAGGATGCCGTACTTTGGCGCAAACAACATCGCCAGCGTAAAAAATAACGTCATCAAAACAACAATGCAGCCACCTGTAGACGCATCGAGATGATAGCTCGTGTAGGTTCCTAGCAAGCAGGAAAGCACGCTAGTCGCCACAGAAATCATGAGCATGCGATCAAACCGGTCACTGAGCAAATACGCCGTGGCCCCCGGCGTCACCAGCATGGCCACCACCAGCACAATGCCTGCTGTTTGCAGCGCGGTCACAATGGTGAGTGCCAGTACCGACAGCAGCGTGTAATACATCAGGTTGGTGTTGAGCCCAATCGCCTTAGCATGGTTAGGATCAAAGCAAAACAACAGCAAATCCTTACGACGTAGCAAAATAATCGCCAGCGTCAAAAAACCCGCAATCAGCGTTTGCACAATGTCCTGATCAGAAATACCCAGCACATTGCCAAAGAGAATATGAAAGAGATCAATATTGCTCGGAATCTTCGTAGCGAGCACCAGCCCAAAGGCAAAGAACCCGGTAAAAATAACGCCAATCACGGCGTCTTCTTTTAGCCTAGTTTGAGACTTAACATAGCCAATGGCAACCGTCGCACCAAAGCCAAAGATAAAGGCCCCTAAGGCAAACGGCAAACCCAGCGCATAGGCAACCACCACGCCAGGAACCACCGCGTGAGAGACCGCATCACCCATCAACGACCAGCCTTTGAGAGTGATATAGCAAGAGAGCACCGCGCATACCACACCGACAAAGGCACTCACCCAAAGCGCCCTGACCATAAACCCCAGCTGAAAGGGCTCAATGAGCCAGTTCCAGGCGGCTTCTGGTGAAACAGCCAGCAGCGGCAAGAACGGTAAGCTCACGTCACTCATACATCGCGCCCTCGCAAGTCACTTTTGACGGGCTGCATAGGCTGCACAGAAGGATGGCCTGGCTGATTAAGGGTTCGATCTTCAGGAGACTGGTTGGCCTTCGACGGTAGGCTGCTGAGCGGCAGGCCACCAAACGTCATCGAGAGATTCTCTTCAGTGAAGGTTTCAGCCGTGGTACCAGCCGCAAGAATCGTTTGGTTGAGCAGAATAACGCGATCGCAAAACGTAGAGATAGACGCCAAATCATGCGTCGACACCAGCACCGTATGCCCTTCATCCCGCAGCTGCATGAGCAGGTTAATGATGCTCTTTTCGGTTTTCACATCTACACCGGTAAAGGGCTCATCTAGCAAAATCACCTTGCCTTCCTGCGCCAGCGCCCGCGCTAAAAACGCGCGTTTTTTTTGCCCGCCAGAAAGCTCACCGATTTGGCGATGCTTGAACTCACTCATCCCAACCCGCTCTAAACTCTCCATGACAATGCGGCGATCCTTACGGCTCGGAATGCGAAAAATATTCATGTAGCCATATCGGCCCATCATCACCACATCAAACACGCTGATTGGAAAATTCCAGTCCACCTCATCAGCCTGAGGCACGTAGGCGATCAGCTGCTTTTTTTGAGCTGTTTCGATCGATAGGTTGTCAATGTGGACGCGACCTTGGCTGGGCGAAAGAAAGCCCATAATAGACTTAAACAGCGTAGACTTACCGCCACCGTTAGGCCCTACCAAGCCAGTAATAGTGCCTGGTTGAACGTAGCAGCTCGCATTGTAGAGCGCTAGCCGCGCGTTGCTGTAAGTCACGCTGACGTTATCGACCGTGATGCCGTAGTTGGCCCCGTCAGCAGGCCCGTCAGCAGACCGATTATAGGCAGTGGCAAAGGTCATAGGAAAGAGAAGCCGCAACAGGGCCACCATGAATAACAACAAGTATCGGAAAAAAGACAAAAAACGTTTACTTAACCACTCACAATGAATCGCCTCTCACAGTGAATCGCCTCCGGTTAGCCCTTCTGTAATCACCTTGGCGTCATATTTCAATAGATCTAAAAAAGTCGGTACGGGGCCCTCTGCGGTAGAGAGCGAATCAACATACAGATTGCCGCCAAAACTGACACCTGCCGCTTCAGCCACCTGCTTTTGTGACTCATCACTCACTGTGCTTTCACAAAAAACCGTGGGCACGTCATTCGCTTTGACTTTATCGATCACGGCCTTCAGCTGCTTGGGCGTAGACTGTTGCTCTGCATTGATGGGCCAAATATAAATTTCGCCTAGATCGTAATCACGGGCTAAATAGGAAAACGCACCCTCACAGCTCACTAAAAAACGCTGGTTGTCTTGCAGGCTCTCCAAATCGGCTTTTAGGGCCGTATCAATGCTGCGAATTTGTTCGCTGTAGGCCGCTGCGTTGGCGTTATAGGTCTCTGCATTCTCAGGATCTAAGGCGACAAATGCCTGACGAATATTGTCTACATATATCAGCGCATTTTGGGGAGACATCCAGGCGTGAGGATTGGGCTTATTTTCGTAAGGGCCTTGAGCGATCGCAATCGGCTCTATGCCTTCGGTTAAAACAACGGTGGGCACGTCCTCTAAGTTGCCAATAAACTGCTCAAACCACCGCTCTAAGTTCATGCCATTGGCCAATATCAAATCCGCGTTTTGGGCTTTGGCAATATCGCTCGGCACGGGCTCATAACCATGAATTTCGGCCCCTACTCGGGTAATAGACTCGACCTGTATGTCATCGCCCGCCACGTTTTGAGCCATGTCCGCCAAGATGGTGAAGGTCGTCAGCACCTTTTTAGACTCACCCTGTTCGGCAATATCAACTGTCTGTACAGTTGAGGTGCCACAGCTACTGAGAAGCACCGCACAAGATAGCGCAAGCATCGAAAGCGCGCGCCGAGGCCAAACTTGTTTGATTGAGAGGGGGTTGAGCATTGAGGGGGTTTGATTGGGTCAGTGAGATAGCAGCTAGTGAATAGCGACCAGTGCGTAGCAGCCAGTGAAATAGTGATTTCATAATCGTTTCACTTTTCATAATTGTTTCATAATTTTATAGAAACGACAACCGGCTTACCTGAACGCTCGCCCAAGACATGGCCCAAGCGACGGCCCAAGCAATGAATGCAGCCTCACCACGAAGACTTATCTGACTCTCATGTTTTCGATAGTGCGCATTCAGGTGGCCCTGCCATAGTCAAAGCTGACTTAATAGGCACTCACATCAGCGCTCAGTAGGCGCTCAGTAGGCGTATGCAGCATCTCGACTTCCTCAGCAACCCAGACTATCTGACCTCGACCATTGCACAAGCTGGCCTGTGGGGGCCACTCCTATACATCGTTGTCATCATGATTTCGGTGGTGATTAGCCAAATTCCAGGTGCGCCTTTAGCGATCGCAGCAGGCACGATTTGGCCGCCCTTGCTCGCAGGGGTGTACACCGTCATCGGCGGCTTTAGCGGCGCGCTGATTGCCTACGCCCTAGGCAACCGAATGGGCCAACCCCTCATCAAAATGCTCACAGGTAAAACGCTGAGCTTTTCTACAGACCAGGGTGAAAGTTATCTGGGCTGGCTGATTTTTACGACCCGACTACTGCCCGTGTTTTCATTCGATTTAGTCAGCTATGGCGCCGGTATGGCAGGGCTATCGTTACCGGTGTATGCCAGCGCAACCTTTTTTGGCATGGTGCCCTCTACGCTGCTGCTCACGTACCTAGGCAACAGCTTTCATCTCAGCGGCTGGGCGATCGCTAGCGCGGCCATTCTCTTCGGTGTGCTCTTTATCGCCCTGCCAACCTTCATGCATCGCTACAACTGGCTTAATTTGCAGGCCGTTATTCGCTGGGACTAAATCGCTGGGACTAAACCGCTGGGACTAAATCGCTGAGACCAGGCTGCAATAGGACAGCGTGTCAAGATATTAGGCATCAGGCATCTGTAGCGGGCGGGGTAATGTACTAAGCTACTTTTAGCGTCACCGTCTACATGCCCCGTTCTTTGCACCTTTTTTTGTACCTTGCCCATGGTCTCTCCTGTGACACCAGCTCGCCACGATGGCGACGATTTTTCTGTCAGAAATCGTAAAAAATCAGCGGTCAAAACAGCCGCGATTTTGGAGGGTGCAATGCAGGAGTTTTTGGCGAACGGTTATGCAGCCACTAGCATGGACCGCGTAGCCAGCACGGCAGGCGTGTCTAAGGCCACGGTTTACAGCCACTTTCGTGATAAGGCTGGACTCTTTGCGGCACTGGTGCAGCAGCTCGCCGAAGAAAAGTTTCGCACGGTGTTTGACCCACGGGACGAAAATGCACTCCAAGGCGAGCCTAGGGCCGTCTTGAGTGAGCTGGCCTACAAAATTCTTCAGGGGGCCGACGACGACTCTCACTTTTGTGAATTTATGCGGCTCATTATTGGTGAGTCGGGGCGATTTCCTGAGCTCGCTAAACCCTACATTCAAAATGTGGCAAAGCCGCTGCTGCATGGGCTTACTCGCTATTTAACGTCTCGACAGGAGCTGGGTCTAACAGATCCTGAAGCCACTGCCCGCACGTTTGCCGGCACGCTAATTTACTATGTGCTGTTGCAGCGCGTGTTGGGAGGTAATGACCTGATGCCTTTGGAGAGCGATCGCATTGTCACCACTTTGGTAGATTTGATCGTACCGCCGACCTAGCCTGGATATGCCCACCTCGCCTGTCTTACTCAAGTCCTCTCGTCTGCGCCTGCGGCACGCAACCCCTTCAGATATTCCCGCAATTTTGAGTTACTACGAGGAAAATCAGGCTCACCTCGCCCCCTTTGAACCGCTCAAGCCGTCGGCCTTTTACACCCATTTGTATTGGGATAAGGAAATCTATCAGCGGCTAATCGATACGCAAGAGGGCAAAGCCCTGAAGCTTTTTATTTTTTTGAAGCGATCGCCCCAATCATTGATTGGCACCATCAACTTTAGTAACTTCACCAGAGGCGTATTTCAAAACTGCACCGTCGGCTACAGCTTGTCGGCTCAGTACCAAGGGCAGGGCTACATGTACGAAGCGATGCAAGTCAGCATTCGCTATGTGTTTTCATCGCTAAAATTTCATCGGATTGGGGCGAACTATTTGCCGCACAATCAGCGCAGCGGCAACTTGCTCAAGCGTCTAGGCTTTAGCGTTAATGGCTACGCGCCCGACTATTTATACATCGCGGGCCAATGGCAGGACCACATTTTAACGAGCCTGCTAAACCCGGCAACGCCTCGCAAGCTGAGTCCCGCTTTACCCAGGGCGATCGCACAGCCCACACTACACCCGCCGAGCGTTCAATCTTTGGAGCCCCAGACGCCTGTATCACGGACGCCAGACTCTCAACATCCAGACTCTCAACATCCAGAAACACCGCATTCAGGCGCTAAACGCTCAGACACAGCGGCTCCCACCCCTCAGACTCAGGCGATCAGCCCAGAAAATCCTAACCGAGACGTCACGGAAACAACCCCGACATCAATACCGACAGATTAATAATGTCTGTTCTAACGAGCACTCATTTTGGGTAGATCTAAATAGAGTTCCCCCAAAATAGCTAGAGAAAGGACGATATCATGAGCATTTTTGCCGGCCTTTGGCACCAGTCTGCTCTTCTACCACTAGCTTTTGACCCGCACAATTTTGCCAACGGGCTGATGCTGAGCTGGTGCACCGTCGCCTCGGGCTATACGAGTTATCGACTGGGACGGGGTCTGACGGCGCGGCGGCTTAAGTACCGTCAGGCAGGAGCTAGCCAACCAGCGGCTAGCCAACCAGCGGCTAAGACAAATGCCAGCAGCATCACAGCACCTGAAAACGCGCTACCACTGGCGTTGTTTAAAAGTGCGATCGCCCATTCGCCCAACGGCCTGATCATTTGCGATGCCCAACAGCCTGAGCTGCCCATCGTATATGCCAGTCCTGGCTTTGAAGCGATTACTGGCTACAGTGTGGGCGAGGTGATTGGGCAAAACTGCCGGTTTTTGCAAGGTCATGACACACAGCAGCTGGGTATTGCGGATATTCGTCAGGCAATAGCCACAGGCACCGGTTGCAAGGTGCTACTGCAAAACCAGCACAAAACAGGCCGCCTCTTTTGGAATGAGCTCACCCTGGCTCCGCTTAAAAATGAAGCCGGCATCGTCACCCATTACGTTGGCACTCAGGTAGATATTTCGCACTATTTAGAGACCTTTAAGGCACTGCAAAACAGCGAGTCTCGCTATCGCCATCTCTATGAAGAAACCCCTGCCATGCTGCACTCTGTAGACCGTCAGGGATGTATCGTCAGCGTTAGCCAATACTGGCTCGAAAAACTGGGCTACCAACAGCAGGATGTCATCGGCCAGCCACTGGAGTCTTTTATTGCAGAAGCCTCTAGAGAAAAAATACTTGGCTTACTCTCTACCCTGACTGCCGATAGGGTTTTTCGAGACAAGCCTTGCCAGTTTTTAAAAAAGAATGGCGATCGCATGGATGTGCTGCTCTCGACCATTACAGACTATGCAAGTGACGAGACAGACAACAGCTCATTAGGCGTGATTGTAGATATCACAGAGCGTAAGAAGGCCAAGGAGAAGCTGCGCCGCAGTGAGGCATTGCTGCGTGCTATCAACAACTTGCCGCCTACCGGCATTTTTGTCATGGACTGCCATACTGACGAAGCGCTGTTTATTAATCCAGAGTTCTACCGTATTTGGCAATTAGAGCATTTAGAAGAGAACGTGACCAGAAAAGAGCTTTCTGGAGAACAGCTGCTCACAGAGTGCCTCAGCAACATTGATTTGGGTGCTTTTGTCGCCAGCTCAACGGCGCAGGATTTTACGGATGGTAACAAGATTGTTGAAGATGAAGTACCGCTGCTAGATGGGCGGACACTCAGGCGGATTTATGGCCCTATTCAAGAGAACAACTCTACTTTTGCTTACCTATACGTCTTTGAAGATATTACAGAGCGCAAACAAGCCACCCAAAAACTAGCACAGGCCACTGAGGCCGCTAAGGCTGCAAACCATGCCAAGAGCGAATTTTTGGCGAACATGAGCCACGAGCTGCGATCGCCTCTCAACGCGATTCTTGGCTTCACTCACATTCTTAAATGTGCCAATCCCACACCCGAACAACAGGAAAATTTAGAGATTATTTACAACAGCGGCAAGCACCTACTCGCTCTGATTAATGATGTCCTAGATATTTCTAAAATTGAAGCAGGCCGGGTGACACTGACCGAAAGCGAGTTTGACCTATACCGGTTGTTAGATGAACTGCAACAGCTGTTTCATCAGACGGTTCGGGAGAAAGGCTTACGGTTTGAGGTGGTGCGATCGCCCAACTTACCCCGGATTATTTGTAGCGATCGCCTCAAGCTCAGACAAATCCTCATCAATCTCTTAAGCAACGCCGTCAAATTCACCCATTCCGGCAGTATCTCTGTTCAAGCCAGCCCGGTTCAAGCTGCTGAAATTCCCTTCACCCCAGACACAGCAAGCCCCAAAACCCTTCGTTTTTCAGTCACTGATACCGGAGCTGGCATTTCCGAAGCCGACCAAACCCGCCTGTTCGAAGCCTTTGTACAAACCCAATCCGGCCTAAGGGCCCAAGAAGGTACGGGCCTAGGCCTCACCATTTCAGCTGAATACGTACAGCTGTTAGGCGGCAAGTTCACCGTCAGCTCAGCAGTTGGCGAAGGCTCCACCTTCTCTTTTCACATTCCAGTCATTTCGGTCGAAAATCATCAACACTCTCTGGAATCAGTGCCGCCCTCGGCCCAGGGACGCATTATTGGATTAGCGCCGTATCAGCCGCATCACCCAGAACCCTACAAAATTCTTGTCGTCGATGACGTGATTCTGAATCGAAAGCTGCTGAGCCACTTACTCAAAGACGTCGGCTTTGAAGTACAAGAAGCCACCAATGGCCAAGAAGCTGTAGAACAGTGGAAGCAATGGCAACCCGACCTCATTTGGATGGATATGCGAATGCCCGTGATGAATGGGGAAGCCGCAGCGCAGCAAATTAAATCCTTAGCAACCCCTGAGCAGCCTGCTTGTATCATTGCGCTCACGGCTAGCGCCTTTGATGACAACAAAATTTCTGCACTAGAAAGTGGTTGCGACGACTTTGTGAGTAAGCCGATTCAGGCCCACGAAATTTTTGAAAAAATGGAGAAATATCTCCATGTTCGATACCAATATGCACAGCCAGCCCCTGCCAACCACCCGGCAAATGACTCGGCAACCTCATCGCCAGTTCTCACATCTGACTTACTCTTGCAGGCACCTAGCAAGTGGCAATACGAACTCACACAAGCCACGCTCGACTTAGATGATGAGGCCATTTTAGAGCTGGTTGCACAGCTGCCTGCCGAACACGCAGCACTCGCCCAGTGTATTGAGCGCTGCGTACAGACCCTAGCCTACAAAAAGCTGTTGAGCGTTCTTCAAGAGGCTGACGCTGTTAACTCATGCTCCACACCGCCTCTCACCTGAGCTAACAGCTTCAAAAAGTCGTCATAATCAGCAATCGGCTTAGTACAAAAGCAATCGGCTAGCGACTCATTGAGCAAGCTCCCCCGATCGGCATCCATCGCATGAGCTGTGAGCAGTACAACCGGCAAGTGAGCGGTCTCCATTTGCATTTTTAGCATCCGAGACAAATCCACACCGGTCACTTCCTCGCCCTGCCAAAACGTTCCTGGTAAGTTCACATCCATAATCACCAAGTCCACCGAACCCGACTGGCACAGCTTAAAAACATCTGTGGCTTTGTGGGTGAGCCGGACCCTATGGCCGCCTAGCTTTTCTAAGAGCCGTGCGGTGCCTCTTCCTAGCAAATAATCATCTTCAACCAGCAGTATATTCACAAGCGACGTTCCTTGAACCCCTCACATATAGGTACAGGCAGCATTAGCTCGCCACAAACCTCATCACCAAAGTGCCCATTCTAGATGCATCAACAACTATTGATAATGACAATATTGCAGTCGCTTAACCGTCATCACTCACGCAGGGCCCTTTAGCAAATCACATGCAATGTGTAACAGATCTCTCCAGTCGACATCTCTAATAAATGTCACTGAGGTAGAGGTCTCTGAGGATGCATCAAGAAATATCGAATTGGGAACGATAGTCCTATCTCACTCAATTCCTTATCATCAAGGGCATCAAAGGTTATGGAGAACGCACCCACCCAGGAAAACTTCAAAATACTGGTCGTCGACGACCTGTTAGAGAATCTACGACTCTTGGCCAGCTTATTGATAGAAGAAGGCTATGACGTGAGAAAAGCGCCAGATGGCAACATTGCACTGAGCAATGTTCCTCGCTTTGAACCGGATCTGATTTTGCTGGATATTATGATGCCAGAGCTAGATGGCTATGCTGTGTGCGAGCAACTCAAAGCCAATGAAAGCACGCGCGATATTCCTGTTATTTTCTTAAGCGCGCTCGATCTGACCTTTGATAAGGTCAAGGCGTTTGAAGTCGGGGCTGCTGACTATATCAACAAACCTTTTCACCCGGCAGAAGTGCTCGCCCGCGTTAAAAATCAGCTCAGGATTCGTCAGCAAAGCTTGCAGCTAAAGGCTCAGCACGCCATTATTCAAACTCAAAAGCAGCAGCTAGAAGAGGCTATACAGGCCCGCAAAATCGCTGAAGAAAAGTATCAGCAGCTTACGGTTGGCGCAGCCGGATAAGCACCATAAAGCACAATAACCTGAAACGGACGAACGCCGCAGACCGTCTTGAACAGAACGATTTTGGCAAGCTGCCTTGAACAGCTAAACCCTCAAATAAATAGAAGTGTTAGGCTCAAGGGCAGATCCTTATCACCGCTTTCACTTCACTGCTATGCCTTTACTGCCCAACATCACCTCAGCTAGCGATACCACGAATGCCCTCGTCGTCGGCGCAACCCAAGGCATTGGACTAGAGTTTGTCCGTCAGTTCTTACAAGCAGATGACATCAGTAAGGTCTTCGCAACTTACCGGGCGACAACTTCGGCAGATAATGGCCTTAAAGCACTGGCCACTGAGTATCCAGACAAACTGCGCTACATAGAGATGGATCTGACCGATGAAGGCACCATCGTTCAAGGCGTGAATCGCATTAAAGAGCAGGCAGAACAGCTGCACATTGTGGTGAACTGTGTGGGACTGTTGCATAACCAGCAGCAGCAGCCGGAAAAAGCACTGCGCCAGCTAGAGGCCGATAACCTCGTCAACTACTTCAAGGTCAACAGTATTGGGCCAGCACTCTTAGCAAAGCATCTCACCGGCTTGCTGAAGCATAAGTCACCGAGCTTATTGGCCACCATTTCAGCCAAGGTCGGTAGCATTGGAGACAATCGACTAGGTGGATGGTACGGCTACCGAGCCTCTAAGGCCGCGCTTAATATGTTTATGAAAACAGCAGCGATTGAATACAGTCGCCGTAATCCCAACACCATTTTGGTTTTGCTACACCCTGGCACAACCGACACGCAGCTCTCTAAGCCTTTTCAACGAAACGTTCCCCCTGAAAAGCTTTTTTCGACAGAGCGCACCGTTTCCCAGCTACTCACCGTCCTTTCAAACGTGACCCCAGCAGACAGCGGAGAATTTTTCTCGTGGGATGGGGCTCGCCTGCCCTGGTAGCCAGTGCTCCGACAGACAGTGCTCCGACAGACAGTGCTCCGACAGACAGTGCTCTGGTGATGCCGCCATAGCCTTTGGCAGGCATCTTTACAAAAGTAGCTAGAAAAGCGTCGGGAAGTTGGGCGACGTATCGTGTTGTCTTCTCTACCGTCACTTCCATTTAGCCGCTAAGGTGGGCCGCCTTCCTATGGGACTCCTGAAAAGACTCAGAAGACTAGACTTCAAAACCGTACGCCACATCATTTCGCACTTGGTGTTTTGGACGTGGAATCTGACGTTCATCGCACTGATGTACTTTTGGCTATTGCCACAGGTAGGGTTTGATCTGATCCAGGCAGCCCGTAGCGGGGAGATAGACCCCACCTTTACAGCGAGCTTTATCGCCTTACTGGTAGTGCCGCTGGTCTCTACAATTTTAGGATTTTTCCGGCTGCGCAAGTATCCTATTTTGCTGATGAGGCTGTTCTATGGCGTAGAAGCCCCTTTGTTCGCATTGTGCTTACTTAGGTTGTTTTTAATTCGTGAGCTGACGCTGGCGAGCGGATTTTTGATAGGAACGGTGGTGGTTGCGATCGCCATGTTTGCCATAGAGCTACTGGCCGGATACTCCGCCTATCGGCCCAAGCTAGCCAGGCTACAACTGGTAAGCCACAGCCTCATTTTAGTGGTGGGATTGTATCTAGGCGCGCTGCTTTTTCTCTACAGCCTTCCGGCGCTCACCGTATCGGTGGTCGGTGGCCTTACTGCCTTTTTTAGTCTCGATTGGCTATCGGGCCTTGGCTATTTCTTCCAAGACATCGTCAGTGCCTTCATCGAAGATCCGACCAGCCTGTTTATTGGTCTGTGGGTCACCTTTATAGGCTCGCTGTTTGGATTTTTGTTTATCACAAGCGCGGCCATCTTTTTCTCTATGCCCTACACCCTCGTAAACTTTTACGTGCGGGCCTGGGCCAGAATCCGTACCGCGTTTGGCAAGCAGCACGGTGAGAACCAAAGCTGGACAATCACTGGCATCACCATCGCAACTGTTTGCCTATTATTCATCAGCACCCAGGGCCAGCCTCAAACCAAAGCCTTCAATCTACTGGGCGCACGACCGGGCGCAAAAACACCCAACCAATACGCAACCCCCACCGCTGAGCAAGTGGTTGAAAATCGTCTTGCCTATCGCCAAGCCCAGCTAGACAACGCGCCTGCGATTAGGGCAGGGCTAACGCAAGCCTATCTCCATCGCTACCGTTACTTGAGCCCCTGGTCACAAAGCAACCAGCTCAAGCAAATGTACCGCGATGTTTTTCAGCTCAATGAAGGCGGAGCGCAGTTTTTCCAAAGCATCCATAACGCACTGCTCTCTCCATTTTTGTATCGCGGCGAGGATGGGGATGCTGACACAGCCGCAGAGCTGTACGCGCAAGTGTTTGATACGTCCATTCAGCAGGCAGAGCGGCCTGCCATCCGCAAAGCGCTGCAAGCAACGGCCAACCGTGATGAAACCAGCGCGGGCCTGTTGAATCTGGACCAAAAGATTGTGCGCTTAGCCCGTCAGTCTGTTGCTGTTACAGAGCAAGCTGACTGGGCCACAGTCGAAATTCATGAGCAGTACGAAAACCTCACCAATGACGATCAAGAGATTTTCTACTCGTTTTCGCTACCCGAAAGTGCCGCGATTACGGGACTCTGGCTGGGAGATACGGCTAATCCTAAGCTGTTTCCTTTTGTAGTGTCCCCTCGCGGTGCGGCGCAACAGGTGTACAACGGCGAAGTAGAACGCGGGCAAAGGCAGCCAGCGGTCGACCCAGCTTTGCTAGAGCAGGTCGGCCCCAGACAATACCGGCTGCGCGTGTATCCTATCCCAGCCGCCACGGTTGAAACCACCTTCCCTTACAAAAGAATCCCAGGGTCGCTAGATCTTCAAATGACTTACCAAGTGATGCAGCAGGACGGCGCATGGCCTTTGCCTCAGCTCACTGAAAAGCGCAGCATTTACTGGAATGACAACACAGAACACCAACGTGGCGATCGCACGATTGCGCTCTCACAAGACCAGTGGTTTGAAGCCTCGCTGCCCGCAAGCAAGCCCTCTAAACCAATCCCTCATAAGGTGCAATTAACCGATGGTCAGCTAGCCGACTATCAAATCAGTGCAACTCCCATTACCAACAAAGAACAACAGCTACCGCGTGGCAAACAATTTGCGATTGTTGTCGATAGCTCGTACAGCATGGGGCAACACAAGAAGGCCCTTAAACAGGCCGTGAATAGCCTCAAACCAGCGAGCAAAAACAACACGTTAGATTTTTATCTCACAGCAGCCGATTCTGTGAGCGTGCCGACGACATCAGAGGCATCGGGCAATGAGGCGATCGCACCTGCATCCATCACGGCTGCACCCATCACACCTGCACCCATTACGCCACAAGCTGCCATCAATGTAGACAAAACCCTATTCTACGGAAGCTTACAGCCCGCTGAGATGCTCCGACAGTTCGCAACCAGTGCGGGCCCTGACGAGATAAAAAACTACGATGCCGTGTTGCTACTCACCGACGAGGGCAGCTACGAGCTAACCAACGCAGAGGTTGAGCTGCCTGAGATCCCAGCCACGCTGTGGATAGTGCATGTCGATGGCAAACTACCTTCTGCCTATGAAGACAGTTTGCTCCAACAGCTACAAGCTAGTGAAGGCGGTGTAGAAACCGATGCGATCGCCCCGCTGTACAAAATGTCCCTCGCAGAAAAGGGTACACCCTCACTCGACGGCTACCTTTGGAAAGTTGAGTCTGATGCGAGTGCCCCCGAAGACGCTGCAACGACTTCAGCAGCGGCATCACAGCTTGACGGTATCGCAGCCCGACAGCTCATCTATCAGCTTAGCCATACGCTGGATACTAATACAGTCGCTGCACTGGACGGGGTGCACGCGATCGCTAAAAACACAGGCATCGTCACGCCTTACTCCTCCATGCTGGTCCTAGTAGACGAGCGACAAAAGCAGCTGCTCAAAGAAGCTGAAGCCGCTGACGACCGGTTTGAGCGCGAAGTAGAAGACGGCCAAGATGTACTAACGCAACCAGGCAATCCCGTTACCGCCTCCGTTCCAGAACCGTCTCAGGTACTGAGCTTGCTGGTAGGGGCTGCTGCTCTGGTACTGCTCAAGCGAAAGTCCAATGCTACTAGATCTGACAGGATCTCACCAGAAAAACGAGGGCTGTCCCATTTTTGATACTGTTGGCAAACTTAGGCAGCGGTAGCTAAGCCAGCTTAGAGACACATCATTCTGCTTTATTGACGAGATGACACCAGGCCGTGTTGTCTCTGTCCGGCGCTCTCTTCGTGGAAAGGGAATTGGCACCAAGCTACTGACAGAACTTTTATCGTAATTACCGTCTGACCAGCTCGGACTAAGTGTTTAAAATTCAAACCCAGCTAAACGTCTCTATGAACGCATGGGATTTTCTACAATGAGAGAGAGTCTCGATGAATCGGTAATGGTCTGGACTCGAGCGTTTGCGTAACGTTGACGATCTGATTAACGGGGTTTGCGTAGTAGCGCCACCACTCGCATTGTCATACTGACCTCTTCAAAGAACAACTTTCCAGGCCAGCTGAAAAAACGCTGAGTAGAGCCTGTGCACACTTTATGGCCAACTCTCAGCTCAATTAAGCCAACCCTTAAAACCTCCTCAGCTGTCAGTAGATAGGCAATGTCACTATTAACTCAATTAAACCAGTTCAACACCTTCCAAGGGAGACCTTTTATGAAACACGTAGCAACCAGTCAAGCCTCATCCGCACAGCTTTCAGAGCAAGTCCTCAGTCAAGTATCAGGCGGTCACGGCTCCCACAGCGAGATTTCTGAACCCTCTGCCAATGCCAAAGGCTTCTTCAAGTTCAAGAAAAAGAAGTTTTTCCATCACTACCACCACTAAAAAGTGGATAGACAGTAACCGCTGCATTAACTCAACGAAACCAGCTCAACACTTTCAAAGGGAGACCTTTTATGAAACACGTAGCAACCAGTCAAGACTCATCCGCACAGCTTTCAGAGCAAGTCCTCAGTCAAGTATCAGGCGGTCACGGCTCCCACAGTGAGATTTCTGAACCCTCTGCCAATGCCAAAGGCTTCTTCAAGTTCAAGAAAAAGAAGTTTTTCCATCACTACCACCACTAAAAAGTGGATAGGCAGTAACTGCTGCCAAGCCCAACTCAGATTCAAGCGCTCAGGGCAGCCTCTACCGACTTGAGATACATATCCAACCCCCTCGCCCTCGACCCTTTCTCCGCCAATGAGTAAAGGGTCGAGGGCGAGGTCCTTGTGCAGAATAGCGGTTACAGAAAAGTAATCGTTCAGAAGAACAAGTCTAAACAGGGTTTGAGTAGTTTTGGATACTGTCGGCGAACTAAATATTCAACTCTGAACCGCCCAAACCTCGTTGACTCAGCAAAGAAACCGATCCCGAATTTACTAAGCTTTAGCCGCTGTCGCGGACTTCGCCAACAATCCATTTTTTAATCAAAGCCAGTAATCAGAACCGGTAGCCAGCTGAGCCCGAGCCCTACAAAAGAGGTAATCACCAAAACAAAAAAGGCAAATAGGGACTGGCTACGGCGAATGTAGAGCTTAATGCGCAGGAGAACTGCGGCGGCTAGCATCGTCAGAAAGTAGGTAGAGATTTGCACCCAGGCAACAATCACCACGGCAAACGAAGCAGCGGCTAGGGCCATCAAGGTGTAGCCCACATCTGACTTAAAGCCGAGTAGCACAAAGTCTCGCGCCCGGGCAAAAGCAACGCTTAATACGCTGCACTCTACAACAATGTAAAAAACTGCGATCGCCCATCCCAAAGTGGAGGTTTCAAGATCCTGCAAAAAAAAGCCAAAGGCCATATTTGCCAGCAGCAAAAAAATGACAGAGAGACCCGGAAATCTGTAGTCCTTGAGGGCGCGTACAACAATGTCGGTAAAGTTCATGTCGCTGCCTTACAAATTGGTCGATATCGCCTGAACAGGACAGCTAGGCAGGCACTGCTCACACATAATGCAGCGCGATCGATCAAACACCAGCTTGTGCGTTTTAGGATCGATTTTGAGCGATTCAGTCGGGCAAACCCCAGTACACAAGCCGCAGTGTACACAGCTGTCCTTATCAATCACAATTTCTCGATTCACCAGCGACACTTCAATGGCGTTCGCCTGCATCCAATCAATCGCTTCATCGAGCTGGTCAATATCACCCGAAAGCTCGACCAACAGCTTGCCTACCTGATCAGGGGCGACATGCGCTCGAAAAATATTGGCAGCCACATTAAAATCTTTCGCCAGCCGATAGGTAATCGGCATGTTGATGGTGCGCTTAGGAAAAGTGAGCGTGACTCTCTTTTTCACGGATGACCTTTAGATAAACAGCCGCTCTTCACAAGGAGGCTCACAGAAGAGGCTCACAGAGGGACCTCTTAACGAGCAGTGACTGAGGGGTTAGGTTCTCTAGTTTATCGCCTAGGGCTTACACGCTGCTAAAGCAATATAAGCAGCAACAGAAAGCAGCAGTAAGGCGCAATAGAGCGATAAGATAAGTAAAGCTATTGTTTACATATCAGCATAATGTCGGTCAACGCTTCAGAGACGGCCAAGCAGGTCAGAAATTTGGTGATTGTTGCGATCGCAGCCGTCCTCAGCATCGCAATTGTCCTCGGCCTACAAACGAACTCTCCCGCGGCCTCCCTCTCTGAAATGGCTGAGGAGTCTGTCCCTCTAGACACGGCCCTAGCCAACGGAAAGCCCACCCTAGTTGAGTTCTATGCCAACTGGTGCACAAGCTGTCAGGCGATGGCCCCCGACATTCAACAGCTCAAAAAAGACTATGCTGGCCGCGTCAACTTTGTGATGCTAAATGTAGACAACACCAAGTGGTTGCCCGAAATGCTCAACTATCGAGTCGATGGCATTCCTCACTTTGAGTTTTTATCCGCAGACAGCACTGAGCGAGGCGCTGCGATCGGTGAAATTCCGCGCGTGATTTTAGCTGAAAATTTAGAGGCGCTAACCAAGCAGCAGCCGCTGCCGCACGCGCAGGTTAGCGGCACCGTTTCTGAAGTAGATGCCGCCACCAATCCAGTCAATTCTGGCGGTGCGGCAGCTGACCCACGCAGTCATGGTGCGCAGGTCGTTGACTAGCGTCCAGTGGCTGAGCCTCAAATAGCTGAGCGTCAGGTGGCTGCTTACACAGCCTGAGAGCTCAGCTGCTCACTGAGCTGCTCGGCAGCACTTTGGGTTGTGGCCTGTTCTAAAGACTCTACACCTTGCATGGCCGCTTCTATGAGGCCCACAAACATAGGATGTGGGGTGTTAGGCCGTGACTGAAACTCTGGGTGGAACTGGCAGGCAATAAAGAACGGATGGCTGGGCAGCTCTACAATTTCGACAAGGCGACCATCGGGTGAAGTCCCGCTCACCATATAGCCCGTTTCTAAAAATAGGTTGCGGTAAGCGTTGTTAAATTCGTACCGGTGGCGGTGCCGCTCGTAAATCACCTCTGTGGCGTACAGCTTGCTGGCCAGCGTATTGGGTTCAATACGGCAAGGCCACAGCCCCAGCCGCATCGTGCCGCCCAAATCCACGACATCTTCTTGCTCTGGCATCAGGCTAATAACCGGATTTTCCGCATTAGGGTCAAATTCTGAACTGTTAGCAGCGGGCAGCTTGGCAATATTTTTGGCCCATTCCATGACTAGGCACTGCATCCCTAAGCACAGTCCTAGGAATGGAATTTTGCGATCGCGCGCATACTCAATGGTCTTGATTTTGCCATCGACACCCCGGCTACCAAAGCCACCCGGCACCACAATCCCATCGACACCATCCAGGTATTTGTGAGGATCGTTCTGCTCAATATTTTCTGAATCGACCCAGCGAATTTTCACATCAGCACTAAAATCTGTACCCGCGTGGCGCAGCGCTTCAGTCACAGAAAGGTAGGCATCATTGAGCTGTACGTACTTGCCTACGATGGCAATTTCCAGCGATTTATCGGGGCGGTGCATGCGCTCAATCAGGTGGGTCCACTTAGTGAGGTTAGGCGATCGCTGCTCCAAATTCAGCAGGGTTAAGCTTTGCTCAGCCAAGCCCTCTTTTTCCATATACAGCGGCACTTCGTAAATGCTCGGGGCATCGAGGGCCTGAATTACGCAGGGCATCGGCACATTACAAAAGCTCGAAATCTTCTGGCGCATTTCATCCGGCACGGGCCGCTCACTACGACACACCAAAATATCGGGCTGAATACCAATCGAGCGCAGCTCCTTAACCGAGTGCTGCGTCGGCTTAGTTTTTAGCTCGTGCGCCGCTGGGATCCAAGGAATTAGGGTCACGTGCATATAAATAACGTCATGACGGCCCACATCCTGCTTAAACTGGCGAATCGCCTCCATAAAGGGCAGCGACTCAATATCACCCACCGTGCCGCCAATTTCCACAATCACCACGTCCGGATTGCGATTGCGAGCAACCCGGTGAATGCGCGATTTGATCTCATTGGTCACATGAGGAATCACCTGCACAGTGCG
The DNA here is from genome assembly GCA_039820525.1 of Cyanobacteria bacterium J06634_5. Taxonomy (GTDB): domain Bacteria; phylum Cyanobacteriota; class Cyanobacteriia; order Phormidesmidales; family Phormidesmidaceae; genus Phormidesmis. The sequence goes on from JBCBPY010000009.1 coordinate 165,338, forward strand.
CCCCTCATAGTCGCCCCGGCGCTCTTTGTTAATTACCGATTGGTAAATTGCGCCTGTAGTCACACTGTTGAGCCGTGACATGGAGGTATCTGTAAAGCGCTCGTAGTGGCCTAGGTCCAAATCAGTTTCAGCGCCATCTTCGGTGACGAATACTTCCCCGTGTTGAAACGGGCTCATGGTGCCAGGGTCAACGTTGATGTAGGGATCAAGCTTAAGGATAGACACAGAGTAGTCACGGGACTTGAGCAGTCGGCCCAAGCTAGCGGCCACAATGCCCTTACCAATACTCGAAACGACACCACCTGTCACAAATACGAATTTCGTCATAGTCTCCTGTCGTGGATGTTTTCCATGGGTCCATATCGTTTTATAGGGCGTTTTTTTAGGGGGTGTATCGTTATTCAGTGTTTTTATACCAAACGCAATGGTCTTAGCAGACTCTAAAGCAGCCGAGATTAAATCAATATTTGATCAATTGTGCCACACCGAATAGATTGCAAAAACGCCCTATTTTTCTCTGCCCTATTTTTTCTCTGAGGGAAAGCCTACCCCTATAGAACTGCTTGAAAGATGTCTAGCCATCGCTGAGTAGTTTGGCCACTAACGCTGTTCGATTGTTCACGTTGAGCTTGCGAAAAATCTTTTTGAGTGCCTGCTTCACCGTGTTTTCAGTAATCCAAAGCTGCTGACTAATGGCCTTGTTAGTGAGTCCGGTGGCTACTAATTCCGCAATTTGGAGCTCACGGGCTGTCAGGCGTTGTTGCACAGCGGGTGAAACCATTACATACGCTTGCTGAAAGGTCGCCAGCTTTGCTGAGATATGCGCACAAACCGCACCCAGTTCCGCCAAGCTTTGAGCGGTAAAGGCTGACGTTCCAGATAGCCTAGAAAAGTAAGCGGCCCCTGTCATCTGCCCGTTACCTACAATCGGGCCAGTCATGAAATGTGCGTGATCCATGCTGGCGCAGCAGCGAGTGTACAGCGGACTGGCTTTCCACTCATCCGCTTTGTAAAACAGGCCCTCGTGAGCCGGGGTGTGGTAAGTCTCAACGTGTTTAAGCACAGGGTCAACGGTTTTGCCAACGCTTTGGTATCTCTCTACAAAGGCATCTACGTTACGAATGCCGTGAATATCTACCGAAGAAAGCTTGCCTTGCGGGTTGTAAAGATAAAGCCCCCAGCGCTGCGATTGAAAATGGGAACCGATGGTGTCAATAAAGCTAGCTCTGAGCGCTTCTTCGCTTTTGGTTTGAGCGATCGCGCCAAAGAGCCTTTTCAATTTTTGCGGTGAGCTAGCAGCCATCACAAAACTACCTGTTTGAGGTCTAGCAGAGCAGGATGAACCTCCTTAGCCTACAAAGCATAGTCCACTGAGACAACTGCAATGACGACATTTGAGTACAAAATACCCGACAGTAAGCTTTGCCAGAAAGCAACAAAGCTAGTGAAAAAGGTCTCTCCCCAGGTCCTACACAATCACTGCTTGCGCACTTATTTCTTTGGTCAGCAGCTAGGCATTGCCAACCAGCTAACCTTTGATGCTGAACTATTTTATTTAGCCGCTGTAATGCACGATTTGGGCCTAACAAAGACCTTTATAGGTCAGCAAAGATATGAAATAGAGGGTGCCGACGCTGCGAAAAAGTTTGTTCAAAAGCAGGGTTTGAAAGATGAACAAGCTGAGATTATCTGGGATGCGATCGCCCTTCATACCTCTATCGGCATCGCCAGCCGCAAACGACCTGAGATTGCCCTAGTCCATTTGGGTGCGAGCCTAGATATCTTTGGCAGGGGTGTAGAAGCCCTGAGTGCTGATACAGTTCACCAGATATTTGAAACCTATCCTCGCCTCAACCTTTCAGACGCGCTCACTGAGCTGTTTATCTATCAAATAGAACAAAAGCCCGAGGTGGTTCCTTTCACGTGGCTAGCAGAGGTGGGACGTTGTTGTGTGCATGGGTTTCGATGCGCTTCTTATCAGGATTTGATCGACCATTCACCCTTTATTTCTTTAAAGGGTGAAGCAACATAAATCTTGATAGCCGATCGTTTAAGCAGTCGTTTGCGTATCCCAATGTTACGTATCCCAATGTAGAGAAACTCCAAAGACGTCGCCTTAAAATACTAAACTATGTCGAGGTTGAGGATTTTACCGGGAGTTAAAGACAATATGGGTAATCGGTGGCAGTTAAGCACATTAGGCTGTTTGGTAAGCCTATCTGGAATTTTAGGTTACGCGCCGTTAACCCGTGCGCATGCAGTGTTTCCAGAAGCTCACTTAGATCCACATACTCACCCCAGTACTCATACTCATCCAAGTACTGACATTGCCCAGGCTCAAATGCAGTCTTCACCTACTGACCTATTTGTAGCCTATCCGCCTGCTGAGCATGAAACAGTTGCCGATCGCATCTTTTTTATCGGGACTGCCGATGCAGATGAGCCCGTGACTATCAATGGCCAAACCATTGAAAACCGTAGTGATGACGGACATTTTGCACCGACCCTGCCGTTAGAGCTGGGCACCAATACCTTTACCCTACAGCAGGGCGAACAAAGCCTAACGCTGACCATTACTCGCGTTTCTAACGAGCCGCCAATGCCAGAAGGACTCGGCTTTGCAGAAGGGACGCTGTCGCCTGCGGCTGATATTGCCAGGATGCCGGGTGAACTGGTTTGCTTGAGTGCGATCGCCTCTCCCAATGCCCAAGTCTCCGCCACCCTTGGCGACCAAACGATCTCTCTCACGCCCCAAACCAGCATTGACCTGCCACCCAATTCTTCTGTACTCACCTCACAAACTGCGCCCGTCACACTCAGCGCCACCGAGTACGCAGGCTGCACCATGCCTACAGATCCTGGCAACCTCGGCAACCCCAGCTTTACCCTAAATGCCCAAGGTGAAACGGTCACAGCCGTTGCGCCTGGTCAGGTCAATATTCTCTCTCAAACTGACTTTCAGGTCGCAGAAGTGACTTCTCCGCAGGGCGTTGCCCGCACAGGCCCTAGCACCAGCTATTCCCGCATTACCCCACTGCCAGCTGGCACCCGCGCAGCGATTACGGGCCGCGATGGAGAATGGCTCCGGCTAGACTACGGCGGCTGGATAAAAGAAGGTGAAACAACTATTAGCGAAACCTCCGTACCGCCGCGTAGCATTATCAGAGGCATCAGCTCCGATATTCAAGACGATTGGACCGAAGTTGTTTTTCCATTGCAAACGCCCGTGCCCGTGTCCGTTCGTCAAGACCGGCAGTCTCTTACGCTAACGCTCCACAACACAACACCCCAAACAGACACCATCTATTTCTCGAACGATCCGGTGGTTGAAAGAATGGATTTTAATTCTGTTCTTCCCGATAGTGCCGACTATACTTTTCACTTCCAAAAGCCACAGCAGTGGGGATACAAACTTCGCTACGAAGGCACCAGCCTTATTCTCTCGTTGCGCCACGCGCCCCCAAAACGCAGCTTGCGCGGAGCTACTATCCTCATCGATCCAGGACATGGCAGTGACGCAGACCTAGGCGCTCGTGGCCCCAACGGCTATCCCGAGAAAGATGTCACCCTGATTGTCTCTAAGCTGTTACGAGATGAATTAGAGTCTCGCGGGGCCACCGTTGTCATGACTCGCGAAGGAGATGATGACTTGTATCCTGCCGATCGTGTTGAGATCATTGAAGCGACTGAGCCCACCCTGGCACTCAGCGTTCACTACAACGCGTTGCCGGATGCCGGTGACGCGCTAGGGCGAGCGGGCATAGGCACCTTTTGGTACCACCCTCAGGCGCACGACTTAGCCGGTTTCTTACATGACTATCTGGTTGAAGAACTCGATCGTGACTCTTACGGCGTGTATTGGAACAACCTAGCGCTGACTCGTCCTAACCTAGCGCCGACTGTTCTGCTAGAGCTGGGCTTTATGATCAACCCAGAAGAGTTTGAGTGGATCACAGATGAAAGAGCGCAACGAAAATTAGCAAGAACACTGGCGAAAGGAGTCGATGCTTGGCTCTCTGAACAGTAGACGCATCTAAAATTACAGACGCGCCTAAAATTAAAAGAGGAAAAACCGATACGTCTGTTTCTATGAGCGTTTTCTCTTTACCACCGTTTAAAAATAAAGCGCTTTGGCAACAGTCTATGACTCACCGCTCATGGGTGAACGAACAGCCTACCGCTGGCAATCACAATGAACGATTGGAGTTTTTGGGCGATGCCATTCTCACATTTGTTAGCGGCGCGTATTTGTATCAGCGCTACCCAAAACGATCCGAAGGAGAACTGACGCCCCTACGAGCGGCCTTAGTGGATGAGCCGCAGCTTTGCCACTTTGCACAACAGCTAGAGCTGGGCACGCATTTAAGGCTAGGCAAAGGCGCGGCGCAAGAGGGTAGCCGCCAAAGCCCTCGCCTGCTGTGCAGCGCGTTTGAAGCGATGATTGGGGCGTACTTTTTAGATGCTGGAGAAAACATTTCAGCAGTACAAGCCTATGTGCTGCCGATGTTTGACACCGTTGTTGAACAGGCGATCGCAACAGGCATAAATCCCAAGAGTCGCTTGCAAGAACTGGCACAAAAGCTGTTTGAAAAAACACCAGAGTACATAGTAGTCAGCAGCCATGGTCCAGACCACGCCAAAGAATTTGAAGTGAGCGTCCGCCTTAATACAAAACTTTACAAGGCAGGGCATGGACACAGTAAAAAGGCCGCTGAGAAGGAAGCAGCTAGTATCGCGTTAACAGCGCTGCTAGAGGAAAACCACTCTGAATATGGAAAACAGAACGAAAAGTAAGAATCTAAGACGCAAAGAAAGTCACTTTCGGCATATTTCTGCGACATCGTCGCTAAGAGCAACCATCTGATAGATAAAGAAAAAATACTGTTGTTCTCTCACCTTTAATCTCCATCTTACGGAATAAGGGTATTTCGATTGGGATTGTTATCTTTGGTCAAACTCATCACAGTAAATCAGACGAACAGTCGTCATCTACAACGTGAGAGTTTAAGTGCCATAGCAATAACAACTTGAGCGGTTTGTTGCTTGTGAATTTTCAAGAAGTCGCTACGGCCAGCAGCTAGGAGATCGTCAGGGTTTATTTAGCTCATCACTTTAAGATTCATCCGGAGATATTCAATACGATGGCCATTAACAACAATCCTTCTGATTCCAATTTAGGCGGCGTGCACGGAAGAGGGGCAACCCCTGAAGAAATTGCGAAAAGAGACGGCTATGTTCAAGGCCGTACCGATGAAAACTACGTACAGCGAAACGTTAGAAGCCAAGAGCGCATCGCGGCTCAAGCTGCTGCTGACAACAATGCGGTCAGTGGCTTGCTGGTAGGAATGATCATTGCACTGTTGGCAGCTGGCGTCGGCGCAGCGCTGTACTTCCTCACAGGTGATCGCAGCAACGTGGTGCCTGTTGAGGTCCCTCAAATCGAAAGAGAAAAAGAAACCATCATCGAGAAAGAGACCACTATTATTGAAAGAGAAGCCCCCACCCCTGACGTGAGCCTGCCCGATGTGCAAATAGACACTCCAGATGTCAACATCGTCAATGAATCGCCTGAGCCTGTCGCTGAACCTGAACCTGTGGCAGCGCCTGAGCCTGTCACAGAACCAGAACCTGCTGCAGAGAGTGCATCAGACGCTCAAACAGCTGAGTAGCGCACCGCGTAGATAACTGCTTCTATGGGCGGAATGCTACCAGCCAAATTCAAGCGAAGAACGCATGAGCGTACGCCTGAACTTATCGATTTCACTGAGCGCTTTTTCTGTAGCAGTAGGTTCTACTAACATCGCACCGCTGTGTTGGGATTGGTGTTGGGATGATTTGTGTTGCGACTTGCATTGAGGCAACGAAAATGGAATGGCAATAATACCTTTGCCACCATTAGCCTGTGGGACCTGTGGTGTATGACCGGTGAATATCGTGATCCCCGTATAGGTCGCCAGATAAGAGGACAGCTGCTCAATCAGGGCTGGATGAATAAACCTTGGCACTGGCGTGGGCAGGTCCGCCAAGTCTTCTAAGTACAGCACAGCGCTCCACAGCTGGCCCTGCAGCAAAATCTGTTTGACCCTGCGAACACACTCAGCAATATCTGACTTGGCCGTATTGATGAGTTCGCCTAGGTTGATGCTGAGCAAGGGCACTTGGGCCGCCAGCGCAAGGGCAGCGGCAGCGGCAGGCTTTTGGCCTTTTCCAACAAAGGAAAGACTCAGCGGTAATGACGCTCTTTTACGCTTGATGCGTGCCACTAAGTCCTGCAAGAGCGACTGTACAGGCAAAGGCTGAGTAGAAGGCTTTTCAGTGCCAGCAATCACTTTTTTGAGGGGCTTAGGAGCCTCACTGGGCCAGACGAGCTGGCTGTAGGGAGATAACCGTAGAGCAGGCATGTGCGATCGCTGATTGAGCAAATAACGACTCACTGCCGGATCTAGCTGTAGCGTACGCGGTGAATCTTGGTAAATCGCAGGATCATCTGGCGTCTCTAACGGCTGAAGCAAACGACTCAGCGGCTTACCTGGCAAAAATCTGGTGAGCTGAATTTGCTTTTCGTCTTCACTTCCGCACAGCAACTTTAGCGCCAGCGCTACCGTTGGCTTGCGCGAACCGGCCTGCTCTCCGGTGCCCTGTAGGCGAGCGTATAGCCGTTCGTAGCGTCGGTCTAGCTCAGGTGCGATCGCCATCACCACCACACTTACTTCAAAGCTAGACAGCCCAAAATTAGCCTGCAAACGCGCTAAAGACGACTCTGAAACCACTACTTCACCGGGCAGTTGGGGTGGAACCACGCCACTTAACAGATAGTCCTGAAAGGCTGTCCCCTTTAAGATCTGTGCCACCTCAATGGTTTGCTCTAAACGCTGGTCAAGCTGCTGCAAAGGCGCTAACAACCCTCGGAATCCACAGGCTTTGAGCCCAGCGCGCGTTGGTGAGGCTTGGTGGTGACAGAGAATGGAAACAGGATTTGTTGTCACGATGGCTATTCCCTAGGCACAGGGCCCGGCATGGGTCTTTGATGAAGTCGGATCGTGGTACTTGGCTGTTGAGTACATACTCTTGCATCTTGATTAATATTTAGTTAATCACTGCAATAGCGAAAAGCAAGCTGTTCTAGATCACAAACATTGACGGTAATAACAACACTTTACGCAGACCCATTTTAAGACAAAAAACTTCATGCTCAAAGGGGCAATCGCAGCCCAGAACATCGCTCACAGGCAATCGCTACACACTCTATCAATAAAAGGCTTCAGCGATTTATGTTTAGCGACTGAGCCAGGCGATCGCCTCTCGAATCCAAGCTTCCGTATTATCACTCTTGCTGAGAGCACTGTTGCTGCCAACAGCGACTAGCGCTTTACTTATTTCGCTGTTGGTGTAGCCCAGCGCCATCAACATCATTTCAACATCTTCTTGAACCGCTGAGACAGGCCCACCTGTTGGCGTCACAATTCCAGAGTGCTGCCGCCACTCGCTCAGCTTTGTTTTTAGCTCTAATACAATGCGTTCGGCTTTTTTATTACCAACGCCCGGCGTCCGGGTCAGCACGCGAGTGTTGCCATTCACCACAGACTGAATGAGTTCGCTAAGGCCCAATGCATCTAGCAACGCCATGCCCATTTGCGGGCCAATCCCACTCACTGAAATCATCAGCCGAAAGACATCACGCTCAGCTTTAGTCACAAAACCGTACAGCACCTGCACATCTTCACGGGTTTGCAAATGCGTAAACACCTGTACCGGCTCGCCAATCGGCGGCAGGCTGCTGAGCGCTCTAGGATTAATTTGCATGTCGTAGCCTACGCCACCTGCATCCACCGTCAAAATCACTCGGCCATTGGGCAGCTTTTGGCTATCGGCAAGGAATCCCTTAACGTAGCCAATCATGGGCGCTGACGAGGACTACGCGGCTGAAGAGGAGGCCGCTCGGGCAAAGGAGGACGCTGAGGTTGCCCTGGAAGCTGACCGGGGTTTTGGCTAAGATTCTGGCCCAGGTTTTGGCCAAGATTCTGGCCCAAGCTTTGCTGGCCGCTTTGACCAGAACCAGCAGTACTGTTGTTCCCCACTGGCAGGGCCTCTCGGCGGCTCACCACCGGACGAGGTCCACCGGTTGCCGGATTAATCTGCTGAGCGGGAGCGGTCTCTAGATCTAGCGACTGACCGCCCTGAATTTTTTGTCTGCCGTTGCGCAGCACATGCAGCATCTCCATGAACTGCCGCTCCATATTTTCCAAGACCTGATCGGCATAGGTGTCGGCATCTTCCTGAATGGTTTTGGCTTCAGTCACGGTGCGAGTGCGGGTTTCTTCCCACTCTTGGCGCGCCTGATTTTGCAGCTGCTCAATTTCACCCAGTGTCTGCGATCGCAAGGCTTCACAGTCTTGTTCGGTCTGGCTTTTCAGCTGTGCTGCCTGCGCCTCAGCCTGACGAATAATCGACATCTCATTGAGAATAGCCGCCGCCTGCTTTTCAGCTGCCGTAATAATTTCCTGGGCGTACTGCTCGGCCTCCATCAAAATTTCTTCTCGCTGCTGCACAATTTGTACAGACTCTTGAATAGCCGCAGGCAAGTTTACCCTCACCACATCGAGCTGGTCGAGCAGCTCATCTTCAGAGATCACTGTTTTCCCCGACAAGGGCACCCTGGGGCTCTCCAGGACAATTTCTTCAATACGATCCAGCTCTTGCTGAATATTAAAGCGCTCAGGGCCTGAACTTTTGTAGTAATCGCCGTTTGCAGGAGTGTTCACAAAATTGCTTGAAGAAGGATTTTCAGAACGAACGTTATCTAAAGCGGTAGATATCTTCTACCTATTCAACTAGCCAGCCGATCAGCCGTCAAATACAATCAGCCGTCTCTAAACTAATAGAGAAGACGGGCTAGATAAAACCGCTCTGGCTGGTCGGTGCTTATCTATTATTATTCAAAGTGGCTTTTGCCGTAACATTTTTCAACGTCTCGGGCGATGTGGGGGGGCACCAAATGGTCAATGGGTCCATTAAATTTGGCAATTTCTTTGACTAAGCTACTGCTCAAAAAGCCATATTCCGTAGACGTTGCCAAAAAGACGGTCTCAATATCCTGTGACAAAGTTTTATTAGTATGGGCCATTTGGAGCTCTTTCTCAAAATCTGAAAGCACCCGCAGGCCCCGAATCAAAACCTGCGCGCCACAGGCCCTGGCATAGGTAACGGTCAGCCCATCAAAGCTATCAACCTCCACGTTGCTCAAGTGCTGTGTCGTTTCTTTAATTTGGGCCAGTCTTTTATCCACGCCAAACAAAGGATTTTTGCTAGGATTGCGCGAAACAACAACGATAACGCGTTCGTAGAGCTTGCTACTTCGCGTAATGATATCGAGGTGCCCTAAAGTGATCGGGTCAAAACTGCCAGGATATATTGCAATCATCTAGGGAAATACGCCGTATTTAGAGATTATTTAAGAGCGGAGTTAAGGACGTGTCTTAACAAGAGGATAAAGTGTTTTCTCCTGTTGCTTTAGCCACCTATTTCTTTGACGCCTCGCTTTAGCTCATCGCCTTGACCCAGCGGCTCAAGTCAGAGGGCTTTTGGTTAAGGGATGGCCTGTATGATGATAAAGTCCCTCATTATTTTTAATGATCTTATGTCTAGAGCCGTTCTCAAATTTTCATCTGACGACTGCGGCATCTGTCACAAAATGGCCTTTTACGACGAAAAAGTAGCCAAAGAGCTGTCGCTAGACTTTGTAGATATTAAAATGCAGGACACCGCGACTTATCGTAAGTATCGCAAAGTATTGCTGAGCCAGTATCCCGACAAGGCTGAAATGGGCTGGCCCACTTATCTTATCTGTGACGAGCCTGACGGCGAGTTCACAGTCGTCGGAGAAGTCAAAGGCGGCCATCCTAAGGGCGAGTTTCGCAAACGCCTACAGGCTGTTATTGAAGCGTAATGAAGCGCATGAGGGCTAAGGGCCTCAAAACCATGAAAGGTCTGAAGCCAACTTACGGAGCTCCAGACCTTTCACTTAGTGCACTCTTGTCGCCAACAGCTTTTTAGCTAGGGCTGATTGGACAGTGCTTGAGCACAATGGAACCTGCCTTGAATGCGCACCTGTTCCACTACAGCCTCTTGCACATTACAAAACACCCATGTTTGCCAAGCCCAAAATAGCGCCGACGCCAATGGCATGACCTAAGCTAGTCACGGCTAGCAGCGCAGGCAAACCAAGGCCCAAAAAGACACCAGGCGCAGGACCTGCATCAGGGATTTGGATAACTTGCTTACCAATGAGGAATGCGATCGCATTGCAAGCAATCATGACGATGGCCACATTCGGCCCCCACTCAACGGTATTAGGAACGGTGGTGGCTAGTAAAGGCAATAGCATTTAGATACCCTCTCCAAGAAATAAAGGCTTTTACTGCTACTTATCTTTCATGAAGATGGCAGAGTCGCTGTGGAGACCTGTCATATTCGTTGTAAGAGTTAACACTCAATCGTAAGAATTAACATTTGAGAAAAACATTATGGTTCGTGGTCTGCTGTGGCTTCCTCTGCTCGCTTTGTTTTTTGGTTTGGCGTGGGCCGGCTGGAATGAATATCGCAAACTAGAGGCGTATAAAACCTGGGCGCAATCGTTCGAACGGGCAAAATACGACATTTATGCAGCCCTAGGGCAGCAGGGCGACCTGCTCACTTGGGGCCTGCCCACTCGGCAAGGTGTAATTGAAACCAGCAGCCTCAACCTCAAAGAGGTTCAGCGCTTAGTCGTCGCGGTCAACAATGAAACCGTTGATGTGACCACTGATAATTTAGAAACCCTGCCAACCAAAGGTCGCTTTTCCCTGGGTTTTACGCTACAAAACGGTCAGCAGATGCATATCCCCTTCACCGATGGAGAGATGGCCGTCAAATGGTCAGACTTTCTACGTCGGGAGTGGAATTTGTAGAATGCGGCCCTTCTAAGGTGTATTTTGTTAACCCATGCAGGCAGTTTTCATCTTAAAGTGGGCAGTCTCTGCTAACGCTTGGCCTGCGAACGCTCAGCCTGATAGCCCTTGGTCTGATGGAGCCTGATAGCGCTTGCTCGTCTAATAGTGATCGCTCATTAGGGCAACGCATGATTTAGCCATCATTAGGCACATCATCCATTAGGCAATCATTGGCCCAGGCTATATAGTTCAAGATCTCATCGTCGTTATGATGACTCTCTAGATCCCCATGCCTCCTAAATTTCGCTCACCGTCTTCTCAGGACCTCTCCCGGCGTCGGCATTATCTACGCGCTAAGCGCCGGTACAAATTTTACAAAATGACCTGGCGAATGGTGGCGCTGACGGCATTTGTATCAGGCACTGTGTGGATTGCGACGTCGCCTATTTGGCTCATTCAAGCAGCCGACCAATTAGAGATCAGCGGCAATCAGCTGCTGTCGGACAAAAACGTTCAGGCCTTAGTACCGGTGCCGTACCCACAGTCATTGCTGCGGGTAAAACCCGACGAGCTCGCGAAAAGTTTAGAGGCGCACGAACCGATTGAGCGCGCGATGGTGAGCCGCAGACTGGTCCCACCAGGGCTGCATGTCAGAGTCAATGAACGTGTGCCTGTTGCCGTGGCGCTGCCGGACACCACCCGTCCGCTAAAAACAATCCCAACGCAGCCTGTACCGTTTGAAGAGCCTGGACTCATTGATGCTCAGGGCAACTGGATGCCGCGCAACAGCTACCGTGCCTTAGGCGCAAATACGAGTTTGCCACCGTTAGTCGTACGAGGCATGCAAGAAAGCTATCAGACCTCTTGGGCATCACTTTACGAAGCGCTCAGAGCCTCACCCGTCAGAATCACTGGGATTGACTGGCGCAGGCCCAGTAACCTGGTGCTGCAAAGTGAGCTAGGCGCGGTCCATTTAGGGCCCTATGGAAAAGGGTTCAAAGCACAATTAGCTGCATTAGATCAGCTGCGATCGCTTGAGGGTAAAGTAAATCCTGAAAAAGTTGCCTTTATTGATCTTCAAGACCCTGAACACCCTGTTGTTGAAATCTTGCAGGCAGCAACGACCGAAGAGTGAGGCTTCCAATATCGTCAGCAGGCAACTGAATCACGTCAATACGTCAATAATCACATCAATAAGAGAGAAGCAAAAAGACAGTACACCAAACTCCTGACAGTGCCCGCAGAGTTTGGCTTTTTTAGCAAGTTCCCCTATAGTTGTCTCAATCTATGTCAAGTACTCTGTTGTCCTTGGGTGAGCTTGTCTAAGAGCCTAGTCAAGACACACCTAGTCAAGACGCACTGAGTCAAGGCTCGATAGCAAAGCCCTACGCAGGCAGACTTTGGGGTTGTAGCTGAAGTATCTGACCACCTCTTAAGAAACCAGTTCTTGAGAAACGGGGTGTCTGCCAGTTGAAGTTTCGATATTCTTTAGAATATTGCTACAACAGCTTTTGTTTCAGACTTTATAATTTTTCTGCGGAGTTTCTGCGATAATGCATCACTCCAGTTAATAGCAGCGGTTTAAGGTTTCTGCGGCTAACTCAATTTTTTCCAACCTTATTTAATTTATACCTCACCCATCAAATATCATCAGCTCGCCCTATGAACAACGCATCCCCTCATACAAATTCTTATGCGAACGATGGGTCAGGTGTAAAATCGACAGCGTCAAGTAATAATGGCAGTGCACTGTCAGCGGAAGGGCCGATGAGCGCAGATATCATACCGAGCAGCGTCGCCAAGATTAAGGTCATTGGAGTCGGAGGTGGCGGCTGTAATGCGGTAAACCGCATGATCGACAGTGGTCTGGCAGGGATTGAGTTTTGGACCGTTAATACAGATGCGCAGGCGTTAACCTATTCATCGACCACCAACGCGATGCAGCTAGGTCAAAAGCTCACGCGCGGCTTGGGCGCAGGCGGTAACCCCTCCATCGGTCAAAAAGCGGCTGAAGAGTCCCGCGACGAAATTTTTCAGGCAGTAGAAGGGTCTGATCTGGTCTTTATTACCGCTGGCATGGGTGGGGGTACCGGAACAGGGGCCGCGCCTGTGGTCGCTGAAGCAGCCAAGGAAGCCGGCGCACTGACGGTCGGCGTGGTTACCCGTCCCTTTACCTTTGAAGGGCGGCGGCGTACGTCTCAGGCCGAAAGCGGTATTGCAGCATTGCAGGCCAGTGTAGATACGCTCATTATTATTCCGAACGACAAGCTGTTGTCGGTGATCTCTGAGCAAACGCCGGTTCAAGAAGCGTTCCGCGTTGCAGACGACATCCTGCGTCAAGGTGTGCAAGGTATCTCAGATATCATTACGATTTCTGGTTTGGTGAACGTTGACTTTGCAGACGTTCGCGCAGTGATGGCCGATGCCGGCTCTGCACTTATGGGCATTGGCGTAGGCTCCGGTAAGTCACGGGCCAGAGAGGCTGCGATCGCAGCAACATCTTCGCCTTTACTCGAAACGTCTATCGATGGTGCAGGCGGTGTCGTCTTCAACATCACAGGCGGTAGCGACCTAACACTTCATGAGGTCAACCAGGCCGCCGAGATTATTTACGAAGCGGTTGATCCAAACGCCAACATTATCTTTGGCGCGGTCATTGACGACCGCCTACAGGGTGAAATCCGAATTACAGTCATTGCAACTGGCTTCAGTGCCGACACCCGTAGTATTCCATCTATGGCCAACACTCGCGTTACGCCCATGACCAGAGCACCTGGCAGCAACGCTTTTGACAATGCACCTGCTGCGACACCTACTGGCGTTGCCGACGAGGACGATCCGACTAACCAGCCTGTCATTTCGCCGAACTTGGATATTCCTGAGTTCTTGCAGCGCAGACGTAACCGATGACGTCGACGCCGCTCAGTCACCGGGATTCGACGCCGCCTGTTGCTCCACCTGTTGCACTGACGATTGCCGGCTCTGATAGTGGCGGCGGGGCTGGGGTTCAGGCCGACTTGCGGACGTTTTCGTTTCATCAGGTCCACGGGACGAGCGCGCTGACCTGCGTCACCGCGCAAAATACGCTAGGCGTTACTCGCGTAGATGCGCTGCCGCCAGAAGCGGTGATTGCCCAACTTGAGGCAGTGACCAGTGATATTGGTGTGCAGGCAGCCAAAACAGGGATGCTGCTAAACCAGCCGATTATTGAGGCAGTGGCTGCTTATCTTCAGGCTCAGCCCATCGGTCAACTGGTCGTGGATCCGGTCATGGTGTCGCGGACAGGCGCTACGCTAATTGATGAGGCGGCGATCGCGGCCCTTTGCACCCAGCTCTTACCCTTAGCGGATGTTCTCACACCTAACCGCTATGAAGCTCAAATGCTGGCGGGCATGGAGATCACCACACTCAAAGATATGCAGATAGCTGCTCAGAAAATTCAGGGCCTCGGCCCTAGCGCAGTGCTGGTAAAAGGCGGGGGCTTTACAGGAGATTTGCGAGGTGTAGACGTGTGGTTCGACGGCACCCAGCTAAAAGTGCTACAAACCGAGCCAGTAGAGACAGACAATACCCATGGCACTGGCTGCACGCTTTCGAGTGCGATCGCAGCTAACTTAGCCAAGGGGATAGCGACCTTACCAGCAGTTGAAGCTGCCAAACACTACGTCACCCAGGCGTTGCACCATTCCCTCTCTATCGGCAAGGGGCAAGGTCCTGTTGGTCACTTCTATCCGCTACTCGCCTAACTCAGAAGGACCAGTCCACACTGATTCCCAATCAGGACAGCCGTCTTTATCAGGACCATAGGGATGCATGCCACACACCAGCATGTCTTCTCCGTACACGGTGCCGTGGTAGTGCTGACAGCCAATGCATGAAGGGTGATTCTGGAGCCAAGGGTTCACCGTTCGTGTAATCGGCGCGGTTGTTTCTTCTATCCAGGGCCCGACCTGCTCGTTGAAAAAGACAACACTGGTATCTAAGGCCGTGTCTACCTGTTCTTCGAACTCAGCGAGTGTAGGTGCGATCGCCGCCTCAAACTGATCAAGAGCCTCTACTGACCCTTCGACTATCTGATCAACCACAGGCACGACAAACTCTTCAACCGCCTGGCCAGTTTGCTTCGACACGTCAGCAAAGCGATCGCTAGAATCGCGTGCCGCCGTTTGTAGCGCGGCTTGAAGCTGCTTTAACCAATCGTCCATAGCTCTATGAGTCTCCTACCTTAGTGGTTCAAGTTAGCGCGCTACTTCAGCTTATTTAGCTCGTCTCTTAGCGCCTCTACTTCTTTGCGCAGCGCTTCTGCCTGCCGCTCTTCATCCGTGAGCGATTCGCTGTCATCCAAAATCTGAATTTGCCGAGGGCCGCTGTCGTCTGAATCACTCGCGGCACTGGTTTGAGTCGCGCTCGCAGCGGCTGTAGCCTCGGCCCGAGCCACCATATCATTCATCATCTTCTGTGCTTCTTCAGACGTTAGCTCGCCGCGTTCTACCAGCTCATCGACTAACTTCTGTGCCTGCCCGCGCAGGTCACCTAAAGCGCCACCTGCTTTTTCGCCAGCGTAGGAAGCAATGCCCACACCCAGATAAAATGCCTTTTGTACCAAGTTGCCAAAGCCTGCCATCAAATCGCTCCTTGTTAGCTGAACATTGGCTAGCCCAAGCAACTAGCCAAACACCGCTTGCTTTGCGGCGATGTCTATTCCAATCGTTGAGCAGCAATACCGACTAGATGACTCAGACTAGATAACTCACGACTCAGTCATGTAGCAGCGGTGCTCACCGCTTCGTACCCCTAGCATAGTGAGCTGACTAGATACACAGCCATCGTAAATAACCGTCCACTTAAGGTGGGCTTAACCGACTATCTCAACAAGACTCTCCGAACTCAATTTAAAACTCAAAAGGCCCGGAGTCCACGCCTATCACAAGCATCCCGTATTGCTGCTACCTTCCGGTCCTGACAAGATTTGGGCGTTGTAATTGCATGGGTCCGAGCCATTAACACCATAACATTAGTTACTGCTCGCATGGCAAGCTAATGGTGAATGTTTTAAGCCAACGGCGATTATAGATTTGAGCCAACGGCGATTATGAATTTGAGCACTCCTGTGTTTAAGGCAACCCTATGTGAGGCAATCATTTGATTCTCTACAGTCTAGATTTGTTGGGAGTTGCTGTGTTTGCTGTCAGTGGGGCACTTGCAGCAGGTCGTCGGCATTTGGATTTGCTAGGTGTTATCGTCATTGCGGTTGTGACGGCGATTGGGGGCGGCACGCTGCGAGATATCTTACTCAATCGCCATCCCGTTTTTTGGATCGAAGATTCAACCTATCTGCCTGTGATCATGGGTGCTGCACTGTTGACAGTCGTTTACGCTAAGTTTTTCAAGCCGCCCCATAAGGCCCTGCTGTTAGCCGATGCCATGGGCCTCGCGCTTTTTTCCATTAGCGGGGCTCAAATTACCCAGCAGGTAAACTCATCTGCCACAATCATTGTACTGATGGGCACGATCACAGGCACCGCAGGCGGCGTACTCAGAGATGTGCTGCTCGCAGATATCCCGGTAATTTTCAATCGTGGGCGTATATATGCCACAGCCGCGATTGTCGGGATTGTGTCGTACTTGCTTTTACAGCAACTTGGCATTGCTGCTGAGGTCGCAGCGCTCTGCGGCATGATCCTCGTTTTTGGCTTGCGGCTCTCAGCCATTATTTGGGGGCTCATGCTACCGATCTTCAGTTTGTCTGACGAGCCCCCAAAGAAAACTTGAGAAGTCTTAGGAGTATTGCCGCTGCCATTGGGGCTTTGCCCAACTGTAGGTGTCACTCAGCGTGTTGAGGTCTAGTGGTGGCACATCAGCCATGAGTTCGGCAAATTTATCCTGGGTAATGAGGGTTGCCATCATTGCCATTAGGTCACTATAGACGGCCTGCGTATAGGGGTGCTCCTTACCCAGATGGCGACGACAGCTCTCTAAAGCACTTTGAAAAAGCGTATCGGCCTTGCTGTAGTGCTCCTGATGCCGATAAAGGTTGGCGAGCTTGTGTAGCGTCTCGGCAGTTTCGATGTGGCCTGTGCCCAGCCGGGTTTGTTGAATAACGAGTGCTTGTTCTAAAAGCACCTCTGCTTCGGTGTGTCGATTTTGCACACAGTAAAGGTTGGCCAAACTCCTCAGAACGATGGCCACTTTAGGATGATGGTCGCCCAGCTGCTTGCGTCTGCGAATCAATCCTTGCTTATAAAGGCGCTCGGCCTCCTTGTAATTCCCATTCAAACGGCTTAAAAAAGCAATATCTGACAGGTCAATGAGCTGCTTTGGCCCCTGCCGGGCTGACTTTTCATAGTCGAAGGCTCGACTGCTGGCTGGCTTACTATTTTGCGGCTCGCTGTTATGCAACGTGCGACTATGCAAACTGCGACTATTCAAACTGCGATTGAGCGCATCTACGGCCTCGGCTCTTGGCGTGGTGTAGGTTACCTCAGCCTCGTTGGTCGGGAAGGGGCGGTTTGTATCGAGATCTGGTGTGAGGGGCTCTGAGAGCACTTTTCGCTGAGCACTCCGGTCAATCGTATGAGATAGACGAGCGATCGCAGCGTGTCTACTATTGCTATTGAACCTGTTGTTGCATTGTGTTGACGGCCATTCCTTCTGCCATGGCTGGCTGTGCTGCCTATGGCCTTTTGCCGCTGAACGCGTAGGGCCATACGCCGAACGGTTCCGGTGTAATAAACGAGATATTGAATGGAAAAAGTGCTTAATCACAGGTCCTATTGAAGGCACGAATGTTTTCGTCGTCTTGGTAGGTAGCTGCCGTTAACTCATCTGCATTGTGAGGCATGTCACTCAGTATTTCTATGGCAATTCTTGAGATCAGGACGTAAGTTTATCGACTGACTGCGAACTTTTAAGCGAGCTTTGTATCAATATTTTTTAGAAATACTCATTATTTGGCTAATTTCTTCAACAATGCGCTTGATTTCAATCAGCAGCAGGCCCTGCTGAATATCTAGGCTCGTTAGTGCTACAAAAAGAGCCTCATCGCCGCACACAGACAAGATGCTGTAGCCTGCTGAGCCCTGAACTAACATTTGCTGAACCGGGCCGCGCTGGAGGTCTTCGCCCACGCGATCGCCAATCGTCATCACCGCAGCAGCCATGGCCGCTGCCCTCGCCATATCCAAGGTGTCTGGAAGTCTTCCAGCAATAGGTAAGCCTTCTAGGGTCACCAGCACCGCACCTTGAACATGACGGGTGTCCGTCACAAAATCGCGCAGAATATTGTCAATTTTCTCGCTATCAATCGCCATAACCTTGCTGCTCCTTTCACAGCGCATCAAACGTCCTCAAGCCGTCTGAAAAGCTTGCTTAGCCGCTTGAAAAATTCGCTGAGACACTAATTGAAGAATATCTGCCTGTGGCGTATCCGCATTCCCTTCAATGAAAGCAACCAACTGATAGGGATGAATACCCTCAGCTTCTACATACGTCATACTGCGGAGTCGATGGCGGCTGTCGCTGTTTTTGGACCATTGCTTTGCGGTAGGCGGCAGCCCTACATCCACAGCTTGGCCAGGGCTGCTGCCGTGTGTTCGTCCTGTTTCTAGGTGCTCTCTTTCTGAGCGCACGCTTTGCAAAAGCGCCATCATGGTTTGCGATCGCCCACTACTGACAGACACACCGCCAACAATACTGTGTAACAGCCGAGCCACCGCCTCAGTCGTCAGCCAGTTGTGATTCTCAAACGTTTTCCCTAAAAATTCACGCTCGCGTCCGTAAGGGCGATCGCTCCAGGTCTTTTGGTTCAGATTAATTGCTCTCAGCTCTGGCCAGCCTAGCTGCTGAAAGTATCGGTTCACAATATTTCGCTGAGACTGCCAAGTTTCAAACGGGCCTGCGGGGATAATTGGGCCGCTCGTCGTACCGCTCAGCACATCCACAATAAAGCTGGTGGCATCGTTGCTACCTTCAACGACCATATCTGTCATCGCTCTGACGATTTCGGGCGAGGTCTGAGCCATGCCCTGCTCTAGCCATACGTGCATAGCAACCAGATAAAACAACTGCACAAGACTATCGGGGTCTACCAGTTCTACCCCTCGATAGCTGGCACCCGCCGGCTGGTACTTCCAAAAGTCTTCAGCACTCAGCGCCCCGCCGGTATTGACCTGATAAGGCGGTTCGTAGGTAATCCAGGTCAGGGCAATTTGATTTTGTGCAAGCTGAGGAAAGGCGTCCCAGGTCTCTTCTAAAATGTCTTCTAGCGTCGTTTGCAGAGCAGGATCGGGGATGAAGAATTTTGCAGGCATCACGTAGAAGCGAGAAGTTGTAGAGGCGAAAAGAAGTTGTAGAGGCGAAAAGTTATTGACGCTTAGGGTTAAAGCCCAGATCGGTTCCCGTTCCAGCGTGGACTCGAGCGAGCTGTTCGTACTTTTTAGCGTGTTTTATCAGGTCTGCGCTTTCGGCCTCTGAAAGGAGACGCAATACTTTACCAGGAATACCAACCACCAGCGATCGCGCCGGCACATCTTTGGTCACCACCGCGCCAGCCCCTACCGTACTGCCCGCACCCACCCGCACACCGTTGAGCACAATCGCACCAATACCAATCAGGCAACCAGCTTCAATATGAGCGCTGTGAATCACGGCCTTATGGCCCACAGTCACATCGGCTTCTAGCACCGTGGGCTCGCCCGGATCGCCATGCAGCACAGCACCATCTTGGACGTTAGTGCGATCGCCAATCCTAATCACCTCGACATCGCCCCGCACGACTGCGCCATACCAAATGCTCGCGCCTTCACCTAGCGCTACTTGGCCAATGACCGTTGCATTCGGGGCCACAAACGCGGCCCTAGAAATATCGGGCGGCGGCCAATACTGACCAGGCGAAACCAGTAGGGGCGCCAAAGGTATCAAATCTGACATAGCAAATATCCGGGTGTGAGGCTCACAGGCGAACTCAAAAGATATAATGGTCTGGTGGAAACAAGCTGTGCCCAACGGCTTTAAGAAAGAGAGTGCACGCGCAGAAAATACAACGGTAATAAAGACTTTTAATGCTTGGTTCCGCCTCCCAATATCCCATATACGGCCCCGAAGTACAGTGCCCCCACTGTCGCCAGTCGATCCCTGCGCTGCTGCTGACCGATAGCTACCTATGCAACCGTCACGGCGCATTTGAGGCCAATCCCGACACTCAAGAGCTTGTGCATGTACAGTCTGGCCGGCACTGGCGACAGTGGGAAGAAAAATGGCACCGTCAGCACACCCACCCAGATGGCATCCGATTTGAGATTCACGAAGAGCTAGATAGGCTCTATACCAAAGGATTGCGAGCCACTAAAGTCATCATCGCCGAGCGCTATAAAGACCTGATGCTGCCTTACCTAGAGCATGGCGTGCCCTGGCAAGATGACCGTGAAAAAGCCGAAAAAGTCCCTAAGCTCTATGGACTGCCTGTGACCTTTAGCCAAAGCGCTAGCGTCGAGCCTCGATGGGCCGTGATTAATTTTGATTTAGAGAAAGAACCGGGTGTCCCTACACAGTATCGATATCTCAAGATTTTTGAGTGAGTTGGCAGGCTGTTAGCAAACGATTGTCCAGGAGTGATCGAACCTAGGTATAAAAGTTAACCGTTCCTTGAAGTTGTTACGCTAGAGGTAGTGATTTGCGAACTTATAAGGGTCAGTGGCGCGTCTGATGAGTTGTCTACCGCTTTACGCTGACTTTTTGATAAGTCGTAAAGCCTTGCATAGGCTCAACGAAAAGATCACTCACCAAAAGTACTGATTTTGCTTGGCATCACTGTAAGTTTTATGCATCACGCCTCTATCAAAACTGCGGATATTCATCGGGCGGTTGCCTTTTACGAGCAGCTAGGTTTTACCGTACAAACCAGGTTCACAGCCGGTATTACGCTGGCCTGCTGGATGGAAGGGCTAGGCGGTCGTATTGAGCTTATGCAGGTACCGCAGCCCCGTCCCGCGCTAGATGCGTTTACCGATGAACACTACACCGGCTATTACCATCTGTCGTTTGACCTCACCGATCAAATCAAAAGCCTTCCAGACTGGCTCAGCACGCTCCAATCGCAGGTGTCTGACTCAGGCGGGAGCTTGAGCGTTTTACTAGAGCCCCAGCAGCAGCAGATTGGTGAAGACATTTACGAGGTTGCTTTTTTAGCGGATACAGACGGCTTACCTTTGGAATTTATTCGGCGAATAGGGGCACAGAATGGGCGTTGATTTAATGCCGTTTGCAGACAACTGGGCGTACCTTAAAACAGAGCTGAGCTGGCTAGACCGGCTGCTCATGCTCTCAGTTGCACGCCAGCGTAAAGACGTAAAAGAAATCAAAAAGGTGGCCAATACCAAGGCTGACCTCGTCAGTAGCCACTGGTGGAAAGGGGTCATTTCGGTCAGCAAGCCTGCTTATGACGACTGCCGCGTGCCACCCCCACAGCCTGCCAAACGCAAGTCAATCGGCTATCAGAAACAGCTGGAGAGCCGCGTGCAAATCAGCGCCAAAGATGAGATTGTGCTCGCCCTACCCTCCCTTCGCCACTATCTCAATCTCACCCTGTTTGAAAAAAACTTAGTCCTGCTTGCCTTGGCACCCGAAGTCAATCGTCGGTACGGACGGCTTTACCACTTTCTACAAACCGGTGAAGACTGTGCCAAAGTCTCTGACTTGCCTACGTTGGATTTAGCACTGCGTTTACTGTGCCGCAACGATCTGGAGCGACGGCGGGCAAGGGCTAAGCTCAGCGGCCCAGAGTCGTTAGTAGAGCGGAAGATTTTACGGTACGTGTCACCCCGCCCCAGCACGCGGCTCAACAGCTACCTACAGCTCAATGAAGACTGGGTGGACTACTTGCTCGCTGAGCAGCCTGATCAGCACGTGCTGTTTAAGCAGCTAGCCACACCTCAAGAACCTGTCTTAGCGCTACCAGCACCCACAGCGGCGACCCGCGCCGTCAAAATTACGCAGCCAGAAGTACCGTGGGACAAGCTAATTTTGCCGACGTCTGTGCTTAGCCAGCTGCAAACCCTAGGTCAGCAAACGTCAGCAGGCCTGTTGACACGTTACTCTACGCTCCCCTCCACCTCAACGACCTATGCCGCGCCCTACGCAAATGTGCTCTCGGGCGCTGAACAACCGGAGAATGTCGCGTTAGAACCTGTCCAAAAAGGTCAACTCGCCCTGCTTGTGGGCGCTGCGGGCACGGGCAAATCCATGGCCGCAGGCGCGATCGCAACCTCCTTACGCCAGCCCCTATGCGTCCTAGATCTCAACCAAATTTACCCTGAGCATTACGAAGAAATTCTAGACTCGCTTGATTCCATCCGCTACCCTGTTCTCTTCATTAAGTCAGCATCGGTTTGGTTTGGCCGCAATAGCCCCTTGCCCAAGGCAAAACTGACACAGTGGTTACAGTCGCGGCAAGCCACAGCCGGCATTACGTTACTCAGCACACGCTACTTACACACGGTCAAAGCCACCTGGCGTCAGCATCTGGCTATTACCTTAACGCTGCCATTGCCGCACAAGCGATCGCGCACGATTCTGTGGCGACAAGCCTTTGCAGGCATCGTCTGTAGTGACAAAATTGACTGGGCTACGCTGGCCAAGCAGCACAAAATGTCTGGAGGCGACATTCAAGGTGTGGCTTGGGACGCGCTGGCGATCGCACAGTCTAAAAACGCACAAACCATCACCCTAAGTCATATACAGCAAGCACTCAGCCAATACGAGCCCGCGCGATAAGTTCGCTGATTTGCCCGCTAAGTCGCCTGCTGAGTCGCCACTGAACAGGGTGAAATTAGGCACTGAACAGGGTGAAATTAAGCAATGCTGCCGCGCTTACGGGCTTCCTTAAACGAGGTGCCTACGTTTTTGAGTCCGGCGCGGATCATCTGCTGCTCTAACAGGGTGAAAAACCGGGTGCGATCGCCCCCTCTGACCACGGCCTGATTATGCGCCTCTGCCAGGGCCACCGGATAGCCAAAGCCCTTTTGCACCTGAGCGAGCATCAAGCTCAGCGCAGAATTCAGCAGCTTATTATCTTCTACAACCCATTGGGGAAACTCCACCCGAGCCACTTCAGCACCCACATGCACATAGCAAAAGTACACCGTGTGCTCTCCGTAGCAGCTCAAAATATCGGCTGAGCTTTTCCATAGCGGCCCGCGTTCACCGGGAGCCAACGTGGTGGACCAAAGCGTGACATCCCGCAGAGGTGAAAAGGTATTGCACGGCGTTTGGCTACGATCATCTTCGCAATGCCTCATACAGTCTGGCGAGTCATAGGGGCAGGCTTGCAGCCGCAAAAAGTTGAGCGCTTCGCCACTGCGAGACGCACTGATGTAGCCCATAACAGGGACACGGGCCTTTTTCATTTGCGCCCAGGATTCTAAAACAGGCAGCAGTATTTCATCCCGCGCCTTGGCAGGGATCTGTTCTAAAAACCAATAAATCAGCGAGCCATCCGTCAGGGCTAGCACTGGAACATCAGCATCTTGGGTATCGGTCGCTTTTTTGCCGAGTTCGCTGAGCATGATAGCTTCGGCGGCGGTGCGCTTGTAGCCCATCCACTCTTCGGTGCGAATCCCCCATTTTCGAGAGGCGTAAAGATCTTCAGGACGATAGATAACCTCCGGCAGACTATCGAGCAAAGGGTAGCGGCTTTGGCCATAGTGAATGATTACCCGGCTGATGTTGAGCAAGTAGCAGTAGGCAATCTCATGATGGCTGGGCGATATTTGTGAACCGTCTGAGGACAGTACGCTGTGCGCTTCTGGCGCTTTTGCAAGCGGGATACGGGTGCTGAGCGGTTCAATGGGCTCAGCGGCAGCAAAAAAGATGCGATCGCGATATTCTTCTAACTGTGCAACCCGCTCGCCCTGCTGCTTTGTTACCAAGCGCATCAAATTACGAGCAATCTCTACCCGCCGCTGCGCCGCCTCGGCCTCTTGGCTCAGATGGTCGCTAATCCCCTGCATTTGACGAGCGAGCTTGGTGAGATCGAGCATAGTTGAGCCTAGCGCCAGCGATCGAACTTTTGTACTACTTTCTCTAAGGATAGTAGATGAATGCGCGAATCTTGTCTTGCAGCTTCCCGGTCGGTCGCTAAGTTATAGCCCCAGTCAGCTAAAAACAGCTGGACTTCAGTGAGATCTTTTTGTTTTTTTACGTCGTTGAGGGCGGGCAAACGATCTTCAACAAACCAAATATCAGGCGCAGCATGCCGTTCTTTAAGTAGGCGCAGTGTTTCGTATTTAGGGCGTTTGACTTCTTTTCCCAGGATGCGATCGCTCGGAAAATCTAACCCGCTCTGACTCAGCAGCGCTTTAATAAATCGCCCTTCCTTAGTGCTAACGATGTACACAGGTAAATCACTTTGCAGCAGCGCGCCGACTCGGTCGATCATGCCAGGATAAAAGCGGTGAAGGTTTAGCCAGCTTTGCAGGTCGTCTTTGATTTTGCGATCGCGCACCCCATCCAGTGCCTGTACCGACTGCGCTTTACTCAGACCCGCCGCCTCCAAATACGGCAGCGCCATCTGCGGCCATTGTTCAATCACCTGCTCCGCTTTGGCACCTTGCACTAGCACCTGCACCAGCACAGGCATTTCCCACCCAGTTTCAACCACAGGCCTAAGCGGGTAAAACTTCTCTGCTAAGCCTTCAGGGGGTGTATCAACATCAGGATCAAAGAGCTGACAATACGCCTGCCACGCCGTTTCAAAATACTCAATTAGCCCATCGCAAATGACCCCATCAAAGTCAAAAGCAATCAGCTGGGGCGCAGAGGGTTGTGAGTTAGAAGTCATAAAGGATGTGCTATCGCCGAGGTTCGCGGTCAGAGAATGGGGTAGGGCTCTCTTTAGTCTGAGGCTGAGCGGATTGAGGTTGAACGGCCTGATATTGAACAGGCAGCGTAATCGTAAAAATAGACCCCACGCCCGGTTCAGACTTGAGCGCAATATTGCCCCCAAGCAGTTGTACCATCTGATAGGTAATGGCCAAGCCTAACCCAGTGCTACAAGCCAGCGCTTGCCCTGCTTTGCCCTGATAATAAGGCTGAAAAATTTGGGACTGCTCAGCCAAATCGATGCCTAAGCCTGTGTCAGAAACCGCAATTTGAATGCGATCGCCCCCAATCTCTTTATCCGCTAACTCTTGCACAAACGGCTCAATCCCCAAAAGGTCCTCAGAATCAACCCTCTCGTGCGTTTCTTGCAGAGAGATCTCTTGGCGACGCCTTCTCTGGGCAAACGCATTCTCTATGCTACGAGTTGTGTTCCCTCTTTCAGGCTGCTTGTCATTTGCCTTTATCCATGTCAGCTCGATATGAATATTACCTTCATCCGTATAGCGAATAGCATTGCTCAACAGGTTAGTGACAATCTGCCTGAGTCGTCCCTTGTCCGTCTCAATGGCTTGACAATCATCCGCCTCACCACAAACTACTGATACCGCAAGTCCCTTTTGCTGAGCCAGCGTTGTCAACACAGTTGCCACATCCTTCACCACCTGGCAAGCCCGCACTGGCTCAATAGTCAGCTGCACTTTTCCAGCCTTATAAGAAGACATCGTCAGCGCATCATTCACCATTCCTAGAAGCCGCCGGCCACTGGTGCGCACCCGCTCAATGTAGTGAGCATGAATCTCCCCATTTTGGGCCTGCTGCCTCAAAAACAAATCTGAAAATCCAATAATGCTGCTCAGCGGCGTCTTCAGCTCATGCGCCAAATGGGCTAGATTCGTTTGTTCGCTGCGCACCAGCCAATCTAGCTCCTGATTACTCGCTAACAATTCGTCATACAGCAAGTTAACGTCCCGCAGTCGCTCTTCGGTGTAGCACTTTAAGCTATACGCAATCACCCGATCAATTGCACCGTCCACCAGCCGCATTGCCCGCAGCAATACCAGAGAGTCGCGCTTTAATAAGTCAGCCTCTAACACCTCAAAAATCACATTGCGAAGAACCGAATACTCTCGCACAATTTCTTCCGCGTCGTATCCCTGGCCGGCTCTTACTAAGCCGTGATGCATCCCCTCACAGAGAATATCTTCGATGTCTTTGCCAGTAGGCTCTGAGAGCAACTGTATAACGGTATCTATAAAAGCTGGCAAGCTATCTAACACGCCTTTATACGTCAGATGATCGGTGGCTTTAACCGCCTCGCTGTTACACACCCGGCTCACCCAGCTATCGATGACTCTCGCGCGCTTAAGAGCAAGCACCTCCCCTAAATTCATGTCAACGACGCCTTTTTATAGCAGCATGTTACCTGACCCGTTCAAAGCCGGTGGGTAACCCCAACCTTCTGAACTTTCTTTCTTTCGAGCTGTCTTTCCTTCGAGCTGTTTATTAGATCAAACTTTGCATGTGGGCAAAGCCTAGCAGGTCGGTATTCTCAGTTCATCCCTCAATCTGAATAATCATGACCTGAATAATACGACCTGAATAACATGCACTAACCGGCCTAGGCTAAAAACACTAGGCTAAAAACAAAGACCTTTATCCCGTCCCACCACTCGTTAGAATAAGAACCAGCAATCTTTTCAAAGCCTCAGATAGGTACGAGCTAGGTATGAGCGTCTCTTTTTCAGACGAATTTGATGTCATCGTGGTCGGGGCAGGCCATGCCGGCTGCGAAGCGGCTCTGGCCTCAGCGCGCTTAGGCTGCCGCACGATGCTGCTCACCATGAACCTAGATCGCATTGCATGGCAGCCCTGTAACCCTGCCGTCGGCGGCCCTGCCAAATCACAGCTCGCCCACGAAGTCGATGCCCTAGGCGGCGAAATCGGCAAAATTGCAGATCGTACCTACCTGCAAAAGCGCGTGCTCAATAGCTCACGAGGCCCAGCCGTATGGGCCCTACGCGCACAAACCGACAAGCGCGAATACGCCGCAGTCATGAAATCCGTCGTCGAAAATCAGGACAACCTCACTCTGCGCGAAGGCATGGCCACCGATCTGGTGATCGACAAAAACAATGAAATCATTGGCCTAGAAACTCATTTTGGGATGGCGTTTGGCTGTGGGGCCGTCATCCTTACCACCGGCACCTTCCTTAACGGCACCATTTGGGTCGGGAAAAAGTCGCTTTCGGCAGGCCGCGCCGGCGAACCTGCGGCCATCGGCATGAGCGAAACGCTCAATCGGCTTGGGTTTGAAACTAGCCGACTCAAAACTGGCACCCCTGCTCGTGTCGATAGGCGCTCTGTTGACTACAGCCAGTTGGAAGAGCAGCCTGGCGATCCAAATGTACGCTGGTTCAGCTTTGATCCAGCCGTCTGGAACGAGCGCGAGCAAATCCCGTGCCATATGACCCGAACCACAGCAGCAACACACAAACTGGTACGCGATAATCTTCACCTTTCCCCCGTTTATGGTGGTTGGGTAGAGGCCAAAGGGCCACGCTATTGCCCCTGCATAGAAGACAAAATCGTTCGCTTTACCGATAAGGAAAGCCACCAAATCTTTATTGAGCCCGAGGGTCGCGATTATCCCGAGCTGTACATTCAAGGCTTCTCCACCGGCTTGCCAGAAACGTTGCAGGTAGAAATGCTTCATACCCTCCCCGGTTTGGAACATTGCAAAATGCTGCGTCCGGCCTACGCCGTGGACTATGACTACATTCCAGCGACGCAGTGCTTCCCCACTCTTATGACAAAGAAGGTCGAAGGCTTATTTTGCGCGGGTCAAATTAATGGCACCACAGGCTATGAAGAAGCTGCGGGTCAAGGTCTGGTCGCGGGTGTCAACGCCGCTCGTCAGGTCAATGGTCAGGACATGATTATCTTCCCCCGTGAAGGCAGCTACCTCGGCACCCTGATTGATGATCTCTGCACAAAAGACCTACGCGAACCCTACCGCGTGCTCACATCCCGCTCAGAATACCGCCTGATTTTACGCTCTGATAACGCCGACCAACGGTTGACACCGTTGGGTCGTGAGATTGGCCTCATTGACGATCGTCGCTGGGATTTGTATACAAAAAAACAAGAAAATATTGCGGCTGAAAAAGCACGCTTGAGCAGCGCCCGTGTCAAAGAAAGAGAAGCGGTCGGTCAACAAATCTATGCAGATACCCAACAAAAAATTAAAGGGTCTGTCACACTTGCCGATCTCATTCGTCGCCCCAAGTTTCATTACGAACACTTAGAGCACTATGGCCTGGGTAATGCCATGCTGACGCCCGCCGAAAAAGAAGGTGCCGAGATCGATCTGAAATACTCGGGCTATATCAAAAGGCAGCAAAAGCAAATCGACACCATCTCTCGTCAAACCAATCGCCCCCTGCCACAAGATCTGGACTATATGACGATTGATACGCTCTCAATGGAGTCTCGAGAAAAGCTCAATCGAGTGAAGCCTCTAACAGTCGGTCAGGCAACTCGTATTGGTGGGGTAAATCCGGCAGATGTAAATGCGCTGCTGGTGTTTTTGGAAATGCGTGACCGGACACTTTCTCATCAGAATAAGCACGACTCTGACCAGGAAAACCGCCACCCCAAAAAACAAACTATCTCAGCAACATAAATAAAAATAGGCCAACAAAGCATCAGGCTGCAAAACAAGCGGCTTGTCTCAAATCGCTTTTGCATTCGAGCACTTAAACAGTCTCGGGATCAACCCCTAGCTCTTTGAGTCTTTCAGCGAGCTTTGCAGCTTTAGTTTCAGCTTGCTGAGCTTTACTTTCTAGCTTTGCAGCTTTAGTTTCAGCTTGCTGAGCTTTGCTTTCAGCTTGCTGAGCTTTGCTTTCAGCTTGCTGGGCTTTACTTTCAGCTTGCTGAGCCTTTTCTTCTGGCGTACATAATCGCTGACCCGATTCATCGTACCAATACAGCCATTCTCTCTGACGGCCCAAATAAGTACCGCGTTCTCTACCTAACCCCAGCCCTACTTCAGGTAGCCATACCGGGCTTCCCTCCATCAGCTTATACTCACCGTCTACTAGCTGATAAATTTCTAAAACTTGTCGCTTTCGGCGCGATCGCCCATTCAGCATATAAATGACATAGTAAAGAACACCCAAATCCGCATAGCGTTCCTTTTTGCGTTCGTACTCGCCACCGTAGGTTTTAGAAACCACCTCCAACGCTAGCAACGGCGGAATATTGTCCTCCTCCCAAAAAACATAGCTGAGGCGGCCCTGTTCGCCGATAAAGCGCTCCACACCCAAACTCAGAAAACCATCTGGGACAATAGCGGGCTGCTTCGGGTCAAAATACACACCCATATCTACCCCGAAAAACCAATCGAGGCGGTTTGGCCACGCCATTGCCAAAATTGCCTCTAGCAAGTTTGGAATCAAATTTTGCAGCTCATTATCCACAGGCGTATCATCAGAGTCAGGTAGCTCAGCGGAAGACGGTAAACATTGCCTTGGGTCGTACTGTAGAACCATACTTCTTAAGGGCACTCTTGTTTGCTTAAGTTCAGTGCTGGTGCCATTCTAACTGCTTTGCTCTACTCGGTTTTGGTCTGCTATGGATACTCACTCAGTTCTAAGTCAGGCCAAAGCGCTACAGGTAAGCAGTGGTCAATCAACTTCGTTATTGGAAACTGTCAGAGCCGACCAATATACCCTAGTGCTTGTATGGCCACAGCTGGGCGACTTTGACACACTAGAATATGCCTGGTGGATAGAGCGCGACAGAGCCCAGCTCCAAGCTGCCAACATCGAAGTTCGAGCCATTGCCATTGGAGATATTCCTGCTGGGCAAAAATTCTGCACCTACACCGGTTTCCCCTCAGAACACCTCTACGTTGATCCAGCGGCGTCACTTCATCAAGAACTCGAACTGTATCCGGGACTGGGTGCCACACTCCCTGGATTGAAGCCACAGCAAAATGGATACCTCAATCTCCTACTCATGTGTGCAGGCATCGGCAGCCCTGGCACGCTCAAGGAAGTATTCCGAGGATACAAAGGCGATAAAGCCGCGCCTCAGCTCATTGCAGATGACGAGGTGGTCAAAGCCGCGCCTCTACCCGCACTCAAGGGCGAAGTCTTTAAGGCGGCTGGAGGCAAAGGGTTTCAACGTCCTTTTGAGCTGGCAACGCTCAGGCTTCGCAACATGGCAGAAGTGCTCAGCAACTGGAATACCTACGTGCCTGATGCGGCGTATCTAACCCAGCGAGGGGCGACTTTTTTGTTTGCACCTGGAAGCGCAACGACTAAAAGTGCAACTACAACTGATAGAAAGCTTGTTTATGAGTGGCGCGATCGCAACATACTAGGCTTTGCGGAAAACATGAGCCACCCCCTCTCTTTTTTAGAAAACTACGTCCCAACCTATACCCATCACAACAGCAAAATGGCATCAACCAACCTTGCTCAATAATTCCTTTTCAACTTGCTCAATAATTCCTTTTCAAAAGGAAAATCACACCCATTCATATTTGTCATCAAATCGTAGAAACCGGCACTGTATCGAGCGTGTAATCCACACCTGATCCGATTTAAACCGTTGCTACGACTACGACAAAATAATTTACAATGTTTAACAGTTGGTACTATTGCCAGATGTATTAGCTGCCTATTTGTCGATGCTGCCTTTCTTTGGCAGACGCGCTCAGCTGCTAACCCTGCCGCACTGAACCTGTTTCTTGCTTTTATGGTGAGGAGACAAAAGCGGCATCTGTCCCATTTGTAAGCACCGTATTTGTCAGTCTTTTGGCGCGGTGTGCCGACCATTTTTCGAGACTTAACCCGAATTCAACTAAAGAATCACCATGAAAGACCTGACCCGCTACCGGAATATCGGTATCTTTGCCCACGTAGATGCGGGCAAAACCACTACAACCGAAAGAATCTTGAAGCTCACCGGTAAGATCCACAAAATCGGTGAGGTTCATGATGGTGCGGCGACTACAGACTTCATGGAGCAAGAGCAGGAGCGCGGCATCACGATTCAGTCTGCGGCGACCAGCTGCTTTTGGAACGACCACCAACTCAACATTATTGACACTCCTGGACACGTAGACTTCACCATCGAAGTTTACCGTTCTCTCAAAGTACTCGACGGCGGCGTCGGCGTATTTTGCGCTTCGGGTGGTGTAGAGCCCCAGTCTGAAACTAACTGGCGCTATGCGAACGAATCAAAAGTTGCTCGCATTATTTATGTAAACAAGCTCGATCGTACTGGCGGCGACTTCTACAGCGTAGTCAAGCAGGTCGAAGATATTTTGGCAGCTAAGCCTCTAGTAATGGTGCTGCCTATTGGTATCGAAGACGGCTTCGTTGGCGTTGTAGACCTTCTCACCGAGAAAGCGTGGGTTTGGGATGACTCCGGTGAACCCATGAACTACGAAATCACCGACGTTCCTGAAGACATGAAGGAAAAGGTTGCTGAATACCGTGAAATGCTCATTGAAAGCGCCGTTGAAATGGATGACGACGTCATGGAGCAGTACCTCGAAGGTGAGGAAATTCCGATTGAGACGCTCAAGAAGTGCATTCGAAAAGGCACCCGTGAGCTGGCATTCTTCCCCACTTACTGCGGATCTTCCTTTAAGAACAAAGGTGTACAGAATGTTCTCGATGCGGTTGTGGACTACCTCCCCAACCCTACTGAAGTCAAACCTCAGCCTGAAGTAGACCTTGAAGGTAATGAGACCGGTGGCTTTGCCAAAGTAACGCCGGATGCGCCTCTGCGTGCGCTAGCGTTCAAAATCATGGACGATCGCTACGGTGCGCTCACCTTTACACGCATCTACTCTGGTGTGCTCAACAAAGGCGATACCATCCTCAATACCTTCACGGGTAAAACAGAGCGCGTGGGTCGCATTGTAGAAATGCACGCTGACTCCCGTGAGGAAGTGGATACTGCCCAAGCTGGCGACATCGTGGCCATCGTTGGTATGAAGAACGTGCAGACCGGTCACACGCTATGCGATCCGAAGAACCCTGCCACGCTTGAACCGATGGTGTTCCCTGAGCCAGTGATTTCGATTGCCATTGAGCCCAAGGAAAAAGGTGGTTCTGAGAAGATGGGCCTCGCCTTGAGCAAAATGGTCCAGGAAGATCCTTCGTTCTACGTTGAGACTGACCAGGAAAGCGGCGAAGTCATCATCAAGGGCATGGGCGAGCTCCACCTTGATATTAAGGTGGACATTCTCAAGCGTACTCACGGCGTAGAAGTCGAAGTGGGTAAGCCTCAGG
The DNA here is from genome assembly GCA_039820525.1 of Cyanobacteria bacterium J06634_5. Classification (GTDB taxonomy): domain Bacteria; phylum Cyanobacteriota; class Cyanobacteriia; order Phormidesmidales; family Phormidesmidaceae; genus Phormidesmis. The sequence continues at coordinate 197,451 of JBCBPY010000009.1, forward strand.
TGGCCTATCGTGAGTCCATCACTAAGGTGCTCAACGATTCCTACACACACAAGAAGCAGTCCGGTGGTTCAGGTCAGTTTGCAAAAATTGACTACACCATTGAGCCTTCTGAAGCGGGTATTGGCTTTGAGTTTGAGTCAAAGGTGACCGGTGGTAACGTGCCTCGTGAATTCTGGCCGGCGGTTGAGAAAGGCTTTGCAAACAGCCTAGAGAAAGGGCCTTTGGCTGGCTATCCAGTGGTAGACGTTAAAGTGACGTTGACTGATGGCGGATTCCACGCGGTTGACTCCAGTGCGATCGCCTTTGAAATCGCCGCGAAGTCTGCCTACCGCCAGTCCTTCCCCAAGGCAGGCCCTCAAATTCTTGAGCCCATCATGAACGTAGACGTCTTCACCCCTGATGACCACATGGGTGATGTGATTGGTGATCTTAACCGTCGTCGCGGCATGATTAAGTCTCAGGCTTCTAACCCTATGGGTGTGCGCATCAAAGCAGATGTGCCCTTGAGCGAAATGTTCGGCTACATTGGTGACTTGCGCACCATGACTTCTGGTCGTGGCCAGTTCTCCATGTTGTTTGGCAACTACGCGCCTTGTCCTAAGAACGTCGCTGAAGACGTCATTAAAGAGGCCAAAGAGCGCCAGGAAGCTGCTAAAAAGTAAGCTTTCATCGCCTAATAGTTCGTCCTGTTAGGCCGTAAAAATGCGTCCCTCATCAACTAGATTGGGGGACGCATTTTACTAGCAAATTACGTAAGTGCTTAGCAAGCTGCCGCATACATCCGGCGGCTTGCTATACCCGATGTTTTCTTAGTGTCGCTATGATTGATTTATGGAGTTAAAAGCCTTACCCACCGATATCGTTTTGAGCGATACCAAAGACGTCCTCGGTCACATTAAAATGGACCGCAGCTTATACCCAGGGACCTACGTCGATATTGACGGCCAAACCTATCAGATTTTGGTGCGTCGTCATCAGTATCAGCTCAAGCTGGGCCGCTATCATCTTCACAAAGCGGTGGTCCATGTCAAAGAAACAACGATGCCCAACGAGCGCACTCTACTCAACGGCACCTGGGTGATTGGCGATATTACCTGCACCTACAACGCTCAGTCTGAGCTGGTTCGCTGCGCCATTAATCCTAGTGGTCCCTGTAGCGATTGCAGTCACTACACACCTAAAAAGCTATAAACTGCAAACTAGAATGGCTGCATCCATTGATAGCTACATCCATTGATAGTTTTGCGCGATCCATTGATAGTTTTCGATGATGACGCTTACCTGCCCTTTGCCCTCTATCTAAAACTGTGAATCGGCTTGAGGCTCTGCGAGCCATGGTTGAGCGGCCTTGAATCGCTCATCAGATTGAAACCCCCGACCATTACGACTGCTGATGTAATAGTAGGAAGGAAACGACGCGTCAACCTTGATCAAAAAGTCTCTTTTCCAGTCTCCATCGACATCTTTAAGCTTGTAGTAAGCGGCTTCTTGTTCTCCCATTGCACGCCACTCGCTGTTGTAAAAAGAGGGTAATGAGGGGAAGTGTGTTGCCATAGAATCCTTAACACCCTTCGGATAGAAAGAGACTTTAAGATCAACAGGACCTATATCTTGTTTGATTTCATAACCCGATAGAACAACTTCAACCGTGTTTTTCTTAAACGGAATGCTGTGAACCGTTCGAGTACTGTTCTCATCAACCGCTAAAGGCTTCCACCCATCGGTAGCCAAGTGCATCACCAACCATACAACTAACATCCACCCGCCGGATGCTAAAAATGCGATCGCTACTAAAATCGAAAGACCTGTCCATTTCGCAGCACTTTTGACTTTTTGACTGAAGCTCTTTTGTCCGCCATGTTTCCGTCCGTCGGGCTCGTGACCTTCGTTCTTTTCAGGTATTGACGATGTGTCCATCAGCTTATGCTCGGGAGAAGTTCTTACTGAGCCGACTCAGCTGGCAGGCTCTCACCATTAGGATTCCCACCCACAGCGGCGCGCCCTGTCACCAGGTCGGTCATCGCATCTGCAAAACGCTGGCCAATCACTTTATAGCTATCTGCCGTGTAGTGAATGCCCTCCATGGGTAAATCATCGGTCTCAATCATCGCACCGTTAGGAATCTGAATATTTTCTTGCTGTTGCTTCACCAAGTCCCAGTTAGGCAAACCTTCCAAGTCATCTGGCTGTCCTAGCTGAGCATAGACAAACGGCAAATTGGGCGCACCTACATCTTGCCGAAAACCATAGGCAAAGATTGCGAATTTATCTGCCCAAGCGTCAGCAGCAGGACGCAGCGATGGAAATTGAGCCGGATCGATGGCATCCGATTCCCCTTGAAAAAACAAAATGCCGCTGAGGGTTCCCATAGTAGAAGCCGCACGGACCCGTTTTAAACAAGATCCATAGAGGCTTTCTTCACTGAAGCTACGCTGCCAGTCCGCCATAGAAGAGCCATTTTTAGCACAGGGAATCAAACCAATTAGCTGATTGCTATCCCGCGCAACGAGCGTTTGGGCAAACGTGAGGGCTGGCCCAAAGCCGGCTAATCCATCTGCAGAAACAGCGTCCACCTGGTTTTCGGCACTGTCAATGGGTGCTTTGGCCAAAGCCCAGCGGTAGTTATTCCCAAAGTTATAGACGTTGGCACTGTATCTAATATCTTCAGGAATTTCTGCATCCCCAACCATGTTAGATTGGCCAATCAAAACGTAAAGTTTAAGCTTACCCTGAAGCTGTGGTGGGACAGAAGCAGGCGGTTTAATCTTTTCCTTAATCACAGCTGTCGAAGGATAAACATGCTGATACAGGCCCACTTTTCGCAGGGCATTGCCCACCTTAGCGCTCAGATTGAGATACTTTTGTAGCCCAATGCCAATGCCGAGTCCGCAAATAAGCGTCAGAGTAAAGGCGGTAACCGCTCGGGTTGCAGGTTTCATAGGTCAACGAAAGAAGGACTCACAAGGAAACAAATAGCTGATTCGATCGGCACTTTAACGGGCTTTATGCAAAGTCGTAGTGAGTACGCATTAGTGATAAAACGAGCTAGCCTAGAGAAGGCACTTCGACTAATATCTCAGACTATGGCTCATCTTAAAGACCGTCGTTCTCAAAATGTAGAAGGTAATTTTTATGTGGACAGTAGCTGTATCGATTGTGATACCTGTCGGTGGGTAGCACCCCAAAGCTTTGGTCGTGAGGGTTCTGCTTCGGCAGTTTATCACCAGCCAACGACAGACTCTGAACGAGTAGCCGCCTTAGAAGCCCTACTGGCCTGTCCAACGGCCTCTATTGGAACGCGTGATAAACCGTTAGATATTCAGGCTATACAACAGCGCTTTCCGCTAAAGGTAAACGATAACGTTTACTACTGTGGCTACCATTCCAAAAAGTCCTACGGTGCGGCGAGCTATTTTATTCAGCGGACTGAAGCGGAGGGCGGCAATATCCTGATTGACTCGCCCCGGTTTACGCCGCCGCTCGTAAAACGGCTAGAAGCTATGGGCGGTGTTCAGCATCTATACCTGACGCACCGCGACGATGTGGCTGACCACGAGAAGTTTCATCAGCATTTTGGGTGTCAACGTATTCTCCATGCTGATGATATTACCTCGGGCACACAAGCTGTTGAAATTCAGCCCACAGGTACCGAGCCCTATCGGCTAGATGATGATGTCGTGATTATTCCGCAGCCGGGTCACTCTCAAGGCCACACCGTACTTCTTTACAAAGGCAAATATCTGTTCACGGGCGACCATCTAGCTTGGTCTGTGCGGCTAGGTCATCTGTATGCATTTCGTAATTTTTGCTGGGACTCTTGGCCTCGCCAAATAGAGTCTATGAAAGCACTGGCGAACTATACTAGCGGCTTTCAGTTTGAATGGGTGCTGCCAGGGCACGGTCGTCGCTTCTCTGTAAGTGACTCTGTAAGTGACCCTCATTCAGATAAAAACGTAGGTGACCAGATGAGCGATCACATGAAGCAGTGCATCGAATGGATGGAATCTGTTGCATAGTGAAACCAACCCCAAAAAAGCGAAAAAGCCCCATCATGTGACGGGGCTTTTTTGCTTGGCTTTTGTGCTTACAGCTAGCTTATAAAAAGAAAGAATCAGCGGCGGCCTTAGCGGTCATCTTAACAGCGCTTATGCAGCCTGGGACTGTTTGCGACGGCGAGTTGCGATCGCACCTGCCACAATTGCACCTAAGCCCAGTAGGCCAGAAGGCTCAGGCACCTGAGCGCTTTCTGCAACGCTGCCCAATATCTTAAAGTCTGGGCCATTGTAAGACTTACCAGAACTGTGCACACGCAAAGAACTAATGTAACTGCCCTCTGCAATACCGAGATCTGCAAGGCTCACCCCAGTAGAACCTACACGCTGAGCGCTACCGATTTCTTTCGTGTTGATGTCGTAGCCAGCGTAATCCCAGTGCTTGGAATTAGATAGCTCAAGTAGGTTGCCGATAGCCTCACCGTTAGCATCTAGGGCCTGAATATCAAGCCGGCTATTCATACCACGCTCCCAAATGAAAACATTATCAACCGCTTTTTCAAAGTTGAGATCGAGTACAAAGGTCCCTTTGTCTTCGGTATCAATAATGTTGTTGAGGTTCTGATTGTTCAAAACCGTTTTAATCGCATCGTTCGTAGCTTTTTCTAAACGAATACCTGTGGTAGCAAGGTCACCGATATCTGCGCTGGCCGCACCGCTGTTACCACCTGTGTACAGGTCGTTAGAAAGAATATTTGCAGAGGTGATTAATGTAAAGTCACTAATCATTTGACCATCGCCCAAGGTGACAGAGTCTAAAAAGATATCGCCTTTTGACTGATTGCTACCGCTAAGGGCTGCAGTGTAGTTAGTTTGGAATGAAAAAGCCTGTGCGGGAGCAGAAGAAAGTGCGATCGCAAAGCTACTGGCAATGCCAAAGCTGGTGGCAACATTGCGAATGTTCATAAGTTTTTAGCTGAATTTAATAGAGTAATGACTTGCTTTAGTGGCCCTCAGTAGGGCGTAGGCAGAAGAACCAATGGCTACGTCTTGTGAATACAAAAACACGTTAACTCAGCCGGATATTATTAGGATGCAGCGTCACTCACCAAACCGTCATCCCTCATTGCATAACGTCCTTACTCTCTTTAAGATCTAGCTCTTTACGCATTTTATACTGAGCTTTTAAGGCAGGTTTTTATAGTATTTATACAGCCGCAAATATTCGCATCTCTACTCCTTTATCAGTACATTGACTCAGCTTCTATGTGTTGTCTCGGAATCGTTTTGCTCTGAAAAATATGATGGGCTCTTTATTAGCTTCCACCTCTCTCTTTTAAGCAGAAAACTCATCCGTACTTTCAGGTAAATGCCAGAATTAGCACGGAAATAGACTCCCTAAAATGTTACTAAGACAGATTTTCTTCGCAGCATTGAGTATTCTTCAGTACGTGAAATCCGCAGCGTATATGGCAGCATCTCCCGCAGCAAAGTAAAGTTACTTGCTTTGTGAGATGCCAGCTGCTCTGTCACGATTTCAACCCATGAAAGCGTCCCAAGCAACTGGGCAAAAGCCACACGAGTTCTTGCCACTGACAAAAACTAAAAAAAGCCCAGTCTACAAAGACCGGGCCGAGAAAACTATAGGAATATCGAGCAGTTCTATGCAGCTTGTCGCTTGCGAAGGGTCTGAGCGCCTAGCGCGCCTACAAACAACAGGCTAAGAATGGAGGTTGGTTCAGGAATATCCTGCTCATCTATACCCTGTACCGAAATAGCATTCACATCGAAGCCATCTCTTCTATTGCCTGCTTTGGACTTATCTACTAGCAGAATATGATTGAAGATGCCTTCGGGTGAAAAGCCTGCGTTCGTTGCACCACTAGCGGTGTTGTATGCGTTGTCTTGAATGTTTAGGATTTCACCTGCGTTGGTCCACTGGTCGAGGTCGTTCGCCAAGGAACTCCAGTCAGTGTCACCCTCAAAGTTACCGTAGTAAATATCGATACGCTCATCGTACTGAGACTGCTTAGACTTATTGCCCCAAGTCGTTTCCCAAATACTCACATCACCAGAAAAATCTTGACCAAAGTTGAAGACGGCTCGCCCCCCAACACCCAAAGATAAAAAATCTTTGTTGCCACGATATCCATTAGAAGAATCTGCCGTCAGTCCAGGGTCGCCTAAGGCATTGTTAATATCTGTTCTGTAGCTAGCCATGGACGTGCCGTTGTTGTCGTAATAAACAACATCTGTCGCATACAGTTGCGCGGCTTGAGCATTGCTAGCAGCACACAAAACACAAGCAGTCGAAGTCGTTGCAGCCCAGTATTTTGCCTTCTGAGGCATCGAAGAAATGAGTGAGGAAAACATGGATTTATGCCGTGACAATTAAAGTAAATAGAACCTCACTAAAACTAATCCTTGAGCAAAACAAATCACGACAGAAATTACACCCAAAAGGTTCCAGGCTATTGCTTTAACGCTATTTCATATACCTGGAAAAACAGGATTTTTTTGAAGCTGTGCTTCTTGATAGTCGAAGGATTGTTGATCACAAAAAGCCCAACAACCACTGATACCAAGGTGTTACAAAAAGCTAGCAAGTATAAGTAGTTTCCCGACATCCTGTAGAAATCACTATCAGCAGGTTCTACGAGAGTGATCGAGTGCATAGTCAAAATATTGGTATCAAACTGTTGGCATCAAACTATTGGTTTATTGAACTACTTAGCTTCCATCCAATTTTTGCCAGCGTTGGCTTCTACTTTAAGAGGGACAGCCAGCGCTATGGCAGATTCCATCGTATTTTCGATTTGAGGCTTCAGCACTTCCCATTCATCAGGCGGTACTTCAAAAATAAGCTCGTCATGTACTTGTAGCAACATTTGAGCTTGGTAGCCTTTAAGCAGCTCGTGCATGCGAATCATTGCGACCTTGATAATGTCGGCACTAGAGCCCTGAATAGGGGCGTTGGCGGCGGCTCTTAGCGACGCAGCATCGTATCCATTCGTGCGGAGCCCACTGAGGTCAATCTCGTTTGGATCGGTGCCCTTTAGAGCTTGCAAGCTGCGTGTTGTGAAGTTGAAGTAGCGCCTACGCCCTGCAATGGTTTGAACATATCCATTTGCGATCGCCTCCCGCTGCATCTGCTGCAAATACTCAAATACATTGGAATACCGATCGTTAAACCGGTCGATAAACGTCTTCGCCTCTAAGCGATGAACACCCATCTCACGGGCAAACCGGGTCGCACCCATGCCATAAATCACCCCAAAGTTCACCACCTTGGCAATGCGCCGTTCATCAGGCGTAATGTCTTTTTTTGCCTTATCTAATAACAGGGTCGCGGTCAGGGTATGAACGTCCTCATTGTTACGATAGGCTTCAATTAAAATGGGCTCCTCACTAAGGTGTGCCAAAATCCGCAATTCAATTTGTGAGTAGTCTGCTGCGACGAGCTGCCAGCCGTCCCTAGGCAAAAAAGCCTGCCGAATTTGACGGCTAAAGGCCGTACGGGTTGGAATATTTTGCAGGTTAGGATTCGACGAGGAGAGTCTGCCAGTCGCTGTCACTGCTTGGTTAAAGTCCGTATGCACGCGTCCAGTATTCGGGCGAATCAGCGCTGGCAACGCATCCACATAGGTGCTCTTGAGCTTGGAGAGCGTACGATATTCCACCACGGCATCCACGACTGGATGATCACCCTGTAGCTTTTCAAGCGTAGCGGCGTCCGTAGAGTAGCCTGTTTTCGTTTTTCGAGATTTCCGCTTATCCAACCCCAGCGTTTCAAAAAATAAGGTGCTCAGCTGTTTGGGAGAACCCAGGTTAAATTCTGACCCAGCAGATTCGTAGGCAGATTTTTCAATGCTGGCTAGGTCCGAGGCGAGCTGTTCAGAAAAAGTATTGAGATAGTCCTTATCAATGCGAATACCAGTCGCCTCCATCATCGCAAGGACCTTCTCTGTCGGTAGCTCTATCTCTTTGTATAGCTTTTCGAGTTCAGGAGATTTTGCCAGGTCGGCTTTGAGGTATGGAATAAGCCGGTAGGTCGTATGTACATCGCTGCCGCAGTAGTCGGCGACTTTTGCGATCGCAATTTCCCCAATCGTTTTCCCCTTTGGCACTAAGTCGGTGTAGCTTAGGGTGGTTTTCTCCAAATAGCGCAGCGTTAAATCCGATAGGTTGTGACTGGCCTCAGGGTTAATCACGTAGCTCGCCAACATAGGATCAAACACCACACCGGCAAGCTCTACCCCCGCTCTTTTCAAAACCAAACGGTCATACTTCGCATTTTGAAAAGCCTTAGGATAGTTTGCGCTTTCTAAAATTGGCCGCAACGCATCTATGACCCTATCCACCGCAAGCTGTTTTCCTTCCGTATGACCGACCGGAATATACGCCAGCTCTTCCGAACCCTCTCCCCAACAACAGCCAATACCGACAAGATCGGCTTCTAAAGGATCAATAGACGTTGTTTCAGTGTCCCAAGCAACCGGTACTTCAGCCTTTGTTTGAGCCTTAAGGGTTTTGATGAGCGCTTTAAGCTGAGCAGCCGTGGTAATCACCTGCGGCTTAATATCAACGCCGCTCAGGCCCATTTGCTCAACCGCATCTGTTTCTTCTGCGGTAAAAAAGGCAATGTCATCCCCTTCAAACTCATCGGCATCACCTGCCTTTTTAGCAGGGGTATAAGGCTTGTAATCAGACACCCCACCAAAAGATGCCTGCAACTTACTTAAGCGGTTCACAAAGTGCTGTAGCTCCAGTCTCTTGAGCTCAGGGATGACCTCATCCGGATTAAACCCTTCCAACTTGCAGGTTTCTAAATCTGTCTCAACAGGGACATCGGTAATGATGGTCGCTAAAAACTTAGACTGATCGGCATCGTCCTTGCCCGTTTCTAAGCGTTTTTTGACTGCCCCCTTTAACTCTTCGATAGAGGCATAGATAGTTGCCAGATCACCGTAGGCATCTAGCAGCTTGACCGCCGTTTTTTTACCAATACCTTTCACCCCTGGAATATTGTCTGAAGTATCACCACACAGAGCCTTGTAGTCAATCACCTGACTCGGCAAAATCTCCAGTTTTTCATAGACTTCAGCTACGCCGTACTCTTTGATGGAGCTGCCGCTACGTCCGTACTGGGTACTCACGTACATAATCTTGATATCTTCGTCTGTATCAATCAACTGAAAAAGGTCCTGATCTCCACTTAAAATTTTGACCTGATAGCCCTTCGCTTTCGCCCGTGTAGCCAGGGTCCCGATCATGTCGTCAGCTTCGTAGCCTTCCTCACAAAAAATAGGCAGCTGAAACTTACCCAACAGTGTTTTTAGGTTTTCAACGTCTTCTGTAAACTCTTCTGGCGTTTCAGCACGCCCCGCCTTGTAGGTCTCTGTCTTCTCGTGGCGAAAGGTTGGCGCAGCTAAGTCAAACGTAATCGCTGCATAGTCAGGGTTTTCGGCCTCTAACGCATCCATCAGTGACTTCAGAAAACCAAAGCAAACGCTGGTCGGAATCCCCGTAGAGGTTCGCAAGCCACCATCACGACTGCGCGCAAACGCATAGTAGGACCGAAAAGCCAGGGAGTGACCATCCACCAGCATCAAAACAGGCTTATCTGTAGAAGAACTCAAATCAGGTCGGGAAGAGCGAGCAACCTGTTTATTATCGGATAGGTCGGAGGAAATGTGGCAGAGAACCGTAATCTAAAAAAAAGCACCTGAATCACTTCAGATGCCCTAGGTCGATTTCTAAATTGATGTCTATTGAGGTCTCTAGTCGATCTCTCAATAATTTTGGAAAAACTCAATCGCATGCTCCCACACACAACTACCAGGGGCTTTACTCCCTAGAACAAGAAAACCTGTTAAATCTCCTCTAAGGAGTGTATCAATAAATACCGTTCTTTGGTAATAAATATTTACATTTTGCGCATAATGGCTGAAACGTCATAGCGCTTATTGAGCCGAGGGTCTTGCCCATGCGCACATTAGCGGTAATCTCTGGCAAGATAGGGGTGGCGTATTTGAGTGAAGAAACCCAAGCTTTGCAGATTACTTTTTTAGGAACCAGCTCCGGCGTACCCACGCGATCGCGCAACGTTTCCAGTGTGGCCCTGCGACTACCTCAGCGAGCTGAAGTCTGGCTATTTGACTGTGGTGAAAGCACTCAACACCAGTTTCTAAAAAGCGATTTTAAGTCGAGCCAAATCCGCCGCATTTTCGTCACCCACATGCACGGCGATCATATTTTTGGTTTGCCTGGGCTGCTTGCTAGCTGTGGCATGGCCGGAACCGGACAGCAGCAAATCGACATCTATGGTCCACCAGAACTAGCCAAGTATCTTGATGCCTGTCGTCGCTATTCCAAAACGCAATCGTCATATCCCATTCAGGTCCACGTGACTGAGCCGGGAAAAGTGTATGAGGATGATGACTACATTGTCACGTGCCAAAAGCTGAAGCACCGCATCCCGGCCCACGGCTATCGTGTCGTCGAAAAAGATCGCACAGGTCCTTTCGACGTCAAGCGTGCAGCGACCTTAGGAATTCCACCAGGGCCGTTGTATGGCAAGCTCAAGCGTGGCGAAGTAGTGACCCTTGCAGATGGGCGCAAGGTCAAAGGGGCTGATTTATGCGGCCCTACCATTGTGGGTCGTAAGTTTGTCTATTGCACCGATACAGTGTTTTGCGAAAGTGCTATCGAGCTTGCAGAGCAAGCAGATGTGCTGATTCACGAAGCCACCTTTTCGCATCAAGACTCAGAGCTGGCCTACCAGCGAATGCACTCTACTTCTACGATGGCGGCGCAAGTTGCACTCGCAGCTCAAGTCAAGCAGCTGATTATGACGCACTTTAGCCCGCGCTATGCGCCTGGGAACAGCATTGAGCTGAGTGATTTGCTCACCGAAGCTAAAGCAATATTTCCCAATACGCTGATGGCTAAAGACTTCTTTACTTATGACATTGAACGCACAGATGTTGCACGCATGACATCGAATGCACAGATGTTGAATACATAGCATCGAATGCACCGTGACCGCGTCAATTTAGTCTGGTTTGGCAATAGCTTGTAAACGATCTTTCAAGTGTCCTAGATGACGGTAATTGTTCACAGGCAGCCGCGGCTGTGGAATTTCTTGATTGGGCCAATTAGGCAAGTCGTGGCAAGGGCAGGCATGCCACTCAATCTCCGTTGGCGTGAGGGGAATGGGCATATCGCAACGTGCACAGTTCACGATATCCCAAGCAGGCGATAGGAGCTGCTCAATAGTTTGATCGGTGCCCTCTAGGTAGTAGCTATGACCGCTGCTTTCAAGTAATTTCTGCCAACAAGACTCGAACTCAGCGCTGAAGCGATCGCCCTGAATAATCGTCTTGGGTTGGTACACAGTTTGGCCATCGTCACTCACCACTTGCTTACCTAACTGAAACCAGTGGGCTAAGTAGTTTTTAACTTCGGTGCGAGAAGCCATACGTTTCTAGGTGTGAAGATTATAGGTGTGAAGATGAACTCTACTACAGACTTCATACTAGCGCCGAAAAAATGGTGATCACACATCTCAACGGAAACAATTAAGAATTAATTATCCTACCGATTGGACTGACTCTTAGTAGATTGACTTTTAGTAGGAAGTACCTCCCTAGGCTTTCTCTGGATCTGCCTTTCTCTGTCTACCTTTCTCTGGCAGGAATCAGGGTACCTAACTGAGAGATATTGATTGCATAGCCACCCGTGGCGAGATACACATCGGTTGCGATCGCACCAATTTTGCGACTAAGGTTGCCTAGGCGATCGCGAAACCGACGGCCCAGCTTATAAGCAGGTACCACGCCCCAGCCCGTTTCCTCAGCAACGATCACAATATCTGCTGACGCTTTGTCCAATACCGATAGCAGCTGGGCCTGACTCATTTCCCAATCCTCCTGAGTTTGATCTATCAGGTTAGCCAGCCAAGTACCCAAAGAATCGATCAGCAAACAGTCGCCCTCCGCAGCCTGTGCAATCACCTTCGATAAGTCAGTCGGGACTTCTTTACACTGCCAGTGCGTAGGTCTTCTTTGACGATGTTTTTCGATTCGCGCCTGCCATGCCTCATCCGCTTCAATGGCTAGGGCCGTCGCAATGTAAACGACCTGCTGCTGATTGCGCTCGGCTATTTGCTCAGCGAGGTATTCAGCCCATTCGCTCTTGCCCGAGCGCGCCGGGCCGGTAATCAGAATAAGGGCCATAAATGAAAGTTACAACTATTGACTTATGCTATATTAAGAGACTAAAGAGTTTTACCAACTGGTACAGAATCATTAGGTATGTAGGCAGTTGGGAGTTGAAAAAGTGGAGGTTGTCGATTGGAGTCCGTTGTAGATCCTACACCCGTTGAGGAAGCCGCTGACGGGGCTGAGTCACCTGTTGAATCAGATGCTCGGTTTATTTTGAAAGTACTTTGGTTAGATAAAGACGTCGCCCTGGCTGTTGACCAGGTCGTGGGTAAAGGCACCAGTCCGCTCACGTCGTACTTTTTCTGGCCCCGTAATGACGCGTGGGAACAGCTCAAAGCTGAAGTTGAATCCAAGTCATGGATTACGGACGAAGAGAGCGTTGAACTACTCAACAAAGCCACTGAAATCATTAACTATTGGCAGGAAGAGGGTAAAACCAAGCCAATGAGTGAAGCCCAAAGCAAGTTTCCTGAAGTTGCTTTCACCGGTAGTTCATGAGCCCTCACAAATTGACCTAAGCTATCCACACCTAAGCTATAAATAACAGCTTGGAAAGATAGCTTAGAAATAAAATTGCAAAAGTCCTCTAGTACTGATAAGTGCTAGAGGACTTTTTAATTATCGTATTTTTACAGCATTAGTGAGTAGGCTACGCGGGCTCGTAACACCTACCACTCGTCACACCTACCACAGAGAGACTAATCAACAAAAATCGCCAGATAGTTAACCCTCATTGAGCTAACTATCTGGCGATACCAAAACTAAAGTGGTGGCACTTAACGTCGCTTAAACGTTACCGCCAGACGCTTGCAACCGAGCACGGGCCTTTTTCAGGGCACTACCTGCTTTAAGGACAGCTTTGCGATCGCTACCATCTACTTTGTCAGAGGCTGATTTAGCGGCTTCATAAGCCTTCTCAGCTTCGGCAGCATCAATGCTATCACCGCGCTCTGCGCCATTAACCAAAACAGTCACTTCATCGGACTCGACCTCTGCAAAGCCACCCATGAGCGCTATCGAAGTCCACTCACTGTTGTTACGGACACGCAAAACACCCGTATCTAACGCGGTTAGCAGCGGCGCGTGACCGCCCAAAATACCCATTTGACCAGTAGTGCTAGGCAAAATGACTTCTTCGGCTTCGTCATCCCAGACTGTTTTATCAGGCGCAACAACGCGCACGACTAAAGACATAGCTCTCTTGAATAATGTTGTTAAAAACTCATCAGGTCTACGAAACAGCGATAATCAACCGTTTCACAGCCTGAAGAAGATCCCCTCTGGAACGATAAGATCCTTGGTCGCGTTGCGACGATAGGGGATGCTCACCAAGACCGGGGATAGGGGGTGGGTTTCGGAGTCTGTCGTGTACGTCGTCGAACCCACCCCATCCTATCGGGAAACCCTCTGAAGAGGACTTGTACCCGTTTTGGATTTACACAGTCATCGATTAAGCCGCTTCAGCTTTCATCTTTTCAGCAGCTTCAATCACTTCCTCAATGCCACCTTTTAAGTAGAAAGCCTGCTCAGGAATATCATCGAGCTTGCCATCAAGAATCATGTTAAATCCTTTGATGGTTTCTTCGAGCGTGACGTACTTGCCTTTCATGCCTGTAAAGACTTCAGCCACGAAGAAAGGCTGAGAAAGGAATTTCTCAATTTTACGCGCGCGCGCTACTACCTGACGGTCTTCCTCAGAAAGCTCGTCTAGGCCCAAAATTGCAATGATGTCCTGCAATTCCTTGTAGCGCTGAAGCGTAGACTGTACAGCGCGAGCTGTGCCATAGTGCTCTTCACCAACGATGTCTGGCTGAAGCATAGTAGAGGTGGAATCCAAGGGGTCTACCGCTGGGTAAATACCTTTGGAAGCCAACGCGCGAGACAGCGTAGTCGTTGCGTCTAAGTGCGCAAATGTAGTAGCAGGCGCTGGGTCAGTGAGGTCATCGGCAGGTACGTATACCGCTTGAATAGAGGTAATAGAGCCATCAGTCGTCGAGGCAATACGCTCTTGCAAGTCGCCCATGTCAGTACCAAGCGTAGGCTGGTAACCTACCGCAGAAGGCATCCGACCCAGCAGCGCGGATACTTCAGAGCCGGCTTGCACAAAGCGGAAAATGTTGTCTACAAAGAGCAATACGTCCTGCTTATTCACATCACGGAAGTACTCAGCCATCGTTAGGGCAGAGAGTGCAACACGCATGCGAGCACCAGGCGGCTCATTCATTTGACCGTATACCAAGGCCACTTTGGACTGGCTAAGGTCGTCAGCGTTGATTACGCCAGATTCAATAAATTCGTTGTAAAGGTCATTCCCTTCACGCGTACGCTCACCCACACCACCAAAAACGGATACACCGCTGTGCTCCTTGGCAATGTTGTTAATTAGTTCTTGAATCAATACAGTTTTACCTACGCCAGCACCACCAAAGAGGCCCACTTTTCCGCCTCGTCGGTAGGGTGCAAGTAGGTCTACAACCTTGATGCCAGTTTCAAATACAGCGGGCTTGGTTTCAAGGTCGGTGAGCTTGGGAGCGGGGCGGTGAATGGGCAGAGAGCTTTCTGCATTAACATCGCCTTTTTCGTCAACGGGCTCGCCTAGAACATTAAAAATGCGCCCTAGCGTTGCTTGACCGACGGGTACGCTAATAGGCCCCCCTAGGTCTTGCACTTCCATGCCGCGCACAAGACCATCAGTGGTACTCATGGAGACGGCGCGCACTTGAGAGTCACCCAGCAGCTGCTGTACTTCACAAGTTACGGAGACATCTGCACCAGCAGGATTTTTGCCGGTAATTTTAAGTGCGTTGTAAATTTGGGGAAGTTCGTTGCCCGGAAATTTTACGTCTAAAACTGGGCCAATAATTTGAGTGATATAGCCGGTGTTTGTTTTCTCTGCGGTGGAGACCATTCCTGCGCCTGTCCTACGTTTTAGCTGATATGGCGACTTTTGTAAGTTATCAAAAGATGTTCTTAAAGTGCCGTCTTTAAGATTATCACTAGATGAGACTCCTTTAAAAAATATGAAGCCCTTCAGTTCGGGAACCCGTACCGCATGACTTGTTGCGATCGCTAACTTGAATTCGATAAATTAGCACTCAACAGCAGAGAGTGCTAACTCATGCTGGGTTAGTTATTCATGCCCGCTTTGCACTTGTAAGCCGTATGCTGCCGATGATTGAGGGCAGTCAATGCGGTTTTCTGTGTGTTTGCTGGGTCCCCCAAAAACATTAGTATTTTCGATTTACTGCGGAGAACGTAATTCATATGGCAGCTATCTCTCTAGGCAACTCAACTCTTAAGCCCCTGGGCGATCGCGTCTTTATCAAAGTCGGTGCTTCTGACAATCAAACCGCCGGCGGCATCATCTTGCCTGACGCTGCAAAGGAAAAGCCTCAGGTTGGCGAAATCACTGCGGTTGGTCCCGGAAAAGTAGACGACAACGGCAACCGTCGCTCCATGGATGTGAGCGTTGGCGACAAGGTTTTGTACTCCAAGTACGCTGGCACTGAAATCAAGCTCGGCGACGACGAGTACATTCTGCTTTCTGAAAAAGACATTTTGGCAACCGTTGCATAGGCCATTGCTTTTTCACTTCCAAGACTCACTGCCCGAAAACACTCACACATCACCACTCACACATCACCTAAGTCACCACTATGGCAAAACGCATTATCTACAACGAAAATGCCCGCCGCGCGCTAGAGCGCGGTATGGACATTTTGTCTGAGGCAGTTGCCGTTACCCTTGGTCCAAAGGGACGCAACGTCGTTTTAGAAAAGAAATTTGGCTCTCCTCAAATCGTTAATGACGGTGTGACCATCGCCAAAGAAATTGAGCTAGAAGACAACGTTGAAAATACGGGCGTCTCTTTGATTCGTCAGGCTGCGTCTAAAACAAATGATGCCGCTGGCGATGGAACTACCACCGCAACCGTTTTGGCCCACGCCATTGTCAAAGAAGGTTTGCGCAACGTTGCAGCCGGTGCCAATGCGATCGCGCTCAAGCGCGGCGTAGACAAAGCAACCGCTTACCTGGTAGAGCAAATTGCCAGTCAGGCTCAGCCCGTTGGCGATTCAACAGCGATCGCACAAGTCGGCTCTATCTCTGCCGGTAACGATCCTGAAGTTGGCGAAATGATTGCCAACGCTATGGAGAAGGTCGGTCGTGAAGGCGTCATTTCCTTAGAAGAAGGCAAGTCGATGACGACCGAGCTAGAAATCACCGAAGGGATGCGCTTTGATAAAGGCTACATCTCCCCTTACTTCGTCACCGATGCTGAACGCATGGAAGCGGCCTTTGACGATCCTCAAATCCTAATTACCGATAAGAAAATTGCCCTTGTTCAGGATCTCGTGCCTGTTCTAGAGCAAGTGGCTCGTGCTGGTCGCCCTCTGCTTATTATCTCTGAGGACATTGAGAAAGAAGCCCTGGCAACTTTGGTTGTCAACCGTCTTCGCGGCGTATTGAACGTAGCGGCGATCAAAGCGCCTGGCTTTGGCGATCGTCGTAAAGCCATGCTCGAAGATATCGCTGTGCTCACAGGTGGCACCGTCATCACTGAAGACGCGGGCCTCAAGCTCGACACAGTCTCACTCGATCAGTTAGGCTCTGCTCGCCGCGTTACTATCACTAAAGACAGCACCACTATGGTTGCGGAAGGCAACGAGGCCGCTGTGAAGAGCCGCTGCGACCAGATTCGCCGTCAAATTGAAGAGTCTGAGTCTAGCTACGATCAAGAAAAGCTACAGGAGCGTCTTGCCAAGCTTTCTGGTGGTGTCGCCGTCGTTAAAGTCGGTGCGGCTACTGAAACTGAAATGAAGGATCGCAAGCTCCGCCTAGAAGATGCCATCAACGCGACTAAAGCGGCTGTTGAAGAAGGGATTGTTCCTGGCGGCGGGACCACTTTGGCGCACCTCTCTCCTGGCCTGACAGACTGGGCACAGTCTAACCTTGAGGGCGAAGAGCTACTCGGTGCCATGATTGTGACACGCGCTCTGACAGCCCCTCTCAAGCGAATTGCTGAGAACGCAGGTCAAAACGGCGCGGTCATTGCCGAGCGTGTCAAAGAAAAAGACACCACTATGGGCTACAACGCGGCCACTAACGAGTTTGTCAATATGCTCGAGGCCGGTATTGTTGACCCGGCAAAAGTGACGCGCTCTGCCCTGCAAAATGCAGCCTCTATTGCAGCGATGGTTCTCACCACTGAGTGCATCGTCGTCGATAAGCCCGAAGGCGATGACGCAGCAGGCGGCGGCATGGGCGACTTCGGCGATTACTAAATCACTGAAGCTCTCAACCTAGCCTGACTTCTTAAGATGAGGGTTTGTAATCCCTCAAACACGACATCAGCGGTCTGCCAGAAGGCAGGCCGCTTTTTTAAGTCTGCCCTGCTACCTTGTAAGCAGTGCCCCTTGCTTAAACGCTCTTTCGCAAACGTTATGACTCCTGACGACATTACACAAGCCTTCACGCAGCGCTTCGGCGCAAAGAACTTTCAGCATGTGCCGCCGGATGCTTGGCAAGTAGAGTTAGATGGGATGAGGCTGCTGGCCATTATGCAAGGTGAAGCCGTTAAGCTCATGACGCCTATTATGTCGGTGAATGAGGCGCAGCCCTTTATTCAGCAAATGATGGAAGCCAATTTTGATGACACACAATCGACTCGCTACGCGTTGCATCAAAATGTAGTTTGGGGAATTTTTCAATACGACTTAGAGGCCCTAAGCCTACCTCAATTTGAAACAGCCACAGATCAGCTGCTCAAGCTAAAAGCTGACGGTTCGAGCGTTTTCTTTTCCCGCATGGTGGAAACTCAGCTCACGCAAATTATCGTGGCGTCCAAAAAGCAAGGCCAGTCTTTAGAAGGCACCTTGAAAACCCTAGATCGATTCTATGCAGAAGGCATGATGGGCGACATGGGCCAAAATAGCGGAGAGTATCAACAAAACGCGCTGGCCTCTTGGCGTCGTCAGCTAGAGCGGCTTTGGCCTTTGGTCGATGTAGATGGCGAGAATCAGGAGGCAGGTAGCTAATGACTAATGCTGCAAGCACCACCAACTCTCTGGTAGAACAGCTCAAACAAGACTATTCTCGGTTTCCCAACGCTCAAACCTACAGCCTCTATGCCGACAACGTACAGTTCAAAGATCCGATGAACGCGTTTCAAGGGGTGGAGCGCTATCGAAAAATGATCGATTTCTTGAGCCGCTTCTTCAGCAATATTCAAATGGAGTTGCATACTATTGAACAGCCAAGTCCAGACATGATTACGACAAAGTGGACCCTAAACATGGACGCACCGCTGCCTTGGTCCCCGCGCTTATCTATCCCAGGCCGTAGTGAGCTAGGCATTAACAATGCTGGGCAAATCAGCACCCACATAGACTATTGGAGCTGCTCTAAGCTGTCTGTTTTAAGGCAAGTGTTTCGTCCGTAGTGCCTTGCTAACGTCAGTTAGTGCTTTACCGATTAGAGCGCTTTACCGATTGGAGCGCTTGGGATGTTTCTCTACGTATGGTGTCGCCCTCTATCACGGTATGCCCCAGCCACTGATCGTCAGTTTTTGGATAGTCACTACGATAGTGGCCGCCTCGGCTTTCGGTACGGAAGGCTGCACTTTTAAGAATCAGAGCTGCGATCGCAAACAAGTTCCCTAGCTCACCCCACAATCGAACATCCTCTGCCGTAACCGGCTCTGGGAGTTGAGCGCACTCTCCCGGCTGACGTTTGAGCAACTGACTAATGCTGAGCTGGTCAAAGTCTTTTTGCCACTGAGCCACCTGCGTGAGGGCAGCCTCTATTCGTGACTGCTCGCGGCAGATGCCGGCAGCTTGCCAAATCAACTGTGGCAAGTGCGATCGCCAATACCTCAAATCCTTGAGCCAGCCCTCTTCAAAGGCAGCTGCTTTCACAGGGCTGGCTGCCACATTTTCTGGCACATTAGGGTACTTGGGGGCTAGTTCAATCTCTTTAAGCTGCGCACCATACACCAGGCATTCCAGCAATGAATTACTCGCTAGCCGGTTGGCACCATGAACGCCCGTGCTGGCATTTTCGCCCACAGCATACAGGTGCTGAATCGTCGTTTCGCTATTGAGCCCACAGGTAATACCCCCCATCCAATAGTGCGCAGCTGGCGATACGGGAATCGGCGCCTTAAACAAATCCACGCCCCAGTGATTGCAAACGCGAATAATGTTCGGAAAACGATAGCGAATGTGGTCCGGATCAATCGAGCTTAAATCCAGCCAGACTCTATCTTCTGGGACCTCATCTTTTTGCAAATGTTTAAAAATGGCTCGACTCACCACATCTCTGGGTGCCAGCTCACCATCTGGATGATAGTCAAACGCAAATCGATGACCCTTGCTATCGAGTAGCTGCGCGCCTTCACCACGGACGGCTTCACTGATGAGGAATCGGGGGGCACCAGGCTTGGTCAGGGCAGTCGGGTGGAACTGAAAAAATTCTAAGTCTCGGAGCTGGGCGCCTGCTCGCCATGCCATCGCAATACCATCGCCTGTACTCGCAGCAGGATTGGTCGTTTGCGAAAACACTTGGCCGCCGCCGCCAGTCGCCAGCACCACAGCCCGCGCGCCTACCCAGCGAATACGAGGCAGGCTTTGGGTCTCTTCAGACACGCTTTGTGAAAGGCATGCGCCTTTGCACTGACGGCCTTCAACCCACAAATCCAGCACAAACGTTTGGTTGAATACCTGAATGTTTTCTCGCTGGAGAACTTGCAAAGCCAGGGTCGTCACAATGGCATGACCGGTAGTGTCCGCAGCGTGCAGCACACGCTTACGAGAATGGGCCGCCTCCAGTGTCATCGCCAGCTGCTCGCCAGACCTATCAAAAGCAACGCCGAGATCAACCAGCGCTTCTATACAGGGCCGTGCTTCCTCAACTAATAGCCTCACAGCTTCTGCTTCGCAAAGTCCCACGCCTGCACGTAAGGTGTCGTCAATGTGTAACTTGGGAGAATCTTCTGGTGCGATCGCCGCCGCAATCCCGCCCTGAGCCCAATCGCTAGCCGAAATGCTTAAGTTGTCTTTAGTCACCAAAGCCACATTGAGATGCGCAGGCAAACACAGTGCTGAATAAAGCCCTGCTGCACCACCACCAATCACTAATACATCAAAAGCGTCTGTATCAAACGCCTTATTGCTGTTATTCGCAGGCGCTTCCGTATTCTCTTCGGTTGCTTTTTCGGTTGTTTCTCCAGTTGTCTCTCTGGTTGTTTCTAAAGAGGAATGTGCCAACAAAAAACGCTCCTGACAGCGACAATAACGGCAGTCCGCGGGCTTAATTCACTCTATCAGCACGATGAGCTGAGAAAATTTCTGAGTCATCAACACAGCATCAAAAAGTCCTCTCAGCTGCCAGCAGCTAAGAGGACCTTTATAGTTCAGCGGTTAGTAGTCGTTCGAATAGAAACTACTTATAAACACCGTTATTGAATCTGTCAGCCCCTTCTACCAAAGCGGGATCGGGCGCTGAGATGGTAAAGATATCAATGTTTTTCTCAAGGCGATCGCGCTCTACCGCACTCAGCCCAGGAATGCTCAACACATCCTCAACAGCATCGTAAGGTGCATTAGAAACGACCTTGCCAGCAATCGTAGGATACAGACCACGGAATTTCCTAAACGATGCAATATTTGTATTGTTTACATCGATCTTGTTGCCGTAGTCAGTCGCCAGCTTGTCATCTACTGAGTTACGCAATTCTCTACCACCAGCGTTGGCGAGCAGCGCCATACCAGCCGTTGAGTCAGGACTGAGCTGTAGTGACAAGACTGGTTGCACGTTGCCAAACAAGAGCGCACTCATCAGAATGCCAGCCGCCATCAACCCACCCAAGACTTGCTTAATACCTCGTTTCATCCGCTAAAACCCTCTGTTAAAATCTACTCTCAGCATAGTATCTATGAGGATATCATTTTTGGCGGAAAACCCGTACTAGGATGTCCTCGGCTCAAGAGTTTACAGGTAAGGAGCTTTGATGCTGACGATTATATGACCCTAAAAATCTGTCCAAATCTGAAAAGGCACAGCCGTGAGTAATCAATGGTCGGTCATACCCTTTGGCATCGACAGAGTAACGCTTAAAGGTTTGTTCACCACAGCCCAACTGCTCAAGCGCTTTATAGGTAGTCTCACCGACCGACACGTCTAACCCGAGCTGCTTTGTGGAGTTTTCAAATCGAAAGGCAGCGTTCACCGTATCGCCCAAAGGCGTGTAATCGGGGCGATCTTTACTACCGGCATTGCCAACCATCGCATAGCCAGTATTGAGCCCAGCACCAATACGAAGCGGAAAAGGCAGCGGAAACTCTTCATGAAGCTTGCTGGTCATGCGGTTCAGTTCACTCATAGCCTGAGCAATTTGGTGCATAGACTGCGGTGTCACCTCTTGGGTGCCGTGAATCCATACAGCCATGACCGCATCGCCAATGTACTTATCGACCCAGCTGCCGTATTCGCCAATAATTTCTCCCGCATAGCGAAACCAAGTCCCAATCGCTTCGGAGAGCACTTTCTCATCCAGCTGACGAGTCATGACGGTGTAATCACGAATATCCACCACTAACACTGAAATAAGCCGCCTAACATGGAGCGTTGCCGTTGCCGTGAAGTTATGCGTTTCACCGAACTCTTCAGTATTGGCGGTCTCGAGCGCAGGACAGAAAAATCTCAGCTCAGTTTGGCCAAAGGTAATAGCATCTCCGTTATGCAGCGTCACCGGAACACTGACCCGGCGACCATTGATAAAAGAGCCATTCCGACTACCTAAGTCAATCAGATAAAACTCACCGGTATCCATACACTGAAGCATGGCGTGATTGCGCGAAATCCAGCGATCGCCCAACACAAAATTGTTGTCATCACTTCGCCCAACAGTCCAGCAATTATTTCCAGCCAGGGGTAAATACCGCTGATTTGCCTCCGTTTTGAGCACGAGACAAGGACCCAGTTGTGAAGTGCTTTGGTGTGAAGTGCTCTCAGGAGTTGCCACAGTTATTTAATAGAACTTTTTCCTAAAGGGCGAGCGAAAGTATCAAGCAATAGGATGAACCACGGCATTGGGTGATTCAAGGAAAGACGATTCGTAGGACTTTCAAATTAAAAGTTATTGCCATAGCCTATAGCCATAACCGCATTTGCACCAACGTAATCCTACTGAGTGCTGCGGCTTACCCGTGTAGAAAGCTCGTATTGCTAGGCCCGAGACATTATTAAGCATCTGTACGCCCAGATGCTACCACCTTCCGGACAGTACACACCCAGCAAGACAGCAGATGAACATACAATCCTGACAAATGTGAGGTTATGCCAATATAGCCGCAATGAAAAACAAGCTGTCTACCAAAATAGTACTGAGAATGGCACCACTAAATGCCCACCATCGGACACTTTTGGACCTCATTGGAATGGTGCCTAGCATAATCAGCAAGCTCAACAACACGATGGCATAGCCCACTCCCTCGTAGGTGCCCATACGTAACAGGGCGCTGTGAAGAACTTGCCCGGCGGCTGAGGGGTTAAGCATCAGCTCGCGCCAGTAAGGGATCAAGCCCACACAGTAGAAGTAAAGATCGGTGATAGCAGTCCCCAGCAATGAACCCAAGTAGAAATAGTTACCAATTTTGGCTTTACCGTGACGCATGAGTAGTAGCACAAACGGTAAACCAATCGCTTCAATCGGCAGGTGCACGTAGGGGTCTACTCTAAACCATCCCCAGTAGACGGAGCCCGCCATCCAAGTCCAGCTAAAACCGATGGTCAGATCACCCCAAAGGCTAAGGTGAGGTTTGCTAAGCCAGTAGTAGCCGATCCATAGCCATAAGGCTGTGAACACCAGGCTGACCT
Organism: Cyanobacteria bacterium J06634_5; assembly: GCA_039820525.1. GTDB lineage: Bacteria > Cyanobacteriota > Cyanobacteriia > Phormidesmidales > Phormidesmidaceae > Phormidesmis. Next base: position 220,543 of record JBCBPY010000009.1, read on the forward strand.
CAGGCAGAACTCTGACCAATGGTGCTTGAATGAAAACCGGAACCGCCACCAAAAACGCAGAAGCAATGAAAGCCCTCAGGCGATTTCCAGCAGAGTTCTCAGCAATTTGACTGATAAACTCATATCGTTTGCGAAGCTCATGACCTACGTTGATAATCGCAGAAGATTCTTGCGTAGGGGCCTGAGAAGATAGTTGCAAGGTCTCAACATCCTTGATTTGTAACGCGGGCTGACTAAGAACTTGCAAGGCTTTTCTGAGATTGATTAACCATTCTTAACATAGCATGTTTTACAGGAAGGGCTTGACGTTCCGGGAGTGGGGTTTAGCAATCAAGCGCACCCCCTAATCGAGGCCGCCGTGGCGTATTTGTTAAGTCAGGTATTTCATTCAAAAAGCGCTTCCCTGCTGAAGAATGCACGTCTGCGCTGTAAGACTTTTTGGATGTTTTATGGTGCTTATGAGTGTAGCGGCTGGGCGTAAAAGTGTGTTCTAGATCTTAAGATCTGCTTTACGATCGTTGCCGATGTTTTATCGGCAACAGAGACGCCACTACGGGCATACAGACGGGCAGGCAGACGCGACAAGGCACTGTAGCGTGAGCTACCCATGTGGCAGACCGAGAGTAAGCAGAACATCAAACACCCGGGAAAAGACCTGATAGATTTTGTAATCCTCACACAATAGTTGCTTTAAGCCGACAAATCATTAAGGGGCTTTAAACCCTGAGTGTTTTGATTTTGCAGCTGGCAGGGGCTCAGATACAATCTCACCTAGCTTTTTCACTCACGCTTTTCACTCACTTTTAAAAAACAATAGGGACCTAGATGCTGACGATAGCGCTTTTAGCTGAAACGGGATGGATGTGCCAATGATAGGGCCAATAATGAAGCTGCTGTCGCCTTATATGCTAGCCGAGGCCACCGAGGGCACTCAGCAGGTCATGACGCTGTGGCATGCGATTGTCATCGGGATTGTTCAGGGTCTCACCGAGTTTTTACCCATTAGCTCTACGGCCCATGTCAAGGTGGTACCCGTGCTGTTGGGCTGGGGAGATCCGGGGGTGTCCTTTACGGCGGTTATTCAGCTCGGCAGCGTGGCCGCTATCCTCTGGTACTTTTGGGATGACTTGTCTTCTGTGACGATGAAATTCATACAGTCTGTCTTGAGTCGTCAGTTTAGCTCACCTGATTTTCGGTTAGGACTAGGCATTTTATTGGGGACGATCCCAATTGTGGTGGCAGGTCTTTTCGTCAAAATTTTCGTACCTGGATATGATGATTCGATTGTGCGCTCAACGGGTGCGATCGCCATTACCTCCATCGTGATGGCTGTTTTGCTCGGGCTAGCAGAACTGGTCGGTTCCCGTAAACGAGATTTTCCAAAGCTCGATATGAACGACGGTATCGGTGTCGGCCTAGCTCAGGCACTGGCGATTATTCCGGGCGTATCGCGCTCTGGCTCAACGCTGACGGCTGGTTTATTTTTGGGCCTGAAGCGGGAAACCGCTGCTCGGTTTTCCTTTCTACTGGGGATGCCAGCTATTTTGTTGGCAGGTCTGGTTTCACTCACTGATGTTATCGGCACAAACAGCTCAGTGGGTCTATTGCCTTTGATAGGCGGACTGTTCGCAGCAGTGGTGTCTTCTTATTTAGCGATCGCATGGCTAATTGAATTTTTGAAAAAACACAGCACCTGGGTCTTTGTTTGGTATCGCTTAGCCTTTGGTGCGGTGCTACTCATTGCACTTGCCCTAGGCCAAGTCGAAAATATCTAATCTAAAACGAAAAGCGCTAGGGTAAAGGGGTATAGCAACTGTTTGGCCAGCAAACAACTGGCCTGTATCGTCTATGTCTGCGCCTACTTCAAGCTACGTTGAAAGCCCTGCCACGATGCCTACGCGTTCAGCGAGTGTTTCACCTGCACGCATTACCAGCGTTCTTCCAGGCTCTATTGCCGAAGATATTGGCTTTGAGGCAGGCGATCGGCTGGTGTCTATCAATGGTGAGCGACCGCGCGACTTAATCGACTATCGCTTTTTGTGTTCAGACGAAATTCTCAACTTGGAAGTACTCGATGCCAAAGGGATTTCACATCGTGTAGACATTGAAAAAGACTATGACGAGGTGCTAGGGCTCGAGTTTGAAACGGCCCTTTTTGACGGCTTGATCCAATGCGTGAACCGTTGCCCCTTTTGCTTTATCGATCAGCAGCCACCGGGTAAGCGCGAAACGCTCTACCTCAAAGATGATGATTACCGGCTGAGCTTTTTATACGGTAGCTACTTAACGCTGACGAACATTCCACCTGCCGAGTGGGAACGGATTGCCAGAATGCGTCTATCCCCACTGTATGTATCGGTCCACGCAACTGAAGGCGACGTGCGATCACACCTACTCAAAAATGACCGTGCCGCTCAAATCCTGGAGCATCTGGCCTGGTTTCAAAAGCACCGTTTACAGGTACATGCACAGGTAGTGGTGTGCCCTGGCATCAATGATGGCCAACACCTCACGCAGACGCTACGAGATTTGGCTCGCTTTCACACAGGGGAAGTCCCTGCAGTGGCCTCAGCCGCCGTCGTACCTGTTGGCCTAACAAAGTTTCGTCCGGATGACGATGAACTGATGCCGGTGACAACCGAAAAGGCACAAGAAGTGATTGCACAGGTGCAGGCGATTCAAACCGAGTTTCAATCAAGCTTAGGTACAACGTTTGCTTGGCTGGCCGATGAGTGGTTTCTCATCGGTCGGCAGACGCTACCCCCTGAGAGCCATTACGAGTCCTACCCTCAAATTGGCAATGGTGTGGGCTCTATTCGCCTATTTTTAAAGGAATTTGATGCGATCGCCAAGGACCTTCCCAATAGAGTTGATCCTCCCCGTGCGTTTACCTGGGTGGTAGGTAACGCAGTAGAACACGCCTTTGCCCCTCTAGTCGATCAGCTAAATCAAATTGACGGGCTCACCTTAACAATGGCACCCATTAACAGTGACTATTGGGGGCAAGACATTACGGTCACTGGCCTGTTAACCGGTCAAGATATCGCCGCACAGCTGGCCGACAAAGCACTGGGAGATGGGGTCCTATTACCGGCTTTGATGCTGAAGCAAAGCGATAGCAAACGCTTAGAAGACACTTACTTTTTAGATGATATGTCCGTCGCCGAGCTTGCAAGTAAACTGAACTGTTTAGTAATATCTGTAGGAGACCTGAGTGAATTGGCGTCTATTTGTAGTGCGTCAACTATGCCGGGATCCCTGGTAGATTAGGACAAATAAGGCGTTATTTTGGTCTTAGTATCCTGTATAGTCGCCTATCACACGGTCTTTTTCGCGTTTTGTCACGATTCTGGCGCGATAAAATGTGCAGGCGTTGTTTTCAATCTTGTCCGGGTCTTTTTGTTAGAGCTTCGGAGGGATAGTCTAGCAGGTGACGTTGCGACGCAAATGCTTTACTCACGCCACCTCGGCATAAGCCAAACCGTTACTTAGTCTCCGGTATTGAGCCTCCGGTATTGAGTCTCTGGTGTTGAGCCTAAGCTTGTGATTGAGCCTACCGTTCTTTAGTCGCCAGTTATCCAGCCTCCAGTTATCTAGTCCCTAGCTCTCTAGATCCAGCCAATTCGTTCAAGCCATCTAGCCCAAGTATTTTTTTCTAAAGTCATCAGCACTATGCGATATCTTAAGCCCGCTGCTTTTCTATTTTTAATCATGAGCGGCTCTACATCTTTGTTATCGCGTGCGGCGATCGCACAGTCCTTAGATAGCGAGCTTGAAGGCGAACCTACAACCTCTCAATCAACAGAACGCTTTAATCTCTCTACCTCAGAAAACTCACAGAGCGCAACCGGTGATGAATCAATAGCATCCACCGAAATCGCTCCCAAGGGGCCTGACGATTTATCGAGCCAAAATTCACGCCGAAACTCCCTCACGGTACTCGCTTCATTACTCGATAGCGCTCGTGGGATGCAACCCGACAAATCATTACTACAGCAGCCTCGATTCATTTCGGTGCCTTCTGTCAGCGACACGCGATCGCCTGATTTCACGCAAGAATCTCGCACTACAGGACTCTCTGCCAGTGAGCAACCTACTGATGAGCAACCGACTAATAAGATAGCCGCTGCCGATTTGGGCATGGCCAATCCTGCTGATTCAACCCCAAGCAGCAACATCATCGAAGCTGACCGTAGCCGTCAGCTAGCTCAGCAGTCGAGTGAGCGTCTGACGCTAGAAGAGCTGAGACGATTAATGCGTTCTCCCACGCCGAATCCCGATCAACCCCAAGCTGCTCCTGATTTGCCGTCCGATTTGCCATCCTTGGAACCTGAAGAGCTCTCAGACCCTACACCCATTGAGGCTCCTGCGACCGAAGATCCAGAAACACAGCCTACGGCGACCTCAGACATTGGTCAGATACCCGACATTTTATTTGCTGACCCCAATCCTTTAAACATTCCAACGATGCCGGAGGATGTAGAAATTGATCAAGATGCGCTGATTACGCTAGATCAAGCCGTGGAGCTGGCCTATCGCAATAATCAAACCCTGCAATCTGCGGTGTTGGCACTTGAGCAAGCTGACGAGGTAGTGCGTGAGGCACGAGCAGCCCGGTTGCCCACGGTGACAACGTCTGCAACCTTGAATAACATCGTGGACGATGGTGATACTCAAACAACTCTAGGTGGCCAAATTGAAGCGACTTACGATGTGTTCACTGGCGGTTCGAGAGCAGCCTCCATCAAAGCAGCCGAGCTACAGCGAGAAGTGAGCGCCTTAGCGGTCGAAGTGCAGCAAGAGCAACTGCGGTTAGCCACTGCAACGGTATACTACGCGCTGCAAGAAGCCAGTGAACAAATTCGGATTAACCAGTCTTTTGTGAATGAGGCTGAGCGCAATTTGCGAGATTCTAGGCTACGTCAGGAAGTCGGCGTGGGCACTCGATTTGATGTGCTCAGAGCTGAGGTTCAGTTTGCCAATGCTCGTCAGCAGGTCATCCAATCACAGAGCGATGAGCGTATCGCCCGCCGAGACATTGCCCGTTTGTTGAACTTGCCACCCACTTCGGATGTGAAGGCAACGCCGGTGGCCGTCGCTGAGGACTGGCCGCTCACCCTAGAAGACAGCATTGTGCTCGCCTTACAAAATCGCGCTGAGCTTGAGCAACAGCTGCTGACAGCAGACTTAAACGAACAGCAGCGAAAAATTGCGCTGGCTGCCCTACGCCCTCAGGTAGGGTTGTTCGCAAGATACAACATTCAAGAGCAGCTAGCGGGTGAGTCGTCTCCGTTTGTCGATGACTTTCAAGATTCTGCAACGTTTGGCGCACAGTTCAGTATGACGCTGTTTAACGGTGGGGCCTCACGCGCGCAAGCACGGCAGCGCGAAATAGATAGTGCGATCGCCGAGGAAACCTTCAGTGAAAACGCAGATCAGTTCAGATTCGACGTAGAGCAATCGTTCTACAACCTAGAGTCCAACAAAGAAAATATTGCCACCTCTCGTGTTGCCGTTGCTCAGGCTGAAGAAGCGTTAGAACTCGCGAACCTAAGATTACAAGCAGGTGTCGGCACTCAGCTAGATGTCCTCACCGCGCAAAGTGAACTCACCCAAGCAGAGTCCAACAACATCACAGCAATTTTGGGCTATAACCGTGCGCTCGCTGCCATGCAGCGAGCAGTGAGCAACTTAGGACTCTTCCTGCCCTAGTGGTGGCCCGAATACTGGCCCTAGTGCTGGCGGACATAGAGTGCTCTCGACAACAACCTAATCTCTTGACCTATTTCTTTTGACGCATCATCCAAAATCACTAAGGCACCGCCGAAAAAACAACAAACGGCCTTAAAAAACAAACGACCTAGACCGATGCATTAATAACGACCTAGACCGATGCATTAATTAAGCGGGCTGGGCTCTTGGTTTACTGCGGTCGAGACCGTCAACGTTGATTGTGCTAAAGCCCCTTGGGATGGACGGGTCGGCGTAGGATGAGTCGAGGGCGCTACAAAATCATGCGGCAGGGCTTCGCTGCTGTTGGAACGATCCGTCACCTGAGGTTGAAGAGTCTGACACCGTCTCTCATGAAAAATATGCTCTTCTGAATAAAGTCTTTCTATAACTTGTTCTGCACTGAGTAGACGCTTCAGTACAACTTGGCCAATTGTGTGATGCTCACTCGCATCCTTTGGCATGACTTCCACCATCAAAACGGCATCCTCTACTTCGTAGAGACACAAAGTTTCATGGTTTTCCTCAATGCAGAGCGACTGTTGCTGCAAATGTGGCACTCGCTGCCAGGCCACTTCATTCCATAAGCCTCCAAATTCCCATACTCTGCCGGTTGTCCAACTCTTGGATAGAAAGAAATATTTCACGGTATCACCATATAAAAGATCTAAAGCTATAGCGCTGCTGTTAGTAAGTTATTATCACCTGAAAAATTGAGTAGAAAGATTACCTCCACACAGTTTTCATACTTCAGTTTTTGGAGCCCTTTTCAGGGCGTTTTAGACAGGCAATGAGAATCTATTTTTTGCCCGGATGAGCCTTCCCTATTGAGAAGAAATAAGTGGTAGATGCACCCTGATACGAACGCTTGGATTCGCTTTTATAGCTGAGTCTCAGGCGTTTTTTTTTGCTTATCTGTTCGCCGCTACAGGCCCCTATAGACGAACTGCCCCGTGATAGGCTATCGCCTGAAGGATTACGTGGAAAAGAAGGCGAATGATTATGCGAATAGGCTTACTCTTTGGTGGGCGTTCAGGAGAACATGAGGTCTCTATTCGCTCAGCAGGTGCGATCGCCCGTGGGCTGGCGACCGGAGACAACCAAACAAAGTACGAGGTCGTTCCCGTCCTACTCCACAAAAATGGCAGCTGGGCGACTGGGCCAACAGCCCAACAGGTACTAGAGTCTGGCCAGCCTTCAGAAACAGATATCGGTGACATTGGTGACTTGCCCCCAGCAGCACCGTTAGCCAAGCGCCTGCCCAACCTCGACAAACTCGGCACTATCGATATTTGGTTTCCGGTATTGCATGGTCCTAACGGCGAAGATGGCACTATCCAAGGTCTGTTTGAAGTCCTGCAAATGCCCTATGTTGGCTGCGGCGTCTTAGCCTCTTCACTCGGTATGGATAAGCTTGCGTCCAAAAGCGCCTTTACCCAAGCAGGCTTGCCCCAAGTCAAGTATCGCGGTGTATCGCGGGCCGAAATTTACTCCAATCCCTGTGTTTTTCCAAAGCTGTGTGATGACCTAGAAGCTGAGTTAGGCTATCCCTGTTTTGTAAAGCCTGCAAACTTAGGGTCATCGGTCGGTATTTCCAAAGCGACGAATCGTCAGGAATTAGAAGCCGCCCTAGACAACGCGGCCAGTTATGACCGACGCGTGATAGTCGAAGCTGGCGTAGTTGCGCGCGAGGTGGAGTGCTCAATTTTAGGTAACGATAATCCCAAAGCATCGGTACTAGGCGAAACACAGTTCAGTACTGACTTTTATGATTACGAAACAAAGTACAGCGATGGGGGGGCAAAACTATTGATTCCGTCACCGGTACCCGATACCGTGCGCGATCGCATACAAGAGATGGCCATTAAAGCCTTTGAAGCGATTGATGGTGCAGGCATCTCTCGTGTGGACTTCTTTTACCTTGAAGCCACCGACGAAATCCTGATTAATGAAATCAACACCCTGCCCGGCTTCACCGCCACCAGCATGTATCCCAAAATGTGGGAAGCCTCCGGCATTGCCTTTCCTGACCTAGTCGATAAGCTCATTCAGCTAGGCTTAGAAAGAACCGCGGTGTGAACCGATTCTGTATGAGCGTCCTCCAATGGTTGTCCATCCATCACGCAGGTGTCGTCAAGCGCGGAGGGCTCAGCGGAGGACTCAACCCCTAGCGTCTCGATCTCTGAGGGCTCGGCATCTTGGCTAAAGGCCATAGCCTTGGGTAGCCAGTGCTCATCCAGCTTGCAAATGAGTCGGGCATTGTTGTACGCCTGACGCAACGTCAAAATGGTATGTCCAATGTACTTTCCAGACGGCTCACGGCGGGTCACAATCGCAAAATCGACCGTGCTTTCATCAACCAGGCAAATCGGCAGGAGCAAGTCAACACTGTTAATTTTTGGATAGTACGTAGGAACCGCAGTTTTATAGTTAATTTGAGTTCTTCTCAACGTTCGCGTTAAGGCATCTTCTAACTGACTAACCATCGTTCTATAGGCGCTAGGATCAGCCTCTAGTGATGCAATAAAGGAACGCTTATAGTCAAAGAAGTCTGACGTGCTCAGTCCTTGCGTGCTCTGTGGCGTGAAGCCTGCGGGCGCGTATTTTTCTAAGAAGGCTAAGGGCAGGCGGGCCATGTTGTCTTTGACGACATGTTGCCAGTCAACCTGTGGAGCACCTGCAGCAAGGTCGTAAAAAACTCTTTCTGGCTGACGTAAGTAGTTTGCGGCTAACGGCAGCTGAGGAAACTGAGCGACCAAAGTTTTACCGGCTATGCCTTCACTCGCGATACAAAATGTGAGGTTCCACACCTTTTCGTTCGGTGCCGTTGGTTGTTCAAAAAGGGCGTAGATGGGTCGCAACAACGTATCGACCAGACCCGTATTAAAGGCACGGTAGGTATGATTTTCGCTGGCGATCGCTTTACCTTCATGCTGGAGACGAATGAACGTATAGCGCAGATAGCTTTTGAGAATAGGGTAGGCAAAGTCATCTGGGGGCTTTGGGCCAAAGTACCAGCGCTCAGACAGGGCGATCGCAGCTAATTCCCCCACCTTTTGATGCAGCACCTCCTGCGAAAAACCCGCAAACTGCAACAGCGGTTCAATGCGAACTCGCTTTTGCCCCCGCGAGTCAGGGGCTTTAATCTCAGTTTTAGTCTCAGTGCTCACGCCTTTTGTCGGGAGCCTGACACGAGGCTTACGGAAAGTTTTAGAACGAGTTGCCCTTTGCCGCCTTAGTCGTAAGTAGCCAGGGCTATCCGCCTTAAATTCAATGAGGTCTGTCCTACTTTCGAGGAATGCATTGAAATTGGGATAACCATGGGTCTGCGAAGAAAAGCGGGGTGCTTGAGAGGCGATCGCAGCTTTTAGGCTGTCCGTATGAACCCAACCTTCTGGGCTATCTTGCCTATCTAAAGCTGAGGTAATGAGCTGTTTCACATCAGTTACGGGACGCACATAGTAAACCGGCGCAACCCGACGATCGCCCGGTGTGGGATCTACCCTTTCCAAAGCCACCAAGTCAGGAAGGGCTTCTAGGAGGTCTATCAGCTTAGTGAAATGATATTTTTCGTAGGAAAATGAGCGGTCTTGTTTGCGTAATAGTGCGCCAACCTGTGCAGCATGCGTTCGTTTACGCGTTGGCATCCTATAGGTCGCTTCGGATAGCAGCCTTCGTAGCGAAGGCGAAATGCGCGAGTCGACCGGCTGGTGTCCTGACGTGTCATCCGATGCGCCAAATAGCTCACCTGCCTGTGATAGTTGTGAACGACTCTTTACAGAACGCGCACCCGTATCTCGCGCGTCCCTATATAAAGAGTGGCCGGAAGGGCGTTTGAAGAGGCCTCTAACAAATTGCGAGATTGATTGCAGTAGGGATCTCATCGGATGACGTCGCAAGCAAGCATTGGCCAGCTGAGGTAGGTGGTGAGCACGTCCAAATGACGAATAGCCTTCTTAGCGTAACGATTTCAGCGTGCGATCGCAGCCTCTTGTATCACAGATACATCACAGAAGCTCAATGCCTCAAACAATACGCCAAACTCAATGACGAACCGCACATGTCATCCAGCTCGTAGCTGCATTCAAGATCAATGTAGTAGTCTAATAGACTGCACAAGCCCTTAATTGAGTGTTTTATCACCTGCAACCCTATGTCTGTTCGCGTTCGCATTGCGCCTAGCCCCACTGGAAATCTACACATTGGTACAGCCCGTACAGCTGTCTTTAACTGGCTCTTTGCCCGCAATCAGGGTGGCAAGTTTTTACTGCGCATAGAAGATACGGACTTAGAGCGCTCTAAACCAGAATTTACCGACAACATCATTGAGGGGCTCAAATGGCTAGGCATGGATTGGGACGAAGGCCCGTTTTATCAATCCGAGCGGTTAGAGATGTATCGCGAAAAAGTACAAGAACTGCTAGATAAAGGGCTCGCTTACCGCGCGTATGAAACCCCAGAAGAACTGACCGCTATGAGGGAGGCACAAAAAGCGAAAAAGCAGGCCCCGCGATACAACAACCAGCATCGCGACCTCACGCCGGAACAAATTGCCGCCTTTGAAGCGGAAGGTCGCCCAGCCGTGATTCGCTTCAAAATCGACGATCATCGTGAGATTAAATGGAACGACTTAGTCCGCGGGCCAGTGAGCTGGAAAGGCCAAGATTTAGGCGGTGATATGGTCGTTGCTCGGGCCTCTTCTGGCAGCGACGTCGGCCAACCCCTCTATAACTTTGTCGTCGTAGTTGATGATGCAGATATGTCCATCAGTCACGTGATTCGTGGTGAGGATCATGTCGGCAATACACCCAAGCAAATTTTGCTCTACGAAGCGTTGGGCTTTAAGGTTCCTGATTTTGCACACACACCTTTGATCCTCAATGAAAAAGGAGCAAAGCTCTCTAAGCGAGATGGTGTGACCTCTGTGGGTGATTTTCAGGCCATGGGCTTCACAGCCGCCGCGCTCGCTAACTACATGACGCTGTTAGGCTGGTCTGCACCAGAGGCACAGGAGATATTTACCTTAGAAGAAGCGGCAAAGCTCTTTAGCTTTGACCGGGTCAATAAGGCAGGCGCTAAGTTTGATTGGGACAAACTCGATTGGATCAACTCACAGTACTTGCACCACAAAACGCCAGAGGACCTGCTACCAATGCTGATGCCCTACTGGACTAACGCAGGCTATGGTTTCGACGCCGAGGCCGACAAAGACTGGCTACTGCCGCTTACAGCAATGCTTGGGCCTAGCCTCACTCGGCTACAAGACTGTGTAGACCTTGGTCGCTTTTTTGCAACCCCCACATTGGCGTTTAGCGATAAAGCCAAAGAGCAGTTAGGCAAAGAAGGCGTTGCCACAGCCATGCAAGCGGTTGTTGAGGCTGTGCCCCAAACCGCTATCAACGGCCCCGATGACGCGAAAGCGGTGATTAATCAGGTTACTAAAGCACTGGGTGTGAAAAAGGGATTGATTATGCGATCGCTGCGAGCCGCCCTCATGGGAGACATGCAAGGGCCGGATTTAGTCGAGTCCTGGGTGATTTTGCACCGCAGGGGCTTCGATCAGCAACGACTAGCTGAAGCAGTTGCGATCGCTCAAAGCTAAGCCCAACGGCTAGGAAAGAGTGCTAACAAGGCATGCAGCTAGAGGGTGAAGCCCCTATCATTCGCGCACAAAAGCGACCTCTCATCCAACCCTTCTCATCCAACACTTATTTAGAGAAAACAACTACAACCTGCGCATACCTTCTGTCAAAGGTGCGCGGGTTTTTCTTTTTATTCCTTTGGGAAGATATTAGTCACCAGAACCCAGTGGTGACCCGATAATAGGCGTGCAAAACCCATTCATTTCGGAATTCTTTTTGCCCGATGGTGAGAATTTACGTTAAATTTAGTAAACACACGTCTCATAAAAACCGCAACGCCTTAACAATTCGTTGCAAAAAGGTCGAGACAGCGACCCATCTCACATAACAGAGGCCACCGAGTCATGAAATTTTCTTGGAGAACTGCCCTACTGTGGACACTGCCTATCCTCGTGGTTGGATTTTTCCTTTGGCAGGGTTCCGTCGGTAGCAATGCAGGTCCCGTCGATACAGGCCGTAACACTGCTAGCACTAGCATGACCTACGGACGATTTTTGGATTACTTAGACGCCGGTCGTGTGACCACCGTCGACTTTTATGACAGTGGCCGTACAGCCATCGTAGAAGCCGTTGATCCACAGGTAGATAACAAAGTGCAGCGCTGGCGCGTTGACTTACCTGGTAACGCACCTGAGCTGGTAGAGCGTCTCCGCACATCCGACATCAGCCTGGATTCTCACCAGCCTCGTAACGACGGGGCAATCGTTGGCATTCTCGGTAACTTGCTCTTCCCTGTATTGCTCATTGGTGGTTTGTTCTTCCTGTTCCGTCGTTCTAACGGTGGCGCAGGGGGGCCGGGTCAAGCGATGAACTTTGGTAAATCCAAAGCGCGTTTCATGATGGAAGCAAACACTGGCGTCATGTTTGATGACGTTGCTGGCATTGAAGAAGCTAAGGAAGAGTTGCAGGAAGTCGTAACCTTCCTCAAAAAGCCTGAGCGCTTTACGGCTATCGGAGCTCGCATTCCTAAAGGGGTGCTGTTAGTAGGCCCTCCCGGAACCGGTAAAACTTTGTTGGCTAAAGCGATCGCTGGTGAAGCTGGCACACCGTTTTTCTCTATCTCGGGCTCTGAATTCGTGGAGATGTTTGTCGGTGTGGGTGCTTCCCGCGTTCGCGACCTCTTTAAGAAGGCAAAAGAGAACGCGCCTTGCATCATCTTTATTGACGAGATTGACGCCGTAGGTCGTTCTCGTGGCGCTGGCATCGGTGGCGGTAACGACGAGCGTGAGCAAACGCTCAACCAGCTGCTGACTGAAATGGACGGCTTTGAAGGTAACACTGGCATCATCGTGATTGCGGCCACTAACCGTGCAGACGTCCTCGACTCAGCCCTTTTGCGTCCTGGTCGCTTTGACCGTCAGGTTTCGGTCGATCCACCAGACATCAAAGGTCGCCGTGAGGTGCTGGAGGTTCACGCTCGCAATAAAAAAGTCGCTGATGATATTTCTTTAGATGCGATCGCCCGTCGTACCCCTGGTTTCACAGGCGCTGATCTGGCGAACCTGCTCAACGAAGCAGCCATTCTCACCGCTCGCCGTCGCAAAGAAGCTGTCACCATGCTTGAAATTGATGACGCCATTGATCGCGTCGTCGCCGGTATGGAAGGAACCCCCCTTACTGATGGTAAGAGTAAACGCTTGATTGCCTATCACGAAGTCGGGCATGCCATCATTGGTACGCTGGTTAAAGACCATGACCCAGTCCAAAAAGTCACTTTAATTCCTCGTGGCCAAGCTCAAGGCCTCACTTGGTTCACACCTAGCGAAGACCAGATGCTGATTTCACGGGCTCAACTCAAAGCACGCATTATGGGCGCGTTAGGTGGCCGTGCGGCGGAAGATGTAATCTTTGGTGATTCTGAAATCACAACAGGTGCGGGCAACGACTTACAGCAGCTAACCGGCATGGCTCGCCAAATGGTGACCCGATTTGGCATGTCTGACTTAGGTCAGCTTGCCCTAGAAACTGAGCAAGGCCCTGCATTTGTAGGCGGTAGCTGGGGTGGTCGTAACGAGTACTCCGAAGAAGTCGCTTCTCGAATCGATTCAGCCGTCCGCGAGATCGTTCAGAAGTGTTATGAAGACACCTGCAACATTATCCGCGAAAACCGCGATGTGGTTGACCGTGTGGTTGATTTGCTAATCGAAAAAGAAGCCATTGATGGTGATGAGTTCCGTCAGATTGTTGGTGAGTACACCACCGTTCCTGACAAAGAGCGTTTTGTACCCCAGCTATAAGCGATAGATTTAGTCACTTAAACGAGTGACTAGCTTCAGAGATACGAAAAAGGTCCTTACCGATTGATCGGTAAGGGCCTTTTTTGTGAATCCTTACTAAATGCAAATTATGAGTGCTTTTTTCTGATTAAGCGCTTTTTCCTACGGATATCCCGATCAAAAAGATCCAATCTCATCTTTTATCCTTGAGAAAAGCTTAAGAAAAATTTTCATTTTGGAACATTTCTATTTAAGCTGTTAGGACTATTCATGATTGCTTTATGCCTACGCTCTACATTGCGGTGACCAATCACGGCTTTGGCCATGCGACTCGCGCGGCTTCTGTCGCCAAAGAAGTTCAACAGCGCTGTCAGGAACTGGGCTTGCCTTTGCGACTGATTTTAGCCACCAAAGCACCCGACTGGTTGCTAAACAGCTATTTGAGTGGGGACTACAGTCACCGCCCCGTTAGTTTTGATGTCGGTGTCCTGCAAAGCGACAGCCTGACCATGGATAAGCCCGCTACGCTTAAGGAAATGCGGGCAATTCAGGATATGGAGTCCTGCCTTATTGAAGAGGAAGCGGCTTTCTTACAAGCCGAAAATGTAGATCTGGTGCTGGCAGATATCCCACCCATGATGGGGAAAATCGCCCGCTCAGCAGGTGTGCCCTGCTGGTTTATGGGTAATTTTGGCTGGGATTTTATCTATCGGCCTTGGGGCGGAGAGTATCACGAATTTGCGGCAATCGCGGATTGGATTGGCGAATGTTTCTCCCAGGGCGATCGCACCTTTCGTCTGCCCTTTTGCGAGCCGATGTCGGCGCTGCCGAACATTATTGATGTGGGTCTCACCGGTGGGACACCCACCTATGCGGTGGAGTACCTACAGAGCCTGCTCAATCGAGATATCCCCGTAGAACGCACGGTCCTTCTCACCTTTGGTGGATTGGGCCTTTCGGCAATCCCCTACGAAGCATTAGCACCTTTCCCCGATTGGCAGTTCATTACCTTTGATCAAACTGCACCTGAGCTACCGAACTTATACAAAGTAATCGATCGCAAAATGCGCCCGGTAGATTGGATGGTAGTGTGCGATCGCATTGTCTCTAAACCCGGCTACAGCACGTTTGCCGAAGCCTGCCTGTTAGACAAAGGCGTCATCACCATCACTCGTGAGGGTTTTGCCGAAGCACAAATTCTCATCGAAGGCATTCAGGACTATGCACCGCACCGCATCGTCGACGCCAAAGACTTTTTTAGCGGTGACTGGTCTTTTCTAACCAGTGACCTTTTGCCACCGCGAAAGTCAGAAAAGCTAGATAAAAATGGTCAAGCTGCGATCGCCTCTGCCATCGTTGAGCATCTCCAAAATCTGAGCTAATGAAGCTCACTATCTGAGCTCAGATAGTGAGCTCACGAATGGAGCAGTACAGTCTCGTAAGCGTTGGGAACTGACTTTTTTGAGTTAACAATTGAATACCACACGGCATAGGTGAGATAAACTGAGCAGCATAGGTTACTCAGAAAGTCTTTCCCTACGAGTCTATGGTGGCAACGTCCAGCCCAATCCACTATCAGCAAGTTTTACGCCTAGGCACCCATGGCAAATCGCTCGGTCGATTTACACGTAAGGTGCAAGAAGCCGTGACGGCCTCTTGCGTGCATACTGGGCTGTGTACTATTTTCGTGCGCCACACCTCAGCCAGCTTAGTCATTCAAGAAAATGCCGATCCTGATGTCCTTGCTGACATGGAGACTTTTTTATCTAAACTGGTCCCTGAAGGCGACTACTATCGGCACAGCGATGAAGGTCCAGACGATATGCCCGCACATATTCGCACGGCGCTAACCCATACCTCGGAACAAATTCCAGTCATCGCAGGAAGACTCGCATTAGGCACGTGGCAAGGTATTTATCTTTGGGAGCATCGCGATCGCCCTCAAACCCGAGAAGTTGTTGTTCACATTACTGGGAGCTAACCCCACTAATCCCATGAGTAATGATCAACGTAATCCCTGGTCTAAAGCGACCGGTAGCGACAAAAGCAGCACCGAGTACTCAAAGAAAAAACGCACCTACGCTAAAAAAGGGCGCGGTACATCGGCCTCAAAATTTGCAGCCCCACAGTATAAAGGCGTCAAGCAAAAGCCGTTAAAAACGTCCGCTTCAATCAAGCCAAAACTGAAAGGTGACAAGCCCAACACTGATAATGCACCGGTCTTGAAAAAAGACCAGGTACCCACGCCAATCGTTCCCTTACACAATCCAGAAGCTGTAGAGATTCAAGGGAAACCCACTATTAGCCAAGGGCTCATTCCAACTGCCGCCCCTGACTTTCGATCTGGATTTGTCAGCATTGTGGGTCGTCCTAATGTGGGCAAATCAACCCTAATGAATTATCTTGTAGGCCAAAAAATTGCGATCACCTCACCCGTGGCTCAAACCACGCGCAATCGCCTTCAAGGAATTTTAACAACACCTCAAGCTCAGATCATTTTTGTAGATACGCCCGGTATTCACAAACCTCACCATGAGCTGGGCAAGGTATTAGTAAAAAATGCAAGAGTTGCGATTAACTCTGTTGATGTTGTTCTCTTGGTTGTAGATGCCACATCCATAGCGGGCAGAGGCGATTTGTTTGTGGCTGATTTAGTCGCTAAAAGTAACCGACCTGTTGTGCTTGGGATTAACAAAATTGATGCGCTGCCAGAAGCCGGACGCAAAGCCGCTGAAGTAAAAAATAGCTATGAGTCGCTCGCAGCTGAGCATGGCTGGGATGTTGTTAAGTTCTCTGCACTTACTGGCGAAGGGCTTAATACGCTGCAAGAAAAACTGGTTGGCAATCTTGAAAAAGGCCCTTACTACTATCCGCCAGACTTGGTCACAGACCAGCCTGAACGTTTTATTATGGGCGAACTCATTCGGGAACAGGTGATTTTGCATACGCGCGAAGAAGTCCCCCACAGTGTTGCGATCGCCATCGACAAAGTCGAAGAATCTGAGAGCATCACCCGCATTCTAGCCACTGTCAATGTGGAAAGAAAATCCCAAAAAGGTATTCTCATTGGCAAGGGTGGACTCATGATGAAAGCCATCAGCACAGCGGCCCGCGAGCAAATGCAAAAACTGGTGGCCGGACAAGTGTATTTAGAAGTTTTTGTGCGCGTGCAATCGCAATGGCGACAGTCAAGCACTCGTCTGGCTGAGTTTGGCTATAAAGTAGACAAATAAATGAAGCATGAGCCACGGCAAAGCAGGATTTAATCTTCACTTTTGGTTCTTCACTTTTGGTGTAGGTAAGCTATAAATCTGGAATGGGTGCAATTAAGTTTGTTGTTTGAGCCTGGGTCCTGGTTCTAGGATTTACACATCAGGAATTCCTCGAAAGCTACAGAGCCTGTACTTTAAGTCTTATGCCAGCGTCCCTGATTAACCATCGCTATCGCATTGTCAAAGCTCTGGCTGAAGGAGGCTTTGGGAAAACGTTTTTAGCTGAAGATACTCAGATGCCCTCGCGGCGGCAATGCGTGATTAAGCGGTTAAAACCTCTCAGCAATCGCCCCGATATTGTTCAAATTGTGCAACAGCGTTTTACCCGTGAAGCTGTTGTACTAGAAACTGTTGGCAAAGGCCATAGCCAAATTCCAGATCTGTACGCGTACTTTGAGGAAGCCGGGCAGTTCTACTTAGTGCAAGAATGGATAGAGGGAGCCCCCCTCTTAGCCCACACCTCACAAGTATGGTCTGAAGAGCGCGTGACGGAAATGCTTATCAGCGCATTAGATGCCCTAGGCCATGTTCATAGCCGAGATATTATCCACCGAGATATCAAACCAGACAATATTATTTTGCGCAAAAGCGACCAACTCCCCTGCCTAATTGATTTTGGCGCAGTCAAAGAATTGATGAGTACGGTTGCTGGCTCTTCTGGCTCGATGCAAAGTTCTTTAATTATTGGAACGCCGGGATTTATGCCGCCAGAGCAAGCCGCAGGCAGGCCGACCTTTGCCAGTGATCTATACAGCTTAGGAATGACAGCAATCTATTTGCTCACTGGACGATCGCCTGTAGAACTCCCAACCAATAGTCAAACGGGCGAAGTGCTTTGGCAACAGTATGCCTCAGGAGTCAGCGATCACTTCGCTGATGTTCTTTCTCAGACTGTTCATCCCTTCGCTCAAAATCGTTATCCGACTGCCGCTGATATGTTGTCAGCACTTTTGACAACCCAAGAAGAGACAACAGCAGCAAGCCCTTCCCCGCTATCTTCTTTACCAACAGTCGCTGTCGCTGGCATATCGACAACAGCCCCTACCCCATCGTCTACTACCAGCAGTCAAAATCGCAGAACTGTCGCGCCTGCAACTGTAGAGCACAATGTAACTATCGCACCTAGGGCTGTGCTAGAAACATCTTCTACTGACTCTGCTGGAATTTCCTGGAAGCGAGCAGGTCTGATAGGTAGCGCGATCACCCTTGGTTCTGCCATTTTCATTGGGTTACGGCCCCAGCTATCCTTTCAAAGCCGTATATCAGAAGCAGAGCTATCAACATTTCAAGCCAAAATTTCCTCCCTGGAAGAAACCTTACAAGCTACTCCCAACGACACGGCAGCCCAGGTAAGTTTGGCAAATACTCATTTTGAAGTTGGCAACTACACTGAAGCCTTAGCCAAGGCAAATAATGCACTACAGCAAGAACCAAATTATGCAAAGGCTTTGCTCACAAAAGGCAAAGTCCAGATTGCAACGGGAGAGTACGAAAAAGCGCTCTCAACTCTAACAACCTCCGTAGAACAGTCTAATCCAACCGCCGAAATCTTCAACCAACGAGGAGATGCCTACTACGAAGTTGGTCGCTACGACGAAGCATTAGCAGATTATCGGAATGCACTCCGTGCTGAGCCTAACAATGCACAGGCATACATTAACTGGTCTGCTATCGACGTTTTACGGGGTAATTTGCAAGACGCTCTTCAAAACTTAAATTTGGCGGTTGAGAAAAACCCAAACTCTATTTCTGCTTACACTAACCGAGGCAGTCGTAAAGCTGAGCTTGGCGATATCATTGGAGCAGGAAAGGACTGGTTGAAAGCAAGTCGGTTAGCCCCTCAAACCGCGAATGAATATGTTAGTCGAGGCTATGCAAAATCTCGTATGGCCAACAAAAATGGTGCGATAGATGACTACAATCAAGCACTTATTATCAATCCAAATCTGGCGCGAGCCCACGCTAATCGGGCCTTTCTCTTTTACGAACAAGGTGAAAACGAGCAGGCTCTCACGGAACTAGAGCAAGCCTTAGCCGTAAATCCTAACTATCTCACAGCGTTGATGGTGAAAGGAGAGATTTTGGCATACCAGAAGACCCCTGATTGGGCAGGTGCGCTCAAGGCTTACACACAAGCCCTAGCCATAAACTCCAACGACCCCGATGTACTCAACAACCGCTGTGGAGCTTATTTCTCCACAGAGCAGTACGATCTAGCACTCATAGATTGTGACAGAGCCCTCAAAATAAAACCTCGCAATGCTTCTACATATACCCAACGAGGCAATATCCGGCTTGCTCAAGAAGACTTCGATGGTGCCGTGCAAGACTACAGCCGTACTATCGCTATCAATACTGACAATGGCCAAGAGATCCGCTCTCAAGCAGCCTACTCTAACCGAGCAAGCGCCTTGGTTAACCTACAAGACTTTGACAGCGCCTTAAGCGATATAAACAAAGCCTTGGAACTAAAACCTGATGCACCAGAAGACTACTTCAAAAGAGGCATGATCCGAGCAACTCAAGGCGATAAGCCAGCTGCCGCTGTCGATCTACGCAAAGCTGCTGAACTGTATGTAGAACAAGGACGTACTGATAGCCACAAAAACGTACTGGCTACGATGAAACAGCTAAATCTATAGCAGCCTAACTTATGAGATTTTTCATCGAGTGTAATGTAGTAATTTACGTCTCTTCGTCTTATGTCTCTTTAAGACTAAAAAACGTTCTCAACAATTACATTAGATGAAGATACAGTCTCTTCTCTGTTTAGAAAGGGTTCTATAGATAAGTTGAGCTATTCGCTAAACTCCTTTCGCCCAACCCCTAAGCGATATGAATATAAACCTTATGAGACTGACATGGAGCATCATTGACGAAGCGCCTACTAAGCCTCGATATAAGATACCAATCAGCGAACAAATTGATTCCGCTCTCCACACGATTGAAGACCGTGCCGGACTCTCACCCGAAGAGAAACATCAAGTCCAACAGTACTTAGTGAACCGCAAGCACCTAATTAAGGAGCTTTATCAAGCACAGGTGCTGTAGTACCTCTACTATGCCGAGCCTTACTTCTCAATTACTAGGTTAAAGCCCAACGAACGAAAACGTGTTCATTAGGCTAATTTTATAATAAGCAAACAAGCGGCCCTGCACTCATTCAGTGCGGGGCCGCTTGTTTGCTTAAGGATAGAACCTGGCATCGAGCTATTTTCACAAGGACTGGCGTCCTCACTATCTTCGCCGCTGCAGCGTTTCACAAGTCGAGTTCGGGATGGAGTCGACGTGGGGCCACTGCGCCATTGACACCAGGAATGATGTTAAGGCTATCTAAGTAAATAGAGCCTTGAAAGACTGCATAGATGTATAGAAAGCTTGGTTGCTTAGCTGTAAAAGACTCATCCAATTATGTGAAGGACAAGCCCTCGGTCTGTTAGTATTCCTCGGCTACATACATTACTGCACTTCCACCTAGAACCTATCAACGGGTCGTCTTCCCGTGACCTTACTGGATTAACTCCATGAGAACACTCATCTTGAGGTGGGCTTCCCACTTAGATGCTTTCAGCGGTTATCCGCTCCGCACTTGGCTACCCAGCGTTTACCGTTGGCACGATAACTGGTACACCAGCGGTGCGTCCTTCCCGGTCCTCTCGTACTAAGGAAGGCTCCTCTCAATGTTC
>JBCBPY010000010.1:0-184950 GCA_039820525.1 Cyanobacteria bacterium J06634_5
GTTGAACGCCATGGTAGAAATACCCAGCGCAGTGAACCAGATGCCGACAACAGGCCATGCACCCAACAAGAAGAAGAGACTTACAACATCGTTGCAGCTCACGGCTACTTCGGTCGTTTGATTTTCCAATACGCTTCTTTCAACAACTCCCGTTCACTCCACTTCTTGTTGGGTGCATGGCCTGTTGTCGGCATCTGGTTCACTGCGCTGGGTATTTCTACCATGGCGTTCAACCTGAACGGTTTCAACTTCAACCAGTCCATCATTGACTCTCAGGGTCGTGTGATTGGGTCTTGGGCTGATGTCTTGAACCGTGCCAACCTCGGTATGGAAGTAATGCACGAGCGCAATGCTCACAACTTCCCTCTCGACTTGGCGGCTGGTGAAGCAGCTCCTGTTGCTTTGACTGCTCCTTCCATCGCTGCTTAATTGCATCGATAAGGGCGAAACTTTTGGGAATAGTCATTTGAATTATTCTCAAGAGCTATTTTGCTCTTAGCATTAGCCCCGGTTACCTCTTCGAAAGTTGAGTGTGACCGGGGCTTTTTGCTTGGGTCGTGGCTTCGACTACGCTCAGCCACCGGGGATGGTCGAGGTCTGCAGCCTGAGCGGAGCTGTCAACATTCATGATGGCGTAAGCAAAAAGCTATTTTTTTAAGCTGGGTCACACAGAAACAAACTGGCTATTTTGTAACGTGCTCGTTTCTATGCCGTTGACGATCGCCAGAACCTCTTTGCCAAACAAAATTCTGTTTTTTGTTAGGGTAAGCTTGCCAACGCTGAGCCCTCCGGTAAGACCGATGCGATCCTGCTTTGAAAAGTCAGTGATAAACTCTCGGCCACTGCCTACAGCCAACACAAAAATATCTTTGCCACCGCCGCCAGTAAGGATGTCGTTACCCATACCGCCTATCAGTACATCTTTACCGCTACCGCCTTCTAAAATATCGTCACCTAGCCCACCATTGAATTGGTTGTTGCCAGAACGGCTGCGCAGAAGGTCATTGCCCTTATCACCATTAAGAATATCGTTACCTATTCCGCCTGTAAGGACATCATTGCGATCGCCCCCATTGAGAACATCATCACCGTTCTCACCGTCTAGAATATCCACACCCTTCCCACCATTGAGGGTGTCGTTATCTCTGCCGCCGTTAAGAATATCATCACCATGGCCACCGTTTAGAAGGTCTCGGCCATTGCCACCGTTAAGGATATCTCGATCACCCTCACCGTCTAAGCGATCGTCGCCGTTACCGCCTTCAAGGATATCGCGATCGCTGCCACCCTTTAGAGTATCGTTACCCTTGCCACCGTTCAAAGTGTCACGGCCACTGCCACCCTTTAGAGTATCGTTACCATCTTCACCAAACAGGCGATCTAAGCCAGCACTACCCAACAGCACATCGTTTCCACCCCGACCTCGGAGGGTATCGTCACCTCTGTTACCATTGATGACATCGCGATCGCGCATCCCATAGAGCGTGTCATTCCCTTTCCCTCCAGTAATGATATTACTGACAGCTGTCGGAGGATTGTCACCCTCTTCGGTGCCGTCCCCACCGTTCTCACCGCCTCCACCTGTGTCGCCCGGTGAGGATGGGCGAACCACTTCGAGATAAGTAGACTGGACAATGAAATCAAACGTCCCATCGCCGTCTTCGTCCGTCTGAGTCTTAATCTGGTTGCCATTGCTGTCGTACGTATTTTCAGTCAGGCGAGAAACTCCCTCAGGGCCCTTGGAAAACTCTCTGATCAGGTTTCCAGCAGTGTCATAGGTGCGCTCTTCTCGGATGGTCCGCCCATTAGCACCTTTCACAACTGTACTGGTCACATTTCCATTGTCATCGTAGGTGTAAAGCTCGGTCGTCTGATTACTGCTGCCCTGGGGCATTGAAACTTTTTTAACAAGTCTTTTATTCTCGTCGTAAGTATAGGCGTAGGTTGCCATCCTATCTATAGTGCCGTCATTATCATCGTCGTACGATTCACTGATGAGGCTGCCGTTTTCATCAAAGCGGTAAGACTCTGTTCTAAAAAAATCTGTAAGCTCAGGATCGTCTTTGTCTTCGGTGATGGCAAACCCAGTACGGTTGCCGTTCTCGTCGTATGAGTATGAGTATGTGGTCGTTGTTTCAAAGGGACCGACACTGACGCGCTTATTTTCTGTGCCGTCAGCATTGTAGGACACAGTGATTAGGCTGTTGTAGTCGCTGCCAGGTCCAAAGTCAACGAATGTGCTAGTTAGCCTATTTTGGTTGTCGTAAGTGTAGATGTAATCGCCAAAGTAGCGAGTACGTCTTTTAATTAGGTTGTTATTTTCGTCATATTCGTTGAGTTCTTCTTCAGTGGGGCTTTCACTACTCGTTTTGGTGATACGAATGACATTGTTGTTGTTATCGTAGGCGTATTCCGTAGAGCCCGTACGGTTTACAGCGCCGTTCTGGTCAAATCGCGTAAAAACTGTTTCTTCTAGTAAAAACTTAGGTTCCATAGTTCGTTTCCAGAGTGTTTGTTTCTGTGATCGTTTGCTTCTATGCTGTTTGCAGCCTCATTGGGAGGCAAACAATTGGAAGGCAGACACACTGTTGAAAAACCCCTTTAGACACACGCATTTTAACGTCTTCAATGGTTGAGATGTGTGTAGTTAGCGTAAAGCTAAATAGCTGAGTGATTGAGGTCACAAAAATGCATCCCACCCAAATTCCCTAGAGAAAAATCTATAGGCACCTAGCCGTTAAAGAATGGGGGCTAGCAAACGAGAGACCCTGGCTGCGAGCTTAAACCAAATAGGTTTGCTTTGATACTTAGAGAGATCGACCACGCGCGAAGTTTCTAAATCGTCTTGGAGCATTTTTTCGACGCTATGGATAAAGCGGGTCGTTTCGGACGCTTGGCTGGGGTCATGGCCGCTGACTGGCGGCGTATGGTTGACCGCGAAGGCCATTACTTCAAAGTTGAGAAAAAAGGAGCGATTGTCTAAATTGACGGTGCCAACACCTGCGATCGCAGCATCACACAAAATCACTTTTTGATGCATGAACCCTGGCTGGTGGCGATATACCTGAATCCCAACCTGCTGCAATTCTTCGTAATACGAAAAAGAACAAAAATAGACCAGCCGCTGATCGGGGCGATGGGGCAAAATGAGTCGAACATCCACACCCCGGATAGCGGCTAGCTTAAGCGCATTCAGCGTTGAGCCATCAGGGACAAAGTAAGGGCTAGCAATCCACAGCCGTTCTTTGGCATGGTTAATCAAATTCAGGAAAAACAAAGAACAGGACTGTAGCGGATCGGCAGGCCCTGTTGCCAGGATGAAGGCGGTTTGCCCGGTGAACTCCGGCGACGTTTGGGCAATTGCTTCAGTGGGTTTTTCAGAGCGCTGCTCAATAGTCCAATCAACGTCTGGAACATCTCGCTCGGCCCAGTACCAGTCACCAAGCAGTGTTCTTTGCAAACATTTAACGGCAGGGCCAACAACTTTGGTATGAGTATCTCGCCAGTCTCCTAAGTTGGGGTCTTTACCCAGGTATTCATCGCCAATATTAAGCCCGCCAGTAAAGGCCGTTTCACCGTCAACAATGAGGATTTTACGGTGATTGCGAAAGTTCAGCTGAAACCGGATGCCTCGCCCCTGACTACTGCGAAAGCTACTGACGGCAACACCACTTTCTCGAAGGGCATCAATATATCGCCTAGGTAGGGTTCTAGAACCCAGCCCATCGTATAGAAGGTAGACCCTTACACCTTGCTGGGCTTTAGCAATCAGGGCATCTTTAAACTGATTGCTGATGTCATCATCGTGAATAATATAGGTTTGAAAAAGGATGTAGGTTTTTGCCTGAGCGATCGCATCCAGCATACTGGCATAGGTTTGCTCACCATCTACTAGCAGCTCCAAAGTGTTGTGGGTTGTAAAAGGAAGTGACGTAAACCTATCTGCAAGCCTTTCAAGAGCGGCAAACTCTGGTGGCAGATGAGCTTTGAATTGTAAAATTTCATCATAGGCTTGACGAACAATATCTTGATGTTCGCCGTAGGCTATTTTGAGGGCTTCGGAATAGCCTTTGAACTTGCGCTTCCCTAGAATCCAATACAGCGGAATCGTCACCCACGGAAAAGAAATAAGCGCCATGCTCCAGGCGATCGCACTTCGCGATGATTTTACGTTCATCACCGCATGGCCCGCATTGACAACGCCTAAGGCATGGACAAACAGGGAGATCGCGCTAAAAATAGCAAACCAGTTGATAGCCGTAATAGACGATAAAAACTGAGCGAGACCTTGAAACATAAGCCGTAACGTGAGCCGTTTTTATATCGATTTTTCGGTGATCTTTTCCATCGCACCCCTTTCCATCACACCCCCTTTCGTGGGCCCCCGTTCGATGACGCCTTTCAATAACAGAGTTCTACCTAGTAACAGAGTTCTACCAGTAAAGGATTGTGATCAGAAGAGGTAATGGTATCTATCACCGTAGCGCTGTGCGGCTTTTGTTCAAACCCTCGATAAAAAATGTAGTCTAGCGGTGGCGATGTCAGGAAGTTTTTTATTTTTTGGGTGTCTTCAGGGGTAAAGCTGACCGGCGTGAGGCCAAGCCGAGTAGTCATATCAAAGAGCATTTTCCGACGGGCCCGGTTCCAGGTGTTAAAGTCACCTGAAAAAACAATCGCGCCGCTGTGCTGCCAAAGCGCTGCTTCTACAGCCTGGAGCTGCGCTGTAAATTTTCTCAGCTCAACAAAATTGATCAGATGCGTGTTCACCGCGAGCAGGGTTTCTGTGCGGTTACACAGTGAATACTCCGCAAAAAGAGAAACTTTAGGGGTATTAGTGACAGGCTCAGTATGATTTGTGACAAGAGACTGACTGTTGATACGGTCGGCTTTAGTCGCAATTAAAACGCCTGAGTAAGCATTGTGAAAGGTATCGATAAAATTCGGTGCGAAGCTCCAGCCCATATCGCTTAGCTCAGGAACACACTCGCGCTCAGCACATAAACGAACTTCCTGAAGAAAAATTTTATCGGGCTCATAGCGTTCAATCAGCGCTAAAAAATCTCGGGACCAATCCTTACTCTGATTGTTTTTCGCAATATTCCAGCTGAGAATTTTCAGAGAGGTTTGGCTGGCGCTAGTGTCAAAATATTTTTTATCTCTGGTGAGCGCTGTACTGCTCACTAGGTTGGCAGCTAGATCTTGATCACCGGCATGATCTCGATCAATCGTGATGTCTTCCATCGCTGAAAATCGAGAGCGCGGGTTAAGCCTATTGAAATAACTACGTAGCTCTTCTGTTAAGTCAGAGTTTGGACGCTGAAACATGTTGATGGCTTACCTAAATTCGCCTGATGGTTGGTGAGATAGTCGCGTCCTTATCATACGTCGGTAGCAAGATAACCGTCTTAGTCCGAAATGATTAGACTTGGACAGTAGAGACAAAAAGGTAGGGCAGTGCAATGTGTGGACGGTTTACACAAACACAATCAGGTGAGGCGATCGCGCAAGCCTTTGACTTAAGTACAGTGCCTAAAACCCAGCCACGCTACAACATAGCGCCCACGCAGATCATAGAGGCGATCGCACAGCCAGATAAAGATCGAGAATACCGATTGTTCAAATGGGGGCTGGTGCCATCTTGGTCAAAAGATCCGACTATTGGCAATCGCATGTTCAATGCGCGCGCTGAGACAGTGGCAGAAAAACCCTCCTTTCGAGCGCCTTTCAAGCGTAGGCGCTGCTTAATTTTGGCTGATGGCTTTTACGAGTGGCGACGTGAGGGTAAGCAAAAGCAACCTTATTACATCCAGGTGACCCAGCAGGATAAACCTAGCTTGTTCGGCTTTGCAGGGTTATGGGAGAAATGGGAAGGCAGTGAGGGTAGCTACCTAGAAACCTGTACGATTCTTACAACCGAGCCCAACGAGCTGATGTCCCCTATTCACAACCGGATGCCCGTGATCATTCATCCTGATGACTACGACCTGTGGCTAGATTCGGCTTTGCAAGATGGCCAACATTTACAGCATTTATTACGGCCTTACGACGCCGAGGAAATGCAGCGCTACCCTGTGAGTAAAACAGTCAACAATGCGCGGAACGAAACGCCTGAGTGCATCGAACCGATGTCAGAAGCACCCGCAAGCTAGCAGACGCTGTAAGCCTGCTGTGCAAGCAGTTTTTTAAAAATTTTTCTATAGACAGGTACTGAGCAGTTGCCCCGCACTGGCCCCCCTAGCGCAAACAAACTTGGTCTCTGCCAAGGCCGTTTCGCCGCGCCCATCGTATACGATTTGGTGGACCACTTGGCGAATGCTGTCATCGGCAGCCAGCTCGATCCACTCAGCGCTGTAGCCACTTCCATTACCGATGTAGTTATCAACAACGATTTCAACCCAGGGGCGATCGCGACTGAGTCCTTCCGGCATTTCTCCAACGGTCCAAATATTGGCGGCACCGATCTCTTGTCGCCAACCTGCCTGTAACGCAAGGGCTCGCACCAAGCTGTAGAGTGACGAGGAATCCGTTGCCTGTTCGGTGACTTGCGCTATTTCCCAGGGAGCTGATTCAAACGTAATACTGTTGGCAATCGCCGTGTCAATCACCGGGGCGGTTCGTAGCTCAGCGCACTCTAAATCGACTCCACAAGGTGGATTTTCAGTCATAGAAGAGTCACTGATTTGAGTCGCTTCAGATAACCAATCAGCCGCAGTGCCCATCACTGGGAAAAAAGTCAGCTCAAAGTTTTTGTGGGGAACCTCTTCAGCAAGGCTTGGATCTGTATTATCACCATAGCTGCTGACAAGATCTCGATACAGCGCAGGAGAAAGATTATAGTGATCGAGCTTAACAAGATAGGTTTGTTCAGTGTCCGTAGTTTGAGGATATAAACGCAGGCGCACACGCCAAGCGGCGGTATCAGGAATGCCGCCTAGGCGAGCGGCATATTCTAGCGGCCCCATTTGCTGAAAGTAGCTAAAACCCTCTTCATCCAAACTATCGACGCCCCCCGGCGGAACAGCATTGAGAGACTCTGAAGGCGAACTTTCTTTTTGTTTACGATTCGGGGAGTCAGCCAGTGAGTCGGCCAATGAATCAGCTAAACCGTCAGCGAGAGAATCAACAGGCGAGTCGGTCAGTTCAGCATCATCAGACGTCGACGCTGGCGTTTGCGGAGCACTTGGCGAGCTGAGGGCCTCAGATGGAGTCGGTTGCGTAGCCGCTGGAGCGCACGCTGCTGTCAGGAAACACAGCGATACCGCTAGGCTAGCGCATGATTTAAAGCGGTTAGCCGCTGAAGTTAACGCTCTATTTGGCAGTTTTGTAGTCATCAGCTCTGGCCTTGCAACGTCAGTGCTAACGGGTGTATCACCTTTGAGCAGGCGTCGGCAATGACCCACATCAAAATTGGCTGAAAGTTGATTAAGAATTCAAGTTTTAGTCGTTCTAGCAGGTGACTACTGACTAATGTTCACCAGATTCTCGAATGCGCTGAACGAGATACTCGCGCTGCTCAATAAAGGCTTTAGAGAGGCGGATAGTGGAAGGCTCGGTATTGCTGAGCTGAGCTGAAAAAGGATTGGGAACATCTTCCACAATGCGCCCTGGATTGGCGCTCATTAAAATGATGCGGGTGGAGAGAAGCAATGCTTCTTCCACATCGTGGGTAATAAAGAAAATGCTTTTGTTGGTTTTACGCCAGATTTCGTGCAGGCTAAGCTGCATCGATTCACGGGTAAAGGCATCAAGGGCACCGAAGGGTTCGTCCATCAAGATGACTTTGGGGTCTGCGGCCAGGGCACGGGCGATCGCAGCCCGTTGCTTCATCCCGCCCGAGAGCTGGTGGGGCAGCTTTTTCGCCGCATCCAATAGCCCAACCATCTCCAAAAACTTACTCACTCTTTGCTTGCGCTCATGGGGCACAACCCCTTTCATACGCGGACCAAAGTCAATATTTTTTTCAATGGTCATCCAGGGAAACAAATTTGGCTGCTGAAAAACAACGCCAACTTCTGCATCGGGCTTTGTGTGGGGCCGTCCGTCTACGGTGACGCTGCCATGGGTCGGGCGCTCGTAGCCAGCTAGCACTCGCAAAAGCGAGGTTTTACCGCAGCCCGATGGGCCAATAGCACACACAAAATCACCTTTATTTAGGTCTAAGTCAATATTGTGGAGTGCTTCAAACGGTTCACCACCATCTCCCTCATACACCAAATCAATGTTGCTCAGTGAAATAAGAACATCACTTGAAACAGACTGAGCAGAGGGTACGTTGAGGGTTTCGGGAGGAACCATTGGTGGGTTTTGTGAGGGACTTGAGAAAGGTTTTTAAAGAGAGATTTGAAAGAAAGACTGTTGCTTTTCATCGATAGCAAAAGGCAGTTACCCAAAGCGGTTACCCCTAGAAGTTGGTCTGAGCCACTGCCCAAAACTATCGACAAAAGCTATTACTTATTTAGCCGCTTCAAAAGCTTTGTTGAACAAAGCCGCTTGGTATACCTCAACCTCAGGGGCTGATGGAATAGCATCTTGGGCCACCATAAATTCAGCAGAGTCCTTGAGGACCTGGCCTAGCGTGCCGGGCGCATCTGGCGTACCCATGTAGTCAGAGCCAGACTGCTCTGAAGCATCGAGCCAAACCAGCTCATCCATCACCGTAAGGCTTTCTTCAGGGGTCAGGCCAATTTCTTCGGACATTGCCTCAGAAGCCGCCGCCGGATCGTCACGATATTGTTTAACCGCTTCATCCAACACGCTCACATAGCCAGCGAGGAAATCGGGATACTGCGCGGCAAAGTCTTTGCTGACAATCCCTAAGTCAGCCGTAATCACGCCTTTTTCAGCCAGCTGCTTAGCCGTAATTAGTACGTTGCCATCGGCCTCTAGCATTTTGGCGAGTGTAGGTTGCCAAACAAATCCACCATCAATATCGCCGCGCTGCCAGGCAGCTAGCATGTCTTGAGGTTGCATATCAAGCACGGTGAGATCGCTTGGATCAATGCCTTCTTGATCGAGCGCAGAGAGCAAGCTGAAGTGAGTCGTAGAGCCAAAGGGCACACCGATTTTTTTGCCTGCTAGATCAGCCATGGTAGTAATACCAGAGGCTTCCGTCACAGCGAGGGCTTCGTTGTCACCGATAATGTCGTGGATGAAATACACCTGATAAGGCAGGTCTTGAGCGATTCCTGTAGACACTGGAACCGAGCCGGCTAAGCCAACATCAATACCACCAGAGACCATGGCAGTATTGACATCGCGGCCTGAGTCAAAGGGCAGCCACTTGATCTCAACATCGGGGTATTTGGCTTCTACTAAGCCAAGGTTTTTTGTCAGCAGCTCGGCATTGGGAATAACCTGATAACCAATGCGAAATTCAGCAGGCGCAGCACCGGCGTCACCGGTGGCCGTATCGACCGTAGGCTGAGTGCAGGCAGCAACGCTTACAACAAGTACCAGGCTTAGCAGACCCAGTAAAACATTGAATTGCCTTCTAAAAAGACGGTTGGACTTAAAGCGGGTGAATGCTTTGGGAGGCATCGAAAACATATTGTATGGTTCTAAGCGACAGTGCTTAGGTGAACAGCTCATTGTCAAGGCTTTTGTAAGGTAACGCAACAGATTTTTTTGTGCGGGAGACCCAAGCGTTGACGGTTGTGAACTGTAGGCACCGTGAGGCCCTACAGGTGCCTTACACCCTACTACGCTCCAGCAAAATAGCTAGAGAGAATCGTATTTTATTTAGTTTTGCAGCCTCTTTTTAGCAACGGGCTACAGACAAACTGGGTGAGTGTACAACAAGGCCCAGAAAGAACAAAGGAAACGCGAGCGGCTAGCGACCGACCCACGGCAAATACTTGACCTGTAACCGCCTGAGAATGAGGTCTAGGCCGATTGCGATTAGCCCCATAATGATGATGCCAACAAAAATAATATCGCTACGCAAAAACTTACTGGCATCTAACACCATCCAGCCAATGCCAGAAACAGCAGCGACCATTTCAGCGGCAACTAGCGTAGTGTACATAAAGCCCAGGGCTGTTCTTAAACCGGTAAATAGCTCGGGCAGGCAAGATGGAAAAATAATTTGGGTGAACACCTGCCACTGTGACGCGCCCAGGGAAAGGGCCGCATTAACGCGATCACGCGGAACCCTTTTCACCCCTGACACCATCGCAATGTACAGCGGTGCAAACCCCGCTAAAAACAACAGCGCAATTTTGGAGCCATCTTCAATACCCAGCCAAATCACCAACAAGGTGTAATAAGCCAGCGGTGGCAAAGGCCGATAAAACTCAATAAACGGATCGAGCAGGGCCTGCACCGGCTTAAAGTAGCCACTGGCTAACCCAATTGGCACGGCAGTCCCCAGGGCCAACACAAAGGCAATTAGCAACCGCCAGAGGCTAGAGCCAATGTGCACCAGCAGCGGACGCCCTTTGTAACCATCTTGCAAAATGGTGATAAAAGCACTCCAAACGCTTTGAGGAGACGGGAAAAATAGCGGATCGACCCAGTTTAAATTAGTGACGACAAACCAGAGAGCTAGCCCTAGAGAAACTGAAACGACCGATAGAATACGGGGGTCGTAAGAGGGTGATTTTTTATGCGGCGATCGCACTGAAGCGGACCGCGATGCACGACGTTGACTGACAGACTTATCAGCGTATTCGTCAGTGTTAGGAGTCATAACCTGCTAAAAGCAACACTAAAAACAGTAACAGCCTGTAGGACCAAACCCTATGCCCACCGAGAAAGAGAAAATGCTGCATCAGCAGGCTTACTTTGCTTTTGATGCCGAACTCACCCGCGAACGAGACGCCGCCCACCGCCAGTGTCATCGTTACAATGCTTCACCCGGCTGCACCCCCCAAAAGCTTGAACCGCTCTTGGCCGGCTTCGGGCACATCGGAAAAAACGCCTACATTGAGCCGCCTTTTTTCTGCGATTACGCCTACAACCTTCACTTTGGAGACGATGTGTATCTCAACTACGGCTGCGTCATTTTAGATGGGGCAAAAGTAACCCTTGGCAACGGCGTCAAGCTTGGGCCCCAAGTCCAAATCTATACCGCGAGCCATCCCATAGAAGCCCAACTCCGCGCATCAGGAGAAGAATATGCGCATGAGATTACCGTAGGTGACGGCGTTTGGATCGGCGGCAGCAGCATTCTGTTATCCGGCGTTTCTATTGGGGCAAACACTGTCATAGGCGCGGGTAGCGTCGTGACCAAAAGCTTGCCCGCTAATGTGGTGGCCTTCGGCAATCCGTGTAGAGTTTCAAGAGAAATCGACAACAGTTGAAAAGCTACTGTTGAAAAACCACTGTTGAAAAGCTCGTGTCAATGGACCGCCCTAATGCTCCTAATCTCTCCAATGCCCCTACAACCTCGGCCCTTAAAAACCAAGCCTTTCCCCGGCGCTAGTAAAACAGTGCTTGCTGAAAAACCTCTAGCTCAGGGGCAGGCGGAATCGCCTTTTGGGCTTCCATAAACTCAGCAGAATCTTTTAGGACCTGAGCGATCGCACCCGGTTCTTCCACAGTCCCCATATACTGCGGATCAGATTGCTCAGCAGCACCCAGCCAAATCAGTTCATTCATAATCGCTAGGCTCGCCTCGGCAGAAAGATTGACTTCATCTGCGATCGCTGCTGCCGCCGCACTAGGATCGTCACGATACAACTGAGTCGCCTCGTCTAAAACAGCAACAAAACTAGGCAAAAAATCGGGATAGGCCGCTGCAAACTCATTGCTAACCGTGCCTAAATCAGCCGTTACAGACCCTTTCTCAATTAGCTGTTTAGCCGTTAGCACCACCCTTCCATTCATCTTCAACAGCTTTGCCAGCGTCGGCTGCCATACAAAAGCACCGTCTATCCGATTAATTTTCCACCGGGCAATCAGGTCTGAAATAGACATATCCAAGATATTCACAGCCGTAGGATCAATGTTGTTGTGCTCTAGGGCTGTGAGCAAACTGTAGTGACTGGTTGACCCAAAAGGGACGCCTATGCTTTTCCCAGGTAAATCAGCAATAGACCCAATGCCAGACGCTTTAGTAACCGCCAAGGCCGCATTGTCACCGATCAGATTATGAATCACAAACACCTGAAGCGGTAGCCCTTGGGCAACCCCTGTAGAGACAGGTAGCGAACCCACAAGACCGATATCTAGCTCACCTGCGGCCATCGCTGCATTCACCCGCCAGCCTGCGGGGAAGGGCGTCCACTTTATTTTGACCTCTGGAAATTGTTTTTCAAAAAGCTTAAGACTCTTGGCCAGAACTTCGTTGTTTGGAATCACCTGATAGCCGATGCGGCATTCTGTCGGCAGGTCGCCAGCAGCAGCAGAGCCACTGCGGCCGAAGCTATTAGCGCCCGTGCAAGCTGAGAACGTTAGCACGGCCACAAAGCTGAGCAGAACCAGCATTATGCTAAAAAATCGCCGAGAAAAAGATGGCCGAAAAAGAGGACTCAATCGGAGTGAACTTTGCTTAAAAAACACTTTGAATAGGGGAGTTGATACAACCTGCGAAAGTGTGACGTTTTCTGACCCTCTAAATAGGTCTGACGAGCGTATCAGCTTTCGCTAGGTTCTTCACCTAATCACAGAAAGCTTTAACCCACCGGTGACCTTATTTAGTCACCTTATTTAGTCAATGAGATTGCGATCGCACAAATATTCAAAAACGCGCTGTGTTGCCGGTGCGCAACGCACTTTATCAGCATTGCTCAGCCAAGCGATTTCTTCAATTTCTCCGCTGGGCACAAGCCCACCAGCATAACCCGATTGAAAACATTTCATCGTCACCCAAGTCGGCTCATCATAGCCATGGGCAATCTCTTCTACTGTCATCAAGTGGGAAAACGACGCTTGTTCTAGACTCGCACTGAGTTCTTCAGTCACTTCTCGGCGCAGCCCGTCCCAGTCACTTTCGCCCTGCTCTCGCTTGCCACCTGGCAAATAAAACACCTCATTGCCCTGCGATCGCGCGCACAACAGCCGCCTATCTTGAATACAAATCCAGGCAAGCACGTCCACAACTGCTGCATTAGCAGGCCTCCGCAGCTTAGCCATCTTAGCGCTAGCGTCACTCAGCTGCGCTAACAGCTCAGTAGGACAGGTAGAAACCTGCAACATAGCCCGATGCTGCGCCTTCACAAAAAACTCAGCCGCCATGTGGTCCAAAAAAGTGAGCAAGGCATC
Organism: Cyanobacteria bacterium J06634_5; assembly: GCA_039820525.1. Taxonomy (GTDB): domain Bacteria; phylum Cyanobacteriota; class Cyanobacteriia; order Phormidesmidales; family Phormidesmidaceae; genus Phormidesmis. The sequence goes on from JBCBPY010000010.1 coordinate 13,204, forward strand.
GTAATAGCCCGCCACGTTAAGCAGGCCGCACGGCTTGTTGTGCAGTCCCAGCTTGGTCCAGGTCCACACCTCAAACAGCTCTTCTAAGGTACCGATGCCGCCAGGGATAGCAATAAACGCATCTGATAGCTCGGCCATTTTGGCTTTGCGCGCATGCATGGAATCCACCACATGCAGCGCCGTTAGGCCCATGTGAGCAATCTCTCGGTCCTTAAGCGACTGAGGAATCACGCCAATCACTTCGCCGCCCGCAGCCATCATGGTATCGGCCATAAAGCCCATCAGCCCGACGCTCGCGCCGCCGTATACCAAACCAGTGCCATTGGCAGCAAGGGCCTCTACCAGCGTCTTGGCAGCGGCGGTGTAGTCGGCACGGCCACCTGGGCTAGAGCCGCAGAATACGCATAGTCTCATAGGGGGTTATTATCGGCTGCCCGCAGCCTAAAAGAAGGGTCTGGCTTCTTAAGATATCGCGTTAGACATCGCATGAGATATCGCGCTAGGTATCGGCATTAGGTGGATACCGCATCGGGCAGGCGGGATTGCGGGCAGCTGGTATCTTCCGGGGGTGAGGGTGGCGTGTTGCTGAGCTGAATTTTGAAAATGCGATCGCGCCCATTACGCTTAGCCCCATACAGCGCCTTATCCACTAAGGAAATCAACCCATCTTGAGACCCTTCATACTCAGGAAACGCGCCCACACCGCCCGAAATCGTCGCTCGAATAGTTTCATTTTCGTACTGAATGGTCGTTTCCTTAAACGCAATTCTGAGCTTTTCCGCCCGCTGATACCCTTCTTCCAAGGTCATACCGGGTAGCGCCACAATAAACTCTTCGCCCCCGTAGCGGCAGGCAATGTCACTGGTGCGCACATGATCCTGCATAAGCTTTGCAAACACTTGAAGAGCACGGTCCCCAGCCTGATGACCGTAGGTATCATTGACGCGTTTGAAGTGATCAATATCCACCAAAATGACGGCCAAGGGCGTTTTAGCGCGCCGCGCCTTCGCAAACTCTGCCAGTAGGGCCTCTTCAAAATACCGACGATTGAACAAGCCTGTGAGGCCATCGCGAATCGCCTGTTCTGTCAGCTGCGCTTGCAGGGACTCTATTTTAGCGAGCCGCTGCGTCAAAATCAGGTTGGTTTGCGCTAGCTCCACCCGATTCTGGTGTTCAGCAGTGACATCGCGAATAATCACCAACTTGCCAGTAGCCCCGTAAGCGGCACTGTAGGTAGCACTGTGGGCAGCACTGACAGAAGCCTCTTTCAACGTATTAAAGCGTAAATTAAGATGCTTTCTCGGCGGCCCTGCCAGCGTTACCAGCACCTCATTATTATGCGGTAGGTGCAAATTATACTGGCAGTGACCGACGAGAGCAGGCCACTGAGAAAGCACTGCCGCAACCGGTTGCCCCAAACAGGCAAGGACCTCAACCGACGATGAGCTGAGCTGATCGGAGAGACCATTAGCAGCCGCGTGAGCAGAGTGTCCACTGACAAATTGGCAGGCAGCCGGGTTCATATCGATGACACGCCCTCTATCATCTAATACCAATACGCTATCGGGCATCGTTTCAATCAGAGTGTCGCGAGCGACCGGGCGCAGATCAAACAAACGAAAGCGAAACAGCGTCCTAAAGTAAATTAGCCCTGTCCCTAAAAAGCTCATAGGCAGCAGCGTTACACCGGGAGGCACACATTCTAAAACGTGCAGCGTGCCACAAATGAGGGGTGGAATTGTGCTAATAACCACAACCTTGGCCTGCTGGCGATACAAGGCATTTTGGCTAAGCGCCGTTCGGGCGACCAGCAAGCCCCCAGTGAGCACATACACATAAAACCAAGCGGCTAGCCACAGGTAACCCATCCCGTGATGAAACGTGAGCAAGTGGCTATTTTCTACCGGAGTAAAGCTTATCCAAACCAGACGGTGCCAAGAATTCGTAAGAACAAGTGCGATATTGAAAACGGGCAAAGCCCAAATCCCGGTTCGCCGCCAGCGGGTGAGCCACCGACGACGCCCCGTAAAATGGAGCGAAAATGTAAAAAACAGCGCCGTAATCGCACTCGATAGCACGGTCGTGAGCGTTGTCCAAGCAATGATACTGGTAGGCAAGGTTGCAGCCGCGCTAATCGCCGCGCTAATCGCCTGGGCAGTAATCGCAACCATCAGGCCGGTAAACGGGCGGGTCGCCGGTGCACTCGCTCGCCGAATCCATGCAGTAAAGGCAACGCAGCCCGACAGAATGGCCGTTAGGCAAGAAATTGCAAAGTATGGATGGTCACGAAGAAGCAATATAAAAATTGTTTGCAGGACTATCGAGCCGCTTTGACGAGCCGTTTTGAGCAACGGCGACTCTTCATCTGCTAGGCACCCCCCAGCGCCCCTTGTTGCAGGATTCCCACATCTTTTAGACCGTCTGCCAGACCCTGACAAAACTGGGCGAAACCTAGCGAAAGCACGGACCCTGAGCATCCCCCTTTTTGCCAGTTTTCAGGGTTTATGCCCAGCAAATTCACCCTTTTGCCAGTTTTTCTAGCAGGAAGCGTGGTGCCTTGAGATAGAAATCCTTTTACCAGCGCTAGTACAAAATGTAGTATTGTAAACGTTTGTAAACGCCATCTTTAATCTTGTAGTGCAAATCTTGTGGTGCAAATCGTTGTTTCTCTCAACGGTTAAAGGTGGGTCGTTAGTGTCATTTCAACAGGTAATACGTGCAACTAAGTACTCGGCCGATAGGAGAGACCGCTCCTTCTACTGCAAATAAACAAGAACTTCCTTTTACGCTAAAAGATCTCAAAGAGGCTATTCCTGACTACTGCTTTCAGCCTTCTGCTGGACGGTCTTTAGCTTACTTCTTCCTAGATATTGGGATTGTTTCTGGGCTGTATGCATTGGCTGCTAGCCTCAACTCCTGGTTATTTTTTCCTCTCTTTTGGGTGGCTCAAGGCACCATGTTTTGGGCTTTGTTTGTAGTGGGTCACGACTGCGGTCACGGTTCATTCTCTAGGTACAAGTGGCTAAACAACCTGATTGGTCACATTACCCACTCGTTTATTTTGGTGCCTTATCACGGCTGGCGCATTAGCCACCGCACGCACCATGCCAATACCGGTAATTTGGATACGGATGAAAGCTGGTATCCGATGGACCAGGCCACTTATGAAAAAATGGACGCCCCGGCCAAGGTGATGCGGTTCGTTCTGTTCTTGTTTGCCTATCCGGTGTATTTGTTCATGAGATCGCCCGGTCGAGCAAAGGGCTCCCACTTCATGCCTAGCAGCCCGCTGTTTCGCCCTAACGAAAAATGGGACGTGATTGTCAGCACCATTTGCTGGAGCCTCATGGTCACAGGTCTAGTAGTCTTTGGTTTTGTAGCAGGCCCACTGGCGCTGTTCAACTACTACATCATGCCTTATGTCGTCTTTGTCGTTTGGCTAGATTTGGTCACGTATTTGCACCACACCGAGGCTGATATTCCTTGGTACCGCAATGACAACTGGTACTTCCTAAAAGGCGCACTCTCTACCATCGATCGTGACTACGGTATTTTTAACAATATCCATCACAACATTGGGACACACGTTGCTCACCACATTTTCTTGAATATGCCTCACTATCATCTTAAAGATGCGACTGAAGCGATCAAGCCAGTTTTAGGCGACTACTACCGCGAATCTAAAACGCCGATTTGGAAGAGCTTGTGGCAATCTGCACAGGAGTGCCTGTATGTGCCAAACGAAGGACCGGTAGTGTATTACCGGAAGAGTATGAATAAGTAGAGTTTGGCTAAGCATCGCCGAAGTCTAACAAAAAAGCGCTGCGATTGTTCTAATCGCAGCGCTTTTTTGTTGATTCTCGTACAAGCTCTGACCCTATCCGCATTCTCTATCCGCATTGATGTAGACGTTCTACAATCTGGGTTTAAATCAACGCAGTGTTTCCCTTATGCGCCTATGCTAGGCGGCAACTAAGGAACTACGGATTATGCGGCTCAACATTCGGCTGGATTTGACCTCGGAGCAGGTGCGATCGCGCGTGCTAGAAGGCTTAGATATGTGGGTGAGGCTCGGGCTACTCTCAGAGGCCCAGGTCCGCGAGCTAGCCGAGTCGATGAGCCAGCCATTGCCACCAGCCTCAGCGGCTGACCCATCAGCAAGTCAACCAGGCAACGTCTCATCAACCCAAAGGTCGGGACTAGGTGCAACCATCGCCAGGGCGTTCAGCCCCGATCCACCTGAAGTCGCCAGCGCACAAAATACCGTTACGCAGAGCGCACAAAATACTGCCGCGAGCCTAACCGATAGGGCCACCACAGAACCGGCCCCCTCCAGAGCACCCAATCAGGTCTCTCGTTCGCTGCGATCGCTCCTAGACGAAATCAGCGTTATTTGGCTGCTGCTCCTTGGCGTTTTCCTCGTCATCGTCTCGTCAGGAGTACTCGCCGCCACCCGCTGGCAATCCTTCTCAGCCATTGGCCAGTATGCAATTTTATTTGGCTACACGGTGGCCTTTTGGTTCGCCAGCCAATGGACCCAGCGGCAAGAAAAGCTTCAGGCGACCGCTAAAATGCTGGTGCTCACAACTTTGCTCCTGCTACCCGTCAACTTTTGGATGATGGATGCATTGGGCGTTTTGGACACTACCCTCGGCAAAGGCGCTGGGGCGATCGCAGCGATTGTGCTCAGCGGCATTCCCCTCAAGCTACTCACCAAAAAGGAAAATCAGCTCAATCTTATCGGCCTCAGCTGGCTGCATTGGGGCTGGGTCAGCAGCTCATTTTTAGGATTGGTTGGCGGCTGGGCGCTGTGGCCCGTCATTGCCACCTACCTCGGCACCATCGGTACTGCTGCGAACTTACTCTATCAAGATCGGCACTCAGCAGAAGAAAGCGATGCTGCGGTTGCGCCCGTTGAGGCTACAGGTGAGGCTACATTAGCTGAGGCTACGTCAGAGGCTCAGCCAGATATCGAACCCACAGCAGACGACCCCTCAGCGGGCCTAAAGCTACTCTCTTTTGATGTGCTGGCCGTAGCGCTAGCCGTCTTAATCCTGCTGTTTCGGAGCTTGGTCATCACGCAGGTTCCGCCCCATCAGCTGGGCTTGGCAGCAGGCATTTGCGGCTGGCTGTTGGCCTGGCTGAACCGCAACAAAGCCAGCAAAGAGATTTGGCAGTGGAGCGGCTACGGCCTCCTGCTGCTGGGCTGGGGAATGTCGGTCGCTCATCAGCCGCCCTGGCAGGCAATTGGTGTGAGCCTGCTGGCGCTGCACCTGCTGTGGGACCAGCTCAAACGAACCTGGCAAAAGGAAACGGTGCTAGCGCTCATCGGCGTTGCAGGCCAGGCTTACTGGCTGCTAGGAGCGGCCATTCCCAAGGGCACCCGAGAAACGGTGCTCACGCAGCTCTCTAGCCAGCTCTCGGCCTCTCCGATTGCCAAAAGTGAGTGGACGAGTTTAGGCTTCTTTCCATTTTTATTGGGGTTGTTGTGGTTTGCTTGGCAGTTTCGCCGCTGGCAAAAGCCCGCACTGTCTCAAGTCACCGAAAATACGGCCCTGGCATTGGGGGTATGTCTGTCGCTGCTCAGCATGAGCAATGACTTCACCAGGGCAGCCAACTTGTTGTTGTCTGCGGTGCTGTTGTTTGTCATTGTGCGCCGCAGGCCCCAAATTAAGGAGGCGATGGTGTCACTCACGCACCTAGCCGGACTCGCAGCGATCGCAGCCTGGATTGAGTACCTGTGGCCTGAGCTGAGCTTGCAGCGATGGACCTACATAGGGCTAGGACTCGCGATCGCAGAATTTACAGCACACTTAAACCTGCGTAGCCACCGCTGGCGCAGAAGCACTTGGGCGGGCGGATTGGGCGTCGCCGCACTCAGCTATGTGCCGCTGTATGCCAGCTGGGACTATATGTACGCCAACGATGCGAACTGGGGGTTGCAGCCCTTTTGGATTGGGCTCGTAGTCCCTGTCCTACTAACGGTTGTCGTGAACCATCGGCGCGCCCTGTTACCCGTTGCCTTAGCTCAAATTATGGCGGCATCGCTGATGTTTCAGCTGCCGCTGATAGAGGATACCAACAGCGCGATCGCCAGCTTTGCGATCGGAACACTGTGCTTGTTTTTAAATAGCCGCGTATGGCAAAGCCCACTCTCAGCGCTGCTAACGGTAGGCTCTGGCATTATCTTAGCCACCAGCTGTTTTTGGAAAGTATTAGTACTGCCCTTAACCCCCTCCATCGTCGCCTATCCAACGGGCACGCCCATGGGTGAAGCGCGAATGCTCATCGCCTGGGCACTGATTATCTGGGCCCTGTGGCTAATGGCCAGAACCCTAGACAGGCGGGCTGGAAATTTACCAGCGCTATACCAGAAAGCGACTGACATCTGGGGAAATATTCTGATGGTAGGGCTATTGCTCTGGGGCACTTTGATTGCCGCGCTGAGAATGCTCTTTATCAGTTCTTCGGTTGACGTTGAGTTTTTTGTCAATCCCACGACTTTCAACAACACAGCCAACTATACGATGGTGGCCAGCCTCCTCCTCCTCGCCGCACTGCTGGAGTCGATTCGTCACCGCGTGGCGGACTGGCGCTACTGGAGTACAGGGTGGGCCATAGCCATTACGGTTGGATTGGGGCTATCGCTACGGGATACACCTATCGGGACAATTGCGATCGCCTTTCTCGCCCTGGGCCTAATGGCTCAAATTGCAGGCGATATATGGATGCTAAAGCGTCCTAATAGCTGGGCAAGCTGGCATGGTATTCCGCTCGTGTACGCAGCTTTAGGGCTCTTCTTGGGTCACTATCAGTTCGATCTCATTCCCTTTGAGACGGCTTTTCAAGACGATAGTGGCCTTTACACCGCAACCGCTGGCCTCATTTCAATGGGCATAGGACGGCGAAAAAGATCTTTACAGGTTTTGAGCTACGTGGGCTTAGTGGCTATTTCAGTAGGCGCTTACGAGCTGCTGATTTACAAGCTATCGCAGGCTAGCGGGGGTCAACCCGGAGATGGCGTAACGCTCCTAGCCGCACTGGCCCTATCCATTGCCCTCATAGAACGAGGATCTCGACGCTGGCTCATTCGCTACGGACGGCTATCGCCCAAATGGCTCAGCTGGATTACACATGCACACTGGGCACTCGGAAGCTTTTGGGCACTATGCGCAACCTTGCTAGGCATGAGTGAGCCGCGCGGCATCGCACTGTGGACAGGCATTTCATTACTGCTAGCAACCTACGCTTTAGTCGCGGGTAACCGCCGCTGGACGCCGCAGCCATTCCCCCTTAGCCATACAGCCTGGACAGCACTGGGCTTACTCCAAGCGCTATTGTGCGTTACCTACACGCGCTTTACCTGGTTCCCCGACAGATCAGGGCTCTTTATGTGGAGCGGTCTGCTCGCCAGCATGATTGGGTGGGGGCTATACGCTTTGCCCTGGACGCGATGGGGCTGGCCCGCTCGGCCTGGGAAACAATTGGGCTTAGCGCTACCCCTGCTGACGCTCAGCATCACGCTAGAGTTTATCAACACGCAAAGCTTGCTGATTGTAGGAGCCTTTTACGCTTGGATGGCCAAGCAAACAGGCCGCATACGCCTCACTTACTTTAGTGTGCTGCTATTTGACTGGGCGCTGCTGCGCTATTTGGACAATAGGCTGGGCGTTATTAATGAGCTGTGGATTAGCCTAATCTTTGGGCTGTCGGTGCTGTACGTTGTGCAGCTAGATCCTTGGCTCAAAGAACACTCTCGCCGGCAACAGCGGCACTGGCTGCGGATAATGGCACTGGGGCTCATTGGGCTAACCGCGCTGTACCAAGCAGATGTTTCTGAACCGATGTTGGCCTACGCGGCGCTCACGCTGGCACTGAGCGGTGCAGCTATTTTTGCAGGACTGATTTTCAAGGTGCGCGCATATTTGTACATCGGGACGGTGACCTTTGTATTGCAGGTCATTCGAGTGCTGGCGCTGGCCATTGGCAACCACGCGTCACTGCTGTGGGCCGTCGGGATTGCCTTGGGCCTGTTGTTTATTTGGGTGGCGGCCACGTTCGAGTCGAGGCGATCGCAAGTCATCAGCCTTTTAGAGTCCTGGAATGCGGCCCTTAAAACCTGGGATTAGGCACATAAAGGGCATTCACATTCACAAAGGGCATTAAGCAAAAACAGGCAATTTAGAAATCGCCGTGCCTCCATCAGTCGCTCACGTATCGTTCTCACGATTCACGGCAAGCCTAGCTAAGTGAACCTACCTATTGATTTAACAATCTCTGTAGCCGTTGAGTATCCAGACTTACAACCTCAACAAAAGGCACACTACGCCTTTAGGGACAATACTTTTTACATTAGTTCATATATTGTTAATAAATACAGAGATGAACAGCCGCGTGAGGGTCGCCTTTATTTTCAAGGTGCTGGTGCTATTTCGCACCCCCTCAGACTCACTTAAGTTAACGATTCGTTAGCTGAAGCGAGTGCTATTCATCAGTTGAACTAAAGGTAACGAAAATGCGTAACGCTTCTCAGAACCCAACGAAAGCAAGAGCTGTTGCAATTCCTGTGCCAGCGCCTTCCCCTGAAGCGCGTCGCCAGCAGCTGCAAGAGCAAATTGCGATCGCTCTAGTGGGCCTTGGTGCGCTTGTCGCAGCGGGTGCTGCCTGAGTCTCCTTAACTATTTCACAGGCACTGCCTTGATAGAAATATGTAAAAGAAAGTGCTCACTAGCAACGAAATAAAACTGTGTAAACCCTCCCGGCAACTCTCCTTGCCAGTGAGGGTTTTTCATATTATCCCTGACTAATTCTCATCCACATCGGCAGCTGTGAGGCTTTCCCCGCCTCAATTCGTGCGATCGCAGCATTCATTTCCACACGCACATCAAACTCACGTTCAGCCGCTGACGCTGCTTTTAGCGCAGGCAATGTACCCTCCGTGCCCAGCTCATTTAGAAAGCGCGCCGCCCGCCACCTTACTAAGCCAGAGGCATCTTGTAGGGCATTGACCATAGCATCCATAGCAACCGAGTTTCCCAAATCACTCAGCGCATCACCTGCGGTCCGGCGCACAATGGCAGACTTATCGGCATGCAGCGCGGTACACAACGGCGCGACGGCGTCAGAGCGCTCGCTAGCTCCTAACAGAGCAGCCGCCCAGCGACGAATGGCATTGCGGTCATCTTGTAGCGCAGCGGTGATTGCATCAAAACTCTCTGCATTCACCTCAATTTGTTGAATTGCCTTCAGCCGACGCTTCCAGTCTGACTGTTGAAGCTCGCTCAAAAGCCCTTGCTGCGACCCCACCGAAGCGGCCACTTTCTCAGTCGGATCAATCGCCGCCGCTTCCAGCACAGCCAGATCCGCCTCATTGATCAAAATCGCAATCTCATCGGCAACCTGCTGGGCAATCTCCTCTAGATTGCCAAACTGAGGCTGATACGGCGACCAAACTCGCTCAGCCACGTAGTTTGCCTGCGTTTGGTCCACAGCCTTTTGCAGCGCTTGACTAAACCGCTCAGGCAAAGCGACCCGAGCCTGCTGATCGTCTTTTGTGGCCCGCACCTGAACAGGAATGCCGCGAAACATTTGAATAGCCACTTCCACCTGGCCAAAGTTCTGATCAGCACCTTGGGCAGAGGCCGCTTTACGCTCAGCTGTCTCCGGATTTAAGTTGTCGCTGACGCTAGCATCCGCCGTCTCTGCAATGCCAATGAGCTTACCAGCCGCCGCTAAAATGGGCTGCCATCCCGCGCTGCCTCGCCGGGTCAGCGTGATGAAATCATTCATCACAAAAATGGACTGCACACCATCAACACCCAGCAAGCGTTGAAATATTTCAGGTGTATCTACAGCTTCAATTACTGCCTCAGCACCTGCGGTAAGCGTCAGTGGCTTGTCACTGGCTGAGCTATCTAAATTGAGCTTCATGCAGTTGGGACTGGGCGTCGTTTCTATAGACTGAAGTTTCATCTCGATAGTTCGCAATTCCAAACGCTTTTTCAAAGCTTACCACCGCCAAAATAAACCCTGCCGAATAGGGGAATGACGACTCATCAAACAGATACGCAGGCCAATAGGCAGGCCGATAGACGATCTACTTAGCAACCTCATAAGCGGTAGGCGCTTTTTCTTTCAAGGTACGGCTGTCGCTGTATTGAATACCTTGCGCACCACCGTCGTGCCCGGTCAGGACTATCTTTTGCACATCGAGCCAATGCAACACTTTTTCTGCCTCTTTGCAAATAGCTGGATAAAAGCTGTCGATCAGCTTTTTTTGTGCTGGTGATGTCAACGCGTTCCCTGTTGCAGCATCCCCTTCACAAGACGGGCCAGAAGACAGGCCAGAAGACGAGACCGCAATAGCCAAGCCGTATCCCAAACCAAGATTATCTAAAAAACCATACCCGTCACAATACAGCTTGTAGCATTGCTTGATGTAATTACTCGCGTCATTTGGACGGTCAATAACCCCTTGCAGAACTCGACGCAGGGACCACTCATGGTAGCTAGCAATATCAATGTAGGGCTTGCAAATCTTTTCAGCCTCATTCAGCGAAGATGGCAATGAATAATCCAAAGACATTAACGCCAAATAGTTATCTGGCCCAAGGAAGCTTTCTAAAGCGTTCTCCGAATACACCCATTGCTCAAAAGCTTCAGCTTCAAGCTCTCTTGCAATGAGTCTGTAAATTACCAGGTCGATTTTTGCCAAGGCTACCACTCCAGACGCTGACCTCAAATAAGGAAGGCGACTGCATCAAAGGGAATCACCGCCTACTATGAGTATCTCGCACGAATTGGATAAAGATATCGTCTCTCCTTAGGAAGGTGCGCCAACAGGCAAAAACTGATACGACTTACCCAGGTCTTTCGAGGCGTGAACTGTGTTTTTATCGGCCCTTCCTACTCATGCCTAATTCACCTGAACCTCCGGCCTCAAATCCCTCGCCTAATCCCTCGCCTAATCCACAACCTAATCCACAGCCTAGAGCGAGCCACCGTCGCTATATTAAATTACTCAAAATTTTGGGCGCTGGCCTAGGCGCAACAGCAGCAGTTGCTGGTGTTATAGGAGTAATCTGGGGCGATCGCATTCTCACAGCCCAGGTTCTGCCCCGAGTAGAAGCCGAAATAGAAGACATTATCGAGCGTCCGTTTGAGCTTGGCGATGTAGAAGGGTTCGCCTTTTGGGGCGTGCGGCTAGGCACCTCCACCATGCCCGCTACCGCAACCGACGACTCTTTTGCCGTTGTCGATGCCGTTGACGTCAAAATTGATTTGAGATCGCTCCTTTTTGAACAAACCCTGCGACCCAAAATTGTTCTTATCCGCCCTGAAGTCTCTCTGGCCCAGTCAGAAACCGGAGAATGGCTAGAAATTGGACTACCAGAACCCTCCGAAGAAGAATCTGCCCTCTCCCTAGAAATTCAAACCATTGAGATTCAAGATGCCCAGCTCACCGCATCGGTCTTTGAGCAAGACAATGAAGCGGTGAGCTTGAGCAAGCCGTTACAGGCTACTAAAACAGACGTCAGTATCGACTTTTCCGGGGAAGACAATGAGCAGGTTTCGTTTGATCTCGCTGGCAAGCTATCGGGCGAAGCGGAAGACGGCAGTTTTAACATCAAAGGCGAAGCTGATTTAGCACAGCGCGCCGTAAATGCCATGGTGCGATCGCAAGCACTTCCCGCCACCAGCTTCAACCTCCTCCTGCCTGAAGGCGTCGGCATCGGCGATGGCACACTCAACAGCAATCTGGTCGTAAAAGCAGCCCTCACCGAGGAGAGCACACTCAACAAATCCGCAGTAGATGTTCGAGGGACCGCGCGCCTGCAAAACGGTGAGGTGCTCATTACCGAACTACCAAAGCCCGTGAGCGGCATCGACACTCAGCTCAGCTTCAAAGGCCAACAGGTCACCGTAGAAAAAGCGGACCTACAGGTGGGAGAGGTTACCCTCGTCGCCTCAGGCGATGCCGACTGGGAAAACGGCTACAACCTAGAAGCCACCCTTCCCTCAGTCACGCTCAATGACGTGCAAACCCTGACTGATGGTGCGCTACCCGTGGACGCCAGCGGCGCCTTCCAGCTCACTACCCAGGTCAGAGGCCAAATAGACGCCCCTCGCCTACGCGGTCGCCTCGCTAATCTACAACCTCTACAGATAGACCAGCTAGGCTTTACTACTGCCGTTGCCGACTTTGTACTCACCCCTGCCGAATTTGACCTCACCAGGCTGCGCCTTGTCCCTCAAGCAGGCGGCACCGTTCTAGCTGAGGGGCAAGTCGGCCTAGATAACCTAGAAAATCCTAGCTTTGAACTCACTGCCCAAGCCGAACTACCCACAGACACACTCGCTCAAACCTATGGCATTGAGCTACCAAAAGAGATAGTAGTGGGCAACTTAACAGCCGATGTGGCAGCGACAGGCACGCTAAACGCTCCGAGTGCTCTGGCTGAGTGGCAGCTCTCAGGCGGTGACTTCCCAGGGCGAGGCGAGCTGACCTTCGCCGATAATGTTGTGTCACTCAACAATACTCGCCTCCAAGTCGCAGACGGGACGCTGAGCGCAGACGGCAGCCTACAAACAGAAACCGGCAGCTGGCAGGCCACCGCATTGACTAATCAGGTATCTGTAGATGTCCTGGCTCAAAAGTACGGCATTGTCCTACCCGCAGAAGTCGTCGCAGGCAGGCTAGCTGCGGACGCAGAAGCCTTTGGCAACCTCAACGCACCCGTTGAATCAGCAACGGCCTTTGCCCAGTGGCAGCTTTCGGAGTCTACTTTTCCTGGGCAGGGCGAGCTAGCCCTTGCAGAGCGTGTGGTTGTTTTGAACAATACTCGCCTGCGGGTCGCTGAGGGCACTGTAGATGCAGACGCCACGCTTCAGCTAGCAAATGGAGATTGGCAGGCTAGCGTCGTCACAGCCCAAGTACCGATTGAACAGTTCACCACTCAGGCAGAAGGTCTGCTCAGCGCAGATGTGGACGCAGCGGGCAACCTAGGCGCGATTAATTTAAACCAGATTCAAGCGGGCGGCACCGCTGCGATCACCAATGCCCAGGTCCGCCTACCCAGCACCAACGAACCCTTGTTAGAAAAAGGCCCTTGGACAACCGCATTTCAATGGCAGGGCGATCGCATCGCTGTCAATTCATTCTCCGCCCCCGGCCTCCAGGCAAACGGGACCATCGGCATAGACTTTACCCAGCAAATCCCCATTGACCGCTTCAACTTAGATGTGGCGCTACAGTCCTTCGACCTAGCCCCACTCAACAGCTTTGCCCCGCCCACCATTGCAGAATACGCACAGGTCACAGGGCTCACCAGCTTTGACGGGCAGCTCACAGGCACGCTCACCAATCCACAGATCAACGGCACCACAAGACTGGATAATTTTGCCCTCAACGATCTGTTGTTTGAGCCCTTAGCCGGACCGATCGCGTTCTCTTTTTCAGAAGGCGGGCGCGTTAATCTTCAGGGCGCTGACGACCTCATTCAGCTCAGCCTCAGCGAGAATACATGGCCCACCACCTTTGAAGTGCGCAATCAAGACTTTGTAGCCAAAGGCTATGGCCAAAACCGCCAGCTCCACGCCGACATTCTTCAGCTTCCCCTAAAGCAGCTAAACATTCAGCCACCTGCCAATTCTCAGCTGAGAGCCACCTTCGGAAAAGTGACTGGCGAGCTAACAGCTAGCGTAGACGCCAACCTTGCAGACTTCTCAAATCCTATCGTTGACGCGGATATCACCGTGCAGCAGCCATCCCTAGCGCCAGTAGACGCTCAAACCCTTACCGCGAGCCTCAACTACAAAAACAACACCGCAACCCTTGAGCAAAGCGAACTACTTTTTGAGGACAGCCGGTACCTGCTCACAGGCAGCGCCAGCCTAGCACCCGACATCGCATACGCAGGCCAGCTCACCATTGCAGAAGGCTAAATTGAAGACTTAACGGCTGTACTTGAAAAGCTGGACCTGAGCGCATTCGGCCCCGGTGAAGCCCCAACCCCTTTTGGCTCAGCCACAGACTTAAACACGCAGCCCGTTGGCGTGGTCGCCACAAACTTATTGGGCAAGCTAGAAAACTTCGTTGCCTTCGTTGAAGCCAATCCACCAGAAGAGTCAGCTCCAGGATCGGTCATCGTTCCTCCCTTGGAAAATCTGGCAGGCGGATTCACCGGTGTTATTGAAGTCGCAGGCGCTTCGACCGCATTAAAAGATCTTTCTGCCGACTTCGCTCTTCAAGGCAACAGCTGGACCTGGGGGACCTATTCACCCGAGAACGAGTTCGCGATTAGCGGTGAAATAGAAGACATGACGCTGGCGCTAGACACCGCTGTGATTAATGCAGGAGAAACGGCCATCAACCTATCTGGGACAGGCAACTTAGACCGGTTGGACGGAGAACTCACCATCGATAATTTGCCCGTAGAAGTCGCTGGGGCGGTTTATCCTTTACCGGTCAATATCGCTGGTGAGCTGGATGTAGTCACCACCTTTGACGGTAGCTTAGCCAATCCGGTCATTGCGGGGGAAGCTGCGATCGCAAATACTCAAATCAATGACTACGCACTATCCGAGGTAAGTGCCGACTTCAGCTATCGCAACGCCCAGCTGAAGCTAGACAGTGAAGTGGCGATCGCCCCCGATGATACGCCCATCACCCTCACAGGCAATCTCCTTTATGCGCTGCCTTTCATGACCGTGCAGCCTCCCGCAGAGCGCATTGACCTGAAGGCCGTAGTGCCTGGCGACAGTTTTGATTTTGTCAATGCCCTCACCAAAGACCGTGTCCGCTGGGAAGGCGGCACCGGCGAAGTTGTTGTTCAAGTTGATGGCACCTTGAGTGAACCCATTGTTGAGGGCAAAGCCAGCTTTAACGATGGCCTATTGGCTAGCACTCTTTTAAGCGACCCTATCAGCAATTTAAACGGCGCTGTTCTATTCGACCTTAAGCAAGTCAGCATCCAGCAAATGCAGGCCAGCATTGGTGACGGCCAGCTTGCGATCGCAGGGCAGCTGCCACTCTTAGCCTCAGGTCAGTCCCTACTGGCAACACCCGTATCGCAGCAAAAGCAACAGCCTAACAACAACGGCTTAGTCATTTCGCTCAACGACCTACCGCTCGACTACAGCGGACTGTTAGAAGCGAACTTTCAAGGACGCGTTTTTGTCACGGGCGCTGTGTTAGAACCCACCATCAGCGGCGGCGTAGAAGTTGCCAACGGTCAGGTTCAAGCTAACAAACTGCTAGGCGAAGCCGGCTCTATTAACCTACCTACCGAAGAAGAGCTAGAAGAGGTTAGCCCCTATCGCCTAGAATACTTTGGCCCTGAAGCGCTAGATCTCCCAGAGCAAGAACAGCCAGAGGGCCTTTTAGATCGGATCGCGCTTAATAATTTTGAAATTACCTTTGGCGATCGCCTCGCCATCCTCGGACAACCCTTTTACAACATCAGTGCCCTAGGCGATATCACCATCAACGGCCCTTTAAGCAATCTGCAACCCAACGGCACCATCGCACTCAAGTCAGGCTGGATAAACCTATTTTCTACTCAGTTTCGGCTAGACACCAGCGCACCGAACACAGCCACTTTCCTTCCTGAAAATGGCCTCGACCCCTATGTGGATGTCGTCATGGAAGCCAGGGTACAAAACAGCGACATTACCCCAGCGCCTCGCAAGGCAGGTACGTTTGTCAGTTCGGAAATTGAAGTGAACTCTGGGATTGAAACCATTGGAGAAATTCAGTTTGTAGAAGTGCAGGCCGTGGCCCAAGGGCCAGCCAGTGAACTGAGCGATAGCCTGTCTCTCACCAGCAATTCTTCTTTGGGCCAAGGCGAACTGCTCGCCCTGCTCAGCAGCAGCGCATTTTCCGATATCACAACTGCTTCCTACACTCAGCTCGCTGGCTTCCTCGGCGCAGGCAACCTAGCCACCTTAGGAGACAACATCGCAGATGCGATAGGACTACAGTCTTTCAGCGTATTTCCCACCACAGATACTTCGCCAGATAGTTCAGTGGGCATCGGGCTAGGCCTACAGGCAACGGCGAGCATTAGCGATCGCATCGAAGTCAATATTTTAGAAATTCTCAACAGCAACAACCCGCCACAGCTCGGCCTCCAATACCGCATCACCGACGAACTAGACTTGCGGGGCTCATCCAACCTAGACGATACGGACATCATCTTAGAGTACAAAATCGACTTTTAAGCGCTGCTGCATTGTCCAAGCTTTCCGGCATAGCAGCTTACTTTCTTAACTCATCGCGATAGGCCATCACCGCGTCAAACTGCTCATCGGGTTTTACATGAGCCGCTAGCAACCGAATATCACAGCCTGGCAGTAACTCGCTGCATTCGATAACCTCATACCCTTCTGAACGCAAATGATACAGGGTGAATTGCCCTGCCTCCCAGACCCATACTTCAGTAACGCCCAGCCCCTGATAAATATCCAACTTATCGACAATGCCACTGCTCAGTACGATTTCAATAGCAAGATCGGGAAATTCTTTTTTCTTTTCTAAGCAGTAGCACTCATCCGGCTCTAGCCCTCTTTGCTTTGCTACCTGACGAAAAGTCGCCGAACCAATCCCATGAAACCAGGTGCGAGTCTCCTGAAAGTAAGCCTCCATCAACATCCCAATCATCGTCTTGAGTTCCTCATGAAGGGGAGAATTCGTCGTGATTTCTAAGGTGCTCTCCAGGTAATTGAGGCGTAGTGCGGGAAAATCGCTGCCGAGGGTAGCCAGCAGCAGTTCATACTGCTGCCAGCTCACGCCTTCTAGCACCACACGTTGCTCTGGCGGAGAATTGGCGATCGCTGGAGATAAAACCTGAGAAGTCATGTGACCTAACTATCCAATCCACTGCTTAAGTGTAGTTCATTCATGAATGAGACCTAAACAAAACCACACAGCCATCGGGCAACGAGACTGAGACAGTCTATTGTCTATCTTGCGATCGCAAAAAGTCAGGCAACGGGTTCAGAGGGCAGGTAACGACCCAGCATTTCTTCTTCAGCTCGAATCGCTAACAGGGTGGCTAGATTCAAATCAAGAGCATTCGCTACTACTCTACCTTTCGCAGTTAATTCAACAACTTTAGCGCCTTCTCGCGAAAAATGTTCTTTCCACACCTGTTGGCGAGAATTAAAAAAACAAGCGACATTAGGCCAAATGAAGGCCAACCCTTAAAAACGGTGGTAAGACTCATGCTGAGAATAGCGATGCGCGATCACCTATCGAACCATGAAGAGACAAGACACTCTTGCCAGTACAATCCAGTAGCTGCGATACGGGCTAAGTCACACCCTAACGGCTAATAGATGCGCAACTCTGTAGATACTATCAATGCTGAAGCCTTAAGAATTCTCAAGTTGCTCAATGAAATGCCCTTCAATGACTGCTGTCCGTTGAGTAGAGAATTCGATGACTTGCCGCCTAGTCCAGGGATATACGCGGTCAAACATAGGACTCAAGGCATCCTCTACGTCGGCAAATCTGGTAGTGTTAAGGGCCGATTCAAGGGCGGACACAAAGCTCTCGGTTGGGCTTTTATGGATCGGTTGAACCCAGATGATGTGAGGATTGCTGTGGTTACGCTGTCCTTGCAATGGATTCGGTTATCATTGCAACTAGAACAGGCCATCATTCGACAGCTACTCCCGCCTTACAACGTGCGCGTGACCTAGGGAAATAGACCTATGACTCCTCACAGCCCTACAGCAGACAATCCTATTCTGAAATCATTGCCGGACGATATTCATACGGCGATTCTTACCTATGCCAGTGAAGCAGAGCTAAGTCCTACTGCTGTCATTGAAGGCGCTCTGAAGCACTTTCTAGAACTGGATACGACCCTTAGCGACGAACCCAGCCGGGTTGCAGAGAAAACAAGCTTATTATCTGCTCTATCAAAGGTTCTCCAGAGTAGGGCATTAGAGTATGCAGAAAAACAAAAGCTCCCTAATGAGCTGGTTATTGAGTTGGCGATCGCACACTTCCTCGATCCAGACTCAGTAACCTTCGATGACTGCCAGGTTAAAGTCGAGCAAACCTCAATTACATGGCTCAAGCAATACGCACAAAACGAGCCAGCAACGGCGGCTTAGCGCTACTGATAGTTGCTAGCAGGACTCTGTCAGATGTTCCAAAAACCAAGGTTTTCGGAACGATCGTACGTACTACTTTGAATTTTGCCAACAGCATCCGTTGCTACTCAAAGGCCCTTACCCTGCTGATTTGGCATTATTTTTTGACCAGCCATTATTCACTCAGAAAGTCTATGCTGTATCAGCAGTCGATTTTCCAAATGAGATGGTAGTTCTTGATCTGTACTCAAAGCGACAAAAAAGGCTTCGTGGTGAGGTGCCTGACATATTTAGCTACGACAAACTACCAGACACGCTAAAGATGCAGATAGTTTATATCTGGCATCAAGTTCTGGGTGATGAAGAAAATTTTCGTCGCGATCATATTGCTCAACAATCGTATAAGTTCATAGTTGATAAGCTTTGTGAGGAACATGGCTACCCTCATCTTTGCGCAACCTCTGCTGGTCGTCTGAACCATTTCGACGAATTAATCCGTTACTTTTTAGCAGATGGTGACGTTGAAGAGCAGCTTGATGCAGTTGAACTGTCTTTTGTCTACGTCAACACTCTATTGCCACAACAACACTATCTTAACAGTCATGAGAAAGTTTCGCGAGACAAAGCGGCCAAAGCTGCTATCAACAAACTCAATATTCGTTTCAAGGAGAACGGAGTTGGCTATCAGTTTATTAACAACAGAATTGTTAGGGTTGACTCTGAGTTACTCCATGTCGAAGCAGTCAAACCTGCGCTTAGACTTTTAAGTGAGCCTCATTATAAAGGTGCACAGGAAGAATTCCTCAGTGCGTATGACCATTACAGGCACGGAAACAATAAGGAAGCTCTTGCTGATTGCCTGAAAGCTTTTGAGAGTGTAATGAAGTCTATCTGTGATAAGAGGAAGTGGAGCTACAACAAGACCGACACGGCTAAAAAACTTATCAGGGTTTGTCTTGACAATGGGCTAGTTCCGTCCTTCTGGCAAAATCAACTCAGTGCGCTCCGCAGCTTATTAGAGGGAAGCATTCCGACTGTACGCAATAAGTTGGGTGGGCACGGACAGGGCAGTACGCCTGTCAACGTAGAAGAGCATGTGGTCACTTATGCATTGCATATGACAGCATCGACGATCGTGTTTTTCGCAAATTCGGAGAAAGGAATTTAAAAGTTCGTTGACGGGGTCGCGTAAGCATAGCAGGGGTGCTGCAAACGGTGCGATGTAGATAAGTCGAGTGTGACAAGGAGGCAACCGCCAAATTTGGGAAGATGAACATCAAAAGTGGGGACATCGCTTTGTACTACCACTTCTTTCTGAACTTGAACGGATGCAAAAGCGACAACGTTGAAGATGACTGTAAATCGGTCTTACAAACTTGATAGTAAGCTTAATACAATTAATTGGCGAAGCCTCTCACGAAGGCTCGACTGCCTTCAGAATCGTGCGCTCCTGGGTCAAATACTCTACTTCCTCCAATGGGAACTTACAAATAAACTCGGTTTTACCTATGTCTCAAAATTCAGGCATTTTGAGACTATCAGGTAATCGTGTCTCACTTAATGCCTTAGAAAGGTTTTCGCAAAAGGTCTAAGATGTGTTGAGAGCTTTGAAGGGATAGATTAACCCAAATCTATCGCAAGAGTTTGAATCGCTGAAAGTAATAAGTCAGATATTTCAATCGCAGTATTCAGCTCCACTTCTAGTGAATCCCGGTTAATTCTATCTCCCGTGGGCATCGCCACAATTAATCTGATTCTGTCTACTGATGCACTTCGTCCTTCAGACAGTCCATAAATAGCATTTCTGTAGCGCTCTAAGGATGTATCAAACTCACTTGCGTTACGAAATAATCCTTCCACTGCAAAAATCATGCTCTGTGACAGAGAACTTAGATCAGCGGCTCTAGCAACAATGTTATGATCACTAATAGAACTTTTCTCAAGAGAATCTCTTAGATTTATCAAACTAGATCTGAGTTCATTTACCGTTACATTCAGAACACGTACGAAGGGTTTAAGTTCTTCTCTATCAATTCTTATTCCCTGTTGTCTAAGAGCCTCTTTTAGATCATCGACGAAGGAAACTGCATTTTGAATAGTATCTGTGAACTCAACAAACCACCCCTCGCGTTCTTGAGCTTTAGCGGCGTTGCCACCTTTTTTAAAAGCAATAAAAGCAAATACAGAGGAGGCTAAAAAAAATCTTCGATTTCTCAACATATTTTTGCACCTAATGACTAACGACCGTTTAGTTACGATGAGTCTTTCCTAGATCTAATAGCAGTGAAAATCAAACATAGACTGAGCCACAAAAGCACAAAAGTTGGATACTGTGGCAGTATTTGTGACGCAGGAAGTGCTGGAATCAGCCAAACAAGTAGAAGTAATACGCTATAAATTAACAGCGCACCCCCTAAAACTATTGCAATAAACCTTAAGCCTATTTTCATCTTGCCAATCGAACTATTTGATAACAGCATAGCTATCGAAAAAAGCTAAGTATAATAAAGCTCTAACTGATTTTACGATTCAAACTTCGCTAACAGGAGCTGATACTACTCTGATCCAACCACTGCACTTGGTACAACGTAAATACTTTGGCCTAGCGGAGCGGCTCAGCTTCTTCCAGTAATTTCTAACTGTGGCGCGACCTGTCGATAGTAAGTAGAACGGGAGCAACCCACTTGCTCACAGATTTCCTTGATCGTCAGCTCCCCTGCCTCAGCTAGTGCGATCGCCACTTTCACCTGGCTCTCGTCCAACGACTTCGGACGCCCACCCATCCGACCACGCGCACGAGCAGCCGCTAAGCCCGCCATCGTGCGTTCTCGCGTCAGGTTTCTCTCATACTCGGCCATCGCACCGATCACGGAAAACACCATCTTGCCCGACGCAGTAGAAGTATCAAATCCATCCTGTACGCTGGCGAAGTGTGCGCCTCTCTCTCTCAAGTCCTCGACAATGCTCAGCAGATGCTTCAACGAACGACCCAAGCGATCCAGCTTCCAGATCACGAGCGTGTCTTTCTTACGTATGTGCTCTAGCGCTTTGTCTAACCCAGGACGCTCAGCCTTGGCTCCGCTCACCCCCTGGTCAGTAAAAATTTTCTTGCAACCTGCCTCTTCCAAAGCATCTGTTTGAAGATCTAGATTTTGGTCGGCGGTCGAAACTCGGGCGTAGCCAATTTTCACAGTCGCAAAACTCGTAAAGCGTCTCTATTTTTGAGACTTTGATTATGACACAGCTTCTGACACACAAATATGGTCTAAAAATCAGCTTTTCTGCAGTTTTGCCAGATAGTACCAAAAACGGTCCTTAAGCTACAGCTACAGCTCGCTAGACAAATAATTCTATCCAGAAAATTAATACATAAAGCGAGCGTAATTAAGTATTTCTTTGTGGTTATATTCCGAAATCTGCTCGATAAAGTAGATGCGCACAATTTTTATACAACACCCTTCGACTCCACTCAGGGCTCATCGCTGGTGACCCAAGGGGTGAGCGGAGTCGAACCCCGGCTGTTAGAGTGCAGTTTAAGAACCACATACCAGTAGTCTCCGGACTTACCGATCGATGCATAACACCTATGTCAAAAACCTACAGGACCAATTAAATGCGTCGTTTCTATTTACGCCCTTTTTAGGTGTAAATGTAACCATTCATGACTCAACACTCGGCATTTGGCATGCGGCTTGTGGCTACAGCGAGCCAACCGCCAAAACAGCGATCGCACCCAACGCCACCTTCTACACCTACAGCATCACCAAAACCTTCGTCGCCGTCATCATTCTCAAGCTAGTAGAGGCTGGCAAACTCTCCTTAACAGACCGCTTGCACCACCTGTTACCAGCCCTAAAAATAGAAAAAGCAATCACCTTACGACAGGTCTTAAACCACACCTCTGGCCTGCCCAGCTACACCGCCCTGGCAGACTACAGCCCAAGCGTCAGCGCTAGCCCCGGCAAGCCATGGCCCGAGTCACGCATTTTACAGCTGCTGCAAACAGACACGCTCGACTTTGAGCCGGGTAACGGATGGCGCTACTCAAACACAGGCTACTTTGCGCTTAAAAAAGTAATTGAAAAATTCTCTGAACGGTCCTTCCCCGAAGCCCTAAAACACTACATTACAAAACCGCTCGGGCTAAAAAATACGCTGGCCATGGAAAGCGTTCCTAAAGAGCACACGCCCCTCAACGCCAACCTCTCCATAACGCCAGGTTACAGCCGAGAGCTTCACGCAAAGAACCGCATGGAAGACATTGTCGATAAATACCATCCCGGCTGGTGCTACACAGGGCTCATTGCCTCAACCACGCAAGAAACCGCCCGCTTTTATCACGCACTATTTTGTGAGGAGTTACTCTCGCAAGCAATGCTAAACCACCTGCGTAAACCCGTTTCCATTGGCTTCAAAGATCCTCACTTCGGCAATCCCTGCTACGGACTCGGCGTCATGATAGACACACAATCAAAGTACGGACTGATGTATTCCCACGGCGGGCAGGGGCCCGGATTCAGACCTTGGGTTGTTCATTTACCCAGCTTTGAGGGTCGCGCGCTCACGCTGGCCATTTTTGCCAACACCAGTTCAAGCGCCATTCCACTCTCACTTGCAGGCGACTTGCTCTCTCAGCTATCGCTGCCTAGCTAAAGTCACGGCTACAGCCACCTACACCCTAAACAAAAATCACCCCGACACAGTCAAGGTGATTTTCAAGAAACCGTCTTTTGCGCTCCTTTTTTTCTAAGAGCTAAAGCTCGAGAAAAACAAGCGGTGCCTACTCAGCCGAGATAGCTGCCTTAGATAGCGCCAAATTTGAAACAGGAATCTGCAACTGAGGTCGCTCAGCCGCGATCTCTTCATTGCGAATAAGCACAGAACGCTGCAACAAAGGCGTGCGTGCGACCGAACTGTTGGCCAGCTGAAGCAAGGGGTTAGCGGCAACGCCTGCAAGCGCAGTCACCATCACCGCCAAAATCAAGCTCACCTGCAATGGCCGCATCCCAGGCAAAGTCCAGTCGCTAGCCGTGTAGTCCTTAACCGCATCCGACATTTCCTGAGGCTCTTTCACAACCATCATCTTCACCACTCGAATGTAGTAGTAAATGGAAATCACACTGGTAATAAGCCCCACCAAAACAAGGGTGTAAGCGCCAGCCTGCCAGCCCGCCCAAAAAATGTAGATTTTCCCGAAGAAGCCCGCCAGTGGAGGAATACCCCCTAAGGACAACAGACAAAGGCTAAGGCAAAGCGTGAGCAGCGGATCTTTTTGGTACAGGCCGCTGTACTCGCTGATTTGGTCTGTCCCTGTCCGCAAAGAGAACAAAATAACGCAGGTAAAAGCACCCAAGTTCATAAACAAGTAAATGAACAGATAGAACACCAGGCTGGAGTAGCCAGCATCAGTACCGATGATGAAGCCGATCATCACAATCCCGGCTTGGCCAATAGAGGAGTAGGCCAACAGACGCTTCATGCTGGTCTGCGCTAGGGCCACCACGTTGCCCAGCACCATACTCAAAATCGCTAGGGCCGCAAACACAAACCGCCACTGCTCCGCCACCATCGGGAATGCGGTGAGCAATAGGCGAATCGCCAGGGCAAAACCCGCTGTTTTAGAGCCCACCGAAAGGAAAGCAACCACAGGCGTTGGCGAGCCTTCGTAAACATCCGGCGTCCACTGGTGAAAGGGAACAGCAGCCACCTTAAAGGCAATCCCAGCAATCACAAACACCAGAGCAATAATCAAACCAATGGGGGGCTCACCAGGGCTAGCCGCCTCAATTTGAGTCGCGATCGCAGCCAGATTAGTCTCACCGCCCGATAGGCCGTACAGCAAAGACATGCCGTACAAAAAGATCGCCGCACTCGCCGCGCCGATCAGCAAATACTTAAGCGCCGCCTCGTTAGAGCGCGGGTCGCGCTTCATGTAGCCCGTCAGCAAATACGAAGAGATACTGAGGGTCTCAAGAGAAACAAAAACCGTAACTAGCTCATCGGCACCCGAGAGAAACATGCCGCCCAAGGTCGCCGTAAGCAAAATCGCGATGAATTCTGCCAGGGCCGTACCTGACTGCTCCACATAACGGATACACATCGGAATCGTAACCGCCGCAGAAAGGGCAATAATGCCCCTAAACACGATGCTCAGATCATCGCCGTTAAAGGCCCCTAAAAAGGCAATGGGGTCCGCTGCGCCCCACTGCAAATACAGATCCGCAACAGCGGCAAGTAAGCCTGAAATCGCAATATAGGGCAGCCAGCGCGTGGCCGAGCGGCCTCCCACAATGTCAGTGATGATGATTGCCATAATTGTGACGATCACAATCCCTTCTGGCAAAATGATGCCCGCATTCAACTGAGCGGCGATATTGGCAAAGTCCATCAACTACGGCCTGTATATATGAGACCAAATATAGGTTTTCCACTTGAAAGCTTACCGTGTATTTTCCGTAAATCCCACCGCCCACACGAAGATATTTAAAGATAACTGTCAAGATAGCCGCAAAAGAGGGCCCATCACCTGCCTCCCAAAAATTCTTTCAAATGGTTGTAAGCATTGGGAATAGGGCATTCTTGGACTGCTCCACCCTCCAAGCAGTCGGATATTACGAAAAAATTAATAGGCCGATTCGCCCAAACAGCGCTACAAAGATAAATAGACAGCGGGCCACCGCCAAAATCACTGCCAGAGCCCTCATCAAATGCGTGTCAGATAACGGATTGGCGATTTTCACTCACTTTTTTATTCACCCTGTGCCAGCCAATCTCCGTAGCAGCGAAGACTCCACAAAGCCGAAAAAGCAGGGTAGACGGATCGTCCCTTTTTGATCTATCGCTATATATATATATAGAGGTGATTTGATGAGAGGCGATTTGATGCGAACTGACAAGTTGGCGCTTCGCGATCGCTGCTTCACGCCCTCAAGACCAACTGTCTAACGCAAGACCTGTCTAACGCAAGACCACGTCTACTCTTCAATTTTTGAAGGCGCAACGTCCGGGATTGCCCCCTTCAAACGCAACGCATCCTCGCCTCTGTTAACCTCGTTAAATCGCCATAGGTCGTATGTCTACGCTTGTCATCGTCGAGTCACCCACCAAAGCCAAAACCATTCGCAACTACTTGCCCAAGGGCTACAAAGTAGAGGCTTCCATGGGTCACGTGCGCGATTTGCCTAAGTCGGCCAAGGAAATTCCGGCCAAGGTTAAAAAAGAAAAATGGGCGCAAATTGGCGTTAACACCGAGTCAGACTTCGAGCCGCTCTACATCGTCCCAACCGACAAAAAAAAGGTCGTTAAAACCCTCAAAGACGCGCTCAAAGGAGCCGACGAACTCATTCTGGCGACTGATGAAGACCGAGAAGGCGAAAGCATTAGCTGGCATCTACTACAGGTGCTAAAGCCCAAGGTGCCGACCAAGCGTATGGTGTTCCACGAAATCACCAAGGAAGCCATTCAAGACGCGCTCTCAAACTGCCGCACCATTGACGACAAGCTCGTACATGCCCAAGAAACTCGCCGAATTTTAGACCGGCTCGTGGGCTACACCGTCTCGCCGCTGCTGTGGAAAAAAATTGCCTTTGGCCTCTCTGCTGGCCGCGTTCAGTCTGTTTCTGTACGCCTGCTAGTAGAGCGCGAGCGAGCCAGACGCGCCTTCAGACGCGGCGCCTACTGGGATCTAAAAGCCGCCCTTATGAAGGCCAAAAAGCCCTTTGATGCCAAGCTAGTGTCCGTGGGCGGAACCCGCGTGGCGAATGGCAGCGACTTTGATGAGTCCACTGGTCAGGTCAAAGCCGGGCGCAACGTTTTGCTGCTCAATGAAGAAGAAGCCAGCACGCTGAAAACCCGCCTAGAAAGCAGCGCCTGGACCGTTGCCAAAATTGAAGAGCGCCCCAACACGCGCAAGCCTGCACCACCGTTTACCACCTCCACCCTTCAGCAAGAGGCCAACCGTAAGCTAGGACTCTCGGCTCGTGACACTATGCGCACCGCGCAAGGGCTGTACGAAAAAGGCTTTATCACCTACATGAGAACAGACTCCACCAGTTTGTCGAAGCAGGCGATCGCAGCCGCGCGCAGCTGTGTTGAAAACAAATACGGCAAAGACTATCTCAGCGATAAGCCCCGCCAGTTTTCCACCAAGAGCAAAGGCGCGCAAGAAGCTCACGAAGCCATTCGCCCCTCAGGCGAAGTGTTCCGCACCCCGCAAGACACGCCGCTAAAAGAGCGCGAACTCAAGCTATACGACCTAATTTGGAAGCGGACCGTCGCCACCCAAATGGCCGAGGCCCGCCAAACCAACATCACCGCTCAGCTCGCAGTAGACGACGCGATTTTCAAAGCCACCGGCAAGCGCATCGACTTCCCCGGATTCTTTCGCGCCTACGTCGAAGGCTCAGACAATCCTGACGCCGCCCTGGAAAACCAAGAAGTGGTTCTCCCTGCCATGAAGCAAGGCGACGCCCTCGACTGCGCCGGGCTTGACGCCATCGGCCACGAAACCCAGCCACCGGCTCGCTACACCGAAGCGTCTCTCGTCAAAACGCTTGAAAAAGAAGGCATTGGCAGACCCAGTACCTACGCCACGGTCATCAGTACCGTGGTTGCTCGCAAGTACGCCGAGCTGATCAACAACAGCTTGGTCCCCACCTTCACCGCCTTTGCGGTTACTGAGCTGCTAGAAAAGAACTTCCCCGACCTAGTGGATGTTCACTTCACGGCCAAAATGGAGCAAACCCTTGATGAAATTTCCGAGGGCAATGCCGAGTGGCTCCCCTACCTCAAGAGCTTCTACAACGGCGACAAAGGACTCGCTGAGCAGGTAGAACAGCGCCAAGGCAACATCGATCCCACCGAAGCGCGCACCGTTGACCTTGACGATCTATCGGCTAAAGTCCGCATTGGCAAATACGGCGCGTATGTAGAGCTAGAAAAAGAAGAAGAAACTCTCAGGGCCTCTATTCCAGAAGGCGTGAGCCCCGCCGACTTAGACGATGAGCAGGTAGATGTACTCATCAAACAAAAGGCCGACGGGCCTGAAAAGATTGATCTGCACCCTGAAACAGGCGAGCCCATGTACCTGCTCATTGGCCGGTACGGCCCCTATGTGCAGCTGGGCGATGTCACCGAAGAGAACAAAAAGCCTAAACGCACCTCCCTACCCAAAGGCGTAAAAGCAGAAGATGTCACCCCAGAAATGGCCGTAGCGCTGCTGTCACTACCGCGCCTGCTAGGCGTCCATCCGGTCACCGGCAACAATATCAAAGCCAACCTAGGCCGATTTGGCCCCTATATTGTTCATACCAAAGGCAAAGAAGACGGCAAGGACGACTATCGCTCGATTAAGGGCGATGACGACATGCTGACCATTGGCCTAGAGCGCGCCCTAGAAATGCTCGCCCAGCCCAAGGCCAGCAGAGGTCGCAAGGCCGCAACTCCCATCCATGAAATCGGCAAGCACCCTGTAGATGAAGAGCCTATCAATGTGTACGACGGTCCGTATGGCCCGTACATTAAGCACGGTAAGGTAAATGTATCGGTCCCTGAAGGCAAAAAACCGGAAGAGGTAAGCGTTGATGAAGCGGTGGCGTTGCTGACTGAAAAGGGCGGCGCGGTGAAGAAAAAGAAGACGACTAAAAAGAAGACAACCGCCAAGAAGAGCACAGCGAAAAAGAGCACGACAAAAAAGGCAACCGCTAAGAAAGCAACTACGAAAAAGACAACCACGAAAAAAGCGACCACGAAAAGAACAACAACAAAATCAGCCAGCTCAAAAGCTAAGGCAAGTGGGGTGGCCAAAACTCGCACAGCAGCAGCCAAAAAGACCACTAAAAAGTCAGCCACTGAAAAACTTTCAGCCGCCGATATTGTCAGCATCAAGAAAGCTGATTAGGTCTTCGATGTTAGTGTGTCTGTCGACTTAGTCAGGCGTACGCATCAGTCTAAGAGAGAGTTGCAGCGGTTAGAGCACGTCATTTTAGAGCGTCCCTCAGCTAGCAAAATAGAGCCGAAAATTAGCAATGCTGCTGCACACAGGTATACCGTAAACATCGTGAATCAGACAAAGCGGGGCAGGCGTTGTCAAGTTGAGACTGACTGGCAAATATTAAGACAGTTTCATTGAGCAAACACCATCTGGACTATGCGGTTTCGATACTTGTTGGACCAGCAGGGGGTCGGGTAGGTCGGGAGCGTTACCTTCGGTTTAACCACCCCGGCGGTAGCCACGGTAGAGGCTGTTATTCATGGATGCAGCTTCCCAAAATCAGCGGCTCACAGTCAAATCTAGCCAAGTTGACAATGCCTTGACGAGACGAGGGTTAAGGGCAAAGGTAAGCGCTGAATAATCTATAAGTTATAATGCAGTCAGGGGCACATCTTCTCTTCCGATGACGAACGAACAGCTAGCACAACTCATCGCTACACTTATCAGCGACTTCATTAGGCCAAATGCTCAGCAGCATCTGGAGAGCATGGCCCGCTTAGATCGCATCGAACAATTGCTAGAGGGTCAGGCTGAAGTTATTGCCGGGATTGATGTCAAGCTGGATAGTTCTACCGCACTACTACAAGAAACCATTCAGCAGCAGCAGTCGAATGCTCAGCAGATAGCTCAGAATGCTGAAGCTATTACCCGTTATGATGCACGGTTAGAAGAAACACGCCAGCTCGTAGCTAAGAACTCATCAGATATGGCTCGGCGATCACAAGACACAGATAGGCAGATCGCTGAGCTGAGCGCGGCAGGAGATGAGCAGCAGACTAAGATAGATCAGATGATTGGGGAGAATCAGGCTTTCCGTGAGTCACAGCAAACGCAGCTAGCAGCGATCATCGGCAACGCCAGACGAATCGACAGGCTAGAGCAGCAGGCTAGCTGAAATTGTGGCACGGTTCAACCAACCATGGGATTAGTCAAGGTAAATTCTGGCGATGAAATTCGCCCAAGCAATTCTTTCACCCAAAGATGACTCATATGTTGATTCTCATCTGCAGCGATGACACCCAACTGATGAAATCTCATAACGCCCCTGGAACTAACAAACAGCTAACTCACAACCCTTATGAGAAATCTGATGACGGCTCCTGAAGTAGCGTGAGGATTTTGTCGAACTGGTAATTATCCGCAAAATCTTGAAGGGCCGTGGCAACAGCGGCCTCCTCGGAAGGCAGTTGTTCAATCAGCTCAGCGACTCGCTTACCTTTTAACTGAGTAGCCGCCTGATGCATCGCCGCTTGCCAGTCTTGAGGCTGTGCCTTTAGAGCGGCGGCCAAGGCATGGGGGGCCCTTGCCATTTCATCCGTAGCCCTCTGAGTAGTAGAGCGGTCAGAGCCATCGGCCCCGTCAGGCAAGGCAGCGTCATAGCGGTAGCGAACCTTCAAATGCTGTTCTAAAATAGCCCACACTTCGGCAACTTTGAACGGCTTGGTCAAGTAACCATCAAACCCAGCAGAAAGCGTGGCTTCTCGTTTTTCTCTTAATACGCTGGCCGTTAAAGCGATGATAACAGGCTGAGAGAGTTGCTCAGGTCCCTCTCGAATGAATCGAACCGCCTCGTAGCCATCCATTTTGGGCATTAGCAAATCCATCCAAATGAGCTGCGGCTGCCAGCTGCGCCACTGCGCAACAGCCTCTTCACCGTTGTGTGCCTGCTGAACCAAAAAACCAACAGAACTCAGCAGTTCTGAAAGAAGCTGTAGGTTATCTGGCAAATCATCGACTATCAAAATCTTAAAGTCAGGCTGAAAGGGCGCTAGGCCAATGACTTTGGCCTGAGAATATCCAGGCGTTGTACTAGGCAA
Organism: Cyanobacteria bacterium J06634_5; assembly: GCA_039820525.1. Taxonomy (GTDB): domain Bacteria; phylum Cyanobacteriota; class Cyanobacteriia; order Phormidesmidales; family Phormidesmidaceae; genus Phormidesmis. The sequence goes on from JBCBPY010000010.1 coordinate 43,114, forward strand.
TACGCCAATGCCGCCAGACAACGGTGTCACCGGTATTTGAAACGAAAACTGACTGCCTGCGCCCAGCTGACTGCTGGCCGTAATCTCTCCTCCCATTAGCTGCACAAACCGCTGACTAATAGAAAGCCCAAGCCCTGTCCCTTGCTTCATTTTTTGTCCGGCTCTGGCCTGCTCAAAAGGCTCAAATAACCGTTCAATATCATCGCTAGCAATCCCAATACCGCTATCTTTCACAGCAAAGCGGAGCGTGAGGGCTGCGGTGGCCTCGTCGTCACTAACGGGCTGCACTAATGCGTTAACGGGCGTATCAACGGGCACCTCAACAGATACCTCAACCTCACCTTCATCCGTAAACTTGACGCTGTTAGACACTAGGTTAGTCAATACCTGTCTTAGCTTACCTTCATCGGCACAGACGAACTGCGGAACAGTGGCACCTCGCTTGAGTACAAATGTAAGACCCTTCTTTTGAGTCTTTAGCTCAAACAGGTTTGCAATATCCTGCAAGAGTTCATGCAAATCAAAATTACGCTGGCTTAGGGTAATTTTGCCGGCTTCAATTTTAGAAATATCGAGAATATTATTAATCAGCGAAAGCAAATGTTCACCGCTGCGGTTGATAATTTGAATACGCTGCTGCTGTTGCTTTTTAAGCGAGGTATCTCTATCTAAAAGCTGGGCAAAACCAATAATACTGTTGAGCGGGGTGCGCAGCTCGTGGCTCATATTAGCCAAAAACTCTGACTTCGCTTGGTTGGCAGCCTCTGATTTCTCTTTGGCAATTTTTAGCTCTGCCTGGGTGGCTTTAATTTGGGCAACGAGAGTTTTCAGCTCTTGGTTAGATTTTTCAAGCGCCTTTTCACCATAAATGCGATCGCTAATATCAATAATGAAGCCCTCTATAAACTTCAGCTCACCTGCCGAGTTATAAATGCCTTGCCCCTGTGACCACACCCACTTTTCAGCGTTCAAAAGGGGCAACGCTAAGCGGTACACCATTTGAAAGCGCTCTTTTTGACCGAGCGCTGTTTTCACCACTTGCCGATTGCGCACAGCATCTTCAGGGTGAATAAGCTCAGCGTAACGGATCGCCCGTGAGATCCAGTCTTCGGGAGTATAGCCGGTAAGGTCATAGGCCCCTTCACTGACAAAAAGCATCGTCCAGTGGGGATCATTCAAGCAGCGATAGGCCATCCCAGGCAGGTTCCGCATCAGCGTTGCCAGGGTGCGCTGACTTTCTGCAAGGACGGCGGTGCGCTGAGCCACCTGATCTTCTAGCGTGGCGTTTTGTTGAACCAACGCAGCTTGCGCTGACAGCAGCTCTTCGTTCGTCTTGGCGAGGGCTTCAGCAAATTCTGTTCTTTCTGCTTGGGCCTTTTCTTTTTCTAAGCTCTCTTGCCTTAGCGCAAGCTGCGTTTTAATTCTAGCCAGCAAGCCCTCTTTAACAACCGGCTTTGTCAAATAGTCATTAGCACCTACCGTAAGCCCCGTAATTTCATCTTCTAGCTGGTTTTTAGCTGTGAGTAGCACAATGGGCAATTCATGACGCTGCCACTGGGTGCGAATCGTCTTGACCACTTCGTAGCCTGTCATTCTGGGCATCATCACATCCAGCACTATCAAGTCAGGACAATAGCCCTGCGCCAGCAAATCCAAGGCGTCCTGGCCTGACTCTGCCTGAGTAATGTTGTAGTCGGACAGTAGGCTCAAATAGTTGTTCAAAACCAGCAAATTAATCGGATCATCATCCACAATCAAAATGTTCCGCTGGAGGTCATTCGAGTCGCCCGAGCTGTCAGGGTTAATCGATGCGATCGCCTCTGATAGCACATCAAGCCCATTAAAGTCCTTAATATCGCGGCTTTCAGCAAGCCCTGACGAGGCAAGCTGTCGCACGCGCGCCGACTCAGTTAGGCCTTCAGACAAGACTTCAGGGGGAGCCTCCACAAAAACTGGCCGGGCCGAGTCTTCTGTCGGGGCACCTGCCTGATTGAGTTGCAAGACATCAGCAGCATCAACAGTAACTTCAGTAGGCACCTGAATAGGCAAAGCAAACTGAAACCGGGCACCTTCGCCTTCGGAGGAGACTACTTCCAGGCGGCTGCCGTGGAACTCTACCAGTTTTTTGCTAATTGCTAGCCCAATACCCAGACCGCCGTATTGCCGGTGAGCTCCCCCTTGCACCTGCTCAAAAGACTCAAAAATGGTCTCTTGAGCCTCTATGGGAATGCCAATGCCGGTATCCGTAACGCTCATAGTCACTGAGCTGGCAGCTGTCGGCGCGTCCGCTGCCAGCTCAGGACCGTCATCAGCGCTCAGGCTAGCACTCACTTCTACCCGGCCCGACTCGGTGAACTTAATAGCATTGCCCACTAAGTTGTACAAAATCTGCTGTAGCCTATCTTCATCGGCCCAAGCTAAAGGCAACCCTGCCGGGACCGTATTGACCAGCTGCAAAGACTTATTGCCAACCAGCGGCTGACAGACCACTAGCACCCAGTCAGCAATCTCTCGTAAGCCCACGGGCTGGAGGTTTAAAGTTAGGCTGTCGTGCAGAATTTTAGAAAAATCCAACAGGTCATTCACCAGCCGATACAGACGGCGACCGCTTTTAGAAATCATGGCTAGGTTCATAGAAACCTGCTCTGGCAAAGGGCCAGACGATCCCTCTAACAGATACTCACTCAGGCCAATAATGCCGTTTAAAGGCGTTCGCAGCTCGTGGGAGGTATTGGCCAAAAACTCATCTTTAAGCTGGTCTAGTCGTTTGAGTTCTTGGTTGGCTTGCTCAAGCTTTTGGTGACTGCTCGCGAGCTGAAGCGTACGCTGTTCTACTTTTTTCTCAAGCGTCGTATTCATGGCCTCTAGCTCAACAGAATAGGTCTCTAAAGAGTCCATAACCTGATTGTAGCGGTGGGCAATTTTACCCACGTTTGTAAACGGCTCTTCTGGAACACGCAGGCTAAAGTCCTGCGTTTCAGCCTGCTGGTCCATCACCCGAAACAGCTCGTACACCTCTGTTTTGGCTTGGTGTTCTGATACGTTGAGGCCCATTTCTTCTTCTTCAATCGACACTCGAAATGGAAAAATTCGATTGAGCCCAGAAAGGATTAGATAGGTAATACCAAAACCCCAAAGAAAAGCAACACCGATGCCCAACAGCTGAACAACAACCTGATTGTGCCTGCTTAGGCCGGTGGCAAGGAGGCCCAAGTCACCAAAGAGCCCGACGGCCAGCGTGCCCCAAACCCCGCAAAACCCATGCAGAGCAACCGCATCGACCCCATCGTCAATGTTCAACGACTCCACAAAGCGGGTCGCCAACAGCATAATGATGCCACCCATAGCCCCGATGAGAATGGATAAAGGGGTAGAGACCACATTACACGAGGCTGTAATCGACACCAGCCCAGCGATTGAGCCGTTGATCAGCGTCTCGGCTTCAACCACACGCACTTGATACCAGCCCAGCCCTCCAGCGGCAATCATGCCAGCTCCCCCAGCCAGCACAGTATGAACAATAATTTTAGGAACCTGATCGCTCAGTGCGAAGGTGCTGCCACCGTTAAAACCCAGCCAGCCAACCCACAGCAGCATGACGCCCAGCACAGAAAACGGTAGGTTGGAGCCATGTATTTTATGGCGCCCGCTCGCCGTAAATCGTCCGGTACGTGGGCCAACAATCAGCAGGGCGGCCAGCGACACCCAACCACCGATACTGTGAACCACAGAAGATCCCGCAAAGTCCACAAAACCCAACCGACCGAGCCAGCCCGACAGCTCGGCAGTATTAACATCATTCCAAGCCCAATGGCCAAAGATCGGATATATCAGCCCCGAAATGACTACTGCGATCACAATATAGCCCTGAAATCTCTGCCGCTCAGCCAACGCCCCCGACACAATCGTCGTTGCGGTACCACAAAACATCATCTGAAACAGAAAAAAGGCAGCAAGCTTAGCGTCGCTCTCTATATCCAAAAAAAATCCTGACGTGCCTATCCAACCCGCTTGAGAAGCACCAAACATGAGCGCATAGCCAAATCCCCAGAAGAAGCAGATAGAAATGCCGAGATCAGCCAGATTCTTGACAGCGACATTAATACTATTTTTAGAGCGGGTAAGCCCAGATTCTAGGCACATAAATCCAGGCTGCATCAGCAGAACTAAGCCTGCACAACCAATCACCCAAGCCGCATCGAGATCTAGCATTGTTAGCCGCCGTGAGGCAAAAAAAGACAAAAGCAAGTCAACAGGTCCAAGGCTGACCCATCGAATTGTCGGTCAATTTTTCTAAGAGATCAAGGCGAGAGCATTGTCCGAAAAATCGAGACAAGTCGCTGTGCCATGGCGGCTCTAATTTAACAGCGCTTCTAGGGTGCCTTCGGCCATGGTCGCTGACGAAGCATCTCCGGCACCTCGGTACAGTGCGATCGCCTGTTCTAAATCAGCCTTTGCCTGCCGGCGATTGCCAGACTTAGCCTGAGCCTGACCGCTCAAATCGTAAGCGCGCGCGCTGCGTGGATTAATCGCCAGCGCCCTGGCAACCGTCCTTTGAGCTTCGGTATAGTTGCCCTCAGTTAAAAACGCCTGGGCTTGCTCTAGGTAGGTCTCTTCGTAATTAATACCCCGAAAGCGTCTTTCTAGAGTGGCGATCGCACGAAAGCTTTCAGTCCGATAGCCATACACAGCCGGCGAATGGCCCAAGGCCCGACGCACTTCCTGGTTGGTAACGCTGTGGAGCAAGCGGTCCTCAGCCATTGATTTGGCCAGCGCTACCGCCAGCCCTTCACCCACGCTCACATTAAATTCCACAATCCGCCCAGCCGTGGTGCCCAGGCCACCAAAGCCCGACGCCGGACCGATCACCGCCAAATTTTCTCTTTCCTGCGGCAGCGTATGGCGAAAGCCGTAATTAAAAACAGGCATATTCTCAAAGTCAAACAGACGCAGAACAGAATCGCCCACCTGTTCATCGAGTCCGTCAATACCACCGCGATCGTCCAAGTGATAGCCAAAGGTGCCGATGGCTTCGCCAGCAGGCACGCCGCCTGCCGCCATCAGCGTCGCTGACAGCTCATCAATGGGATGGGCAATTTGTCCGGCGTTACGAATATAAAGCTCATCCATTACCTCAACGCGAGGAACGCCAATTTTTTCAAACAGCGATTTAATTTCGTTGGCCACTGCCAGCATCTCTGCGGTGGGCTTAGCGCCCGACTCGCTGAGCTGCTGCACCGTGGCAGCATCGGCATAAAACAACAGCGCATTGAAGCTGAGGCGATCGTCTAAAACAGCAATATTTGCTCGGTCAAATAAAAACCCAGAAGACTTGATATCGTACTCTTTGCCCATCCAACCGTGGACCAAAATGCTAAAGGCCAAAGAGCGGACATCCGCCGAATCACGCGTGCCTTGGTAGAGCAGCTTAGGCTGACGGTGGTAGTCAAGCAGGCTACGCAGCAGCTCGTCGCGCTTAGCCGCATCGTTGCCACTGGCCACTGTCAGCCACTGCTGAGCCGACTCATCTTGCGGATCAAAGTAGCGGCGGATGAGGTCGGCTTCCATCCCTTTGAACTGCTCAACGGTAACGTCGTAAAGATCCATCATCAGGCCAATGCTCAGCGCACTATCGGGCAGCCCCAACGCTTCTAACCCCTGCATCATTTCTACGCCACTGGCAGCAGCCAGCTCTCCGCTTTGGCTACTGTCAATAAACTGCTCGGCGGTGTAGGTTTTATCGTTCGCGCTCAGCGCACACACCCAAGCGCCAGCGGTTTGTACCGGGCCCAGCTCCACATTGCCAATTACGTCAATATCCGCGCGGTCAAGCACACGCTCAAAGTTACGAGCCGTCTTAAAGCGGTCTAAGGCAATCGTATCGACCTGGCCTAATCGAAGAAACGCCTCATACAAATCGCTGGGTTTACCAAAAATGCCATAGCGCGATCGCAACTGAGTCGGCACCTGATTACGGTCCAAATAGGCCAATCCGCCTCTTACCAAATGTCCGCCAATCCCATTGGCGAGATCGCCTTCAGTAATCACCGCCACCTGACTACTGTGACGGCGTGCCTGTAGGGCTTGCTGCACGCGGAGCGCGGTCATCACACCCGGAACTTCATCGCCAAAGACAATCACATCGTAGTGCTGCGCATCGGCAATCGCCGGACAGGCGGAGGCCGCTGAAGTCGCTGAGCTGTGCGGAGCCGCTACAGACGCCACATCGGTAGACTCTGCCTGTGCAGGGGTACCCAGCGCCAAGCTGGCCAGCAGACCAGCCAGCAGGCCGGCTTGTAAGGGCGTGCCCACGTAAAAAGACCACAGAAACTCTTTCATCTAAAATCTTTTACCTGGCACCAAAGGATCAACAAAAAGATACGGACGCAAAAATACGACTGAAGCAACGGCTGAAATCATACAGCAGAACTCCTCTAACCATACAGTGGTGTCATGACTTTCTCAGTCTATTTTTGACTTCATAAAGCCATACCATAAAAAGTCCTCAAACGCAGTGGTCTTAGTCCTTTGAGAGCGCTGAGGCGATGCGTGAGTTCTGTGAAGATATGACAAGTTCTCTTCACGGTATTTTGATCTGACGGTGTTTTGATCTCACGGTGTTTTGATCTGACGGCGTTTTGATCTCACGGTGTTTTGCTCACCCCTCATCCAACAATCGCTGCTGTTAAACAATCAGCTTCCACAGTAGCCCGGTCAGCACAAGGATAAAACCATGCTGCCAAAATAGTTTTTGAACAGGCTGACGGCCAATCTTTTGAGTGAGGATCATACTCAATAGGGCACCTGCTAAGAGCGTGATGCCCTGAAGAAAAGCAATAACGGCAGGATGTGCGATCGCACTAAATCTCCCCAAAGATGCCCAGCCGCCCGGTAGCTGTCCCACTAACTGGCTCGGTCCCAACAGATTCCCCGACACTGTCTTCAAAAAAACAGGAACAATCGTGCCTGCCTCAGAAAGGCCCAGTTGCCAATAGTGCGCCAGGCTAGCCAATAGCACCAGCGGCAGATAGCCATAGGCCAAGGTCAAAAAGGTTCGCTGCGGGCCAGTGCCCTGAAACGCTTTGCGTAGCTGATCGACCATGAGCGCGATCGCACCTGGGGCAAAAAGAACAATCGTCGATGCGATCGCATGGGCTGGCCAGCTAGCCAACAGTTGCCTGCTCAGCAGCTCGCTCCCCAACACCCACGTCATCAGCTGCGGCAGCCGATGCAAAAACACCGCCCCTAACAGCAACCACAACAGCGCCACTTCATAGCCGCTAGTCGTATGCCCCGTCCACAGCTCAATCCCTGGTGGCCGCAAATTCAGCGCCACAGACTGATGCGGACAAGCCTTGGCACAGGTCATACACAGCACACAGTTACGATTATCCGTGAGCTGGGCCGGATGAGAATAGACCGGACACCCCCCAGTCTCTTGCCCGATCCCTTCAGCAGGCCCCCCTTTATAACAGTGGTAGGTATTGCAGGTCGCCGAACAAATGCCCTGCTGCGCCCGCAGCTCCACCATAGAAAGCTTGGCAAAAAGACCGTTCATCCCCCCAATAGGACACAGATACCGGCACCAAAACCGTCGCTCAAACAGCACAGAACAAATCACCGCACCAGCAGTAATAATCAGCAGCAGCCAGCCCGACAGGTAGGCCGTATTCTCCAAATTCCACAGCTCTTCCCACAGCAAAATCAGAGCAAAGCCGCCGTAGAGTATCCAGCCGCCCCAGCGCTCGGCCCACTGCCTCGGCCAGCTGCGCAGCTGCCGGGGCCACAGCTTCAGCGAGACAAACTGGGCCACTTCGCCGTAAATCATAAACGGACACACCGCGCACCACAGCCTGCCGACAAACAGGAAGCCAATCAAAATTAGCGGCCACCACCAAGCCCAAAAAAAGTTCAGCGCAAAATTGCTATCTCGGCGCTGAGGCCCCCACATCAGCACCGCCACCACAATCGGGTAAAACCACAGCGTAAAGCCGTAGTTAATCCGATCGGGCCACCAAGGACTCAGGAGGAATTTTCGCAGCTTAGGATAGCCTTTCAACAAGTCGAACCGGAAACGAAGGCTTTGTTTTTCAGCAGCCCAAAAGACTTCCTCACTCAGCACACGGCGATCGCCAGATTGACTGACCGCGCGCTCCACCATGGTCTCCAGCTCAGTCAAATTTCCGGGAAAATCGTAGCTTTGCAAGCGGCGCAACGCCTCGGGGGCCAGTCTACGCTTACCCAGCCCGCGCTCTCGGCACAGCAGCTGGCCAAAGTAGTTCACTTGAGCTTCAATATCAGCCTTACGAACGCGCAAAGGCGGCACCTTAATTTGCTGGGGGGTGCACCGCGTAAAAGCAGGAATCGCCTGTTCTGAAATCATCAAAATCCAGGCAGGCGACGATTTCAAGGTCTGAGGCACAGCCTCTTTGTGGCGGTCTTCTCCCGCAGTGTCCTCTTCTTTGCTCTCCTTTTCACGAAGATCCTCTCTCAACACCGGCTGATACTGCCCTGTCTCTATCAGCCTCACGATGGCCGGCCGCAAGCTCTCATCGAGATCTTGAAGGTTGTTCAATAGCAGGGTGCCATCGCCCAACCAATCTAAAAGACCCGGTTGATAGGCTGCGTGGGTACGGCTACCTCGACCAAACAGATCTTGCGGGCGAAGATTTTCACAGTTCACCTGAATAATGGGTTTCGCTTTATTCGCTGAACCAAAGTGAATCAGCGCCGCCAGATTGTCTTTACCCAGGCCCGGTTCTCCAAAAATAAGAATCGGCGACCGGCGAGCTTTAGCCGTCGTCTCTGGGGCCGTCTCCGGGTGTGTCGCCTCACGGATATCCCGCCGCAGGCGAATAGCATAGCGGCTATTTCCCACCACCCCTCGCCGCACCCGCGTTAGCAAATACGGACGCAGCGCTTGCTGCCGGGCCTGTTCGTAGGCCAGCTGCTCGTTAGCATCCTCTAGGGCTTCAATCAGCGCTTCCTTACTGGCAGCCTCACTAGCAGGCTCATTGGCAGCCCCATTCATCTCGCCAGCATCATTCTTACTGACGTTATTCCCATCAAAGTCGTCATTTTGCGCAGCGGCAGTCATAGGCATGTGCAAAGGCAAGCTTCCTAAGCACTTTATCGCTTTTGCGGCACCTCAATAGAAAAGGTCGTACCTTCTCCCGGCAAAGACTCGCAGCTCAAGTCCCCCTTATGCCGATCAACAACAATTTTATGGGCAATAGAGAGTCCCATCCCGGTGCCGGTCCCCACCGGCTTAGTCGTAAAAAAGGGATCAAAAATACGGGACTGGGTTGATAGGTCGATGCCCTCTCCATTGTCGGTAATCGACACGAGCACCTGAGCGCCCTCAACCGCCGTTTTTACAATCAGTTGCGGCTGCCATTGAGCCTGACTTTTCGACTGGGCGTGCGCGATCACATCAATCGCATCAATCGCATTGGCCAAAATATTGAGAAACACCTGATTTAGCTCTCCGGGGTAACACTCAATTCTAGGCAAATTCCCGTAGTCTTTCACCACGTCAATCGCCGGACGAAACGGCTGTAATCCCAACCGATTTTGCAAAATCAACAGAGTACTGTTCAAGCCCTCTTCAAGGTCAGCAAGTTTCATCTCTGACTCATCTAGCCGTGAAAAATTCCGCAGCGATTTGACAATATCTCGAATCCGCTCAGTCCCGGTTTCCATCGAGTCAAATATTTGAGAAACATCGTCTAAAAGAAACGCCAAATCTATCGACTGGGTCTTCTGAAAAATGGCTGGGCTGCCCTGGGGATAGGTTTGTTGGTAGAGCTTTAGCAAGTCAATGAGATCGTCAACATACTCCTGCGCGCAGGGTAAGTTGCCATGGATAAAGCTAACCGGATTGTTAATTTCATGGGCAATGCCCGCCACCATCTGGCCCAGGCCAGACATTTTCTCAGTTTGAATGAGCTGAGCTTGGGTCGCTTGCAGGGCATCTAGGGCCTGATTAATTTGAATATTTTTAGACAACAGTTCTGACTTTTGCTTAGCCAACGTCCGATTGGTACTCTCTAAGCTCTCATGTACCGCTTTGAGATAATCGGTCATGCAGTTGAAGGTTTTTGCCAGGGTGCCAATTTCATCGTCAGACTCAATCACCGCTTTAACGTCAAAGTCTCCTTCCATAACCTGGGCGGTGGCTTGGGTGAGGCGGACAATCGGGTCGGCAATTTTTCGGCGGAGGAGAATGGCCATCAAAAGTGCGATCGCCATTGCCAGAAAACTACCCAGCAGCGTTTGCCACTGCGCGGTGGCGAGTCCTTGGCGACCATTGACAAGCTCATTGTCTAACTGCTGCTGCTGGCTAGACACAATCTCTTCTAACAACAACAGCATTTCGCTCGCGAGCGGCTCGGCCTTATCCGTAAACAAGTACAAATCTTCTCGATAGCGATCGCCCTCTACAATATCCAGCACGCGAGGAACCAGCGCCAAAAACTGCTGGCGCAGCACTTTAAGCGACTCAAGGTCTTGTCTCTGCGCGGGTGAGAGGCTTGCAGCCGCAGCATTCACCCGGTCCCACTGTTGGGTGTTGTCTCTTAAGTATCCGGCATACTCAAATCTAAAATCAGAGTTTTGAGTCAGCAAATAGGCTCTTAGTGAAGCACCCAGTAAGGCAAATGAGTTTTGAAAAGCAGCGAGTTCTTTGAGCTGTTGCGTATTTTGTACAGAGGGCGATCGCAGCGCTTGGGCCTCAATCATAGATTGCGACCTAGCCTGAACTTTAATCAGTGACAAATCACCTTGATCTCGAAACAACTTGAGCGCAGGCTGATTATCGACATACTGATCGCTCAGGGCAAACAGCTTGTCCGGCAAGCTATTCCACTGCTGGTAAAGCCTTTGCAATTCAGCGAGTTTGGCGTTAGTCTGCGGTAGCGCGCTGCCTTCTAACAGCGAAACCATCACCACCAGCTCACGGTCAAAAGCCTGCTTATTAAGATAGTAGCGATTGCGAAACTCAGACTTCCCGGTGATTAAGTACCCTCGCAAATCAGCAGACATCTCTAGCAGTAAGGTTTGAGCCCGATTAGACGCCAATGTGGTCGGCACCCTGACCTGTTGCGTACGATCAATATTGCTAGTGGCAAACAAACTACCCCAATAGTTTCGCCCAACCACCAAAAAGGTAATAGCTACCAGCAGTCCAAAGCCAACATTGAGCTTGCGCCCAATACTGAGGTTTGCAAACACTCTCGCCGCTGAGCCAGATCTGGCTAGCTCAGCCTGCTTAAATCGTTTTAAAATCTCAGAGCGACCGACCATTACCCGCGTATCCTATTCCTGTGATGTCTGTATTTTTTTCATCACAAAGTCGGCAAAGCTCAGCTCATTCACCCGGTTCCACTGGTAGATATCCGAGCGAAAAGCCTTCCAGGACTGATAGATTTCGTCAAAGCGCGCATCGTCAGCAGCAATCTCGTCATAAAGCTCAAAAGCAGCTTGATAGCTGGCCTCCAAAATCTCTTTAGAAAAAGGCAGCAGCTTAGTGCCACTGAGCACCAAACGGTTTAGCACATCTCCATTGACCGCATTAAAGTGGGCTAGCATCTTGTTGTTGACATCGGCCGCCGCCGCCTTAAAAATCTCTTGATAGTGAATCGGTAGCTGATTCCAGTCCGTCAAATTCACCTGAAACTCATAGCTCGTACCGGGCTCCCACCAGCCGGGGTAGTAGTAATAGGGAGCAACTTGGTTAAGCCCTAAGGTCTCATCCGCATGGGGATTTTTCCACTCAGCTGCGTCAATGTTACCTTTTTCCAAAGCGCTGAAAATCTGGTCACCGGACAGGGTGTGAATAGTCACGCCTAAGCGCTCTAAAATTTTGCCCCCCAGTCCTGGCACGCGCATGTCCAACCCATCAAAATCTTTGACGGTGTTGACCTCTCGCTTAAACCAGCCGCCCATTTGCCCGCCCGTGTTTCCCCCTGGGAAATTGATGACATCCATCTCTGCATAGAGCTTTTGCATCGCCTGCAAGCCACCACCGTAGTAAAGCCAGGCATTTTGCTGAGTGGCGTTCAGGCCAAAAGGCAAGGTTGTACCAAAGGCAAGCGCATTACTGTGATTGAGATAGTAATAGCTTGCCGTATGGCCACAAGCAACCGTCCCCTTTTGCACAGCGGAGAGAACTTCAAGTCCGCCGGCGAGTTCTCCTGCCGGATAAGGGGTGATCACAAAGTTACCGTCCGTCATTTGACTGACCTGCCGGCAAAACAACTCTGCACTGTCGAACAAAATTTGGAGCGACTTAGGCCAGCTCGTAGCCATTTGCCACTGTACAACCGTGGCTTCTACGGGTGGACGCACGGTTGAAGGGGTAGCCGTTTTCCCCCCAGCTTGCGACTCACAGGCGGCTAACGCTGTAGCACCGGTTAAACCTATGGCAGATTTTGTCAGGAAATGTCTTCGTTTCATGTGCTCTTGTTGAACTGGCGTTGACGGACGAGTAGCTAGACAAATAGTTAAATTAAGCTGAATTAAATCAAGGGTGACTCAAATAAGCACGATGGAGTAAGCATGGTAGAGGTCGTCTGCTGAGTTTAAAGATGCAGACACTTTTTTGATTCGGCATTCTTGATTCGGCATTCTTGATTCGGCAAAATTTATTGAGCAGACTGCATCACAAACTGATCAAAGCTGAGCTCATTGATAAGGTTCCAGCGATATATCTGCGTCCTAAACTGCCGCCACTGGGCATAAATCTCCCGAAAGGAGGCTGTAGCAGCAGCATATTCTTCGTAAAGCTGAGTGGTTGCTTCGTAGGCGGCTTCTAAAATCTCACCGCTAAAAGGCGATACTGTCGTACCGCTTTGCTGAATCCGCTGAAGCATGTCACCGTTTTTAGCGTTGTACTCAGCGGGCATTGTGATATTCACCTCAGCTGCCGCAGACCGAAGCGCTGCTTTGTAAGCCTCTGGCAATGCCGTCCACTGAGATAAATTCACCTGAAGCTCATAGGTCGCACCCGGCTCCCACCAGCCAGGGTAGTAGTAATGCGAGGCGGATTTGGTTAGGCCAATCTTGTTGTCATCGTAGGGGTTGTTCCATTCAGCCGCGTCGATCACCCCATCCAATAAGGCAGGCGCAATCTCGTCTGCCGAAAGCACCTGAACATCTACGCCTAGGCGTTTCATAACTTCTCCGCCCAAGCCCGGAATTCTCATTTTGAGGCCGTTGAGATCAGCGGTTGTGTCAATGCGTTTCCGGAACCAGCCGCCCATTTGTACACCGGTGTTACCCGCTGGAAAGTTAATAATGCCAAAAGGCTCATAGCGCTTTTGTATCGCTTCTAGCCCACCGCCGTAGTAAAGCCAGGCATTTTGCTGGTGGACCGTAAGGCCAAAAGGGACATTCGTGCCAAAGGCCAGGGCTGGGTCTTTATCAACGTAGTAGTAGCTGGCGGTATGACCACAATCGACCGTACCGTCACTCACCACATCGAGCACCTCAAGACCGGGTGAGAGTTCACCGGAGGCATAGGGCGTAATGGAAAAATGTCCCTGCGTGATATCTCTAACGCGCTGGCACAGCCGTTCGGCGCCTCCAAACAGGATGTCCAGTTTTTTGGGCCAGCTAGTGGCCATTTTCCACTGGATGTTAGGCAGAGTGACGCCTGCGATGTTTGCCACAGGCGGGGCCGATTGCATTTGATGGCAAGCGGCTAGGGTCGCAGCAGATAGCGCGATCGCCCCTGTAGAACCCGACACGGCTTGTGAGAGAAACGACCGTCGCTTAATCATCTATATCTATCAAGTTACCTAGCTTTATGCTTCCCACACATAAAGCAATTGCACGCTGTTCTCAATAGCGAGAATTGACAAATACACCTCGTAAAAATAATCTCAAAACACCGTTGAAGTCTGCCCAACGAAGCCTGCTGCATAAGTTCTTTGCTGCCCCACAGCGGTCACCACAGCGATTACCAACAGAACCGGCCAACCTATGTTTTGTGGTTTACTAAAGGGGAATTTTCCTTACAAATCATACATTTTTAATTTTGATGACAACAGACTTGATGTGCCTGCTGCTGCTCTCTCTTTGGTCAATTCCACTGAACCATATACCGGCGTTGGGTCGAGCCTCAGAGGCAGGGTTGATGTGGGCAGCGGGAAATCGGGACGAGGCAGTGATAGGTCCGCCTTGGATCGGCAGAGCGGACAGAGCCCAGCGTAATCATCACGACAACCTCGCCATGATCGCAGCCGTCATTTTGATGGCGCACGTTACCAGCCAGGCAGATAGCGTAACGGCCAATGCGGCGATCGCAATTTTGGCCTTTCGCATACTCCACGGCGTTACTTACATCGCCGGCATTAGCGTGGTGCGATCGCTCGCCTACGTCGGCTCTATCGTCGGCCTGGGCGTTATCGTATGGCGCATTTTGGTCTAAGGAACAGCGCTACGACTCACCAGCCGAATTTTCCAATGCTGCATCGGCATCCGGCTGCCCAGTACTCAGCAATTCATTATTAAGCGGCCCATTATCAAGCGGCTCATTATCAAGCGACTCATTATCAAATAGCCCCAGCAAATAGCCCAGCACCGCACCAAAAACAAAGCCGCCCGCATGGGCCCAATAGGCCACGCCACCGCCCATGCCTACATCAGCAGCAGCCCCCAAGCTAGTCACCCCATAAAAAGCCTGCTCTACAAACCAAAAGCCTAAAAACAGCAGCGCCGGGACCCGAAACGCCGTGAAAAAGATCGGCACAAAGGTCAGAACGCGCACCTGCGGAAAGCGGAAAATGTAGGCCCCCATCACACCAGCGATCGCCCCGCTGGCCCCCAATGAAGGAATCGGCGACTCGGGCGCAACATACCACTGACACAAAGACGCCAGCACCCCGCACACCAGATAAAAGCAAAAGAACTTCACATGGCCCAGCTGGTCTTCAACGTTGTTTCCAAAAATCCACAGGTAGAGCATATTGCCAGCCACATGCAAAAACCCCGCATGTAAAAACTCAGCGCTCAATAGCGTCCCCCACTCCGTAATGTGCGGAAACCCCATACCCGTATTGAAGCTGTGGGTCAGCTCGCTGGGCACCACCGCAAAGCTATTAAATAAAGACTCTAAGCTAGGACCGCTCAGCGTAGCCTCGTAAATAAATACCAGCACATTAAGCGCAATGAACCCGTAGGTCACATAGGGCGTTGTTGTAATGGGATTATCATCGCGAATAGGAACCACAGCACGAATCTCCGGGTGATAGGCAAAACAGTAATAGGCAGAGCAGCAATAAGCACAGCAAGGCTCACTGTTTAGGTAAATCTACCCGATAGCAGCGTCCGGAAAAGTCCCCCTCAAGACAGGCATATTCTGCATAGCTCCCTCACGCTCAAACTGATAGGGTCGTTTTTGTCAGTTTTTTCTCAGCAGGTAGAATGGCTGCTATGAAATCCAAAGATTTGCTCAAAATCATGGCAAAGCAAAAACGCTCAAGCAAGCCAGCCAGTCAAAAAGGAAATCCCGCGACCGATCGAGTGGTCTATTCCGAATTTGGCACCTCCAACGCGGGCGCAACCGAACGCGCGGTCCCCGACCTGCCTCCAGAAAAACAAGACCTCAGAGTGCAGATATCGCGCAAGGGTCGGAAGGGAAAGAGCGTCACGCTCATCACCGGCTTTGCTCACAAAGCCGAGACACTTGACGCTCTGGCTAAAAAGCTCAAAGGACAGTGTGGCTCCGGTGGTACGGTCAAAGACAACACCATCGAGATTCAGGGAGAACATGCTGCCAAAGTTGTCTCCCTGCTCACCAAACAAGGCTACAAGGCCAAAATCAGCGGAGGTTAACGGTTAATGGTTCACAGGCGGCGGTTAGGCATAGCATTTTTGCTCGGCATCTTTTGTTCGGCAGTGCTAGGCAGCTTTCATTCAGCAAGCGCATCATCGAGCAGAGGGTTTGCTGGTCATCCCATCGAGCCCTGCATGCAGGCTTTGGTTTCACAGCAGGTGTTCGAGCAGCGCAACATCAATAGCCGCTACCCCAACAGCTCACTCACCCAGGCAGAATTTTCGACCGCTGTCCTCAAAGCCTTTCCGGGTGCTTTTGCAGCTAGCAATGAAGCCCTGGGGCTCACCTTTGAAGAAGCCCGCACAGAAACAGAAGCCCTCCTGATGGCCGCTATTGGTGACTCAGCCCAGCTAGAGCAGTCCGTCGGTCGGGCTCAAGCACTCGCCATTTTGACAGCAGGCTCTGCTACGCCTTACCAAGCGGACGCCACTAGCGCCCTGTATTCCACCTTTAAAGACGCCCTGCTCATTCCTAAAAACGCCCGTGAAGGTGTCGCCGCCGCCCTCGCTGCTGGCTACATTGTCGATAAAGAAGGTACGCCCGAAAGTGGCCTGCATCAGCTGCGTCCGCGTCGCAGCACGACACTGGCTGACGGTGCTGCCTTCATTTGCCGTGCCAGTTTAGACTCACGTACAGCAAGCACCATTCCCGATGACAGGGTCGTTGCCTTTACCCCGCCGGCTGCCGCGATCGCACCTTACCGCGAACTTAGAGGCGTGTGGCTCACCAACATCGACAGCGAAGTCCTCTTCTCCCGCGATGCCCTCGAAAAAGGGCTCAACCAGCTGGCCGATCTCAATTTCAACACCGTTTACCCAACCGTTTGGAACTGGGGTTACACGCTGTTTCCCAGTGCCGTTGCCGAACAGGTCACCGGCTACAAACAGGGGCTGTATCCCGACCTTGGACGCACCGGACGACAAAACGATCTAGAAGCAGCTCAAGGCGATCGCGACATGTTGCTAGAGCTCATCGAAATTGCCCACAGCCGCGATCTTAAAGTGCTCCCCTGGTTTGAGTTTGGCTTTATGGCCCCAGCGGACTCCGCCCTGGCCCAGCGCCACCCCGACTGGCTCACCCAAAAGGCCGACGGTACCCTCACTACCCCCGAAGGGGATCACCAGCGCGTGTGGCTCAACCCCTTCCACCCAGAAGTCCAAACCTTTATTAAGTCCCTTGTCGCCGAACTCGCAGCTAACTACGACATTGACGGCTTCCAGGTAGATGACCACATGGGTCTCCCCGTCGCCTACGGCTACGATCCCTACACCGTAAATCTCTACCAGCAAGAGCACAACGGCCAAACCCCACCGCGCGATGAAAAAGATCCCGAGTGGACACGCTGGCGTGCCGACAAAATCACAGGCGTCATCGGCGATATCTTCACCACGCTCAAATCTCAAAGGGCAGATGCGGTGATGTCTGTGTCGCCCAACCCCCACGAGTGGGCCTACGAGTACTACCTGCAAGATTGGGACACCTGGCTCAAGCGAGGCTATGTAGAAGAACTCATCATTCAGCTCTACCGTAATGACCTAGGTCGGTTCGTTTGGGAGATGGGGGCCGAAGCCGCCGAGTTTGCCCGCACTCATATCCCCACCAGCGTTGGCGTACTCAGTGGCCTCAGAGGTCGTTCAGTGCCCATGGCTCAGATTGCAGAGCAGGTAGAAGCAGTGCGCGATCGCAACTTCTCCGGCGTCTCTTTCTTCTTCTACGAATCCCTCTGGGATCTCAGCTCAGAAGGCACTCCAGCGCAACGCCAAGACGCCTTCAAAGAGATTTTCCCAAACCAAGCCCTCTATCCCGAAGGGAGACCTTAGACCCGAAGGGAGACCTTAGGAAATTTGCCTTCGCCATACCCAAGACCGCTATGCCCAAAGCCGCTATGCCCAAAGGTAGAAATCCTATTAAAAGAGTCCTAACCCGTAAAAGCTTTCTCTCTCCTTAATGTAAAAAAGAGAAAACGTTGTTTAAAGTCGAGAGAGTTGTTAAATATCGACCTCAAAATCGACCTTGAATTGGACAGAGGCCGCCCGTCAAAGACCTCAGTAAGCTGCTCAAAGCTAGGCTGAGGTTTCTTGCGTTGGCGCTCCAAAAACCTGTAGCAAACCTAAAGCTTTTGGGGTTTAGCAGCGCGACAGGCGGCAAACGGACTAACCTATCAGCGGCGTCCGCGCAAACTGTCGGTCCGAATACTGTCAGTCCGAATACAAACAGCTCGCGAACAATAGCGATACAAAAGACAGCGATACATAAAGACTAGGTAATGGAGAGTTTATGGCACAGAGTTTTGGTGTAATTGGTCTGGCAGTCATGGGAGAAAACATCGCGCTTAATATTGAGCGCAATGGCTTTCCCATCGCGGTATACAACCGCTCCAGGGAGAAAACCGACGCCTTCATGAAAAACCGCGCCCAGGGTAAAAATGCCGTCGCGACCTATTCCCTCGAAGAGTTCGTGGGGGCCCTAGAGCGCCCCCGGCGGATTTTGGTCATGGTCAAAGCAGGCAAGCCCGTCGACATGGTGATTGAAAGCCTCAAACCTCTGCTCGATCCAGACGATATGATCATCGACGGTGGCAACTCCCTGTACGACGACACCGAACGCCGTGTCAAAGATCTTGAAGCAGCTGGCTTTAACTTCATTGGCATGGGTGTCAGCGGTGGAGAAGAAGGGGCCCTTAACGGTCCTAGCCTCATGCCCGGAGGCTCGAAAGCGGCCTACGATGCCATTGAACCGATTGTCACCAAAATTGCCGCGCAAGTAGACGACGGCCCCTGCGTTACCTACATCGGCAAAGGCGGCTCTGGTCACTTCGTAAAAATGGTACACAACGGCATTGAGTACGGCGACATGCAGCTCATTGCAGAAGCCTATGACCTGCTGAAAAACACCTTGGGTCTGAGCCAAGAAGAGCTGCACGAAATCTTCGCTGAGTGGAATAAAACCGAAGAGCTAGACTCTTTCCTCATCGAAATTACTGCCGACATTTTCACCAAAACCGATGAAGAGACTGGCAAGCCCCTGGTTGAGCTGATTATGGACAAAGCGGGCCAAAAAGGCACGGGTCGCTGGACCGTGATGAGTGCCCTAGAAGTCGGCGTGAGCATTCCCACCATCACCGCCGCTGTGAACGCGCGGATTATGTCCGCCATTAAAGAAGAGCGTGAAATCGCTGCCCAGCAAATCACCGGTCCTAAGGCCACCTTTGACGGTGACAAAAAAGCGTTCATCAACAAGATTCGAGACGCGCTGTACTGCTCCAAAATCTGTTCTTACGCGCAGGGCATGGATTTGCTGAGCAAAGCCTCTGCCCTGAATGGCTACGACCTAGACTTAGGCGAAACCGCTCGCATTTGGAAAGGTGGCTGCATTATCCGTGCGGCCTTCCTCAACAAAATTAAAGCCGCCTACGACCAGGACGCTAAGCTGCCCAACCTACTGCTGGCCCCCGAGTTCAAGCAAACGATTCTAGACCGCCAAGACGCTTGGCGTGAAGTGATTGCAACAGCAGCCAAAATTGGCATTCCCGTGCCCGCTTTTAGCGCATCGCTCGACTACTTTGATAGCTACCGCCGCGATCGCCTACCGCAAAACCTCACCCAGGCCCAGCGGGACTATTTTGGTGCACACACCTATGAGCGCACCGACAAAGACGGCACCTTCCACACAGAATGGATGGAATAGACGCTCAGAAACAGCGCACCGTCGCGACCGTGCCTTATCCGTGCTCTATCACTGAACTAGCCGGGGATAAAGCACTCAAATAGCACACAAATGGCGGACATTTCTATCTAGGGATGTCCGTTATTTTTCGGTCAGGTTTCAGCATAGAGGCCATTTCGAGCTCCAGCTGCGATCGCTTACGATCCATAACAGCCCGCTGTGGCAACATCTGATCAGTCATCAGCGTTCCGGGCGATCGCGTGTAGGCATACAAAAACTGATAGACCTCATCATGCCCGTATCGAGCCGCCAACATCAGCGGCGTTTTACCATAGTAGTTAGCATGCACATTGGCACCGCAGTCTACTAACGCCTGCACCAACAGGAGCTGTCCCGCCGCAGCCGCACACATCAAAGCCGTATAGCCACTTTCTTCTGAAGCTTCAAGATAGGCCCCAGCACACAGCAACATATGCACAACGTCAAAGTGTCCATACTCTGCGGCCACATGCAGCGGTAATCGGTCATACCCTCTATTCACATTAGCCCCGGCCTTAATCAGTGCCTGCGTAACGTCAGGGTTGCCCATTCTGGCAGCAAACACCAGCAAAGGCGTTTCCGACCAGTTCTCTAATTGAACGCTAACACCCTCTGCAATCAACGCTTTAACAGTGTCAACATCGTTACGGCAAATGGCTTCTTTCAGCGCAGTTTGATCAGTCGTGTGATCAGCAGGGGATGCTGACGGCGGTAGCGCACTCATTGAAATATCGTCCTTATCAACAGTATTTTCCCTCGCCTCTGATTCAATCGCCTCTGCTTGACCAGAGTGTTTTTGTTGAACAGAGTGTTCTTGCCCCCGAAAAATCAGCGCCAACAGCGTATCCAGACCAGACCCACTATCTGATGAAACGGGAGAAGGCGCTGGTATTAGCGTTTTTGAAGGTGGATTAGTCAGCGGTTCGTGAGCCCCAGGCATCTCTAACGACATAGCAGGGAGCATCAGCCCAAACGATTCCGAGGCTTCTGGGTCTGCCGAACCGTCCAAATCCACAGAAGAACAGGGAGCAATACAGGAAGCAGCCACCGGCTGGGCCGCAGCCGGTGGAATACGGGTAGAAACCACTTGTGACAAAAATAGCTGACGTGATGGCACCCGATTGTAGGCAGTACCACACAGAAAATGGGTCGTTCTAGAATCCCCGGCTCGGAGCGTAGCAGCCTTGCCACTGTCAGCACGACAGTCATTTTGCTGACGAGGCAACACTTTCGCCCCCACCAGAGACTTGCTCTGTTTTTTATCAGCTCGCTGAGCCGTCGAAAACAAACCTGACAGCTGCGTCGCTAGATTTTCCATGGCCGACCGACGTAAAACTTAGCCATAGACTACCCAGCTAAGACCGGCATACTATCAATTATTCTTGATTCAACCGGTTTAAGGAGATGCTCGCCGCTTCGGCCACTTGAGAATGGTCATCTTTAGCCAGGTAGCGCAGGGCAGAAACGCTCTTGTCGCTGGGTAAATTTCCCAGCGCTTCTGCCAGTCGCTGGCGTACTAGCCAATCATCTGACTGGGCAAAATTCAAAATGTTATCGATGGCGCTCAGGTCTTTGATTTCACCGAGGGCCGCGATCGCCGCCTGCTGAATCACCACTTCCTTACTGTCCAACGCCGAAATGAGCGCGTCGTGCGCCTTTGGATTCTTCAAATTACCTAGAGACACCGCCGCACTGAAGCGAACCAGCCAATCAACATCCTCATAAAATGCCTTCACCAGCGGGTCAAACGCCCGAGGATCCTCCAAATAGCCCAGCGCACCGGCAGCATCTGCTCGAATCCCATAGTCAGGATCGCTCTGCAAAATATCTAAAAGCAGGTCATAGCACTCGTCGGTTTGCTTGATCCCCAAGGCAAAAATCGCCATCGAGCGCACCTGACCATTCTGGTCATCCAACACTTTTTTAATCAGCGGCACCGCTTGCTCAGCAGGGACATCCCGCAGCGCAGCCAGCGCTAGCTTCCGGTCCTTAAGATCGCCGTTTTCTAGCTGCTGGGAAAGAACATTAATATCTGGGGGCGTCATGAAATCCGGCTGTGATGGCTACGACTTTATTATAAGTTCGTTCGCCGAAGCTGTGAGCGTTACCTGCGCGCCATAGGCGATCCCAGAGATAAAAGGCAGTAACAGCTCCATCACAGCCGGATCTTGAAAATGGTTGATCTTCGTTTCAGGGCGAGGATAGTAAACCAACCCATCCCTATCCTGCTGCTGCCACCTAAGCGTAATCGGTACAAACGAAAAGCTCTCAGGCTCGTGGGCTGGGGACCATTTCACCTGATGCAGCGTGTTACGAGCCGCTATCTCAAAAACCTGCGGCGCAATTGAAACATTCAGCGTACCTGGATAGTAGGGTGATAAATCAACACCCAAGCTCAAAAAATGAGGCTGTTGCATTTCAATGGTGCCGTGGGGATATGGGCTATCTTGCGCTTGCCCTGAGGCCACTCGGTGTCCCGGCACGACAACCCCTTCAAGGGTTACGACTTTATCCATTACCCATCGCTCACTGCGCAAAGCGCCCTAACCACACATTAAAAGCTGCCAAAATTATGACAGACAGCTCACCCATATCGTCTAACTTACGCGCCTTTTGTTCGGAATCACGGTCGTGCGGCTGAAGGTAAAACTACGTCTACTCGAATTAGCAGGGTCCGGTGTCCTGCGATGGTTAATCTATGAAAATTAATAGCGCCTCAAATAAGAGTGTCTCGGAACTGTCGGATCTATCTGCGTTAAAAGCAGCGTCAAAAGCGGCGTCAGAAAAAAACTTAGAAGCGTCTACCACTGATCCTAAGCAGAGTGATCTCGAAGAGACGATAGAGCAGGGATCGGCCCTAATACCGGCAGAAACAACCGCAGTTAGTCCAGCAGCTGATCTAGCAGCTGATCCAGCAGTCAATTCAGAGACTGCTCCAGAAATTGACAAAAGAGCAGCTACAAAGCAACCTGCGCAAACTGAATCCATCATTCCCTTACAACAGCCGTCCTCTCCAGAGCTTGCAAGGCTAAAGCGATCCAGAAGACGCCATCGCCGAGCCATCTTTAGACCCAAGCGAAGAGGTCGCCCTCGGCACACGATTCCGGGGGGCAGTCGGTAGAACCTTTGGGGGTTGAAATCTCGCAGCAAAAGATTTGACAGCCAAGATCTTAAGACAAACTAGGGGATCACTTAAAAGAGCGGTAAAAAGAGACTCAGCAAAGGGCACAGCCGCTCTGTTTTAGACGACAGAAAAGACTCTCTACAAACGACGAGCACCTCCGCACAGCACTCTGCTACCAGGCACTGGAGCCTTTAAGAAAATCTCTCAAGCAGGAAAGTCTCCTCTGAGTAAAAAGATTTTTACAGAGACGCTACTTTTGTTTGGTTGCCCCTTGTTTTTTAGAGAGATATCGTTAGACTAACGCTAGCCTTGGGCATTGTCGTTATCAGATCTAAGGTCCTGATCAGCCGGGTTGAGTCAGCCAGGTTAGTCAATCGAGCAGGCTCAGAGTTAAGCAGACCGTCTTTATTAGCGGCTCTGAGATCTATAGAGGCCCTGAGATCTTGCTCTGAGATCTATTGAGAAGATCTGATCTCTCTGAAATGCCTAAGTCTTTACTACTCGCCCTTACTACTCAAGGAGTGAAAGTGTCTTTCTAAGCTCTCGTGCAGCACTCAGCTGTCTGCATAGAAACCACGACATCTTTCGCCTCAATACCTTCTGATACTTTATGGTTAAGCCTCAATCAATCTCTGCTACGGAGACTGTGAATGAGTTACCCAATAAATCCAAGCAGCCCGTTGCCACTGGGGTACACATTTGTGTTCACGGCCACTTCTATCAGCCACCCAGAGAAAATCCGGCCCTAGATGTTGTTGGCCGGCAGCCCAGCGCTGCCCCCTTTCACGATTGGAACGAGCGAATTCTGTATGAGTCTTACCGGCCTAACGCCTTCGCTCGCATTTTGAACGACCGCGGAGAGGTGACCCGCATCGTCAATAATTACGAGCACATTAGTTTCAATATTGGCCCGACCCTGCTGAGCTGGCTGGAGCGTCACGATGTGGAAACCTACCAGCGCATTTTAGACGCCGATAGGGTCAGCTGCGATCGCAACGCTGGCCACGGCAATGCGATCGCCCAGGTCTACAATCACGTCATTCTCCCCCTCGCCAACCATCGCGATAAAGTTACCCAGGTTCGCTGGGGCATTGCCGATTTTCAGCACCGCTTTGGCCGCCAGCCAGAAGGCATGTGGCTCGCAGAAACCGCCGTTGATCAAGAAACCTTAGAAGTGCTGACCAACGAAGGCATTCAGTTCATTGTCCTGGCCCCTTCTCAGGCCGCCCGCTGCCGCCGCTTTAACAAGCAAGATGGCTTCGATACTTGGCAAGACGTCACCAGCGGCCAAATCGACACCACCCGTCCCTACCGCTGCTTCGTCTCAGAGCAGGCAAACGGTCGCAACTACATCGATATCTTCTTTTACGACGGCCCAATTTCAGGCGACATGGGCTTCGATGATATTTTGCGCACGTCCGAACACTTCGCCGATAGGCTCTCACTAGCGATTCGCCCCTGGCAGCTCAGCGAAGCCGAAATCCCCTCAGCAGACGATCCTAATGATCCCTGGCGGAAGTCTCAGCTGATATCGGTTGCCACCGATGGCGAAACCTTTGGCCACCACCGCAAGGGCGCAGAAAAAGCGCTGGCCTATGCCCTCACCCACGAATTCCCAGCGCGCGGGTGGCAGGTCACCAGTTACGCTCATTACCTCAGCTTGCGATCGCCCACGTGGGAAGTCCAGCTCAAACCTGTCACCGCATGGAGCTGCTCGCACGGCGTAGACCGCTGGCAGCACGACTGCGGCTGTGGCGGCGGCGGCGGCTGGCAGCAACAGTGGCGGGCCCCCCTGCGCACCAGCCTAGACTGGCTGCGCGATCGCCTCAAGGTCATCTTCGAAAAGAAAAGCATTGATCTTCTACGCGATCCCTGGGCGGCTCGCAACGCCTATGTCAGCGTCATTAGCGATCGCACAGAACGCACCCTCAATGCCTTCTTTGCCGAGCACCAGCACCATCCCCTAAGCCCAGCAGAGCGAACCCAAGCCCTACGCCTGCTAGAAATGCAGCGCCACACGCTGCTGATGTACACCAGTTGCGGCTGGTTTTTCGATGAGATCTCTCGCCCTGAAGGGACCCAGCTCCTGCGGTATGCCTCTCGGGCCATTGAGCTAGCAGAAACCATTGCCAAAGAACCGCTAGAAGCAGACTTTATTGCGCAGCTGAACCACGCACCCAGCAACATAGACCACTTTAAAAATGGCGCAGGCGTGTACCTTAAGCAGGTAAAACCCGCCCAGGTCACCCTAGAGCAGGTCGTTGCCCACTATGCCATCGGCTCCCTGTTTAACAACTACCGCGAGGAGCATCCCCTCTATTGCTACGCCATCAGCCGTGAAGACTATTACCAGCAGCCACTCGGTGCGCTGACCCTCGCCGTAGGCCAAGTAGAAATCACCGCTGAAATGACCCAAGAAACCACGACCATCGCCTTTGCGGTGCTCCATCTCGGGGGTTGGGACTTCCACTGCGGCATTCATAGCTTCTCTAGTCACAGTGCCTACAATCAGGCAAAAGCAGCGGTTATTCAAGGCTTTACGAGTAACAGCATCGCCCAAAGCGTGCTCGCCATTACCGAGAACTTCAGCCCTACCTACACCCTGCAAGACTTGTTCGCCGAAGAGCGCCAGCAAATTATGCAGCAGCTCAACCAGGACACGCTGGATCGGCTCGATGGACTCTACGAACAGGTATATCGAGAAAACTACGGCATCTTGATGGCCTATCACCGCGACCATATCGCGGTCCCCCAGGCCCTTCAGGTCGCCGCAGACATCACCCTTAGTCAGCGATCCCTGGCCATCATCCGCTCTCTAGAGCAGGACATCACCGAACCCGACGGTAACCTGCTCAACATCATCATTGGCCGCATCGCCGAGCTAGAAGGCATCGCCACCGAAGCGAGTCACTTTAGCTGCCAGCTCAAGCTTCCCGGCGCACAGCCCATCCTAGAGCGACTGGTCTTCCAAGGGCTCTCTCAAACGCTCCAAGTCAGCGGACCTGGCCAGCATCGAGAATTAGAAACCGCGATTGATGGGCTAGAAAAGCTAATTGCACTCGGTGCCAAACTCGGGCTTTCACTGGCCCTCTACCGAACCCAAGAACTGTACTACAGCTATCTTCAGGAGCTGCGCCAACACATCCAAAACCCAGACGACATCCGAGCAGAACGCCAGTGGCCACTGCTCATACGCCTTGGCAAATCGCTCGCGATGGACACTGACGCCGCTTGGACGCAGTGACTCTCAAGGGTTCTTGGCCAGCCGTAACGCCAAGGGTAGGCGATCGCACAATGCACAATAGAGATACACCATAAAAAGTAAAAGCGCCGTTCCTCTTGTGATATCGAGAAACGGCGCTTTTATCGTTATGAACGTTTGTACCGTAACCGCCCTTTCTATCAAAAAGATGGTTCAGAAGCAGGGCTCTCGCCCCTAGCGATACAGCACTCGCGTGGTAAAACCTCGGGCGGCGGCGGCATCTACCCGCGCTTCAGCAGGAAAACGCTCGGCAAAACTACCAATATTAATAAACCGGCCCCGTCGATTGCGATCGACAAACGCCTGAGGAAAATAGCGCTGTACATCTGTCAGCACAGCCTGGTCAGCAATCACAGCCGCCACATAGCGGTAATCAGGAACGCTAAAGCCCATCGACTTTAGGGTGGCATTATCAGCGCTGCCGGTGACAGAAAGCCCCTGCACACGCTGGTAAGTACTGACCGCTTGCTCAGTTTCAAAGCCGTAAACACCGTCTACAAAAATCGGAATCCCGAAGCTCACTAACCGCTGCTGAAGCGCAATCACGTCGCTGCCGCTGCTGCCAGGAACCAAATTCCCGCCCAGCAGAGAAGACGTGCCACGATTGACAACCGCGGGCTGCGCCTGTACAGGCGTATTGGACTCTGGCAAAAAGTCAAAATCCATCGCGACCAGGGTTTCCTCATCGGCAATCCCCGTCGCTGGCAGGTCGCGAATACGCTGATACGTCGCAACCGCATTGGCCGTATCGATGCCGTACTCACCATCGACTTGAAAGGTGTATAGCCCGATGCGGCTGAGGAAGCGCTGTAGCAGGCGAACATCTGACCCAAAGTCCCCCTGCTGTAAGGTCCGGCTACTCAGCGCAACGGCGATTAATGTTGGCTCACCGGTGACCTGCCCTGACACCTGCCCAGAAAGGGATCGGCTGGCCCCAGAAGGTGCGGCAGTCAGCATGGAATTGCTAGCCAGCGCGGGTAGCTGGATGAGGGTTAACATCCCGACACCCAAACCTAAACTACGAATAGCAGACTGCTTCATCACAACCACAAAACTCCAATTGCATTTGAGCTATTATTACCCATTAAAGTCTCAAAGTATGCCTTTATGTGCCGATATGGCGAGTGCATAGGCACACTTCACCCCCCTTATCCCAAACACATAAAGCCGATTCTAAGCGAGTGACAGGCGTCGTATCAGGGCGGCTTGCCACAATCTATGCTGAAAGCTCACGCAACAAACTAAGCGTAGTTGTTATCTTGTAGGTTAACGTTTTCTGTCACCCCCACGATTCGGCTTTTCAGGAGAGACCATGTTCCGGCCTCAAATTCGGCGCGCCTCAAAAAAATTCTTCGTTGGCGACAGAGCCTATCCCGAAATTGAGCGGATTGGCGATCCACACTCCTATTGGGGTGATATTTACCATTTGCTGTTAACCATGCCCTGGCTGTCGTTTATCAGCCTAACCAGCGTTTTGTATCTGGTGGTGAATGCGCTGTTTGCTTGGGCCTACAGTTTGGGGGGCGTGGTTGCCGATATCAATGGTGAAGGGCTTGAAAGCTTTCAGGATCTATTTTTCTTTAGTGTGCAAACCATGGCCGCCATTGGTTACGGAGCGATGCACCCAGAAAATGCCTATGCCCACTGGCTGGTGGTGATTGAGTCGCTGGTCGGACTATTTTTTATTGCGACAACCACAGGACTTGTCTTTGCGCGGTTTTCGCTACCGACAGCGCGTATTTTATTTAGCAATGTCGCGGTGATTGCACCGTTCAATGGCGTGCCGACCCTGATGTTTCGCACGGCTAACAAACGCAAAAACTACATCTTAGAAGCGCAGCTGTGGGTCACCCTGGTGCGGGATG
The DNA here is from genome assembly GCA_039820525.1 of Cyanobacteria bacterium J06634_5. Taxonomy (GTDB): domain Bacteria; phylum Cyanobacteriota; class Cyanobacteriia; order Phormidesmidales; family Phormidesmidaceae; genus Phormidesmis. The sequence goes on from JBCBPY010000010.1 coordinate 70,908, forward strand.
AGTACAGCTCCGAAGGCGACTTCATGCGGCGTTTTCATGACATTCCGCTGGTGCGATCGCACACCCCTGTCTTCAGCTTGTCTTGGACCGCAATGCACCAAATTTTGCCGGGTGGCCTGCTCGATGGTGACACGGTAGAGACCCTAAAACGCGATCGCGCCCAAATTATCGTCACCCTCACTGGACTCGACGAAACCCTCGCCCAAACCATCCACGCCCGCCATACCTTCGCCGCCGAAGACATCTACTGGGACCACCGCTTCGCCGATATCCTACTCACCGGACGCCATGGCCGACGCGTCATTAACTTCAACCAGTTCAATATCATTCATCCCATCAGCAGACCCCGACAGCTCCCTAGCAACTACAGCATCAGCAATGGTCAAAGTAGTCGGCCAAACAACAGCAACGGCAACGGCACAACAGTTGCCTCCCAGTTGGATGAAACATTGAATTAACAGTTGCAGGGCTCACCTTTGTCATCACCCATTTTTCGGTAGAATTAGCGACTAGGGATCAAGTCCTAATCGTTAAAAAGCTTATTTGGGTAAAGGCAATGTCGAAGGGGTTACAGCTCAGCTCAGAAACCGTCAAAAAAGTCATTCAGCGCATCCAACGCACCATTCAAAGCACTATTCAAAATAGTCTCCAACGCAGCAGAGCGATCGCACATCAGCTTATGCAGCCTCAGCGAGCACGCGCCGTCATCCTTTCGATAATGCTTTTAGCTGGGATGGTTTGTACCGTAGCGCTCAGCCACCCACAAGCTGCCTATGCCACCAACTACGATCGCAAAAACCTACGTCAGCAAAGCTTTGCCGGTGAAGATCTCACCGATAACGACTACACCCGCGCCGACCTCACAGAAGCAGACTTAAGCAATACGAATCTCCGAGGTGTGAGGCTATTTACCACCCACCTAGACCGCGCCAACTTAGAAGGAGCCGATCTAACAGGGGCCACACTGGACGGTGCGACGTTAATTCGCGCAAATCTCAAAAACGCAGTGCTAGAAGGGGCCTATGTCATCAGCGCTGACTTTCGTGGAACGGACATTGAAGGGGCTGACTTCACCGACGTCCTCTTTGACCCCAGAGTCAACGACATGCTGTGCGAAATCGCCAGCGGCACAAATCCAGTCACAGGCCGAGACACCCGCGAGACGCTCTATTGTCCATAAGCGCTCTTAAATTATCTGCAAAGCGCTGTAATCCATAAAGCGCTTTACGGATGCAGCCCTAGCACGAGCAACCTCAGAACTCACGCCCTAGGACAAGTAGCCGTGCTCAGATAAAAAAGACATCGAGACATCCAACGCTGGTTCAGACTTGCGATCGGCGATCGCCAACCCCTCATCAAAGCCGTCTGTTTGCCCAGTCCCCTGAACAGGCGAACCTGAGCTGCGGCTAAATTTTTCCACATACTTACCCAACACGTCCCCCTCTAGGTTGACCCAGTCACCAGGGCGTAAGTACTGCAAATTTGTCTCCGCATAGGTCACAGGAATCACTGCCGTGCTAAACCAGTCACCAGACGCGCTACAGTCCGCCACCGTTAGGCTAATGCCATTGACCGCCACACTGCCCTTGGTCACGACATAGCGCGCCACCTGAGGACTCACATCCTTAAAGCACACCTCCCAGGCGTTAGCAATTTTATCGGCACGCTCCAACACGCCCACACCATCTACGTGCCCAGTGACAAAGTGCCCCCCTATTTTGCTCCCAACCCGCAAAGAAGGCTCTAGGTTAACCAGGCCATTATCAAGCACCTTACCCAGGGTAGATTTGTCCAGGGTTTCGGGCGAAGCCGAGGCAATAAACCCCTGAGTCAAAATTCTTTCGACCGTCAAGCACACACCATCTACCGCGATGCTATCGCCTAAAGCGATGTCTGCTAGCACGACATCTTGAGCCGTCGTACAGGTAATTTTGAGTTGATACTGGCCCAAATGCTGAAGCTGGCCCACACTTTGAACAAGTCCTGTAAACATTCACTTGCCGGGATAAATTGACTGGACTAAAACAGGTTTTTATTATGCAAGCGATCGCAACACGCCTGCCGTAAGAACGACAAGGACGGCTAAAAAGGAACGACTCAAAAAGAACGGCTAGAAAGAACGACCAGAAAGAACGGCCAGAGCGCTCAATATAAATGTCAACCCTGACACAAGCATTGCTGATTTCATATTTTCGATAAAGATTTTTAAGCTTCAGCAAAAATCTGGCAGAAATAACCTTAGCCTAGAAGATATAAAAATTGCCCCATCCACTTCTCCCTTAGCGACCCTTGCGTGAGGGCTCTAATAAGGGTGGTATAAAAAGTGGTCTTACTTCTAAAAATACAGACAAAATAAAAGATTAAACCCGGAAAAGATTACAGAGCAACAAGATATTGCTCAAAACATAGATGACGCCAATTGAGTAGCGTTATCCTTAAAGCCATACTAAAGAAAAACCATGCGGAGAAAAGCCATACAGAGACATCTAGCCAGAAGCATCTGAACGAAGCCTCTGAACAATGCGCTAGAACAAATCAGCTTACTCAGCCTCGTAAAATAGGTCCTCAAGCCAAGGAGAGCAGCAGCAGCATCAACAAAAAATAGTGTGCATTTGTTTTGTGGAAGGTTTAGCTGAAGGGTCTAAAGGACTAGAACATGATTGAGATGAATGTTGCAGGGATTGCGGTAGATGCTGGCACCCGTCACCCCATAATTTTGCTGCGAGATGGCTCAGAACGTAGACAGTTACCAATTTTTATTTCTCCTGAACAGGCAAAGACCATTCAATCTGTATTGGAAGGCGAAAAGCCGACACGTCCGATGACGCACGATTTAATCGTGAACTTTTTGACCGCCTGGGAAATGACCCTAGAAAAAGTTGTTATTCACGCCCTTAGAGACAATACCTTTTACGCGGTCATGACCGTTAAAAATGGCAAAAAGCAAAAGCAATTAGATGCCAGACCTAGCGACGCTATCTCAGTTGCGCTGAGGGTTGACGCGCCCATTTGGGTCATGGAAGAAGTGGTGCTAGATGCGGCCATTCCAGTCGATAGAGAAGCTGACGCCGCTGAAAAAGAAGCCTTCCACGCGTTTCTCTCCGATATCAGTCCTGCTGACTTTGCAGAACGCGATCGCACCCGTTAAATTCGGCAGGAAAACGCTGCGCTAAAAAACATCACTAAGCCGTGAGTGGTCATGCGCTATCGCCGATTTGGCAAAACTGAACGCGATCTCTCTTTGTTTTCGTTAGGCACCATGCGCTTTGCCTCGGCAGAAGCGGCAGAAGCTGTGATCACAACAGCAATCGCACAGGGCATTAACCATATTGAAACAGCCCCGGCCTACGGACCGAGTGAAGCCTACATCGGGCAAGCACTCACGAGGCTTTTCTCACAAAAGCAGTGCCGCCGTGAGCACATAATGCTCACTAGCAAGCTCGCGCCCGCGCTCAAAGCCGAGCAAGTAGAACCTGCCATTCAGGCAAGCCTAAAGCGCCTAGGCGTCACTTATTTAGATGGCCTGGCTATACATGGCATCAACACCTTTGAGCACTTAGCCTGGGCGCAAGCGCACATGCTAGCACCACTTGCAAAGGCCAGGGCAAAAGGGCTTATTCGTCACATTGGGTTTTCTACCCATGGGCCATTAACCGTCATTCAAGCTGCGATCGCAACGCAGTTCTCAGATGGTTTAGCAGACGGTTTAGCAGGCGGCTCAGCAGGCGACTCAGTAAACGGCTCAGCAGACGACTCAGCAAACCGTCCAAACAACCCGCAGACCTTCGACTTCATCAATCTGCACTACAACTTCTTTTTCCAGCGCAACCAAGCAGCCATCGCCCAGGCCCATCAGCAAGACATGGGCATTTTTATCATTTCCCCCGCCGACAAAGCTGGGAGGCTCTACACCCCACCTCACAAACTCAAAGAGCTGTGCGCCCCCTTTGCACCGCTGCTGCTAAACTATCGCTGGCTGCTGAGCGACCCCCGCATCACCACCCTCAGCCTGGGCCCTGCGGTCCCCTCAGAGCTAGCATGGCCTTTGCAAGTCGCTGACGACGACGGCCCTTTAAGCCCACAAGAACAACAGATTATTCAGCAGTTGGAGCAGGTTCAAAAAAGTGAGCTGGGGTGCGATCGCTGCGCTCAGTGCCACCAATGTCTCCCCTGCCCCGAAAGCATCAACATTCCAGAAGTGCTGCGGCTGCGCAACCTCGCCGTCGCCTACGACATGGAAGCCTTCGGCAAATATCGCTACGGCATGTTTGAAAACGCAGGCCACTGGTTCCCCGGCCAAAAAGGCAACCGTTGCACCGACTGCGGCGACTGCCTACCGCGCTGCCCAGAATCGCTCAACATTCCCGCCCTGCTCCAAGACACCCATCAACGTCTCAAAGGCCAAAATCGCAGACGACTGTGGCAAGAATAAATCGCCACGATGACTAAGACAACTCGCAATGACTAAGACAACTATTGTCAAGACAAAAAACACTTTCAAACAGGCTAGTTAACAACACAAAACACTTTACTGGCGGCTTTTTACCAAACGTCATTGATTTTCTTTTTCTAATGAAAAGTATCGTTAAGCCCGCCGCCCGCAGACAAACACTTTTGTTTTTCAGTGCTAACTTAAGGCTGACTCGTTAGCTTTATCGCCTAAAAAGAGCAAGCATTAGCCGAAAGCTAACCCTCACCCCTAATTCTCACGACCCCAATTTTCACAGCCCTAATTCTCACAACTTAGAGCCTAATTGCAGGCTCCCCAAGAACAAAGCGCTACCTCCATACATCTCTTTAACAGTCGTTATCTAGTTTCAATATAAAAAGTCATTACCAAATAGCTAGCTAACCAAAAACCCAGACCTTAGCTCACAAAGGATCCCAATCACCGTATGACTTCTATTCAAACGCAGCATTCTACTGAGCCTGCAACCACTGATGACCGCGTGGCCGTACTGCTCATGGGCTATGGCGAAGTAGAAAGCTATGAAGACTTTGCCAACTACAATGAGCAAGCCCTCAACCTCCTCACCGCCAAGTTTGCCCCCGTCCCCACCTGGATTTACCCTCCCATTGCCAAGCTCCTAGCCATGTTCGATCTCCACGAGTGGAGCCATCAGCACGGCAACTTTATCTCCCCTCACAACGCTATTTTTGAAGATCAGCGTGCAGGCGTCGAAGAGTGCCTTCAGCAGCGCTGGGGCGACAAAGTAAAAGTATTCAAAGCCTTTAACTTTTGTGCGCCTCATCTCCCCGAGCAAGTGCTCGCGCAAATTAAAGAAGAAGGCTTCAGCAAGCTCCTCATTTATCCCTTGCTGGTGGTCGATTCTATTTTTACCAGCGGCATCGCGGTAGAACAGGTCAATGAAGGACTCACCAAGCTAGCCGGTGCTGGCGAGCACTGGCTAAAAGGCACCCGCTACATTCCCTCTTTCTACAACGAAGAGCGCTATATCAATCTACTTGCACACCTCGTAGAAGAGAAAATTGAAAAGCAGCTTGCCGTTGCCCACCTACCCTCTCAAACCGGCATTATTTTGCTGAACCACGGCTGTCCTCATAAGGCCAAAGGCTTCACCTCTGGCATTGACGAGAGCCAAAAGCTCTACGAAGCGGTTCGCGAAAAGCTCATCCACAAGTTTCCGCTCATCTCCATCGGCTGGATGAATCATGACACGCCGCTGATTGACTGGACACAGCCCAATATGGCGATCGCAGGTCAAAATGTCATCGATCTAGGTGCCACCGCACTGGTTATGATGCCCATTGGCTTTGCCACCGAAAATCACGAAACGCTGTTAGATGTAGACCACATCATCCATTCTCTACGCAAGAAGAACCCTCACGTTACCTATGTACAAATGGACTGCGTCAACGACCATCCTGACTTTATGCAGATGGTTGCCGACTGGGCAGACACGCACATTCAGTCACTGCTAGAAGCAACGCCTATCACAGTGAATCCTGAACTCAGGGTGATAGAGGCCAAAGCGCACAACCACGACCATGTTCACGGCCACGACCATGGCCACACCCACGCGCATAAAGGGCGTGCTCACAACAACCACAAACACCAAGAGCACTCAGAGAACAACCATCATGAGCACACGCAGGGTGAAAAGAACCATACTCACTCAGCCTCAGAACACAGCCACCGTCACTAAAAAGATGTTGAGGTAACTCTCATAAATACGGCATAAGGAATGCTCTCTGTTATTAGGGAGCATTCCTTGTTTGTTAGGGCCTATTTGATTACAACGTAACGTCAAGCATTCCGATGCTTTGAAAAAGAGGCCACCACAGGATGTGCTAACCTGCGCACACCTTTTGGGGAAGTCGGATCAATCTGAAAATCAGTCACATAGTCATCATGAGGGTGCTTAGTCGGGTTAAAGGGCTTTATTTTGTTCATCACCCGGTAACTCAACCGCTTTATAGCAGCACCTACCCCAACTTCTGCCATCGAACGCTCTTTCACGCCCAGGTTTCGCAAAATGTAGCGATTGGCCTTTTGCACCAGCTCTCTTTGCCGCTGCAAGGGCGCGCGAAAGCTCGTTGTTAACGACACGTTCATCGTTAGGTTTTCAATGCGGTGCGGTGCATTGTGCGGCCAAGAAACCACCTTGCCCGGCGTCAGCAAAAATTCCTGCGCAGAGTGGTCAAACTCAGGCGTGTAAGGTAAAAACTCAGCGATTTCGCCGGTGTAAATCTCCTCTAAAAAGTCCTGTGGGACAAACCGCAAATCCATCGCAGGATACACCCACAGCCTCTTTTGGCCGCTGATGTGCCACAGCATATTGGGAGATTCGTCCATGTGGTAATACACTTGCGCGCCCGGCGAGGAAATCAGCAGCGTTGTGTAGTCTGCCGACAGGTTATCTCCCAGCTGCGGGCAGCGATCGCACAAATGCGCATACATGCCTTTCACCAGCTCACCATAGGCAGGATTTTGCTGTTCAATCGAAATAATATTGAGCCATAAGCGGCCTTTTTCTACCGCCCGCCAAATATCTTCTCCCGTACTCTCCGGATGAATATCCACACACTGCCAGTCCGAACGCTGAGCTTTGTCAGTGCCCATGGTAAAAGCCTGTAGGTAAGCGCGCGGGTAATCGTCCAACAACGCTATCAGCGCTGAGGTTTCAAACAAGGGCAGCTGATGGTAGCGATGGTCAAACAGCTTAGTTTCTATGCCAATAGCAGCATAGTCTTCAACGCTCCAGTCCATTCGAGGCTGAGCATAGTCAACGGCAGTCGTTTTAGGAAAGGCAATCATGGTTTTAAGTAGCTAGAGAGTGAAGCTGGGGTTGGGAGCGGTAACCGCAAAACAACAGAAATCACAGACAAGTCTATTCACCAGCTTTTACGGGCTCGCCTCATCCATAAAAGCGTCCAGCACGGCAGCTGAAGAGTGACTATGGGTATCGCTCAACATCGTGGAGTGCCCGCCATCAACATCCCGAACTCGAATCTGTTGTTGAGTGCAAGGCTCCCAGCCCAGCAGCGGATCGCCACACCTCGGAAAGTAAGGACGATCGGCTTTTACCCCATTACCTTCTGTCGCACGAACCAACATCATCGGTCCAGCCAGCTGCTGGCTAGGACGATAGCCCTCAAAGGCAAACGTAACCAGCTCGCGCACAGGCAACCCCTGTAAGGGCTTCGGTAACGGCCAGCGCTGATCTTGCCACCAGCGAAAAGCGTGACAGCGCGCAAAAGCAACCGTCTTTTTTGTGCGAGAAGTTACTTCGTAGGACGCCACGTTCACCCCCTTTTGCCAGACCTTGCGAACAATGTGTCCCAAGTCTTTAGAAGCCAAGACTTCTTCCAACCCAGCCTGACGCGCTTCAGTCATAGAACCTTCTCGGTTCTCTAGGGTCGGCGCAGGAGAATCTAACAGCGCCAGCACGACTTGTTCACCCGCCTGCTCCAGCTGAAGCGCGGCTTCAAACGCAATCACGCCTCCTGAGCAAAGCCCACTCAAAAAATAAGGCCCCCTCGGCTGAACCGACCGCATTTGCGCCACGCAGTGCTGAGCCATCTCACGAATGCGACTGTGCAGCAAACGGTTGACAGCATCCCCTTTGGGTCCAATCGCATAGACGGCTCGCCCCCCAGTTAACTGCCGCGCTAGGTGGATATAAAGTCCGGTTTCACCATCCGCATCGTAAATCAAAAACAGCGGCGAGGTGGTTTTAGGTGCCTCGGTAGAAGGTTCACCCGAGGCGTCATCGGCGGGTTCATGGCAGGCTTCATCCAACCGCAGTGAAACCAACGTGCTGTCAGCCTTTTCAGTCTTTATAGCCGTTTCCTTTTGAGCATCTGCCAGCACTCTGCCTAAGCGCTCGGCCATCTGTTCAATGGTGGGCGCAGCAAAAATCTCGACGAGCGGTAGCCGCTGATCAAACGTGGCCTCTAGCTCACTGAACAATCGCATCACTAAAAGAGAATGTCCGCCCAGCTCAAAAAAGTTGTCTGTAATGCCAATTGGGCTGATGCCCAGAACAGATTCCCACAGGCCCACCAGCTTTTCTTCTAAGGGCGATCGCGCACCCACAAAAAACCTTTGAGTATCTGCCTGCGAAGGTAGCGGCAGCGCCTTACGATCAATTTTTCCATTGGCATTTTTCGGTAGCTCAGGCAAAACAACAATCGCCGCAGGCATCATAAAAGCAGGCAATTGAGCAGACAAAAAGGTCTTCAAGTCCGCGCGATCTAGCGGCTGCCCGTCATGGGTGACCACATAGGCTACCAGGCGCTTATCACCCGGTGTGTCTTCGCGGGCAACCACAATCCGATGCTGAATCTGCGGGTAACTTTCAAGGCGGCTTTCAATCTCTCCTAACTCAATCCGAAACCCGCGAATCTTCACCTGAAAATCCACCCGACCGACAAATCGGATCAGGCCGCCCTCGTCCATCTTCACCAAGTCACCTGTTTTATACAGCCGCTCTCCTGAATAGAACGGACTGCTGATAAAAGCAGCCTCTGTTTTCTCTGGCAAATTCAAGTAGCCACAGGTGACCCCAGGCCCACCGATATACAGCTCGCCCGCGTCTCCAGGGGCCACCGGCTTTAGAGCATCGTCCAATACATAAGTTTGCGCGTTGCGAACCGCTCGCCCAATCGGCAAATCTTCACGCCCGTCGTAACCCTCAGCCCCCACGTCATACAGCGTGGTAATCACCGTCGCTTCCGTGGGGCCGTAGGCATTAAACAGCTGAGGATAGTCACCCACAGTAGTCAGCCACCGCTGACACAGCGCCAAAGAAGCTTTTTCGCCCCCAAATAGCACCAAGCGCAGACTCTTTGGCAGCGTAAGCCCCTGTTTGTCGATACCGCTGACCAGCTCATGCCAAAAAGCCGTCGTAAACTGAATCACCGAAACGCTCGTTTCCGCAATAAAGTCTACAAACGCCTTCGTTGACGTAGCCATTCCATCCGAGCGCAGCACCAAAGTACCGCCCACCGCCAGCGTAGGATAAATCTCAGAGACAATGAAATCGAAGCTCATCGTCGAAAATTGCAGCATGCGATCGCCAGCCGTGAGCGACAGCGCCTCCGCTAACGCCAGCGAGTAATTCACCAGTCCTAAATGATGAGCCATGACCCCTTTAGGATTGCCCGTTGACCCCGAAGTGTAAATCACGTAGGCCAGCTGCTCAGGGCTAATCTCAAGATCAGGATTGTGCGTTGGCTGACGCAACAGCTGCTTGGCATCAGTATCCAAACAAATTAGTCGAAGAGAATCATTCGCACTGGTCATCTCAGCATTGGCCACCTCAGCACTGGTTACCATCATCTGGGCCTGGGCATCCGCCAAAATATACTGACGGCGAAGCGCTGGATAGTTCGGATCAATCGGCACGTAAGCCGCACCCGCCTTGAGCACGCCTAAAAAGGCAATCACCATCTCGGGCGATCGCATCAGGCTAATCGCCACCAGCTGACCGCATCCTATGCCCAAGCTCATAAGATAATGCGCCAGCTGATTGGCCCGCTGGTTCAAAGTTTGATACGTCAGTTGCTGACCTTGGTGCACAAGGGCGATCGCCCCTGGCGATTTGGCGGCCTGCACCTCCACCAAACGATGCAGCGCCAACTGCCCCGTAGCCGAGCCGAGATGATGTGCTTCCTCAGCACGAGAACAAACCAGATCTAAAACCTGTTCAGCCAGCGACTCAAACCGCTCCAGCTCTGGCTGACGCGTTGTAACCATTGATGTGTGGACCAATTGTGTACCCCTGATATGTCATCCACTCCTTGGCAAAATACATAACAGCTGCACAAAAGAGTGATATTGGCAATGACCAACGACATAACTAATAGTTCCAACATGTCAGGAGTTCATGTCTTAAAGATTCAATTAACTATTCGGCTAGGTCATTGCGCTAGGACGGCCTCTTAGGGTGCTGAATGAGTCGCTAAATGAGTGACCATCAGCACCCCCTACTTTAGTGAAAAAATCACTATCATAAGAAGCAGCTCATAAGTGCATATGCCTGTTCTCGCAATCGCCAAACATCCGCTTTTCAAACAACCGCGCCGCTTGATAATTGCCCTAGGAATCACAGGCATTACAGCAATCGGGATCATCGCCTTTAGTGCCTCTCGCCGAGGGCCTAACTACGATTTAGAAGCTCTCACCGTACCAGTGACCTCCACACCGCTAACCGTCCGCATCACCGCTAGCGGCGAAGTACAATCGACCCGCACCTCTAACATCAGCCCCAAAACAGCCGGCATCGTCGAGGAAATTTATGTGGCCCAAGGTGATCGCATTACCCAAGGGCAGCTCATCGCCCGCATGGATAGCGAACAGCTGGGCGCTCAGCTCATTCAAACCAGAGCCAGCGTTGCCGAAGCCGAAGCTCAGCTCAACGACGAACTCGACGGCCCCTCTGCCACAGACATCGCCCAGGCAGAAGCCTCGGTTGAAGCGGCTCGCGCCCAGGTGACCGACGCCCGCGCCCGCCTACAGCTGGCCGAAAATGACGCCTCTCGCAACCAGCGCCTGTTTGATCGTGGCGCGATCGCCCGCAGCGACTTAGACCGCACCCAAAACGAGAGTCGCAGCGCCACCGCCGGACTCAACCAAGCCCTCGCCAGCCTAGAAGAAACCGAGCAGCGCCTAATCGATCAGCAAAACGGCAACGATGCCACCAGTATTGCCCAGGCCGAAGCCCGCCTGGCCCGTACAGAAGGCCAGCTTCAGGCCATTCAGCTACAGTTAGCCGACACCGACATTCGCGCCCCCTTTGACGGCGTCGTCACCCAAAAATTCGCCTCCGAAGGCTCCTTCGTCAGCCCGGCCACCGCGGCCACCGGTGCCGCCGCCGCCTCTGCGGCCATCGTCACCATTGCCAGCGGGCTCGAAGTCACCGCCGACGTCCCCGAAGCCGATATTAGCCGCATCAAAGAAGGACAAGCCGTCGAAATTCAGGCCGATGCCTACCTAAACGAAACCTTTGAAGGCACCGTAAAACTAATTGCCCCCGAAGCTAGCGAACGTCAAAACGTCACCGTTTTTGAAATCACCGTATCGCTGGTCACCGGCCTCGACTTACTGCGTCCCAATATGAATACAACCGTCGCCTTCATTGGCGACCGGCTCGAAGAAGCCCTGGTCATTCCAGCCGTCTCAATCATCACCCAGGGCGGCGAAACCGGTGTCCTCGTCCCTGGTGAAAAAGGCAATGCAGAATTTGAACCCGTGGTCCTAGGCACCCAGTCCGGCGATCGCATTCAGATTATCGACGGCCTAGAAGAAGGCGATCGCGTCTTCATCGACCTCCCCCCCGGCCAAAGCCTAGAAAATCTCACCTTTGGCCGTTAGCGCACACGCACCTCTCTCCAACAGCTCCGCTCTCCCGTGCCCATCTCTCTAACCCTCTCCCCCTCTCTCCAACATGGACTTCGCCGAAAGCCTCAAAATGGCGGCCAAAACCCTCAGCGCCAACAAGCTACGCAGCTCGCTCACGATGCTCGGCATCATCATCGGTAATGCCTCAGTCATCACCATGATTGGTATCGGCGAAGGCGCTCAAAAGTACGTCAACAGTCAGCTGCAAAGCCTTGGCCCCAACGTCCTTTTTATCGTTCCCGGCAATCGAGAAGCCCGCGAACTCGGCGATTTGGACGTACCGCGAAATCTCGTCCTAGCCGATGCCAAGGCGATCGCCACCCAAGTTCCCTCCGTCAATGCCGTCGCCGCCGAAAAAACAACCTCAGGGCTGGTCACCTACCGCGCTCGCAACACCAATACCAGCATCGTCGGTACCACCGAAGACTTTCTCACCGTCCGCACCTTTGAAGTCGCCCAAGGTCGCTTTCTAAACGACTTAGACCAGCGCTCCAACAGCCTAGTCGCCGTCATTGGCAGCACTCTATCAGAGCGACTATTCGACACCGAAAGCCCGGTCGGCAAACAAGTTCGCGTCAACGGCACCACCTTCGACATCATCGGCCTGCTAGAGAAAAAAGGATCGAACCTGGGCCTCGACTACGACGATGCCATCATGGTTCCTATCACCACGCTAGCCAGCCGTATCGTAGGCCGCACCTCACCCTATGGCATTGATGTCACCTTTATTTCCATCTCAGCCAATAGCAAAGAAGCCATGGACACCGCAGAGTTTCAAATTACCAACCTGCTGAAGCTGCGCCATGGCCAAATCGACAGCCCGGACTTTTTCATTCAAAGCCAGGATACGCTGCTGGATATTGCCGATACCATCACTGGCGCGCTGACACTGATGCTAGCTGCGATCGCCTCTATCTCTTTGTTTGTCGGCGGCATCGGCATCATGAACATCATGCTCGTCTCAGTACGTGAGCGCACGCAAGAAATCGGCCTGCGCAAGGCCATCGGTGCCACCCAGCGCGACATCCTCAGCCAGTTTCTCATCGAAGCGGTGATTCTCTCCGCCATCGGCGGCCTCGTGGGCACCGCGATGGGTGTCAGCGGCATTTTCATCATCGCTGCGTTTTCCCCCTTCGAGGCAGGCGTTTCAGCCGCTGCCGTCCTCATTGCGGTCGGTGTTTCTGGCACGATTGGTCTGTTCTTTGGCGTAGTCCCTGCCCGCCAAGCCGCCAAGTTAGACCCCATCGTGGCACTTCGCAGCGCATAGCTGCCGCGAGTAATGACATCATCTGTTCTTGATCACTTGTTTTTGTGCTCGCTTGTTTTGATCACTCGTTCCTTACCGCTCGTTCTTTACCGCTCGTTCTCTACTACGGTTCGTCGTCACGCTTCATCCTTGCCCTTGCCATGCCACCCCTAATTCAATTCAACCAAGTCAGCAAACTCTACGGTGAGGGCAACACTGAAGTCCGCGCCCTGTGGAAGGTCGATATGACAATAGAGCCGGGTGAGTACTGCGCCATTATGGGTCCCTCTGGCTCAGGCAAATCCACCGCGATGAACATGGTAGGGTGCCTCGATCAGCCCACCAGCGGCGAGTATCTATTCGATGGGCAAAACGTGGCACAGCTCCCAGAAGACACTCTGGCCCATATTCGCAATCGTAAAATCGGCTTCGTCTTCCAGCAGTTTCACCTGCTCTCTCACCTCAGCGCCCAAGAAAATGTAGAACAGCCGATGATGTATGCCGGCATCTCAGGTGCTGAGCGCAAAAAACGCGCCGCCGACGCCCTAGAGAAAGTGGGCCTGGGCAATCGCCTCAACAACCGGCCAAATCAGCTTTCGGGCGGGCAACAGCAAAGGGTGGCAATCGCCCGCGCCATCGTCAACAATCCTCTCCTACTCTTGGCAGACGAACCCACCGGCGCTTTAGATACCCAAACTACCCAAGACGTCATCGACATTTTTTCCACCCTCAACGACAGCGGCATCACCGTGGTTATGGTCACCCACGAACCAGAAGTCGCCCGCCTCACCAATCGTGTCATTTGGTTTCGCGATGGCGAAGTGCTCAACCACAACCTGGCCCCGGCAGATCTCGCCACGGTCACCGCCGTTTCAACGTAACAAGCCTACATCACAAGCTCATATAACAAGCTCACTTAAGCAACACACGTGACAAACCAGAGGCAAGCCTAGCCAACCGCAGGCATCACGGCCCGACTCACCCAAATGCGATCGCACGTCACAATCAAATCCATCGCCAAATGTGGAAACACCTCATGCAGCCGGTCATACAGCTGCGATCGCACCTCGTCTACTTCACCCGCTTCATAGCAAGCTTCTTGCCGCAAGCTCACACACAAATACACCTGTACATACACCAGTCGGCCCATATTAGTTTGCCGCAGAGTGTAGTCTTCATGGGGAACCGTTTCTAGCGTAGCTGCAACAATCTTGCTCACCTGCTCGCGCTGCGTTTCATCTGGCGAACGGCCCATGATTTGCAAACCGTTATGCACCACTGTCTGCAACGGCAGCGGCAGCACCACCGACACCATCGCCAACACCAATACCGGATCGGCATAGGGAATAAACCAGGCCCAATCCGTTCCATTGAGCATGAGAATTAGACCAAATGCGATCGCCACCGCCGCACTAATCGCCCCATCTATTAGCCAGTTCTTAAAGTCCAACGCCAAAATTTGAGACTGGCTCAAGCGAGCGTATCGCCGCTGAATCAACGCCATCGTCAAACACACAATCGCCGCAATCAGGGCATACCAAAGCCCGCCCCCCGCATTGACACTACGCCCGCCATTAAACAGCGATTCCCCCGCTGAGAACATCGCCAGTAAGGCCACCAGCACAATCACCAGCCCCTTTCCCAAATTCAAAAAGGGCTCAAACATCGCATAGCCAAACGGATAATCCTCATCCCCCGGCTTTTGAATCAGCCGCGCAATGTACAAAGAAAGCAGCGAAATCGCCAGATGGATACCTGAAAAGAGACCATCTAAAAAAATCGCTTCCGACCTTGTCCAAAGGGCAAACGCTCCACCAAACAAAGTAATCGCGACATTGCCCCAAAGCGTATATTGCAGCGCTTTTTGCTCCACCCGAACAGCGGTAAAATCCATCTTAAAGTCAGAAAGCTTTGCAGGGAGATAACTCCTGATCTCAAGCCTAACTCAATATCTTTTTCTACCACACTCTCAATAAGCGGCTTATCACATTACTGAGTAGTCAAAAACATCTTCAACAAACGCGACAGACAGATCGCGCAGCGCCTGGTAGCGCCTATCCTGTAGCCTTTCGGGCGCATACACTTCAAAACTGTTGGGATAGTCTCTTAAACCATCTTGAAACTTAAAACTGTAGCTTGCAGAAGCGACCATCCGAGAAGATCCACTACCTTGAAAGAAAGGTTCAGACTTTTCTCCAATACTTTCAGTAGATGGCGATAAGTCAGTAAGCTGTGCAACTTCTAAGCTGCGCAAAGACAGCCAAAGCTTTTCAAAGCTTGCATCATCAACCGTCTTTTCATAGGTTTCTACCCGCTCATCACGGCCAGCTTTTTTCACGGTCAACACAGCACTCACATCGCCGCCACGATCCACGAACTCTGCTTCAAATATTTCGTAGCGTGACTGCCCGCCATAAATCTCTACTGAAAATATACGCAGCTGATCGGCATCCGCTTTTCTATTCGTCAAATGAGCAATAGATAGCCTAGGTAAAATCTCAGAAGCTTTGGCGTTGTATCGAGTGACGCCAACGACTGCAAATCCAAACGCGGAGGCCAGTGCCAGCAGACCCGCTGTTTTATAAAAAGAATGTGCGATTGATTTATCCATTAAAATACTTGTCCGTAGCACCCCTTAGTGCTGACTCAATAATTCCCAACTATCAGTAAAGTTCCCTACAACCTTACATTAATCACTTTTCTTGCTTTATTAGATCAACAGCTGCCACACAATCTGTCAAGACTTTAACCCCAGGCAACCCTTCAAGCACCACACGTGCAGCGCAAACTAAAGCATGGCGATAGTTATTTAGATCTAACCCCTATAGATTAAGTTCCCTTGATACAACTTGCCTTCGATGAGGTACTAACGAAACTTGCGATAGTGCATATAACCATCCTGATATTGCTACGTACCATACACTCATACAGAGCAGCATTGGAGAAGTCCGAAACAATGCTGCTTATATGAAGGCTGCTACATATTCAGTCAATCGCCTTTCCCATCGATTCGCCAGCTATAAACTAACGCTCCGTAAGCCCTCTCTGTAGGCCCTCTACTTATAGCTGATATCAAAACATTTTAGGTGGCTGGAAAGGCGAGAGGCCAGTTTGATAACTGGAAGCTCACTGACAGTGACCAGTTGCTACATAACGGCTTGAGGCCGATGACAGTGTTCTATGCAACCCGGCAGATGTCATCACTTAGGAAACGCGCAAAAAAGTATGAGTCAAAACAGCAGTCGTGTTAACTGTCACAGAGAAGGATCGGACATCCGTAAGTATTCGGATACATTAGTACCAACACATCTGATGTAGACGCATCCGTTTCAGTCATTCATTTAAGTCATCGTCATGAAGAGGCTCACTCGCTATCAAGCCTGGCTCGTTTTATTAGCCTCTATGGGCATTAGCATTGGTTCTATTAACCATGACAAAGCAGCGGCTGCACGAACTCAGGCCCGCATGCATGACGGTGAAAAAAAAGATATCGAAACAGCTACAGCCTCATCAAAGCAGCTACTCACACAAACGATAACGACCGCAGAGAGCGCTTTGCAAGAAGGCATTCAGCTGATTACCCAAGGAAACGTTGAAGCAGCGATCGCAGCCTTTACAGAAGCCACGAACCTAGATCCGACGCTGGCCCCCGCCCACTACAACCTCGGCCTTGCCCTACGCCAAAATGAGCAAGTGCAGGCCGCCGCCACCTCATTTTGGCAAGCCACACAGGCCGACCCGACCTTTGCCTTAGCCTACGCAAATCTGGGTGCAGCACTGTTAGACGGCAACAACCTCGATCAAGCCGCAGGCTATCTCAACCGAGCCGCCCAGCTCGATCCTGAATTAGGCATTGCCCACTACAACCTCGGCTTACTCCACCGCCGCAGAGGCAACCAAACGCTCGCCTTTGAGGCATTCAAGCAGGCCATCGTCTTCAGCCCGTCAGCTCCAGAGCCTCATTTCCACATCGGCCTCATTTATCAAGAACAAAACCAAGATATTCCTGCCCGTGGTGCCTTTCAAAATGCACTTTCGATACAGAGTCAATACCCAGAAGCTCGCTATAAGCTGGGTATCACCCTCGTACGCCTTGGCGAGTTAGACGCTGCCGTCAGTGAGTTTGAGCAAGCCTTTACCCAAGCCCCCGAATTTGCTCATGCCTACTATGCACAAGGCCTGGCCCTGGCCGACTTGACCCGCTACAGCGAGGCAAAAACGCAGCTCCGCACGGCCATAAACCTCTACATCGCTCAAGGCAATGCTGAATGGGCTAACATCGCCCAAAGACAAATAGCCTACATTGAAAGCCTTTAAAACCAGAGCTTTCAATGTAGGCTACGAATTATAGCGTTACTCAATGAGCTACGCCGTCAGCAGGGTACTCAAAAGGCACCCCCAAGAAAAGACTTAAAAACCGTCTAGCTCAAATGCACGGGTGTTACCACTTTCTAGCGCAGTCAAATTGCTCTTTAGCTGGGACCACACCAAGGCTGCACTCAGCAAAACAAGAGGAAAGGCCATACCGTAGGCAATTAAGGACGTAAAGCCAAAAATACACATCCCAGACGCTAAAAACATGCAGCTGCCCAAACAAATACCCGCGAATGGGAGCTTGATATCAAGACCCTGCATTTTTGAAATGGAGCGCGTAGAACGATTTTTATACCACTCACCAATTGAGTCTTTGAGCACAGCAGAAAAGGCGAGACCCGAGGTAATCGCAATAAACAAACCCGCTGCTAGCAGGAAGTAAGGGGGCGTTTGAGCGTAATACATATGCGAATATCTCTTTTAAAGAGTGGATGATAAAAACGATCGACAGTACAGAGATGAATCTACCAGTGCAAAACACAGTTGCAAAGCAAGGTGTGAAAGGCAGACATCGCTCAATAGCCAACTAGCCAGTCACTCAGCTACCCTGTGACTTGACTAGCCAGCCATTTTGTCTAGCCACTTTGTAACTGAATGTAAACTCAGTATATCGCAAACCTCTGTCGTAAACAGCCAACTCAGTCCCTTTTCAAAGCACCGACTAGCTCAGCAGGCACCATTGAAACGGCCTGCTCCTTAGAAAAATCAGCTAAGGCATCCCAAGCTGCGCCAAGCAGCTTGTTAGGCTGAAGATCATCTTTAATCAGAGTCCACAATCGCTGGACCTCTTCGGTATGCAGGCGATTATCTTCGGTAAGCGCCAACAAAATTTGCTTTCTCAGGTAGTCGCCTTCATCAGAGAGCAAAAACTGCAAACCCATTCCTGCGGTCGGAATAATATCGAAACTTTTGTCCGAGCGGGCAATCATGAGCAGGTTTTCCAAACGGGACCACTGCAATTTGCCGTCTTTGAAAAGTACATCTAGTAGCCGCCGCCGCAACGCAGGCGTTTCGGCAGTAAGCAAGCGCCGAGCCACGTAAGGATAAGCAATTTCAACAATCTTAAAATTGGGATCTAAGCTCAGTGCCAACCCTTCTTGAGTTACTAAAGACCGAATAATCAGGGCAAACTTAGCCGGAACACGGAAAGGATATTCGTACATCACTTCCGAAAACTGATCGGTGATGGACTTGAAGTTAAAGTCCCCAACACTGGCACCAATGGCATCTGAAAAGACCGCTTCCAAAGCCGGCACGATAGGTCTTACATCAACATCAGGCGTCAGGAAACCCAGCTTTACAAAGTCATTGGCCAAGTCCGCATAGTCTCGGTTAATCAGATGAACAACCGAATCAACCAGCGTTTCTTTCGTGAGCTGATCCAGCTGGTCTGTCATGCCAAAGTCAATATAGGCCATTCGGCCATCGGGCATTGCAAACAGGTTGCCTGGGTGAGGATCCGCATGAAAAAAGCCAAACTCTAGGAGCTGTCTTAGCCCGGAAGACACACCAATTTCAACCAGATCGTTCGTAGCCAGTCCTGCTTTTTTGACCTGTTCGGTATCGGTCAGCTTAAAGCCGTTAATCCACTCCATGGTAAGCACATTTGCAGTGCTGTAGCGCCAGTAAATAGCAGGTACCTTCACCATCGGATCGCCCTGGAAGTTAGCGGCAAACTTTTCAGCATTGCGGCCTTCGTTCAGGTAGTCCACCTCTTCAAATAGCTTGCTGCCAAATTCATCCACAATCAGCGTTAGATCATGACCTAAGTTCAGCGGTAGCCAGGGCGCAATCCAGCTCGCTGCCCAACGCAAGATGTACAGGTCACGGCAAATAGTGGGCATGAGATTCGGGCGCTGCACCTTTACGGCCACTTCCTCACCGCTATAAAGGCGCGCTTTGTACACCTGGCCCAAGCTCGCTGCGGCAACAGGCTGAGTCGAAAAATGGCTGTAGATCTCTTCTGGGGTCCGCTCTAAGTCACGATAGATAATGTGGCGAGCGACGTCGTTCGGGAAAGCGGGGAGCTGATCTTGCAGCTTGATGAGTTCATCCAAAAAGCTTGGCTTAATGAGGTCAGGCCGGGTAGAGAGTGCCTGACCAACCTTAATAAAAGTGGGGCCCAGCTTGGTTAAAATCTGCCGAAGACGAACAGCTCTGCGGGCTTGATTGGCGACGGTACGGTTGAAAAGGTGGTCGCTCAATAAGTTGAGTGCAAAGACACCCAACATCCAAGAAACCGCAAGCGTTCGCCACAGGACACCGAAGGGTCTCCAGCGATAGTACGCTGCAATCGCTTGCCAGTCGTAGCGACGCATATTGTGCGGATCGGTGGCAGTGGTGCTAGTCGCTGTGAAATCTGTCATAGTTGCAAAATCGCAAATGCGACGAATAATCCCTCAAGGGATAAGAACACCGCTAGTGATCGCACTCAGGCACCAACAAAAGGCAACTATCGAGAAGGGCAAGGACAGAACGGAGGTTCTATCAAAAAAACGCCTATCAAAAAAACGCCCAAGAGAGCACAGTCAGTATTCAAAATCTTCTTCACTATAGTATACAAAAATACAAATATATTCAGACCCATGGAGAGATTTCGGAGGGATTTCTGAACTGGACATAGCCTTGCAACAGGCTGATTTCAGGCAATTTCCAGCCAGTATAGGCACTCATAAAAATACCGATTCATCAAAAACATCTAGGAAGATTTAACATTCCACAAAAGTTTCAGAACAATTCTCCCCTACTCCACAACAAACCAAGAACGCTTCCAAACCAAGGACCCGATTAATGATTGAACCGAACTTAATAGGTATGCTGTGGGCCACCGGCATGATGGCGATCGCCATCGGACTCTCGCAATGGCAGGGGCTAGGGCTGTCTAAAATGCTGGCGGTAGCCACTGCGCGCACACTCGTGCAGCTGCTGGGCGTAGGTGTGCTGTTAGCGTTCATTTTTGCCACGCGCAATCCGTTCGTCATTTTAGCGATGCTACTGGTCATGGTGAGCATTGCCGCCACTGTCGCTCGTGGCCGCATCGACAGAGACCTCCCTCGACTCCTGCGGTGGGTGTGGCTGGCGATTTTTATTAGCGGGCTGGTCACCATGACCTACGTCAGCTTGTTTATTATCCGACCAGAGCCTTGGTACAACCCGCAATATCTCATTCCGCTGACAGGCATCGTACTCGGCAACGCCATGACCGCCGCCTCTATTGCGGGGGAACGGTTAGTGAACGCCTTACGCAACAACCGCATCGAAATAGAAACTCACCTTAGCCTAGGTGCAACCCCTACCCAAGCCGTGAGCAGCTATCGCCAGGCCGCGATTAAGGCCGGACTCATACCCACCATTAATGCCATGATGGTGGTGGGCTTAGTCACGCTTCCAGGCACCATTACCGGGCAAATCCTGGCTGGCGGGGACCCGCTGATCGCCGCTATCTATCAAATTTTGATTATGTTTATGCTGGCGCTGGCCACGCTAATTGCAGCCCTTGTCGTCACCTACGGGATTATGCAGCAGTTTTTCACCCCTGCAATGCAGCTCATCGAACCCAGAAAATAAAGTCTAGACAGTAAAACGCCAACCATCTGAAACGCCAACCATCCGATCCAAGACAGTAGGCTTAGCTTTCTTGCTCTCTTACAAATCCATTCAAATCGGGGCGGTAGCGCGCCAGGAAGGCCCCTTGCGCATCGTATAGCTCTACGGGCACCTGAGCCTGAGTGCTCAGCAGCGTAATTACCTGAAGGAGCTGAGTCGATTGGCTCACATACTGAGCATCTAGGGCACTGCCAGCACGCTGATCGGGTGGCGTGATGGAATGGTCAATCACGGTGTCATAGCCTTGAAAAAGGTTAAGCCGAACCTTGCCACCCCGCATGGAATAAGTACACTTTTGCACCGTCGTTGAACCGCAGGCCGCAAAAAATTCTGGCTCTATGGGTTGGAAACGCAGCGCCACACGCAGGTTATTTTCAGCGCTGTTCATCGCATCGGTGTAGAAATCGAGCAAGACCTGCGCTTCTACGTGGGCTAGCGTATCGGTAGGAATGGGCTTCAGCTTACTAATCGCTGACTTAAACGCCTGCGAAGAAAGCATCCACTGCTCCTCACCTTCGGCGCGTTGAGCGTCAGCGGCGAACTGCTTGGCCTGAAACAAATCGCGGCTTGCACGACGCTCTTCTTGAGTGCGATCGCGCACCTCCTCTAACTGCTCTAAGTACCCAGGCAAAATTTGCTGGGCCTCCGCATGCGCTTTAGTCCCCTGAGGGATTTGGCTCAAGTTATCTACCGCCGACTCCCAAGCAGCCAAGGAGTCTTCCCAATCTTGCAGCGACCCTGCCCGCTTCGCTAAGTTAGTGGCCTTTGTTGCTGCCTGCTGCGACTGCCTAAGGCTGACTTCCGCCTTAGACTCTGCGTCAATTCGCACCAAAATAGTCGCTCGATTGGACCGGTATTCCACCAGTTTCTTGTTCGCCAGCTCCCTAACCGGGCTCTCTGTTGGAACCGCTGCGAGCAGTTGAGTCGCCGTCAGCCAATCATCGGCAATCTCGTTCCAAGTCGCTACAGAATGAGGCGGATTTTGAGATTTCACAGCGGCATCATAGGCCGTAGACTGTGCCTTCGTCACCTGGTCTAGCGCGCTCACTCGCGCTTCGTACTCAGGCAAAATAGCCGCCGCTTCGTCATGGTACGAAGACCAAGGCGGAATGGGCTTCAGTGAACGAATAGACG
This sequence comes from Cyanobacteria bacterium J06634_5, assembly GCA_039820525.1. Taxonomy (GTDB): domain Bacteria; phylum Cyanobacteriota; class Cyanobacteriia; order Phormidesmidales; family Phormidesmidaceae; genus Phormidesmis. Next base: position 93,134 of record JBCBPY010000010.1, read on the forward strand.
CTTGCAGCTGTGCTTTAGAGGCTTTTACCGCCTCTAAAGAGGTATCCAGCCGCAGGTTGCCAATGGCTTCGTCGCCCTGAGCCTGAGCAGTTTGCAGGCGATCGCACTTATCGAGCGTACAAGGGCGGGTGAACACGAACCCCAGCAAGCCTAGTACCAGCAAACCTAACGCACCGACAAAAACCCAGCGATTTCCCTTAGATTGCTTCTGCCACTGCTCCCGCTGTCGCTGCACTTCTCCGTCGTCAACCAGGGCAACCTCTTCAAAAGGCTCAGCATCTTCAGCCTCACCGTCCAGGTAGTAAACCGGATCATCTTCATAGTTTTCTTCTTCGTACGCTTCTTCTTCGTACGCTTCTTCTGAATAGTCTGCTTCTGAATAGTCTTTTGCCGGATGGCCTTCACCTGCCAGGTCATGTTGTGAACCATCCTGAGAGTCGGCTTCATAATCAAGCAGTGGCTCATCGGCAACCACCGCTTCAGGCTCCGTATCTACGTTTTCTAACGGATCATCTAGTCCCAGCGCATCTTCATCAACATCGCTTGTGCCCGCCCCCCTAGAATCCTCTTCATCTAGGTGAACAGCAGGCCGCTTAGCAGGAACAGTCGGTAACGACAGCAATCCATCTAAGAGGGAATCATCTTCTAAAAAGGGCTCATGCTCAGAACGGCTGCTCTCTGCAAAAAATTCATCGGGCTCCGACGAAGCCTCTGCCAAAATCTCGTCCGTATCTATCTGCTGATCATTGACCAGAGTCTCATTGACCAAAGTCTCATCAGCCATGGCTGAGTCCGAAGCCAGCTCAGAAGGATGAGCCGAAGAAGCTTGCTCAGCCACAAGGCCAAAGTCCAAACCCAACTCATCATTCATGGCGGGAAGGTCTTCCCTATCTAGATCTTCGGCCAACTCAGGCATTCGATGACCGTCTAACTCAAATAATGTTTCTGCAACCGTAGCGTCTTCTGTAGGCTCATCAGCGACATTCTCTGTTAAGACAACAGCCTCCAAAGGATCAGCAAACTCAGGATCGGCAAACTCAGAATCGGCAAAACTAGAATCGGCAAAACTAGAATCAGCAGACTCAGAATCAGCAGATTCACTATCCGACCACTCATTGCCTAAACCCTCATCGGAATGGCCCGCCGCCGTTGTGTGCCCTGACGCTTCTGAAGGCATCTCTTCTGAAGGCATCCCTTCTGAGGCCGTCTCTTCAGATACAAACAAACTGTCATCTGTCGTGTCTGCCAGCGCAGAAAAATCATCCTCAGCATCTGCCGAAGGTGGCTCTGTCGACTTCAAATCGAACAAATCCATCTCATCCGAATCGGCCGTACTTAGCGTTTCTGACGCAGTAGGTGGCTCACCAAAGGTGAAGAAGTCATTAGAGACATCAGCCTCGGGCGCAGCAGAAACCGAAAGATCGACGGTAGGCAAGTCCAAGTCTGAAGACGTCACCGCAGGTGATTCTCCAGGAAGAGAAAAATCTGTTGCCAACGATTTTGAATAGGTCTCCTCTTCAACGCTGGCGGCCAGCTCAGCAGCAAACGCAGCCTCTGTATCTACCAATGCATCTTCTAATAAAGGCTCAGTCGTAGGCGCTAACTCAAAATCTGACGGCACCGGCGTTGATGTCACCTCTAGGCTGTCCTCATCAGGCACCGATGCAGACTGCACCGATACCCCCAGATCATCAGGCTGAAAATCACCAGCCTCAACACCTTGAGCGCCAACATCTTGAGCTTCAACATCTTGAGCTTCAACATCTTGAGCTTCAGCCCCTTGTATCTCCACGCCCTCCAGCGCCATACCCGCTGACTCAAACCCCTGCGAACCAAAGTCCAAAGCGAGATCAGGTTCTAAATCGAGCTGTAAGTGTTCATCATCTAACTCGGAAGGCACTGGCTCATCGATATCGTCTACCAACGGCAAATCATTCAACGGTAAATCATTCAGCGGCAAATCACTCGGTGAGGTTATGGCTGTCGTTTCGGACAAGGTCGTTTCAACAGGAGCTGGATCTTGACTTGGATTATGAAAAACGGGTCCGGCAGACGTATCCACCGCAATTGAGCCAGACTCGTGAGTCTCCCGTCCTAAGGAAACGTCACCAAAGATATCGTCAAACCCATCGTCTACCTTCCAAATAAACGAGCGCATTGTGAAAGGCTTGGCTTCACTAAAATGCTTTAAAAACAGCTGCACGGCGACCTCTTCCCCCGAAGCCGCTAAGTCAGCAGCTTCTTCGGGGAGGCCGGAAGTGTCGAACTGATGACGCAGGTGGTGCTCCAACCAATCTAGTGTTGAGACGGCAAGCGGCTCTGCCTGTGCGCTGTCTAGCGGGTACTCCACTAAAATCATCACCTTATCTCGGCCCAGCGTGCAGCGCGCCATCGTATCGGGTGGCGTATCGCTTTGCTCAGCAAGTGCCTGAGTCAATGCTTTCGATAGAATTTCAAAGGTAAGTGCAGACATAGAGTGGCGCATTCAGATGCAGAACGCTGATATTTCTGAAAGAGAGAAAAAGAAAAGTTGGGGCGAAACGAAACCGCTGTGGAGGTCGCCGAATAGTATTGACAGAAGATACACTACCCCTTAGAGAGAGTAGGCTACAGTCTCAGTAAGAGCAAGTAAATAAACGCTCGCTTACCGCAGTCTTTACCAAATATCAACAGGAATGAGTAAAACAACTTAGAAGATTAAGTGCGATAGGCAGTGTCATTGAGCACTTAGCTCATCAATCCTAAAAGCAACGCGGCTCTCACAAAACGACTTTAGATAAAAACAGCGCTGAGATCAGGATCGGAGTCGTTAGCAAACCAACAGATATCTATATAGTATTCAGATTAAATACTGTCGTGTAGAAAAGTAGGCTAGATGGATATTTTGATTGTGGAGGATGAAGCCAAAATCGCTGAACTCATTGAACTCTATCTCTCTAAAGAAGGGTTCAACTGCCATTTATGCCGGGATGGTAACACTGCATTAAAACAATTCAAAACAATTCAGCCTGATTTGATCATTTTGGATCTGATGCTCCCTGGGCTAGATGGGCTGGAAGTATGTACTCGCATTCGCCAACAGCGTGAGACCAAAGATCCCTACATCATGATGCTGACCGCCAAGGGCGAAGAAATAGACCGAATTATCGGCCTTTCTACCGGCGCTGACGACTACATGGTGAAACCGTTTAGTCCGCGTGAGCTGGTGGCCAGGGTGCGCGCCGTCCTAAGACGAAGCCTCAGACAAAGCTCAGAAACCAAACCAGAGACCAAACTTCATCAAACGATCCATTTCACAGTGGACATAGACCGCCGAATTGCCCACTACTGGCCTGAAGGCAAGCCAAGTGGGTCATATGACCGAGAGGATGCCCAAAACAGGCAAAAACATGACACTCTCGCCCAAACCATTGCAGAGGCTACATCTCAAGCGACACCCCAGGCAGCGGCCAAAATCGTGTTGGAACTCACCCCCTTAGAGTTTGACTTACTAGCCACCTTTACAAGCTATCCAGGCCGTGTCTGGAATCGTGCTCAGCTAATTGAAAAGCTTTGGGGCAGTGATTTTTTTGGGGATGAGCGAGTCGTCGACACCCATATTGGACGTCTGCGAAAAAAAGTTGAGCCCGAGGCCTCTACACCGACTTTTATCAAAACGGTCGTCGGCGTCGGCTATCGCTTTGAAGACGAAATGACATGAGTCAGAAAAATACTTCACGCCAAAGCCAAGCCAGTCACAACCAAGCCAGCAACAGCCAAGCCAGCAACAGCCAAGCCAGCAACAGCCAAACCCGCGGTAGTCAACCCCAGAAAACGCTACGCAGTCGCCTACTCATCTCTCAGCTCGTTGTACTGGCAGTCACCGTAGCGGCCTTAGCCACCGTCAGTCGGCTGTATACGCCGCGTTACTTTGTAGTTACCTTGGAGCGCATGGAAAAAAGGGGCATCCGTATCCAACAGGTTAAAGGCCAGCTTATGGAAGGCTTTGAAGGGGCCTGGGCGAGGGGCATGGTGTGGTCTGTGGCTCTGGGCGGCTCTACCGCTGGGCTCATTAGCTACTGGTTATCTCGGCGGATTACGAAGCCGCTATTGCGCATGGAGAAGGTCACGCAGCAGTTTGCTGCCGGTGATTTTTCATCACGAGTGCCACCGCTAGACATTTCAGAATTTGACCAGCTTGGCCATAGCTTCAACCGCATGGCAGACGAAATCCAGGATGTAGAGCAGCGCAGACGAGAATTAGTAGGAGACTTAACCCACGAGCTGCGCACGCCCTTGACGATCGTTCGCGGCTATTTAGAAGGACTCGCTGATGGCGCGATCACCCCAACCCCTGAAACCTACGAACAGCTAGCCGGTGAAACCGAACGGCTCCAGCGACTGGTGGATGATTTGCAAGAGCTATCGAAGCTGGAGGCAGGCTATTTACCCGTACACAAACAGGCTGTTGCGATCGCCCCTTTGGTCAAAAAAGTCAGCGATCGCTTCGCCGATCAGCTCTTAGGCTCAACCGCCCTTACTATCACCCTTCAGTGCCCACCAGATCTCCCACTCGCCGATGGCGATCCAGCTCGTATTGAGCAAATATTGGTCAATCTCCTCAGCAACGCGCTGCGTCATACCAGCCACGGAGAGATTTCTGTCCGAATTTATACAGAGAATGACGTTATCTGGACAGCCGTCTCCGATACGGGCACCGGGATTTCTGCGGAGGATTTACCCCATGTATTCGAGCGGTTTTGGCGAGCAGACAGATCGCGCGATCGCACCTCAGGGGGCTCAGGCATTGGACTTGCCATCTGCAAACGCCTAGTAGAACGACAAAAGGGACAAATTACCGCTCAAAGTAAACTAGGCAGCGGCAGCGTCTTTAGCTTTTCCTTACCTATTCACTCAACAGTATAAAGACTGACACGGTGCGGTAGTCATCTCAGTGATAACGCGGCCATCATCAGACAATAGCGAACTGTTTTATACGCAGTTGCACTGATAGCCGCCATTCAACGCCATGAACTCCTCACGTCTACCTCTGTCAGACTCTGCCTCAGAACCCACTACCATACCGCTTCCCCCGTCTTACTGGTCTCATTCAGCAGGGCTTCCAGCAGCCACAGAAGTCGTCACAGGCGTTGCAAAAAGCCTCATGGAAGAAAGCACCTGCTTGCAGGATAATGCTGGCAACCTTCAGCCAGCAAAGCACAGCTTCAAAAACAAATTTGAGATCATTCGCAAGCTGGGTCAGGGCGGATTTAGTACAACTTACTTCGCCTATGACAACAGCACAGCGCACGCTTTGCCTTGTGTGATTAAGCACCTCAAGCAAAGGGTCAAGGCCCATCATCAGCTCAATACCAACCTGCAGCTAGAGCGAACCAACCGCCGTTTTCAGCGAGAAGCCCGCATGATGGCTCGCCTCGGAAGACACGCCCAGCTCCCCCGCATCATCGATCACTTTAGCGACAACAATCAGTTTTACATCGTGCAAGAGCACATTCCTGGCCGCACGCTGAGCCAAGAAATCAGGCAAGACGGCCTTAAATCTGAGCAGCAGGCCAAGCAGTTTTTACGGGAAATGATTCCCATCATTCGCTACATCCACCGCCAGCGTCTACTCCACCTGGATATCAAACCATCCAATATCATCCGCCGTCAAAGCGATCAAAGCCTAGTTCTGATTGACTTTGGAGCCGTCCGCCGCTACCCCAACGATGACCTCCTCCCCACCACAGACCGCTGCGTTGGCACCATCGGTTTTTCACCCGCAGAACAGCTCGCGGGAAAGCCCACCTACGCTAGTGATGTCTATGCTTTAGGGGTCACCTGCCTGTATTTACTCACAGGCATCTCACCGCTGGATTTAGCTACCGCCGAAAAAGGTCAGCACCTCCGCTGGCAGGAATCCATTCAGCTGAGCGAACACTTCACCACCATTCTTGAAAAAATGCTCAGCACCGATCTGGACCGTCGATTCCAAGATATTGAAGAACTCGACCGTGCCATGAAATTAGAAGCCCACTACGACGATCTTAAAGACTGCCTGACCACCGAGCCCCTCACAGACAAAACTTTTAAATCTCCTGTAGCTTGCAGCATCAGCGAGATGGCACCCGCAGGCTCACAATCCCAGCGCCAAGCAGCCTCTATCCGTCGCTGGCAGCAGCGCCGCCGCCAGTTCAAAGCGTTTACGCCCAAATAGGTGTTACTGAAAAAGTAGCTTCAGTAAGCCGCCAGCGCTAACCCTCCTCAGGCAACAAGTCATCATGTTTTCCCCGTCATGGTTAGCGGATTGAGAAAGACATCAAACAGGCTTCACACTGCGTTAAAGCAAGGTTTAAGGTCCATCGATAGCGACTCGGGGCCACAAAACAATAGGCAAAGGACGAAGAAAGCTGGCGGTGCTAGCCCTCCAGATTGAGCATAGGAAAGGTGGTGACAATGGCATACTGAGCCGTCTCCAGCCGGTTCCGGCTTAAGACAGAGGACATCGATACAATGCCGATCATCAATGCGCTAGGTGCGCATTTCATATATCTGTCCTTGTTGTCTGTGCACTTCACTAAACACTAGCAGTGGCCAATACTACCTACAGCGGAGCTGTGAGAGCAACGCACTGGCAGCCGCTGACGTGTCGAGATGTTTCAGATTGCACCACAGACAGTTCAGCTGTCGGCGAAGCCTGACTCAGGCGAGGCTGTGTCCTTACGTTCTAGCGTCTCTCGCTCTAGTTTCAGGCGTTTTTCCAAGTTTTGAATTTCATCGCGCCGAGCTGCCGTCTCTAGCGCACGACGGCGAACTTCTTGGCTTTGAAGCGTCAGCGACTGTCGCCACTGCTCAGCGCGATTGAGCTCTTCTTCAAGTGCCTTAGGCGTTAGCCCCAGCGTCAAGTACTCAGAAATAAAATCGACCACCCAGTCAGTAGCATCTTCAACGGTGACCACTTGCCGGTCATCATCTAAATCTATCAACACCAAAGCCTGCTCATTAAAAGCAACAGCTTGAGTGGTCGTTACCACTTCACGAGGCATAACCGGCTCCCACGTATGCTGGCGCGTATTGACGGCTAATAGCTGGAGCTGATTACCGTCTACGACAGATTTGGCATGAACCTTTGCTAGATGCTGCATAGGTGGGGGGTTATGAAAAATCCGAAAAGTAAAGACAGATAAGTCAAAGCTGCTGTTCCTTTTTCCCAATAGGGAAAGGAAGCCAGGGCTTATTACTGTAGATTCAACAAGTAGCGACCTACCTATCAAACGGCACTTACCCTCATGAAAGACTCCATGAAATAAAAGATACCTATTAGAAAGATACAACGCCCACTAGCAAAAATCGATCAAAAGTCATTCGGAAGCCCGTAAAGACATCATTTGTTCAGTCAATCTTTATTTTATCTATTCATCCTCGAAAAAATAACCATCTACTGCGTAGTCCTTACCAAGAAACAACGCAAGAGATGACCAGCGACGACAGTTGTAAAACCGGTCACGCTAAGGCCCTATGCCCTATGACCGTAGCCGTTACTGTTTATTGTAATCGTTGCTCAAATCCGCTCTTCGCACGGCCATTATTCGTGACAGCAGCATTCACACCAGCATCAAAATATCAAACCTGCTAGGCCAAACTCCACTTTGCAAGTCTCACAAAAGGAAAAAACTAAAAATTATTGTTTTGACAAGATTCCGTAAATAAATCTCGTCACCAGTGGTCAGTCCGTGTTATCTCTGGTATGAAATTTCTGAATTAATGAACCTATTCTTCACTTTGTACGTCTAAGGAAATGAGCAGTCGAAAATACGCAGCTGCCAGTACAGCGCTGCCAGTAAAGTTACTGCCAGTACAGCGCTGCAAAAAAGAGGGTTAAATCTTTATATAGGTAGAACTCTTCATGTAGAGGTTTCACCCCTATGGGCCTCTCAAGCTTGCACGTTCAAGACTACTCCTGCCGAAGGCCATTGCTTAGGACATAAAACTTTCAGCCGATGTATGAATCATCATGAGCTACGAGCGAGTACTGTCCCTTGTCCACAGAGGTAATTATGCAACCCGCCAAATTTGATCAAGATCTGCCTGAGAGGGGAGACTTTGAAGGAATCATCTCTAGCCAGGTGTTTTCAGACGCTGAAAAATTCCAGCTGCTAAGCGCTTATCTCGATGACGAGGTTTCTGAGCATGAGAGGCATTTAGTCGCACATTGGCTAGCGTCAGATGCCAAGCTAAAAAATTACTATCAAAGTCAGCAGCAGCTACGTCAGGCTATCCGGTCAGCGGGGGAAAGCCTCTTTTCTGCTGAAGCTCCCTCTGACATGCAGAAAACAGCAGCAGAAAAAATGGGGCTGCCGCCAGAGCAATCAGGCAACCACCTTGACGCTCACGGATTTGTGCAACAGGGACATGGCCTAGGCTACTCATCAGCACGGCCTCTAACTGAGCCGCCTTTACCGACACAAACAAGGTCGCCTCAACAACGACGAAGCGCGGCTAAGTTGTGCTGTGTCACAGCGCAGCGAGATACTAGCTGGCAGGAAAAGCAGAGCACGCACAGCCTGATAGTGATTGGGATACTCATCACGACCCTCACGACGATTCTGATCGGCGGACAGGGCAGACAAAACAGCACTTTCGACCTTCGACAGGTCAAGGCATTCAGTCAATACGCTCTACAAGGGCAACTCTTTCAAAAACAGATGCCTTAAAGATCAGAATCAGGCAGGCAGCAGCTCAAAAAGCACCTTACCAATGAATACCCTGCCAATAAATATAGTTACATAAAGGCTCAGTCGTTAAACCTCAGCGGCTAAAACTCTATCCCTCAGACTTTTCGATACTCTGACGAATTTTATTAAGATCTATGTATCGGTCCGTCACGTTGCGCAGCTCACGAGCAATCATCCCTTCCGTTGAAACCACGGTAATGTGAGTGTTTTTAGAGCGTAACAGCTCGATTGCCCTCTCAAAGTCACCATCTCCGCTAAGCAGTACGACCCGATCGTACTGTTCAACGGTGTTGAACATATCGACAACAATTTCAATGTCTAAGTTTGCTTTTTGTGAATAGCGCCCTGACGTATCGTCGTAATATTCTTTAAGCACCTTAGTTCGCACGGTGTAGCCGAGGCTAATTAAAGCATCTCGAAAACCACGCTGATCTTGAGAATCTTTTAATCCGGTATACCAAAAAGCATTGACTAACGAGAGACCCTCCGTCTCATTGATGAAATGCTCTAGAACCCGCTTTGGATCAAAAAACCAGCCGTTCTTTTGTTGGGCATAGAACATGTTGTTGCCATCTACAAAAATAGATAGCCGATTGAGAGGGGATGAAACCATAGTACTGAAATAAAAACAAAAATAATGTGGAAAGAAAAGCGATCCTTACAACCGCGATAGAGAACGTTTCCCCCTATTAAGAATATTAAGATCAAACCTAAGTTCTCAATATACAAGCTTCCCAAAAACCTCTCCTGACAAGAGTAGCGTGGTCCTGTACAGATGACATGGACGATAAGCTAAGACGCAGTGTAAAAATATGCGTTTAAATACACGTTGAGCCGACTTCACACGAACAAAATTGTCAGCCTGCCAGGTCACATGGCAACAGGTTTGAGGCCACCTGTTTGCCTTTAATTAATACGTCAGTTGACTACGCCGTAGTTTACTCATTTTGCCACTGACACTTAGAGTCTCAGCATGGAGTTTTAAGGGATTGGTTCAAAGCCTTAAAAACCACAGCGGGTTATGGTGTGAACACTGAGCTAGGCATTTCTCAAACGGCTTAAGAAGACATTAGTTCAGGTATTTAATATTGCGTAATCGTTCAATATTGTGCAACCGTTTGATGATTTTGGTCTGTGTCTAAGGGCTAGAATTTAGTCCAATAATGGGCATTTGTACATAGGTAAAAGGTCTAAAATTAGTTTTGACAGAGTGTTTTGTGTATACGAAGGTATTATAGGCACTTTTTAACAAGTCAGGTGCGTTTTGATACAGGCTTTTCATTCCACAAGCAATCTCTTGCCGGCCACTCGGCTAACAAATCCCCCTCCCGCCTAAAGGTGAGACGGATAAACGTCAGTATGCAAAATCTGCGTATCAAACATCTAAGCCCCTCCGCCTTAACCTTGCCATGTCCAAATACGAGCCCAAAAAATCCACGCGTACCAATCGTGATAATCAAGAGGCCACTGCGACCCTAACCACGAAAGATCGTTTCACAACGTGGCAGCAGCAGACTGTTTACAGGCATTGGCGATTTGCCATTTCAGCGGTGTGTACTGCTGTGGCGGCGGGTGCGGTCGGTCTAAACCTAGGCATCGTCAACCTCTGGGAGAGACAGGTACAAAGCTTATTTTTTGAGCTAAGAGGTCCCGTTGCCACACCCGACAATATTGTCATCTTGACGATTGATGAAGATTCGCTCTCTCAAGGGCAGTATTACTCAGCTGATCCTGAACGATATGCATCGCTAAAGCCGATTGAGTCATGGCCTTGGCAGCGTCAGGCCTATGCTCGCGTTATTGAAAAACTCATGGATGCCGGGGCGGATGCGATCGCAATTGATGTGGTGTTTGCCTCCTCAAGCTCTTACGGCGAGGCGGATGACAAAGCCCTTATTGATGTCCTTGAGCGGTACGGAAAGCACGTCGTCCTAGCCGCCGAGTATCCAACCAGAGATAGATCGCAAGGCGAATGGTTCCAGCCAATTTTGCCTCGTATTGAGTTTCGAGACGCCGGGGCACGGGTGGGGGTCATTAATTTTCGGTTGGAGCCCAACCGGCAAATTCATCGGCTCGGCCAAGAATTTTTAAGAGAACTGGCAGACACTGAAGCGGATCTGCTAGGCACGTCGGCCACCATTTTGGACGAGGATGCACCGCTCAAAAGTCTGGCTCAAGAAGCCATAGCAGCAGCAGGTAAACCCGACAGTGCGCAGGCTGAGAGCTACGAAAACGTATTTTTCTATGGCCCCAGCGGCACATTTAAGCACATCCCTTTTTGGCATGTGTTAGATGATGACCCATGGCGAAATCAGCTCCAATCGGGCCGAGCCTTTAAAGACAAGATTGTTCTGATTGGAACCACCGCAGCCTTTCATCAAGACTTTCATAAGGCTCCTTTTTCTCAGAGCTTGCTTTATCCGCAGTCCATGGCGGGGGTAGAAGTTTTAGCCAACACTATCGCCACGCTAGATCAAGCGGTCTCGCCGACACGGGCCATTAAAGATCCTCGGCTCAATGCACTGTTAGTTCTAGCACTGGGATTTGGGATTGCAGGGCTGATGAACCGCAGTGATAAACCCTTAAACAGAAGCATCATCGCAGTCGGCGGGCTGGGCCTGTGGGGCATTATCAGCTATGCGGCCTTTGTCGGGAGTCGCACTATCTTAATTACGGGGACGCCGATTGCGGCGATCGCAACGCTGGGCTTACTTGACTTTGGCGTCGGATTTACCGCCGACCGGCTCAAACGCAAACGCCTAAAAACAACGCTCGCCCGCTATGCAACCTCACCGCTCATTCAGGAAATCATCTCCCAGCAAGACGATTTTCAAGAACTACTCAATATTAATCGGACCGATATTATTGGGACCCTGCTGCGCGATCGCTACCGCATCCTAAAGGTCCTTGGTGCTGGCGGCTTTGGCGAAACCTACCTCGCCCAAGACACCCTACGCCCTGGGAATCCCGTCTGCGTGGTCAAGCAACTCAAAATCGTCAGCGACAATCCCAAAGCCCACCATCTCGCCCAGCGTCTGTTTGAAGCCGAAGCCGCCGTCCTAGAAAAGCTGGGAGAACACCCTCAAATTCCACGGCTACTAGCCTATTTCGACGTCCAGCAGTCTTTTTACCTGGTCCAAGAAATGGTAGAAGGCAAGCTACTACGCAATGTGCTCTCCAGAAGCCGGCCCATGTCACAACGAGCCGTCGTGGGTATGCTACGAGACTTACTCCCGGTCATTAGCTTTGTGCACTCCAAAGGCGTCATTCACCGCGATATCAAACCGTCCAACATCATTCGCCGCGCCGCAGACAAACGCTACGTCCTCATCGACTTTGGCGCCGTCAAAACAATCTCCAACAAGCTGGCCGATACCAACACTCAAATCACATCGACCGTCGGCATCGGGACCCAAGGCTACATGCCCAGTGAGCAGTCCGCTGGCATGCCCACCGTTCGGAGTGATATTTATGCACTGGGCATCACAGCCATTGAGGCCCTCACCGGCAGGCCGCCCCACGCCCTCAAGCGTAGTGACAACGGCGAAATCATCTGGTCGCACACCATTAGAGACATTTCTCCAGAACTCTCTAAAATCATCAATACAATGGTGCGCTACGACTTCAACAAGCGCTATTCATCACCCCAAAAAGTCCTAGACGACTTAGTGGAGCTAAATTCTGAAATTCTGGCAGACAATCCAGCAACCGGGCCAGACTTTCAGGCTGTGGAAGAAGCGACCTATAACCAAGGCACCCGCCCCGGTGTGATCGCCACTAATGAAGAACTGGGGAGCACTCAAATTTTGCCGGACAACTGGCCTAATGAGCTAGAAACCCGCGAGGAACCCTCCTCAACCATTGATGACGATCCATCTCCCCAATAGCAAACCAAATCTATGAACTCGCTGGTCGGGACAACTGTAGAAATGACGGTCAAACACTCAGCACAAGGGGCGAGTGGTGGAAGCTACTGGGTTGACTACAAAGCAGATATCACAATAACAGCAGACAAGCAGATTGACGTTTTGGTTAGTGACGTTTATCCCAAAAATGCTGACTCAAGGGACGTAGAAGCCGCTCGCAAAGCCATTAATCACGGCTGTATGAAAGTTCTAAGTTCTACTCAATTCGGCGCCCGTGTTTCTGTCACTGCGCTAAAAATACATCCTGTTGACTTCAAACCCAGCAAATTTTCTGACTGGACGGCGATTGACCTACAGCAACACTTAAACAAGCTTTCTAACAGTTAACGGCCCCTAACAGCTCCCCGGCAAAGCCACAAGCCTATTTGCTGTGGGTCAGCCAATAGGCCGTTCACTCATGAGGCACAAACAAGGGCCTGCCTGGCCAAACAGCCTTAGACAGACCACAACAATACAAATTTGACAGGCGTAGAGGTGACCATTTAGAGGTGAAAATCTAGAGGTGACAAAAACATAGGCTACAGCAGCGGCCTAGGTTCATCCACACCATCCATAACCTCTGGAGACTCACCGCCAGGGCCTTCATCAACAGGATCAGGCGTGTCTGAAAGGCCCTCTGGCGGAACAGTGATAGTACCTGGTGGCGTTGTTGAGGGCGGCGTATCGGTTGCATTATCCGGTGGGTCCATATTAGCCGTAGGCGGCTCAGGCACTGTAGGCGGCTCAACCATATCGCCCACACCACTATTATCGGTGGTATTGCCTTCGGTCATATCCTCAGGAGTCACCATATTGGGGTCCATAGTTGGCGCCATCATCTCTTCGGGAGCACTTTCAGGCATCAGCGCAGGCACAAACGGATTATCAAGGACTTCTACCGGGTTATCAACAGTGACAGGAGGCAGCAGATTTCCGACGTCGACAGGCAAACTTCCATCAGCAGGGGAGACAACAGCGGGCGGCTCAACTTCTATCACAGGCTCCTGAAGCTCTGTTACGGGAGGTTCTATCACCGGAGGCTCGACCTCGGTTGGAGGTTCTGCCTCTAAAACAGGCGGCGCTACTTCTACAACAGGCGGAACCATCTCTTGCGCTGTAGAAGGCGGCTCGACCTCTACGACTTCAGGCGTCAGATCTGCAGGAGACTGTACGTCTTCAATAATGGTCGAATCATCAGGGGAGATCTCAGTCTCAGGCGGTAGGTCTGTGGGCGGAACAGCATCGTCATTAGCAGATGTTTCTGGAGGCAAAGCTTCTGTCGTGGGCTCGTCGGGGATACCCTCACCTCCTTCAGGACCGATCTCGCCGCCTTCAGTCCCGGTGTTATCGACGGGGACATCGGCATCTACATCCGTGAGATCTTCACCCACCTCACCTGCGGCATCGCCACCATTATTGGGAACTGTCGTACCGTCTCCTTCATCAGGCGCAACCACCGCATTAGGCGTTTCTGTTACAGAGGGTCTGGACGGTTCAGCAGCAGCGTTGTCATCTCCGTCTAAAGCCTCTGAAGTCTCTGAAGCCTCTGCCGCGTTGTCCCCTTCATCTGCTCTATTGTTGTCCCCGGTGTTGTCCCCGGCAGAACCTGTTACTGCGGATTCAGCGTCATTGAGATCTTCTCCAGTCCCTTCGACAATCGTCCCGGTCGGCTCTTCCTCCACGGGCGCTTGAGGATCTTTTTCTGTAGGCGCTAAAGAGTTATTAACGCCTATGCCCGATTCACTCTCTAGCACGGCGGCTGTAGGCGTATTGAGATACTCTTCAGCAGGCGTGCCTTCAAATGGAATAGGCTCAATAGACTCATTGTCCATCCCATCTTCACTGAAAGCGGCATCTTCACCAAAAGCAGCCTCCTCAAACCCCGCATCACCAACAGCACTCTCTGTGTTGCCATCAGCCCCACTACTGCTATTGGCAGCCTCATCAACGGAGGGTGTCGTCACAGAAATATCTGCGCTACCAGCATCAGATTGCGTAGAGGGTTCGTCTGGCAACGGCGGCAAACTAAACTCTTTAGGGTTTTCAACAGCATCCTCGCTATCAAAAGAACCCTGACTAGAAATCGCTTCCCTAATTTCCTCGCGAACAGCATCTAGCTCATCAGACCCAGTGGAAGAGCGATCGTTGATGTTGAACCCATCGGCTAAGCCACTGCTCTGCCAAAAAAGCGCACTGTCAAACTCATAAAGCTGAGTAATTTGATCGCCTTGAATGACACCAATTTCGTTCGCTCGCAGCGCTTGTTGCTCCGTACCATCCCGGTTAAACAAAACCATTGGGCCGTTTGGGTTGTTGGTTAGGGCGCCCACAATAGTGGTGTCAGTGTCAGAAATATAGCGAACAAACAGCGCGGAGCCTTGAATGCCGGTCACAGCATTCGGCGTTTGAATCGTCGTCCGGCCTCTTTCAGGGGGGATCAGCAACAGCACGGTGCCATTATTCAGCTGAAAATTCCGTGTGTTGGGTGTGAATCGAAAGGTTGCTCGCTCACCGATGCGGGCCAATGAGCCGTCGCTAAAGCGTAACTCAGCCCGAGAAGAACGGGCCGTGCGAAGCGAGTCGCCAATTCCGAGAATATCTGAGATTCTGGCACGCCTTGCTTTTTCCTGACTGGGAATCAGCTGCACCCGATTACGGAGAAAATCTACCCGAGCCCATTCGAGTGGCTCGTTCGCAGTCGCGGGCCTAGGAAGCAAAAAGATACTCAGCGTGCTGGCCAAACCGATAGCAGCAGACAGCGTTCCAGACAACGCTCTTGACCAAACAAGAGAGGAGCGTCTTCGTTTGGATTGATACCCATTCATAAGTCGTAGTACGTAAAAAAACTAGCCAGAGGGGCCTGATTGTCAGTAGGATTGAGACATCTTAAAAATTAATGTCTATTAATTTTGAGTACCCCTTCTGGATATTTGGTAAGTAATTTTGCCTAATTGGGCTGGCCTAATTGGACTGGGTAGATACAATGAAACGTGCGGTGAGTGGATTGGCAATAGCCCGAGAGTTACCAGCTTTCACGGTTGCTCTTCGCCCTACATTCTAGCCTTTCACGATGGCAATAAAACTTCAACTCGGCAAGCATTTATTCATGATCCGAAAAAGTTGCTTCTAGTGTGTAGTTCAAACGGATAGATAAAGGCTATTGCGAGTAAAGGCTATTAAGTGCTCGCATAAATCAGCCATTTGACTGAACAAACCTACACTCGGCTGTGAAAGGTCAGCCTGACGATGACGACGGGTTGTTGCTATTTAGTTGACTCATTATTAGTGTTCAAAGTGTCCAACCGAGTGGTTTACTTCGCGAAGTCAGCGGCCGTAGGATTCAATTGAAAACCAATTTTAAAAAATTGATGAAGCAGTTTAACGTTGAAACTATGACGTTTTACAGGCGTTTTACAGCGCTATCGGGAAAAGTCCTCCTCAAAACAAGCCTTTGATGAAGCATAGGTAGAGTCGAATGATAAACACTGAGTTAGATGAGGATTGTCTAATCACCATCTAAAAAGCTTGATATAAGTAGCACTAGCCCACAAAATTTGTTCATGCATCTGCCTCGTCCATCCCTTTCTATCAAAAAAACAGCGCCACCAACGCACCTATCGACCAGGGTCGTTTTTTTTATGCAAAATCAGGTTTTCCCCGTTGGGATGAGTGTCTTTAAAGTAGGTATTGGGCTAGGAGGTGCGCTCAATTTACTCTGTACGGCGGCCTTGGCTAATTCAACCGCACAAGAGAGCAACCTAGACCATTTGCCCATAACACTCATTGAGAGTGACCTGTCTGCAAGTGAGCGATTAAACACCGACAGTAGCGTCTCTAAAACCAACAGCGCGTTGAAAGCGGAAACGGCTGTACCTAGCCACTGGGGACAAGCGTCTAGAGACGCTTATTCAACACCGGCGCTGAGCCTGACATCGGTACCCACAGTGGCAGAGACAGGAAAGCTGACTCAGGAATTGCTCGACAGCGACCCTTCAGCCGCTCCCACTGTAGAAAACGGACATCACCCTCGATTTTCACTCTCGACTACGCAAGAACACCCCCTCGTTGAGGAGACTAAGGATCACAAAACTGAAACGGCCAGAGAACCTAGTGATCAGCAACCGGTGGCACCAATGAGTATTGCGAAGCTAGCACCGACGCTGACAGAGCTGTCAGTGAGTCATACCGAGGTCAGTGGTAGTGGATTCAATGGTGGTGAATTCAGAAATATCGAACCTAGAAATGACAATTCTGACCGCCTAAGGTTTAAGCATGACCACCGCTCATTAAGCGAGGGTTTAGGAAAAGAGGGTTTAGAAAACGAAGGTTTAGGAAAAGAGGAGTCGGGCGATCGCACTTCAACAAACACAACAACACCCATAGAGACCCTCAGCGAAGCGGCCCCTTTACTCGCAGAAACCATCCGAGAGTCTTTGACTGAGGCTGTACCGACTGAAGCGAGCACCAAGCAAACGACTAGCGGCCTGCCAGATGAAGAATTAGGAATACTTCGCATTCAAAGAACGCGATCGCGGGGCACCGAAGAACTCGGTATTTTACGCATCCTGCAAACGGCGCAGGCCCCGCCCCCACCGCCTAAGCAGCCCATCTCCTTTCTCGTTGGCCGCTTAGGTTTTTTTAACGCTGACAATGCATTCCGCTCTAACCCACGCCTAGAAGAAAGCATTTACCAGTCAGGACTGGCGTTCTATGCGTTTCCGAAGCTATCGGATGACACCAGTTTGTATGCGATCGCCGAAACAAACCTGGCACGCTACGAAAACTTCAACAACGTCAACTACAACGAGCTTGAAGTTCAAGTGGGTCTACGGCAACGTCTATTCCCTACAACCTTTGCCCAGGTAGGGATACGCAATCAGCGGCTGTACTCACCAGGCTATAGAGACAAGCTATTTAGCGTCAGCTACATCGATACGCTCATTAGCCATCGCAGCATTCTCAATTCCAAAACCTGGCTAGATAGCTTTTACCAAGCGCGCCTCGGCTTTGCCGATCCTGATACGGCCAGCCGGTTTCGCCAAACCTTCAGCCTCTCGTTCAACCACAGCATCAACCAAGACCTACGCACAAGCCTGCTATACCAGCTAGACTTTGACGATTACACACAGGTGTCTCGCTACGATACCTACCAGCAGCTCCTTGGCATCGTGAGCTACCGGATCACACCCGAAAGCCGCATCAGTGTCTTTGGCGGTACCCGGTTTGGTCGCTCCTCTAGCCCAGGCGTCAACTTAGATGACACCTTTTATGGCGCAGGCTTGAACGTAAGCGTGCCACTTTTTTAGCCCCTGTACTCTTATAAAGACTTAGCCCCTTAGAGTGCGTCTTTACGCACTCTAAGGGGCCAGAGTAAGGCGCTAGAGCCACAAGCCCAAAAGGCTAGGCCTAACCAAGCTAGGACTGTATACGACTGACATCACCGACTGCGTGCTTAACTGCGATCGCAAGTTTCTCCAGCATCTCTCCGGTGACATCAATACTCACACAGGCATCCGTAATGCTCTGGCCATAGGTCAGCTCATTGAGCTCCTTAGGAATGGGCTGCTTGCCAGCAACCAAATGGCTCTCAATCATTGCCCCCATCAGATGCTGCGAGCCCGAAGCCACCTGCTCAGCAATACTCTCTAGCACAAGCGTTTGGCGGTTGTGGTCCTTATTCGCATTCGCGTGGCTACAGTCCACCATAATCCGAGACGTCAAATTTTGTTCAGCTAAGGCTTTAGCCGCCGCTTCCACATGAGATCGCTCATAGTTAGGCCCTTGTTTGCCACCACGCAAAACCAAATGACCATCCGCATTGCCGGTTGTCGACACAATACTGGCATGACCACTCTGGTTGATTCCCAGAAAATGATGCGGCTGACTCGCTGCCAACATCGCATTGGAAGCCGCCTGCAAGCTACCGTTCGTGTTGTTCTTAAAGCCAATCGGCATCGAAAGCCCTGAAGCCATCTCGCGATGAGTCTGACTCTCGGTGGTGCGTGCACCAATCGCAGTCCAAGCAATCACATCGGCAATGTACTGAGGCGTAATCGGATCGAGTAGCTCAGTGCCTGCTGGCAACCCTAGTTCAGCCAAGTCTAACAGCAGCTTACGTGCTAGCCATAAGCCTTCATTAATGTCGTAGCTTCCATCTAGGTGAGGGTCATTAATCAAGCCCTTCCAGCCAATGCTCGTGCGCGGCTTCTCAAAATACACCCGCATAACGATCTCTAGTTGGTCAGCGAATCGCTCTCTGAGCTTGACTAGCTTCTGTGCGTATTCGTAGGCCGCATCCACATCGTGCACAGAGCACGGACCGACAATCACCAACAAGCGGCGATCTTCGTTGTGCATAATATTGCGAATACGGTCACGGGTTTGTGCGACCAAAGCCGCCGCCGCTTCAGTCAGCGGAAGCTTTTCAAGCAGTTGATTAGGAGAGAGCAAAGGACGGTTTTCGACGACGTGTAGATCTTGAGTTTTGTACATAGCTGAGGGTCTACGAAATAAGTGCTTACCAAAAAAAGGAAAGACCTTCACATTGTGACAGGTCTCTATAAAAACGTGGGAGTCCCCCCAAAAGGCAAGGGAGAAAGTAGGGAAAATCCACCAAATATCTACAGGCCAAGT
Source organism: Cyanobacteria bacterium J06634_5 (assembly GCA_039820525.1). Lineage (GTDB taxonomy): Bacteria > Cyanobacteriota > Cyanobacteriia > Phormidesmidales > Phormidesmidaceae > Phormidesmis. Next base: position 112,386 of record JBCBPY010000010.1, read on the forward strand.
GATTCAAGTTTAGCGATAAAACGCGCTAAGCTAACGCCCTGCTCTATATATTGAGGGGCGTCAGGCTGATAAGGCCCTTTCAACCGATCAATTTTATAAATGAGAGCGCTTTCGGGCAGGGTCGGAACCTCAGGGTCATACGCGGTAGGCCGCATTAGGGAACTCGAAAACCCTCTAAAAACGAGGATACTATCAGCCTCGCCTTCAATATCAACCTCCACCAACAGGACCTCATCAGGGTACTTAATGGTGTAGTTTTCTAACCGAGCTGCCAGGGGTTCAGAATTCAAAATAGTCTCAGCCTACGTGGCCAACATAAAGGCGGTATCCAGCTACTGGTTAAGCGCAGAACGCCCCTGTCTACCTAGCCTTACCAAGAGAAAATAACCCAAGTAAGCCGCATAAATAACCAACCCGACAATGCCCCAAAACCCGAGGAACGGGCGGGTAAGGCCACCGTGAATAAAGTCCTTAAACAATAGAGAAGGCTCCATCCAAGCCTGGCAAATTTCACCAGAGAGCAACGTGCTAGAAAAAGCACAGCGAAGATAAAACAGCTGGATGAGCGCGCCAACAGCACAGTAGACCGTGATCCCCCAGCGCCAAGCATTGAGCCCTAAGTTGAGCGATCGCTTAGGCTGTTCACGAATTTCCTCGTTGAGATCGGCCCAAAACCAAAGACCTGCTGGAATAAGGAGCTTGGCAAGCAGCGCAGTCACAAAGCTCACTGAAAAGCCACCAATCATCAAGTAAACGGTGATCGCCAGCAGACTGGCCACACGCCAATAGATGGTCATAAGCAGGCTAATGGCTTCTGCCTTGACAACCCAAGACCAAATCAACAGCGTCAGTGGGATGAACACGGCAAAAAGTAATGCCAGCCGATAATCAGTCCAAACCAAGGAACGAACTGTCGAAAGATTTCCTAGCACGGTATACCGAAGAGTAAATGAGCAGTAATAAATGTAGCACCTAAATACAAACGAAGCGTTTTTGTCAAGCAATATATAGCTTTATTTGGGTAGAACTCACGACTAAAATGATAGAAGCCTGTATAAAAAGGCGAACAGGTATTCCATTCTAATAAACGCTAAATAAATGCACACATAACGAGACGTTTGGTGGCAATACAGCTACGACTCCCCAAAAAGGCCTAAAAAATTGGTTCAGAAAATGGCTCAGAAAAAGCAAATAGGGAGAAAAGTGCTGTCGCACTTTTCTCCCTATTCTTGCCTTCTCTTGTTCGTCAGTGTAGGCACTTGCCCTACAGGCTTCATGGCAAAGGGCTATAGAGCAAAGGGCCAGGAGCCCAGCTGTTAACCCAAACATAAAGAAGCTGGCAGCAGTAGACGATTAGTTATCGTACACGCGGCACTCGTCCGCTTCAGGGTTTTCGTCGCAGTACTTGTCAAAAGAGGACTGCTCGGGCTTTTCTTCACGCTGATGGGAAGCTTCAGCCTGTAGCTCTTCAACAGCATCCCAAGCCGCTGCACAGGTATCAGAGTTGCTGCCATCAGTCGCGCAAGCTTCGCGAGCCGATTCGATTTCAGTCTTGATTTTTTCTTGAATATCGCTCATGGCAAACCGTATTGAATGAATTATGATGTTGAGTTTTACTGGGACGTGATTCCTGCCTATTCTAGCTTGGCCGACCACCAAACTGCCGTATCATAGGTGGCAGTTCAGTAGCTGTTATAAAGGCTGCTAGCGGTGTAAGCAGGTGGGAAAGCAAGTGCCTTTAGCTGTTTGACCCTCGCTTTATCCATACCAGTATGTCAGCTCTCCTAGAGAAATTACTCTATCCGTAGAATTATCTTAAGGAATCTCCACGCAGAACCAATTAGCCTATGGGCATTAGCATCCTATGAGCACTAGCATGAAGTGGGCCAGCGCAATTTCCACGAAGGCTTCACTCGAAGCGGCCATCAAAGAAACAACCCAGCAGGCAAGTGCCCAGCTTGGGGCCAAGGCCGACTTAGCGTTTGTGTTCGTTTCAGTGGCCTTTTCGAGCGAGTACTCTCGTCTGCTACCGCTCCTTCACGAGCAGTTAGCGCATGAGCAGTTAGCGGTGACTCATGTCGTAGGCTGTAGCGGCACAGGTGTTATCGGGATGGCCGACGAGTTTCCAGAGGAAGTCGAAGAAGGGCCCGCTGTGAGTCTGACCCTAGCGCACCTACCCAATGTCGATATCCAAAGTTTTCATCTAACCGCAGCTGACCTCCCCGATTTGGACTCACCGCCTGAGCAATGGAGCAAGCTGATAGGGGTCTCACCAGAGAGTCAGCCAAGCTTCGTTTTGATGGCCGACCCGTTTTCCTCTGGCACCAGTGAACTGTTACAGGGCATGGATTTTGCCTATCCTGGCTGTACCAAAGTAGGCGGACTAGCAGGGATTGAGGGATTTAATCGCAGCAGCGGTTTATTTTGCAATCAAAAAATACACCAGGAAGGCATTGTCGGTGTAGCGCTCTCTGGCGATATCGTAATGGATACGATTGTGGCGCAGGGATGCCGGCCTATCGGCGAGTTGTATCAGGTGAGTGACGGCGATCGCAATATTATCCTCAAGCTGGCCAAAGACGATCTGGGCGAAGGCGGCGAGCCCGAAACGCCTTTAGAAATCCTCCAGAACATCTTTCAAAGCTTAGACGAAGCCGACCGCGAACTCGCCCAAAACGCCCTGTTTATCGGCGTGGCCCAAAGCGGCTTTAAACCCAGCCTGACACGCCGCGATTTTCTCATTCGAAACCTGGTCGGCGTAGACCCTCGGAATGGCTCAATTGCCGTCGCCGACAAAATTCGTCCTGGCATGCGAATTCAGTTTCATATGCGAGATGCCCAAACATCAGCCGAAGATTTGGAAAACCTGCTGCGCCGCTATCGGCTAGAGCGACTCGAAAAAAAGCTAGAGGACAAACCGTCCGAGACGCTGCCTGCCAATGGTGAGCCACAGGGCGGGGCTCCTGTGGGTGCCCTTCTGTTTTCCTGTACAGGCCGCGGCATCGACCTCTACGAAGAGGCCAACTTTGACTCTGATCTATTCGAGCAGTACCTCGGCCCGTTACCGATTGGGGGCTTTTTCTGTAATGGTGAAATTGGTCCCGTAGGAGCCACGACCTTTCTGCACGGGTTTACCTCAGTATTTGGCATTCTGTGCCAGCCCCGTTAGTGCGCATCTCGTTAAAGCGCATCTCGTTAAATCAACCGCCAAATAGGCAAAGTCAAGCCAGCAATTCTCGATGATGGGGTTCATGCAACCCCTCCCACCCTGGCCCAACAGGCACAATGCCACCCGGATTCAGCGGAAATAAATTGCCGTAGTAATCGCGTTTGACCGCATCAATGTCACAGGTAGCGGCAATGCCGGGCAGCTGGTAAATATCACGCAGATAACCACTGAGATGAGAGTAATCGGCAATGCGACGGCGATCGCACTTAAACAACCCGTGATAAGCCACATCAAACCGAACAAGCGTCGTAAACAAGCGCACATCGGCTAGCGTCAGCGCGTCGCCACACAAATATCGCTGACTCGCTAAGGCAGTATCTAACTCATCTAGCGTGGCAAACAGCTCACCGACCGCCTGGTCATAAGCAACCTGGGTTTGTGCAAAACCACAGCGATACACACCGTTGTTCACCGTGGCATAAATCTTTTCATTGAGCGCATCGATCGTCTTATGCAGCGCCTCAGGGTATAAATTGGGCCCACTGGCCAGCGCACCAAACTCACTGTTGAGCAGTTCAATAATCTCAGCGCTCTCGTTATTCACAATCGTCTGCGTTTTGCTATCCCATAGCACAGGCACCGTAGCGCGTCCTGCATAGCCGGCATGACAGTGACGATAAAAATCGGGCAGCGACCGACAGTCTGACAATGAAAGATCACCGGCTTTTGCGATCGCCTTCAACAGCGGCTGATCGAGATCAAATAGCCAGCGGCCTTCGTCCGTCGATGGATACACCGTTATCACAGGCACTGACGCGGTAAGCCCTTTCAAGACCAAGGTAACCAGCGTTCGATGCGCCCAAGGGCAGCTCATCCCAACAATCAGGTAGTACCGCTGCGCCTCCGGGCTAATTTGGCGATCGCGAAACGCACTTTCGGGCCGAACATACGCGCCAGACTCGCTACGTGGAGCCATTTGAGACATCATTGTGCGCCACATCGTTTGCCACACAAACTTGCCGGTACGAACAATCAATCCTGGTGGCAAAGCAGCCCGTTTGGTAGCCATAGCAGCTTTGAAGCCGATGATTACCGGCCTCCTAAAAAGACACATGGGAAAAAGGCAAACTAAAACCCATAGCCTCAAATTCTAGGAGACCATGGGTGATATCGCCAATCTGAGCCGCCCTGCACGCAGCACAATAGCTGTTAGTAGAGAGGGGAGTGATAGAAAAGGGGCTGTGGAAAAGGAGCTATCAGTGAACAAAACCTGAGCTAATGAGCCTAAGCCAACACGCCTAGGAGGCGACCCTACTCGCCAGCAGTGTCTGCACCGTGTTCAGTAACTCACCTGGACGAAAAGGCTTGATGACATAGGCATCTGCGCCCTGTTTGATGCCCCAGTATCGATCAAACTCTTCACTTTTAGAAGAGCACAAAATAACCAGCACGTCTTTTGTCGCAGGCGTACTTTTCACCCAGCGACACAGTTCGTAACCGTTCATATTTGGCATAACGACATCCAGCACCACTAAGTCCGGCGGATTAGCGGCAATTTTGTCTTTTGCTTCTTGGCCATCTTTGGCCACTGTAATGGTCAAGCCCGATTTGTCCAAGAGACCTGAGATCATCTCTCGGAGCATGGGGCTATCATCTACGACTAATATTGTGCTCATAGTTTCAGTAGATTCAACAGCTAGGCGGGTTAGGGAGTACATCGCTGGGTGTACTTAACATGCCCGAAGCCTGCTTAAAGAATCTGATTTGCCAAAAAGTTGTGGGAAACCAACTCAGCTATGTCGTCTGCCTATGGATAGACAAATAACACAGCTATAGATGTGTAATAAGCATTCCCTACGCGGCGCTTCTTCTAGCCCCCAATGACCCCTCTGAGCAATACTTTGAGCCAGGCACTATTCCTCTAGCGCTTTTAGGACGGCTTTGGGCTGTAGCTTGTCTTTAAACCAAATGATGGTGGCAGGCGTATTTTGAGTTTCTACCCCTGCCTTTTCCAAATTCAATCGCTCTGATATTGCCAGTATTAAGTTTTTGTTCTCGGCCTGACGCGCCTGATAAAACTTCTTCCGCAGGTACTCTGGTCGCCAGTAGCCCACAATTTCTAATAAGTACACCTGCCCGCTGGGGTGCACCAGCCGAAAGTCAGGAATCATCACGCTGCCTGGAATCGGAATCAGATCGACCTCGCGCTCTAGCTGCCAGTCGGTTTTGGTCTTCGCCCACTTTTCGGCAAATGCCTGCTCCAACAGACTGTCGTAGGGTTTGCCGGGTGGGTAGTGGCTAACCAAGTCACAGGTATCACGAAGGCTAAAGCTTTTTTCCTGGGACGTTTTGGTGTAAGGATTTTTCCACTGAAGCTTAGCGGTGAGCTGCCAGCGAGTGACGTGCAAAATCGCGGGCACCAGCTTGGCAATATCGACCCCGTAGCGAGTGCTCGCTTTGAACAAGCTAGCAGGCCCGTCAATGGTTATGGTAAAGCCGTGGTCAGCTTCACCTTCGATGTAAGTCATTAAGCGAAACAGCTTAAGATACTTAAACATCAGCTTGTATTCACCCGGGTCATTGCGGTGTAGGTTCATCACCACATGGCTGGCCTTGTAAAAAATGCCCTGAACCTGAGAGAGGTTGTAGCGATGCAGCAACGCCTCTGGCGTCGGCGCATTAAAGCTCGTCAAAATTCTGTTTTCTTTAAGGTCCGCATATAGGCCCTGCTGAATGTGAATCGGTTCCACATCCCGATCTAGCGCTTGGGACAGCTCAGCAGCTAGGGTTTTCAGGTGCTGCTGAGCGTTAGCAGGGGTCGGCGTTTGGGTGGCTGCTAGAGTAAAAACGCGATCGCGCAAGGTCTCTGGCTCCAGCGGGCTGACAATGTCAAACTCGCTAAAGCTGTTGCGCAAAATATGAGCCAGCCCGCGTTTCACCCGGTAGTCTGTGCCTTCCCCCTCTAGTATGTGTAACTGCTGAGCCAAGGTCCCCTGCGTTTTACCCACCGCACTTTGAAACAGGTCGATTGAGGTCTGCGCCAGGGTCAAGTTCGCAGGCTTAACCGCCAGCTTTTTGGGCACCAGCGAATCGCCGCTGTAGTTGTGAATCAGTAAAGGTGACGGTAGCGTAGCCAAATCCTCCTAGAGCCAAACAAAAGCCCGATCAATCAGCCGCTAAATCAGCCGCGTTTCTTCAGGCAACTTCCTTATAATAAAGAAGCACTCATAAAGAAGTCCAAAAGCCTAAAAAGTCACTGGCACAGTCCTCTTTTCCGACCCCCTCCTCGAACCCCTCACAGAACCCCTTGCCAAAAGCTAAACCCGTTATTCAAACTGAAACCCTGACGCTGCTGGAATGGCCCAGGTTGTGTCGTCATCTAGCCACGTTCACCGCAACAAACATTGGTACTGCCGCCGCCCATCAGCTGCAAATTCCTAAAACACAGACAGCCAGTGAAGCCCTCCTCGCCCAAACTATAGAAGCCGCTCAGCTAGAATCCACCGTGGGTGGACTTCAGTTTGGCGGCATCCGAGACATTGGCATAGCCTTAGAACGCGCCCAAGTTCAGGGAATTCTCTCTGGGGATGAACTGCTCGACATTGCCACTACGCTTTCAGGAACCCGCAAACTGCGTAGACAAATTGACTCACAAGATGACTTGCCCGTGCTCCAGGCCCTGGTCGCAGACCTGCGGACCTTTCCAGAACTCGAACAAGACATCCATCGCTGTATTGACGAGAGAGGCAAAGTCGCCGACCGAGCCAGCGACAAGCTCGGTCGGGTTCGCCAGCAGTTAAAGGTGGTGCGCGATCGCATTTATAGCAAGCTGCAAAGCATCCTTCAGCGGCAAAGCGGCGCGGTGCAAGAGAGCCTAATTACCCAACGAAATGACCGGTTTGTCATTCCGGTCAAAGGCGATCGCAAAGATGCCATACCCGGCATTGTTCATGACGTTTCTACCAGCGGCGCGACGCTTTACATAGAGCCTCACAGCGTGGTAGATAACGGCAACAAACGCCGAGCTTTGCGAAAAGAAGAAGAAGTCGAAGAAGAAATCATCCGGCAAAAGCTCTCCTTTCAGGTAGCCGACGTGCTCCCTGAGCTGGAGCATCTCATGATTACCGTCGTTCGACTCGACCTGGCCGCCGCCCGCGCCCGTTACGGACTGTGGATGGAAGGCAACGCACCTAGATTTGTAAACCAAGAACAAATCACGCTGCGCCAGCTAAAGCATCCTCTCCTTCTGTGGCAACAAAAAAAAGAACACAGTGCCAAAGTCGTCCCAACAGATTTGGTAATGCGTCCTGACCTGCGCGTAGTGGCCATTACCGGCCCAAATACCGGCGGAAAAACGGTCACCTTAAAAACCCTTGGACTCACTGCGCTGATGGCCAAAGTAGGCATGTTCGTACCGGCCCGCGAGCCGGTAGAGCTGCCTTGGTTCGACTCAGTGCTCGCCGATATTGGTGATGAACAGTCCATTGAGCAAAGCCTGTCAACGTTTTCGGGTCACGTCAAACGCATTGGTCGGATTTTAGCGGCCTTAGACAACAGTGCTTTAGACAACAGTGCCTTAAACAACAGTATTGAGGAAAAGGGAGAAGAGCGTGCTAATTCTCCTACTAATGCCCCTGCTAATTCCTTAGTGCTTTTAGACGAAGTGGGCGCAGGCACTGACCCATCAGAAGGGAGTGCGTTGGCGATCGCACTACTCAAACACCTAGCGGGCCGCACCCGTCTCACCGTCGCCACCACCCACTACGGCGAACTCAAGTCTCTCAAATACGAAGACGATCGCTTTGAAAACGCTTCGGTGGAATTTGACGACGAAAAGCTCGCACCTACCTATCGCCTGCTGTGGGGGATTCCAGGCCGATCTAATGCTCTGTCTATTGCCAAGCGATTAGGCTTAAAAGAGAGTGTTCTTGAGCAGGCTAAACGCCAGATGAGCGGAGCCAATGAAGATGTAAATCAGGTAATTGAAGGCTTAGAAGCACAGAGACAACGGCAGGAGAAACGCGCGGCAGAAGCAGAGAAACTGGTTGCTAAAGCCGAGAAATTTTATAAGGAAGTAGAAGCTAGAGCACAAAGCCTGCGCGATCGAGAACAAAAAATGAAGCGTCAGCAGGAAAAGGACGTAGAAACCTCCTTGCTCCATGCCCGCGCAGAAATTGCCAAGGTCATTCGAGAGCTTCAAAAAGGACCTAAAACGGGCAAAGATGCTCAAAACGCCACTGAAGCGCTCAACGCTATTGAAGAAAAGCGGCTGCCGACAGGCAAGCACCCGGCAAAAGTAAACTCTACCGGCAAGGGCTACCTGCCCAAAGTGGGTGAGCGGGTGAGGCTCTCTAGCTTGGGAGGGCAACTCGCAGACGTTTTAGAAGAAGCCGATGACGATGGCAAGGTCGCCGTGCGCTTCGGCATTATGAAAATGAGCGTCGATCTCTCAGATATTGAGTCCCTTAAAGGAGAGAAAGCTGAACCGGTTGAGAAGAAACCCAAAACACAGCCTGTTGCAAAAACAAAAGCCCCCGATCCGACCGTAAAAACCGAAAGCAATACGGTGGATTTGCGCGGAATGCGAGTCGTAGAAGCAGAAAGTGTAATGGAAGATGCGATCGCATCAGCCAACGGTCTACTCTGGCTCGTGCACGGCATCGGTACCGGCAAACTCCGCCACGGCGTCCATGAGTACCTAAAGCGACATCCGCAGGTACAAAGCTTTGAAATAGCAGCGCCAGAAGACGGCGGTAAGGGCGTTACCGTGCTCAAAGTATAGTCGAGTCCGCAAGAGAAGCTCGCTCGCTATTTGCTCTCCGCAAAAACCCGGAACAGCACAGCGTTTTTTGTAGTTAGAAATGTTACCTCGGATTCTTTTCAAGGAAGTCTAAAGTACACACTGCTGCAAAGACACCGCTGTGAAGGCATCGCTGCAAAGTTTAGCTGCAAAGTTCAACAGATGCCAGCAAGGCAAGCTGCCGCCACTCGAAATACACCCAAAACACCCATGATAAAAATTGCGCAATCAGCATTGGCCCTTGGCATAGCGTTTGCTTGCCTCGCGCCTACGACCCCCGCCTTCGCGGAAGAAACAGACACTAAAGTAGAAAAGATTGAAACACTTCTAGAGCTGACCAACGCCGACGACCTCAGCACACAGGTTATGGAGAACATGGTCGATCAGTTCCGACAGTCCTCGCTAGAGGTTCCTGACCAGTGGTGGGACGGATTTATTGAAAAGGCTAACGCCTCTAACATCAACGCCTTACTGATTCCTATTTACGACAGAAACTTCACCGAAGCAGAGATTGTTGCCATTATCGAGTTTTATGAGAGCCCGGCGGGTCAATCTGTGTTGGCTAAAATGCCCTTGGTCGTACAAGAAAGTATGAGTGTCGGTCAGGCTTGGGGACAGAGCATTGCCGAAGAATTGATTCGAGAGCTAGAAGCGGATGGATATGAACCTAGATCCATCTAAAGCGTTTGACAGGCTAAAGCGTTTGACAGGAGCGGCAAGGGTCATTAAAGCAATTTCAGAGTCCCTTTGCATATTAAGCCTCAGGACTTATCATCAGCGCCACTAAAGCGTCAATCAAAACGGCATCATCCATGGGCGCGATCGCCTCTCCGTACAGCAGTTTTTGGGTTAGCACATGGCTAATTAAACTACCCATAAAAATTCGCGCCGCCGCCTCTGGATGCTCGCATCTCAAGGTTGGCTGCGCCTTTAGGTAATCTCGCAGCACAATCCAAACCGTCTGCGGCAAAGACTTTACAAACAGCTGAGCTAGGTCAGGGAAACGCCCCGACTCCCCAATGATGAGTCGTAAGAATGCCAAATATTCGTCATCGTCAGCCAGTATAGACAGCAGCTTTTTAGCCACCTGGCGTAGCACAACTTTCGGCGGTTGATCTACCGAAAGAGCTTCAAAAGCAGACTCAAAACGGGCCGAGGTCACCCACTTCACCAACACCTCGAACAAATCTTGCTTGTTCTGAAAATGCTTGTAGATAGTGATTTTTGAGACACCGGCTGCGATCGCAACCCGATCCATACTGGTGCCCTCATACCCCTGTTGGAAAAATATTTTGAGCGCACCCTGTAAAATCTGCTCTTTTTTGGCCTGCGCAGCCTCAACGCTAATGGATAATGCGCTCATAAATAGCTCCTCACGTCGTTAGCACCTTAAGCATAAAGAACACGCTTATTCAACTCTCTTGCTGTATTTTAGTAGGCTTGGGCTATAACTAAACCGTATAGTATATTTTATTATCAATTATAGGAAATCACCGCCATAAAAAGGCCCTTTCCCAAGCGCTCTGCGCTGAATTGGACCCGCCCTTAAACCTTGGTAAATCCCAAACCCTAAAATCAGCCGCAAATGCTAGCCTAGGAAGGTATTTTTCAGCCTTTTGAGCTGGCAAATTTAGTTGGTACCCCATTAAGCTGTAGCCCTCTGTTCATGAGCAAAATTGTCGTCGGTTTATCAGGTGGAGTGGACAGCTCTGTCACCGCAGCTATTCTTCATAACCAGGGCCATGAAGTGATTGGCCTCACCCTGTGGCTGATGAAGGGCAAAGGGCAGTGCTGCTCCGAAGGAATGACCGACGCCGCTCAACTGTGCGAAGAACTCGGCGTGCAGTACGAAGTAGTGGACTCGCGGGACGTGTTTGAAAAGCACATCATCAATTACGTAGTGGATGGCTATGCTCAGGGCGTAACGCCCCTGCCCTGCTCGCAATGTAATAGCACCGTAAAGTTTGGCCCGATGCTCAGTTACGCCATTAACGAAATGGGCGCAGACTACATTGCCACTGGTCACTACGCTCAGATTACACACAACCCAGAAACCGGACGCTACGAGCTGCGCCGAGCGATTGATCGCAATAAGGATCAATCGTACTTTCTCTATGATCTCAGCCAGGAGCAGCTGGCAGCAACCAAGTTTCCCTTGGGCGAAACCACCAAACCAGAAACCCGCAAAATCGCGGCTGAGCTAGGGTTACACACTGCCAAAAAGCCTGAGAGCCAGGATCTATGTTTAGTAGAACAGCATGGGTCTATGAAAACTTTTTTAGAAAAGTATCTAGCGCCCAAACCCGGCGATATTGTTGATACTCAAGGCAATATCAGAGGTCAGCACGACGGCATCCATAATTACACTATTGGCCAACGTAAGGGGTTAGGCATTGCCGCCCCCAATCCTCTATATGTGGTGAGCTTAGATGTAGGCCGCAATCAGGTCGTCGTCGGCGAGCGGGATAGCGTCACGGCCCCTGACTGCACGGTTCATCGAGTGAATTGGGTGTCGATTGCCCCCCTCACGGGCCCGATTCAAGCTGAGGTACAAATTCGCTATCGCTCTCGGGCGGTGCCTGCCACCATCGTGCCGATAGCATCCGAAGAAGGCGCAATACATCCGGGTAATCGCGTAAAAATAATTTTTGATGAACCTCAATTTGGAGTAACGCCCGGACAGGCCGCAGTCTGGTACGAAAGTAGTGGGCGGGTGCTAGGTGGCGGTATTATTGAGCCCGTGCGCGCTTAATGCCTCATTAACCAGCGTTTGGCGAACACGAAAGCAAGACGATTTAGCCCCCTTTCAACATCACAGCTGCTGCTGATGGCACAAAGTAGCCACAAGCCAAAGTAGCCACAAAGCAGCTGAGAGACGCAGACACGTTAGAGAATCTAATCAAAGAGGAAACACATCTTGAGTGCAACAACTGGCGGCATCGCTCCCCACGGCGGTACCTTGATCAATCGCTTGGCCAGTGCCGAGCAAAAAAAAGAATTTGAAAGTAAGGCCGATAGCCTACCTCGCGTCACCCTGGACAAGCGAGCAGCCTCCGACCTGGTGATGATTGCCATCGGTGGCTTTAGCCCTATCCAGGGCTTCATGGGCAAAGCTGACTACGAGCCTGTGGTCACCGACATGCGCCTCGCTAGCGGTGTGCCTTGGTCTGTCCCGGTCACACTTTCGGTCAGCGAAGCGGTTGCTGAACCCTTGAAAATTGGCGAACTGGTTCGTTTAGACGACGAATCTGGTCGATTCATTGGCGTACTTGAGCTGAGCGAGAAGTACACTTACGACAAGAAAAAAGAGGCGATTAACGTCTACCGCACGGACGAAGAAGCGCACCCTGGCGTGAAGGTTGTCTACGACCAAGGTCCAATTAATCTAGCAGGCGACGTGTGGCTGTTAGAGCGCGATGCCCATCCGCTATTTCCCACCTACCAAATTGATCCTGCCGAGTCCCGTAAGCAGTTTAAAGAACGGGGTTGGAAAACGGTCGTGGGTTTCCAAACCCGAAATCCCATCCACCGCGCCCACGAATACATTCAAAAGTGCGCACTCGAAACCGTAGATGGCCTCTTTTTGCATCCTTTGGTCGGTGCGACAAAGAGCGATGACATCCCGGCTGACGTACGGATGCGCTGCTACGAAATCATGATGGAAAACTACTTTCCTAAGGAGCGGGTGATCCTAGCGATTAACCCTTCTGCCATGCGCTACGCGGGCCCTCGAGAAGCCATTTTTCACGCACTCATTCGTAAAAACTACGGCTGCACCCACTTCATCGTAGGCCGCGACCACGCAGGGGTTGGCGACTACTACGGCACCTACGATGCTCAGGCCATCTTCGATGAGTTTGAGCCAGGTGAGCTGGGCATTTCGCCCATGAAGTTTGAGCACGCCTTTTACTGCACGCGCACCAGCACCATGGCAACGACCAAAACCAGTCCTGCCACGCCAGAAGAGCGGATTCACCTCTCGGGGACCAAGGTCCGCGCACTGTTGCGTGAAGGCAAACAGCCACCCCCAGAGTTCTCTCGCCCAGAAGTCGCCGCTGAACTCATCAAAGCGATGAAAGCATAGGCTGACTTGACGTGAGGAAATTGCGTCTGAGGTTAACGACCTGGACATTGACGTAAACAGTTCACACAAACTGTCCAAACGTTATGTAAAGTAAACGTACGGTAGCTCTGTTGACTAACCTCAGCAGAGCTATTTAATTATCTATTGCTACGTAGGGTAAGGTTCTATGGGCTCGAACCAGCGGTTTAGCCGACGCGCGTTTTTAAAGCAAACCAGCGCAGTGGTTGCGGCGTTAGGCTTGACGGAACTGGCTGCGAATTCAGGACTTTCTCAACAGGCACAGGCGTATAGTCAGGCCCTTGCACAACCCATCGGCCAGGCAGGCAGGCAGGCAGGCGGCCAGACAGACGGACGCAAGCTGGCGTTGCTCATCGGCATTGACACCTATCCGGCAAACACCGTTTCCCCAGAACAGACGCTTCGGCTAGCCGGGGCAGTCACGGATGTCGCTCTACAAAGAGAGCTTTTAATCCATCGATTCGGATTTTTACCCAATGATGTCGTTTGCCTGACGAATGAAAAAGCAACACGGGCAGATATTTACCAAGCAATCGTTGACCATCTTTACAACCAGGCGGGTGCCAAAGATACGGTCGTTTTTCACTTTAGTGGCTACGGCGCGCAAGTACGCATCGCTGACTTAGTGGGCGGGCAGGTGACACAGCGATCGCTTATTCCTTACGATGGTGCCTTACCAACAGAAGATCGCCCTATCCTTAACGACATTTTTGAAACTGAGCTAAAAACGCTGCTGGCCAAGCTCAAAACAAAGAATGTGACGACGCTGATAGATGCAGGCTTTGTAGATATTGCCATCCCTCTTTCCGGAGGATTGCGATCGCGTGCCCGAGAAATCATCGCCACAGGCCAGCCACCAGCGCCCTTCCCACTGCTAGCGAATCAAAAAGTTGCGCGCGAATCTGACCCTTTTCCAGGCATTCTTTTACGCGCAGCAGACACAGACGAGGCTGTCATCGAACGGCAATGGAGCGATTTTAACGCGGGCGCCTTTACCTATGTGCTAACGCAATACCTATGGACAGCGCCAGCCCCGGTTACCGTAGGGCGAGCTGTGGGGCGATCGCAAGAGAGCCTCGTAAGGTGGGGTGGCAGCAATCAGCAGCCCACGCTCAGCGGCAATCGTAAGCTGGACTTGAATAATCCGGATAAAACAACGCCGCTTTACGACACGCCGCTCAGGGACACTACGCGGGCAGAAGGCGTCATTATAGACACCAGCACAGACGGGAAAAAGGCAACGCTGTGGCTCGGTGGACTGCCGCCGCGCGTGTTGGAGTATTTGGATACAGAAACAACGATGACCTGCGCAGGCAGGCGCATGACGGTGCGATCGCGCGATGGCCTCACCGTCCAGGCCCGATTAGTCAACCCAGCTGGCAACAACGGCGCACCCTTGGCGAAAGGGCAGCCCGTCTTTGAGTCCGTTCGCGTTTTACCAAAAGCGATCGATTTGGTGGTTGCCCTAGACAGTAGCCTAGAGCGCATTGAGCGGGTAGATGCGACCAGCGCCCTGTCGGCCCTTAGCTTTGTGAGCTCCACTTCTGACACTGACCTGCCTGCCGACTGCTTATTAGCAAGGCCGATTGAGGATCAGGTAGAAACCCTAACCGCTACTGCTAAAAACATAAAGCTAGGCCAAACCCAGGACGCTCCCCCGGAGCTTAATGGAATGCTGGGATATGGGCTGTTTTCTCTGACGCGATCGCCCATTCCTGGCACGCTGGCCCCTCAAGAAGAAGCGATCAAACCTGCGATCTCGCGCTTGACCGCCAAGCTACAGGCACTGCTGGCGCTAAAAATGCTTCGCCTGACAGAAAACCGAGCCTCTTCACAGCTGCCCGTTCGCATTACCTTGGAAAAGGTCAGCCCAGAAGAAAGTCTGCTAATTACCCGACAAACGTTTCGATCTGGCATTCCTGTTGCCAATCGCGGCAACAACAATAACAACAGAGAAGGGTTCTCTCCTGAAGTCCCCATTGGTAGCCGAGTTCGCTATCGCATTTTCAACGATGGCGAAGCGCCACTGTACTACACACTCATCAATGTAGATCCTAGAGAGAGACTCTCTGCCTTTTGTCCAGCGGCAGAAGCGCAAGTCTCTACAACAGAAATAGACGAAAATGCAGAGGCCCCACCTGTGGTAACCGCAGCAGCGATCGCATCCGGCAGTTCCATTGCGGTACCAAGTGCTGAGCTAGATTGGACCGTGGACTCGCCAACCGGTCCTATTGAAACCTATGTTGTGTGCAGCACCCGACCACTCACCAAAACCTTCGAGATTTTGCTGGCAGCCTCAGCTAACAGTGGCGGACAACGAATCAATCCACTGCCCGATCCGCTCACGGTTGTCGAATCTATACTGGCAGATATCAGCCAGGGCAACAATTCAGATGCCTACAGTCTCTCATTGGCTGAATGGGCAACCCTAAACTTCACCTACCAAGCAGTTTGAGGTTGGTGAAATTAATCCTGTGAAGGTAACTTACTAATCAGTAACCCAGCAAATAGTGGCAAATACTTAGACGAGAAAACGTCCTTGAGGCGAACGTTCAACTTTTCCTGGCTGTGTAAAGTTTGGTTGAATCAATTTTGCCCATCTCTAAGCGTATCTGCTGAATAAGAGTCTCTTTTATTTCCTAGAGTCCGTGATTGCGACAATCTGAATAGTTGTTTTTGCCACCTAAAATTGCAACAGAAAAGCGCACCTACAAGCGTCTTCTACCCAACAGTTAAACGTTATTACTCTAGGATTCTTATCCCTCGTGAAACAGTTTCTTCGTCAATCCCTTCGTTGTTCTCTCGTCGCATCTGCAATAGCCGTAGCAGGTGTTTCAACCACTGCCAGCGGAGCCTTTGCTCAAGCAGCGCCCGTTGATGACACCGTTAACTTTACCGGCACCGTCGGTAGTGTTTGCACTTTTTCTAATGTTGTTGATGGTGAACTAGGACTCGACGGTCCTAATAGTCTTGAGTCTGATTCTGCCGATGGCGGCCTTACCGGCTCTATAGACCTAGAGTGCACGGGACCTGCCGAGGTATCGGTCAGCCTACCTGAAGACAACGGCTCTACAACAGACATATTGACGGGTGCGAATAACTATGGAGCAGAAGTACAAGTAGATCCTACCAACTTCACTGTCAATACCTTTGGCGGCGGCCCATCTGGCCCCATCAACTTTGCTGTCGGCCCTGTAAGCGAGACGCTTAACGTATTCATGTTTGTTAATGCAGGAAGCGCTATTCCTGCGGGTGCTTACGATTACAACGTTGTTGTAACGGCAACGCCTCAGTAATTGCTGAGTTGCACTGCTGCCAAAAAGTTTTAATGCCCACTCAAGCAAATAGGAATTAACGCAATCAAATACAGGATTGTTTTTAAGGTCAAGCGTATTGCTTGGCCTTTTTTATTGATAACGTTGAAGGTAGTCCTACAAACTCAATCACTTACAAAAGGCAAACACCTTACAAAAACAGGGAAGTATGAGTTTACCTAACAACAGATTTCAACCATAAGAGACTAGATCATAAGTTGCATCTTTAAGCTGTTTTTAGCCAATCCCTTACCATTTATATCGATGAAAAAGATTATCCAGAAGCGTTGCGCGGTTGGTGCGATCGCAGCAGCTTGCCTGTTTGCAGTCGCTGGCGAAGCCTTTGCACAAGCCGTACCAGATGATGCCACCATAAATTTCACCGGTACAGTCGGCAGCGTTTGCACATTTTCTAATGTGATTGACGGAGTGCTAGGACATGATGGCAATAGGGTCCTCAATGCATCACTCAATTCCGCCAGCAATTTAGGAACGCCTGGATCTTTAGACTTGAACTGTACAGGTCTCGTTGAAGTATCGGTTAGTATACCTCAGGAAAATGGCTCTACAACCAATCTGCTAAGCAATGCAGATGTTGCAAGAGCAGCTTTTGGCCAGACGGATGGAGTCCTGGCATTCAGGGATCAAAACGGCGGTGGCAACACAAGCGGAATTATGGCAGGTCCGATTGACCAAACATTTTCTGTAGGCATGTTTATTGAAGCCGAGCAGCCTATTCCCGCTGGATCTTATAATTACAACGTTGTTGTCACTGCGACACCTCAGTAATATAGCCAATACAGAATCAATAGCGAACAAAGTTACGCGCTGATAGCATTAACCCTGAAAAATTGAGAATATAAAACTGTCTTAAGGTCAAGCGTATTGCTTGGCCTTTTTTATGTAATTACAGCTCAGGATTTCATAGGTTTGCTCACTCTCACGCATTAAAGCTACTTGATATATGGGAAAAATGACATTGAAATAACAACGTTACGCAGTAATAAATTGAAACTTATTATCTACGTCTCTTAATTATTTTTCGAACAATCCCTGTATCAGTTTTATCTCATGAGAAAGATTATTCAGAAGAGCCTTACCGTTGTTGCGATCGCAACAACTAGCATAGCAACAACCGCCAGCGGCGCATTGGCCCAAGCAGCACCCACTGATGCAACCGTTAATTTTACAGGAACTGTCGGTAGCGTTTGCCTCTTTTCTAACACCGTAAACGGTACGCTAGGACAAGATGGTTCTTTCCTTTCGTCTGGCGGTTTCTTCGGTGGCCCTACCTCACCCGGTAGTGCACCAGGATCTGTAGATCTCGATTGTACGGGTGACGTATCCATTTCAGTGGGCCTCCCACAAGATAATGGCTCGACCACTGACTTAATTCCCACAGCAAACAACTATGCTGCTGGAATAGAGGTTCTGGGTACAGGTCCAGCGTCAGGAGCTACTGCATTCAGCGAGTTCTTTGGCGGCACACCATTTTCAAATGCTACGGGTTCTCTCTTCGGGCCTTTTAGCGAAACGCTTGAAGTTGGAATGAACATTAATACGAGCTTTTTACCAGAAGGTGCTTACAACTACAACGTTGTTGTTACTGCAATACCTCAATAAGTACGGTTAAGAAAACCCTCATATTGAAAGAGATTCCTAGCTGCTTTCATTAAGCCTAGTGGCCTACTAAATACAAGCCTATCTTTAAGGTCAGCAATAGGCTTTGGCCTAAAAGATAGGCCGTAGCCTATTACCACATCTTTTAGTTGCTGTTCAACAATCCCCATATTCAGGATCATGGTATGAAAAGAATTATTCAGAAAAGTCTTGTAATTACTGCGATCGCAGCAACTGCGCCAATAGTTGTCGCTAGCGAAACCTTCGCCCAAGCAGCCCCTACTGATGCCACCGTCAACTTTACGGGGACCGTGGGTAGCGTATGCACATTTTCCAACATAGTGAGCGGTACATTAGCACTAGAGAACCTGAATACTCTACAAGCAGGTGCTCCAACTGCAAGTATAGGTACACCGTCTGGTACAGCAGGCAGTGTTGACTTAGACTGCACTGGCAGTGCCGAGCTCTCAGTCAGCACGCCTCAAAACAATGGCTCAACAACTGATTTATCTACGTCTCCGTTTGCAGCGCTTAACGCTTTCGCCGAAGTGGGTGCAGTCAGTGGCCCAGGACCTTTTGCATTCGCATCAAATAGCTCTCTCTCTAGCCCATCAACTGGCTTTATGCCGGGCCCTTTCGATACAACTGTTACTGTGGGCATGAGTGTTAGCATAACTACCGATATTCCAGAAGGTGCTTACAACTACAACGTTGTTGTTACTGCAACACCTCAGTAGGCTATTATCCCTAAAGGTTTATACCAAAAGAAACTCAATAGAACAGATCAGGGAAATTCCTGATCTGTTTTTTGTTTTTGGACACATTGCAGCAGCTTAAAAACTTGATTTTGCGGATATTTCGCTAATAACAAAGTTTATTGATTGAAAAAAGGGGGCATACTGTACGCGGTAACATATCAACTTTGACTATTATGAGCCGTCGGTTTTCGATTGCTTCAGCCCCCTCAAAAGCGCTGCGCTGGGCCAGCATGCTAGGCAGTATCATCGCACTGCCTAGCGTAATCTTGATAGCGCCCAAAGCAGAGGCACAAGTTGGGCTAGAGCCCATGGTCATTCAAACCGAAGTTCGCCGGGGTCAGGCTCAAAGCGTCATTACCGTCACGAACCCTAGCAGTCAGCCCATGCGCGTGCGGGTATACTCACAGCCTTTTACCTACGAGCGCGAAGCCGGATTTGTCACCCTCGCCGAAGACGAGAACGATCTCACACCTTACCTACAGTTTTCACCTCGTGAGTTTGTCATCCCGCCCAACGAGCGGCAGCGAGTACGGGTAGTTGGCCTGCTACCGCCTAGCCTTGCTGAAACAGAATACCGAGCCGTTATTTTTACTGAAGCACTGCCTGAAAGTGAACAGAGCGCTAGCAGCACCGCAGGCATTCAAACACGAATTGGGTCTACGGTGTATTTTCGTCAGTCAGCCGCTAATCCAGAACTTTCTGTTGTCAGCGCGCAGTGGGACGCAGAGGCTAGCAAGGTTCAGCTACTGGTCACGAATGCAGGAGAGGCGACCGCTAGGCCCAATGTGAAATGGACGCTGCAACAGGCAGGAGAGTCTGTGGCGACGGGAGAAAGTGGCGCAACGACTGTAATTGAAGGCGGCGATCGCCTGTTTCAACTCCCGTTTGAGAGTGAAACCTCAGGGGCGATCGCACCTGGAACCTACGAACTAACAGGCGAGCTGCTTTGGCGATTAGGCAGCACTGAACAATCTGCCGAGTCGTTTAGTACAACACTGACCATTAGCCCCTAACTAGCCGCTCTAACTAACCGCTCTAACTAACCACTGACAACGAACAAATAGTGACTTGCTGGGAGAGGAAGGAAAAAGAACCATGACAAGATCACTCTCACAGCCACAATATCGAGTTATTGTAGGTGCCTTTATCGGGGCGACGATGAGCTTAGTAAGTACAACAACCGCAGCGAAAGGGCAAGTAGTGGCGACTGTACAAAATATCCAGCCAGCACCGCTCACCATTACAATGCCTTACACCACATTTACCTCAGAGCAGTCTGCCATTGTCACGCTACAGATAAATGAACCCGCGACCCTTACGGTCTCTCCGCCTGCATTAGTAGACTTAGAAGATCCACCCGGAACCCAGCAAACCAGTAGCTTAAGCTACAACAACAATACTGTCACCAACAATACGCCTCTAAATATAAATACGCCCGGCCCGGCTGATGTTGCCATAGATATGGAAGTTATCAGAGCACAGCCCTATCCCGTTAACGATTACACCTACAGCATTTTGTTAACCATCACACCTCAGTAGAGACTTGCCAAAGGCTTGCCGCGGATCTCCTCATAAAACTTTAACAACCTCCCGGCCAACACCCCAATCAACAGTCCTGTCCACTACATCATGAACAGCCCCATAAGAAAATCTATCACATGTCCTTCCAGCATCACTTACTAAGCCTAAGCTTGGTAATGTGCTGGCTCAGCACAATATCAACTGCAACAGCTGAATCGCCCAACGAGAGCACTCAAACACCATCGTCAAGCGGCGATTCGCGTTTGGATGCAACTTTGGCTGATGCTGAGGAAGAAGACTCGGTCAGGACTGTTACAACAACAAGTGCACCCAAGAAGAAACACCCAACGAAGGATGCATATGAGCCTACAGACGCATCGCTAACAGACTCAGCATTTTCTGTCTCTCCTTTAGTAGGTGCTCTACAAACGCCGACGGCTGTAGAAAGCAGCATCAGTGTCCTGCCTTGGCAGCCAGTCGAAGAAGCTGTACCTAACGTTCTTTTTAACAGGCAAGAAACTGTAGAATTTGCACAGCCTCTAGAAGAACAGCCTCCAGAAGAACAACCCCCAGAAGAACAACCTCTAGCAAACCAGCTTCTAGAAGAACAGTCTTTAGAAGAACAGTCTCTAGCAAACCAGCCTCTAAAAAATCCACTCTTAGAGGATCCATCTGCAGAAAATACGCTCTCATCAGCGCGCGCGCTCAGCGGGTTTACTGTTTTTCCTGTGGGTTTAGAGGTTGGCGATCGCAACAGCGTGCCCTCGACCCTCATCAAGGGCAATGAAGTCAGCGGGACGATTGCCTTTGACCAGTGGCTGATCCCGTTTGATAGTGTGATGCAGGCGCTAGACATTGTCGTCACGCCGCTTGAGAGTGGTGACTGGGAACTGCGATCGCCCGGAAGCCGTACCCAACTATCGCCTGAAGCGTTACAAACCGACAGCGACCTTGGCCTGGTTTTATCCATTGATCAGATTGAGACTTTACTGGGCGTACCGGCACAGTTTGAACAGCTCGACTACGCCATTCGCTTTACCCCGCCCTGGCTAGGGCTCAATCATCGTCACCGGGCTCAAAATGAGGAAAGCCCCGTTATCACTGAAGGTCTACCCAGCATATCTCCCGAGCAGTTTAGCGTTAGCGGCGTTGCTCAAACCTTACGACTGTCGGGGCAAGGCGATCGCGAGACGCAAACCCAAGGTAGCTTTAACAGCCTCGGCACGGCACTGGGCGGCTCTTGGTATTTTCGAGCAGAGCAGCCCTCACTCACCGAGGCTGACAGCTGGCGGCTCAGCGAATTTCAATATCTGCAACAAACCAACACCAGCGATATTGTCTTTGGCTCCCAGCCCACCTTTTGGCCATCTCAGGGCATAACTCCCAGGACTGGGCCAAGCAATAATAACAGAACTGGCGGCAACAACTACTGGGGTACGACCTATGTGCAACGGTGGGGATTTGCCCCCCCGGAAGCCAGGGGCACCGGCGGATTTGATCCAAGAGGACGCCTTCAGGCCGCTCAGGTCGGGCGTACCATTACAGGAGAAGCGACCCCTGGCACCTTGGCACAGCTCACCCAGGGCCTCAAAACCACGGTTGTTGATGAGGTTTTGGTCGACTCGTCGGGGCTTTATCGATTTGAAAATGTTCCTAGCAGCCAAGGCAACGGACGCTACCAAGTGCTGCTATATCCCAATGGACAGCTGACGAGCCTACCCGAAGTTCGCGCTGCAAATTTTTCTAGCGTGGTAGGACAGCTGCCCGTCGGGGCCTCTGCGTTGCTGGTGTCTGCTGGCGTCAATCAGCAACGTAATGACAGCTTTTTAGGAGACTTTAGCGATTTTCAGGGTGGGGTAGCCTATCAGCGAGGCTTAAGCGAGTCCCTCACGATGGGAGTCGGTTTTGTGCAGTCCCAAACCCCGCAGGTCTTGGCAGAAGCCTTTTATGCACCAAGTAGCTTGCTACTAAAAGTCGCAGTCTCAACCTTAACCGACCTCAACACCGATGAGATTGTCGTCACTGCGGACGCGCAGTATCGCCCTTCGCCTAAGCTGTATGTAGGGCTCAATAGCGATCGCCTATCGCAGCGGTTTAATGCAGAATGGCAAGTAGCTAGAGGGTTAACGCTACTTGCAAGGGGCAATACCCGAGATGATGCGCTAGCAGGCGGTGCCCGGTTCTCATGGAGTAACCGCAACGCTTTCGTTTCCGGCAGCGCCACCCTAGATACTCAAAGTAGGGCCCGGTGGAATCTGAGTTCTCGGATGGGGGCACTCGGCATGCAGCACTACGGCAACGAAATTACCACCCAGTCGGAAGTATTTTATAACCTATCGGGCAACGCGGCCTACGGAAACGGACACGGCATTTTGCTCAATTACGAGACTCAAAATGCCAGCAGTGGATTTAATCAGCTAGGAACTGCCAGCTGGCAATATCGGTCAGAAGCACGTGCTAGCGATGGCCGTCCGCGCTGGGATATGGGATTGTCGCTGCTTTTACAACGTCAATTTTACCGGGTGTTGAAGTGCAGGCACGATATCAGGGTATTTCTGCCTTGAGCGATCGCGACTCTTTTCAAATAGAATTTCGCCCCCGGCTAAGCTTTCAAGGAAACAACCCTAACGGCATCGCCCCGGCCAATCGATATCAAGACCGGCTGCGCACCCAGGGGGGCTTACTCATTCAGCCGTTTTTTGACGAAAATGGCAATGGCCGCAGGGACAGCGCTGAACCGATTTATAACCAAAACCTCAGCCTGCTGCTTTCGATTAACAATGAAGAGCTAAAGCGGTATCGGCCTGATATTGAGAGACAAGGCGCTTTTGTCAGCCTTGCCCCCGACACGTACCGAGTAGATTTGGACCCGGCAGGCTACCCGCTGGACTGGCAAGCGAGCCAGCGGGCGTATGCGGTAGACACAGCCGCTGGGCAATTTACGTCGGTTGAGATTCCTTTAACTCGGGCCTATACGCTGATTGGCACGGTAACAGATAGTGTAGGCAGTACGATCGCAGGTCAGCGAGTAGAAGCCATCGACACAGATTCTGAACAACGCAAGTTTTCCATCACCAATTCGGCGGGCGTCTTTTACTTGGAAGGCTTATCACAGGGTAACTATCGCTTCGAAATCAGCGGCGACCCTGTTAGTGATACTCAACTTGAACTCGATCAAAACCTAGATGGATTTCAGGAAATCAACTTCCAAATCTTCCCCGAAAACATTCAAACCCAGCAGGCACCCACTAAGATTACACAGCCTGAGATTACACAGCCTGAGATCACCCAGAATGCAACAACCATTTAAATCATGCTAAATCTCTTGAATACTGTCACTCTCGACAGCTCTCTAGCCTGACCTCTTCATACCGTCCTGAGAGCCTCTGGACGTCAAACGCGCCTGTGAGCACAATTTGTCGCCCATGGGAATAATCAAGTTATGTCTGTATATAAGAATTTCTTGTGATACCCCCATTCGGGATAGCCAATATGAAAAGACGTAGTTTTATAGGATACGGGCTTTTATTAGTTAGTGGCTGCACTGCGGCCACCACCACACGCCAGAGGTCTCCCCCTCTCTCAAACGGCCTACCCAATTGAGGTTTGCCGTGACTGATATTAGTGGGCTCGATGAACTAAAGCAAAACTACGAAACATTCCGCACAGCGTTAGAAGAGATTACACAGATTCCAGTCTCTTTTTATCCAGTCCCTAACTATTCAGCCGCAGCCCCTGCACTCCTAGCCAATGATCTTGATCTGGCTTTTGCCGGACCGTCAGAATATTTATTGTTAAGGGCCAGAGCCCAAGCAGAGCCACTGGTAAGAATCACTCGCCAAAATTATCATTCCATAATCATGGCGCGCACAGACAGTGGCATAAAATCCCTCAGTGATCTCAAGGGAAAAACCATTGCCATGCGGACTGAAGGCTCCACGGCAGGCCATATTTTCCCCATGAAGCTGTTGATGGACGCGGGACTTAATCCAGATAGTGATTTTAAAATCAAAATGCTCAATCGCGATGCCTTTGAAGCTTTGATAGCCGGTGAGGTAGATGCCTGGAGCGATTCTTACGATCGCTATGTTGAATTTATCGAAAAACCCGGATTGGCAGACAAAGAGATTACCGTCATTGCTGAGGGAGATAGCCTGCCCGGTGATGTGTTTGTGGCGAATCCAAGCTTGGGGAATGGGTTTATTAGCGAGCTGCGATCGCTCATGTTGACCCATCAAAACGCCCTACTAGGTGCGATCGCCGCCCCAGAAGCCAATGCCAAATATCGCCAATCCACCATAGCTGCCGCTCAAGACAGTGACTATGACACCATGCGCGGTATCTACAGCGCCATTGGTCTAGAGTCTGCCATTCAGTAGGAGAACAAATGTTGGACCGAGCCAGAAGGATATCAGGCGGCATTAAGGCGAGAGTGGTCCAATGTTTAGATGTGCTGAAAATTCGTCAGCATATTGCCCATAAAATTGGCTATGGGTATGCCTTGGCCTTAGGAAGTGCGATCGCAGGCACCTCTCTAGGGCTAGCCTTAGGGAACTATTACTCCCACCAAGCCCAACACAAAGTCAGTCTCTATGCCGAAAAAGAGCAACTCTTAAACAAACTCAACAGCCAAATTCTCAGCATTCAAATGCATCCCCTCAGGCTGCTGGCCGTCTCTGGCGACAGCATTTGGCGACAGTATGAAACCAATCAATTCCGTACCGACCTCGCCCATTTAAATCAATTGCTCAACGAGATTACACAATTTGCCGATACCCATATCGATGATCTCGCTGCCAACAAACCATTAACAACGCTGAGTCATGAGTATCAAACAGCCTTAGTCAGCTACGAAGCCTTTACTCAGCGTCTTTGGGAACAGCTGAGTGACGCCACCTCAAAAGGCGACGCAACCGAACGGCTCTCCGCCAAATTAAGTAATGAATCGGCCAGTCAGATTTCTTTGTCATTTGAACAGCTCTCAGAAGATCTCATTCGGCTAAGGCAACTCACACAGAAAGGGCAACAACAGGCTGAACTCGCCCTGCAACAGGCTGAGCTTTTACGGCTCGCTATCATCCTCACCAGCTTAAGCCTATCGGTAGGATTGGCCATTACCCTAGCCTGGATCACTAGCCGAACCATTGCAAAGCCTATCGAGCAGGTAACGAGCATTGCACAACAGGTGACCGGCTCAGCTAATTTTGAGATTCAAGTCCCCATCCAAACTCAAGATGAAGTCGCTCTTTTGGCCAAAGCCCTCAATCAGCTCATTAGCTGGGCCGGTCAATATACACAACAACTTCAGCAGGCCCGCGATACCCTAGAGCAACGGGTAGAAGAACGCACCCAGGCCCTAAGAAGCTCGGAAGGCGCGCTTCGGCAAAAAGCTGAAGACCTGCAAGCCACCCTCACCGAACTCCAACAAACTCAGCTTCAGCTCATTGAGAGCGAGAAAATGTCCAGCCTAGGGCAGATGGTGGCTGGGATTGCCCATGAAATCAACAATCCTGTGGGTTTTATTCATAGCAATCTTAAACATTCCAAATCTTTTGCAAACGATCTCATCTTTTTATTGGATTTGTATCAACAACATTATCCTCATCCTGCCGAAGAAATTGAAGCGGCGCTAGAAGAGATTGATTTGGAGTTTGTGAAGGAAGATTTCCCCAATCTGATGGAATCTATGCGCATGGGCACCGTACGGATTAAAGATATCGTCCTGTCTCTGCGAACCTTTTCTCGTTTGGATGAGGCTGAGGTCAAAGCGATTGATATTCATGAAAGCCTAAATGCTACCTTGACCATTTTGCACAGTCGGATGGTGGCCAGTCGGCAATGGGACAGTATTAACGTGGTCAAAAAATATGGAGAACTGCCCTTAGTAGAATGCTATGCCGGACAGATCAATCAGGTGTTTATGCATGTATTGAACAATGCTATTGATGCGCTCGAAGAAAGATATTCACCCGCCCGGACCCAGGAAGTAGAGATCGCTCACTCAGGCGCGATCGCTCAGCTCGCCCCACCTAAAACGGTTCCCACAATTGAAATTGCAACCCAAATCGTGGAGGAAAATGCGATCACTATCCACATCACCGACAATGGCCCTGGCATCAGTGAGGCCGCCAAAGGAAATCTGTTTGACCCATTTTTTACGACCAAAAAAGTAGGCGATGGAACCGGCATGGGGCTCTCCACGAGCCATCAAATTATCACTCAACGGCACAGCGGTCGGCTCACCTTTAACTCTCGAACAAATCAGGGAACCACGTTCACTATCCAGATCCCGATAAAACTCTCATCAGCCCACCGCTAAACGGTTTCTGAAGCTTATAAGCTATAGCGTTTTTTAGGTGAACATCGCCCATTCAGTTAGTCTAGCGTGGCGATCGGAACCTCTGTTTGTTCACCGTCATCAACAGCGGCTTCGCCAACAGCGGCTTCGCCAGCAGCTACTACTTCAACAGCGGCTTCAGGTGTAGCCTCTGCCTCAGCAGGTTCAGGCTTGGCGGGCTTCACTTTAAAGGTCAGGCCGCTGGCCTTACTCATCCCAACTTTTAGGGTCGCACCCTCGGTAAAGGTGTTTTCTAAAATCAGGGTTGCAATAGGGTTTTCTAACTCTCGCTGAATCGCGCGCTTCAATGGGCGCGCACCGTAGGCGGGGTCGTAACCTTTGTCAGCAACAAAGTCCACGGCAGCTTCGGACATTTCCAAGTTGATCTTTTGATCCGACAACAGACGAAAAATGCGCTTGAGCTGAATAGTGACAATCTTTCGCAGCTCCTTTTTGCTAAGGGCGTGGAAGAGAATAGTATCGTCAATACGGTTGAGAAATTCGGGGCGGAAGTGCGATCGCAGCGCACCCAAAACCAATCCCTCCATCTCTGCATACTTAGAATCATCTCCCGACACTTCTAAAATGTGCTCACTGCCAATATTACTGGTCATCACAATCACAGTATTCCGAAAGTCCACCGTGCGACCTTGAGAGTCTGTAATGCGGCCATCGTCTAACACCTGCAACAGAATGTTGAACACATCTGCATGGGCTTTTTCAACCTCATCCAGCAACACAACAGAATACGGACGACGACGCACCGCTTCAGAGAGCTGCCCGCCTTCCTCATAGCCCACATAACCGGGAGGCGCGCCGACTAAGCGAGAAACCGAGTTTTTCTCCATATACTCAGACATATCTAGGCGAATCAGCGCCTCTTCGGTATCGAATAAAAAGGCAGCGAGCGCCCGAGCCAGCTCAGTTTTACCCACGCCGGTAGGACCCATGAACAAGAACGAGCCGATGGGACGACCGGGATCTTTCATGCCCGCTCGCGCCCGACGAATTGCCGCTGAGACTGCCGTTACCGCTTCAGACTGTCCAATGACGCGTTCATGCAGATGATTTTCTAACTGCAACAGCTTTTGCCGCTCAGACTCCATCAGCCGGTTCACCGGAATCCCTGTCCAGCGGGCCACAATTTCGGCAATATCGGCCTCACCCACCTGCTCTCGAAGCATCGCGAGGCCCTGGCCCTGCATCTCTTGGAGCTTTACATCTAACGATTCTAGCTCTGTGTGAATCTCTTCTAAGCGGCCATACTTCAGCTGCGCAGCCCGCTCAGTGTCGCCCTTTCTTTGGGCTTGGTTCATCCGCAGGCGAGTTCTCTCTTCTTCTTCCTTTAGCTCACTGATAGTGGTGAGCATCTCTTTTTCGGTGTGCCACTGCTCGTCAAGCTTTGCCTGCTCTTGGCCCAAGGTTTCAATCTCTTGTTTAATACCTGCAAGCCGCTGGCGAGACGTTTTATTGGCAGAACCGGTTTCCTCTTCACCTTCTAAAGAGAGTTTTTCCATCTCCAGCTGCATGAGCCTACGGTCAATTGTCTCCAGCTCTTCCGGCTTGGAGTCTATTTCCATTTTTAGCTTGGCAGCGGCTTCGTCAATCAAGTCAATCGCTTTATCGGGCAAAAATCTATCGCTAATGTACCGATCCGACAGCTGCGCTGCCGCCACCAAAGCAGAGTCTAGAATCGTCACCCCATGGTGCACCTCATAGCGCTCCTTGAGCCCCCGCAAAATCGAAATTGCATCGTCTACGCTGGGCTGTCCTACGTACACCTGCTGGAAACGCCGCTCTAGCGCAGTGTCCTTTTCAATATGCTTACGATACTCATCGAGCGTGCTCGCACCAATGCAGCGCAGCCCGCCCCGCGCCAGCACCGGCTTGAGTAAATTACCGGCATCTACGTTATTTTGGCCCGCGCCTGCACCCACGACCGTGTGCAGCTCATCAATAAATAGAACCACCTGCCCCGCAGACTCAATCACCTCTTTAAGCACAGTTTTCAGGCGCTTTTCAAACTCACCTCGGTACTTAGCTCCGGCAATAAGGCTTCCTACATCCAAGGAAATCAGCTTGCGGTTTTTCAACGACTCGGGCACGTCGCCATTGACGATGCGCTGGGCGAGGGCTTCTGCGATCGCAGTCTTCCCTACCCCCGGCTCACCAATCAGCACCGGATTATTTTTCGTGCGCCGAGAGAGCACATGAATCAACCGACGAATTTCCTCATCGCGGCCAATCACCGGGTCCAGCTTGCCACCCCGCGCTTCCTCAGTGAGGTCGCGCCCATACTGACTCAGGGCCTCGTACTCTTCCTCACCACCAGGCAAACCCGCCACAGCGCCCACGGCAGCTTTGTCTTCCTGTCCGCTGCGCTGCGCCTTAATCGCCGTCATCATCTGCGAGGTGTCTACATCAAAGCCGCGCAGCAGCCGTCGCCCAATGCGCTCGTCTTCGACAAAGCCCATCAGCAGATGCTCAATCGAAATCAGCTCATCTTGCAAATTCACCCTGGCCCCATCAGCCGCATCCAACATCCGGTCTAGGCTTTGGCCCATGTACAAATTATTGTCTACCGCAGAGCGCATCTTGGCTTGGCGCTTAGCGAACACCGATAGCTCCTGCAAAATTTGCTCGGGCGACAGGCCCGCTTTGGCCAAAATTTTATCGGCAAGGCCCGCTTGCTCCAGCGCCGCTAGGGTAACGTGTTCAACTTCTAAATACTGCTGCCGAAACCGACGAGCGACATCCTGCGCTTCGACAATGGCATCCCAGGCTTTCGGGGTAAATTTGTTGGGATCAGTTGGCTGCATAGAGGAATGGATAGAGGGGCTGTCAATGCAGGGCTAGTGCAGTTTTCCAGTATAGCAATCGAAGGGTCTTGGCGTATCTCTTGCTAGCTCATCTCAACGAGGTTTCTCACTGTCGGCCAGGCGGGCAGCTAGTCGGGCAGTTGGTCGGGCAGCTAACTGCTCACTGGCAACGCGTAATTCTATGGATGTGGCGCTTGCCAGCGCTGGCGGTGAGCTGTCATTGGCCCAACGATAATTGACAACCCATAAAAAACACGAAATCAATAATCCAGCACCCACCCCTGGCAAAACCCCTCGGAAAGCAATGGTGACAAGGATCGCAACGACCATGCCATACTCTGTTACAGATAATCGAAACCAGGCATCATAGAGCCACTCTACTAAAAAACTCAAACCTAAATAGAGCAGAACACCACCCAGCAGAGGCTTGGGAAACAACGTAATCAACGTATCGCCGAGCCCCCAAGTCAGCAGGCAAATCAAGGCCACGACAACCCCAACAAGGCGACTTTTAGCACCAATGCGGGCACAGTTTAGCGTGGACAGGCTTAATGACTGATAGCCAACGGTGCCACCCACAAGACCCACCATCAGGTTAGCCATTCCGGCAGAGCGGAGTTCTCTATTGAGATCTATCTCTTGTTGAGTGGCCAAATCGAGGCCAGACGCGTTTAAGAGCAGCACTATCACTGATAGCAGAACCGTTGTTGCAATATTGCCAGATTGATCCGCAATCAGGCTCCAATCCACCTGGGAGAACATAGACCAGTGCAGAGGCTGCCAAAGGCTTGCCCCTGAGAAAGCTTCCATCAACAGACCGGCCTCCCGTGCTGAGGCCGTTGATGTTTGGCTTAGCCTCAAAATCAAATAAAACAGGACAGTAAATCCTGCCAACAGGCTAGGTAGGAGAAAAGTGTTGTTATAGCGACGCAGAAGAATAAACAGTGTGCTCGCAATGACGAGACCTGGCATCCAACGAATGAGCAGGGCTGGCTGAAAAAGCCAGGGTAACTGCAACCAGCCTAATGACTGATCGGTCATGACTTTAAAGGCACCCTGGACAAATAGATAGCCTGTCCCTGCGAGAAAACCACCGATGACAGGGTAGGGAATGAAACGGCTTAGGTGACCCAGCTGGAAGGTTCCTAGCAAAAAAAAGGCACTGCCCACCAAAAATGCGGTGACGGAAATCGCCATCATAACCGTCGGCAAAGACGCTGAAGCATCGTTGGGAAACTGGACGACAATTTCACTTGCCATGACTGCCAAAATACTGGCAGGTACATCCTGCGGGTCAGCGATCGCACCCGGCAAGGAATTGGTAAAAGCAACAAAGGGCGCAATAAAAATGGCGTTGAGAAAAATGAAGCCCAACCCCGTAGAAATAAAGGGCGCTAATGGACCAGAAAAAATCAGCATCGCGATTGAAATGGAGTAAATCACCACCATTAGCCCGGAAATCACACCTGCTGTCAAAGTGGCAACCAGGTATTTAGGCTGCAATTCGTGAAACATCCAGGCGACCAAACAGGACTGATGCGATCGCCGCTTAACGTTGTTCATAGTTAATCTCCAGCGAGGAGCCCTTAGAACAGTTCAGGAACAGCGCCTTGTTGTAAGCGCCATCAGCCAAGCGATTCGATGACGCTTACAACAGCAAACTCATGAACTTTTAAGAGCGCCCAATGGCCAAAAATAAAGGAGCTCATTCAGCTGTTTCTTAGCCGTTTTAGTGAGAATAAACCCGTGCTCTTTGAGAAAATCTAAATTAAACTTTTCCACCATACGGTGGTTAGGCAACGATACATTTTTGACATGATCAACAATGTAGGCATCACCGTAATAACGGTGAACATCTGCTGGGGTAATGCTAAAAGGAGGCGTATCCCCTAAATAAGGCTGAAACTCTAGGGTCACTAGCAAGCATTTAGAGCCTGGGTGCATAAGGTCATCGATCTTTTTCCGATAGCGCTGACGTAATTCATCCGGGAGAGCCACTAGGGCAGCGCGATCGTAAACAAAGTCTATTCTGCCAAGATCAGCCGAAGTCAGATCAAAAATGTTGCGGTTAAAAAGGGTAATACCATCTGCTTCGTAACGGCCATGGCCTGTTTGGCTATAGTTCAAGTTGTTTTCTTGAAAGAACTGTTCAATAGCATTCATCGACAGATCCACGCCAATGACATGTTCTGCCCGTTCTTTGTACCACATCAGGGCATTGTCTTTTCCACAAAGCGGAACCAGTACGCGTTGCCCTCGCAGAAAATAATCAGGCGCATAAAATTTCACGTAGGGATGGACATCTTGGCGATGGAAGCTAGTTTTCATACCGCCCTCTTTCCAAGACTGTAGCCAAAAGCTGGGTTTCATAGGATTCTCCTAAATAATGAATAGTCCGATAGTTTGAGAGGTTATAATTTGACCGAGCAACAGCGCGCAATTAACCGTTAGTTTTCGTATAAAGTGCGGTCGATGGTTGATAGCCCACACCCCGATACGTCAGGCTGTAACGAGCCTGTTCAGTGGGGATTGGCTTAGCCACTCTCAGCTTTGAAGTCTTACCCAGGAAACAACAATCAATAGATGTTTCAATCGTTTCAATGTGGCGGGGAGTGTAGGTGTACGTTACGCCGTGGTAAGAAAGTTTCATCTTGAAAGCCTCGCTGTTTGAATCTGTTCACAGTATCTGCGAACAACAGGCTCCATCCTTTCCAAGAACGGTGAAAACAAGATCTAGATTTTCGGATTTTGGAACGTTAGGCGCTCAGGCTAAGCAAAGCAGCTCAATATAGCCCATAGCCTGTCTTAAAAGGGTTGCAATCGCTTCGATCAATAACTCATGCTGAACGTCAGATTTATTAGTCAAGCGAAAAACAACGTTGGTATCTAGCAAATGTTTGGGCATCAGTTATAAATGGTGCCTCGAGCAAAGGCTTCGTCAGGGAGACTGATTCCTAATTAAGACTGATGTGCAAACCATTTAAGCAGTTCTTCAGCGCGCTCCTGAGGTGTTGCGCGTTGCCAGAAGGGCTTAGTTTTATGAGGCTGTTTTATGCCCCATCTGCTATTACAAGACATCGTAGCGGAAGCCTTGGAGTCCTTGGCTTTAGCTTATCAATGCTAAATGTAAGTACGGTCACAACGGAAATGCGATCACCTGCCCCTTCCCCAACCATCCCGCCGGGTCATTATCCCGATACGCCACCCGAAACACATCCCGCACCGCCTTCGCCTTAAAAAACGCCACCAGCAGCTGATGCTTACACAGCCCTTCAGCGTCAAAGGCATACTCCACCAGCGCATAGGCATACACATCTTCAAACTTGCTCAGCGATTCGATGTCATCTATGCCAAACCGCTGCTTGAGCCGAATCACCTGCTCACTGCGTCCCACCTTTTCCTTCAGGCCAGACGCATCCAACACAGCATTCGCAACATCGATCAGGAAATCCATCGGTGGCCTCAGTCCAAACTCTACGACAACTCGCTATCTGTGAGCATAGTAATATAGGGGCAGCGATCGCGTAATGAGTCCACCCGATGATTTCCCACGCAGGCAACACGCCGCCAAAGACACACCCACCGATTGATCAATCAGTGCTAGCGCAAATGGTCAAGGTCATTGTTGAGGTCGCGCAACCTGAACAAGTTATTCTGTTCGGCTCCAGGGCAAAAGGGACAGCACAACATAGCTCTGACTACGATTTCTTAATTATCGACGCGCACCCCTTCAACAAAAGCCGCAGTCGCCGCCAGCAAATTTCCAAAATTTCCCGCGCGCTTGCACCCTTTAGGGTCTCGACCGACCTCTTGCTACACAGTACAGACGAAGTGGAGTACTGGAGCCGAAGCCTCAACCATGTCATTGGTCGCGCCCTGCGGGAAGGAGACGTTGTGTATAAACGAAATGAGCGACCTTAACCAAGCGAAAAACCTCTTAAGCGTGGCTCAGCGAGATTTGACAGCCTTAGCTGGAATGTTAGACACCAGCGTTTTCGCAGATGAAATATTCGGATTTCATATACAGCAAGCCGTAGAGAAACTCTTCAAGGCTTGGTTAGCAGCACTCGGAACAGTTTACCCTCTGACCCATAATTTGGACCTGCTTCTACTGCTTTTAGAGGACTTAGGCTGTGATGTTTCCGACTATCGCGAGCTAGCAGACTTTTCACCCTTTGCCGTGAAACTGCGCTACGTCAATACAGGCACAGAAGACGCCCCAGTTAATCGAGAACAGGCGCTCACTCAAGTACAAATTCTATACGAGCAAGTAAAAACGGTTACCCATTCAAGCGATTAACAGGCCATCGGAGTCATACATCCGTAGCTACTCTGCAATAGTCTAGCGGCCAGTTCTAGAATCCCTAAAGCAAAATAGCTACACAAAGTATCGCCAAAGTGCCCTCACGCGTTTAACATCGCCCCTCAATCAACTCGATTTCGCCCCTCAATCAGCTCAATCTTGTAACCATCAGGATCTTCCACAAAGGCGATGACCGTGGTGCTGTGCTTCATCGGTCCAGGCTCACGGGAAATTTTGCCGCCCTGCTTTCTAATTTCCGCGCACGTGCTGTAAATATCATCTACGCCTAACGCCACGTGGCCATAGCCCGTCCCTAGGTCATAGCTACTCGTGTCCCAGTTGTAAGTCAGCTCCAGCACCGTATGGTCAGCCTCATCGCCATAGCCGACAAAAGCATTTGTAAACTTACCGCCCGGATAGTCCTTCTTTCGGAGCAACTTCATGCCTAAAATATCGCAGTAAAAGGCGACGGACTTATCCAAATCACCGACTCTAAGCATCGTATGTAGCATGCGCATTGTGCTGATCCTCTCGTTGTGCCCTATTCTTAATATTGTCTATTTTGACAGTACGGGAACCTTCCAAAGGTAGATTCCCTAGTGAACATTTTAGGAGTAATAGGCGTAAAGCATGATTGATTCCCTCGACACGGCCATTGAAGATATTCAGGCGAGAGAGATCCTAGACTCCCGAGGAAGACCTACGATTGAGGCAGAAGTGTACCTTACAGGCGGTGCCGCTGGCTTAGCGCAGGTTCCCAGCGGCGCATCCACTGGCAGCTTTGAAGCTCATGAGCTGCGCGATGGGGACTCGGCTCGCTACGGCGGCAAAGGTGTGATGAAGGCGGTTGAAAACGTTAATGATGCGATCGCCCGTGAGCTGGTGGGTGCAGATGCCTTCAACCAAATCGAAGTTGACCGCACCATGATTGCCCTGGACGGCACACCGAATAAAAAGAACCTCGGTGCCAACGCGATCTTAGCCGTCTCCCTGGCCACCGCCAAAGCCGCCGCCCAAGCCTCTGACATGCCCTTGTACCGCTACCTAGGCGGCCCCTTGGCAAACGTGCTGCCTGTCCCCATGATGAACGTCATCAACGGCGGTGAGCACGCCAGCAACAACGTAGACATCCAAGAATTTATGATTATGCCGGTTGGCGCTGGCAGCTTCCGTGAAGCCCTGCGCTGGGGGGCAGAAATCTTCGCTCAGCTCAGCAAAGTGCTCGATGCTAAAGGCTTACTCACCGGCGTCGGTGATGAAGGTGGCTTTGCCCCTAACCTGGGCTCCAACCAGGAAGCGCTTGACCTGCTGATGTCTGCCATTTCCGAAGCAGGCTACAAGCCCGGTGAGCAAGTTGCCCTAGCCCTAGACGTTGCCGCTAGCGAAATGTATAAGGATGGGCAGTACACCTATGACGGTGCTGCTCACTCTCCCGATGAAATGATTGACTATTTGGTTAATCTTGCGGGCAACTACCCCATCGTTTCTATTGAAGACGGCTTGCATGAAGATGACTGGGATAGCTGGAAAAAGCTCACCGATCGCATCGGCAACAAAGTGCAGCTGGTCGGAGATGATTTGTTTGTCACGAATCCTTCTCGCCTTCAGAAAGGCATTGAGCAGGCTTCTGCAAACTCTTTACTCGTAAAGCTCAACCAAATCGGCACCCTCACCGAAACCCTGCAAGCCATTGATCTGGCCAAGCGCAACCAGTTTACCTGTGTGATCTCTCACCGATCGGGTGAAACCGAAGATACGACGATTGCAGACCTAGCCGTAGCGACCCGCGCCGGGCAAATCAAAACCGGCTCACTCTGTCGCAGTGAGCGTGTGGCAAAGTACAACCAGCTGCTGCGCATTGAAGATGAACTCGGCGCGCAGGCTGTGTATGCAGGCACTATTGGCATGGGCCCTGGCAAATAGGTTACGAGCTGAGCCTAGAAAACAAGCCGGTTTAAGACAAGCCTGTTTGAGCATCGAGCCACATCTACAGCCCGGTAGGTTGTGGCTTCGGCTCCGCTCAGCCAGCGAATAGTGCTGAGGGCTGGGCCCAAGCCCGGTGGATGGGGGCGCGATCGCTTGATTTAGGCCTCGTTTCGTTGCTTGGGAAAAGTAGGCAATTATAAACCCGCTCTGGTTTAGACCAAAGCGGGTTTGTTGTATCTAGTTGTGCCTTATCACCGACAAAGGCACAGTCTCTAATCCAGGACAAACAGCACCAACAAATCGCGCGTGATCAACAGATTTAGGAAATCTCATCGGTAGAGAACAGCGCTGCAAAGTCATTTTGCGCGCCGATAATCGCGGCTTCATGCTCATCTATTAGAGAGTTCTCGGCTGGGGACACCTGAGCTTGGGCAGAGACTTCTTGAGCATCGATCTCTTCAGCGGCTGCATCCTCTTCAACAACAGTTTCTTCAGCAGCTGCGCTCTCTTCGGCAGACCCTATTTTTTCAGGACCATAAATATAAGCATGGTCATAGAGAATTGCATTGGGATGCCGTAGTAAAGAGAACCCTAGCTCAATAATTTTGTCAGCACTAAAAGCTTCGATGATGTACACCGCTATTTTCTCCGGGCGGATTTTCGGCGTTCGAATAAAGTACTCGCGACGCGCAAAAAAGTTGTTTTCATCCTTTGGCGTCACGAAGCCATGACGCTTATGCGCGTCCTGGACCGGTCGAATATACTCACGGTTAAATTCGTCTTGATTAGGCTGTAAGTGGTATAGCCGCTCGTGCTGTTCCCAGCTCATAGCAAACAACAGCTTAAGAATTTCAAAGCCCAGAATGTAGCTCAGCACGCTGCTGTGTTCCTGAGCGCTGCCCATAAGCTTAAGCGCCGTTTCTAAATACAGGTCCGGACGCGACCGGGCATCTTGCACCGAGTGCATATATACCTGACGAATGTATCGGCGTACGGTGTCATCATCTAGCTCGGTCTTACTGCGAAACCGCGACAAATGCTTGTTCACCCGCTGCCGAGTATCCGTATCATCAACAATGTGTGAAAGCAGTCCTTCAGCGGTGTAGGCATCTAAAAATTCAGCTTGCTGATTAGAGGGTGTCGCGCACACCAAATGGCACAGCGAAAGCACGTACCGGCGCTGCTCCCAAGGCAGTGTAGTGAGCCAGTCCTTAGCCTCAGCAGGCAGGCTAGAGAGGACAGGAACAGTGCTGTGCAGGTCAAAAGATGTCATGGAATGGCATGAAACTAACAAGGCAAGGCGCAAAACGGCGCAAAAGGCTCTGGCTTACTTAGCTTTCCCTACTTAGCTTTCCCTACTTAGCTTTCCCTACTTAGCTTTCCCTACTCAGCTTTCCCTACTTAGCTTTCCTATAAAGCCAATCATGGCATTGGTCTGGCTAACGATTCCATTATTTTCTTGATCCGAATTTGGGATATCCAGATATCATTGTGATCGAAATCACAAACTCAGAGTGCATCCGATGAAAACACAGCTATTGCTAGCATTAGCCCTTTCGATCTCTACGATAGGGAGCTTTACTGCCCAACCTGCTGCTAGCCAAGCCAAGCCGACTAGCCCACAGCTCGCACTCAAGCAAGGCCTCACCTACGCCGAACTCTTCGATATTGAGGAAAATTTTGTCGATGCGGCGGTGGCCTCCATGCTGTATGCCGACGCCTCCCTAGAAGAACTTTTGATTGATATTCGCTCGGTTAGGGTCTCTAGCGATGGCAAATATGCCACCGTTGGCTGGGTGTACGATGGCGCAGATAGTGGCACGACCTTGATGCATCAGCAAGGCGACGCAATTGTGATTTTGTCTGAAGCCGACCAGGCCATTCCGCTCACCAGCATTGAGGCTATGGGCGTTCCACCGTCAGCCGCCGCAGAAATTGCGCCTTAAAAAAGATTGCACCTTAAAGAAGAGGGTAGCTTGAAAATTGATAGCCTCCGACGGGTTGCCTGCTGCTCATTGGGGCAGTACCAGCAGAATAATTAGGCTGGAAAACAGGCTAATAAGAAACGTAGCGCCATTCGCTGGTTTTGCTCTCGTAGTGATAAGAGGCGCGGAGGCTATGTCCCATGACCCAAAATTCAAACCCGTCTGGCTGTCGGACGTATTCACAGGCTTCGCTGTCTATTGGCAGGCGTGAAAACCCATCTAAGGCAGATAGGTTCCTAGGATAATAACCATGGGTGGCGCGGTAGGCTTCAAGATGAGGCAGCAGCTTTTCACAAATTGAGCGATACAGGCGGGGCCCATGCCTAAGATGGGCGATCGCAAACGTGCTGCCAAGCTGCAACAGCACAAATAGGCCCAAAGAGGCGAGGCATCGAAGCACAAGGCGAGCGATCGCACCTTTGCGCTTCAGCCCTATCACCCCTACGACCAAACCTGCCAGCAAAATCAATGGCAAACTCACAACCGCCACAAAAATGGCCGCGATGGGGGCCAAACGATTACCGAATAAAACAAACAGCGTCATCAAAAACAAACCCAATGCGCTTCCCCATAGCAAAACGAAGAAGGGTTTTCGATGGCGGATCAGCGTAGCGACAATGGCATAGGTATAGTGGCACAGCCCCATCAGGTTTGACATATCGTATTCAGCACGGAAAGCGTTATAAAGGCGATACCTAAGGCGATACCTAAGTAGCGACGCCCTCACTTAAAAACGCCCTGTACGATCAGGATTCCACACGCGCTGTAGAAAGTTTCTATAAAGGAGGTAGGGCCTAAAACGTTAAGCTATGGGATAGCTGCTTGCGATCGCGCGCCTTCCCATGACTCCACTCAACTTCAAATTTGCCATTGTCAGCGACCTGCACATTACCCTACCCCACACCATTTGGGATGCGCCCAATCGCTTTCACTTAGTTGAGGTCAGCATTCCAGCCTTTGAGCAAATCCTAGAGCAGCTGATCGCCGATGAGCCCGACTTTTTACTCTTACCCGGAGATCTGGTACAGCACGGCGAACGGGAAAATCATGAATGGATGGCCAACAGGCTCGCCCAGCTTCCGTTTCCTACCTACGTCGTGCCTGGCAATCACGATGTCGTTAGCTACGCAGGCAATTTAGCTGGCGATGACGCCAATAAAGATCGGATTGCACTGGCCGACTTTCCCAAAATTTATCAGCCCTTTGGCTATGCAGACGGCCAGCAGCTTTACTACCAAAAAGAGATTCTGCCCAATGTGCATCTCATTGGGCTAAACTCTAACGCCTTCGATGAAACCGGCGAACAAATCGGCACGGGCATCATCGACGACGCGCAGCTGGCTTGGCTAGACGAACAATTAGCGGCCCTCACCGGAAAGTTTGTGATGGTGATGGTGCATCACAACGTATTGGAGCATCTGCCAGGGCAGTCCAAAACAAAGCTAGGCCAGCGCTACATGATTCAAAATGCACCGGCCCTGGTAAAGCGACTGCAAACAGCCAAAGTGCCCGTCGCATTCACCGGGCATCTGCATGTGCAGGATATCGCCCAGGCAGAGGACTTTTATGCCATTACCACCGGATCGCTCGTAAGCTACCCGCACCCCTACCGGATGATGTCGCTCACGACCGACGAAGCGGGTCAGCATCAGCTACAGGTCGCCTCACAGCGGATTGAATCAGTGCCAGACTGGCCCACCCTCCAACAAACGTCGAAAGACTGGATGGGCGATCGCTCTTTTCCCTTCATTGTAAAACTGCTCACAGATCCGCCTTTGTCACTCAGCCTAAAACAGG
The DNA here is from genome assembly GCA_039820525.1 of Cyanobacteria bacterium J06634_5. GTDB lineage: Bacteria > Cyanobacteriota > Cyanobacteriia > Phormidesmidales > Phormidesmidaceae > Phormidesmis. The sequence continues at coordinate 151,837 of JBCBPY010000010.1, forward strand.
CCAAAACCTACGCGCCTCATATCAGAGACTTTTGGGCAACGGTGGCCGCAGGTGACGCCCTATTCGACTACCCTCAGCTACCACCCGAAGCACAGCAGTACTTTCAACAATACGAAGCAACCTGCCCAAAAGGGAACCCAAGACTCATCGACAACCACGCGACTTTGACACTGGTGCAGCAATAGCACCAGCTACAACAACAGTGCCAGCTTCAACAACAGCTGTAATAACCATGGAGCCCGCTATTACACCCCACACAATGTCATGACTGAACGCTCGCTTCAACAGCCGCTAAATCAGCTCAACAGTTCAGATCTTTCTCAAAGGCACAAGGCTATTTTTGAACTGGGTCAGCTGGGCAACCTTCAGGCAACAGACGCGCTCATTCGATCGATGCAAAACAGTGGGCTAAAAGAAACACGTCTATTGCTAGTAGCCCTCACCGAAATAGCGGTCCGATCGCTAAAGCCACTCCAGCGATCGCTAACCGCAGCCATCACAGCAGAAGACACCAGCATCAGACAAAGCGCCATCAGCGAGCTGACCCACCTGTATGAAAAGGTCACCGAAATTATTAAGCACGTTGAAAGCGTTGCAGACAATCAGTCAGAAGACGCAGAGGTCCGAAAAACAGCCACCTGGGCACTTGCACAGCTCAATCGGATACGCCGAACACGCACTCAAGAGGAACCAGATGGCGACTAACCTCAACGCCTCAAACGCATCTCAAACGCATCTCAGGCACACTACCTTAAACACACCAACTTTAAGCAATTTGAGCAGGCATAACACTTTGTGACTGAACAAAGCCCTGTTGATGCGCCAGCTGATGCAGGGCCGCCGCCGCTTCACTGGAGATAGGCCACACCATACCCGCCAAATTATTAGTCGCGGGGCTGTAGCCCTGGTTGGCCGAGCGGTAGTACCACTGTATAGCCACCGCTGCGTCAATAGCGGTGTTGCCTAAGCCAAGCTGATAAATGCTAGCCAGCATGCACTGGGCCTCGGCATCGCCTTCTTCAGCCGAACGCGTCAGCAAAGGTAGCGCATCAGCATACTCTTGAGCGCGATATTCTTCAATACCAGGAACAGACATTTTCCAAAATCTCCGAGAATAATGTGAGCGAACTGCAATTAGGGACATCGTTACAAAAGTCACGTTTGAAGCTGTGAGCCGTTTTAAGCCTAGGCTCACCCACCTGCTGTGAGTGAGCTAACAGGTGAGCTGCCTAAAGCATAGTACAAGTGAACTAAAATAATTTATAAATTTCAAATTTGTTTGCTTTGCTGATTGGCTTTAAGTAGAGACAACCCTGCAAACAAGGGCGTCGCAGTTAATAACCGTCTATCGGCTGCGACGGTTATGATACAGAAATTTATTTCAAATAAAGTACATTAGTACTAATATCTAAAAGACCGCTCTTTTATTCATCAGGAACATGGACCTATGGCCACCCCCACTAAGGAAACGCTAGCCTCAGAAAAAAGCGCTTCAGCCGGTCAGGCCGCCCGCCAGGCTGACAGTCAGAGCGACAGTCAGGCCAATAGCAAGAGTCAGGCCGCTGGAAAAAAGGAGCAACAAGCTAGCAAGCAAACCCAGAAAACGTCAGGGGCAAAAGCCTCAGCTCAAAAAACAAAAACGACCAAAAAGGCTGCCTCAAAAGCCGTCTCAAAAACCGCATCAAGGGCTGCAACGACTCGAAAAACCACGGCGACTCCAAAAACAGCCGCCGCTCAAAAAACAAAGGCTCGCAAAACCAAAACACAGCCCTCTACGACCCAAGCCGCCGCCGTAAAAACCGGCGAGTCGGTGACGGTGCCCACCGGCACCCAAATGCCGCTCACCCCAGACATGGCAATACCTTCAGACACGTCAGAATTGTTAGATGTGATCGCGCATCGTCAGCCGTCTGATCACACGAACGACTTAGCCAGTCACACCTCAGATCAGGGCCCAGAGGGAGCCCTAACGAGCAAACTCGCGAAAAAGACTGAGGCAGATAGCGCTCACTTTGCCGCAGCCGACTGCCTCACCGCCGACATTTGGGTACCCAGTGCCAATATCCCAGCACTAGACGAAGCAACCTACGCCTCGCAAAAAGCACAAGCAGAAGCGCAGCGTCGAGCGATTGAGGTCGCGAGCCTAAACTTGAAAAACATGAACGACCTGCACCAGCTTGAGCGCAGAAGCCTGGATGTGGCTATTAGCACCAAGGAAAATGAAACCCGCACCGCTCAGCTCACCAGCGCGGATATTGACTATCAAACGCAGCTTGAGATAAACGGAGAAAAATCAGAACAGCTAAACCAGGCTGCTGCTAGGCGTGAAGCCGCCGTCCGTGAAACCGGCTACACAGACCAGCTCATTTCCTTAAAAGACCAAAATTTTGAGCTGGACATTCAGCAGGCGCAAGATGTCTTTGCCCAAAAAGCAGCCCACTATCGCGCTCAGCTGACTGGCGGCCAGTAGACGGCCAGTAAATGGCCAGTAGGCGGCCAGTCGATCATTAAAAAATAGCAGTCCCTAAAGACGCCATGTCACTTAACAACACTCTCAAACTTTTATCGACAACCCGGTCGCTAGGTGCGATCGCGTTTCTAGGTCTAGCGTTGAACCTAGGAGGAGTTAACCCCTTCCTAAAGCAAATAGGATTCTCTCTTGCGCTGGTCTCTGGGGGAGCCGCCGCCGCAACACGACGCCAAAAAGAGGAGCACCTCGCTGACGTTGCTCACCTCAAAGCAGGTCATGAGCGGCGAGAAGCCGCCCTCACAACCTCCCTCGACATAGCGATGGGAGAAGCCGAAACGCTCGCCGCGCAGCTCACTCAAATGAACGCTGTTTTGGCTGAGTGGCAACGAGAAAAAGTCCTGATCACAGGCCAGCTAGAAACCTTAAAAAAAGAACAGCGGCAGCTGCTGTGTGACCTATACGAAACCACTGTTGCAGAGACGCGGCTAGCAGAAAAAGAGACTCAATCTCGGACAACTTTTCACCGTGAAACCAATCGGCTACAGGCCGAAGCAGCAGCACGCATTAGTGACTTAGAAGCCGCGCTTGCCGCCAAAACTGACCTGGCAACGCAAATGCTCACCGAGCTAGAGGCTGAAGCCACCGGCACCTTTAACCATTTCAATGCCAAGGTCACTTCTCAAGGACAACTGATCAATAGTCTGCGGCAGCAGATTGCAACCTTAAAACAAGCAGCCCTGCGCCAGCGGCAGACAGCTCTCATAGACAGCCCATTAGCTAAGCAGGCAAGCCAGCGGATGCCGGGCAAAGCGAACAACTTCGCACAGCATCCACTGGTCAACAACTCTCTAGCGAGCCATTAGAGGTAGCAGCTTGATGAAGAACATCTGTTCACAGTTGAGACAAAGCAGAGGTTTTGCAGGGCGATGGAGATAGTCAGCCAACGGCTTCAAACTGATTCAAGTCTTGCTGCGTTTGCTCACGGTATAGGTCAAAGCCCAATTCTTTGGATTTTGTAAGCGTCCATGTAAGCCTCGAAACAGAACAAATAACGCCAGGCGAGTTCGCAGATGTACTCTGACCAGATAATGCCCCGCCAAATACTCCCCTACAGAATAATCACTTGCCAAACACTCATCCAGCAGAACAAAATGCGCTTTTCTTCGCCATCGCCTAATCATGCTGGCTTCTCTTCGATACCGGCCAATACCGTTAATCGTCAATAAGGCGGGATACGTTAACACGTGCTTATTTGGCAACCTAAAAACACCGTAGACATGATGTCGGCCAAGCCAGGGGCGGATCACCGTTGTGACCGGCACTACTTTAAAGACGTCGCGATCGCTCTGAAGAAACGAGGTGTTTCGGCACTGAGCATCTAACAAGTCCGCGACAAAGGCAGTAATAAAGTAAATCATCCTTCCTAAGCAATTGATATAACTCGATAGGATAGTCTTGTTTATGACAATTGCGTTAGTGACTTAACACCTGAGGCTCAAAATGGCTTGCTGTGGCTATAGTTTTATAGCCTTGCACTTTAGATAAGTACTCAGCAGGAAGGAGCTTTTACGGTAATGAACAAAGGTGTGCAGTTTTTCTCTCGGATGGTCGCTTCACTGATGACCTCCGGGTTAATGGTGGGCGTGGGCGTGCTGACCGATTTTGCCTTACCAAAACCCGCCGCTGCCGCTGAAGAAATTCGCTTACTCATTGGCGGGCCGCTGGTATTTTCGGTCTCTGTCGATTCGTTAGAGACCTACACCCAAACCGGCGAGATTGCCGAAGACTTACGGCTGTTTACTCGGTTTGCGAACGATCAGGCCTTGGCAGGCTTGCAGCAAGCCCTACAGTCCGAAATTCCCCTGAGCGTACAGCAGGTGAGTAATTTGGGCTATTCAGACCTCGGGGAAGATGTGCTGCTGAACTTGGGCAAGGTCGTGCGGCCTCATATTGGACTCAATGGCGATCGCGCGCTACGAGGAGCGATGCTCGGCGCGGCGTCTGAGGCCAGAGAAACAGGCACCGCCTGGACGCCGATAGACGTTCTAAAACACTATCCCGGCAAGACCATTGAAATTCAGGCCAAGGACCTGCTAGCGCTACGTCGCTTGCTGGCCACCTATTTGGGGTATAACCAAGCGGCGATCGCAGCCATCCAAACCCAAGCCACCCAAGAGGCCGCTAATCAGGTCGCGTTACCCAAAGATTTGACCCAGCCAGGTCCCTACGCCGTTGAAACCATCACGCAAACCTTCACACGCTCAGCCCCCAGACAAACGCGCGCTGGCATGCAAGAGAACTACACCTTTGACGTAGATACTTTTCTACCGCAATTACCTGAGCAATCGAGCCAGCCGGCCCCCGTGGTGATTGTCTCCCACGGCTACAGCGACACCAAGGAGAACTTTAGCTTTTTGGGTCAGCATCTGGCGGCCCATGGGTTTGTTGTGCTCATTCCTGAACACGTGGGCAGCGACTTGGCCTTTCGGCTGAACTATACCGATGGCCTGTTGAATACGGCCATGAACCCCTCAGAATTCATCAGTCGCCCGGAAGAAATTTCGTATTTAATCGACCAGCTCGAAGCGCAAGTGGCCACCTCCCCAGACTGGGCCGCGAGGCTAGACTTAAGCCGCATCGGCATGGTGGGCCATTCGTTAGGCGCGTCCACTGCGCAGTCGCTAGCCGGGGCAACCATTAACCGCGATCGCCTCGCGATCGCCTGCGGCCAGGAACAAATCACCCTCAATCTCTCTTTATACTTGCAGTGTCAGGCTCGCTTTTTACCCCCCGTAACCAGCAACTTACAAGATGCTCGAATCAAGGCTGTGATCTCAGCCAACGGTCTTAGTTCTGAGCTGTATGGCCCTGAAGGATTAGAAAATATTGAGCTGCCTTTTATGATGGTCAGCGCCTCAAAAGATGTAGTCGCCCCCAGCATCGCTGAGCAAATTCATCCTTTTTTCTGGGTGGGCTCATCTGAGAAGTATTTGGCCGTCATGCCAGAGGGCAGTCACTTTTCCTTTACCGCAGGCGAGGCCACTGGTGCCGTTTCGCCCCTCACGCAACCCGGCGCAGAAGAACTCGCAGCGTTGGTCATTGGCGAACATCGCGACGTGGGTGCGCGCTATTTGTCAGCCCTCAACCTGGCGTTTTGGTCTGTTTATCTTAAAGAGGATCGGTCCTATGAGCCTTATTTAAGCGCCCAGTACGGCACCCAGTTAAGTGTCAATGAACCGGTTGCACTCAACCTAGTACAGCAGCTCACGCCTGAAGCGATTGTGACGGCCTACGGTCAGCAGCCACCCACGCCCTTTTTTCCAGAGCCGGTGGGCGCTGATCGGGTTCAGCCTCAACCCTAAAACATCAGCTCGCTAGCTCGGCGCTCAACGACACATCAAACACAGTCTCAAACCAAGCCTTCTTGTACTCCAAATTCCAGAGCTCTAGCTCACAAGCACTGCCCGGCTCGGTGGGTGTAAGGCGTAGCAGGATCTCTCGCGTGTCGCTGTTAAAAGTGGACTCTACGCGGGTAATCGCACTGCTGCGCGCCCGGTCTAGGGCGACAGCAATCCGCAAAATTGCGCTGAGCTGATCGACCATTTTGCGGGCCTGCTTATTGGGTAAATTGCTGTAGTTTTCGTGGCGTTTTTTCGGCTGGCTCTTGCGGTGATAGCGGGCAATGTTCGCAATAATTTCCACTTCGGGCTCAGTAAAACCCAACAGACCGCCGTTGCGAATGAGGTAGTAAGAATGCTTGTGATGGGCGGAGTGACCAATGTAGTGACCGCTGTTGTGAAGCATGGCCGCTGCCCACAGGTACTCCCTCTCAAGCGTATCCCAGCCGTGCAAGCTGCCTTGGGTTTGATCGAACAGTGCTAAAGCAAAACCCGCCACGCGATCGCCATCGGCCTTATACTTGTTGGCCATTTTCTGCACAGAGCGATGCCGCACAGACTCCTGAAACGTCATCCGATTTTCAATTAGGCCATGGGTAAGCATCCAGTCCACCACCACGCCTTCTCGCAGCGATCGCTCGCAAATTTTTAGGCAAGAGACTTCCAGCAGCTCCATCGCCACCTGCAAAATAATTGCCCCCGCCGTAATAATTTCGGCCCGCCGCTCAGACATTCCCGGCAACCCTAACCGTTCTGCAAAGGGCATTTTACGCAGGCGGTGCACCCACTTACTCAAGTCGTCATAGGTTAAACAGTAGCCATTGAGCGGGTCGGGCTCTATCCCAGTGTTGTGGACCGCGTTTAACACTGCCAAGCACTCTATTGTGCCAGAGGTCCCAATCAGCCGCAGCGGATCGCCGGGCACAGCCTCCTGCTGGCGTTTTTCCTTGAGCTTTTGCTTTAGATTGTCCGTGGTAGGCTCCAGCACACCGCGCACGTACGCCCGCAAATACTCATACTCCTTTTTGCTCAGCGGATCGGTCGAAACAAACCGTGCGGTCAGACGAACTGCCCCCACCTTGTTGCTGCTTAAAAAATCGTGGGTGCCGCCCCGCCCTAAAATAAGTTCTGTAGAACCGCCGCCAATGTCAATAACGGCGTGGGGTTTACCTTTTAGCTCCATGCCTGAAATAGCACCGAGATAAATCCGCCGGGCCTCTTCAGTCCCTGAAATCAGGTTAATCTCTAGGCCCACTTCAGCCTTGACTCGCTCAATAAAAACCTGCCCATTCCCGGCTTCGCGGCTGGCACTGGTCGCCACAGCGACCACGTCGTCTGCACCGAAGCTCTCGGCCACTTTCATGCAGCGCTTTAGCGAGGCAATACACCGGCCCATCGCCCCTTCTGTAAGGTTTCCGGTAGACTCACAAAACTCTCCTAACCGGACCGTGTCTTTCTCTTTTCCGATGATGTTAAAAGACGGCAGACTTGCGTCAATTTTAACAATTACCATGTGCACAGAGTTTGTGCCAATATCAATAGCTGCAAGGGTTAGCTCAGTGGCGTTCCCCTCTTTTAACCGGTGAAGCAGGGCCTGATTGACCGCGCGGGATGAGTGAGATAACGAGTGCTCAGAGCCTGAGTCTAACTCAACAGAAACGGTAGAGGCTGCAACCCCTGCGGCGACAGTAGTGACCATCAAAGTGTGTGTAAAATTACTGAAATGTTATTGTCTCTATCCTACAGCGGTCGCGACCGCCAGTCCTGCTAGATCCACCGCAGGATTGATGAATTATCAATGAATTTTCATGACGGCTCGCTCTGCGGGCTCACTGAAGTGGGCTCGCAGAGAAAAGAGGCTTACGAGGAAAGGGGCTTAGCTAGCCGCCTCAAACTGAGCGCGAATCTCTTCGGTACGCTTGCGGTTTACCCCCAAATCTGACTTGCCGAGCCGGGCGGCTGAGCGCGTATGAATCACCGACTCTCCAGACGGCGCATAGAATTCAACATCGTCTACAAAGCCCATCAGGTTACTGGCAAATTCGGCGTAGAGGTAGTCATCGCTAATAGTTTTAACCGTGGAGCGCTCCATGCCTTCAATAATTTGCTTGAGACGGCTGAGCGCATCGGCGGCTGAGCCTGTGTAAGGAATAGCCGCGATCGCATGTTCTTTGTCACTATCAGGCGTGTAAGAACACACGCAGTTAGGCGTATCCGGGCAGCCTTTGAGCTGGCCATTGCTGACGCCAATATCCGTTGGCGGTGTGCCAGAAAAAGAGAACAAGCCCATAGTAGAAACTCCTAAGAATGAATAATTAAGCGGTGCTCAAACGAACACACCAATTCTACCGCCTCAGCAGATCCCGCCGTGGAGGCAGTCCCTTAGCATTCAACCGGCCCTCAACGCCTACTTATCGAAATTTAGACCGATGCGCAACCGGCAGCTTGTACCAAGGCAAATGGGGATATTGATGATGCTCCCAGTGGTAGTCAAAGTGGTAGCAGCTAAAAAAAGACATCAAAATAGACGCTTCACTGCTCACGGCTCGGTGCGCGTTGGTATGGCCACCGGGCGGCCTTTTGTGAGGGCGATACGTCCCAAAGTAAAACAGCTGCCAGGAGCTAACCGCCTGGGGCAACAGCCAAAACAAAACGACATTGAGCATGGGCACGTGAAATACCAGCAGCAGCGGATAGAAAAACGCCGACATTCCCCAAAAAATGATCCAGCCCTGCCCGCCTTCTATGTAGGTGCGCATGAATTTGAAATACCAGGCCCAAAAGCCACCTGCATAAAAATCGGGGTCCGCAGGCTGCGCCGGGGTGCGATGGTGCTGATGATGGCAAGCCTGCATACGACCAAACGACAAAAAGCTGTAAATCGCCAAGATCACCTGACCCGCCCAGTTATTGAGCTTAGGCGCTGCCGGTATCAGCGAGCCATGCATCGCATCATGCGACAAAATAAACAATCCTGTGTGTAAGAAAGAACGCCCGACAATCACCGCACCAACTGCCACCAGTGACATCGTTTTAGCATCGGGTAGGACAAACAGGCTGGCGTAGGCTGTCAGCATCCACAGCGCAATAATCACCAGAGCAAGGGCAACAGAGACAATAGATTCTCTAATCAGAGCAGGCGATAACAAACGAGAAGACATGAAAGAGAATCAGCGATGGGGACGGGTTTATGTAGAAATATTAAGCAGTCTTTCAAATACCCTAGCAGGTCTGAATTCGCTTAGATAACCCTCTATTGAATGATCTCCTGAAATAATCCATGCCTTAGCGCTTAAGCCTGCTCCCCTAACCGATCGCCTCGGACCTCAAGATTCAACCGGCGCATCAGGCAGTCGGCTCCACTCATTCCATGAACCGTCATAATTACGGACAGTGTCGTAGCCTAAAAGATACGTCAGCACAAACCATACAAACCCAGCCCTGGCTCCAATCGCACAGTAGGGAACGATCGTTTTATCGGCGGTGATCCCGTAGCTGTTGCACAGCGCCTGGAGCGCTTCGAATGACTTAAACGTGCCGTCTTCAGCCAGTAAGCGCGTGTGCTCCATATGAACCGCCCCTGGAATATGTCCAGCGCGTTCATGTCCTTCGGGCGGCTTCATCAAAAACTGCTTTCCCTGATACTCCAAGTCACTGCGCACATCCAACAGCACTTGAGCTGGACGGTTAAAGCTCGCCTGAATCTGTTCGTAAGTCGTTCGCATATCAGCACCATTGACAGCGCCCGTATCAGAAACACGCTCAACAACCCCGTACTCAGTAGGCTCAACCGTAGAGAGCGCATCTGCCACAGGGCGCTGTTCGGCCCGCCACTTTTGATAGCCGCCATTTAAAACTCGTATGTTGCGATGCCCCATTAAGCTCAGCAGCCAAAAAATCCAGCCGCCGGTCCCCGGATAGCTGCCATAGGCTACTACCGTTGTTTCTGGCGTGATGCCTGAGCGAGAGAGTAACGCAGAAACAGCCGCAGGTTCTAGGTTTTGGCTAAGATCTGGCTTGAGTAAATCTGTCAAAATATTCCAGAAAATAGCCCCTGGAATATGGGCCGATTGATACGCGTTTGGGCTCATGTCAACTTCTACAATACGAAGGTTATCATCGTTGAGGTGGTCACTCAGCCACTGCGTACTGACCAAAACATCGGGATGTGCGTATTGGTTTAGAGGATTGTTCATAGGTTTGTTGTCGTCAAGTTAACGGCCAGTGAATGGGAAGAACGGCCCTTCCACACACTCAACTTCCACCTTAAATTTTGGTCATATCGTTGCCCAGACCTCGATCGGGTACACCTGGGCGGCTGTGATGAGTCGCTCAAGTACCGCCCAAATCATGAAAGCTAAGGTCATGAAAACTAAGGTCATGAAAGCTAAGGAGCCCAAAAATAATGCCAGTCCCGATGCCAGTCCCAATACCAGTCCCGATGCCCGTAACTGAAACCCTGTCATTACAACAGCTCTTTAGCGAAATTGCACAGGCCGCCAACGAAACGGCACTCAGGCAGTCGGTCATGGCAAAATTGGGGCACTACTTTGAAGCCAACCGCTGGGGGTTGTTCTTTTCAGACGATTTTCCCAACGTTGATAACAACACCCCTGATAATGAGCTATCTCATAACGAGCTATCTCATAACGGGCCGTCTGAGAATCGGCTATCTGAAAATGAGCCACCCAACAACAACAACTCTCGGCTCCTAAAGCTCGCGCTGTCATTGGATTACAATCCCGTTTTAAGGTACATGACACAGCGTCACAGCGCTGTTCACGACGAAATTGTTTTACCGCCAGGCGTTTGGCAAACCCTGTGTCCTCGCGCTGATCATGGTCATGTGATGGCAGGTCCGATTATTGATACCGGCAAATTAGTGGGCGGTATTGGCTTTACGCGGCATCGCGATGAAGCGGCCTTCAGCGCAGATAACCTTGCTGATGTGAGTGCGCTTTGCCTTCACATTTCTAGCCGGCTCCATCGTTTAAGAAAGTCGGATCACGCGCCTAAAGCCGCCTTAAAAAGCAGCCTCACCCCTCGGGAAAATGAAATCGCGGCCCTGGTTGCACAGGGACTCACGAACAAAAAAATCGGCACGGCTCTATGGATTACAGAAAACTCAGTAAAGCAGGCTCTGAAGCGTATGTACCGAAAGTTAAACGTCTCATCGCGGGCGGAAATGGTGGCGCAGCTCTCGCTTTGGCAGCGGTAGAGTCTTTTGTTTACAAGAGGAAGAAGACAGAAATTAGGTGTTGCGTGACAGCCCGAGGGTGAGACTTATCAGACTGTGGAACCAGCTACGACCTTATTTCTTAGTCGGTTCACTGATGGTTAGCGGCAGTAAAATTTCAAATTCTGTTCCTGTGGTGGGAACAGCGTCACTGGCAGCGGCGATTGCTTCTGAGGCGTGGAGCGATCGCATCCAAAACTGACCGCCATGCTTAGCCGTAATAATTTGGTAGCTCAGCGCTAGCCCCGTTTCCTTACGAGAGCGGCTCTTCGTGGAAAAAGAATCAATCACCTGCTCTTTTATTTGGGGCGACATCCCCGGACCATTATCGCTGATGATAATTGATATCCAGCGCGCTTCGTGAGGGTTGGGCTCTGGCGTATCTTGCGCGGCACAAACGCAGGTGGTTACCGTTATTTGGGGCGTTTTTTTGGGCGTAGGCGCACTCGTCGATTGCGCATATTCAGTGCCGTAGTCCTCAATGTATTCTTCCTGCTGAGCCTGGGCCAGCAAAGAATCCATCGCGTTGATGAAAATATTCATAAACACCTGGCTCAGCTGCCCCGAAAAACAAGGCACCGGCGGCAGCTTGCCATAGGAGCGCTCAATACTGATATGGGTTGTTAAACGACTTCTGAGCAGCCGCAGCGTACTGTCCAGCAGGGTGTTAATATCCGTGGGCCGTGGGTGAACCTCATCAATATGGCAAAAGTTTTGCAAGCTAGTCGCCAGCTGACGCAGGCGATGGGCCCCACCCCGAGCACTTTTGACCGCTGCCGGCAGATCGGTGCGAACGTAGTCAAATTCAATCTCTTGCTTAACCCGTTCAATCTCAGCCGGAGGATTAGGAAAGGCCATATCGTAGGCCATCAGCAAATCCGACTGCTGCTGGGTGTAGCTGGCAATGTAGCTCAAGTTCCCCCAAATAAAGCTCACCGGGTCGAGGATTTCGTGGGCCACACCGTCTACCAGACGCCCTAACGCCGCCATTTTTTCGCTTTGGAGCAGCTGCATTTGCAGGCGCTCGTAACGAATTTGAGTTTCAATCCCGCGAATTTGCCAATGGGCCACATTCAGCGTCCGCGACTCCAGCAAATAGTAACTATCGGCTTGGTCAAGCCCAGTAGTTACCACCACCAACGGTTCGCTTTGTTTTTCTAGGGGGCGTTTTAGCGCCTGACGCGCCGCAGTCAAAATCGACGTTTCATCAAAAAGGATCAGCGGCTTGTGGTTCGACCGCGTCAAAATTTCGCGAACGGGCTTTTCAGTAAACCCTTCGGTTTGGCCAAGCTGTAGCCAGAGTTCTAAAAACTGGTGCCGAGACAGGACACTCACTCGCGTCCCCGCCGTAATGAGGACGCCAGGCAGATCGCTCATTTGCGTAAAGTGTGTCATCACCTCACGCACAGAGACATCTCCTGTCAGGGAAAAGGCATACAAGGGCAACTCATTGACAGCAGAATTAATCCCTAATACGTAGTGAGTACCCGGAATTAAACGAGGTAGCGGACCTTTTGGGTGGTCTATTTGTTGAGGCGCTATTGGCCGAAGGTCTACATTTTGAGAGGCAGCAGAGGTCATAAATAAAAGGTGCTGACGTACAATTCACAAACGCGGCCTAGCTAAAATAGACCCGGAACAATAGAGTCAGTGGCACTGATTGGTCGTGTTGACTGATTTGTGGTGTTGGTAGTGTGCCCGCACAGCGATAGGTGACTGATATAAAAAGTAAGGTTTTATGAAGGTAGTTTGGTGACCCCAGTAAATATACGATCAGCGTCGCAAGCAAAGTTACCGGCCAACTCACAGGCAAGCTTGCGGATTGTTTCTTTAATTCCCAGTGCCACTGAAATCGTGTGTGCGCTGGGCTATGGCGATTATTTGGTAGGGCGATCGCACGAATGCGACTATCCTCTGGCCGTCACTGAGCTGCCGATTTGCACGGAGCCTAAGTTTGACCCCATTGGCACCAGCGCCGAAATTCACGGGCGTGTCACGCAGCTACTGGCCTCGGCCCTCAGTGTGTATCGTGTAAAAACAGACATCCTGGCCGACCTTCAGCCAACACACATCATTACCCAGGCCCAATGTGAGGTTTGTGCGGTGAGCCTAGGCGACGTTGAAAAAGCAGTCACCGAGCTGGTTCAAACAACGCCGGATCACCCGCCCATTCAAGTGGTGTCTCTACAGCCAGAGTGCTTAGCCGACCTATGGCAAGACATGGCTCGCGTTGCCAGCGCGCTCAGATCATCATCAGAGCCGTCATTAGGCAGCAAAACCGATGACATCATCGCCGCTCTAAAGGCAAAAATCACACCCGTTCTGGTCCAGGAGCCTCGTCCCAAAGTGGCCTGCATAGAGTGGACCGAGCCGCTCATGGCCGCTGGAAACTGGGTGCCCGAGCTAGTAGAACTGGCGGGCGGGCAGGATTGCTTTGGCGTGGCGGGCGCGCATTCTGACTGGATGACCTGGGACGACCTGACCACCGCCGATCCAGACATTATTATTGTGCTCCCCTGTGGCTATGACCTGGCACAAACGAAAGCCGCGACCCTAGAAATGGCCCAAAAAAATGCGTCTTGGCAGCAGCTAAAAGCCGTACAAAACGGCCAGGTATACCTCACCGATGGCAATCAGTACTTCAATCGACCGGGGCCACGACTGGTGGAGTCTTGGGAAATTTTGACCGAGATTATTCATCAGTGCCCTGTCAATGAAGCGCGCCAGAGCCAGGGCCAGGGCCAAGGGCAGGGGCAGAACCAGGGAAAGAACCACGGCTGGGAGCGATTTGAGTAAAAAGGTTTGAATAAGGGGCCCCGGCAGATATCGGGCCAACCGGGCTTCATCAGGTAACTTTCAGCACATTCACCTATCACAAATCACCCGTGAGGCTATACCCTAATGCCTATATATGCATATGAGTTGATGTGTCGTTGCCATGGAGTACGAACCCATATTGCCCCTACGGGCAATCACGTTTCAGGTGTTGTTTTTAATGGTGGCGATCACGATTGAATCGTGGATTTTGCGCAGGCGGCTCGGCTTTGGCCTGCACACAAGTGTCAAGTACACCTTTATTGTCAATTTGGCGGCAGTCGTTGCGGGCTGGCTCGCTTTTTTGGCAGTAGAGCCCTTGGCCCCAGCGAATATCAAAGCCCAAATTATCAGCTATATTTTGTTCGACCGGCTGCTGCTACGGGGCTGGACCACCGAAATTGGCGGCACCTTATTTGGCATTGCCCTGGTCGCATTTTTCCTTACTTTTTTTATCAAGGCAAAAGGCATCGAGCTGATTATGCGCTCCGACAAGGTATGGAAAATCCCTGAGAAACCCGTAAAGCCTTCACGAGAAGATCGCTACGCACGGGCGCGACTAGGACGCACCGAAGCGCAGCAGGCGCTCGCCACCTTTACAGACTCCGTGCTTCAGGCCAATGCTGCCAGCTTTACGGCGATTTTGCTATTACTGGTGCTTCGAGCCGTGGCGGAGGGCTGGACCTCATGAGAAAATTTTTAACGGACTTATGGATCCAATGTAAGGAGCTGCTGTGGCCCAACGACTATTTCGCTTGGCAGACGCTGCTGTGGCTCAGTATTTTTTCGCTCATCATCGGTGCCGCCGTCGATTATCTTGAACCCGGCGACGGCGTTTCGCCCGTGGTACATGTGCTCGGCACCCTGAGCTGGGTATTTTTCACCGCATCGATTTGGTGGGCGCTCTCCAAGCACCCGGTCAAGGTGTACGGCTTTTCCATTAGCCCCTGGATTACGGGCGCGCTGCTGTGCGTGTTTGTGTTTCGGCCATTCACACCAACCCGCTTTCGCTGGGCGCTCTCTAGCTGGCCGGTGCTCTCTACGGGTATTATGGCCCTGCCTTACTTTGTGGGGTGGGACCTAGAGACGAAAAAACCCAAAGAGCCAGAGCAACAGAAGCTGGTGATGACCACGCTGGTGACCTTACTGCTCAGCAGCTGGATTATGTTCCACTTTAGGGTGCAGGACTGGGTGACTAACTACCCTAGCCTGCTGGTGAACGGTCTCAATCGCAGTGGCTTTGTGTACGACTTTATCGCGGACGATCGCAGCTCTCAAACTCAGGGGGCCTTGTTGCTCACCAGCACCTCTAATGCGATCGCCGATGAGCTAAATGGCCTGCCCTGGTACCAAACTGAGCGCTGGCTATTTAACCGGCAAGAGCGCATGGGGGCGATTTCTCAACGCATGTTGCGATCGCTCTATGCCCCGGATGAAGAGATTTTTTGGAATCTGATCGTGCCGCCCCCAAAACCTTCTGGTGAGGGCTATTCACTGGAGCTAAAGGCGAACTGGCTAGGCCCGGTCGCCAAGGACGACGGTTTCTTTTTAGAGACCAGTTGCAAAATTATGCCGGAGGAGCGGGTACGCTCGGTGCCGGTACAAGAAGATGAGCCGCCGCAGACGTCTCAGCTGACGGTAGTGACCTGTGAAGAGCAGGCTCCAGAGGTGCAGTGGATCAAGTCACAGCCAACAACCTCGTAACGCTGGACAATGCTGACGCCCCATGCATGATCGCCAAAGCTGTCAAATGCTTATTTTGACGGCGAATCTTTGAGATCTGTTTTATTCGTCGCTTACTCTTATTCGTCACTTATTTCAGGAGTTCTGGAAAAACTATGGATACTACTTCAGCACCGTCTTCTGGCGGATTTTCTCATAAGCTTTCGAGAGTGTGGGTGATTGCTCGCAATGTGTTTTTGGAAGTGGTGCGCGATCGCATCCTGTATGTGGTGGGTGTGTTTGGCATCATCATGGTGATGGCGATTACGCTGCTGCCCGAGGTCGCTGCGGGCACAGAAGATAAGATGATTTTGGATACGGGCCTTGCGGCTATCAACATTCTGTCTTTATTTGTTGTGGTGTTCATTGGCACGGGCCTTATTAACAAAGAGATTGAGAAAAAGACAGTACTCGTACTCATCGCTAAGCCCGTCAGCCGCTTGGAGTTTATTCTAGGTAAGCACCTGGGCTTGAGCCTAGTGATGGCTGTGCTGATTAGCTCGCTTACCGCGCTGATGTTGGGGCTATTGACCCTTAGCAATGTGCCCTATGAGCTAAACCTGATGCTGCTGGCAGTGCTGTTCATGTTTTTAGAAATGGTGCTGCTCACCGCTGCGGCGATGATGTTTGGCGTCACCACCAGCACGGTGCTGGCCACGCTGATGACCCTAGCCATTTTCGCCGTCGGCCATGAGACTCGCAACATTTTGGCCCTAGACAAAATCGCCGAAAGCGAGAACTTTCGCCGCGTAGCAGAAGGCTTGTTTTTAGTCCTGCCCGACCTGGAGCGATTGAACCTAAAAAATGAAATTGCGAATGGTTTTGTCTCTCCTCCCAGTGGCGGCGGGCTTTTAGAAAATGCGGTATATGGATTGATTTATACTGCGCTGTTGCTGACGGTAACGGTAACCGTATTTGAAAGGCGGCAGTTTTAGTTTCTAAATTGATTTGTTTGAAGCAATTAGTCGTCTTTTTTATCTATATCAAATAGCTACATACAGAACTGATTCTGACCGGTTTGCACTGAATGCAATGGTGCGTCAGGATATGGAAAGCGATGGGGCTATACCAGATTTAAAAGTGTAATGAACCAGCAACAACTGCTCAAAAAAATAGAGAAGGCTGCTCAAAAAAAGACAATTAGCTTAGATCTTAGTCGCACCCAATTGAATAGCCTACCAGCGGAAGTCGGGCAGTTGATTAATCTAAGATTGCTAAATCTCAGTTCCAATCAATTAAGTAGCCTGCCAGCAGAAATCGGACAGCTGATTAATCTGAAATCGCTAACCACCCGTTACACTCGATTGAGTAGCCTGCCAGTGGAAATCGGGCAGCTGACTAATCTAAAATTGCTAAGCCTCAGTTCTACCCAATTGAGTAGCCTACCAGCAGAAATTGGACAACTGACCAATCTGCAATCGTTAGACCTTAATTGCACCCAACTGAGTAACCTGCCAGCAGAAATTGGACAACTGACCAATCTGCAATCGTTAGACCTTGGTTGCACCCAACTGAGTAACCTGCCAGCAGAAATCGGACGACTGACCAATCTACGATCACTCTCCCTTAGTAGCACCCAGTTAAGTAGCCTACCAGCAGAAATTGGGCAGCTGAACAACTTGCAATCACTAGACCTAAATGGAACCCAGTTGAGTAGCCTGCCGGCAGAGATCGGTCAGTTGGGCAACCTACAATCATTAAATCTTAACAGTACTCCATTGAGTAGCCTACCAGCGGAAATTGGGCAGCTGAACAATCTGCAATCGCTTTCGCTTAGTGACATTCCGTTGAGTAGCCTACCAGCGGAAATTGGGCAGCTGAACAATCTGAGATCACTGTACCTACGTAGCACTCAGTTGAATAGCCTACCAGCAGAAATTGGGCAGTTGAGCAATTTAAGATCACTTTACCTGCGTAGTACCCAACTAAGTAACCTGCCAGCAGAAATACAAAAGTACTGCGATGATCCTCAACTAGCAGCAGTAGAATTGCCTCGTTACTATCGTCAGCTTCTAGAACAAAAAACAGATCTATTGTATGAAGCTAAGCTTTTAATTGTTGGTGAAGGGGGAGCAGGCAAAACAAGCCTCGCAAAAAAGATTGTAAATGGGAAATATCAGTTGGCAGCTATTGAGCAGTCAACCGAAGGTATTGACATTACCCGCTGGAAATTTCAGTTCAATAAGAATCGAGAGTTTATTGTTAACATCTGGGACTTTGGCGGGCAAGAAATTTACCACGCCACCCATCAGTTTTTCCTTACCAAGCGCTCCCTTTATCTATTGGTTGCGGATAGTCGTCAGGAAGATACAGACTTTTACTACTGGCTAAATGTAGTAAATCTGCTAAGCGAGAGCAGCCCAATCTTAATCGTTAATAACGAAAAGCAAGATCGCCAACGCAAACTTAACGAAAGACAGCTGCGAGGCGAGTTTCTCAATCTAAAAGAAATACGAGCCACTAATCTTGCAAGCAATCGTGGCCTTCCAGAAATTAAACAGGCAATACGGCAACATATTTGCACCCTTCCTCATATTGGGACAGAACTTCCAAAAACTTGGGTAAAAGTTCGTAGAGCCTTAGAAAATGACACTCGTAATTACATTGCAGTGGAGGAATACCTGAAGCTGTGTGAAGACAACGGTTTCACTCGTCTCGAAGACAAGCTTCAATTAAGTGAATATTTACATGACTTGGGCGTTTGTCTTCACTTCCAGAAAGATGATCTACTGCGAAAAACCGTTATTCTCAAGCCCACCTGGGGTACTGATGCTGTTTATAAAGTTTTAGACAACAACAAAGTTATTCAAAATCTTGGAAAATTTGACCGAGCGGAGCTCGCCGCTATCTGGAATGAAACGCAATATGCTTCAATGCGACCTGAGTTATTGCGACTCATGATGAACTTTAAGCTCTGTTATGAAATTCCTAGCAGACCGAACACATACATTGCCCCCCAGCTGCTCAGTGCTCAGCAACCCGACTACCCCTTCTTGTATGGAACGGAAACCCTATTACTTCGCTATAGTTACGGGTTCATGCCAAAAGGCATTCTTACCCGCTTCATAGTTGAAATGCATCGCTGGATCGAAAAAGAAAATTGTGTTTGGAAAACTGGGGTAGTCCTAAACAAGAACGATGCACATGCTGAAGTCATAGAACTTTACCACCGAAAAGAGATTCAGATTCGAGTATATGGCCATCGCCGTCGGGACCTCTTGACTACCATTCGCCACGAATTTGACAAAATTCACAACACCTACGAACGCTTGAAATGGAATACACTCGTTCCCTGTAACTGTAGAACTTGCAAAGAAGAACCAGAGCCCTACTTTTACGAATTCAAAAATCTTGAAGAGCGTCTTGCTAATAATAAAATAACAGTCGAATGTAACAATTCTCCTTACTTGGATGTCAGTATTTCAAGCTTGATAGATGACATCGGTCGTCAGGCTATGAGACAAGATTCTTCACATTCAAGGTCTCGCAACAAAGTTTTCATCAGCTACAGTCATCAGGACACAACCCTATTCAATGAACTCAAAGTGTGGCTAAAGTCCCTAGAACGGTCTGGCAAGCTCAAGGTATGGGACGACACGAAAATCAAACCCGGCGAACAATGGCGACAGGAAATCGCACAAGCCCTAGCCACTGCAAAAGTGGCCATCCTCTTAGTCAGTCCTCACTTCATCGCCTCCGACTTTATTGATAACAATGAGCTGCCATCCCTTTTGAGCGCAGCCGAAAATGAAGGGCTCACAGTGCTATGGATACCTATTAGCTACAGTCCTTACAAGGACACAGCCTTTGAAAAATATCAGGCAGTACACCCACCTCAACAACCCTTAGATACGCTTGAAAAGCCTCAGCGCAATAAGGCTTGGAATGACATTTATCAAAAGATTCAAGCCGCATTCAAGGCCAGCTGATAACCAGCATTTCTTTAAGTGTTCTACCCAAGTAATAACGTCCGTTCGGAACGAGAACCCTACAGATACCAAGCCTGAAGTGAGTCTCCTCTTGGGAGGAGTGGCCGAAGCATAGCGGAGGTCGAGGTGGGTATCCAGCCGCTGACGCTACACGCAAAAGACCCATCCCGACCCTGCGGAGCACCCTTGTCTTGGTAGGCGTTCCTTAGCGCCGCGAAGCGACGCAGGGTCCTACCGCTCCAGAAGGGACTCACTTCAGGCCAGGCGAGTAAAAGTGCTGTTATATTAGGCCTTTCATAAAAATTGCTTAGCCCAAACTCACGTCAGCTAGAATAAGAAAGCTACTGCTGAGCGATCGCTCACCTATGGTACAGGCCCCAGTTGAACAACTAACCCTAAAAGCGTTTCTGTCCATACCAGAAACTAAGCCTGCCAGTGAGTTCATAGATGGCAAAATCATTCACAAGCCAATACCGCAAGGACAGCACAGTTTACTTCAGTTAAGCTTATTACCGGCTATCAACAATGTGCTCAGAGGCCCCAAAATTGCTTTGGCACTGCCGGAAATCAGATGCACCTTCAGCGGACGCTCAATTTGCCAGACGTTGGCGTTTTTACTTGGCAACGGCTCCCATTACGTGAAAATGGTGACATTGCTAACAAATTTGATAGCCACCCCGACTGGACTATTGAGGTCTTATCGCCTCAGTAAAACGCAACGAAAGTCACTGAAAAAATTCTGTGGAGCATAGAATGCGGCACCCAAGTAGGGTGGCTCATTGACCCTGAAAGTTATCTCCTCGTCGTTTATGCCAAAGAACAGAAACCTGAGAGAGACAATGACCAAACACCCTTACCAGTCCCTGATTTTGCTAGTGAAATCAGCCTAAGGCACAGTGATATTTTCGGTTGGTTAAAGCCTTAGAGGTTCGCATTGGGTCTATGTCGAAGTGTGTAAGAAGCGTTAAAGTGAAGACTTAAGATTTTGTAATGGCTTTTCCTTCCTTTCCACTATGTCTAGTAGCGCAATCTCTCAGAAGCTCACTCAGCTCCAGACTATTTTCCGGGAAATGGATCGCGCCCTAGTGGCTTACTCAGGCGGCATCGATAGCACCCTAGTCGCCAAAGTCGCCCACGACGTCCTAGGCTCAAAAGCCCTCGCCGTCACGGCAAATTCCCCCTCACTCATGCCCGAAGACTTCGCCGATGCTAAGTCTCAAGCCGCTGAAATGGGCGTTGCCCACACAGTTGTTGAAACCCACGAAATGGACAATGAGGACTATACCTCTAACCCGGTAAATCGCTGCTACTTTTGCAAGAGTGAGTTGCATGATACCCTGCGGCCCCTGGCGAATGAGCTGGGCTATGAGTACGTGGTAGATGGGCTCAACGCCGACGACCTGCAAGACTATCGACCAGGGATTGCTGCTGCCAAGGAAAGAGGGGTGCGATCGCCCCTCGCCGAAGTCGGCATCACCAAGCTAGAAGTCCGCGAACTCTCCAAGCACCTCGGCCTCCCCTGGTGGGACAAACCCTCTCAGCCCTGCCTCAGCTCCCGCTTTCCCTACGGCGAACTCATCACCACCGAAAAACTCCACCGCGTCGGGCGCGCCGAACGCTACATGCGAGACCTCGGCTATCGCAATCTACGCGTCCGTTCGGATGGAGAGACCGCCCGCATTGAACTGATGCCAGAAGAGATTAAAACCTTCGTGGTGAATGTTGACATGCCAACGCTCGTCGAAGCCTTTCAGAAGCTAGGCTTTACCTATGTAACGCTGGACTTGGAGGGGTACAAGAGTGGGAAGCTTAATCGGGTGTTGAGTGAAGTCAGTGTATAAGGCAGCAAAACCATTGCCCAAAATTAAATCGGCTTCGGCCAAAAGTTCACCATCTGCGGGCGCGGCTCAACGGTTTGGGAGTTAGTGCCTTCAGGAACAAGACCCGTGACAGTGAGGCGAGCGCCGGTAATATTGCTGACAATATTCGTCATGGGAGCGACAGTCGTCACGACGTGCAAATCGGTTTTGACCTGGGCATCGATAGGCGCTTTTTCGGGCTCTGCCTCTGCACCTACAGCATTCGCTATATCCGCAGGCTGCTCAGTTGCAACATGTTTCACCAGGTGAGGCATCAGGCGTGTCATTAAAGGCTTAATATCTTCTTAATCTTGCGGCAGTCAGCCCGACAGCAGCAGCAGGATCAAGAACCATTTTGCTGGGTTCGTTTTCAGCTTATTTTTCGTAAAAAGAGTCACATAAAGCCTGCATTTCAGCAGGATGCAAAAAAGTGAGTGGATTTACCGGGAACCGCTTGTATATCTGAGTAATCATGATTGAAAGAAACCCGCTAAAATAAGTGCGCACAGCCAAGGCATGGCGACGACACGCCGACACTAGGTCCGTGCACTTGATGGGTATTTCCTGAAGGTTGAGACTGCCCTGACTGTTCATAGAAGCTAGGCTAAGCACCGGCTTTTATAGCGTTCTATAAGGGGTTTCCTCTTTAATTTGTCTGATTTCTGCTCGTTTCCGCCTTAAACCGCCTGCTTCCAGAGTGTTTTCTTCATGCCTTCTGCCTCCGGTGACTATTACCGCCGTCTTCGTTTGTCTCCAAATGCGAGTCGGCAAGAGATCAGATCTGCGTTTAGACGATTGGCTCGGCAGTATCATCCACAGCTTCATCCTCATAAACCCGGCGCGGCACGAACCTTTCGCTCTCTGCGAGAGGCGTACGATGTGCTGATAGATCGCGTACTGCGATCGCGCTACGATCAGCAGCAGCACGGGTATGGCCTGTCTCATCCGAGTGCCGCACCCCAGTCGCCTTCGGACTTTTATATTAGAGGCATGCGTCATGCCAGGGCCCAGCGCTACCGGGTGGCAATGGGCGACTACTCTCAGGCGATTCGGCTAGATGATGAGTTCGCTGAGGCTTACATGCGCCGGGCAGAAGTCCGCTACCTGCTCAACGATGATTCGGGCGTACTCAACGACTGTTCTCGGGCGATCTCACTCAATTCTACAGAGGCCAAAACCTACTACTATCAAGGTATGGCACGTTACCGGCTGGGCTATGTGGAAAGTGCGATCGCCGCGTTTACCGATGCGATTACCTGTGACCCCCAAGAAGCCAGCTACTTTTATCGGCGAGGGATCGCCCACCAAGATCTCAACGAGCTAGACAATGCCGCCAAAGATCTGCGGCGCGCGGTTCACCTCTTTCGCGAGCAGGGCGATGTGGGCAATGCCCAGTATCTGAAGCAGCATTTGCGGCAGTTTGGCACGGCAGGGCGATCGCGCCTAGTCAAGCTACTCAGCGCGCTGCCCAGACGACTCTCGTTAATCGTCTCTGGTACCCGGCGAAAAAAGATCCGCCCTGCGGCCCTTTTGCTCCCTGCCCAGTCAGACTCAACGGTATCTGCCGAAATGCCGATGCCGCCAATGGAAGGACCTGGGCGCACGATCAATCAGCGTAACCTTCCCATCGAAAAACCTCGCACATTGCGTCAGCAGCAAAGCGGATGGCCGCTATTTCGAGCCCCGCGTCAGCCCCGCCTAACACCAGGAGTCAGTTCTCGGCCCGATCCGCGTCGCCCACTGCCCCAGCCTCGGCCAAATTTGCTCGCGGGTGCGGCCACGACCCTGAGGCTTTTGAGCAATCCAGCCGGTGAAATGGTCCCCATTTACCGGCAGCTTTCGCACCGGCAGGTGACGCTAGTGGGCTACGGCCTAGCGGTCCTTGGGAATTTGTTTTTTGTGCTGGGCGCGATGCAGCATGTGCTAATCAACAGCTGGCTGGTGGCCTCTTGGTTTTGGGCCTCAGGCGGACTCACGTTTGTGGCCATGGTGGTTGTCATGGCGATCGCTCGCTTGCTGTGCCGGGTTCAAAGCCTGTGGGTCGCCGACATTTTTATTCTTGGCACAGCCATGGTCCCGCTGGGCTTATTAGCGGTGAGCAGCGCCCTCTTGCAATACGTGCCGGACAGTACCTTGCATATTGTTTTACTGCTAGTGGCCACACTGTGGGCCTGCTCACACGCGCTCATTACCGTCCACAGCGGACTCTCTCGCATTCATCATTTTCCCGAACAAACGGCAGGCTGGTTTACGCCCGTTATTTTGGTGCTGGGACTGTGCACTGGCGTTGGCACTTGGCTCCTGATGACCGCAGGGCTTTAAAGTTGTTGTAGCTTATTAACCCCAGATATCTGGACCAGACATCAGCTGTGCAATCAGCAGCCCACCTAAAAATAGGACACAGGCAGGAATCACCCCGTAAAATAAACAGGTCGTTAAACGCATCCTGTGATGTCAGCTCCTTTAAAGCACGCCTCTTTGCTGCGCCCGCATTCTGAAGAATCAGGCCAGCGCCATGCCACCTGGCTAGAACTGTTTTTTGATTTGGTGTTTGTGCTCTCCATGGCCGAGCTAGCCCATCTTTTGCATGGGCATCCCAGCTGGAGTGGACTCATTAGTTTTGCCGTGCTGTTTATTCCGGTGTGGTGGCTGTGGATTGACTTTAGCTACTATGCCGATCAGTTTGATGTGGACAGGGGCGGCTATCGACTGGTCTTTTTGGGGGTGATGTTTGGCATTGTGGTGATGGCCCTAACCATTCCCGATGCATTGTCAGAAGGGTCAGCGAATTTTGCGGCGGCGTATGCAGCGCTGCGGCTGGTGATCATTGCGCTGTACCTGCAAGCTTGGCGGCTTGTACCTCAGTCGCGAGAACTGACGGCTCGGTATGCAACCAGCTTTTCGGTGGCCTTTTTCCTGTGGTTAATCTCGATTGTGGTGCCAGCGCCAATTCGGTTTGTGCTGTGGGCGATCGCACTGGCCATTGAAATCAGTAACGGCCCCATCACCTACCTCACCATTCGCAATGTCCCCGCTCAAGAGTCTCACATGGACGAACGATTTGGCCTATTCGTCATTATTGTGCTGGGCGAGGCCATTATTGCCGTCGCTTCTGGCGTGGCCGATACCGCATGGCAATGGCAAAACATGTTGACGGCATCGAGTGGATTTGTTGTCGCTGTGAGCCTATGGTGGATGTACTTTGAGCGGTCAGAAGAGTCCACCATAAATCAAGCCCTGCGCGGGGGCAAGCGAGCGTTGTTACGTGCTTATGTGTACGGGTATAGTCACGTGTTTACATTTATGGGCATTGTGGCCACAGGTGTCGGCATTCAGTTTGCGATTGAAGCCGCTTCTGGCGAGGTGTTTAGCCTACCCATGCGCACAGCCCTATGTGGCGGGGTCGCCCTCTTTTTGGCGGCCACCACAGTATTACAGTGGGCTTCACCCACCTGCCTGCCCAATCGAGCCATCGGTATGCGCGTGCTCCTCACCTTGTTCTCTTTAGGGTTAATCGCGCTGAGCGGATGGTTGTCACCTTGGTTTACCGTCAGCCTATTGGCTGGCCTACTGGTGCTCATCAACAAGGCCGATGGTGTCTCGCTGGTCAAAGGCTAGAGAGTCAAAGGCTAGAGAGTCAAAGGCTAGAGGGTCAAAGGCTAGAAGGTCAAAGGCTAGAAGGTCAAAGGCTAGAAGGTCAAAGGCTAGAAGGCGATCGCATCTTATTTCAGTCCACTCACTTTTGTCTTAAATCTATCTCACCGACCTCCACCGCAGCCGACAGACTCAAAATCCACTCAATAGCAGACAACACATCTCCCATTGGAATCGGCGTTTGCTTAAGAAATCGCCCTTCTTCAATATCCAACAGCACTTCTTCAGTCGCAATGTTGCCAGGATTAATCACGGTAAAACCTATCCGCTTATCTTTTAGGGCCAACCTTAAACCCTGCACCGCCCCCCGCAAGCCAAACTTAGAAGCGGTATTGGCCACCTCTGGCGTAGCGCATTGGTCCAGCCCCGAAAGCGCGCCAATATAAATCGCTCTAGGATTGCTCGCTTGCGTCAAGTTGTTAGCAAGTGCTTTTGTTAGCTCAATGGGTGCAATCAAATTCACGCTGAGTACAAACCTTGTTTCCTCAGCGGTGCTCGCCAAAAAGTCAAAATCTGTTGTAAAGGCGTTGTTCTCCCACACGCCACCCATATACAGCAGTGCGTCTACCGGCTGTGAACCGGTTGCCTCAGCGATTTTCCTAATACCGTCATCGGTAGACACATCAGCCTGTATCCATTCACCGGCTTCAGCCGCAGTGCGAGATACGGAATAAACAGTCTCTCCCTGGTCATAAAAGTGTTCAGCAACGGCAGCACCGATACCTCTGCTAGCACCCACAACCAGAATGTTTTTTCTACACATAGTATATGAATAGTCTTGAAAGAGCGACTGACCCAGCTTATATTTTTTCACACAATTTCAATCGCAGCTGATTGCTTAGGAAAGCCTCGACGAGACTGACGGTTAGTGCCTTGTACGCAGAGAATGTAAGCAGCCGGAATGAAGTAAAGCGCGAGGAGGGTGGCACCGCCTAAACCGCCTGCGATCGCAATCGCCAAGGGCGGCCAAAACCCTGTTGAATCCAGCATCAGTGGTACAAATCCAACAATAGTCGTCACGGTAGTAGCCGCAACGTGCCGAGTGGCCTTAAGCACGACCTGCACGGTCGATTTTACATCACCCACTTTGGCCAAGGGATCTTCTCTAAGCGCGGCGAGTACGACAATCGAGTCGTTAATCGCCAGGCCAATAAGACCAAGCGTGCCCAGAATCGCTGTAAAGCCAAAAATGGAATTGAACAACCAAAGGGCCATTGCGGCTAAGCCAACCGCGCAAATGGCAACAACTGCTAGAAGGCCAGCAATCGCAAATGAATTAAACGAGAGCACCAAGGTCGCCACCATCAAAATCATTAGCACACTCACTGAGGCGAGCAAGTTGCCCACGGCGCTCCCTCTGGCATCGGCCTCACCGCCATACTCAATGCGATACCTAGCAGGCAGCTCAAAGCCTTCCGCTTCAAGCTGTTGTTGAAAACGAGTGAGCACATCATCTGGCAGGGCACCCGCAGAGAGAAAAGCCTGTATGGTGTTGATTCGCTGGCCGTTGTAATGGGCGATGGTGGCAATATTAGGCACAAGGCTGATATCTGCGATCGCAGAAAGCGGAACAGACTGATTGTTGCCCGCTGAGGGTGAGCTGCTTGAAAGCAGATCAGTAGAGGCGATCGCGCTTAAATCACCTCGGTCTGTGGTGCCCACCTGAACCCGCAGGGGAATGTCTTCCGTGTCTTCCAACAGAGAGCCGCCCACGGCACCGTCTAAGGTTGAGCTGAGCTGCGAAGCGATGTCTCCATTGCTTAACCCCGTTCGTCTAGCGGCCACTTCATCGATCGCCAGCGCGAGCTTGGGCTGCGCTTCGGTCAGCCCCGCCCGGGTATGAATCACATTGGGAATGGCGGCAAGCTTGCCCCGTAGCTGGTTGCCCAATGCCCGTAGCCTGGGCATTTCCGCCCCGTACAGCCGCAGCTCAATCGGGGCTGGGAACGGCGGGCCTTGTTCTAACTGCCTCACCAGCACCTGCGCCTGGGGAAAGGCAGCATCTAACTGCTGCTGCAACGTTGTTATTATTCCGCGCAGGTCCTCAGTGTTGTTGAGCTGCACTAGGCCTTGGGCGTAGTCAGCTGCATTTTCTTTAGCCGCCACCACATTGTAGAAAAAAGACGGGGCGCTTTTACCCAGGAACCAGTGCACATCAGAAACAGCGGGATGCTGCTGAATGAGGTCTCTGGCCGAGAGGACTTGCGATCGCGTTAGGGCCAGCGCGCTTTGGGCCGGTAGCTCAAACTCTATTTGAAACTGGTCGCGATTGGTCGGCGGAAAAAACTGTTGCGGCAAGCTCGCAAACTGTGAGAAACCCACCATCGGAAGAATCAACGCGACACCAATACCCAGCAGCGGCTTGCGAAACATGGCCTTTAAGCTGAGAGCGTACAGCCGAGTTAGTCCACGATTGGCAAAGCCCCCTTCCCACCAGCGCGGCGCGGAAGATTGCACTAGAGACGGGGCTGAAGACGGGCTTAAAGATTGGCCTGCCCGTACTGGCCACCGCCGATAAATCAATCCGATAAGAGACACAATAATCGTTAAAGAGAGCACCAATGAACTCAACAGCGCCAAAATAACGGTGGTGCCAATCGTGCCAATAAACTCTCCTGTGCCCCCTGGAGAAGTCGCAATCGGGACAAAAGCCAGCACGGTGGTAAAGGTAGAGGCCAGCAGCGGGACGGTGAGATGCTTTACGGTTTCACTCACGGCGATCGCTGGAGACATCCCCGCTTTTAGGCGAATTTGCACTTCATCTACCACCACGATGGCATTGTCAATCAGCAGGCCCAGCGAAATAATTAACCCTGTTACCGACATTTGATGGAGCGGAACGCCTAGCCCCTTCATACTGCCAAACACCATCAGCGTTGCTAGCGGCAGCGCCAGCCCAACAATCACCGCCGAGCGCCAGCCCAACATAAACAGCGAGACTAAAATCACCAGCACTGAACTGGTGAGCAAGTTCCCAATTACCCCGTTTAGCCGCTGCTGCACGTACTCACTTTGATCCAGTATGGTGGTAAGGCTCAGCCCATCGGACAGGGTTTGTTCAAAGTCTTTGAGCACCTGGCGCGCGTCCTGCGCCCACCTATCCACTCGATAGCTAGACTCTACCTGCACAGAGAGCACAATCGCGGGCTTTCCACCAATCAGCGCCAGCTCCTCAGCAGGCGATCGCACTGCTTTGGTCACCCTTGCCACATCGCCTAGCAGCGTGACTTGGCCAGCATCGCCCAGGCGAATAGGAATCTGGCGAATTCTCTCTAAGGAGTCGAGCGCCGTATCCACTTCCAACAACAGTTCATCGGTCTCGCCCTGAAGCTGGCCTGCGGAGAGCTTGGCATCACTCGCCTGCACTTGCTGCGCGATAGACTGCGCCGTGAGCCCCAGCTTGGCAGCGGCGAACTGGTCGATAGTCACCTGAATTTCTTCGTCACGCTCGCCAAAAGTTTCTACTTTATTAGTCCCTGGAATTGCCTCTAGCTGATCTTCTAGACGCTCGGCGACCCGCTGTAAAATAGCGGGATTAGCCGGAACATTGAGGTCCCAGGTGAGGCCAACAATCAGCGCATTTGCAGCAACATCGGCATCTTCGTAAGTTGGATCCAGCGCGCCTGCTGGCAGCACTGGTGTGACATCTTCTAGCTGACTACGAATCCTGGCCCATACCGGAGAGACATTGGCAACGGTGTCTTTTAGGGTAATGGTGACAACAGAAATATTCGAGCTGGAGGTTGATTCAAGAGTGTCAATTTCTTGAACATCTGAAAATTCTTCCTCAATTTTGTCAGTCACCAGGGATTCTACCCGCTCGGCAGTTGCACCGGGGAAAAGGGTGGTAATCGTAGCGCTGCGCTGAACAATTTCAGGATCTTCTAACCGTGGCAGGGTGAAAAATGCCGAGAGCCCCCAGACTACAATCAGGGTGAGGGTGAGAAAAAGCAGCTGGCGATTTCGATAAAAGAGATTCATTTTGCGGCCTCGTCAGAGGGGCTTTCAGAGGGGCTTTCAGAGGGCATTTCCAAGGACGGTTCAGACGAGAATTCAGGAAAAGACTCGACCAGCGATTGCGGTGTTACCAGCTGATTGGCAACAATTCTGTGGGTACCGCTGGTAATAACGCGATCGCCTTCAGCCACCAACCCTCTTATAAACGTTCGATTGCCAAACGCTCGATTACCAGAGACGCCAGCGGTTGGAGACCCCTCGCTTTCGGTATGCAGCACTTCCACATCTCGCCGAGCGACCCGATACGTATTAGCGGTGTGATCTGCCCTGCCATCTGCCGTGCCATCTTTGTCTTTGGTGAGCACATACACCGACCACAGACCTTGCTCACCGGTTACCAGCGCAGTACTCGGCAGCCAATAGCCGGACGAAGACTGTTGCTGGGCAACGGAAAGCCGGGCCGTTGCGCCGAGGGTCAAGCCATCATCAGGGTCAAGTTCTAAAACCATCGTGACCGTTTGGCTGGCATCGTCTACTTCAGGCAGCTGGGCCGTGACCGTTGCGGGGAAGGTGCGATCGCTCACGGTCACAGCAGTGCGATCGCCTATCGCCATTCGCTGGGCCACTGGTTCGGGCACTCCAATTCTGGCTTCCACCGCGCCATTTTCCACCAGCTTCATTACCTGCTGGGAGCCATTGACCACCGTCCCTTCATCCACCAATCGCGTGGCGACTTTGCCAGCAAAGGGAGCCAATAAAACGCTCTTATCCAGCGACACATCAATCGCCTGAAGACGTGCGTCGATTTGATCGACCTGGGCGACTTGAGCGGTCAGCTGTTCTTGGCGGGTGCCGTTATGCAGTTCTTCTAACTGGCTTTGGGCTTGTTGCAGCCGGTCAGCGATCGCATTGGCACCAAATCGCTTTTCGTCCAGCTCCTCTTCAGAAATCGCCCCCTGGGCGAACAGCTCAGCGCGTCTATCGGCCTGCAAGGTCGCGAGGGAGAGCTGGTTGTTCAGGTCGCTCACCGCGCCTTCGGCAGCGGCAATATCTTCTCGGCGGGGGCCTGTTTGTAGCTCGTCTAGCTGGGCGAGGACTTGTCTTTTTTGGGCTTCTAGCTGCGATCGCTGCGCCGCCAAATCTCGCGTATCTAACCGAGCTAACGGCGCGCCAGCGGCGACATCATCGCCCTCATCTACCAGCAGTGCGATGACCGTGCCCGAGCGCTCAAACCCCAGCTCACTACTACGCCGCGCCACAATTTCTCCGGAATACGTCCGACTGGCCGTATAGCTATCTGCGGCCTGCAGGCGCATCGTTTCCACCGGTAGGCTTTGCGCCGCCTCGACCTGCTCAGGCTGCTCGCTCCCTTTCGCAGCCAGTACCACCGGCACTGCCAGCAGCGGCACTAGCAGCAACCACCACCACGCACGCCAGCGAGTCCTTAAACGACTTAGGCGCGAGGTCTCTGATGGGTTCGATGCGCTGGGTTCGGGCGTAGTGGGCTGTGATGAGATCAGTTCGGGCGGGTTGATACCGGACGAGGCAGTCATACTCAATTAGTTGATATCCAACTTGTTGCATACTACTTTCCCAAAGTATACTCAACATGTTTGGTATGTCAATTCAATTTTCCTTAAAGAACTTCAATGGCCTTAGCACACACCATTTTGGCGCTGCTCTCCAAGCGTCCGGGCAGCGGCTACGATATCACCAAGTCGTTTGATGAAGAGCTGAGCTGCTATTGGCAAGCCACGCAGCAGCAGGTGTATCGGGAGCTGAGCAAGCTCACGAAAAAGGGTTGGGTCAGCTTTGAAACCGTGCCCCAAGCGGGCAAGCCGAACAAAAAGCTATATCACATCACCGAAATGGGCTGGCAAGCACTCACCCGCTGGTACGTGGAGCCCACAGACCCCACCCCTATTCGCGAAGACTTGCTGGTGAAGGTGTTAATTGGGCATAAAATGCCGAGGGAATTGCTGATGAAAGAGCTAACCCATCGCCGCAAAATTCATAGTGAGCAGCTCGCCAGTCACCGGGCAATAGAGGCCGAGCATCTAGGGCAAGACAACGATAT
Organism: Cyanobacteria bacterium J06634_5; assembly: GCA_039820525.1. Classification (GTDB taxonomy): domain Bacteria; phylum Cyanobacteriota; class Cyanobacteriia; order Phormidesmidales; family Phormidesmidaceae; genus Phormidesmis. The sequence goes on from JBCBPY010000010.1 coordinate 182,953, forward strand.
CGAGATGCAGTTTATGTATCTCACGCTTAAGCGTGGCATTGCTTATGAAACCTCTTGGTTGACTTGGTGTGATGAGGTCATGGAAATGTTGAAAGCGGTAGAAGAGACTCCTGCAGAAACAACAGGTGTAGAGACATTTCCGTAGCTGCGATCGCACGTAACAATAGTTACTTGATGTTCTCGCAAATTACTGATTTACGGTGGCTTTCGAGGGTTTTAGTTCTATCTTTTCTTCATTTTATGAGTGGATGCGCTGCGGTATGCTGTCGGTATAAATGATGGCGGAAAACGGTGACTCAGGAAGAATTGCTTAGGCTGATTGACGAGGCGGCTGCGGATGGACGGCCAACGCTGGATTTGAGTGGTCAGCAGCTAAGTGAGCTACCGTCGGAGATTGGTAGGCTGACGAATTTAAAGACGTTGGTGTTGGGGCGTTGGGATAAAAAGCAGAGTAAGGCTATTGGCAATTATTTGAAGGATTTGCCAGATGAAATTGGGCAGTTAACGGAATTGAGATCGCTTTTTCTATGTGGGAATCAGTTTTCAGAGGTGCCTGAAGTTATTCAGAAACTGGATAAGTTGCGATCGCTTAATCTTGAGCGTAATCAGCTCAAGATGCTACCCGAATTCCTTGGCAGTTTAAATGGGTTAAGGATAGTTAATCTTGATAAAAATCAACTATCAGAGGTATCTGAGTGTCTGAATAAGTTGACCAATCTCACTACGCTGAGACTTCAGCGTAATCAACTCTCAGAGGTACCTGAGTGCCTGAGTAAGTTGACCAATCTCACTACACTGGTCCTTCATAGCAATCAACTCTCAGAGGTGCCTGCGTGCCTGAGTAAGTTGACCAATCTCACTAAGCTCTACCTCTGGGGCAATCAACTCTCAGAGGTACCTGAGTGCCTGAGTAAGTTGACCAATCTCACTGAACTCGACCTTAGTAAAAATCAACTCTCAGAGGTGCCTGAGTGTTTAAGTAAGTTGAGCAGTCTCACTGAACTCAACCTCAGTAGTAATCAACTTTCAGAGATACCTGAGTATCTGAGTAAGTTGACCAATCTAACTAAGCTCTACCTCTGGGAAAATCAACTCTCGGAGGTGCCTGAATGTCTGAGTAAGTTGACTAATCTGACAGAACTCGACCTCAGTAGTAATCAACTCTCAGAAGTGCCTGAGTGTCTGAGTAAGTTGACCAATCTCACTACGCTCTACCTCCATAGCAATCAACTCTCAGAGGTGCCTGAGTGCCTGAGTAAGTTGATCAACATCACTAGGCTCTACCTCCATAGCAATCAACTCTCGAAGGTGCCTGAGTGCCTGAGTAAGTTGACCAATTTAACTACGCTCAACCTCAGTAACAATCAACTCTCGAAGGTGCCTGAGTGCCTGAGTCAGTTGACCAATCTCACTGCGTTTGGCCTCAACAGCAATCAACTTTCAGAGGTGCCCGAGTGCCTGAGTAAATTGGCTAATTTGAACAAGCTCGGCATCGGTAGTAATCAGCTCTCAGAAGTCCCCGACAGTTTAAGTAAGTTGACCAATCTGACTGGGCTCGGCCTCGATAGCAATCAATTTTCGGAAGTGCCTAAGTGCCTGAGTCAGTTGACCAATCTAACTGAACTCAACCTCAGTAACAATCAACTCTCAGAGGTACCTGAGTGCCTGAGTCAGTTGACTAATCTGACCGAACTCGACCTCAGTAGTAATCAGCTCTCAGAGGTACCTGAGAGCCTGAGTCAGTTGACCAATCTAACTAAGCTCTATCTCTGGGGAAATCAGCTCTCAGAGGTGCCTGAGAGCCTGAGTCAGTTGACCAATCTAACTAAGCTCAACCTCAGTAGTAATCAACTCTCAGAGGTACCTGAGTGCCTGAGTCAGTTGACTAATCTAACCGAACTTGTTCTCTATAGTAATCAACTCTCAGAGGTGCCCGAGTGTCTGAGTCAGTTGACCAATCTGACTACACTTGTTCTTCATAACAATCAACTCTCAGAG
>JBCBPY010000011.1:0-164990 GCA_039820525.1 Cyanobacteria bacterium J06634_5
TACTTTACTGCCGGAACGCTCAAAGCTGGTCGAGTCACACTGGTCAAACCAGTGGCTTACCTCAGATATTTAGTTATTTCTCAAAATCAAACACACCTTTCAAAAGTCTCTGCTCTCAGCAGCGCCTTACTCATTATTCGCCATCACTCTCTCTATTTCAGCCTCAATACTCGCCATTAGATCAGAATCACCTAACTCATCTGCCAAAGTTTGAGCCTGTTGTAAGTAAGTGCAAGCCTCCTGAGCGTGCTCTGTCCGGGAGTACAGCGTACCTAGCCCCCAAGCCGCGAGGGCTTCTTCTTCTATATTTTCACCCGCTCGCGCAAGCTCCATTGCCTTTAAGTAACTCGCTTCAGCAGGGAGTGCTAGCCCACTGCGAATGTAGTAGTCGCCTAACAACCGGTGAATAAGTTCGTTTTCCGTACCGGAGTCAAGGAGTTCTGTCAGCTCATGAGCACCCTGTGCAAATAGCTTATAGCGAGGATAAATCTCTTCTACTAAAATCAGCGTTTTCGTCAGCTCGTCTACGTCAAAGGCGTCTACCTTAGCGACTTCCTCAGCTAGGCCTTGCTGATCGAAACCGTCAAGGAGAGAAAATACCTCTGTCGCGATCGCATCTGCTGCCAGCGCTACTTCCTCGGCAACTGCTTCAGAACTCTCTTCACCTACTTCACCAACAACAGCCACTCGCAGGGCGTACTCTTCTCCAGCCTCTAGCTCAGGCTCTGCCGCAGGATAGGCCATAGATGCCTGCTCGCTGGTCACCGTCCACACCGTTTCCCAAGATTCACCGTCTCTGCGCTGTAGGGTTACCTCATACTCTTGTGCGATCGCAACCGGATTCCATCTCAGCATCGGCGTTGCAGTCAACACCTGCTCCGACCACGGCGTAATGACGTAGGGCTGGGTGGCATCTGTAGCATGCCATTCACCGCTAATGCCAAAAGTAGGCCGCACCGATCGCGGCGTGCCCACACAGGTCGCGCCCACGTTAGAAACACCTACTTGAATAGAATCGCTGAGGTAGCCATCTGGACACAGCAACACGACATCAGCACCGACTTCTACATTCAACAGGTCGTCGCCCAAAAGCATGGTTCTAGGCTGGGTCTGGTAAAAGTTTTTCCAGTTGGAGCGTCTTAAAAACACTCTGCCGCCCTGCACCTCGTACAGGCGCGCAAACTGAGCAGACGCTGCACTTGAGAGTACGGGCCAGATAAGAATAGAAGATAGAAGCGAGAGGCCAGCAATTTTTAATAATGGATGGAGAGAAAACGCTTTATTGTTCTTTTTCAAAGGTTGAGCGATTTCTTTGTATAGCAGATACATCTTGTTTATTCCTTATTTATAAGCTTCTGAAGAATGAGGATTAAGTATTTTAGTTATCCTCTGAGTCTTCCACAGGTCCTATATATACTCTTTCGACAGGTAAGGCAGAAGGCGGCGGCGCTGGGTTAAGTCTAGGTTCGGTGAACGGATCTTTTCCTTCAATCGCCTTAACAGAAAGCGCTTTGTCAGCCATCGCCGCCCACACATCATCTTCAGGGCGCACAATTTTTTGTCTGCACGTTTCCCACTCTTTGGTCACCTCAGATATCCCCTCGGCCTGTTCTCCTACTGGTGTTAACGGCTGAGGGATGCCTTGCTGCCATGCAGCTTGTTTGTTGACAGCCGCCTGCTGCTCCATCGTCATTGCCAGTAAGCAATAAGCATCGGGCCTACCCTCTGGCAGGGTTGCTTCTATTTTGTTGGCTTTCATCAGTTCGCCCTGGGCCTTTATCAGGCGCTCTTGTCCTAGCCAAGCCCAGCCTAAGTTCTTACGCAGACCGTACTCTAGGGCCGTATCCTCGCGATCGCGCTCCTTACTCTGGAGCGCCTTTAGCAACAGCACCGCCGCCGACTCATAATCTTCTTCTTCTACAATTTGCAGCCGTGCCAAATTATTTACCGATCTTAAAAAGCCTGCATTCACAGCCTTCACGTATTCGGCCTTAGCACTGTCAAAATCTCTGAGATCTTCGTAGGTGAGGGCTAGGTGATGATTCGCCTCTGGAAAATTTGGATTGAGCTGAAGGGCACGTTTGAAGTTGCCTTGAGCGCTAGCGAGTTTGCCTTGATTGAAGTACTGCCGCTCACCGACGGCATGGTACCGGTTAGCCGCCCAAGGCAAGCCCTGAAAATGGCCCAGGAAAAAGGCCATGGTGAGGCAGGCTGCGAGCCCAAACTTGATCCACGGCCAGTTTTTACTGAATTTGGAGGTGGTTGTAAGCACGGTATCGATAAACTGTTTGCCGACTTTAGTGAGGGCACCGCCTGTGGCAAATAGGGCTAGTACCGCTGGGGCGATCGCACCAATCGAACTCCAAATACCCGGCGCACCGGTAAAAAAGCGGGTAGAAATATCGCGCGCTAAGGCAAGGCACAAGGTCAGCAAGGCAATGGTAAGGCCCCCAAGAAACCACTCCACCCAAGGCTTTGCCACTGTCACCTCGGGCCACCACCAGTGATGCGCGGGCGGGTTCAGGCTTTTTTTCCACTTGCTAAAGCCGGTAATACTGGCAAAGTTTTTGCTCCAGTTGCCAACGAGGGCGTCGTCTTGGGAGAGCCTCACCAGTAAGGGGGCGGGTAGCTGAGCGGTGGGATTTTTGGCAGATTGATCGATGAGGAACTGAATGCGATCGCGCGATCGCAACAGTACCAATACCGCCTGCTCCTGCGTCCACTTGCACTCATCAGTCCCTGGCTTTCTCAGGGCCTGCACCTGCTCGTGATAGCGCTCAGCGGCCTCGTGGAAGACCTGTTCAAGGGGTTGATTTTCCATAGATTATTTCAGGCAGCTTGCTACAACACAGAGTGCAGCGCAACGGTTCAAATAAAATTACTTTCTAGCGTAAAAGCTTCAGGGCACAATTTCGAACAGTAGTGACAAAACTGCAACATCTTCTACGGCCAATAACGTACTCACATCTCCACTTTTAACCGGGTTGTTTTTCGCTGACATCGCTTTTTGCCGTTGAGAGGAGGTCTCTGAGGCTGTGCTTAAAGCACCAAAAATGCCTTCGACGGCATCAGCTGCGACCACAGCCTCACTATTGCGATCAGGATCAGCCAACACAGCAGCCTTATCGCGAAGGGTGTCTAGCGGCCCCACTAAGGACTGGGGGCTAGCCAGGACCAGCAGCTCTACGATCCCAGTAGGCTCAATGGCTACCAGGGGTTCAGTTTTGGTGCTGCCACTGCTAATGACGTCGAGATCGGTCCTATCGCTAGTCTGAGGGAACAGCACCGAAATAGCCCCAGCTGAGTCTATGGCTAATAAGCCAAAGTGCAAATCAACAGATTCATTGTTTTTAACAACAACGTCTATTTCCTGGCCTATTGGAATTTGTTTAATTTCTGAATCTGACTGCTGTGGGATAATTAGCCCTTTTGGATTGCCGCCACGGGTCGTGGTACCACTGCGCGAGCTGCCGCTGGTAATATTCACATCGATATCTAGCTTAGAGGCTTTGCCATTGACCATCAGCGCCAGCATTCGGCCAATGTGCAGACTAATGAAGCGCGATCGCAATCTTGTGATGGCCGCGTCAATAGATTCTCCCGACGCACCAAAAGAATCGGTCACCAGAGGCTCCTGCGTAGCAGAAAAGAGACCAATACTGTCAATAACAGGCGTGGGCAACGTGCTGTTGGGTTCAGGCACAATTTTCTGATCGATTTCTTCGGTGTAGCGGCCTAATAGAACGTGGGCAGCTTTATTCTCCTGTGTCGAGAAGATTTCAAAGTTAGCTAAATCACCCAATGCCGTTTTTACATGGGTCTGTTCTTCAGCTGCGAGCGTATCGTCTAGCGCAATATTTAAGACAACCACCTCTGGAATGCCGCGTGTCTTCTCCTGTAACAGCTGACCCGCCAAAGTATCAACCGTTAACCCCTCACTGCGGCTCACTAATTCACCCTCTGTGAGTAAGCCATCGCGAGTATCTGCGACCTGTTGTATTTGCCCGAGCGACGCACCAGAGTCCCGGTCCACCACAGAGAAGGTTGCGCCCTTGTCGAATGCGGCTAAACGCTGTGGGTCAAGCCCGCCTAGCCATAAGTGCAGGCGATCGCTTCCATCTGCTTTTGCGCCTAAAATGACGGCTTCTGCGGGACGCGTATTGGGGGTGAAGTGATAGAGGGTTTTGGTTGAGAGCGCTCTAGCGGTTGACAGATCCGGGTCGTATACGGGCGTTTGGTTGTGGCTTTGCAGACGGCTCAGGCCGCTGGTGATGGTGGGAATGGTATTTGCCAGCGGACTGGTGGTTTGCCACAGGTGCTGCGTGAGCAAATAGGTGAATGCGCCTGCGATAAAGCCATCAAAGCGGTAGTCTGCAGCGTATTGACGAGGGGCCGCTGCACCGGCGAAAAAGCCAGGGCCCGTAGGTGATTGAATCGCTTGCACAAAGTCGTCTTCGCTCCAGTCCATGCGTTCGAGCCAGGACTGTTGGTATTCCCATTCAAGGTTAGAAATGGCTGGGGTGATGCTGGTGATTTGGCCATTCACTGAGCTATCAAGCGATCTCATCACAGCATTGCCTCGCTTGCCGCCGCCTGCATAGCAACAGTCCAAAATAAAGGTGACGTTTTCTGTTTTTTGAGCGAGGGCCGCGCGCATGAGTAGCAAGGTATGGCCCATGATGGCCTGGACAGCGTCTTCTTCTGTAGTGCTGTAATCAGCCGGTGCGATCGCCGTATTGCGGCAAATATCAAACTCACCACTGTTATCAATGCACCTTCGCCCCAGCCGATTCGTAAAGTCCCGCATCAGCTCGGTTTCTTTGACATGGTCCCCATGGCCAGAAAAGTGAAAAACGACCACGTCTCCTGCCTTAGCAGGCTCGTATAGGTATTCGTCAAACTCTCCTAATATTCTGAGCCGAGTGGCTTCTTCATTTTTTAGAGTATGTACGTCTTCTGCCTTAAAGCCAAAGCGGTGAATCAACAGTTGTTTTTGCAGCTCAACATCAGTAATCGCACCCCCTAGCTTATTGCGCTCGTAGTTGTTCACGCCCACAAGCAGCGCAACTTTTCGCTGAGTAGACTGTGCCAGGGCGCTGCCATAACGATTGGCACGTTTGTTTAAGCTGAGCTGGTTGAGCCCAATTGCGCCAAGGGCTCCGGCAGTCGTTTGAAGAAATCGGCGGCGATTAAAAGTGTTCATAAGAATTTGTCTTTATAAGGGTTTTCAGCTATCACAAGCTATTGCCAATGAGAATAAAGGGTGCCCAGTAGTAGGGATGCTCCAAGGTCGCGGGTGTAGAGTTTGGTGCATTTGCATTGGCAAAGCCGCGCTCAATGCCCAAGGTTTGAAATCGTTCGTCCAGGGTGTTTTCCTGATTTAGCAAGCTGAGCTGAGCCTGTTGCAAAGCTTCGGCTTTGGTGAGTTCTCCAGTGGCCAGTAGTTCGTAAAAGCGCTGCATGAGCAAGCTCGTTCCGGCATCGTCTACGCGCCAAAGGGTCGCGAGCACGGCTTCGGCTTTGTTTTTACCTAGGAAGTAGGAGCTGACACCTGCGATTTCGGTACCGTCTAGCGCTTCTCCGCCTAGAGCCGTTTGGCAAGCAGAGAGCACAACCAAGTGCAGATTTTTGAACTGCGTATCGAGCGAGCCGATTTTATCTATGGTCAGTTCGCCTGCACCAGAAAGGATGTAGGAGGCATCTTTCACGTTTGGAACAAATTCGGCATGGGTCGCAATGTGCAAAATGCGGTGACGTCGAACCTGCTCGCTGAGGTTAGCAAAGGTAAAGTTCTCATTCATAAACACTGTGCCAGGATAGATACCGGCAGTGTCATTTTCATCTGTTTTAATAACGCTTTCTAGCTCTTCTCTTACATTCGGTAAGGCGCTGAATCCAGACACAGATTGATCGAGCCCAAAGCCTAGGGTTGAGGCAGTTTCCACATCGCCAAGTCGATCGGTCGTATCTGTCAGGGCCGCAGAAAGCACCGTGGAAACGGTGTAGTTTTCAATCAGGAACTGTTCGCCATCGTAAAGTGCGGCCATGGGCAAGTAGCGGGTAGCTTTGTCTTGTGCAAAGACCAGCCTTTCAATGTTGTTCTCCTCTAGCTCAGCAGAAAGGGGAGCTATGAGCCAGCTGTGGAGCTGTTGACCCGTTTCCTTTAGCGCGGCCAGAGACTGTTCATCCTTCTTCGTGAGCAGCTCTCTAAATTCAACGACCGCACGGCTAAGATTAGCCTGATTGGTTTCTGGAACTTCAATACTGCCAACCACACCACCGGTTGCTGTCCAGAGAAGCCAGAGGGTATCTTCTAGAACAACAGGATAGATAAGAACGGTGCCCTCTTGAGCATTGACAATATCTAAAGCATCGCTGGCGAGCCCCTCAGGGTCGTAAAATACGTCGTCTTGTGCACGATTAGTACGGATAATGTCTTCGAAGGTGCTAACGGTTTCGTCAAAGTTACCTTCCAGGGAGATTTGCTGATCGTAGAGAGCTTGGTCACAGTTGGGATCACAAGCAGAAATCTCTGCGCCAAGGTTAATGAGGCTGCCATAGGCATCTACAACAGGCTGTTCTATAGGGTCATATTGCAATCCTTCTGTTGTGTAGGTAGCACGGGTAAATTCTCTAAGCTCTTCTGCTTTAAGCAGCTCAAGCACCTGCTGTGCTTCCAAAATTCGACCTTGTTCTAAAAGAATGTCAGCGAGTAGCCGGTATGTATCTTCTACCGAAGTTGTGTAGGAATCTTGCAAGGTTTGATCAAGAGAAACAATACCTTTTCGAATAGACTCTCTAATATTAACTACACGCTTGAGGTAAGTAATGGCCAGCTCTGGTCGATTTTTCTGGTAGGCAATCTTACCCAAGTTAGTCAGCGTAATGGCCTCACCCGCTCTATCTCCAATTCTACGAGCGCTTGCAATAGATTGCTGTAAAAAATCGATAGCACGGGGGTAGTTTTCCAGCTGTCGATATACAGAACCCAAGCTTATTAAGGCATACACTTCTCCTTGAGTGTTACCTATTTCCTTCGTAATTTTTAATGACTGCTGGAGATAGTCAATGGCCGCCTGAGGGTCTTGCAAGTCGATGGAAATAACTCCCAAGTTATTGAGCGCATAGGCTTCTCCTTGAGCATCTCCAATTTCTCTAAAAAGTCCCAAGCTGCTCTCATATGATTTGAGCGCCAGAGGATAATTTTCTTGGTCAACATACGTCGCTGCAAGATTGTTCAGCGCGCCAGCTTCTCCCTCACGCGATCTTATTGCTTGTGAGATAGCTAGCGACTTTTCTAGATAGTCAATTGCTTGTTCAGCATCTCCCAAGCTGCTGTAGTTAACGCCTAAGCTAAGCAGCACAGAGGCTTCTATATCACGATCTCCTATTTCGCGTGCAATAGCCAATGACTGCTCATGCAAATCAATAGACTCGTAGTAGTTGCCCAAAGTGTAATAAATCTTGCCTAAATTTCCCAGTGAGGCAGATGTTCCTGACAGGCTCCCAATCTCACGATAAATTGCCAATGACTGATTGTTATAGTCAATTGCTTTCTGGTAATCTCCTTGATTAAAAAAAGTAGTTGACAGATTACCTAAGACAATAGACTCTCCAGAGAGAATACCCAACTCGCGAAATATTTTGAGTGCCTGTTCATAGTGTTCAATCGCCTGCTCATAGTCTCTAGTAAAGAAAGAGATTTCTCCAATTTTACTAATACTGGTAGCCTCGCTGTCTCGATCACCTATTTCACGGCTAATGGACAAGCTTTGATGGTAAAAGCTAAGAGCCTTCTCATAACGATCAAGAGATTTTTGAACATCGCCCAAGTTTCCTAGCGCGTTTAATTCTCCATCACGATCACCTATCTCAACATGAATTACCAAAGACTGTTCGAATAGATCAGTGGCCTGCTGATATTCATTCAACGCTAAATAGCTTACTCCAAGGTCATTTAACGTTGCAGCTTGAGCTTGTTTGTCCCCTATTTCAGTGCTAATGGAAAGGGCTTGCTCGTACAGGCCAATAGCCTTCGAAACATCATCTATTCGTAGGTATATGGAGCCTATAGCACTCAAAGATATACTTTCGCTTCGCTTGTCGGCCACTTCCCGAGCGATCATCAGTGCGCGTTGCTGAAAGTCAAGAGATTGTAAATACTGCCCCTGCTGGCTATAGGTACTACCTAAGTTAACGAGTGCCGTTCCTTCTCCCTCACGAGACCCCACCTCGATGTATAGAGCTAGCGATTTCTCGTATAGTTCGAGAGCTTTATCGTTGTTACCCTGTGCTAAATATGCACTGCCTGAGTTAATCAACACATTTGCAACGCCTTCTAAATCTTCTATTTCTTGGCTGATCTCCAAAGACTGCTGATATAAATTCTCTGCCTGTGGATAGTCGCTCAAGTCAGCATAGACCACACCTAAGTTATTCAGTGAACTCGCAATATCTTCTAAGTTTCCTCTGTCGCGACTAATCGCTAGAGACTGCGTAAGTACTGCAATCGCCTGCTGAAAATCTCCTCTTTTTTGATAGATAATGCCTAAATTGTTAAACGAATCCATCAAGCCCTGCTCATAGCCTATTTCTTCAAATATTTTGATTGCTGTTTCATAAGCTTCGATAGCTACTGAGTAGCGAGTCATCTCTTCATAAGCATTTGCTATGTAGAAAAAAGACTGTCCTTCTTCCTGACGATTGCCTATCGACAGAGAGACTTCAAGCGCCTGCTGGAAAGTGTTTAAAGACTGTTGATGATCATTTTGATATGCATACGTAGCGCCTAACTTTCTGAGCGTATTGATTTCTATAGAAGAATCACCAATTTCAGAGGCGATTGTTAAAGCCTTCTGATAAGTATCTACAGATTGAGTATAGTTTTGCGCCAAGCTATAGGTGCTTCCTATTTCAATTAGCACATAAGCTTCCTTCGTTCTATCACCTAGTTTTTGCACAAGCTCTAGTGCCTGCTGGTGATACAAAAGAGCCTGAAGATAGTCTTCTAGTCCGCGATAGCTGCTGCCGAGGTCATTTAACAAATCACTTTCTCTAGCAGGCTCTTCTAATCTACGAGCGATCGCCAAGCCCTGCTGCAGAAGTTCAATCGCTTTTGAGTAGTCTTCTATACCAATGTAAGACTCAGCTAAATTTTCTAATAGGCGAATTTCATTCTGACTATTATCTAATGCTCTCTCAATTTCGATAGCTTGCTCATAAGCATCGATAGCCTGCTGGTAGTTCTTAAGTACATGATGAGACTCTCCAATACCTAGCAATGAACTTGCTTCAAAAGCGAGTTCATCCTCAGCAACCTGACGCTTAGTGGCTAGTGCTTCCTCATACGAGACAATCGCTTGCTGATAGTTTCCCAATCCGTAATAACAAAGCCCAATACTCTTTAGTACATCGGCGGCCTCACTAAAATTTTCTTGCTGACGGTGTATTGCCAAAGCCTGCTCATATGGTTCTAGGGCTTGCTGATAATTACCCGAACTCACAAACGCAGCACCCATAAGGTTCAAGGCAATTGCCTCTCGCAAAGAGAAATTAGCTTCGCGATAGATTGGGAGCGCGCTCTGTAGCTTCAGCAAAGCCTCTTGCAGCAGGTTATCCTTAATATCTTGCAATGCTTGAGACATGAGCCGATCAGCTTCAACGCGAAGCTCATCTCGTCGCAGTGTAGCTTCATCAGAAAGCGCTACTCTTAGCTGATATTGACCGACACCTCCACTCTCAGCATTTGTCAAAGTGCCTACTACAAGCGTATAAATGCCTGTGTAAGGCAAACGAATGATAATTTCTGAATCCGTACTGCCATTGCTGTTGTCATTCTGAGCTATCTTCTCGGATGACTCATTTCTAACACTCAGCGTAGTATCAAATTCCGTACTACTTACTGCAATTTGAACGATATTGCCAGCGTCACCCTCAAACTGATGTTCATCATACAGGCGACCAGAATCTCGAAAAACAGTATCCCCAGTCTCTAGCTCGCCTTCTACAACGAATAAATCATCTAAAACTACATCATCTTGCTCAGATTCTATAGACGGCTTTTCTAAAGACTGTTGATTTTGAGACAGAGATTGTGGCTGTTTAATGGTTTTGAGTCTATCAAGCTCTTCCCTAGCAAAATTGCTGGTGGATATTGACGTAAAAGAGGCTCTTTGCGGAGGCGAGGCGCCCACCTCAGCAGGCGATACCCACACTACGGCCATTAGTGGCACTACTCTTAACCAAAACAAACCAAACTTCATATTAAGTCTCATTCTCGCTATCACTCATCCACAGCCATACACCGCCCATTCCGTATCCTATTTCAAAGCAATTTGGCGAAAACAGAAAATTATTGGAAACCTCTACGCGTCACGTTCATAATTCGCTGAAATGATTTTCACAGTTGTATTTTAAGCCTGCATAGTAGAACTCATTAGCCATAGTGTCAGCTTCTTTAACTACCTTGACTATTACTCGCAGGGGTACCCTTTGGATAACAAGTGCTCCCCCAGAGGCGTATCTTCGGTAACCACAGCTAAAATTTGGCTACTGCCCTCTCGCCCCCTTTACAGACCATTCCCGATTAAGATAAACGGTGCCCAGTGGTAAGGATGCTCAACACCCGCGGAAGCAGCTTCTGTATCGTTGGCATTGGCTAATCCACGAGAAATGCCTAGCGCTGCAAACCGCTCATTCAAGGTATCTTCTTGTTTTAGCAAGCTAAGCTGGGCCTGTCTAAGGGCTTCGGCTTTAGTGAGCTCTCCCGAAGCTAGCAGCTCATAAAAGCGCTGCATCAGTAAGCTAGTGCTGCCGTCACTCACAGACCACAGTGAGGCAATCACCGTTTCCGCACGGTTTGCCGCCAAAAAATACGAGCTGAGTCCAGCAATTTCAGTCCCGTCACCCGTTGCACCGCCCAGGGCAGTTTGGCAGGCCGAAAGCACCACTAAATGCAGGTCGCGCAAACTCTCTTTCATTTCATTAATCTCTTCAATTTTCATTGTGCTGCCATCGCCCAGCACAATGAAAGAGTCTTCCGGCTTGCCGGGTGAAAACTGCGCATGGGTCGCAATGTGCAAAATTCGGCGAAACTCCACATTCTCCTGCATCGCTTGCAGCGTAAAGTCATTGTCCAGAAGCACCTGGCCAGGATAAATGCCGATCGGATCTGTCTCGTCACTGCGCACAATGCTGTCTAGCTCCTTTTCGACTGCAGGCAAAGCAGAGCGACCCGCGCTGGGCTGGGTAAGCCCGAGCCCCAATACCTCTGGTTCGCCAGTGCTGGCGAGTGTTTCTTGAGTATCGGTAATATCTGGCGCAATCACGGTGGAAATGGTGTAGCGCTCCAGCAGGTACTGGCTGCCATCGTGCAACGCCGCCATGGGAATGTAGCGCGTGACTCGATCGTTTACAAAAATCAGCTGTTGTATCTCGTTGTTTTCAAGCTCTTTTTCTAAGGGTGCAATGATTGAGCTATATAGCGTTTGGCTGGTGGCCTGTAGGGCTGACAAGTTAGTTGGAGACGCTAGCAGGCTGCCAAGCTGTTGAACCTCTTTGGCAAGCTGCGCTTGGGTGATGTCTACTTCCACGCTGCCGACTGTGCCACCCGCAACGGCCCACAGTAGCCACAGCCTATCTTCGGTCACCAGCGGATAAATCAAAATCGCATCTGGATTAGCAGCTAACAATTTGGCCGCGTCGTCACTGAGGCTATCTGGCGACTGGAACAAATCGTCGTCTCGATCGTTACTATCGACAGTGGATTCAAAGTCTTGGACTTGGGTGTCATATTGGCTAATGAGCGATCGCTGCTCTGCTCGCAGGTCACTAAGCGCGTCGCAGCGGGCTTGCCTACAGTCATTTACTTTTTTGCCAAAGCCTATGAGGCTACCGTGGGCATCAACAATCGCCTGTTCTGCATCGTTGTACAGCAGTTCGCCATTTTCCCAAGTGGCACGGGTATTATTTTTAAATTCGTTAATCTCTTCTACCTTCAGCCGATTTAATACCTTTTGCGCTTCGGGAACGCGCCCCTGCAAGAGTAGTAAATCCGCCAGCTCTCTGTATATGTCAGAGACGCGACCGCCGTTAAAATCTGCGATCGCCTGCAAAAAAGAACTCTGCAACCCAGCATCCAAACCTGAAATATTCTCTCGGGTTTCTTCAATAGCGTTCACAGCCTGCTTGTAGTGGCTAATGGCGGTGCTCTCTAGGCCCAAGTCTCTATAGGTACGCGCTAAGCCGGCTTGGGCATGGGACGAATTTTCGATAGAGAGTGATTTTTGATAGTGCTCGCGAGCCAGCTCTAAATCGCCCGCGTTTCTGTACAGCTCCCCTTTCACAAAAAAAGCCGATTCTTGACCCTCTTCAAACTGAGCATCTTGCGTGAGCGCCAGTGCCAAATCAGCCGTCTCTAGGCCCAACTCGTACTGTCCTAAGCCGCTGTAACCCATAGATAGCAAAAGCTGAACAACGCTGTTAAATCGGTTGCTGTTGAAGTCAGTCAGGGTGTCTAAAAAGAGATTCTGGCCCACGTCGTTCAAGGAATCAACCATCTCTTGAAGCCTGTTTTGGCTCAATAGATATACCCCATTCATAACAGCATCCATCGTCGTCACGGTCTGGACTAATAGGGGATTGCTGTTTTCGTCAATCAGCCTGCCTGAACGCTGTGAAATTTCTAAAAAGCTTTCGTAATCTCCAAGCTCGGCGTGGGCGGCGGCCAGCCACAGCCAGGTTGCATACAACACATCTTCTAAACCTTCTAAGTCTTGAACAATGGCCAGACTTGTTTCAGCAGCTTCAATCGACTCACTAAAAAAGCCGAGAGAAAAATAGGCGCCGGCTATCGTGGAGAGCGATCGCACAATCAGCTCAGGATTTTCGATGTCTCGTGCGATCGCTAACGCTTTTTGAGCCGCTTCGAGGGCTGCCTCATGATTTTCTTGCTCGTTGTAAATATTCCCTAATAGGGTGAGCGCAAAAGCTTCTGGCCCTTCAGTCCCTTCTATAAGCGGCAACAACTCGTTCATAGCCGCTACAGCTTCAGCATAGTTGCCGAGCGCTTGTTGATTGGGGCCTAATGAACGCAGAAAGACCACTTCTTTTTCAACATTTTCAGCAGCTCTTGCAGCATCCAAACCAATTTTGGTGATCGCAACAGCTTGCTGTGCATTTTGCTGCGTGGCGTAAAAATCCAGTAGCTCTTTTGCCACAGTCACCGTCAGCTCTGCATTGGTGGCCTCAGCTAGCAACAATGTGATCTCATCAGCAGCGTTTGTGGCGACTTCGCTCGCTTGATTAAATTTATGGACTGCAAAGAGTCCGACCCACCCCGCAAAAGCAGCATCCTTACTGTCTATAGCCTCACCTAACTCAATCAGACGCTCTGAGACTCGAATGGTGTCCTCACCCCGGCCCTGGTTAAAGTAAATCCTATTTAAGTTAGAGAGTATTTGAACCTCCGCACCGGGGAGCGGACTCGCCTCCAGCTGTCGCAGCCCTTCGGTGTAGTATTCAATCGCTCGTTCCACTTCGCCTTGCGACTGATACACATAGCCGATGTTGTTCAGTGCCCATGCTTCAAGGCTAATGTCGCCTAGCTCACGGCCAATCTCTAAGGCGCGCTGCTGTGAGGCATTGGCCGCTGCATAGTCCTGCTGTTGCAGCTGTAGCACGCCCAACTGTATTTGCACGGCCCCTTCACTCGCGAGGTCCTGAGCGGCTTGGTAGGTTGTTATCTGTTCTGTCAGCGTGGCGATCGCCTCTAAGACTTCTAGATTGGCGTCTACTTCAGAATCCGCGTCTGGCTCTGCTAGGCCAAGTTCTTGTATTTCGCCCTCACTCAGGTTATCGACAGTAAGCTGATAGGTGCCTTCACCCTGGCTATCAAAAGCATTGGCCAGTATTCGATACTGCCCTGTGTAAGGCAGCCTAATAATAATTTCCGCATTGGTATCCACCGGGCTGTCGTTATCGCTACCAATTTCTTCGCCAAAGGCATTCTCTAACGACAAAAATACATCGAAGTCTTTGCTGGATAAAGCAATGCGAACCGCCTGATTCATTCTTCCTTCAAAAAGATGTACATCGTACAGGCTACCGTCATCTAGCCGGTCATCTTCGGGGGTAAGCGCTTCGGCAATATTGAGCAGCGTTGTTTGTGGCTGGCCAGTGTTTTGCTTAAGTAACGCAGTCTCTGCCTGAGCGGGTAACCCTATCAACAACGCAAAGGCGGCGCCAAGCGTTAACCAGTGAGAATAAATAGTCATATAAACAGCTCCGCTCAGGACAAAGCTCAAGAATGTCTTCATTCTCTAGTAATTTTCAACTGCCGTTGCAGATCATCAGAAAAAATTCCGAATGTTTTATATTTCATCCATAATCCCTAGCGCCCGTCTTGAGCAGTCGCCGTTTAAGCAACAACTGCGGTGGCAAGTCCGCCAAAATTCCTAGGTCCCATGGATTGAACGTTGTCCAGATGAAATCCGCAGCTAGCAAGCAGTTCACTGAGGGCTACGTGAGTGCCCTGATCAGCATTGTTCTCTTGCAGGCCAAAATAAAACGGCTCTCCGATGGACTCTAGGATGCCGAGACCCGGCTTTAGCCATACCCATGGATGGGATCCACTGACCAATGATTGAGAGAAAAAGTCAAAGCTCACGACACTTCCCTTTCCTGAGACCTCAGCCATTGCCCGTAGGGCTTGCTTTACAACAGCTTCAGTTAGATAGTAAGTAACCCCTTCCCACAAAAAGACGGTTTGTTTTCCAGGGACAAATCCAGAGCTAACCAGCTTCTCAACCCAGTTTTCCTGGTTGAAATTGACACTCACAAAATTAATTTCACTCAGGTCTATGCCGCTTTTTGTCAGTGCCTGAATTTTTACCCGCTGCGTATCAGGCTGATCGACCTCAAATAAGGAAAGCCCACGCCCGGTACAAAACTTAAACAGCCGCGTATCGAACCCTGCCCCTAAAATAACAACCTGCTCAACAGCATTCTTAAGAGGGCCGACACGCTCTCGCAGCACCTGATCAAAAAAGAGGGTGCGTGTGTTGATCATGTTACCTAAGTTCTCTTGTCCAGGCACTGGCACAGTCAACACGCTAGGCGTATAGCCACTGAGGTTCATTGCTAATAGCGTGGGGCCAACCACGGCCCAATTTAGCCCGGCATTTAAGCTCGGCAGGGTCTGCATTAGCTGATGGGCGACTGGGTCTAGGCGAATGCCCTGCAAATGCAGCATCCAGCGGCAAGACAGCGGCGCGATCGCCGTAATAGAGAGATTTTTCCGCTGGCTAACACTCACGGTCCACAAAACGACGAGGCCATACCCCGTGAGGGTAATAGGGCTAAGAAGACTCTCTAAAACGAAAAAAGTAAATAGTTTCATCACCAGAGGGAGCTTATGTATGAGGGTTTTAAGCGCTGGCCTCAGGAGACTTAGCCTTAGTCGCATCAATAATTTCGACGAGGCCCACAGTGCCAACAAAAAAGGCATATAAACCTGCCTTGACAATAGCTAATAGCGTATTCTCAGGGAGCTTTTCTAGGAGTAAAGCGCTTTCTGCCTGTGCAGCTTGGCCCTCTGCTTGGCTATCTGAGAGTTTGGCTGTGCGCAGTTTGTAAAGACCGATAAGGACAGCAGCGATCGCACCTTCCACCGCATGAATAATCAGCACCACCTGCGTAATCTTAAAAACAGACTGCAAGGATAAGGGCAGTGGTGTAATGAGCTGCCACCCGAGCAATACCAACGCGCCAAAAATCAGCACAGTCGAAGCGATCTTAATACGAGAGCTCGCTGGTTTCTTTTTAGATGCGGCCACAATGACTAACCCCAAGACGATCGACTAAGATCCACAGTGTATCGCCTCTGCCATCCTTCTTTGCTAAATTTCAATGACCAACACTTTATCCACACCTCAGCAGCCCTTACCCACCGGCAGTGTTGCCTGGGGCAAGCAAGGCGAAGGCAACGACCTAAAACAACGACAAAAAGACGCCTGGGCAGGCGCTTTTCGCTCCCAACTGCAAGAGTTCGACTACGAAATCACCGAGATTGAAGGCACCATTCCCGATGGCCTCAGAGGCTCAACCCTGTTCCGCAACGGGCCCGGCCGCTTTGAGCGCGCTGATAGCCGAGTCGCCCACTATCTAGACGGCGACGGCTACCTCGCCAAAATCGCCTTTTCACCCACCGGCAGAGCCCACTTCACCTCCCGCTTTGTCAAAACCGCCGAACACGAACAAGAAACCGCCGCCGAAGCCTTCTGCTTTCGCACCACCTTTGGCAACGCCAAAGCCAACGGACCCACCCTGCTCGATCTTTACCTCAAAAACCCAGCCAACACCCACATTGTCCCCTGGGGCGACAAACTCCTAGCCCTTTACGAAGCCGGAGCCCCCTACCGCATTGATCCCTACACCCTAGAAACGTTAGGTCCAGAAGATCTCGCTGGCAACTTACAGGCCGAGCCCTTACCCGCAAATCGTTTGGCCGCACTAAAGCGCCGAAGTCAGGGGCCGCAGGCGATGACAGCCCATCCTCATATTGACCCAGTGCGCGATCGCCTCATCACCTGGACCTGGGGCATGGACGTCCACATTGGCAAACCCAACAGCCTAGTGATTAACCTTGTGGAATACGACAGCCGCTGGCGCGCCCTCAGCCGCAAAACCTACAAAATGCCTGGCGCCGCCGTCAATCCCCACGACTTCGCCCTCACCCAAAACTACTACGTATTTTTTGAAAACGCCCTCAGCTTCGACCTGCTCCCGTATCTTCTAGGGAAAAAGTCTCCTGCCGACTGCCTCAAGCTGCTACCCAACCAAACCAAAGTCCACCTCATCCCCCGCCCCGACGGCCATTACGCCAACCATCAGCCCCTAGTCCTAGACACCAAGCAATGGTTCTCCATTCACCAAGCCTGTGCCACCGAAAAAACCGACGGCACCGTAGAAATATACAGCTCCGGCTGGCCCGCCACCGAAGGCGGCTTCCTCACCAGCTGGAGCGGCTACGCCCCAGACTTTGACGCGATCGCCCCCACCCACCTCTGGCAAACCCTCATCCACCCAAACGCCAAAACCCTCACCCACCGCATCGCCCCTAGCACCATAGGCACCCACGGCACCCCCTACTGCATCGCCCACCCTCACACCCATCCAAATGAAGAGACCCTCTCCAACCGCTACCTCTACATGCCCTACTGCAACAACATCGGTGAATCCTCACCCCCAGTAGGCTACCTAAAGCTAGACACCCACACCCAACAACAACAACTCTGGACCACCCACCCCCAAAGCTTCGCCGAAGAACCCGTCATCGCCCCCAACCCCAATAGCCCAGCCGAAGACGCAGGCTGGCTCCTCGGACTCATGTACGACCACCTAAAAAAACGCTCAGCCCTCGTCATCCTAGACACCGAAAACATTGACAAAGGCCCTGTTTGCCGACTGTGGCTAAACCATCACTTGGCCCATGGCCTCCATGGCTCCTGGTGCAACAAATACTACATGCCCTAACCAATCCATCCCGCTAGCAGGGACACCCCAAACTCTTCTCGATAGCTCATAGGTCAGCAATCATAGAGAAAAGAGAGCATTGAACTATACCTTTCGGGGGGTCTGGGGGAGTCAGGCCCCCAGGCAGTATTTAAAGATATGAGCAGAGGAGGGGTACGGGGAGGAAATCCCCGGTCAGCCCCCTCCTTCACACCGATCTCTCACCCCAACTTCTCAATCAAACTCTTTACCCTCTTTTCTATCTCATCCCGAATCTCCGGAAAAATCTCCGGCCTCTCCGCCGGATCCTCCAACTCCCAATCATCAAAATATTCCTGACTCACCCAATCAGCAGGCAAACCCGTCCCACACCCACACATCGAAATCACCGCATCAAAATCCGCCGCATTAAAATCCGCCAACGCATCCGACGTCTGCCCCGTAATATCAATCCCAATATCCTTCATAGCTGCGATCGCCTCCGGCCTAACCGAACTCGCCTCCAACCCAGAACTGACCACCTCGATTTTCCCAGCCCCAAGCGTCCGCCCAAACCCCTCCGCCATCTGCGATCTAGACGAATTCTTCCGACACACAAACATCACCTTTTTCACCGGACCCACTCCCAATAAACTAATCAGCGCTTAAAATCGGTTTCACTTTTAGAAACCAGCCAAAGTTTAGCCCGCCCGCCGCTTAACGTAGGGTTAAGAACATTAGGTTAAGAACACCCACCCGCCCGTCCCCATGAAAAAAGTCACCCTCAGCAACCTTCTCCTCCTCCCCCTACTCCTAGGCGGCATCACCACCATCAACCGCAGCGTCCTAGCCCAATCCTCATGGGGCATCACCCCCTCAGACACCTCACCCACTGAAACCCCAAACTCACCCACCCCCGACGATATCACCATCGACTCAGAACCCGCCATCCCTCCTATCGAGCCTCCCATCCTAAGAGACACCCGCCAATACGACCAATACGGCCAAGTCATCGAACGCACCAAATCCATGATTCGCGACCCCGAAGCCCAGCGCCTCGCCGCCGCCAAAGACCTGCAAATTATGGACGTCACCTGGGAAGACACCGGCCGCTACGACAACTCCTCAGTCGGCCCCAACATCAGCGACATGACCATCCAAGTAGAACACCGCGACCCCCGCACCGGCGACGCCAGACTCCACCTCATGCCCGTCATCCGCTACCCCAACTTCTCCGACCTCACCGCCGATGTTCCCATGCAACGGCTCTCCATCCTCACCGGCAACGAAAAAGGAGAAGACCCAGACCCCACCCTCCTCGCCGAAGTCCTAGAAAACCTCCGCAACTACCTATCCAAACCTGACTCCTGGACAGGCCGCGAACAATCTCTCTTGGCCGAACGCGACTCCCACGTACTCGTCAGCGCCCAAGCCGCCTTTTTACCCATCCCAGACAGCGGCGAAGCCACCTTTAATCCTGTATTGTTCAACTACCAGTCCTATCCCGGTGACCCCGCCGTCCTCACCCTTCTAGCCACCCGCGAAGGCACCAGTGCCACCATCATCGACAACCAGCGCGACGGGTTTGACGCTGGCCGGACCTGGGGGCAAAGACTGTTTTTCAATAAAAATGGAGAGCGCGCTAGCCTCACCGGGAAACGAATCAGCGACTTCCGCACCGAACAAGCTAACGAGCAATCTGCCGAGCAATCTACCGGTGAGACAACAACCTTACCGCCTGTAGAAGCCTCAGAAGAAGGCTTGAACATGGTCATGCTCATTCAGGTCCCCCTCAAACAAAAAGATCCGTTCAGCAACAACTTCGGTGTCTCGGCAGATAGCATGATGCTAGAATCAGCCGCCCCGGCAGCCAGCACACTACAGCGCATGGAAAGTAATGTAGAAGCTGCCGTGATTGGTCATGGCCCTGTAGAAGGCCCCTTCACCGAAATTGACAATCTCGCCATTGAACGCGATCCCAACTTTCCCATTCGCGTCACCATTCAGTTTTATAAAGCAACAGATAACGGTGTAGTGTCCGAAGCCGACTTAGCAGAAATTGATGAACAGATTAAACGCATCTACGACGATGCCGACTACGTAGGCAGCCTAGTCACCGACGGTCGCACTCGCCGCCCTACTGAATACACCGGCGAACACCAAGAGCCAGAAGATTGGTGGGACGCCTTCTGGGAGCACAGCAAAAATCGCCAGGGCCTAGGCCACGAAGCTGCCAGAGACTTGTTGAGAAGATTAAGAGGAGAGAACTAAAAAGAACTCAATAGGGACATCCCTAACCCTCAACAACCGCTTTGAGGTTGGCCAGCCCCTGCTCGTAGGTTTTGCCCAGCATAGAGTCCATGAAGAACCCGAAAAAGGTATTCATGGGCTTTTTCATGAGCGGAACACCTTCACGCATATCCGAATCTAAGCTCCAGGTAACGAGGGTTTTTCCTTCAGTAGGCTCCAGCGTAAAGCTAGCATCCGAAACGCCCATATCACCAAAATCCAGGTGCGTCACAACTTTGCGCGGAGCCTCTAAAGTTGTGATCTCCTGGCTTCCTGTTCCGACCTCAGGGTTATCGCTCGCCCACGTCATGGTTTGCCCGACACCTGCGCCTTCAATTTTAAACGTAGCGTCAGGGTCTATATTCGCCCAAGGCGACCACGCGCGCCAAGCGTTAAAGTCACTCACTTGAGAGAATACTTTCTCTGGAGGTGCATCAACAAGCGTCTGACGTTCTACATGGACCTTGCTGGGAAGAAAAAAGCCTGCGAGAAGTGCGATCGCAACCAAAATCAGGAAAACTGTCAGGAAAGCCATCATCTTGGTCACCTCAACTATTTTGGTCAAACAACAGCGTCAGTATAACGACAGTTTTAAGAACGTAAAATGTCTCTAAATAAATCTCAAGCAAATTGTCGCCTGTTATGTTGCACTAGAAAAGAGTGCAACCAACGCAAGGCTAATGACTAAAGCTGCTTGGTAAGCTGAATAAAGTCCTCCGCGTGGGAAATAATTTCAAAAGCTTCACCGGCTGTAACTTTTCTTGCAGTGCTGTAGTCACCCTCCGTCCGAGTTTGTGCACCGTCGATCAAGTAGCGATGAAATTTAGACGGTACCCGCTCCGCCTTCGCAAATTCCTTTCCAAAGGCGCCAATTACAGCAGCATGACTAGAAAATGTAAGCCCTTCTCCCATCAAAAAAGCCTGTGCAACGTAGAACATACTGTAATAGGCTCTCGATGCTGCAAACCCATACATAGTTTCGTCTGATAAAAGCTTAGCCGCTCGTAAGCTGTCCTTAGCTTTCTCGATCAAAAGTGTTTGCTCGCTAGTCATACCGTAATGCCTTCACGGCGAATATTGAGCATTAAAGGGCTTTGACGCGTTTTCCATTCCTGAGATTCTGTCCATAGGCAGGTAATTAAAACATCGTATGCAAGGCATAGTGCAGCCAAATATTGACTTAATTTTCTACGCTCATCGGGAACGTCTAAGGCTCCTGACAAAACAATGAGCACGTCGATATCAGAGTCAGTTGTCGCTTCCTGCCGCGCTTGGGAACCAAAAAGAACAAGGGACGTTAACCGTTCTCCATATATATTATGAAGGTGTTGCTTTAGCTGACTAAGAATTTCTTGAAGTTGCGGATGTTCCACGATTTATTAGCCCTTTCAACTTAAGTCCTATTCTACTCGCTAGAGAAATTAGGTTCTCATGACAAGACTTTAGAGCACCAGCTCATTGAGAAAAATTACGAATATTCGCAAGATTAAATATTAGATCATCTACTTACTAAAGAAATCCTCAGTCTCAGTCAGGCAGTCTCAGTGAGCGCTCAGTGAGCCCACTCGCAAAATTTGGCCAGCTAAAATAGCTGCACCAAATCCATTGTCGATATTGACGACACCAATGCCGGTTGCACAAGAATTTAGCATGGTTAGCAGTGGCGCTAGGCCTTGAAAGCTCGCGCCGTAGCCGATACTTGTCGGCACGGCAATCACCGGACAGCTTGCTAACCCAGCCACAACACTTGGCAGAGCCCCCTCCATACCCGCCGCCACAATCAGCACGTCCGATTCATCAATCACATGGCGATTGCCCAGCAGCCGATGAATGCCCGCGACCCCCACATCCCACAGGCGAGTGACTGAAAAGCCGCACAGTTCTGCGGTGAGCGCAGCTTCTTCAGCGACCGGTAAGTCTGCGGTGCCCGCTGTCAAAATGCTGAGCCTGCCGGGGAACGTCACAGAGGGTGTCTCAGGCCGAATGGCACAAATCCGGGCCAGATCAAAATAGGTGACCTGGGGCAGCGCTGCCTGAATCTGCGCGCCCTTTTCTGAATCTACCCGCGTGGCCATCACTACCGGATGGTGCGATTCCATCACGCGCATAATGTCTACAATTTGCGCGGCGGTTTTATCCTGTCCCCAAATGACTTCGGGAAAGCCTGTGCGTTCCGTGCGTGCGTGGTCAATTTTCGCGAAGTCACCGACAGATTCATACCCTTGAGCTGACTGGCCTTGCTTTGGTTGACCTGGTTGACCTTGCTTTGGTTGCAGGTGCGCGCCCTGATTTTTCGTTTCTTGCAGCGTTTCAAACGCTAGCTCTGGGCTGAGGTCTCCAGCGGCGACGGCTTGGAGTAATTCACGAATGGCATCAGGCTGGGTCACAATGATTAATCGCTGGAAGGGAGTAAAAGTTCAACTGTAATAGGCTAACGTGATCTTGTTGGTTTTAGGTTTTTGGTTTTATGCCTGCCACCACTCAAAGCCCCAGCGCGTCTACTGCTGCTACGGCTGCGCCGATTGATATTGTGATTTTGTCCAACGGCCCTGGTGAGGTGGCGACCTGGGTAAAGCCAGTGGTGCGATCGCTCAAAACCAAAGCGCTGCAAAACCAGCAAACTGCCCGCATCTCCGTCATCCTTTCCCCCTGCCCCCACGCCTCTGGCCAAGAACCGATTGCCCTACAAAAATATCCCGAAGTTGACCGGGTACAAAGCGCCCCGAACTTCTTCAAGTTTTTGCTCACGGGCAAAACAGCAGATAGCTGGGACTGGCACCAGCAAGGCGTTGTAGTGTTCCTTGGGGGCGACCAGCTCTACACAGTTATCGCGGCCAAGCACCTCGGCTATCGCACCGTCACCTACGCCGAATGGGACGCTCGCTGGCCCGGCATGGTCGATAGCTTTGGCGTGATGCAAGCCGATTTGGTTCAAGCCGCCCCAGCCCGCTACCAGCCCAAATTCAAGGTCGTGGGCGATTTGATGGCTGACGTACAATCCAGTGCAGATCGCGCAGAGATTACCACAGCGCTAGGCTGCGCGCCTAAGACGACGCTGGTTGGCTTACTCCCTGGATCTAAGCCCGTGAAGCTGAGCATTGGCATGCCAATGATGTTGTCAATTGCGGTGGACCTTCACGCTCAGTACGGTCAGTCTATTCAGGTTGTTTTAGGCGTTGCCCCAAACCTGACGCTTCCTGGACTGATGCAGTACACAGACCCAGCGTATAACACTGCGATCGCAACGTTCCCCTGTCCGCCCGTCACCCTCATCGAGCCCAACGAAGGGCTCCCCTATCTACAGCTCGGCGCAGATCGTGATGGCCCAGACCGCGATGGCCCAAAGATAGTCCTGTGGCAACGCTTCCCAGCGCTAGATCTGTTTTCTCAATGCGGCCTTTGCTTTACCACGGTCGGGGCAAACACCGCGCAGCTTGGCTCGCTCGGGACGCCGATGATTGTCCTGCTGCCAACCCAAACGCTGGGTGCAATTACATTTGCCGACGGGTTGGCAGGGCTACTGTCTAGATTGCCGGGCGTCGGTGCGATCGCCCGCCGTATCATCAATCCTATTTTGGTGAGCGCCCTGCAAAAATCGGGCAAACGGTTTGCATGGCCGAACATCTGGGCCAAACGCGAAGTTGTTCCCGAGCTATTTGGTCCGATTACCGCTACTGATGCGAGTAACGTTGCTAAAAATTTTCTAAACAACCCTGAAAAGCTAGACGCTATTCGCCAAGACCTCCGCCAGCTTCGAGGTCCTGCTGGTGCCGCCGACAAAATGGCCGACCTCATTTTAGAAACCGTCAACTATCCTAAGTAAAGCAGTCTGGCTACACACGGTCTGGTTAAATACGCTCTGATTAAATATGTCCCGCTAACAGCCTTTGCCCGCACTGTTTTCACCTATTTCTCCCTTAACCTCCAGCATCCTTTAACCGCTCAATACCTCACAAGATCTCTATGCCTCTCAACTATCCCTCCACCCGCACCGTTGATCAAACCGACACTTACCACGGTGTTGACGTTGCCGATCCCTACCGCTGGCTAGAAGATCCTAATGCGACCGAAACCGAGGCATGGGTAGAGGCCCAAAACAAAGTCACGTTTAGCTACCTCAATCAGCTACCGGGCCGAGACCAGCTCAACACTCGCCTCACAGAGCTGTGGGACTACGAGCGCTACGGCATCCCGTTTAAGCAAGGCGATCGCTACTTCTACTACAAAAACAACGGCCTCCAAAATCAATCTGTTCTTTACACCCTCCCCTCACTAGAGGCTGAGCCCACCGTTCTGCTAGACCCAAACACACTCAGTGACGATGGCACGGTGGCCCTCTCGGGCATTGCCATTAGTGAGAATGCAAAATACCTCGCCTATGGCCTCTCCACCGCCGGCTCAGACTGGGTGGAATGGCATGTGCGAGACATTGAAACCGGCAAAGATACCGACGACTTGATTAAGTGGGTAAAATTTTCCGGGGCCGCTTGGACGCACGATCATAAGGGTTTCTTTTACAGCCGATACGATGAGCCCAATGACAAAAGCAAGCTAGAAGATGTCAACTACTATCAAAAGCTCTACTACCACCAGCTGGGCACCCCGCAGTCAGCAGACACACTCATTTACGACCGCCCCGATCAAAAGGAATGGGGCTTCAATGGCGGCGTTACAGAAGATGGCCGCTATTTAATCATCTCCGTTTGGCTAGGGACCGCCCCCAAAAATCTTCTCTTTTATAAAGATTTACAAGATCCCAATAGCGAAGTAGTAGAACTCATCTCTGAGTTTGAAGCCTACTACAGCCTAATTGACCATGACGACAACATTTTTTGGTTCCAAACCGATCTAGAGGCGCCCAAAGGGAAAGTGGTCGCCATCGACATTAACAACCCTGAAAAACAAAACTGGAAAACCCTCATTCCCGAGGCCGAAGAAACGCTTGAGTCGGTAGGCGTACTCAACAATCAGTTCATTGCCGACTACCTCAAAGACGCCTACACGCAGATCAAAATCTTCGATCTTGAAGGCACACCCTTGCGCGACGTAGCGCTCCCGGGCATTGGCTCGGCAGGCGGCTTCAACGGCAAGCGCACCGACACCGAGACGTTCTACAGCTTTACCAGTTTCACCGTGCCAAGCCGCATTTACCGCTACGACCTCACCACCGGTGAGAGCACACTCTTCCGCGAGCCTAAGATCCCCTTCTCACCCGAAGACTATGAAACTCAGCAAGTCTTCTACACCAGCAAAGATGGCACCCAAATCCCGATGTTTATTACCGCGAAGAAAGGGCTTTCACTCAACGGTGAAAATCCTGTTTTGCTATATGGATACGGTGGATTTAACATCTCTCTTTCTCCTAGCTTTTCGGTAAGTACGTTGGTATGGCTAGAGATGGGCGGTGTGTACGCCGTGGCAAATCTTCGCGGCGGTGGCGAGTACGGCGAAGCATGGCACCAGCAAGGCATTAAAACCGCCAAGCAAACTGTTTTTGATGACTTTATCGGGGCTGGAGAATGGCTGATAGAACAGAAGTATACGACCGCTGAAAAGCTGGCGATCGCAGGGGGCAGTAACGGCGGCTTGCTGGTGGGTGCCTGCATGGCCCAGCGCCCCGATCTCTTTGCCGCAGCGCTACCTGCGGTCGGCGTGCTCGACATGCTGCGCTTCAACAAGTTCACCATTGGCTGGGCCTGGGAGTCCGACTATGGCTCCCCGCAAAACGAAGATGAATTTAAGGCGCTCTACGCCTACTCGCCGCTACACAACCTCACGCCAGGCACCGAATACCCCGC
This sequence comes from Cyanobacteria bacterium J06634_5, assembly GCA_039820525.1. Classification (GTDB taxonomy): domain Bacteria; phylum Cyanobacteriota; class Cyanobacteriia; order Phormidesmidales; family Phormidesmidaceae; genus Phormidesmis. Next base: position 25,578 of record JBCBPY010000011.1, read on the forward strand.
CACGATGATCACCACCGCCGATCATGACGATCGCGTCGTGCCAGCCCATAGCTTCAAATTCGCCGCAGCGCTACAGGCCGCCCATGAGGGTGACAACCCGGTACTCATTCGCATTGAAACCAAAGCCGGTCACGGCGCGGGTAAGCCCACCGCCAAGCAAATTGAAGAAGCCACTGATAAGTGGGCGTTTTTAGCTCACGAGTTAGGCGTAAATTTAGCCTAAGGGAGACGCGTCTAAATAACACACCGTCGCCCTCATCCCCTATCCCCCTCATCTCCTGGCCCCTCATCCTCTGGCCATAGAAAACGGGACGCGCTAAAAGCGTTTTTTCTCTTCTAGAATTAGCTCCACTCTGCCGAGGTGCGTACTGATATATTGCAGCAGCGCGTGAATGAAAATAATGATACCGACCTTCTCTAAAAACTCTTCTACATGGGTGAGTAGGATATACGCCCAGGTTTTGTTTCCGCTGAGGTAGCTTTGATAGCCAGCAAAGGTTTCGAGGCCCATCGCCCCGGTGAGAAAAATGAAGGCGGCAAGAATGAACAGCACTTTAGTTTGCTGCGGTAGGCGAAGAACAAATCGAAGATATGACAGAAAAAAGATAGACATAACTGGAATGGCCAAAAGCACCCAGGAGTAGTGAAAAAAGCCCTCTGGCAGCCGGGTGAATGCCAACAGCTGAGTGAGGGTGTCATCTAAGGATGTGCTGGCAAAAGCATCGCCAACGCGCTCGTGAATAACGGCCACTTCATCGATAGAAAGACCATAAAAAATAATGGCAAGCCACTGCCAATGAGCTGCATAGGGCTGATTGCGTTTTTTAGTGGCGATTAAGGACAGCAACAGAGCGCTAAACAGTAGCGCCAATGACGCATACCAAGTAGGCAAGCTCGCATCTGTCCCTAAATAAAACAGCCCGCTCGTGAGGCCCAGACCTTGCTCCAGCAGGCTTAGTGCGGTCAGCATCAGCGTGATGATGACAAGCGATCGCGTAATCTTATGCGGCTCTATGCAGAAAATAGCTTTCATCTGATGTGGCTTGTTTTATCGCCAGTCTTTAAATTGCCAGTTGCCGTCTTTCATCCTTACCCTGTCATCTTAAAGAGCGACGAAGCACTTCCTTCTCGTGCCCGTTCTACGTTAACCTTTCCTTAACCAAAGCATGAACTATTGCCTAAGGCAATGCTGTATTTCTGCGGCTTTGCCTTAGTTGAAGTGGGGTTCGGCAGGCCGTTTGCGCTCGCATAACTCCCTCATTTATGCTGGGTGGGTCAGATGCGTTCAACGGCTGAAAAAGCCAGCAAACACAGTGTTTTTGAGTGGTCAATTGGATAGTAGCCTGCTGCATGGGTTGCTCCCCGGAGAAGATGCTTTCGCAAACTTGTGGGTACTCATGCGAGGTGCGATCGCGCTCAATGCAGAAACCTTTGCCCAAATCAATACCCAGCCCAAAAGCCTGCTAGCGGCCCTCACCATTGTTTTTATTGCGGGCATTTCCCAGTCCTTAAGTCAAATTGTGGTGCTTTTTATCAATCAGGTACGGCCCATTCGATTCATCCTCAGCCTGCTGCTATCCGCCCTATTTTTTGTGATCGGCTACAGCTTTTGGGCGCTCAGTACCTGGGTGATTTTGAACCTTTCTTTTGAAGGGCATCTTTCTTTTGTCGCGGTGCTACGCACCCTGGGCTTTAGCTACGTGCCGCTGATATTAGGCGTGCTAGTGATGTTTCCCTACTTCGGAAGCGCCATCTTCTTGCTGCTTTCTATCTGGACGCTGCTGGCGGTGGTCGTCGGCATCGAGGCCATTACCCCCCTGGGTCACTGGGATGCGTTTGAAAGTGCCGCATTGGGCTGGGTAGTCTTACAGCTGCTGCAAAAAACGGTGGGTCAACCGATTGCCACCCTAGGCCAGTGGATTACCAACTGGGCAGCGGGCGAGCAGCTCATTACCAACCGGATTCGCCTCGCCGAAGAGCTTTATTCTGGGCTAAGAGCACAGCGGGCAACGCCAGATTTGATGGCCGAGTTAGAGCGTTCGGGGCGGACAGTACTCTCAGGGCGATCGCAGCGAGCTGCCCAGCGAGCTGCCAAAGGAAACCCCTCAGGAAAGCCGCCGGGGCAGCGTAAGGTTTAGAACGTTCCTATAGCCGTAACATTAGTTGTAAAATTGATGACTCAGCGTGCTTTTGAACTCTTTTTATGGGTCGTCGATTAATTAAGCTTTGCGCGGTCATCGGCTTGGCAGTGGGCATCATTGTGTTGCTTTCACCCATGAATGAGCAGTGGTTGCAGTGGTATTTGGCCTTTAATAGCAAATTACTCAAGCTCGTCATTGACTTGGCCAGAGTCGGCCTCATTGCCCTCCTTTTAGCCGGGTTGCTCTCCCCTTTTGAAGCCCTGGGCTGGTGGGCTGGCTGGTATGGCGATGGGATCGAAACCCACATCCCCTGTAAAATTCCGGCGCAGCTCAGTGCCTACCACCACGAAGATGCACCCTACCCCAGCCGATACATTGTCTATTTAGACGGCATCTCACAAAGCTGCGCGGACTATCCGGTCAGGGTTCAAAACTTTTTAGATACGCTAGAAGCTTCGCTGCCGCCGGATATGGTCTTCATTCAAGACATCATGGCCTATTCAGCGCTAAATAGGCCGCTGACGGCAGAGCGTCCGTTTTCAAGATTTTGGCGCTGGGTGAATCGGGTTGAAAACTGGAACGCTAACAGCCCGCTGGATATTTTTGTTAACTTGCGCAATACCTTTCAGGTCGCTGTTTCTACCGACAATCGCTATGGCCCAGTATTCAACCGGGGAACGGCGCAGGTCATTTTGAACAGTTTGCGCCAGCGCAACTATCGGGCAGGGACACCCATTACACTGCTGGGTTATAGCGGCGGCGCGCAGGTCGCACTGGGCGCGGTGACGTATCTTAAGTACGCGTTAGATGTGCCAATTGAGGTGATTTCGCTCTCTGGCGTGGTAAGCGGTGATAAAGGCGTCGCCCTGATAGACCGGCTGTACCATTTGAAAGGCGATCGCGACGTGCTCGCGCAAATAGGCGCAATGATGTTTCCCAAGCGTTGGCCATTTATGGCCTGGTCCAACTGGAACTTAGCAAAAGCCGAAGGCCGTGTACAGCTCATTTCATTAGGGCCCGTCACCCATAACGGCCCCACCGGTCCGATTGATCCGGTTTCGCTATTACCTACAGGCGAAAGTCACCTCGGTCAAACGTTAGAGATTGTGATGAGTATTTTGACAGACGGCCAAGCCCCGTCAGCCGTGTAAAACAATACATCTGGCCCAGATTCACGCGGAAAGTTTGCTCTAGAGAGAGAGGCTGTGCCGACAGGTTTCCGCATAGAGTAGTGAACAAATAGAGTAATGAACAAACTGTTGTGATCAGCGGAAGGGAGAAGTCTCTCACGCAGGCATTGCACAAGAGAAAAGAACGAGAGGCAGAAGGTGCTGTCATACGCCGCATCTGTCTGGCTTTTGGATTTGGGCATCTACCGAAGAGTGTTGTGAGCGAAGAGTGTTGTGAGCAGTTGACTTTTAGGGATTGCCGTTGGCTGTTGCTATCAGGCCGTTGTAAGAGAAAGGAATGACTTTGTGAAGTTCGGAAAACTAATCGGCTTAGTGGGTATTGTTGCGCTGGTGTACTTGCTGTGGCTAGTGCGACAGGTTTTGCTGTTGGCCTTTGCTGCGATCGCATTTGCCACCGTCATCAACAAGCTGGTACAGCAATTGCAAAAGCTCTCTATTCCTCGTGGATTGGCCGTGGCGATCGCGCTGCTGAGCATTGGCGCAACGCTGGTAGGAACAGGCTGGCTAGTACTTCCCGCCCTCATAGACCGGATCCCTGAATACACATTCCTTTCCGAACAGGGCATTGAAAGGGTTCAGCAGTGGTACAACCACCTTGCGGGTATTGTTCCAGGAGACGCGCTTGCGGCCACAGAACTGGGCGATCTTTTGCCACAGCTGGCACGTATGAGCCCGACTTGGGTTGGTCGGCTAGTCACTATCTTTGCAGGCTCTTTGGACTTTGTTATTAACTTTTTATTAGTGCTGGCCACCACCATCATGCTGTTGGCCAATCCAGCAGCCTATCGACGCGTGCTGCTGGTGATATTCCCAAAATTCTATCGCCCAAGAGCAGATGCCATTTTAACCCTATGTGAGCAGGCGCTAGCAGGCTGGGCTGTGGGTATTTTGTTCAATATGACTGTGATTACGGTGTGCAGCGCCATCGGGCTAGCTATCATTGGGGTCCCTTTACCCGTTGTGAACGCGGTGATTGCAGGGCTACTTACCTTCATACCGACAATCGGCCCTTTCTTAAGCGTCCTTCCACCGATGCTAATGGCCTTAGCGATTCAACCTTGGATGGCGATCGCAGTGCTGATTTTGTATTTTGCCATTCAACAAATTGAGGGCACGGTACTCACGCCGCTCGTGATGAAAAAGCAGGTCTCTTTACTACCGGCGATCACCTTAATTGCTCAAGTCATTTGCGCTATTTTCTTTGGTTTGTTGGGTTTGTTTTTAGCGCTACCGATTGTGGTAGTCACCCAGGTTTGGGCAAAAGAGCTGCTGGTCAAAGATATTTTGAATCAGTGGCCAGCCCCTAGTCATCGTCCAACAAGATGGATTTCAGCAAAGCGAAAGGCGCTGGAGAGCTACTAAAGACTATTTTTAGAACGGTAGCGATTGCTACAGATCCAGCCTTAGAAACCGTTGATTACTACAGGAAAGATTCGGAGTGCTCTTTTATATCTTAGGTAGTTTCCAGGAAAGAGAATACCGCTAAGCAGGGTGAATGAAAATATCCCACTTGGGTAAGTAGGGATGTCGTTCTAACCTCACCTCAATTGGTTTCATCTGTTCTTTTGTCAGCGTAATCCCTTTCGAATAAATGGATGGATTCAACTGAATAGTCGGATGAGCCCCTTTCCACTTCATACTTTTTTCCCAAACTAGCATCGTTGGTAGGTCAATCAGCCTTGTCTCATTCCAATATTGTTCAAGCACCCCCCAACAGCGCTCTACTGGATTGTATTTGCTGTGGTAGGGCGGATAGAAGAGAAGTCGAACAGGCTTGCCAATCTGGTCTACCCAATCGACTATCCGTTTGAGAAACTGTGTTCTTACACCGCTGTTCTCTGGACCGTTGTCCACTTTAATCTGAAGCATGGGCAGATGGTGTCGTACCTGTGGCGTGAGCTTCGCCCACCAGGCTTTCAAGGTATCAACAATAAAATCACTGGTTGTCTTGGTGAGCATTCCTGAGCGACGCAAAGCGACGCAGGGTCTCACCGCTTTGTAGGAGCTACCGAAGCTAATGAACAACTCATCGGGATCCTCATCGACAATGCCACAGGGAATATAGGCTTCTTTGACACCCATGTCGTGGTCGTCGGCCTGCCGATGGCCTCTCGTCAGCCCGCCTCGTGATAAATGCCGAGCTTGACCGTCGCCTTGCAGTCCAAGCTCACCCGCTTAGCACAGTCATTTTGCGCTTGCTGATCTTTAAGGTCGATATTCTCAAAAATTGAGTCGGTTTCAGGTTTATTTGGCAGCTTCTGTCGTCTGGCTTAATTAATGACACGCCCTAATCAAGTGCAGCCCATCACAATGGGGGCTGCGAATAGGGCGTTGCTGGTGCCTAACAACACACTCAAGGCACTGAAGTAGTGATCTCGAATCCATTCCAGTTTGCTCACATCTTCGGATTCTTGATGCTAATTGCTTGTAAGATGGTGCGCTTCACTCACCCGCTTACACCACCTCCTAAGCCTATGGCTACCAGCAGAGTCCTAGCGGCACTTTGATAGTTAGCTGAATGGGGTGGGCACAAATAGAATCAAGATTGCTTGTTCTTCTAAGTAGCTTGTTGTGTCCATTCTATCGCCACTCACGCTGTCTCCTGGCTATGTACCTTCATTCTTTTCGGCAACGCCTACGCGCTAACTGCAAATCTGGTAAGTACGTCGCCATCGTGCTGGCATCATTATGGATGAGTTTGGCAGTTGCTGGATGCGGCTTCTTTTCGACGAATCAGTCCACGTCTGAACCCTCAGAAATTTCTCAAACAGCCGCAGAACGTTTCGACGGTATCACAGTCAATGTTCTAGCACGAGCTGGCACTATTGGCTCAGGGATAGCGCGACGGATTCCTGACTTTGAAGCGTTGACGGGCGCTCAGGTGAAGTTAACCACCATTCCCTACGGTGAGATTTACGACACACTGCAAACGGACTGGCCCGGCTCAAGCCCAGCCTACGATATGGCAGTTGCCTCCCCCTCATGGCTAATCGACTTCGTAAAAGCAGGCTATCTAGAAGATTTAACCAGCCGCATCGAAGCAGATGAGGCGCTTGCCTGGGACGATGTAGCTCCATTCTTTCAGAACGTGAGCACTGCTGGGGATGAGCGCATCTATGGGATTCCGGTCGATGGTGATTTTCACATGGTGTATTATCGGACTGATTTATTAAATCAGGCTGGACTCGCGCCGCCTGCCACCTGGGAAGACTACCTCACGATTGCTCAGCAATTTCATGGCCAGGATTTGAATGGCGATAGTACGCCCGACTACGGCTCTTGCTTTGCCAAAGAGCCGAATCATCTCGGTTACTTTATGATGACCTCGATTGCCACGTCTTACCTGCAATCGCAGGGGACAGGCCAAGGGACATTTTTTGACTTAGAGACAATGCAACCCTTGGTCAACAATGAGGCGTTTTCCAAGGCGCTAGATATTTATAAACAGACATCGGAGGTTGGCCCCCCCGGAGATGCCACGATGACGCAGCCGGGTGCGAGAGAGTTGTTTATGGCTGGGCGCTGCGCTTTAACGCTGGACTGGGGTGATGTGCCTATCTTAGCGGCTGATGCTGATAGCTCAAATGTTGTAGATATGGTCGGTGCGGCTATTACCCCTGGCGCTGCCGAAGTCTTGGATCGCACCACAGGAAAACTGGTGGCCTGTGACAAGTTCACTTGTCCCTATGGTATCAATGGGATCAATCATGCGCCCTATGCAGCCAATATGGGCTTTGTCAGCGTTGTGGCTGCTAAGAGTGAGCCAACGGTCAAAGAGGCGGCTTACGCATTTGCGTCCTTTATGAGTCAACCGGCTCAAGCCAATGTAGATGTCACGATTGGTGAGACGGGCTTTAATCCCTATCGAATCTCTCAGTTTGAAAATGTGACGCCCTGGATTGAGTCGGGGATGTCGGCAGAGGCGGCCAATAACTATTTGGGAGCGCTGGGTGTGACGTTGAACAATCCGAATATGGCTCTGGATCTGAAGCTGCCCTACGGAAAGCGCTATCAGCTAGAGGTACTCGACCCTGCAATTACGGCGTTTATGGCCGATGAGATTACGCGAGATGAGGCGATCGCACGCATTGAGCAAGGCTGGGAAGCCATTACCAACGAGGTGGGACGCGAGGCTCAAAAAGCAAACTATCGAACCACGCTAGGACTGTCTTTTTAAAGGCCATGAAAAACTGGAAAATAGGGACAAGACTGGTCACCTCTTATTCATTGCTGATGGCGCTACTGGCCGGTTCCTTAACAGGCGTGTTTTATCAGCAGCTGCGCCATACTCAGCGCCAGCAAACCCAAGAGACCTTGCTACAAACGCTCAATCTTACCTCACCCCAGATTGATAGTGAATATCACAGCTTGATTGTTTCTCCAGAAGACACGCGGCTGTCTTATTACGCGATTACGCAAAGTGTGCTCGAACGGGTGCAAACCACGAACGAGAATATTCTGTCTATTTTTACCATTCGCTGCCAGTCAGGGACAGACTGTTCCTATGTGTTGGATTATCGCCCCCAGGAAGCGTTTCAGCCCAATCCTGTCGGCAGTGACTTTGCTCGCAGTTTGCAAAATAACTCGGCTGATGATGCGTCGGCCTGGGTCGAGTGGGATATTCAAATGAATCGGGATGACAAGCCCGTTGTGTATGGGTTTGTTCCTATTGTGGCGAGCTTTGGCCGGGTAGATGGCTATCTGGGAATTGAGCTAGATGTGAGCCAGGTGATTGCCCGAGAAAGGCAGGTAGGGATGATTGCGCTGGGGACTTTTTTAGGCGTGTCGGTGATTGGATTGGGGTTTGTGCGATCGCTTGGCAACTCCCTCGTAGTCAAACCTATTTTGGCGCTTAATGACGCAGCCAAACAGCTCGCAAGTGGCCAGCTTGCCAGTGGCAAGTGGGAACACTCTCTATCTCTCAACCGAAAAGATGAGTTTGGCGAACTTGCCCAGGCGTTTCAGGACATGGCTAACCAGCTCAATGCCTCTTTTCAACAGCTCACAGACTATTCTCAAAATCTAGAGCAAAAAGTGCAGGCTCGCACTGAGGAATTAGACGCGGCCAAACAACGCGCCGAGAGCGCCAATCAGGCCAAGAGTGACTTTTTGGCGAATATGAGCCACGAGCTGCGGACGCCGCTCAACGGCATTCTTGGCTATGCCCAAATTCTCAAGCGCACAAAAACACTACCGGAAAAAGAACGCAACGGGATCGACATCATTTACCAATGCGGTGCGCACCTACTGACCTTAATTAATGACGTCTTAGATCTTTCTAAAATTGAAGCCCGTAAGCTAGAGCTAGCCCCTGTTGCCCTTCACGTCCCAACGCTGCTGCAAAGCGTCGTTGAAATGTGCAAAATCAAAGCCGAGCAAAAAGGCATCGACTTTATTTATCGGCCCAGCACGCGCCTGCCAGAAGGGATAGAGGCCGACGAAAAGCGCCTTCGTCAGGTTTTAATCAATCTACTGGGAAATGCGATTAAGTTTACCGACAGCGGTTCGGTGACACTCCAGGTCGATGTGCTGTCGCGATCAGATAGCCAAGCCAAGGTGCTGTTTCAGGTCATCGATACGGGCGTGGGGATTGCTGAGGGCGAGCGCCATAAGCTCTTTGAATCGTTTGAGCAGGTTGGCGATCGCAAAAAGCAGGCAGAAGGCACCGGACTCGGCTTAGCCATTAGCCAACGCATTGTGAAGCTCATGGGTAGCGAGATAGACGTTAAAAGTCAGCTAGGCGAAGGCAGCGAATTTTGCTTTGTGGTCGAGCTGCCAGTGGCCAGCGATTGGGGCTCGCAGCAGGCCCAGTTCCGAGGCGTTGAGCAAATTGTTGGCTATAAAGGCACACAAAAACAGATTTTGATCGTGGATGACCGATGGGAAAATCGGACCGTAATTGCCAACTTGTTAGCGCCTTTAGGCTTCGAGATTATTGAAGCTGAGCACGGCGCAGAGGGACTCGAAAAGCTGCAAGCCCAAAGTCCTGATTTAGTGATTACAGACATGGCTATGCCAGTGATGGATGGCTTTGAATTTTTACGACAGATACGTACCTCAAATCATCTAAAACACCACAAAGTCATTGCTTCTTCGGCCTCAGTTGCACAGGTAGCTCAACAGATGGCCATAGACGATGGCGGCGATGGCTTCTTAGCAAAACCTGTAGACGCGGCTGAATTGTTCAAGCTGCTGGCGCACCATCTCCAACTGGAATGGGTCTTTGAAGAGAAAGCCAATAACTTAGAAGCGCAGCCAACAGATCTTGTTCTTCCTGCTAAAAACATTTTGGAGACCTTACTCGCACTTGCGAAAGATGCCGACATGGTGACGCTAGAGACCAAGACAAAACAGCTATTAGAAACTGACATCTCCTACACACCTTTTGTGGCTTCTATTTTAAAGTTCACAGAACAATTCATGGCTGAGGAAGTTGAGCAGTTGCTACAGCAATATCTCGCGGAGGAGCTTACCTATGTCGCCTAATGCAAGCATCCCTAATGCAAGTCTTCCTAGTGCAAGAATTCTAGTCGTAGACGATACCCCTGCCAACCTCAAGGTAATCATTGAGTCGTTGTCGGTTGAAAACTACACAATTTCAACGGCGATTAGCGGTGAGCGGGCGCTCAAGCGGTTAGAAAACTGCCTAGAGAACCCCTCCGAAAATTCCCTGCCAGATTTAATCTTGCTCGACATCCAAATGCCCGGCATTGATGGCTTTGAAACCTGTCGGCAGATTAAATCAAATCCTGCGACAGCTAACATTCCCATTATTTTTATTACTGCATTTTCAGAAACAGAACGGATTGTTAAAGGCTTTTCACTCGGCGCGGTTGACTATATCTGCAAGCCCATTCGTGAGCCAGAATTGCTCGCTCGCGTCAGGACGCATCTACAGGTGCAGCAGTTTACCCGACAGCTAGAGAATCAGGTAGCCGAACGTACGTCTCAGTGGAAAGCAGCCGCAGAGGAAGTTCAGCGATCTAAGTTACAAATAGTTCAAAATGAAAAAATGTCAGCGTTGGGTAACTTGGTTGCAGGCGTCGCCCACGAAATCAACAATCCCATCGGATTCCTCAATGGCAGTGTTAGCAATGCTCAAGGATATCTAAAAGATCTCATGGGTCTCATCGAAGTCTATCGAGAGGAATATCCTCAGGTTAATGAGTCTATTCAAACCTATGAAGAAGACATTGATATAGATTTTCTTGTAGCAGATTTTCCTAAGCTACTCGGCACAATGACAGCTGCTACCCAACGCATCAAGTCCATCAGCAACAGCTTGCGCATTTTTTCCCGTGCTGATAAGGAACATAAAGTCAGCACTGATCTCCATGAAGGTCTTGATAGCACCCTACTGATTCTGAAATATAGACTCAAGGGCAACGAAAGACGCCCAGCAATTGAGGTCGTAAAAGACTATAGTGATCTGCCTAACATCAGCTGTTTTCCTGGTCAGCTCAATCAGGTGTTTATGAATCTGTTGGCCAATGCAATTGATATTTTCGATGAAGCCGCTGAGCGCTCATCTTTTGCAGAACTCGAGGAGACACCTCAAGTCATTACGGTTAAAACTGAAATACGTCCTGAAGACAAGACCGTGATGATTCGAATTAGAGACAATGGCAAAGGAATGTCAGAGGAAGTGAAAGTGCGGGTCTTTGACCATTTATTTACGACTAAAGGCGTGGGTAAGGGTACGGGGTTAGGGTTGGCGATCGCTCGGCAAATCGTTTCGGAAAAACATGAGGGCAGTTTGACTGTGCAGTCTGAACTAGGCCAGGGCACTGAGTTTTGCATTCAGCTTCCGCTCTAACGGGCAAAGAATTTGGGATATGGCTTATTTTGGGACGGTTCAAACGAGGGTAACACTTTCGATGCGATCAGATGGCTCGATGAACCAAGCCAAAATTGGGTCTGTCGTGTGGTGGGTCTTTTTTTACAGCAGCAAACTGACTAAACAACGGGCAGAAATTATAGAAAATATAAAAACCCCTTTTTAGAGACTCTTTTTAAATAACGGTGGCGATTGCTACAGATCCAACCGTAAAAACCGTTTATTACTGTAGGCAGGATTCGGAGTGCTCTTTTATGTCTTACTTAGTGAAAGAAACATCTACGCCTGTTACCCGTGAGCAGCTTGCTCATGGTGAGCGTTGTTGCAATAGCAAAGCTATTGCGATCAGCGAGCGGGCCCTTAGGAGGGGTGCTTTGCACTTGTCTGAGGGTGCCTTTGACAGGTACGGGTTCTACCCCACAGCGGTTTTCGCTGCGCTAGGTGTGGCTGCTATTGCTAGCTACGCCGGATTTTTGCACTACAGCTTGAATCTACTGTCGTAGTGATCGAGCTTCGCCGCGCTTTGTGGCAAGGCTCTTTTTGCTTAAGGAACGTCTTGGTAAGCGCTTAAGACTGTTTTCTCCTAACAACAACTTCGTGACACAGCTCATTTTATACTCTCCTGCGTCTGCTTTTGGCGCAGGAGATTTTTTTGGCCTGTCTTTATTTTGGCCTGTTTTATTAGAACAAAAAGTCCAGCACCCTAAATAATCCTAACGCGGGGGAAAAGACCTGCCCTGCCCGATCGGAGAATTCTGATAGGCCGGTTTCTCGAATCACAATGGTGTCGTTGTCTTGCAAGATGGGATTGCGCTGCGAATTAACGTCTTGGCCAAAGTCAATTTCTACCTCACTTTTGGAGACGGTGCCATCGGGGCTCAGTCGCACCAGTTCGACAGCCCCTTCTACCGCCCGATTGGTGAATCCGCCCGCAGCGAGCAGGGCCTGATTTAGGGGAATATTGGGCTGGAGCTGTAGGGCCCCTGGTGATTCTACTTCTCCTACTAAGTACACCGTAATAGTGTCGGGAGAGAAGTTAGCACTGGCAATGCGAGTCGCTTCTGCGGCGTTTACTGAGCTAGCTTCTGGGACCACCACGGTGTCGCCATCTCGCAGCGCGACGTCCTGGCTCAAGTCACCCGATTGAATCAGTTCCCAAAGGTCAATATTGGCAGACTGTGGTACGACACCCGGTACGCCCTGGCCTCTGACAATTTGAACCTGTCGGATATTGGCGAGCTGAGTAATGCCACCTGCCAGCTGAATCGCTTTGGTGACCGTCATTGGTCCCGCTGCGTTGTTGTTGTCATCAGGTTCAATGGCATAGGCGCCGGGGCGATTAACTTCGCCTGCGATCGCAATTTGTACCGGGCGACTCTCAATCAGGTTTAAGTCAACAAAAGGCTGACGAATATAGCGTCCATAGGCTTGGGTGACAGCCGCTTGAGCTTGTTCTAACGTAAGTCCTTGCACGCGCACCTGGCCCACCATAGGCAGACGCACCGAGCCATCCGCCAATACTTCAAACTCACCGGCATAGTCTGGCAAGCCAAACACCTCTAGGTACAGCCTATCGCCGTAGGCCAACACATAGCCGTTCGAGAGCGTAGGAGCTTTAATCGTGCTAGAGCGTTGCGCAGGATTTTGTGCAATGGCAGGCGCACCGGTTATCCCAATCAGCGCAGCGAGTGTGCACAGGGGCAAGGCCGCTAGCCTGTGATAAGTGTGAGCAGAATAAGACGGGGTCGCAAAAAGAGACATAGCAGCAGTCAGTAGGTAACGTAAACGGAGAAACAGGAAATGAGGAAGAACAGATGAGGGGAAGCAGAGAAAAAAGACCCGCTGTTAACCCAAACTCTCTTTTGAGATCTTTTTTTGTTGGGCTTTGCCTGCGATCGCCTTAATCTTCTTTTCCAGGCGGCCATACGCGCCCGAAGGCAGCAAAGAAAACAGGTAAGCAGCAGACATCACGGTGATAGTAGAGCGCGCGTCCTCAGCTATCATCCGGGGATAACGGGCAATCGCCTGTTGAATAAACTGCCGGGCCAGGGCTGGATTTTGCCGGCGAATACACTCCCGTGCCAGGGCCTTGAGCCGATACGCCATCGCTTTGTTACCCGAAGCTGCGATTAAGTCGGGGGCGTAGGTGCTCACTTTTTCAAACAGTTTCTCCCAGTAATGTATCCGTTTACCGAGGTCGCTCGAGAGCGAACCGGTGGTAATGCGATACAGGGTTAACGGCTCAGGAATGCCCTCTATTTTCCAGGGCGTTTGGATGAGTATGCGTAAGAAGCATTCAATATCTTCAGAAATCGCGAAGTCTCTATCGAAGTAGCTGGTGTCGCCCTCTGCACCGGTAAAGGCGATCGCATCAAAAGCTTCCCTGCGAAAAACGCCCGCTGAGCCATTGCCCACAGGATTGCAGCGCAGCGCGTAGTCTGGGGTGATGCCTTTGAGTCGAGGCATTTGAAAAATGTTGAGCGGCTGGCTGTTTTCATCGATAAACGCCGAGCGCGAAAAGCTCAGGCCAACAGTAGGCGCGCCCTCTAAATGCTGAACATGTCGCACCAGCTTAGTTGGCTGCCAAATATCATCCCCGTCTAAAAACGCAATATAGTCGCCAGTGGCGTGGCGAATGCCGGTATTTCTCGCTTCCGATAGGCCCTTGTTTTGCTGATGAATGATGGTAATGCGAGCATCGTCAAACTGCTGGCAAAGGCGGGCGCTACTATCGGTACTGCCATCGTTGACGATCAAAATCTCCAAATCCTCATAGGTCTGACCGAGGACTGAGCTCACGGCCTGCTCAACGTACTTTTCAATGTTATAAACCGGGAGAATAACAGATATTTTCTTCATAGGGCTGCTGGCGCTTCTGGGGAAGTCTCTGATAGAGCTTTTGAGGGAGCCTTACTGTGGCTGTCGTTACCTTTGCTCGCTTTAAGCGTGCTGAAAAAACGAAGGATTTTCTGACCGAAGGCAGGCGATAGAAGCATCAGAAAAGAGATTTTGACAAGCGAGACGTAAATCTTTTTCTGTAGCAGGATAGCAGGATACGCTTGCACGGCCATTTTGAGGCGCTGTAGGCTGTAGGCAATATCGTCCCAGCTGCTTGCGTGGCGTACAGCCAGCTGGGCGACGTACTGATAGTTGCGGCAGCGGCTAGCCGCCTGCAAATGCTGAAGCCGCTGCGGAGCCTGACGAAAGGCCCGATGGTGCACAATCAGATGAGCCTCTTCAATCACCCTCACCTTAGAAGACATCGAGCCCGAGGTTTGACGGTAAAGGATCTGCGGCTTTGGCACCACTGCAAAAGGCCATTTTGCCGCAAGCTTTAGCCAGCAGTCCCAATCCTCACAGGAGTTTAGGCTAGCGTCAAAGCCCCCAATAGCTTCGATGGCTGCTCGGCGCACCATAATATTAGAGCCGCTGGCAATGAAGTTGCTAATGAGCAAGTCGCCATACACGTCTCCTGCAAGGGTGGGCGATTTCCCAGGATGAAATTCTGTGCCGTCATCACTCATGGTGAGTGTCCAACTGTACACAACCCCAACGTCAGGATGCTCATCCAGCTGCGACACTTGCAGTGCGAGTTTGTCCGGCGTCCACAGGTCATCAGCATCCAGAAAGGTCACATACTCTCCTGTGGCCTGGGCAATCCCACGATTTCGCGCAGTAGAAAGGCCCCCATTCTCAAAGCTGAAGACCTTCATTCGTGGGTCATTGATCTCATTGAGCAGGGCCAGCGTGCCATCGGTTGAGCCATCGTTAATGACAATCAGCTCAAAGTCAGTGAAGCTCTGTTCAACAACAGAATTCACCGTTTTGAGCACGGTCTTTTCGACGTTGTAGGCCGGAATGATTACAGAGACTTTTGACATGTCAAAGCAGGACTATTTTTCTGGAACAGCGGCGAGGTGAGACTGTTTGCTAGTGTTAAACACAAACCGAGTAGCCCACCAGCAAAAGATAGGAATGGCGATGAAATGGGAGAGCAGCACCGCTGTGGCCACAGGAATAAGCCCCTGATTGACCACCAACAGCAGCGCGACGCAAAAAACACCGGTAAAAATAATATTCCACTTGAAATCTAAATCGGGACGGTCAATCGCCTGAAGCAGCCCCGAGGCAGAGTAACCAATGGTTCGAGGAATCGCCGATAGACACACAAGGATAAAAATTGGAATCGCCGGTAGCCATTTTTCACCAAAGACGATGGGGACATAAAAGGGGGCCAGTCCGGCTTGCAGCCCCACCAGCACCGTAATCGCCAAGAAAGCGGCTTTTAGGCTGCTGAAGTAGCGCTTTTTAAATTCGTCAAAGTTGCTGCGGGCAGCACAGATGTAGGGCAGCTGCGCGTTGGCCATTTTATAAATGACGTTGAGGACGATACCAATGCCCGCATTGTAGGCAAAGTAGTAAAGGCCCAGGGCCTCAACGCCCAAGACGCCGCCCACCAGCAGATAGTCTATGTTGGATCTGACTTTGTCCATCAGGTGAGAGCCAATGACGTTTTTGGCAAAGTCAAAAATCTCGCGCCAGCGATGGAGCGTGAATTTCTCGGAGGGTCGCCAGGTGTGATTGCCGCGAAGAATGGTGAAATAAACGCCGCCATTGATAAACACATAGGGCAAAATAAGTGACCATAGGCCGCAGCCTAAGAGCGCGAGCCCCAAGGTAACCAGGCCGCTGAGCACCATGATCAGCGTATCTGCGATCGCTAAAATTTTCAGTCGGTTTTCTCGGGTGACCAAAGCGAGCTGAACCGCATAGGTTGGCAGCGCCAGGTAGCTGAGTGCAACCAGGCAAATCGGCAAAATCAGCTGGTTGTCTTTATAGAACCAGGCGATGGGAAACGCTGCGATCGCCTGAAGCAAAAACAGTGCGCCGCACACCAGCCAGCTAAACCAATACGCCGTATTGGAGAGCACCTCCAAATCTTTTTCATCGGTTTGCACCAGCTTCCCGGTGATGCCGCCTTTGAGCGTGAATACAATCACGAACTCTTTGATGGTAAAAATAATGGCGGCAAGGCCATAGTCATGCGGCGTTAAAATGCGGGCAATCACTACAACTAGGCCCATCCGAACCAGCCGCCCAAAAAGTTCACCAAACCCCAGCCAGCCAATATTTTGAATGTACTGGTTGGAGAGCAGCTGGGAGGGCAGCTGTTTTAGTTTGCCAAGGTTAATCATAAAAAGTAGGGCCAGGCACAAGCTGTGCAAGAGTCGGCACGAAAAAGGTGGTTTATCAGGAGCTTAATATCTGGGTCTTAATATCTGGGTCTTGAGAGGGTGTGGCTACAAGCTTTTGAGTCAAAAAAACCTGCGACAACAACATCTTTCTGACACTCTTTCTGACACAGTGCTGTGATGGCAATGGGCTGTGATGGCAATGGGCTGCCATGGCAATACACACACGTTAAGTGACGTAAAAACAGCCCGCTATGTTCATTTTCCAAAAGAATTAACCCACCTCGAACAAATTGCTCAAGGTGGGCTTAAGTGTGAGCTTAGGCCAGCGGATTCGCTGCGCTCGCCATTCGTTGCTTCTGTTTTTTACCCGTCAGCTGCGCGGCCAAGGCAAACACACTCTGATAAAGTCGCTGAGGCAAAATCCACAGTGCGATCGCCGCACCGCCTGTGAGCAGCGTACGAAAAGGTTCTTCTATCAGAATTTGCCAGTAAGTTGCGATCGCCTGATAAAAGAGTGTCGTCGCTTGCTCTTTGTCTTTTAGAGTGATGGCACGCCGCGCCAAATGCCGGTAGTGGTAAGCTTTTGCTGGTTTTTCCCAGCGCTCCATCTGCTCGGGCGCATAGCTATGCACCTTTTTAAGCAATCGGTCCCAGGCGTCTAGTTTTTTAGTCAGGTTAGCCGAAATCCCCTCAGAGTTAACCCGATACAGCGTCAGCGCTTCTGGAATGCCTTCAATAATCCATGAGGTTTGCAGGGCAATGCGCATCCAGCACTCTACATCCTGAGACTCGCGAAAGGCCTCATCAAAATAACAGTCTTCGACTCGATTCCTCAGCCTTGCTTGAAATCGAATCGCCTCAAACACTTCTTTGCGGAAAAAGGCTGCTGACCCGTTTCCAATGGGCGTCCGGCAGAGAAAGTCCAGCGGCGTGATGTTTTTGGTTTTCGAGAACTGGTACAGACCCAGGGGCCGAGCCTGTTCGTCAATAAACCTCGAATAGCTAAAGCTCGCGCCCACCTGCGGATTGTCCTCTAAATGCTGAATATGCTTTGCTGTTTTTTCAGGCAGCCACAGATCATCAGCATCTAAAAAGGCAATATAGTCACCGGTGGCCCGCTCAATCCCGGTATTACGAGCACCAGAGAGCCCTCTATTTTTTTGTTGAATAATCGTGATTCTAGGATCGTTGAATGACTTACAAACATCGACACCGCCGTCTACAGACCCATCGTCAACAACGATGACTTCAATATTTTGGTAGGTTTGCGCTAGCGCAGAGGCCAGTGTGTCATGCACATAGCGTTCAGTGTTGTATAGGGGGATAATAATAGAGGCTTTTTTCATGATTTCAGGGGGGCTAACTGTGTGGCGTTAACAGGGAAATTCTTGCCATCCTGCTAGTAGCACTGCCGCCGAAAAAGATGTTCGAAACAAACTATTCTTAAGCAGAATAGCCTTAAGTAGAACAGTCTTAACCAGCAAGGCAACACTATAAAGGATGAGATTAAAGTGACAGGAATCAGGAATTATTTTTTTAGCACAGGCGTTTTGTATAATAGGCCGCTCAAAGCTGGCCCAAGGCGACAGGGGTATGGGCTCATCCGGTAGGGCGAGGCCATGAATCGCCAGGAAAGTCCCCGGAGGATCCGTTTGGCGAAGGCCGCGAATCTGGAAAAATAAGGGTACCCTCATCCGGGGCCTGCGGCGGAACCGGGAAGAGCTCAAAGTAGGAAAACTGTTGTTGTTTTTGCGCGATCGCAATCGCCATGGTGACATACCCCACCCAAAAGATATTAGGTGTAATCCATTTGCTTTCGGTGATATTGACCAGCAACATGAACACAAACAGCATCAGGGGTGCCATACCCTCTGCTGTGGGGCAGGTGCGAATCCACCGGCAGGCCCTGTAGCCGAAGGCCGCCAAATTGCCCATAAACACGGCGAAACCAACCCAGCCAAAGCTAAGGAGCACGTCTAGGTAGGCATTGTGTGCATGAGGGGGTTCAAACCCTCTGGGCAGCTGCGACCAAAGGACGGCAGCATCCCCCTCCCAACCATGAAGCCAAAAAGTATTGTAACCATAGCCAAACCAAGGATGGAGACGGATGTTTTCTAGCACTAACGGCCAGATTAAAGTCCGTCCGCTAAGGGTCGTGTTTCTGCCAATCCCCGCCAGCAGATCCTCAAAATTACCGACAATGCCACTGCCGATGAGAACCACAAGCGGCAACCCAATCCCTAAGCACAGCGCCAGCTGCCGGGGGTTCCAGCGCAGCACTCGATAGAGCGGAATACACAACAGCACGCCCACCAAAATCACCAGCGCAGCTTTAGTGGTAGACATCAGCAGGGCCAGCGTGGCCAAAGGAAGGGTGAACAGTGCTAAAGGCCGTAACACGTTCTTCCAGCTGGTGAGATACAGGCACACCATAATGGCTAGGGCCATCACGCTGCCGAGGACCGTTTTATGGATAAAAACCCCTCGCCAAGCCCCTTCATGCACCCAGTCCTGAGACTGGACGATTTGCCCCTTGCCCATGACGCCGTAAGTGGGCAGGAGTGCGCCAAATATCACACTTAAAGCCGCCGCGCTGCCTAGGGCCCATCCGGCCAACGCCAAAATCTCTTTGAGTGAATAGCGGCTCGCCAGATACAGACTAAACAGGGTGACACGCACAAGCGGGACAACTTCTCCCCACGTATCAGCAGGGACGCTAGACCAAAAAGGTGACGCAATAGCAATGGCCATCAACAGCCACAGTAGGGGTACCCGAATCATGGTGAGCAGCGTTCTTTTCCATCGCAGCAACAGTAGCGCCAGCGTAATCACAGCGGCGACATGCGGGAGTACTGGCATTAGAGGAACCAAAGGATTCCCCGATCTAATAAAGGGCTCTAGCGCACCTGTATAGAACAACAAGGTCAGCACACCGAATATTTTTTCTAGTAAATTTTGAAAAGAAGACACGGTGCTTAAGCCCAGGGATAAGGCCAGAATAAAAGAAAAGATGCCGAGAAGTGTTGCTTAAACTGCGCGCAAACTGTTTTAGCAGACTGTTTTTAGCCGGCGCTTCTTATATGAAAGCTAGTTTTTGTTGTTGCCGTTGTTGCCGTTGTTACCGTTGGACTGACGGTTGTTGCCGTTGCCGTTGCCGCTGCCGTTGCTGCCGTTGCCGTTACTGGAGTGTGGATTGTCCGTTAGGTTGTTGCTGAGAAAACTACTGTCGAGAAAGCCATTGCCGATAGCACCATCGGCATTATCGAAGGTATTTTTAGCCTCTAGCTGAATCACCGGCGATGACCGGCTATCTTCTTGGGTGGCAAAATCAGCAGAGGAGTAATCACTTTTGATATCACCACGGCTATCGCCTGCGCGCGCGCTCGGCGTAGTTAGCAGCTCCATTGACGGTTCGATCGCACTACCGGCACAACCCTTTGAGCCCGCTAGCGCATCTGCGGATGATTCATACAGCCACCGATCGCCAATTTGTTCTTTATTGCTGGTGTTAGTCGCCACAAGACCCAGCACACTTTGGTGAGATTTTTTCAGAGCATCGTTGGCGGTTGCAATGTGCGATCGCTCCACTTTACCCAGCTTGCTAACCACCACCAGGCCGTCAGAAAGCTTGCCTAGCACTAGCCCATCGGGGGCCGCCAGCAGCGCTGGACTATCGATAATAATAGCGTCAAAGCTTTTGGCCGCGGCCTTGAGCAGTGCCTGCATTTTGGCCGATCGCAACAACGCCAAAGGAGAGGTTGGCTCGGGGCCGGCGGGCAGTACCCATAGGTGAGAGTGAACCTGATGAATAGAGAGCTGAAGTGATTGTTTGCCCTGAAGGACGTGGCTCAGTCCGCTGCCGTTAGCAGGCAAGTTCCACAGCGCTGACTGCTGTGGCCCTCGGAGGTTACCGTCTATCAAGAGAATTTTTTGCTGGAGTTCAGCGTGGGCCATGGCCAAATTAGCCGCCACAGTAGCCGCCCCTTCATCGGGTGTGGCGCTGACGACGGTGACCGTTTTAAAGGCACGCACGTCGTTAAAGTACTGAAGCTTTATTTGCAGCGATCGATAGATTTCACTGGTGAGGCTGCGAGGCTGGTCGCGCACCATAATAGGGGTGCTCGCCTCTTTTTTCCCTAGCTGAGGCAGTGCTTCTAGAACGTCACAGTTGTAAAGGCGCTTGAGTTCGTCCAAGCTTTTCACAGTGCGATCGCACCCTTCTAAAAACAAAATAGTGGCCGCAAAGGCTGCAACACTGGCCATCAGTCCACCAAGCCCCAAGGCCAAAGCTTTTTTGTTGAGCGCCGGAGAGTTTGGCGGGGTGGCAGGTTCAATAATCCGCGCATTGCCCAGCGCCTGATTGCCTGTGGTTTTAAGCTCTTGCAGGTTAGTCAGCAGGGTCTCATAGGTGGTTTGAACCGCGTTAAGCTCACGTTCTAACAGGGTTTGTTGGCGAGCCAGTTCTGGTAAATCGTTCATGCGCTGCTCGTAAGACCCTCGGGCCCGGTCAAGGGCTTCGATTTGGTTGCCCAGCCCTAAGCGCTGCACCTCTAAATCGACCAGGCTTTCAATCAGACTCTGCTCTAAGTCACCAATTTGCAGGGTGCGGGTGCTGCCACTGCCAATGACCTGACCCACGCGCGATCGCAATAGGGATTGCAAGGCACTGGCCTTGCCGCGCAGGTCAATCACCTGCGGACTGTTGTCGTTAAAAAAAGAACGGGCCTCAACCAGCTGAGTTTCCACCGCTTGCAGATCTGCAAGCGCTTCTTGAACCCCGGTAGACTGGCTAACTGCGCTTAAGTTCAGCGCCTGACTGGACGAAAGGTTGAGCTGAGATTGCAGCCCACCCAGGCGAGCATTGGTATTGGCAAGCTGGGACTGAGCCACCGCAATTTGTCCGTCCAAATCGGTGACAAACTCCACCGCTGAGCTGGCTTCTTCATCAATGGCAACCAGCTCGTTAGCCTGCTTAAACCGGCTCAATGCAATTTCGGCCCGACGGACATCCGCCTCTGCACTGGGCAGCTCTTTAGCAATAAATTCGCTAGCAGCGGCAGCCTCGGCCTGATTGAGCTCAATATTGTTCTCTATGTACAGCTCCATGATGGTGTTGGCCATCGCAGTTGATAGCTCCGGATTATCCGATGAATAGAGCACCTTTATCACATCGGTGCCGCCAGAAACTTCCACATCGAGCTGAGCGGCTACAGCCGTTGGCGTCGGAGGCTGGCCTTCGGCATCTTGAAGGTTTAGCCGAGCAATGACCTTCTCCAGCAGCGGCTGAGACTGCAACACCTCAATTTCTGTCTTGAGCGGATTACTCTGTACGGTAATGGGCTCAAACTCTCGCGTACCGTCTGGGCTAAGGCCCGTGAGCGAAGGAGTTTTGTCCGGTCTAATCAGCAGCTTCCCGGCAGACTCATAGGCCGGTCTTTGAAGTGCGATCGCGACGATGCTCAAAGCTATGACTGAGGCACCTACCCCCGCAGCGGGCACAAAACGACGCTTCACAGCCTGCCAATAGGCTGCAAAATCAAGGTCGTCACTAGCCTGTGTCCCAGTGGGTTGACGAACAATGAAGGTGTTTGGAATTTCCATGTCGTGCCGCACAGGGTAATAAAACTAACAAAAGCAGGCTGGGCCGGAAACCTTACAAAGAGCCGCTCGCGCTAATACGGCTCGACTGCATAACCGGCAGACCTAAAGACGTTACAAGCTATTTTGCTTGCAGAGACGACATAACTGAAGGCGTTGCACCATAACTAGACCATAACTGGGGAGCTAGATTCAGTTATGGTCTATTTCCAGCAGCGCTTAGTTAAGTAATACTACGGACTGCTCTATCAACAGCATAAAAACACTGTAAACAAAGATAAAGCAAATGTAAAATTATCGTTATCATCCGGAATATATCGATACCTTTTGAGAGCGAACGGCCCATCAAGTAGCCCCATCAAGTAGCCCCATCAAGTAGCCCCATCAAGTAGCCCCCACCAAAATTGTGCGAGCCGGAGCTATTCTTTGGATAAGTTCGCAGGGCTTAACGCCGCGCAAATGGATTGGAAAGTGATTTTGAGCCTTTGTTGTGCCTGAGTAAAGGTAGGATGCTGCCAGGTAGGTATGCGACCCGTGTCCAACTGGTCATCAGGCAGATACAAAGGATAGTGGAGTTCGATTTGCAGGGCTTCCAATTGTTTTAGAGGTTGGCCGTTCAGCGGCTGACTGCGGTGCTGACCGTAATGTTGACCGTAGTGCCGAGTGATGTAGCCGCCGGTAAAAACCTTGTTTTGAACCACCTGGTAGCCCTGCCGAGCAAAGCTGTCATCAACAATTTGCATAAGCTGCGCACTACAGGTGCGGCCATTGGCGTTGCCTAGGCACACGTCGTCTGTAATGAGCCCCATAAAACTGTGAAGGTCTAGCAAATACACTCGCCCAAACTGAGCAATTTTCTCATTGAGCAGTGCGGCCAGCTGCTGATGGTAGGGCGTGTAGTATTCATCAATGCGATCGCGCACCGCCTGCGGACTGGGTTTACGGGTATAAATAGCCTTTTTAAAGGCCGTTTGCTCGGGCACCACCGCCGACCAAAATGAACCGAAAAAAGGCGGCTTAAGGGCTCGATTAAGATCGACAACATAGCGACTGTAGTTGGCCTGCATCATCGTGACGCCTAGCGCCGGCAGCCACTGATAGAGCTCCTGTAAATGCCAGTCAGAATTGGGCAGGCTTTGCAGCTGTTCCGGGGTAAAGTGCTTAGCAATGTGCTCGGGCACCTGCAAACCACTGTGGGGCAGGTTGGCAACAATCGGGAGCCCCTCTCCAGGTGGTCGCCTAAGCGTAAAAAGATCAGCTGGCAAAATGGCCCTACTTTATAGAGGTGACGGACATAGAGGTGACGGACATAGAGGTGACGGACAGAGAAGTGACGGACAGAGGTAACAGACAAATGCGACAGGTCTCTATTATAAAGATCACGGCTGTAAGGATCACAGCTGCATGAACCATCGTTTGAGACAATTTGTCTAGCAATCATTTGGCCATCATTGCACCAATCCGTAGGGTAACGCTATGACTCAAGTTTTTCTTTCCTATGCCCGCGCCGATGGTGCAGAAGCGGCCCTACGCCTGCGCACCGAACTCACTCGCAGCGGGCTAGGGGTATGGCAAGACATTGAGAATATGATGGGCGGTAAGGCCTGGAAAGATCAGCTCAAAACCGCGATTCGTGAAGTGGATGCGGTGCTGGTGCTGATGACACCGGGTGCGATCGCCTCTGAACACGTCACCTGGGAATGGGAAGCTGCGCAAATGCTCGACACGCCGGTTATTCCACTGCTGATATCAGCCTGCGACGTTCCCGATGACCTCGCTCAGCTGCACTACCACACGCTTGATAACGAGCAGAACTACACCATCGGTCTGATGTCTTTGGTTCGTGATTTAAACCAGCTTGGCGCAGGCAAAGCAGAAAGTGCATCCGCTTTACCTGCGCCGGGAAGTCGCAATATTTCTATTGGTGGGAGTGCCAACAACAGTCAAATCGTGATTGGAGATGGCAACAACGTGTCTCAGTGACACGCCTTGATACGCCTATCTGCAAACTTCTCAAGGACCAGAAGTCAGCACTACAAGTGAAGGCACTATAAGTAGAGGCCAAGAGAAAAACTGCCCATAAAAGCGGTCAGTAAAGACAAAAAGAACTAGGACAAATGATCCCATCCGAAAGTTATCTACAATTTTTGTTTTTCTTTTACACGTTCTATACAGGTCCAATGGCAGAGTCGCTGAATAGAGTATGTGCGAAATAATGCCTGCCATATCAGCACGCTGTCATGGCCTCTCGCTGACATTTTCTTTTAGGTTCAGACCCTTGGCAACCCTCTCTTAGAGCCCATGTAGAGCCCATGTAGAGCCCATGTAGAGCCCATGTAGAGCCCATGGATCAGGCGGTAAAGGACAAGCCGCTGCCGAAGAACAATGTTGCCGCAATTGTATAGAAACAAACGCTGACCTCTGAAATGATACGCAGGCCGAACCAGCGAGCCTTCAGTACTTTCAGGAAAGAATACTTTTTAGTTCCTTTACATCCGACTCTCTGTGATGCCACATAATAGCAGAGGGCAGCGTTTGTAGAGCTTCTATCACGCAAAGCCGTCTGCCAATTAAAGCTGTCAGTTAAAGCCATCTGCCGCTCAAGGCCATCACATTGCCACTCGCAACCATCAGTCCCAGTAAGCACTGAAATTCCAATGTATAAGCATCCAGAACAAGAGATCGCAACGGTGTTGGCCGCCTTTGATCATGATATTTCTCAAACGGTCAGAGATACTCGTGCGATCGCAGAGGTGTTGGAACGGGTAGAAGACTGGGTCGCAGATGATGCGCTGTTAACCAAAATCATTGGCGATTATCTAATTCGATACTCAGCTCAAGTTTCTGAAGAAGACGCCGAGCTTTTGGTCGATCAAATCGTTAAAGAGGAAATTATTGACCATTGGCAGACCAACAGTGCCGCTGCCCGACTAAATGACATTCACCAAACGCTACTCACTTACGACCGGCAAGACTCGCTGCTGATTACTTATATTAAAGTGCTTCAGCGTGGAAAGCTGCGAGCAGACAACAGCCCCGAGCAGGCAAAGCTACTGGAGTCTGGCTTGGTTGTAGAGCGTCGTGGCAAGCTTCAGGTGGCTAACAAACTCTACCAGCACATTTTTGATTTGGACTGGGTCGAACAGCAGCTGCCCGGCATTACTCGCCCTGTTTCCATCGTTTCTAGCCGGTACAATCGGCCCTCTTCAGCTAGCAAACTTTTTGCAAAAATTGCGATCGCAATTCTAGGGATTGGCATACTAGGCGCGGTTGTCTCTGCCTACATCCGAGACGCGAACGGACGCGCCTTTGCCATTCAAGAACCTGCACTGCTCGACGCCGCAGAACAACCCCTCACAGATGAACAAGGGTCCGCTGCGCAAAAACAGGAGCCCGTAGTCGTCTCTGATAAAGACTTATTTGACGCTGGCATAGAGCAGGGAAAAAATGGTCGCTGGATGCTGATGTTCAGAGAGTTTTGCGAGTTAAAAGAAGACTCTGTGTATTTTGCACCCGCCAAAGATCAGCTCGCCCATTGGGAACGACTATACGCAGAAGAAACCCAAACGGCCCTAGAGGCGGCCACCTACGAAATGCTCCGCTTAGGCAACGCGTGCCCACTGACAGAAGATCGGTAAAAGAAAGATGAATACAAGAAGGATGGATAGAAAAAGGCGGGTAAAAAAGAGCGGATAAAAGGAAAACCGGAGGCTTGAGAGCCCTGTACTTCATCTAGCGCATCACGGAATACCACCCATCGTCACGTAGCTGTATATAGTAATAAGCGGGCAAGTGTGCAGATAAGCTACTTGCTGCGATTACTTGAGAGGAATTTTCATGGCTGATACTACCCAAATTACGATTAAAGACAGTGGTCCTTACCTGGTAAAGGGTCCGATTACGCTGCTAGATGCCGAAGGCAACGAATTCACCATCGACAAACCTGCGGTGCCTTTGTGTCGCTGTGGTGCGTCTACCACTCAGCCATTTTGCAATGGCACTCACCGTGAGACTGGGTTTGAATCCGTTGTGCGCGCACCTAAAGAAGAAGGCTAACTTTAGAAAGCGCGATCGCAATGTGTGATCGCAATTCTCTACCCGAATGCCCTTGTATTCTTCTACAAAGAAAGGATACAAGGGCATTGGCATTTCGAGAGCTTTTGTTAGCTCAGGAGCTGATAAATGAAATATCCAACAACCCCTGACGGGCGGTATTTTATCGTGAAAGGTCAGCTGTGGCGATGTACGAACCCAGCGCTAGAGGAGGCGGCGCGATCGCGCCTAATACAACAATTAATGCAGGCCCGCAGACAGGTGAATCAGGCAAAACACGAGGCTGATAACGAGGCCCTAGCGCAGGCACGGACTCAGGTAAATAACGCCAAAGTCGCGCTGGGTGAACGGGGTCCGGTATGGTGGACCGATGGCGCACCGGACTACAACCGGCATAAGATAAACAACACTCCCTACGCAAACTGGTATGAAACCTTGCCCTCATAGTTGCCTTTGGTAGTTGCCTTAGGTGGTGACTTTCACGAAAGTTGTTGTTTATTTTAACTGTTCTTTCTTCTGCTATTCAAAGAGATATTTTTGCGATCGCATCGGCCATCGACAAATGGGTAAGGGCTTGGGCCGCACTCAGGTGCTTCCCACAGCACCACGCCAACCCGTGGGGATGACCCACCATTTTGGGCGGCAGGGGCGTGTAGTCTGAAAACTTTACCAAGCCACCATCTTTACCCGCAGGGCTATGGCAAATACAACAGATAGGAGGTTTCATGATATCCGGTCGAAACGACTTCACAAGACAACCTTGAATTTTAATTTTTCCAAGCTCAGTTCGTCTACTCAGTATTCCCTCACTAAGGGACTGCCGGACTCAAAAAAACCGGACTAGAAAAAATCTGTTTGTCTTGGAATTTCTTTGGCCTCAACCTCTAGGGCTCTCGCTTCCATAATGTCCAAAATCTCTTGTCCCACGCGCTCGTAGTCTTGCCAACCGGATTCTGCACGCGGATCTTTAACGGCATAAACCGGGAGACCCTGAAGGGCTGCCTTTTGAAAGGCCGAAAAGCGGCGAATGCCCTGCCGAAAAAGAGGAAGATCAGCCTCTACCAACAGCTCCCGGACTTCTTGGCCAGCTTTACTCGGCTTAGGTGGAATCGAGGTGATCAAAATGCGATAGTGGCTAGTTTTAATTTGCTTGAGGTACTCCACGGTGAGCACTAGGGCATCGAGAGCCAGCACATCGGGGGTGGTGGGCAGGATTAGCAGGTCACAAGTTTTAGCTAAGGCAGCCAAATCCTCTGGGACAGGTCGCGCGGGCGTGTCAATCACCACATTACCGTTGGGAGTAACGTTTTGTCCGGCCTCCCATTCATCCATCACCTGAAAAGGCAGCTCGCCCCGGCTCGCCCAGCCCAGTGCAGAGCGGTTAGGGTCGGCATCTACCAGCAGCGTTTCGGCCTGCCCTTGTAAAAAGGCGGCGAGGTGAATGGCCGATGTCGTTTTGCCGACACCGCCCTTAAAGCTGGCAACGGTGATGATCATTATCTCTGGCAGTACAGATGGCAGTACAAACGGCAAGCAGTGAGCATACAGCAGCAGGCAGAATAGCGATAGGTTCTAAACTAAAGCTACAGGAGAATAGCGATAGTAGCCATAGCCAAAAGAAGCGATCGCCTCAGGGTATGATACGAAGCGCCAACACCGTCTGCGGCCCTGCCTGCTACGACTGCACTGCCTTTTATCGTAATGCGATCGCCCTCAAATCCACTGATGCAAATAACTCTTCCCGACACGCAGGCGACACAGGCCCTAGGCTTTGCCCTAGGCACTCAGCTCCCTGCCGGAAGTGTCTTGCTCTTAAAAGGTGACTTGGGCAGTGGTAAAACCACCTTAGTCCAGGGCCTTGGCAAGGGCTTAGGCATTACCGACATCGACAGCCCCACCTTTACACTCATCAACGAATACACCCAGGGCCGCATACCGCTCTACCACATCGACCTGTATCGGCTATCGCCTGCCGAAGCTGACGGGCTGTACCTAGAAACCTATTGGGATGGCGTAGAAGTAGAGCCGGGCATAGTCGCGATTGAATGGTCCGAGCGGCTGACCTACTTACCGCCGATTCCGATTGAACTCACGCTGACTTATTTGTTGGAGGAAAGTTCTGGCAATATTTCTGGCTCTATTTCTGGCGGACGTCAAGCCCAGCTGACCTTACCCGCTACGCTCTCACTGGATTTATCGAGGGTCTAACCGCTACTTTCGAGGCGCAGGCCCGGCAAGGGTGTCTTCTGTTTTAATGACAACATCGCGGACCAGGCGTTCGCTAAATCCGGCAACAAATGCGATCGCAATATAGAAAGAATGCTGGTCGGCATTGTCCCGCTGACTGAGATCAAACAATCCTGAAAAAATGCCTGCCTCCACTATCGCCACGCAAAATATGGCAAAAGACATCCCCACCAAGGGTCTAAAAAAGCCCGTGAGAAACAAATCATTGTCCGTTTCTTGAGCTTGTTGAATGAACACATTAGCCCTAACAATAACGCTAATCGTGCTGCCCAACGCGCCCATCGAAACCGTCAACAGCATGAGATAAAACCGATCGGTAATGAGTTCATTCGCCTCGGTGATCTTTCCTGCGGTAATGTCTCTAATCTGAGCCGCGAGGGAAGGTTCTGCCAGTTCACCGGAGGATGGGGCTTCCCTAGCCTCAGCGCTAACCGGCTCGGGGGGACCTGGCTCGGGAGCAGGCACCGGCTCCGATTGGCTGACTTGACCGGCCTGTAGTTCACGATCGATATTCTTAAGAATCTCCCGGATATCACTCGCGAGTAAGACCACCTCAGCGGGTTGAGGGCCTCCTTCTGCTGCAGGCAAAGTCTCCTCCTCAGACAAGACTCTGATTCCGCTGAGTTCTTGCAGCTTGCTGTTGGTTGTACTCAGTCGTGCAATAAGCTTAGCTTCTTGTTGTGTAAGATCTTTTATTTTCTGTTGTTGACTATTGTCTTTTTCTAACAGTTCGCTATTGGCAGTTGTCAGCCGGATTTGTTCTTCTATAGCCTCTTCATAGTTTGCAATATCTCGGGCCACTTCTCTCACCAGGAGGACACTGCCTAACAGGCAACCCGGCATAACAACAAACGTCAAGAAAAACCAGCTAAGGCCAGAAATTAGCCGAGTGTAAGGCGTACCGTCTCCGGTAAAGATAGCTCGCCCTACATGAATGTTTTTCCGAGACTGCTGTGCAATTTGCCGGCGCGTTTCTTGTACAAACACAAGATTTTTAGCCGCGCTTCCCTGGCCAGGACTCGTTAGTAATTTGGATGAATCGTTTTGCTCAGAAGGCTCTAATAGGGTAGAAATTGCCAACTCTAGTAGGTTTACCTGCTGAATATGACGATTATTTAAACGGGGGGTAAGGCTCAAAAGTCGGGCGAGTTCCTTTTGGGTTTTGGCATCTAAACTGCGCGATCGCAAGCCACCCCTAATCAAGTCAATCAGCTGCCGAATGCGAACTTGCACTTCACTATCATCTAGCCCATCCTCATCCAGCTCACTACCCACACTGTTCTTAGCAACCTCATCTTCTAAAGCCGTGACCTGAGAAGATAGTTGTTCAGAAAGCGCTTGCCCAGATTCAGTTGAAGGATCTTCCATAACGCTGTGCCTTTTGAGAGATGCTCTTAAAAAAATAGTGTCTTCTCCGGTGCTTTTATGAAAAGGGAAGACGACTAAATACTAGGCCGAAAGTGCGATTAAAGTAATACTTTTGGCGCAAAACGACACATGAACCCTGCCCTGTGACTAAGGATTTGTGACTGAGTATCTGTGACTAAGTTGTCTATGGCAAAGTGCTGACATCGCCTTAAAAAGGAAGCTGCAAGGCTGCCGCTGCCGCTGAGGGCGACATAAATCCGGCCATAAGGCAGCTGTTAATCAGAACGCGGTAGGCCATTTGCAGGGTTTCACCAAAGGCAACGACACCGTCTTCATGCCCCGCCATAGCGAAGAGTCTGATTTGATGCAAATTGGCTTCAGCAAAAAGCCGCTGGGTTTCTTGGGCCATTTCGGGGGTGCCGTAAGGCACGTCTGCGCGGGTCGTGGGCACCTGATACAGCAACCGTTTCCACAGCTCAGGGCTATGCACATGAAGGATGGCGCTAATGGCCGGATGGCTGGCATAAATGACGCCATGGGTGAGCGACTCGGACGAGGCTTGGCGCAGCCCTTTGCACGTCAGCGCGTTTTGCTCGGGGTTAAAGTGGGTTACCAGCGAGTAGTCAGCAGGCGTTAGGGTGGGTAAGTGACCGGTTTGGGTGCCGGTAATGATGAACGGGTTGGACGGGTCATCGTTACCAGAAGAAGGGGCAGGGAGCGCGGATACTCGCTGAGAAATGTTGCCAAAGCCGATGCCGTTAGGGTATTCGCCAATCAGCTTGAGCTGATAAAGCGCGTCGCGATAGCGGGTGAGATCGATGACTGAAGCAGGGGCGATCACATCAGCTTCTATCCATTCGCAATGATATTTGATGTAGCCTTCGTCAAGGGTGTGGTCGGTCATAGCATCCTTATTTTCTAAACAGAAACCACCATAGCTCTAGCCCCATCAGTCCAGCGCCAGCGCCAGCGACGCCTACTTTTAAGCTCAAAGGCTGCTCTATTCGACGAAACTCGCCCGTGTCTGCCGCTAAAATTTGAGCGTTAGCCGTATGAGCGCTAGCCAATAGTAAGGTCGCGCTCAGCAAACTGCCAAGGAGCCATTTTTTTACCCAGTTGTTCTTTAGGCGTTGTTGTTTCACAGTTTTTGTCTCACAGTTTTCGGCTCACAGCTTTCGGCTCACAGTTCTCTAACGAATACCTTTAGGTCGAAAGTTTCGGAGACGAAGGGCATTGGTCACAACAGAAACAGAGCTAAAGGCCATCGCGCCACCGGCAATCATAGGATTTAACAACCAACCAAAAATCGGGAATAGAATACCGGCTGCAATTGGAATGCCTGCCACGTTGTAAATGAAGGCAAAGAACAGATTTTGGCGGATGTTGGCAATCGTTGCTGTGCTGAGCTGAATAGCGGTAACAATGCCTCGCAAGTCGCCAGAAATGAGCGTGATATCGCTGGCCGCGATCGCCACATCCGTCCCCGTCCCAATCGAAATCCCCACGTCCGCTTGAGCCAGCGCGGGTGCGTCGTTAATCCCATCACCCACCATCGCGACCGGTTTGTTTTGATGGGGAGATTCAGCCTGTAGTTGCTTGATCTGCGCTGCCTTTTGCTCAGGGCGAACGCCTGCAAAGACTCTGAAAATGCCGACTTCTCGTGCGATCGCCTCAGCCGTCTGTTGATTGTCTCCAGTGAGCATCACCACCTCCAAGCCCATCTCTTGCAACGCACTCACCGCCTGCGCAGACGTCTTCTTCAATGCGTCAGAAATGCCCATCAGCCCCTCTACTTCACTATCTACAGCGATCCAAGCCGTGGTTTTCGCGGCCTGCTCCAACGCCCGTCGCTGAGCCTGAAGCGCGCCGGTATCAATCACTAAATCCTGCATCCAGCGCTCGGTGCCGATTTGCACGAGGTGTCCGTCTACAACGCCTTGAACGCCTCTACCCGTTACCGCATCAAAATCTTGAGTGCCCATCAGGCTGTTCTTCTCAATGCCTTGAGACGCTGCATAGTTCACAACCGCTGCGGCCAAAGGATGTTCGGAATTTCGCTCCACAGCCGCCGCCATTTTCAACAGCTTAATCTCGTTGCGATTAGCGATGCCTCGAACGGTCAAATAGTCTGTAACCGTGGGCTTTCCTTCCGTCAGCGTTCCCGTTTTGTCTACCACCACGGTCTGTAGCTTGTGAGCAGCCTCTAAACTATCGGCATCTTTTATTAAAATACCGTTTTCAGCCCCTTTACCGGTGCCCACCATTATTGAGGTTGGCGTCGCCAGGCCAAGCGCGCAGGGACAGGCAATAATCAGAACACCGACAGTGGTGAGGAAGGCGAGGGTGACGTTGCCCATCAGAATGAACCAAAGGACGAAGGTAAGAATTGCGATCGCAATAACAGCAGGCACAAACCACCCCGTCACCTGATCGGCCAGCTTCTGAATAGGGGCCTTTGAGCCCTGCGCCGCTTGCACAAGCTGAACAATTTGGGCCAGCACTGTATCTGCGCCGACCCGTGAGGCTCTAAACCTAAAGCAACCGGTTTTATTAATCGTTGCACCTATCACATCCTCGCCTTGTGCTTTCTTCACCGGCACCGGCTCCCCGGTCACCATCGACTCATCAACAGTAGAAGTTCCTTCGGTGACTTCACCATCCACCGGAATCTTCTCACCCGGACGAACAACAATACTGTCACCCACAACCACCTCTTCTATCGGCAAGTCTACTTCCGCGTCGGCGCGCACAACCCTTGCAGTATTGGCCTGCAAGCCGATCAGCTGGCGGATTGCGTCTGACGTTTGGCCCCTGGCTCGATTCTCCAAATAGCGACCTAGCAACAGCAGGGCGATAATCACAACCGCCGCTTCGTAGTAAACATCGGGGGCTAAGCCTTGAGAGCGCAAGAAACCAGGGAACAGCGTGACCAAAAGAGAGTAAAAATAGGCGGCACCTGTGCCCAATGCCACCAGCGTATTCATCGTCGCCGCACGATGTGTCAACGCTTTCCACGCCCCCACATAAAAGGACTGCCCACACCAAAACAGCACCGGCGTCGCCAGCACAAGCTGAAGCCACGGGTTGTGCAAAAACATCGGCCAACCCGGAATAGTCACCCCTAGCATCATCGGCAGCGTCCCTAAAATCAGGGCAGTCCCAATCGCGCCGCTAACAACTGTTTTTATCAGCAATGCCTTTTGCTGATTTGCGCGCTCATCCTGCGCTTTGGCATCTGCTTCACCCACACTCAGCCCCTCTCTGACAGCGGCCTCATAACCGGCATTGGCAACAGCAGATTGGATCTCTTCCAGCGTCGTGCTGTTTTTGTCGTAGGCAACACTGGCCTGTTCTGCCGCAAAGTTGACCTGCACACGGCTCACGCCCGGCACCCGACGAATGGCCGATTCAATGCTATTGGCACAGGCGGCGCAGCTCATGCCTTTGAGTCGTAGGGTCGTTGCTGTCATCGCACAAGATCTCGTTCAACGAACAGTTGTTTTTGATGGCATTAGCATAAACCCTCTAGTTAGCATGAGAGTCAAGGCGTCAATGGCCTTTGACCGTTAATCCATCGTCTAGCCCGACAGTCAATCGTGGAATAGACACAGGGCATAAAGATGACACCTATCGCTTGCCCAAGGCTTTAGACTGAGAGTAGATTCTGTAAGGAGGGCGGATTTATGACGACTGAAATACGTCTCAAAATCGGCGAAGTGTCTAAGCAGACGGGTATTGCCGTCGGTGCGCTGCGCTACTACGAAAGTCTGAGCCTGATAAAGTCTGAACGGGGAAAAAATGGCTATCGCTATTACCATCAGAGTGCCGTACAGCAGGTGCAGTTCATCAAAAAAGCGCAGTCGTTGGGATTTTCGTTAGAAGATGTTGGCGATGTCCTGAACGCTCATAAAAAAGGGACTGTTCCTTGCGAGCTGGTACAGTCCCTTTTACAAGAGAAAATTGATCAGCTTGGGGCTCAAATCCAAGAAATGACGGTATTTAAGCAGGGATTAGAGACGTATCGAGATAGCTGGGCCTCTACGCAGCCTCGTCCAAAGCCGGGAGATATTTGCCCGCTCATTGAAACCATCTCTCTGTAAAATATTTTTTGGCCAGGGTTGGGCGTATAGTCCGTCGGGATGTGTCTGCCAGGCTCTTTAGCCACCATCTGGGGCGCGATCGCCAGCCTTAGTCCCCAGCCTTTACGCTGCATAAACGCGTTTCACACAGCGGCAATCATCCCGTACAGTGTAACTAGCCTGGTAGCTGATTTTTAGGAAGTTGGGCGATCGCACACCCGCTAAAAAGACGATCTAGAACATGGATATTGGGTAACTTTTTAAGTCATTCATCTTTTGTTCAAGCATGATTAGCGTCGTCCTCTCATTTCTCGTTGGTGCATTGAGCAGTGGCCTGCTAGTTCATTTTTATGAGCGATCGCACTGGAAAAAACGAACTAAACAACAAGTTAGAACCGCCAGACAGGCGCTGGTGGATCAACACACTCACGACATCAGCAGCCTTAGAGAATCGCTCACCAGCGCGCAACAAGACAAACAACGCAGGCAGGCAGACTACGAAGCCCAACTCAATAGCCAGCTCGATAACCAGCGGGAAACCTACGAAACCCAACTGCGCAATCAAAATAGCCGATTGAAAACACAGGAAGACACGTTTCGACGACAGCTCTCAGCGTTAAACCAACAGCTCACACAACAAACGCAACAGCAGCACAGCCTTAACCAAGAGCATACGCAGCAGCTAAAAGCCGAGCACGGAAACTATGCCCAGCTACAAACCGAGTATAAGGCGCTCCAAAATAAAGACCGCGATCAGGCCAACAGCCTGATTGAACAACAGCTAGAACTAGAAACACGGAATCAAGCACTCACTGCTGAGATTCAGAGGTTGATTCTTGAGCAAAGTCAGCTACGGAAAGAGCATTCCAAAGAGATGTCAGCCCTCATCGCAAATAAAAAAGACGCAGATAGTCAATCTGACATAGATTTTGAGCTGCTCACGCATGAACTATTTCCCAGCCTTCAACTACTGCGCGATTCGGTCGATGAAATTAAGCGAAACAAAAAAGAAAGCGGCGAAATTCTGTGTCGGCTTCTGGCTTTAGAAAACAAAAACTTTAACTACTCTAAAAAAGTTCATTCTACCGGCGGATACTGGTCAGAATGTAAGCCTCCTCATTTAAACATGATCAGGCTTTATTACTACAAAAGTAGTGCTTCACCCAGTGGAAAATGTGAAGTTCTCATCTCTCGTAAAAAGGACAGAAAGACGCAGGAAAAAGACTTAGCTTGGCTAAGACAGCGAACGAGAAAGAGATAATGTATAGCAGGTGGATTAAGCCAGGCTATGGCTGG
This sequence comes from Cyanobacteria bacterium J06634_5, assembly GCA_039820525.1. Taxonomy (GTDB): domain Bacteria; phylum Cyanobacteriota; class Cyanobacteriia; order Phormidesmidales; family Phormidesmidaceae; genus Phormidesmis. The sequence goes on from JBCBPY010000011.1 coordinate 60,582, forward strand.
GCGCTTTGCGGTGGTGGCAGAGGGCAGCTCAGGGCTTGAGCACGCTGGCTAAACAACAAATTTTCACGATAGTCGATAGGGCAATCAATCACGGTAGGCACCGTTTGAGACAGCGCTTCTTTTAGGGTGGGCACAAAATCCTCAACTGACTCAATGCGATAGCCCTTCAAGTTCATACTTTCAGCCAGCTTTACAAAATCTGGATTGTTGAACTTGATATAGGAAGACTCTTGAAACTGAGACTCTTGCTTCCATTCAATGAGGCCATAGCCCCCGTCATTGAAGATAATCGTCACAAAGGGAGTCCCTAAGCGGTGAGCAGTTTCTAGCTCCTGACAATTCATCATAAAGCCACCGTCTCCGGTAACGGCCACTACTTTTCGATTAGGGTGCACCAGCTTAGCAGCCACACCGCCGGGAATCGCAATACCCATAGAGGCAAACCCATTGGAAATAAGGCAGGTATTGGGCCGCTCGCAGTGGTAGTGGCGGGCAATCCACATTTTGTGCGCCCCCACGTCAGAAATCACAATATCTTCTGGCGAAAGCACCTGACGAAGGTCATACAACAGCTTTTGGGGCTTAATCGGAAAGCCTGTATCGTTTGAATACTGCTCGTAGTTGAGCACCATGTCCTCTCGGGTGCTGGCAAATTCTTTGCTTAGCGAGTCGGCAGTGTAATTGTCAGTCGAGCTAGCCGTTGAACTGCCAGTCGAACTGCCAGTTGAACTGCCAGTCGAACTGCCAGTGGAGTCGGCAGCAGGGCCAGCACTCGGACGATGCGCCCGCGCGCTAATTTCTGTTAGCGCATCGGAAATATCACCGACGACCTCTACGGTGGGAATATAGCTGCTGTCAATTTCAGCCGGGGTTAGCGCGATATGCACAATCGGTAAATCACCCCTGGGATTCCATTTTTTGGGGCCGTATTCAATCAGGTCGTAGCCAATGGCAATAATCAAATCGCTTTGGTCCAGGGCGCAGGCGATGTAATCCCGCTGCTGTAAACCCACAGTCCAGAGCGATCGCGCATCTTTATAGCTCAGGACACCCTTACCCATAAAGGTATTGGTCACCGGAATGTTGAACCTTTGAGCGAAGTGAGTAATTGCCTCACTGGCCCGGTTGCGAATGGCCCCGTTGCCCACCAAAATCATCGGCTTGCTCGCTTGGGAAATCGCGATCGCAGCCCGCTGCAAACTCTCGATAGAGGCCACCGGCAGTTCACAGGGTGTATTCCGCAAGGGCACCCCTTTTACCGACATATCGGCAATATTCTCAGGCAAATCGATATGAACGGCACCCGGCGGCTCAGACTGGGCCACCTTAAACGCTTTTCGCACAATCTCTGGGGTGGCATCGGGCCGCACAATCTGTTTATTCCAGCGCGTGACCGGGGCAAACATCGCCACCAAATCCAAATACTGGTGAGATTCAATATGCATGCGATCGGTCCCCACCTGCCCGGTAATCGCTACCAGCGGCGCTCGGTCTAAGTTGGCATCCGCCACACCCGTCATCAGGTTAGTGGCCCCCGGCCCCAGGGTAGAGAGGCACACGCCCGCTTTGCCCGTCAGCCGGCCATACACATCGGCCATAAAGGCCGCGCCCTGCTCATGACGCGTGGTAATAAACTGAATCGAAGAGCGCTTGAGGGCTTGCAACAGGTGAAGATTCTCTTCTCCAGGCAAGCCAAAAATGTATTGAACCCCCTCATTTTCCAGACAGCGGACCAGCAGTTCGGCAGTGTTCATATGGTTGTTTCCTATTTCACCCAGACCGTTTTTGCATTTACAAACTCTATCAGGCCATAGCGCCCCAGCTCGCGCCCATAGCCCGATTGTTTAATCCCGCCAAAGGGCAGGCGCGGGTCCGACTTCACCAGGCCATTTATAAACACCGCGCCCGCCTCTAGCTGGGCAATCAGCTGTTGTTGTTCATCCGGATCTGTTGTCCAAGCACTCGCGCCTAGGCCAAAGGCTGTTGAATTCGCCAGCGCGATCGCACTGTCAATATCCGGCACCCGAAACACCAGCGCCACCGGCCCAAAAAACTCTTCTGTATCCGCTGGCGTCCCCGGCGGAATTGCCGTTAAGATTGTCGGCGGATAAAAGTTCCCCCTCTGCAACGCATCGGGCAGCTGTTGTTTTAGCGCGCTTAGGTCGCCGCCCACTAGGGCAGTCGCCCCTTTGGCAATACAGGCTTGAACCTGCTGATCTAGCTCTTGTAAAATGCTCGGGGTCGCCAAGGGCCCGATGTCAGTCTCTTTTAGCAGTGGATCGCCCACCGTCTGCGCGCGAAACTTTTGGGCAAGGCCCGCCTCAAACGGCTCGGCAACATCACCCACCAAGATAAAGCGCTTAGCGGCAATGCAAGACTGACCGTTGTTCAGCAGTCTGGCCGTCGTCGCGGTGGCGATCGCACTCTCTACATCCGCACTCGGCAACACAATAAACGGATCGCTGCCGCCCAGCTCCAACAGCGATTTTTTAATATGCTTGGCAGCCGTGGCGGCCACCGCCGCACCCGCAGGCCCACTGCCCGTGAGCGTCACCGCCTTCACCCGCTCGTCACTAATCACCGACTCAACCTGACTCGCGCCAATCAGCAGCGTTTGAAAAGCACCCTTGGGAAACCCAGCCTGCGCAAAAATATCTGCGATCGCCAGGGCCGACTGCGGCACGTTAGAAGCATGCTTTAGCAGCATCGTATTCCCAGCCATCAGCGCCGGAGCCGCCGCCCGAAACACCTGCCAAAGCGGAAAATTCCACGGCATCACTGCCAAAACAATCCCCAGAGGGAAGAACCGCACGTAGCTGCTGCTCGCATCCGTCTCGGCGGGCTCATCGGCCATAAAGCCCTCGGCCTCATCGGCATAGTAGCGGCATACCCAGGCACATTTTTCCACTTCAGCGATCGCGCTTTGCACCGGCTTGCCCATCTCCAGCGTCATCAGCTTGCCCAGCTGAGCTTTTCGCGCCAGCAGCGACTCCGCAGCTTTGTGCAGCCACTCACGCCGCTGCTTAAATGACGTTTGCCGGTAGGTTATAAACGTCTGCTGGCCTAGCGATAGCGCCTGCGCTATCTGCTCAGCGCCCATCGCAGGATAAGCTTTAATCTGTTCTCCTGTTGCCGGATTAATGCTAGCGATGGCCATAGCGACTCTCCTTGCAAGATTCTACGCTGTCGCACGCTGAATCTATGCTGGCCCCTTAAGGGGGGTTTCTTCTTCTACTGTCGCTCTAAACCTATAGAAAAGAGGAAAACCCTATTAGTTTGTTATAAGTTCGTATAAATTATTTACCTACCGCTATTGACCTACCGCACTGTATTCTCCTCAGCGCGAGCCACCCCTTGCCTCTCTTTTATCGTTCAGAAAAACTCACCGATAAAAAAGTCATCCCCCGCAGAAAACGCCTCGGCAATGCAGCCAATAGGACGCATTCAGAAATAGATTGTCAAAACTGGCGAAAAGAACAACTCATAAGGTGAGCAATAAGTTGTCCCATGGACTATCTGCTTTGTGCTGTAAGACCACAAAAAAGATGGGCTCACGCCTTTAAAAGCAATAAGCCCATCTAAATCGTTAGCAGATGACGTTAAATAGTCTGATTAAAAGGGCAGATCAAATCCACCGGGGATGGGAATATTTCGCTCGATTTCATTAATCACGCGATTGGTAGCGCGCTCAACAACAACATTAGTGACAGCACCTAAAGCAGCATTGGCAAAGCTGGTATTGCCGGTCGCCGCAACGTCAAACACACAGCCATCCATCATGTCTTCCGCAACGCCTGCCGCTTCGCACTCCGCGATCGCAGCTTCCAAATCAGTATCACTCACGCCATTGAGCGTCAGAAACTGCTCAGGGAAATTGCGGTTGGTAAAATTAGCCGTGGTCATCCCGGCAGGATAGTCAAACAGAGACTCGGCCTGAGCAATCCGCCAGCTATCGCCAAACTGTTGATTGAGCTGCTCAAAGTAAGCGGTTTCTAGCTCATAAACAGGGATGGCAGCAGGCAGCGCGCGGCTCAGCGTATTAGTGGCAATGCTGTAGGTAGAGCGGGCTGGAAGGGTAACGCCATCACGGCTGGTGAGGTCATCGTCAGGATTGCCATTAAAGTTGCCCAGCAAACCCGCCATTTGAGTCATCCGAGCGCGGCTCACCGTCGGCATAATATTGAGAAATCGCGCGCCACTAACCGTAATTTCCTTAATGGCCACCTGGTCACCACTGGGCCAAATCACCGTGTAGTGGCGATCGTCTTGCCGCTGAATTTCGCCGCCATTGTCTAAGGCAAACGCCTCGTCGATCTCGACGGGCTGACCATCTACCCAAACCTGGGAAGTGCTGCCATCAGGCGTGTCTTGCACATAAAACCCCACCCGCTGCTCGCACACACGCATCGCCACAGCCGTATTGAGCGAGAGGTTGCTGCGGTTGGGTACGCCAGCCTGGCGGGTTTGCACTTCAAAGGTGCGATCGCTCGAATGGGTCAAAATGAATTCGCCCACCGTTTGAAACCCGTAGTGAAACCCATCAAAGGTATTGATATGCGGATCGCCATAGCTACGACCTTGAACCACATCATTGGCGGTTTCTTGATTGTCGCAAAACGGACTGTCCGTTTGGGCGATCGCAGGTTGGCGAGTCCATCCGGTAGCGGCCACCAATCCGACTAAAGATAGTCCAAGAGAGCGCCTGAACGTTTGACTACTGAAAGAAAACATATTTTTTTAACTCACGTATCCCTTTGGCTGCTTAGCAAGGATGCCATCCCTTGAATCCGTTGAGCGTAAAGCCGCTAGCACGCCTGGGTTGATTGAGAACACTAGCGATATCACTCTTTGTAATCTACAGAGTGACCTCACCTCTTTCCGTATTTTTTTAATAACGACAGCCGCACCGTAGAACGGGCTTTAAGCTGACTTCAAAAAGTAAATGCAAAACAAAAATAAATCAAATCAACATGATTTAAGACATTGTGCCGATGTCTACGCGACAGTTCAGCCGTACCGTAATTAAAACAGACAGCCGCACTACCAGGAGACCCCGCAAGTTCATCCAAACTTTAATCTATCCTGCAAGAATTATAAGGAACAGCCAGTCTACTCAGTGTAACTTTAAGGTTATGCAGAAGAACAAAGTCTGTTCGGCGGATAGCTTTGCTGCGGTGCTTTTTCAGCATCTTGAAGAAGCACCAAATAACGAAGGGGCATTTATTGCAAAGTCGAGAGCACACGGTCTTAGAGACACGGTCTCCAGGGCTAAAAGAAACACAGGGCTAAAAGCATCACCACGAAACACTTTTATGCAACCCAAAGAAGAGGTTTCCTGAAGGAAACTCGTCTACCTCTACCTAACTAAAATCACGCAATCTCTAGACTGTAAGCATCTGGTTCTCAGCCAAGCTTAGCTAGCAGGCATCGAGCTACCTGGGGCCTTCTCAACGAGGCAGGGAGTCACGTTGAGCATTGGAATGCGATCGCAACACGGGCTACCAAGCTCGTTCTCATTCCAAGGTGCCTTTCAAATCAAGGTGTCTTTTAATAGCGCCTCTTTTAGTAGTGCATTTAGTAACGCACCTTTCAATCCGAAACGGGGCTAGCTCTCACAGGAGCTAGCTTGCAGGCGTTTGCTCACCTAATTTTCGCTCGCTGTAGCAAATCAGCCTCTCGGCCATCAATGCCCGTCCAACTGTCGCATCCCTGCGGCAACTTGCAAACGTGGGACACACGCCATCTCTGCCACATTGGCCATCAGCACACTCTTGTCTAACAGTCCTGTTCTAACAGTCTTTTTCTAGTCGTTAATCGCTAACTGCCCAAAGATTATGAGTCACTCTCCTAACACTGTTTCCGCGACCTCTACAGAAACAACCAGCGCCGGACTCTCTCTTACAAAGTCACCTTTCTCTGGAGCCGTTAGCAGCGGTTTTGTCAGTGAGCCTTTCACCACTCCAGCCAGGAATCTGGCCTTTGTCGATGCCGAGCTTAGTGATATCGACACCCTTATCAGCGGCCTTAAAAATACTCAAATCATCCTAATTGAGGCAGGGCAAAACGGCATAGACTACATCACCCAAACGCTAGCGGGCTATAGCGATTTGGGCAGCATCCATATTTTCTCCCACGGCGCAGATGCAATGCTCCAGCTGGGCAACACCACCCTCAGTAGCCACACTATTGAGGGCTACAGTAGCCATCTTCAGCAGTGGCAAAGCGCGCTTTCTCGCGAGGCAGATTTGCTGTTTTATGGATGTGACTTTGCCGCTAGCGAGGACGGGTTGGCCCTGGCCCGGCGCATTAGTCAGCTCACCGAAGCCGATGTGGCGGCCTCGAACGATCTCACCGGGATTGGCGGTGACTGGCACTTAGAAGTGAGTATCGGTGATATTGAAAGCGACCTTGCACTGAGCCAAGCGGCACGCGATCGCTATGCCGGCACGCTCACACTGCTAAACAATGGAGACTTTGAAAATAATCTCACCGGGTGGAATACCTACACCAATACCGAATCTATTTCGACAACAGAGGCTTTCTCAGGCGATCGCGCCCTTCAGCTTTCTGCAGCCGGCAGCGGCATCGGCCAAACCCTAGAAGCCATTGAAGGCGAAACCTACACCTTTACCGGCAATGCCAAAACCTCCTCCAGCGGCTACAGCGCCGTCGGCATTAACTTTTTTGATGAAAATTACGACTATTTAGACGGCAGCTCTAAGCGTATTATCGGTAACGAATGGCAAGCGTACCAGCTAGAAGGTAGCGCGGTAGCCGGCAGCCGATATGTTCAAATATGGGCCTACAAAGACGATGGTAATGGTGATGTCTTTGTCGATAATCTCACTTTAGAAGCGGCTAATGTTGTTGAACCGCCCACCCCGCCAACAGCGGGCGATGAACTGCTCAAAAATTCGGGGTTTGAGAGCGGACTCGGTAATTGGAATAGCTTCAACGGCTCTGAGCAAGCCTCTAGCGCTGAGTCATTTACAGGTGGCAACTCACTACAGCTTTCAACCAGCGACAGCGGCACCTCGCAAACCATCGCAGCGATCGCAGGCCAAGACTATAAGCTCAGCGCCTACGCCAAAGCCTCGGGAAATGACTATGCAGGCTTTGGGCTCAACTTTTTTGATGCCAACTACACAGCCCTCGCTGGCAGCTTAAACAAAACCGTCAATACCGCTGACTGGCAGCAGTACACCGGCACCACCACCGCACCGACAGGAGCTAAGTTTGTTCAAATTTGGACCTACAAATCGGGCGATGCTGGCGATGCCTTTTATGATGACTTTTCACTAACCCTGGTTGACGGCGCCCCACCAGTAGAAGAGACCACCCCACCGGCAGCATCACTCAGCGCCGGTGAACTCACGACATCAGGCACCACCGCCTACGACTTTGACGTCACTTACACCGATGCCACCGCTGTTGATATTTCTAGCATTGACGACGCAGATATTCGGGTCACAGGGCCGAATGGATTCTCACAAATTGCCAGCTTAGTCACCGTAAACAACACCACAGACGGCACGCCACGAACGGCCACGTATCGGGTGAGTAAGCCGAATGGCGTTTGGCAAGAAACTGACAACGGGACTTACACCGTCAGACTCATTGGCAATCAAGTGCAAGACACCTTGCAGAACGCCGCCCCCGCTGCAAATTTGGGCACATTTAACGTCAACATTGCCGCAACCCCCGTTACCGACCCTGGCTTCATTGGTCTCCAAACCAGTACGCTGAGCGTGGATGAAGGGGCTGGCAGTATTAATATTGTTGTAGAGCGGACCGGGGGCAGCGACGGCGAGGTCACCGTAGACTACCGCACGGTAGAAGGCTCGGGCAGCTCGGCCACCGCTGGCGTAGACTATACCAGTCGCACTGGTAGCCTCACCTTTGCAGACGGGCAAACCCAGCGCTCGGTCACGATTGCCATTACGAACGACACCCTAGCAGAAGAGTCAGAGTCTTTTGGCTTTGCGATTGATAACGTGCAAGGGGGTGCCACCCTACTCGCCCCCCGCACAGCGCAAATCACCATTGAGGACAACGACGCGTTGACCTACCGAGGCAATCAGTACGTGCTCACCCGTGGCGCTAAAACCTGGGAGCAGGCCCAAGCAGAGGCCGAAAGCTTAGGCGGCAACCTTGTCAGCATCAACGCCGCCGCTGAAGAAACCTGGCTCAAGCAAACCTTTGGCAGTACCGAAGGCTTTTGGATTGGCTTAAATGACACCGCAGTAGAAGGCCAGTTTGAATGGGCGAGCGGCGAAGCGCTAACCTACACTAACTGGGCACCTGGCGAACCCAACAACGGCCAAGGCAATCAAGACTACGGCTGGATGAACTATGGCCCCTCGCAGCAGTGGGACGACAACTTTGGGAGCGCAACGCTGCGGGGCATTGTGGAAATTGGCAGCTTTAACGGACCGGCCAATCCGGTAGAAAGCGGTGGCAACGGGCTACTAGGAGAGTATTACAACAACGAAGACTTTACAAACTTAGCGCTCTCTCGGAACGATGCCACCCTCGACTTTAACTGGGGTAATGGCTCACCCGACGCTACGATTGGAGCCGATACCTACTCGGCACGCTGGAGTGGAGAAGTTGAAGCTCGCTACACCGAAAACTACACTTTGCAAACCAGAACAGACGACGGCGTTCGGCTATGGATCAACAACGAGCTGATTATCGATCAATTTGTGCTGCAAGCGCCCACCACCCACACAGGCACCATTAGCCTAGTCGCCGGACAAAAGTACGATATTCGCATGGACTATTTTGAGCGGACTGGCGGCGCGGTAGCTCAGCTATCGTGGTCTAGCGCGAGCCAAGCGCTGGAAATTGTGCCCGAATCACAGCTATATTCAGACCCGGTTGCCACCGCGCCCACTGCGCAAACTATCATCACGGGGCTAGATAACCCAACAGCCATCGACTGGCGGCCCAACAGCTCGCAAATGTTTATCGCCCAAAAAGGCGGCGTGGTGGAAGTTTATGAAAACGGCAATCTGTTGTCAACGCCTTTCATCGACATTTCAGATCAGGTTAATGGCACGCGCGATCGCGGTCTGTTAGACATCGCTCTCCACCCAGACTTTACCAATAATCCTTACGTCTACCTACTCTTCACCTACGATCCACCCGAGGTATTCAACTTCACCGGGGACTCAGGGCCAGATGGCAACAACAACCGTGCCGGACGCCTCATTCGTGTCACAGCCGATGCGGCCAACGGCTATCGCACAGCCGTCGCGGGCAGTGAAGTTGTTCTACTCGGGAAAAACAGCACCTGGGACAACTTCAATGGTCGAGTCAACAGCACCTTTAACTTCACCGAACCTGAAGCCGGTAAACTCCCAGACGGCAGCTATCTACAAGACTTCTTGAATGCGGATAGTGAATCCCATACCATCGGCTCTGTAGAATTTGGCACAGATGGCTCACTGTATGTCAGCAATGGCGACGGCGCGTCTTACAACCGCGTCGATCCGAGGGCCGCTCGCGTCCAGGATATAGACTCGCTGTCTGGCAAAATTCTCAGAATCGATCCGATTACGGGCGAAGGGCTTTCCGATAATCCGTTTTACAACGGCGATGCCGATGCCGACCGCTCCAAGGTGTATCAATTAGGATTGCGCAATCCCTTCCGCATGACGGTCGATCCGAACAGCGGACAGCTGTACATTGGCGACGTGGGCTGGACACTGTGGGAAGAGATTAATGCCGCAGGCGCAGGCGCTAACTTTGGCTGGCCCTATTACGAAGGGGGCAACGGTGTGAGCACCCGCACCGGGCGCTATGAAAACCTGCCAGAGGCTCAAGATTTTTACGCTAGCGGCACGCCGGTAACTGCTTCTTTGCTAGGGCTAAACCACATTACTGATGGCATTAACGCCATTGTGGTGGGCGATGTTTACACTGGCAATGTGTACGACGCTCAGTACCAGGGCGATCTGTTCTTCAATGATTTAGGTCAGGGCATTGTCAGAAACATCAGCTTTGACGAAGCGGGCAACATTGAAAGTATAGATACCTTTGACACGAATTCAGCCTTCGTGGTGCAAATGGTAGAAGGCCCTGATGACCTGTTGTACTATGTCAACTTAGTACAAGGAACCGTGGGTCGATGGACTGTTGAAGCATAAGAGCGAACTCAAGGTCACTTCACAGCACGTAGAGACCTGACTTAACTAGCGGTGTCTGGAACGCAGCTAGTCAACAGTATTCGACTGGGCACAGCTCTATGAGAGCCTCAACCACAGCTCTCACAACTCCTGTAACATCAAGCCAATACGGTATCCCATGATGCGGCGAGAACTCCGATTGCTCTAAACAATCCCGGATCTGCTCAAGAGAGAACCCGATTTGTCGCAAGGATACGATTTGCTGCAATCGAACGACATCAGCTTTGCCATACAGCCGATAACCCGATTCGCTCCGGTGAGACGGCGCAAGTAAGTTAATTTCGTCGTAGTAATGCAGCGTTCGGACCGAAACGCCCGTTTGCTTTGCCAAATCGCCTACTTTCAGTCGCATGGGTTGAGCGCTCTCTATTCAAAAGACGGTGTCAATTCAGTGCATGAGCTTATGGTAAAACCCTCACGCAGCGTCAGAGTCAAGGGCAGTCGTAAAAATAAAGTCTTAAGCGAAAGAGAGCACTAACCACAAACCAAAAATGAGGAGACACCGAAAAGAAGCGAGATGAGAAAATAGAGGATAGTTTCATACACCTACTGAGGCCATCCTCATCACTCCGTTATCGGCTCAGTCTTCTGCTCGGTAAGTGCCTTCAGTGTCAGAGCTAGGACTATACAGGCAATTCCTATCACTTGAACTGCACTGATCTCGCTACCTAGCGCAAAGCGGTCTAAAAAGATAGCAAAGAGCGGGTCGATAAAGCCAAGGAGGGCAACTAACAAAATAGGAGAATCTCTAATGCCACGAAAAAATAAAATGTACAAGAGCGCTGTATGAACAGCTCCAATAGCGACGATAAATCCCCAGTTCAGGTTTACAAACGCTATATCGAAGTCAGCAAAGAAAGACAATATTAAAGTCCCTATCGTCGTTTGCACTAGGGCGGTCACTGCTGAATCAGTGTGCTTCACACGTTTAGACAGCAAAATCAGAGCCGCGTAGAGAACCGCAGCACAGAAGGCATAGCTAGCGCCCAATATGTTCAACGCCAGAATATCTTCAACAGTGATACCGCTCACTAGCGCTGCCCCAAGAAAAGCCAGAAGGATACCAAAGACAACTGCTTTTGTCCCTTTCTGTCCTAGAAAGAGAAGCCCGTAGAGAGTAACGAGTACAGGCGCTAGGTAGTAGATAGAGACGGCGACCGTGATTGAAGTTTGCTTGAACGCAGCGAAAAGAAAGACCCAGTTAGCGACTAGAACCAAGCCACAGCCGAGTATCGGCACTAACTCGCTGCGAGGAATCCTCATCGAGTCTCGCTTGAAGCTAAGAACATAGACACCTAGCGCGATTGCACCGAACGCGCATCGGAAGAACACGATGTTAATAGGAGAGAGATCTATTAGCCTCACGAACAGGCCAATGCTGCCAGAGATGAGCATGGCCAAACTAAAGAGAAAAGGCCCCCTGGCTGTGGCATTGACTGAACTTTTTGGCATGATCTATGGCAATACTTGTCCTTCACGCGCTAATGTTATCAATGTATTCATGCCTTTTACATACATATTGTTAGGAATAAAAACAATTACGCCTAAAAAAAGAAGATAATAATGAAGAAATACCTTCGTTTGCCGAAAATATTGATAGATAGCGTTGATGTCGAGCTACTGCGCATTCTTCATGAAGATGCCAGAACGCCAATTGCAGAGATTGCTAGAGCGCTCAGCATGTCATCTCCAAGCATATCTGAAAGGCTCAAAAGACTCAGAGAGGCTGGTGTTATCCGCAGCTTCACCATCGAGGTAGACCCTGCACTGTTGGGTTATGAGCTATCACTGTATATTCGTATCAGTCCGCTGCCGGGACAGCTCGCAAAAGTTACCTCAGTAATTGCTGAAATGGAAGAGATTGTTGAGTGCGACCGAATTACGGGCGACGACTGCTTCATCGCTAAGGTTCATGTGCGTTCAGCTCAAGAGATAGAAGACGTGACGGATCGGTTGAACGTTTACGCAAAGACGAACACTTCTCTAGTGCAGTCCTCTCCAGTTGAACGGCGGCTACTACCCTTAATGGCAGATGACTCGTGATGGCCTCTCATTGACCGTTTGCCGGGGGCGCAAACAGTCAATGCAGAGCTTAACTGCCGCTAGGAACAGGTGTTACTTGCCACACGCACGAGCCGCCGCCAAACCTGCCATAGGCCGATCTCATATTTCGCACCGCTCACCCCCGAGATCGCGAAAAATCTGCTCGCAACCTGCCTGCTTCAATCGAAAAAAGTCAACCATCGCCGATAAGTCATGACGAAAGGCACAGGCGAGGTAATGACTTTTGCCACTTTCTAATAGAGGGTTAGTTTGCATAAGCTTGATTAGTGAAACTGAAACTGAGTAAAACCCAATAGAGCCTGACTGATTTCACCCTCTAATTTGGAGAAAACACTTTGAGAAGACGAAAGTTCACATTGTTGACACTGCTGATGCTTACAGCCTGTGTTGAGGCCCGTGAACGGGGGCAAGCTCACGATGAGACCGCTACTACCGCAGACGCATCAAGCTCAGAGTCATCGAGCAGCGCAGAGTCACTGGCAGTTGCCCTCGCCTGTACTGCGTTTATGGATAACACCACGACGCGCTGTGAGGATGACACGCTTTATATTGAGTCAAACGGACTGCCAACGACACACAATATGATGGTCGGGATTATCGCTTGGCAACAACAATTTCCATTGCCACAGCCGTATACCGGTGATAACGCATGGCAAATCCCTTTGACCCCCACCTTGGCTGACGAACCTATCTCCGGCGCTAGCGAACTGTTTCGTGGCGCGATCGCCCTCGCGGTAAATGGCGTCCCGATCTTTAACGCGCTCAACAATCGGGGGGTTGATGCCTATTTAGCAGGTGAACTAGATGAGTGGGGCGGGCATGTAGGGCGTGGCGATGATTACCACTACCATACAGCCCCTACGCACCTGCAATCGGTGGTGGGCGTTGACCAGCCGATTGCTTATGGGTTAGATGGTTTTCCGATCTACGGTCTAACAGAACCCGATGGCTCTGCCGTGGTCGAGTTGGATGAATACAACGGTCATGCCCATGACGATGGCGACTATCATTATCATGCCACCGAAACCTACCCTTACATCAATGGCGGCATGCGCGGCGTTGTGACCTATGAAAATGGCCAGGTCGAACCACAGCCCTCGGCACGACCCGTGCGCCCGGCAGGGGAACCTTTACGGGGTGCAGTGATCACTGAATTCTCGCAAACGGGCGTAGATAACTACTCTCTGAAATACACACTCAACGATGAAACGTATACGGTCCTTTACGCTATTGAAGGTGACCTCTACACGTTTGAGTTTGTTGATCCTTCTGGCAACAGCACCGTAGAAACTTACACCGCAGGTGCTGGGGGTAATGGTGCCGGGGGTAATGGTGCCGGTGAACCGCCGCCACCCCCACCAAACGGTGCTAACGCTCCGCCGCCACCCCCCAAAGGGAACGCAAAAAACAACAAAGAATGGCCCAGCAGCTAACGCGCCAGGAGTGTCATCAAAAAGAGATTGTCCATCCCCAATTTCCTGCTATTTCTCAACAGCTCTACTGTTTAATTTGGAGAAATTTCCATGAGAAAACTAACGTCCATATTGTTGACATCGCTGATGCTGACAGCCTGCGGCAAGGTTGATCAGCAGGGACTCGAACGTAATGAGACGGCTACTCCAGATTCAGCTGACAGCGCAGAGTCGCTGCGCACCGAGGCGCCTCCACCACCTCGACCAGAAGGGCCACCTCGACCAGAAGGGCCACCTCGACCAGAAGGGCCACCCCGGACAGAAGAGCCAGAATCAACAAATGTCACAACAAGTACCGTGAGTAATGGAGCGGTCACCTTTCGCATGGACGTATGGGCGGACAACTGGTTCGCGGCGTATCTTGACGAGACCCTGATTGTTGAAGACAGCGTTTCGATTACAACAGAGCGGTCTTTTAACGCTGAATCAGTGACGTTTAACGCCGACTATCCACTCAATCTCAACTTTATCGTCAAAGATTTCAAAGAAAATGATACAGGGCTAGAGTATATCGGAGAGAACAATCAGCAGATGGGCGACGGTGGGTTTATCATGCAGCTTACGGACACCACAACAGGCGCTGTTGTTGCCGTCACTAACAGTCTGTTTGACTGTTTCGTTATTCACAAAGCGCCCCTCGACAAATCTTGCGAAAATGAATTGAACCCTGTGGCTGGGACAGCACCCTGCGATTTTGTAGAAACACCTGAGCCTGATGGGTGGATGTCAGCTAGCTACGATGACAGTGAATGGACGGCGACCACGGTTCATTCATCGAGCGCGGTTGATCCTAAACAAGGCTATGACCAAATTTCATGGGACGAGTCAGCCGAATTCATCTGGGGACCTGACCTTGAAACAGACAATACGTTACTTTGCCGCGTAACGATTTCGAGTCCATAGTCCTCGTTTTATGTAGCAACGTCTTCAGGAGATGGAAAACTATCTTTCTACAAAGCTGGACAAACTGACGGCAACGTTTTGAATACAGTTCAAAATTCACTCAACAGTGAAATAGAGTGTCATTACTCTTCAGCAGAACTGTCGGAGAGTGCTGCGTCAAATAAAATATTTAGTAGGTTGTGGAGTGTCGGATTCGTAGAACGCGATCGCCAAGCCGCTCCAAATTTGAGAGAGATTGGGCAATTTTCTATGGGCCGACAAATAACATTTTCACCTACTTTGGACTGAGCGTGCTCCGAGACAAAGGTAATACCTATACCTGCGGCAACAAAGCACAGGCGCGTTTGTAACGAAATGGATTCTTTGACAATTTGAGGCTGAAACCCAGCCATTTGGCAAACTTGCAAAAAGCCATCATAAAGGGCAGGGCCTTCTTGGCGCGGATGAATCATCAGCGGTTCAGTAGCTAACGCTTCAAAAGGAATCATCTCGTAGCGTCCTAATGGGTGCTGGCAAGGCAGCACCGCAACAAAGCGTTCTTCTGAAATTAAGCGCACCTGTAGCCCTCGCTGATCGATAGGAGGATGTAAAAAAGCTAGATCAATCGTGTCTTGATTGAGCGCGCTCACCTGCGCTTCTGTCGCCAGCTCTATCATGTCGATATCCACTTTGGGATAGCGCTGTAGAAAATCGCGCAGTAGCGGAGGAAGTATTGTTTGTGTTGCTGTTTCGGTAAAGCCAATAGACAAATGGCCAATATCGCCACAGCCAGTACGTCTTGTGAGCTGAATAGCCGTTTCTCTTTGGGACAATAGCTGGCGAGCCTGTTGCAAAAATGTTTGTCCGGCGTGGGTTAATGCTACAGTTCGCTTCGTGCGAAAGAGTAGCTGCACGCCTAGCATTTTCTCTAAATTTGCAATTTGCTTGCTCAGCGCTGGCTGAGTGATTTGCAAGCGTTCTGCGGCTCGCCCAAAGTGTAGTTCTTCTGCCGCTGCAACGAAATACTCAATCTGTCGAAAGTCCACAAGATTAGCGCTATTTCTAATAACTTTAGGTTATTATTCTAAGTCTAAAAATGACTTGGACAAATCTTTTTGCTCACAATATGCTGATCGTAGACTGCCGTCAACACGCTCTGAGCTGTAAGTGGGATGAGTATTTTAAAGTCGAAATGGCTAAGGCGCGGACTGCTTGCGGTCGCCGGTTTATTCTTTGCACTGCTAATTTATGGGATGCTTCAGCTGATTGAACCCGTTAGGCTCGCCCCGATCGCCCGCAATACAACACCTACATTTACTGGGCAAGCTCTGTTAGTAGCCTCTGATGCCGATATGGTGGCCACTGCCTATGGCGATGCTAAGCTCGACCGTGTTGCTGGCGTTGAGGATGCGCTGACGCTCGTGGAACTTCCTCTGGACGCTGAGCAGCCTCAGGTCGCCTCTATTCCCGTCTCTAATTCGGTGATGTCTTGGCCGCAGATTGTTGCGGTTTCCCAAAACGGTCAGCGAGCTTATGTGGTGGAGGTGCGATCGCGTCCCGCAGATGGCATTAACGAATTCGATGATATCGATCAAATGCCAGAAGGTAGCCAGCTCAGCGTTATTGATATTTCGAAGCGATCGCAGCCCAAACTCATCGAGTCGGTGGAGGTTGGGCGCAATCCAGAACACATCAGCATTAGCCCAGACGGTCAGTTCTTGGCGGTTAACTTAAACGAACCGGGTAAAGAGCTGCTGATTGTGGCGCTACAAACAGACGGTCGGTTGGGTCAGCGGGCCTATTTCCCAATGCAGCTAGACGGCTCGCGCGAGGACAACCAGACCGCTATTTGGCATCCTTCGGGTCGGTATTTGGCCATTATTCAGGATCAAAACCGTCGAGTTGGGTTCTATCGAGTTCAGACGGCAGAGGGTGCGATCGCCGTCGAACCCTTATACGAGCCGTTGGAAATTGGTAACCATCTCAGCCATCCTCGATTCACTAACGACGGACACTTCCTGCTAGTTCCCGATTTAAAGTGGAGTCTTTATGACAATTCAACGCTGAATTTTCTGTTGAATGCGCCCGGTGAATTAATTGCGATTCAATTCGAACCTGAGACCGCGGATCCCCCCAGCGTCGCATCCAGAGTTGAGGTCGGCCTCAGCCCAGAAGGATTTGCGATTAGTCCAGATGAATCGCTGATTGCCACTGTTAATATGCGCCGTACTTACTTGCCCGATTTTTTACCTGCGTGGCGAGGTAAGCCTTACAGTTCCTTGTCCTTGGTGCAGTTTGCCCCGCTCACAGGCCAGCTAGATACGCTTGAAGAATATGGTTTTGAAGGACTATTACCGGAGCAAGCAACCTTTGATGCTAGCGGAAATTCACTGGCTGTTGTAATTTTCAATGATCGCGAACCGAGTCCTGAAACGGGAGCAATTGAATTCTGGAATGTTGTGTCGGGCAATAGCCCAAGGCTAGAGAGAACGGGCTACAAAATAAATGTTGTACGGGGAGCGCATGATGTTGTACTTGTTCCTTAGCAGCTGTTACGCATGAAAATTCACCATCTCAACTGTGCAACTCAATGCATCTTGGGCGGTTGTCTCGTTAGTGGGCGGGAGGGCTTGTTTCATACGGTGGCGATGGTTGCTCATTGCCTGCTTGTTGAAACTGAGTCGGGGCTTGTTTTGGTAGATACGGGACTAGGCTGCGACGATATTGCATCAGCCAAGACGCGTTTATCGTTGGGATTTCGCCTTTTAAGTAACCCTCAATTGAAACAACACGAAACAGCCTTATTTCAAGTCGAACAACTGGGCTATCGTCGTTCGGACGTGCGCCACATCATCCTTACGCACCTAGATTTAGATCATGCAGGCGGCATTTCAGATTTTCCCCAAGCTCAAGTGCATTTACTTCAGAGTGAACTTCAATCTGCTAAGGCAACCGGCGGGTGGATTCATCGATTTCGTTATCGCCCTGCTCAATGGCAACAGCATTCTCACTGGGTTACCTATCAGCCCAGGGGAGAGAACTGGTTTGAATTCGAGGCAGTGCGATCGTTACAAGGATTACCACCAGAAATTCTTCTAATCCCATTACAGGGGCATACTCCTGGTCACGCAGGCATTGCAATACAAACCTCTCAAGGATGGTTGTTGCACGCTGGAGATGCTTACTTGCACCGAGATGAACTCAATCGTCACACGCCAACTTGTCCGCTTGGCTTACGACTATTTCAAAGTTTATTAGCAACTGATTACCGAGCTTGTCTACGAAATCAGCAGCGTCTTCGTCACCTGATTCATACCCAAGATCCATCGGTTCAGGTTTTTTCGTCTCACGATTCGAGCGAGTTTAAGCAGTTAGCTTCTAACAGTGTTTGCTTATCTGCCGCGCGGCCTTGATTAGCTCATAGCTGCGCGGCAGATAAGCAAACAGTCACGGCTCCCTTACCCCGTTGAGGCGAAGAAGCAGTACGTTTAGTTTTAGCCAATTTTGCTACCGCAGAGTGGTATCAGAACTCTACTGCAAGATGGCTGATGAAGAGAATCAGAGCATATCTGGCAGCCTCAAAATTTAGACCTTTTCAGACATCTACCCGACTACACAGGCGAAGTTAGGCAATTCTGCAACAACGTCTATTTCCGGCGCAGGTAGCCGTAATCTGTCGATGGAGCTACCTTACGCGGTATCTACGTCGCTACTGACAGAAGCGTCTCCTTCAGCAACTATCACAGGGTCTTCACTTTCTGCACAAGAGAGCAAAAGCGTTGCGCTCAGTAGTGCAGAAAGCAGCGGGATACGGTTCATGAGGCTGTACATAGAGGGTTGTATCTGCGAGGCTATGCGGTGTAGCGAGCGTTAGCACCAGCGGCTACATCGATAGTGACGCCCGTAATGTTTGCAGCAGCAGGCGAGGAGAGAAAAACAACCGTACCCGCTACGTCTTCAGGCTCTAGCAAACCGACAGGAAGCTGATGGTAGTTGGCCTGTAGCCACTCGTCTGATTCTGCTCTGGCTTCTTGGGTCTGCGGCCCGCCGAGTCCCGTTCTTACTGCAGTTGGCGCGATCGCATTCACCGTAATACCAGACGGCCCTGCTTCAATAGCCGCCGCCTTCATCAGCCCAATCACAGCCCACTTAGACGTCACAT
Source organism: Cyanobacteria bacterium J06634_5 (assembly GCA_039820525.1). Taxonomy (GTDB): domain Bacteria; phylum Cyanobacteriota; class Cyanobacteriia; order Phormidesmidales; family Phormidesmidaceae; genus Phormidesmis. The sequence continues at coordinate 79,352 of JBCBPY010000011.1, forward strand.
AGGCCGGATTGAGACCGTTGCCCTGCCGCCCAAAGGTTGAGCTAGTAATTATAACGCGACCCTGCTGACGCTCAGACATTCCGGGCAGCGCAGAGCGCAGCGTATTCGCCACGCCCATGACATTGACATCTGTTATTGTTTGCCAGGAGTTCTGCCAGGCGGATTCATCATCGGCCAAAAAGCCAACGTTGCTGTTGATACCCGCATTGGCGATCAGAATGGTAATGGGTCCCAGCGTCTCTTCGGTCTGCGCCACAGCCGCCTGAAGCGCGGCTAAATCTCTCACGTCAGCTTCAATGGCAAGAAACTGTCGCCCTGTCTGTTCAACTAGCTGCTGAGTCTGCGACATATCTTCTGCTGATGACAGTGGAACAGAATGCCCTTCTATATCTTGAAGAATATCGACGGCTGCAATATCTGCACCTGACTGTGCTAGAGCCACTGCGATCGCGCGTCCGATGCCTCGCGCCCCACCCGTAACAAAAGCAACCTGCCCAGAAAGAGCATCATCTGCTGCCGCAGTTGGAGCAGACTGTTGCGCAACTGCTGAACCATCATCGTTACTAATTGCTGGAATCGCAGCGGCTGCGGCAACGCCCGTCGCCCCGATGGCACCAGAAACTAAAAGCTTACGTCTTGTGCTAGCTATGTATCTATCCTTTGTTGATAGGTGAAGGAATGCGTGAGAAAAAGATTGAGTAAGTGACACCTGTTGAAAGCGACGAGAGTTCAAAGCTACGCTTAGACGCAGCTTGTCAACATTCCGGTAGTCACATCGATATCGGTTCCAAGAATTGAGGTAGCGTCCTCTGAGGCTAGCATCATCACTACGCGCGCCATCTCGTAGGAGGTATTAATCCGCTCGGGTAGGTTAGGTGGCGGTGTTGTTGGATCGCCGTCTTGTGCCAAAATTGCCTGTCTGCGCATGGGCGTATCTACGCCACCAGGACTGATGGAATTAATGCGAATGTTTTGAGGGCCGTATTCTAGTGCGGCGCACTTAGTCAGGCCGAGAACAGCGTGCTTGGAAGCCGAGTACGGCATGATGTTAGCAAAGCCTACGTGAGCAGAAACCGATGCGTTGTTGATGATATGCCCGCTGCCCTGTGAGAGCATGATCGGAATCTCTTCTTTCATACAGAGCCAGTAGCCGCGAGCGTTCGTATCCATCACATTGGTCCAATCGTCCAGCGTTTGCTCAGCCGTGGGCGCATTGGGAGAAACCACGCCTGCGTTGTTGAAAGCAATGTCTAAACGACCATAGCGATTGACAACTTCTTGAAAGAATCGCGTTATCTGCGCTGGGTCTCGCACATCGGTTTGGATGTAAACAGCTTCGCCGCCCGATGCTTGAATATCACGCTCAATCGCTCGTCCTAAGTTCGCGCGCCTGCCGTTGAAGATGACCTGAGCGCCCTCAGCGGCGAATGCTCTTGCCGTTACTTCACCAATGCCTGAGGTGGCACCCGTGACGACGGCAACCTTGCCTGCGAATCGTTCGGAGCGGTTGATAGGTTCTTGCGCAAGCTCAGGTGGGTCTTGGGTATTTGCAGAAACTTGGCCAGCCATGGCCGCAGAGAGTCCGGCGATCGCAGCACTGCCGATGACCATGCTTCGTCTGCTTAAGCTGGATTGTGGGCTCTTTAGTGGTCGGGGATTTGCTTTTGGATGCGCTGCTACTGGTGAGCTTGAAGCTGACTCTGGGTTATTTAGCGGAGCTGTCATTCTTACGTAAGTTCCAACCTTTTTACTCTACAGATATATATAATGATTAGTAGGAGTGTCTTGTAGATTTTTGCGATCAAAGTCTATGTTGCAAAAATCTTTACAAGAGCTACGCCAAAAGTGCTGCTGTGAAGGCGGCTAAAAAATAAGGTAAAACAACTATGAAGAATCCTGTATATATCGTCCTGGGGTTGTGTGAACTAAGCGCTTGAAAGCGTGAGTGAAGTGACTCTGGTCGCTAAAGCCTAAATCAGACGCTGTTCTTTTGATAGAAGCACCGCTCAACAACAAAGACTTCGCTCTATTAATGCGAAGCTGCGTTTGATATTGCGACAGAGAAATGCCAACTTCAGCTTTAAAGACACGGCTGAGATAAGAAGAGCTGAGACTGACAATTTTGGCAAGCCTCTCTAGACCGATATTGCAGGTGTAGTGCTGCTGCAAATAGGTACGTACTTGTTTGATGGCTGGGCGCTCTTGTCCAGTCGGCTGTAGAAGCGGTTGTCGCTCTGCATATTGTCCTATTAGCAACGTTAGAAACTGCTGTAGCTGTTCGTCTTGCTGTAGCTGCGGGGCGTGATGCTGTGACGCTGAGTGGAACCTTGAAAAAGAGAGCGTGACCGCCCGATCCAACAGGATTGAATCGGAGAAGTAGGGCAAACTGCCCGATGCTTGAAAAATACTGCTGGTGACTTGTGCGATCACCTCAGACGATAGGTACATCATCCGAAACGTCGCCCGATCTCGCCCGTTGCCAACATCTTTACCCGTTCCAGAATGCATCTCGCCTGGATGGATGATGCTAAAGCTACCTGCTGGCACAAAATGAACAGACTTTTGATAGTAAGACTCACTTGGATAGTTGACGCTTAGACAAAATTGATATTCGTCGTGATAGTGTGCAGGCAACTTTTCGGGCTTGTCAGGTATATAACTGTAGAGTTCTAGCAGCGGACTGTGGAACGGCCTGTGATACCTCCAGGCTTTTACAATATTTCTGGCGAGTCCTGGGAGTGGTTGATTTCTCATCTTCTTTTTATGCTATGAGAATACTTTGTGTATTGTTCTCTCTAGCAGGTCTTTTCAGCATTTCCTTTCCTTCTACTATCTCTATCTTCTATTGTTTCATCCGTCGGGCATCTACCCGTAAGCGTCGTTTCACCTATAGCTCAATCGGCTGTCCATCGCGAAAGAATCCGCCGGTCGGGCCGTCATCTGGTAACAGCGCTGCCCATACTACACCTGCGGCTCCCTTCTCCACAGGTCTACCACCTGCGCCGCCCATGTCTGTCGCGACCCATCCCGGACACACTGCATTCACTAAAATATTGCTCTTTTCAAGGTTTTTGGAGATCAGGATAGTGAGCGCATTTAGCGCTGCTTTAGAGATGCTGTAAGCGGGCGTTCCACCACTCATTCCGTGTAGCGAACCGGCACCGCTGGACACATTCACAATACGACCGCGCGCAGAGGCTTTGAGCAATGGCAGCAGGCTCTGTATCATTAGCCAAGGCCCAAGCGTGTTCGTCTCGAAGGCAAATCGTACCTCTGAGAGGTCTGCATCTGCTGCTGTTTGCCAGGTGTCATAGAGGATTCCAGCATTGTTGATCAGTATGTCTAAGCGGCCGTAGTCTTGTTCAATCTGTTTTGCCGCCTGTTCAATATCTTCTTGCTGAGTGACATCTAGCCGAACAGGAATAACCGTTAGTTCATCTGACGCTAGAGACTGAGCGGCTAGCTTTCCCTTGTCAATGTCGCGAGAGCCGAGCAGCACGACTGCGCCCTTTTGAGCGAGCTGTCTGGTCACTTCTAAGCCAATGCCACGATTGGCTCCTGTGACTAATGCAATGTTGTTCATATCAGTAGTCTTCTAAGGCAGAAGGGATAGTTGCTATTTTGTTATTCGGCGAATAACTTCAACAACATAAACTTCACTTACGTCTGATACAAAGATAGTCCTCTTTGGGCTCTATGTTTGCTTAGTTATATTCGTTTAGCTATTAACCTAGCAATCGCTGTAAAACAGCTCTAGGACGATATTGCTATCTGGCTGCTGTACTTCGCAGGGGTAGTGCCGACGTGCCGCTTAAAGTGCTTGCCGAAGTGACTTTGATCGTAGAAGCCAGTAGCGATCGCTGTTTCTGAAATAGAATGGCCCTGCGCCAGTAACTTTCTAGCTGCAGCCAGTCGTAGCTGTGTTTGGTACGTGCTAGCCGAAACACCTACCTCCTGGCGGAATAAGCGACAAAAGTGAAAACGGCTAAGGCCTGCAACCGCAGCAAGATCGTCTAAAGAAACATCGCGCTCGTAGTGGCTGCGAAGATGCTCTTGAGCTAACACAATAGCTTTTCGGCAGGACTTAGAAGGCTTCGCGGTAGGCTGCTCTATTGTGTAGCGACTGACCAAGCAAGATAGAAAATCGAGGAGCGCAACGTCCTGCTCTAGCTGCGAACTTTTTTGCGCTGCGGTTGCAGATAGGCTTAAAAACAAGCGATTCAACAGCGCATCTTGCGGCAGTACCAGTGGAAAGATAGGACTGCCACTAGAACCTGCTAAAACTTCAGCAGCCGCTGCGTTTAGCCACTTGGGATGAATGTGGGCCATCGCAAAGTGAGCAGGCTCTGGCAGGGAAGGGCGATCGCTCGGCGCATGAACTTCGCCCGAATGCACAATGCTTAGGCAATACTTCGGAATTTGTTGCACTTCGCCTTGGTACGTATACTCCCCTTGATGATCAAAGCTCAGTGCAAACTGATAGTCTTCATGGCTATGCTTGGGAATGGGTTCTACATGCCCAGAGGTATAGGCGTATTGCTCTAGCAACAGACCGTCGGACTCGTAGGCACAAACAGAAACTTCAGCGGCAGTTTTTGTCATAAGGTAGCAATTTCGTCCTAGAGTCCAGAGTCATCCTTACTTAGAATCCTAACCTGACAGCCTAAATTCAGAAAATGTGTGGAGCCATAAATGTTTAAAAGGAAGAAATTCGATCCCGTCCGTCGTAATATTTTGACAGGAGGCGCTGCCGCAGCGACCACCATCGCTCTTGGGGCCTGCCGCACTGCTGCGCAATCCGATGCTGCGCAATCTGACACGGTGTCCGCCGATTCTACGCCCGCGCTTGGCCGTCGGATGCTCGGCGCTCTGGAAGTCTCCGAAGTTGGCCTGGGTGTGCAGAATATGCACCGCACCTTCCACACTATCGTCCCCGATCGCGGCGATATGATCCAACTGATCCGCAATGCTTTTGATGAAGGCGTGACCTTTTTCGATTGCGCTGAGGTGTATGGCCCGCACGAATGCGAGCGTATCCTGGGGGAAGCTATGGCACCGTTCCGAGATCAGGCACAAATCACGACGAAGTTTGGTTTCGATGTTGACCTTGAGACGGGCGAATTTCGCGGCAGGGTGATCAGTGACCCGGCGCGCATCCGGCAAGCTGTCGAAGGGTCGCTGCGCCGCCTGCAAACCGATCGGATAGACTTGCTCTATCAGCATCGCGTCGATCCCGATGTGCCTATCGAAGAAGTCGCAGGAGTGGTTTCTGATTTGATGAATGAGGGCAAAGTCCTCAACTGGGGGCTCTCGGAGATGGGGCCTAATACACTGCGCCGCGCCCACGCTGCCTTGCCGGTCACCGCCGTACAGAATGAGTATTCGATACTCTACAGGGGCATGGAAAACGATGTTCTCCCAATTTGCCAGGAATTGGGTATTGGAGTCGTTCCGTTTGCGCCGCTCGGCTATGGCTTCCTCACGGGAGCGGTCGATATGGAGACCATGTTCGCGCCTAGTGATTTTCGTGCGCTCACATCCCGAATGAACCCCGAAAATCGCGAGGTGAACATGGCGCTTGTGGATCTTGCAAGCGACTGGGCCGAGCGTAAAGGCGCTAAGCCGGGGCAGATCGCGCTGGCTTGGCTCCTGGCTCAAGGCCCATCTGTTGTACCCATACCCGGCACAACGCAAATGCCGCATCTGCGCGACAATATCGCTGCGGCGAATGTTACGTTCTCCGACGCAGAGTTATCCGAATTCACAGCTGCGCTTGATGCAATTGAGGTGCAGGGCGAGCGCGCCCCCGCAATTGTCATGGAATGGAACGGGGCAGAGGCTCGCGAGCTTTAAAGTATCGTCGCCTTAACTACCGATCTCAATAGCTAGACCTTTTGAACCACTGCAAAAACCGTGTCTCTTTACGTGTCTCAGGTAGGCTTTCTCAAAATGTCTTACGGCTTTTGATTCACTTGCTTCAGGTCGATGTAAAGACATAGAGAAGGTCTGGTCGTCAAAATGAAAGTGTTCAAGATTGAGAAGACTTCCCTGAACGGTTTCTATACCCGACCCCCTGCCGAGCCTGATAGCACGTTGAGGTAAGCTCTTACTAGATCCTGATAAGACAAATTTGCAACTGATTCTATAGGCGTTTCGTCTAACTGCTGGTGAATGGTTTGTAGCATCGAGAATGCTGACTCTGAATCGCTCAACATACTAAATGCTCCGACTGGGCCTCTTACGTTTAGGGAGCGGTCAGGTCTAGACTGGGCAACAAAAGCTTGAAACAAATCTTGAGCCAGTCTATCGGCAGTTTCACTATCGCCTTGACGAGCAGCGGCTACTGTTAGATGACGCAAGCTTTCAATTCGCCTATCAGCAAGTAAGGAAGACTTTGCTATGTGCTCTAGCTGGATGAGGCGATCGCTATTTTCATCAGCAAGGGCTACATCTGAATACCGTTGTAACAGCAGTCTCAGCGTATGCCGTTTGAAGCTATCTCTCTCGGCTTGAGACATCTCTGAGGTTAGCCCATTGCCAGATTCCATACGCTCTATGATACTGATCATGCCATCAATGCTTTGAAAAGCCACTCGCTGCTGATTGCTTACATCGCCTACTTTTTCGTACGCCTCTGCCAAGTTATCTATCACCATATAAGCTAGTCGCTCACGCTCAAGCGAGTCAGCTTCTTCTAGCAGCACTTGTGCATAGTCATTTGCTTCTGCCAAAACAACTTGTGCCTGTGCCAGCTCGTTGATTTCGTAGTAAGCAGCCGCAACAAATCCATGAGCATCTATCCAGCTATAGGGATTTTCGTCTTCTTTCGCAATTCCTCTAGCTTCTGTCAGAAGCTGATTCGATACCGCTAGTTCGTCAAACTGAGCGTATTCTTGTGCTAAGTTCAACAGCCGCTGCAAACTAAGACTCATCCTGTCACCATAGGTGAGGTAGCGATTGGATACAGGTTTATTGATCTCTAGTGCCAAATCTACGCGTTCTTTTGCAGTCTCAAAATCACCTTGCTGCCGGTAATCTGCCGATAGATTGGTTAGCAAACTAGCATAGGATGTCAGAGAAGCATCGATGAGCGTGTTGACTTGCGCCGGGTCGTTCAAATCGCTATCGGTTGCTCTTCTAATGACATTTTCTGCAATCTGACCTGACTGAATAAGTTCAATATGATCTAGAGCGATTCGCGAAATGTAATTGAGCCCTTCTATTGCTTGCTCGGTGTTCTCCATCTGACCATAAGCAAACGCGATTCTCCTGAGAAGGTAGCTGTTAGTACTAGAAGGCTCGAAGGGATCGAGTTTACTCGCTGAGATTTGTGATAGTCCCTGACTGCGCTTGTCGTCGTCGGGCAGTATTGCGTAAGCATCAACGATAGTGGCCAACGCGCTGCTGGATGAGTGGGGTAGCCTATTATTAGACACTGTTTGATCGACAGCAGCAATCGCCGCCTGAAGCAGTTCATCAGCTTTGACTATGTCTCCGATTGCAATGTACCCTTCCGCAACATGCACCATATCGAATGAATTACCTGCGGCCAGCAAGTCGGCTCGCTCTAGCAGCGCCCTGCTACCTGCTGTGTCTCCGAGTCTGGCATAGGCATTGGCAATCTTTACTAAGTTGCCACTGAGGAGTTCTTCCTGTTTTACTTTCTCAGCGGCATCAACAGCGGCTTCTAGTAACTGGCGCTGAACGGGTGTAGGAGACTGAGTATTAGGTACTGACTCGGAATCACTAAGGTGCTGCGTAGAGTTGTCTAAGGCAATAGGCTCGAAGGTTGCCTGGGCGATCGCACAAGGCGTTACCAGACTGACCACAGCAATAGACAGGAAGGTAGAAAACGACGCGGATAGATAAAAGACGGAGCGGTTAAGCAGGGGCATGAACGATAGTGATAGAGGAATTGTTTTTAGATGCGCCATCTGCAAATGACTTTGAAGCAATCGCTTTGGCTCATCATCCTAAGACGCTGTCGTGACATCAGCTAAACCTGTTTCAGAAATTGAAACCAGCCTAAGACAGCTAGTGCGCTATCCGTTTCTCTGCCAAGCTTAAGGTTGCTGCTTCGGAGGACAGGAGATGAGGATAGACTTATCCTAATGGCTGGAAACGGCTCAGGTTGACAGACTCTGCTTTATGACTTGTCCCAGTAGAATGACGGTGGAAAAGCCTGCTAGGCAGCGATAAACAGCCATAGAAATTTTAGCGGCCCTTCTGTACGCACCATTTTCTACAATTGCGGGCGTCATAATAGCTAGCCACAACGTCGAGAAGAAAGCAACTATCCAGATAAAAAAGAGACTGTTGATGTATGGAGAAGTGGGCGCGTCGGGATGGTAATGTGCGCCTACACCTAGCATAACCACTGGCCAACCGCAGAGAACCACAATCAAAAAGATAATCCTGTTGGGAGGAATGAAGACTTTGATTTCATCTTCATTGAGACTGTCCTGAATTTTGTGTAAGCGGACTAAAATTCAAGGACTCAAGGAGTCCGCCTTATCATGGCCCGCAAGAAAAAAGAACCGAATCGCGTCGATGACCTACTCGATGAACGGCTAGAGGACTGCTCAACACCTGAGGATATCCTGGGAGAAGGCGACTTGTTCAAGCAGCTAAAGAAACGCTTGGTGGAGCGAGCTTTAGTCTGAGAACTCAACCATCATTTGTCCTCAGACGACGCAATAGAAGCGAAGCCAAACAGCCGAAACGGGAGCTCGAAGAAGACCGTAACCTCGGAAGATGGTGAGCTGGAGCTGTCGATACCCAGAGACCGTAACGGCAGCTTTGAACCTGTCCTAGTGCCGAAACATCAACGGCGCTTAGCAGGGCTCGATGAGAAGATCATTGCCCTCTACGCCAGAGGGATGAGCACCCGCGATATCAGCGCTCAGCTCGAAGAGCTATACGGTAGTGCCAAGATATCAGCCTCGTTGATTAGCGAAGTCACCGACAGTGTCAGTGAAGATGTTAAGGTGTGGCAGTCTCGCCCGCTGGACAAGCTGGGCCCCATTGTTTATCTGGATGCGCTGTACGTGAACATCAAGGTCTCAGAGCGTGTCAGTAAACGAGCAGTGTATGTCGTCCTTGGCATTGACCGTGAAGGGCATAAACAACTGCTAGGACTGTGGATAGGCGAAGCTGAGTCTGAAGGAGCTAAGTTCTGGCTACAGGTGCTGACTGAGCTGAAGAATCAAGGGCTTAAGGATATTCTGATTGCCTGTTGCGATGGGCTTAAGGGATTTCCACAGGCGATCGCGGCGATTTATCCTCATGCACAAGTTCAACTTTGTATCGTCCACCTGATGCGTAACTGTATGCGCTATGTGCCTTAGAAAGACCGCAAGGCAGTAGCCGCTGACCTCAAGCCGATCTATCAGGCCGCTACCCTAGCTGAGTCAGAAGCCACACTGGATGACTTTGCTGAAAAATGGGATGAAACCTATCCGGCGATTAGCCAAATCTGGATTCGCCATTGGGAAAATGTCATTCCTATCTTCGATTATCCGATGGAAATTCGTCGGGTGATTTACACTACAAATGCTATCGAATCGCTCAATCGCTCGCTGCGTAAGGTGATTAAGACAAAAGCTGTTTTCCCTGATGAAGCCTCTGTGTTCAAGCTGTTGTATCTAGCGATGAACAATATCTCGAAGAAATGGAAAAGACCGATTAGAGATTGGCGTGCAGCGTTGTCACATTTTGCTATCCTGTTTCCAGAACGCTTTTCCCTTTAAGAATAAAGCGCTTATACAAAAAACTGATCACTCCCAGGGCGTTGCTGATTTGGAGCATGAACTGACTTCTACAAGTCTGTTTACCTTGATGTGTTCATTTCAAATTCATATAGCTATTTAGCAACGCCTAAAATCCTTACACCTTAGTCTGCGTGCTTACAAACCAGAAAGTCCATGCGTTCTTCTGGCCTACTATGCATTTCTATTTTAAGACCCACTTGCTTTAAACGACACTGAATCTCTTCAGCATCAGGAGTCCATTTTGACAACCGTTGTAAATCTTCTGTCTTGTATATGTCAAGCATGTGCAGCTGATCGCACGCCAACGCCGACCATGTTCCTATTACTAGAGATCCATCTTTTGTCAGCAATTGTGCCATCCGTTCTAAAGCCAGCTGAAGAGAATCCTTATACCCTGAATTACGGTCCCATCCAAAGTGAGACAATGTTCCTAGCATACAAGTTATTAAATCAAAGCTCCTTATGCTATCAAATAGTTTATGTTTTCCATCAATACTTTCGCAAAAGTCAGCCTCTAGAACGCTTATATTCTTCTTGACCGGATTCGAGTTGGAAGAATATTTCTTATCTATGAAATCTTCGACTAAGCTACGCGCAAATTCGACACTATCAGAGTCATTATCTATACCAATAATTGAACCTCCATCAATGACAGCATCAAATAACTCCCTCGGATATCGAGCAGTACAAGTACCGATATCTAAGTAGCGTCTTACATTACCCCATAGATCGTTATTTCTTAGAAATTCGTCGACTCTTGAAAGTTCAATAGTTTTGAGCTTTTCATCAGAAGCATTAAGCCCAAATTCGTACTTAGCCAAATAGTTGGGTGTATAGTTGATTCTAGTTTTGGCAAATTTGTGGGCTGCCTCTAGCTTCTTAAGGAAATTGTCGATTGAGTCAGCTTTACTCCACAAGTGTTCAAAGTATTGCTCTGCACCTTCCAGATAGATATCAAATTGGTTAGCAAATGAACAATAGAGCTTTACTCCTGAAATCACTCCTACGCGGCCACCACTAAACACATCAACTCGGGATGAATCATAAATAGCAATTTCCGAATCCTGGCCATCAAACTCCATCTGTGTAGGAAGGAATTGTTTATACTGAGCATCTAATTTATGAACAACCTTAACTTGACATCCCTGCTTAATCAAACTACTTACATTTCTCTTGAGATGAGAAAGTCCAACATTGAGGCGATCAACCTCAGATAGCTTTTGATGCCGCCTCAAGTACATCAACCTTTGTTTTCGAGCCTCCGCTTCCTTCTCAGGAGTTTGTTCCAGCAGAAACAAACGGCGAACATCGGAAGAGTCAGAAAGACTTAACCGATTCATCATTTTTCTATTTGCATCTAATACTCTTGTATCTCGTTTGGTCCAAAAGCTTGAAGACAGAAAAGTAGTCGTCCAAAACCTCTTGTTTACTATAGATAACGCTTCCGAGTATGTAGAAATACAATCATTTTCTGAATCAAAATAGAATGGGGGTTGAGTAGCGTCGGGAGAATCGACATCCAGTGTGCGAAGTGTATTAATCATATCTGTATTTCTATCGTTTCGGGTTCTCAGAGTATTAGCAACTCCAACAGTTTTATCATCTATATCTAAGTCTTTCTGAAAGAAAGGGCCAGGGAGCATATCAGACCACTGCGAACCAATTTCCTGAGCACACAGTTCTAAAGATGCCTCCAGTTGAATATCTGACGTCGAATCAAAGGTGCTGACGGTTAGGCCTGAAAGATCGAAAGGAAGCTCTACACCTTCCTCCTTCAGGATCCAGACCCTTTTTCTACCGAGTTCGCTAATAAAAATTCCGTACTCAAGAATTACATTATCTCGAGTTGTATATCCCGTTGTTCCACGAAACTCACGAGTATCATCTTTGCCAAAAATAAATAAAGCAGCATCAACAGTCTCCGGCAACCCTATTAATACATCCAAAGCGAATGCCCCATTTGGGAATTGACGATACCATGGTCTAACGTCAAAATTTTCTATCCCTAAGAGTTTTACGAGCTTTGGGACGATTCCACGTTGTCTTGCCTCAGAAGAACTAGCAACATATAACCTAAGATTCTCCATACTATTAACCTCTCTCAAGCCGTAAGTAGTACACGCTAAGTCATCATCGCCTCGAAGCATTCGCTATCAGGAGAAGCAAGCCGCGAAGAAATTATAATAATTACAACTAACATTATGGTGTTAACCTATGAGCATTGAAGAGTCAACAGTTAAGACAAATTTACGAACGAATAAAATCATCAAGATAAGAGTCATATAAAATGGCCACACCGAAAAAGATAAGAGAGCCTGAAAGAAGAGCTTTGGGAAATGCCCTCTTGGTTTTATAGAATAGAAACTATCAACTAACAGTGTGTCTGAATGTAATTTGCTTACGAATATGTCATACGAATTTCGAAAACCTTTCTCCAGAGCAAGATAGTAAGAGTCTAAGGTTAAAAACAAAACAGTCGGAATAAATGCAAGAAGGACATAATCAGGATTATCTTCATTTGCGACAAGAACAAGCATTGCTGAAACGAGCGTAATACACCACTCTTTCGAAGAAGAGCTGTTTTTGGCCATTCTTTGTATTACTGACTGTAAGAGTTCTACGTGACAGCGTACCGCTTCCGATTTCACTTCATATTTCCTAGCTGTTTCTATCAAAAAATTCGTTCAACCTCATATATGTAAACATAATGTCAAAGCTATATTGTAAATCCCGCAACAGCTACAGTTCGCGTATCGCAAAGAATTAATAGCTTCGACATAGGCAAATACATCATTATAAAAGTTTTGTAATAAATTTATATTTACTATCTATGTACCTGTTGCACAAATTCCTGACGAGTAGGACCTCTACAAGCTTGAGAATCAGGCGCTATCTAACACTTGAAGGATTAGAAAATTAGTCAAAGCCTTACAAAAATCATTTCTATCCACTTCCTACGGATGCCTTCTTACATAACAGGGTTCTCAACTATCAACAACATCGATGGGTAGCGTGCATAGCATTTAACGAGAGCGTCCTCTATTGTGTTGAAGAAATAGCTACACTTGTATAAACAGTAACTATAAGTAGGCGTCATCGAGTACTCTTACAAAAACAGATACAATGCTGAGAGAGCTAGATCGCAACATTTGGGTAGCCGAACAGCCGCTTCGATACTTTGGCCTCAGCGTAGGCACCCGCATGAGTGTTATCCGGCTACCCGATCAAAGCTTGGCCGTTATTTCTCCTATCGAACTAAATCAGCCGCTCATTGACCAGCTTAATGAGCTGGGTACTATCGGGCACATTGTGGCCCCTAACTGCTACCACTACTTTTTCGCATCAGACTTTAAAGCACACTACCCACAGGCAACATTTTGGGCCGCCCCTGGGCTAAAAGAGAAAGTGCCCAGCCTACCTGTAGACACAGTCATCAAGGCTCATAACAAACCCGCTGGGCTAGAGACGCTGCTCTTTAAAGGGTTTAGGACAATCGGTTCAGGCGGCGTTGAGTCACTCAACGAGTGCGTGTTTTTCCATGCAAAGAGCCGCACATTAATCCTCACGGACACCGCTTTTCACTTTGATGAAAGCTTTCCTTTCCTAACCCAGTTTGCTACCAGGATAACGGGCAGCTACAAAGCTTTAGCCCCTACGCTGTTAGAACAGCTGGCCACCACAGATCGTAAAAATGCACGCGCCTCTATCGAAAAGATTTTGCAGTGGGATTTTGAACGGGTGATTATGGCCCACGGCACCGTCATCGAACACGACGGGAAAGAAAAGCTAGAAGCAGGATATGCCTTTTTGCTTAAAACACGCCGGTAAGGACTGCTTTTCCGACGCTATTTGTCTACAGCCTATTGCATAGAGCCTATTGTCTACAGCCATTTTTCTCTGACGGCATGGGAATAGGCCGCTTAGGTCAGTGGTTTGGGCCAGTTAGACAGCTCTTGACAAACGCAAAAAAAAATGATGATTGGATCTCGTAAATTTACTGTAAAGTCATCACAAGACGGCTAAGAAAATCCGGCTAAGTCCGTAAATGTACGATACAAGTAAAAGCATAGATTAGGCCCTATATTAGTGGAAATTACTGAGAAGCTCTCTATGCGTTTCTGTATTGGGAGGCAAAAGCGCCCAAAGGCTCTATCTAAGGCCATTTTTCTGACTGCTGGCTTTCCGTACGCTTACTTAGCTATGAAAGGCTTAGCCAGGAAAGGCTTGGCCAGGGAAATATCTTTGCTCGTTAAAAAGTATCCGCTATCCGCAATAGAACTGTAAATTTCGCCGTCCGCCTTTCGCTGGGCAAAGGAACCATTCACTATGCTGGGTAATAGCATTGCCGCTGACCTAAAAAACAAAATACAGTTCTACCGCGACCGGCAGTTCACAGGTCTCGTTAGAATCAGCTCTCGCAACCATACTCAGCAACAATGGACCCTGTGCTACTTGCTCGGGCGAATCGTCTGGATTAACTCTAGAATCCATACATTGCGCCGCTGGAAAAGAAGTATTGCGATTCATAGCCCAACCGTTTCTGAGCGCATTACTCAAGCCGAGGGCCTCTCTCACGAGGCTTGGCATTACACGGCACTAGCACGGCTGGTAAAGCTCAAAAAGTTTCCCCGCAGCCAATTTTCCAACATCGTTGAAAGCAGCGCTGCTGAAGATCTTTTTGATATTTTTCAGGTAGGCACTCAGATAGGTAATTCTCAGGTAGGTAGTCCTCAGGTAGGCACTCAGGGCCAGCCACCACGGCAAGACGCCTTAACCTATACGGAAATGACCTACGAGGTTGCCAATCTGCCGTTCATCATGATTCAGCATGAGCACGCCTGGAGAGAGGCGCAGCAGGAATGGCGAGACTGGCAGCAGGCCGATCTTGCAGGGCTCTCTCCCGATGTCGCACCAGTCATCGTTCAAACCGAAACGCTCAGAAAACGAACCGCACCTCAAACGTTTCAAACGCTGACGGCCTTGGTTAATGGCGAAAATACGTTGAGAGATTTGGCGCTCAAGTTTAGGCAGCCCATTATCCCATTGACCAAATCCATCTTGCCCTACGTCACTGAGGGGATGTTGGCATTCACCGAGATTCCGGACCTCGCAGAGCAGGTCACCCATGGCTTTTCACCTGAGCTGTTTACCCGTGGCTCAGCAGCCGTCGAGCCGGAATTGCCGGGGCCGCTGGAGTCACCAGAGCCTTCTGCCAAAAGTGCGGGATACAAAAGTGCGGGATACAGTGGCTCCATCAGTATCCCGCCCGTTCGCAACTTGTCGGGGGAAAATCGCCCGCCCCAGCCATCCTCCTCTGTCAGAAGCTCGTTTCCGCCAGGGACAGCACCCGCGACTAACGCCCCAGCCCCCCGCTCAGCCACGGGGCCCCAGATTGTTTACATTGACGATAGCCCAGCCGATAGCCGCTCAATGTCAGAGATTGTGGCAGGGTTGGGGTGCGGCTACACCAATATTCCAAATCCGATTCAGGCATTGCCGATGCTGCTGGAAATCAAGCCCGCGCTTATTTTCTTAGATTTGGTCATGCCCGTCGCCAATGGCTATGAGGTGTGCGCCCAAATCCGTCGCATTTCCGCTTTTAAGCAAACGCCTATCATCATTGTGACCAGCAATGATGGCATCGCAGATCGAGTCAGGGCTCGGCTGGTTGGCGCATCTGGGTTCTTAGGCAAGCCCATTCGCGCTCAAAAAGTGGCCAAAGTGCTCAGCAAACATTTGCAGCTACCAAAACCAAGTGGGCGGGCAGCACAGCCTGGGCTACCCACGCAAACGCAGGCCAAGCCCAAAACGGGAGGCGTTCTTTCTCCTTAAAAATCCCTCTTTACTTTGGCCTCCGACCAGAGGCTCCAAATGTTAGGAAGGGTCTCAAAGTTAAGCTCAACGAAAATCTTATGACAACCGCGCTCATCGTAGAAGACAGCATTACTGACCGGGAAATCCTCACGGGGTATTTGAGGAACTCTGGCATTACCGTCACCAGCGCCACTAGCAGCGAAGAAGCGCTCAAAATGCTTCAGCGGGCCCACCCAGATCTTGTCTTTCTAGATATTGTTTTACCAGGACAAAGCGGTTTTGAGTTCTGTCACGATCTGAAGACCAACGAGAGTACGCGAAACATTCCGGTGGTCATTTGCTCTACCAAAGATACCGATGCTGACAAGCTTTGGGGGTCGATGCTAGGCGCAGATGCCTACCTCGCCAAGCCCTTTAGCCAGCAGCAGCTTACCCAAACAGTCGCCCAGCTAATGCCCGCATAAAAAGTCCGTCCCGAACTGAGCCTGTGGCTCGCGAAGCATCCATAAACGCTAAAACCACACCGCTAAAACCACACAAGACTAGCAAAGAGGACCTTTACTAATGGTGCCGCTCACTGATCCATTCAAAGCCTCCACTACTGGCCAAATCACTGGCCCAACGACCGGCCCAACGACTGGCCAAACAGCTGGCAAAACAGCTGGCAAAAGGCCGGAACTTCAGCGGCTAAACCCCATCGGGACACAGCAAGATCCGTTGGGCCTAACGCCCCTACCCGAAGACAACCGGCAGCGATTTCTGCGGTTCACGCTCGATCAAAAAAGCGACACCTTACTGCCTCTCCATCAAATTGTGGAAGTCATGCAGCTGCATTTTGAAGATATTTTTCCAGTGCCCGACATGCCGAGCTGCATCTTAGGGGTGTGTAGCTGGCAAGGAGAAACGCTCTGGCTGGTAGATCTCAATCACTTGGTGGGCTACGAACCCCTGTATCAGCAGTCTCAAATTTCGAGTCCACCGGTGGCGATTGTGGTGAACTCATCCGGTTGTTCTTTGGGTTTGGTGGTGGAACAAGTCGGCGATGTTGATTTTTTTGATGAAGACAATATTCAAATGGAGACCGGACTGTGCCCGCCTGAGCTTGAGCCGTTTGTGTTGGGCTATTGCCCCCAGCAGGGCGGCACCGTCTTAAATATGCCGGCGATTGTAACCTCGCCACTTTGGCAATCTCACCAAAGCGGCAATCTTACCCAAGCAATTTGACTCACTCATAACTTTACTGCCCTCCACTCGG
This sequence comes from Cyanobacteria bacterium J06634_5, assembly GCA_039820525.1. GTDB lineage: Bacteria > Cyanobacteriota > Cyanobacteriia > Phormidesmidales > Phormidesmidaceae > Phormidesmis. The sequence goes on from JBCBPY010000011.1 coordinate 96,191, forward strand.
CTACTACGATGACGACTGACCACACTTTGAACAATCACGACGCTGGGGCATACCAAAACCCAGACCAGCCAGAACTGACAAGCAACGGTGCTGCCGGAACAGCCTTAAAGGACGAACCTTATATCGAAGCCGTGGTGCTTTCATCGGAAGATATTTCGACCGAGCAGACGGCCCCCTCGGCCGCAGCCCCCTCGTCAACAGCCGCATCAATCGCCTTGCAGGCACGCCCCTCACGTCTTGCCGCTCACCTACCTAAGAGCCCTGGCAAGCGAGCTTTCGTGATGGCCAATCGCATGGGCAAGGCCGCCACCCTGGAGAATTTGTATCAAATTACGGTAACCGAACTGCGTCAGCGCTTTGAGTGCGATCGCGCCCTCATTTACCGATTCGACGCGCCAGCTACCGGCCACGTCATTGCCGAATCTATCGCCGCAGGCTATACCCCCACCCTCGGCGAAACCCTAGAGACCATCGCCTTTGGCGCAGGCGGGCCCAAAGCCTATCAAACCCAGGCCGCTGTCTCCCTAGCCGATGCCAGTAAAGAAGCCGTTTCGCCCCATCAAATGCAGCTGTTGCAGCGCTTCCAAGTGCAGGCCAGCCTCAGCCTACCGGTGTATTTGGAAGGGCAGCCGTGGGGCTTGCTGGTGGTACAGCAGTGCGCCAACACCCGCAGCTGGAAAGATCTCGACACAGCCCTGCTGTACCAGGTCGCCACAGAGCTTGCCCTCAAACTGCAAGACTACGAGCTACAGCAGCAGCAGCAAAAAGAGATTGCGCGAGGCGAAACGCTTGGCAACATTATTCGCAGCATTCGCGGCTTTACCGATCTCGACGAGATTTTTAGGTTCGCCACCAAAAGCCTGCGCGACTTTTTAAAAGCGGACCGCGTGGCGGTTTTTCAGTTCACGCCAGACAGTGACTACACCACGGGCGAAGTGGTAGTAGAAAGCGTGAATCCGAAGTTCGTCGCCGCCAAAGAAATTACCGTGGAAGATCACTGCTTTAGCGATCGCATGGCCGAAGCCTACCGCCAGGGCAGAGTGTCAACCATCGCAGACATTTACGACCAGAGCATCTCTGAGTGCTACATCGACGTGCTCGAACAGTTTCAGGTGCGCGCTAACCTCGTGGTCCCGTTGCTTAAAGACAACAAGCTGTGGGGACTCTTTTGCATTCACCAGTGCAGTGCCCCTCGCCAGTGGCAAGCCGTCGAAACCGCCTTTGTTAAGCGCGTTGCCGGCCAGCTAGATTTGGCCATGCAGCAGGCCGACTACTTACAACAGGTGCAGCAAAAGAACAAAGCACTCGAAGCCGCCTTTGAAAAAGAACAGCTCATCACCAAAATGACCGAGCGCCTGCGCAACACGCTCGATGTCATCCGAACGCTAAAGCCTATCGTGCAAGATATTCGTCAGCTGATGAAGGCCGACCGGGTGGGCCTCTACCAGTTTGACGCCAGTAAAAACTACAGCGTTGGCGAGTTTGTGGTTGAAGATGTGGCCGTTGGCGTTCGCTCGGCCATGTCCGCGCGTATTCAGGACCACTGCTTCGCAGAAGACCATGCCGAAAACTATCAAAACGGTCGCTACTGGGTGGTTAACGATGTGTCAGAGCTGGACCTAGAAGACTGCCTCAAAGATCTGCTCGCCGAGCTACAGGTGAGAGCCAGCATTGTTGTGCCGCTGCTCAAAGGCGACATTCTCTGGGGTTTGTTTGCCATTCATCAGTGCCAAGGTCCGCGCGAGTGGGAAAAAACAGACGTGCAGTTCGCCCATCGCGTAGGCGCGCAGCTTAACCTCGCCTTGCAACAGGCCGATTATCTGGCCCAGGTCGAAGAGAAAACTCTCATGCTAACCGAAACCGCCGAGCGCGAAAAAGCCTCGAAAGAGAGACTGCAAGAGCAGGTGATCGCATTGCTACAGGCCGTTGGCCCCGCCCTAAAAGGCGATTTGACCGTGCGCGCCCAGGTCACCGATACCGAAGTCGGCACGGTTGCCAGTACCTACAACACCACCCTGCAAAGCCTACAAAAGATTGTTGGGCAGGTGCAGGAGGCCGCTAACCAAGTCGGAGAAACCTCGCGGCGCAGTGAAACCTCGGCGGTGGGTGTGACTCAACAGGCCGAGCAGCAGGCCAAGTCGCTCACAGAGGCCCTCGCCCTGGTACAAACCATGATGAACTCCACGGAAGCGGTGGCCAAAGACGCGCAAAAGGTAGAAGCGGCGGCCCAGCAGGCCAACCAAATTGTGCAAAGTGGTGACAGCGCCATGAATCGCACCGTAGACGGCATCATGGCCATTCGCTCGACCGTGGCCGAAACTAACCAGCGCATTAAGCGCCTGAGCGAATCGTCGCAAAAGGTCTCAAAAATTGTCAGCCTGATTAGCCATTTCACCACCCAAACCCAGCTGCTGGCGCTCAATGCCTCTATTGAAGCAACCCGCGCCGGACAGTATGGCCGAGGCTTTGCGGTGGTGGCCGATGAAGTGCGATCGCTCGCCCGCCAGTCCGCCGAAGCCGCCACTGAAATTGAGCAGTTTGTGCAAGAAATTCAGATGGGCACCGCCGAAGTCTCGACCGCGATGGAAACCGGCATTCAGCAGGTCGCAGAAGGCACGAGCATGGTCACCAACGCTAGGCACAACCTGACCGCCATTGTCCAAGCCACCGACCAAATTAGCCAGCTGATTGCCGACATCACCCAAACCACACACCAGCAGGCCGACGAATTTAAGGTCATCACCCAAACCATGGGCGAAGCCACCGAAATCGCCAACCAAACGGCGGCCAACTCCAACGACCTCACCCAGTCTATTCAGCAGGTGCTGGGTACTGCCGAAACCCTGCAAGCCAGCACTGGGCAGTTCAAAATCGGCTAAGCATCTACCACCCCCTATACTCCCGCTACCTTCCCGACTAAAGCGACAAACCATTTGTCCCCTGAGAGCAAACTGTGTTTCCCATGCCCCGCGATCCCTCTGTCTCACCCCAGGCCTATCAGTATTTTGAGCAAGAGTCCGCCGAACTCATGCAGCTGATGGAGAGCGAGCTACAAGCGCTCAGGCACAGCTTCAGCGTGCAAAAGGTTCACAACCTAATGCGCGCTGCCCACACGCTCAAAGGGGCCTCGGCGAGCGTCGGGCTCGATAGCATCAAAAAAATCACCCACTCCTTAGAAGATATTTTTGGGGCGCTGTGTTACGACGATACCGTGATCAGCCCGCCGATGGAGCGGCTGCTATTTGAAGGCTTTGAGTGCTTGCAGCGACTGATGTCAGCGCAGCTCGCCGGAGCCAAAATTGACGAAGCCGATAGCCTGGATCGAATGGCACTGGTGGTCACTCAGCTGCAAGCAATGCTGGGCGATCGCTTCGGTCAAGGCGGGCGCTTGCCGTCTTCTACCGAGCTTGGGTTCGACATGACCCAGTCTATTTTTGAAGTCGGTGTGGCACAGCGGATTGCAACGCTGTCCGAGGCATTGGAGTCACCAAATCCAGAGGCGCTGGTCGCACTGTTGCAAACTCAGGGAGAGGTTTTTATCGGGCTTGGTGAATCGCTAGGGCTCCCCGGATTTAAGCGCATCGCCCAAATGACGCTCAGGGCCATTCAGCTCCATCCCGAGCAGATTTTGACCATTGCACCGGTGGCTTTAGAGGACTTTTCAGCGGCCCATGCGGCTGTGCTAGAGGGCGATCGCACCCAGGGTGGTGTGCCGTCTGCGGCACTCAAGCAGCTGTGCGATCGCAAGTATCGCCCCAAAGCTCCTCCGGCCAAGGTCGATGCGCCCGCTCAAGCCGCCGCCCCTCAGACACCACAAGGCAACTGGCTCACCCGTCGTTGGCATAAGTTCACCCACACCGAAGCGCCTGCCGAAAAGAACAAAACGCAGCCCACCAGCCGTCAATCCAACCTTGAAACACCCGGTCTGATACCCAGTCCAACGGCGACTCCAACAACATCCGTCGGACCTACCGCAACTGCGCAAAGCATCGCAGACCCACAGGCAACGCCGCTCGTTTCCTCAGCGGCGACAGAACCGACTGACACCGAATTTGCGGGGACCGATCTCGCAGAACTTGCGCCGACGGAACTTGAAACCCTCAATATCCAGCCCCAAAAGTCAGAGACTATTCCTGAGCTGCCCCTACCCGCCACCCGCATAGAAGAGACAGGAAATACACCGGCAAGCCCGCTTCAGTCAGTAGCCGAAGCCTCTCCTGCCGAGCCCGCTTCAGCCCAGTTTGCTGACGTTTCCAACCAGCGCAATACTACTGGCAATACCGTTGGCAAAGCTTCCAGCAACGCCACCATCCGCATGAGCATTGAGCACCTCGACCAGCTCAGTCAGGCGATGGGTGAACTGCTCACCGAGCAAAACCGACAAACCCTCTACAACGAGCAGCTCACAGGGTTAGTCAAAAAGTTACTAAACCGAATTTCCAAGCAGCAACAGCAGCTCAATCAGCAAAAGAACCAAGCCCTCACCCGTAAAATATTTGAGAGCAAACTCTCTCAACCAGAGGCTATTGGGCCCTCTAATACCAACACCAACGCTCCATACGGCCCATTGTTTTACGACAACTTCGACGACCTTGAGCTAGACCAATACAGCGACATTCAATTATTTATTCAATCTTGTTTAGAAGAAAGCGTTCAACAATCAGAGAGTGCAGAAGCCATTGAACTCTTTGTGAGGCGATCTGGGCAGACCCTAGAAAAACAAAAGCGACTGCTGGCCAACACCCGCGAGACGCTTTTAGAAGCGAGAATGGTGCCCCTGAGCATTGTCTTCAACCGATTTCCTGCTGTGGTAGAACGCCTACAGGCTCAGTATCAAAAAGAGGTGGAGCTTATTTTAGAAGGTGGGGATATTCTCGTGGATAAAACCATTGCAGAAACGCTCTATGACCCGCTGTTGCACCTCATTCGTAACGCCTTTGACCATGGCATAGAATCACCGAAAGAGCGGCTGCTTCAGGGCAAGCTTATCGGCGGAACCATTACCCTCAAGGGGGCTCAGCAAGGCCGCCATCTGTTGATTAGCGTTGAAGATGACGGTCAAGGCATTGATCTGGGGCGCATTCGTCGCAAGGCCCTAGAAAACCAAATCATCACGCCAGAAGAGACCGCCACCCTCACCAGAGCACAAACAACAGATTTACTCTTTGAGTCAGGCTTTTCTACCGCAGGTGAGGCCAATGCGCTCTCGGCCAATGCACTTTCGGCCAATGCACTTTCAGGCAGAGGAATCGGGCTGTCTGCGGTGCAGGCGCGCGCGCGATCGCTCCAAGGACGGGTCTCGATCACTCAAGTCCCTAAAGCAGGAACCACCTTTACCCTGCAAATTCCCGCGAGCCTGACGATTGCGAAGCTGTTGCTGTGCCAAGCCGAAGGCCGGATTTATGCGCTGATTGCCGACGCCATTGAACACATTTTGATGCCGACGCCTCGCCAGGTGAGAGAGTGGAAAGGTGGAAAAATGTTGACCTGGCAGGCCAACAACACAGAACATTTGGTGCCGGTAAATGCGCTCAATGAAGTGTTGCACTACGCTTCGCCCATGTCAGAGCGCCAGCTGCGATCGCCCCGAAACACGGGCAAGGGCAATACTGCCACAGGCAATACCCGAAAAAAGGCACCCCCCAGCCCCGTTATTTTGCTGCACCACGAAGAGATGCTCGTGGGCCTAGAAGTAGACCAGCTCCTCGGTGAGCAAGAGTTAGTGATCAGCCCGTTGGGCAACACCATCGTTCCGCCGGTTTACCTATACGGCAGCAGTATTTTGCCCGATGGCCAGCTCACCTTAGTCCTCGACGGCCTCATGCTGGCCAAAATCATCGTAGAGCAACGGCAGAGCACTCTAGCTGCGGGCGCGGCCAACCGCACTCAGACCGAAGCAGCCAGCCGAGAGCCCTCTAACAACAAGCCTATTTTCGCCAAGCAGCTCATCTTGACCATTGATGATTCGATCACGGTTCGGCAGACGCTCGCAGAGGCGCTGCAAAAAGCCAACTATCAGGTGATTCAGGCCAGCGACGGCGCAGAGGCCCTCCAACAGCTAGAGCACTACCCGGATGTTCAGGCGATTTTGTGCGACATTGAAATGCCCAGAATGAACGGCTTTGAATTTCTTAAGGCGCGTCAGCAAATTCCCGAAGTTGCTGCGATTCCGACCATCATGCTCACCTCTCGCGCTGGTGACAAACATCGGGCACTTACCCAAGAACTCGGCGCAACGACCTATCTCACCAAGCCCTATCTCACCCCTCAGCTGTTGAAGACGCTCTCTGAAGCCATTGATGGCCAAACACAAGGTCACGCTCAGCCAGCCTCATCATCACAAAGCTCATCCTAGGGTCAAGCAAGTCCGCGTTCCGCCCTCTCAGCATCGCCCTCTAAAGCATGGCCCTCCCAGCATCACCCTCTGAGTATTTCAACCCAAACACCCATGACTACCCCTTCAAACCAGCTGCCGCCTTTACTCATTGACGAAACACCGCCTGAGAGCACGCAATACGTTACCTTCAAGCTAGCAGAGTATTTATTCGCACTGCCGACCCAGGATATTTTAAAGGTTGTGGCCGCCCCACCGCCAAGCCAAGGGGGCCTAATTGAAATGGGCATGGTACAGCTAGGGCCATACAGCCTAGACGTAATTGACCTGCACAAGCTACTTGCCCTCCACCAAACCAGTGACGCTCGGCCCAGCGTTGGCAGCTCTAGGGCCCTGGAAAACAGAGCCTCAGAAAACAGAAAAGAGCTTTCTAAAAAGGCATCCACTCAACAAAAGACCGATGACAATCCGCCCTTCTTAATCGTTTTGCAAAACACTGAGAAAAATCTGTGGTGTATACCCGTGCACGAACCGCCAGATTTGATGGAGGTGCCAAACTACGCGCTCAAGCCCGTACCGGAGCATCGCCGCCTAACGAGGGCACTGCGGTGGGTCTCTCACATTGTCAGTTACGACCTCAACAGCGATCGCCACTCTCTTCTTATTTTAGATCTCTCGGTTATTTTGGCCCCAGCCAGAGCAGAACCCGCACTCGAAGAGAATCCTAAATTTATGGAAATAAAGCCTCCTTTAGAGACCACCGGCGAAACGGTCCGTCAGTCTGAGATGTACGCTTAAGCCGACAAGGTGTTGTTTATCTTCCCCTCAAAGGCACAGATCCCAAAGGCACAGACCTCACCCAACAATTTTCTGTTGTTTTGGAATGAAGGCGACCCGTCGAGGGCACTGGATCAGCAGCCTAGTGAACTTCAGCTAGCCCTGATTTTTTAAAATCTCCAGATCCCGCTTAATGCGATCAAGCCCTTCTTTAGTCGCCTGCTGGTCGTAAAGGTCGCTGGCTTTTAATAAGCTGCGGACGGCCTTGCTGTTGTCGCCCACGTTCGCATAGGCAAGACCCACGTTGTGCCAAGCTTCAGCGCAGTTTGGCTCCTGCTCTATGACAGTAGTGAGCTGCTCAATTGCACCGCGATAGTCTCCGGCCTTGTACGTGCCCACTGCCCCCACAAAGCGAGTCATCGCCGAGTCTGCCAGAGGAATGCCCGGTGAGTCTACCGTTGAGTTAGGGAACGGTGCCACTGTAATCGGCGTGCGGAAGGCATTGACCATTGAAACAATGGCAAACCCGGCAATGCCGAAAACAACGACGGCCCAGATTATAAAGTTAGGCGTTTCCATAGAAGTTGAGGCTCAGAGGCTAAATCGGACAGGCCAAAAAACAGACACAGATGACAAGTCATAGGGCTCTGTGTAGCCTACCGCATCACCTGGTCAAAGCGCCTAATTAGCCCCAGGCGACTTGACTAGCCAATGGCCTAATGCATGAGGGCAGTGGCAATAACATATCAAGTGAATTTGATGTGATAAATCGCCAAACTTTCTCAGAAAAAATACGGAAACCTGTCTGAATGACGGACATTGCTTTGAACAATGAAAGTAGATGTGGGGCGCTGACGTAGAGTCGGTCAAAAAGTTTCGTGATGAGCGAGTTTTTAGCTGACCTTTACGCCACTTTAAGCAAGATTGCTGCGAGAACAGCGTCTTCATATCAATTTTCGTCGTTTGAATTTTAAGAGTGCATGTCATGCCTATTCCGTTCCCTGGGATGAATCCCTACCTAGAGCACCCCGAGCTGTGGCCGCAGGTCCATCGCAAGCTGATGAATGCCCTGGCTGAAACCCTAGAGCAGCAGCTAGCCGACCGCTACCCAGACCGCTATGAAGTGCGATCGCGCCAACATTACTACCATGTGAGCGGAGAAGATTCCCTAGTCGTCGGTTCCCCCGGCCTTAACTGGGGCAACGCCAGCAAAGCTCAGCCAGTAGGTCATGACTGCCAGCAACGTATCAATCCCCCACAGCCTTTATTCCCTGCGACCATTCACGGCGCAACGCAATCCGGGACCCTGCCTATCAGCGCTGGCCAATCGTCTGGCCAGTCAGTTGGCTACTCCTCCGCCCAGTCCGCTGGCCAATCAGTCGGCCAGTCAGTCAGCCAGTCATCAGCTCACAACACATCCGCTCACAACGCATCAGCCCACTCAGCCAAAGGGCCTATTTCTGTTCTGGTACCAGTGCCGCAAAGAATCTACGAAACCTATTTAGAAGTGGTAGAGCCCGACGGTGAGGTCGTCACGGTCATTGAGGCACTCTCGCCAAAGAAAAAGCGCCACGGTCGAGGCCGCGTGCTGTACGAACGTCAGCGAGAAGCCATCTTTGGTAGCGACAGTCATTTTGTAGAAATTGATCTATTGCGAGGCTGGGAACCTCCTTCTATTTATGGTCCTGAAGAGTCTGGCGACTACCGAATGTTAATTAGTCGCAGCGAACAGCGGCCTCGGGCTCAGCTCTACACCTGGCACGTGATGGAAACCATTCCGCTGGTAGCCCTGCCGTTGAGCGGTCACGATGAGCTGCCGCTGGACTTAAAAGCCGTGGTCGATCGGGCGTGCGATCGCACAGACTTACTCGTGAACTACCAACAAAATCCGCTGCCGCCCCTCCGGCACAACGAAACCCTGTGGCTGGAGCGCTTCTTACAGGAAGTCGGAATGAGGCCCTGCGCATCTTAGATAAGCCTTATGATAGAAGAACTATTCTACGAACAACGATTAAAGGATGACGGCTCAACTCACCGACCCGCTCGCGGAGACTGCGCAGACGACTGCCCCCACCCAGAAGACCCCGCCCCAAAAACGCCCGGCGCTGATACCCTACACCGGCGAAAAGCTCAACTGGAAATGGCGCGGCTACGACATCAAGTACGTCGCCCACGGCGAAGGTTCTCCAATTGTGCTAATCCACGGCTTTGGAGCCTCCATCGGCCACTGGCGCAAAAACATCCCCGTCCTCGTCGATGCCGGTTACAGAGTCTACGCTATAGACCTCATGGGCTTTGGCGACTCCGATAAGCCAGATTTGAGCTACACCCTAGAGTTTTGGGTCAAGCTCCTCCACGACTTTTGGAAAGTCCACGTCCAGGAGCCCGCTGTTTTTGTCGGCAACTCCATCGGCGCGCTGATGGCGCTGATGACCCTCACCACCTATCCCGAAACCGCGTCAGGCGGCGTGCTTTTGAACTGCGCAGGCAGCTTAAACCACCGCCCAGAAGATTTGCCCGGTCCGCTACAGCTGGTGATGGGAACCTTCAGCACCCTGGTGAGCAACAAGCTCACGGGTCCGTTTTTGTTCAACCGGGTTCGTACTAAAGGACGCATTCGCGGTTCGCTTAAGCAGGTGTACGGCAATCGAAAAGCCATCACCCCCGAGCTGGTCGATTTACTCCATAGCCCCGCCTGCCAACCGGGCGCACAAAAGGTATTTGCCTCTATTTTGACGGCACCCCCAGGACCCCGGCCAAGTGAGCTGTTGCCCCAGGTCACCCAGCCACTGCTCGTGCTGTGGGGCGAAAAAGATCCGTGGACCCCGATTAAGGCAGCAGATATTTATCAGGACATGGCAAACGATCCAGATAAAGCGGTGACCTTTGAGGCGATCGCAGACACCGGCCACTGCCCACACGACGAACGTCCAGAAATCGTCAACGCGCTAATTTTAAAATGGATGAAAGCAGCCGTTGCCAGCGCCCCGCTTTAAGCAAGTCCCTGCGCCGTTTCAGAACGTAGTCTCCTATCATTCAACAGTTTGCCGATGCTTTTCATGATGTATGGCCTCGATTTTTTTTAGGCGGAAAGCCCGCAACATTTTCAAACTCCGCTTTAGAAAAGTCGCGATCGCCTTTAGGAATCACACTAAAAGTCGCGTTGGTTTCTAAGATGACCCAGTGCGCGTCTTCAAGACTCAGCAGGCCATTTTCTCTGAGTGCTGCCATAACTTCAGAAGGCATGACGCGCTCTTTCTTCATCGCTGAGTGAATAAACTGACCGTCATGCACGAGCAGTGTAGGGCTGGCTTTAGCGAGCTTGGTCAGCTTGCCAGAAGCCAGAAATCCTCTCGTTAGCAGATACTGTGCGCCTAAGAGTAAGGTAATTGCGGTGAGTGCTTCTGCAACGGTCACACTATCGAGGATGATGCCGGAGGCTGTAAGTGAGCCGATTGCAACGGTGACAATCCAGTCAAAGTTGTTCATCTGAGAGGTAGAACGCTTCCCAACGATGCGGATCGCGGCAACGACAAACACATACATGATAGGGGCCGCTATACAGATTTTGACAATGCCTTCCCAGCCATCAAATAAAGCAGATAGTAAGTCCATCAGCACCTCCTTTAAGACACGCTCAGTAATCGATTGTAGTCAATAAGGAAAAGGGTGGGTGATATATCATCTTTGTTGGACATCAAGACGACTACATCCGCATTGTTTCTGCCCGCAAAGCCACTCGAAAGGAGCGCGAATATATGAAGCCTGATAATCTCAAAAAGCGACTTAAACGTGATAGCGAAGCGCTGACTTGTTCAGTTCGCCCGATGACAACGGTTACGATTCGTATGCCCGAAGACGTGATCGAAAACCTAAAGCGGATTGCTCCTATCCTTGGATTTTTTGGCTATCAGCCGCTTGCACGGACTTTCATTGGTCAAGGCTTGCGCACCGACTTAGAACGGCTAGAGAACGACACGGTTTCTTCCCTGATTAACAGTTTGAAGCGGCACGGTGTCGGCGATGATGTCATTCAAGAAGCGCTTAACGAAGTTGTGAATGGGTAAGTCTTAACTATCTCGTTTGCTCAGTTCGAGCAAGTTACTCAGAGAAAAATGAGTCTGATTAAAGGGCAATCAGCATGGGGAAAGGCAGATTGTCGCAAGAGGTTGTTCCCGCCGACTTGCAGAATCAGGCTGTAAAGGACAAAATCTCATCGGTTTTATGATCTTGGCTGCGTCTTTCTTTGTCTAGCTAGTACACCACGTTTTGCTAGTTGGCAACAAAAATAATTATAGAATTTTAATGAAACTGTTTATAGTTAGATGTTTCTGAAATCATGAAAATGTTCCTGTGTTGTTCCCGTTTATGTTTCATAATGATAGATGTGCTTCTAGACAACTCTAGGTTATGACTCTTTGCAAAGACTCACTCGAATGGGCTGTAGACTTTGTGAAGAGACACTCCGATGGAGATCTTTTTCCTCGTGTAGTTGAATGCCGAGCAATCGATGATGAGCTTCAGTACTTCATCGACTGTGTAGAAGGTAAGCCTCTGTCAACGTTTCCTCACGGGGCAAACCGGCGATTCATTGTCCCAAAAGATGACATATCCTATCGTCAGGCAACTCAGCTTCATCCTCAAGACTCAATTCTTTTATCTGCGGCCATTCATCAATTTGGACAAGGCATTGAGGATCGAAGGCTAGCAAAAGATATTGTTTATAGCTACAGATTTTCTCCTAGTGAGTCTAATGGTCTCTATAGTAGTAAGAATTCCTGGAACAAATTTTGGAGTACGGCACGTCAAAGAAGCCTCCAGGCACAGTCAATTGCATACTGTGACATAGCTGACTTCTACAACCAGGTGTATCACCACAGCGTCGAAAATCAACTCATTGCTTCAAACCTGCCAAATCAAGCGATTAAGTGGTTAATAAGTCTTTTAGAGTCCACAACTGCAGGTGTCTCGCGTGGAGTCCCAGTAGGGCCACATGGAGCACATTTGCTTGCCGAGGCTTCATTAATTCCAATAGACAACAGTATGTTGTCTTCAGGGTTGGAATTTATTCGATATGCGGATGACATCTTAGTATTCTGCGATTCCGAGCGCTCTGCTCGAAAAGCAGTTGGTACTATTGCAGCCATCCTCGACAAACAGCAGAGGCTAATGCTTCAGCGGCATAAAACTAAAATACTGGAAGCAGACAGATTCCGTGATCTTTGCGATTCTATGATCCAAGATCGTCCGATAAGCGATGATGAAGAACAAGTCTTGCAAGTTATTCAGAAGTATTCGAGGGATCCATACGCTACCATTTATTACAATTCGATCTCGGAGGAAGATTGGAAAACAATTACTGAAGATATAATCAGCAACATCATCCTCGACTATATAAATAGCGACCCTGTCGACTATATCCGCCTGCGATGGTTTTATCGGAGACTCACTCAAATTGGTCATCCTGGAGCTATCGACGTATCGCTGAAGGAACTTGATAGCCTGGGCCCATGTTTTGCTGATATCTGCACCTATCTAGCATCTGTTCAGACGATCGAATCTGCATATTGGCTTTCCATTGGAGAAAGACTTATCGCACTCCTAGACACTGAGGAGGTCGAGCTTAACGAATATTTCCGTCTTTCCATCTTAAGTCTCTTTTCTAGAAACAGTGAGATTAACCACTTCAATAATCTGGCGGCGCGTTTCCAAAAAAGTGATGCTTTTGCACGCCGTGAGGTTCTGCTAGCAGCACATGCAAGTGGAGCTATTGATTGGCTGCGCGAACATAAAGAAAGTTTTGAGCAAATGGACCCATGGCAGAAAATGGCCTTCATCTATTGTGCCTCGGAGTTTCCTCGTGATGAGAAAAAATACTTTTTGAACCGTCTTTCGTTCCAACGCCCCTTTGAACAGACGTTAGTGAGATGGGCCAAAAAGCGTATTTGATAACTTATCCAAAGCAATAGTCCTTTTAAAACTGTTCCTTTCAAAAGGGTAGCTCTACATCGAGACACTCATTCGGCCTCAACAGATTTAGTGGGCACTGTAGATAGAGAGAACCTTCCGTATTCTTTAAATTCCCTACAACCATCAATTAATTCTGATTTCGTCCGAATCATGGGTAGCCTAGGTTGAATCCTTACCTAGCTCACCACCTAGCCCACACTTTTGACATCGCATAGGCTAGAGGTAGCTGTAGACCCAACAAGTAGATGGAATCGGTATCAATGACACCTTCAGGCTCACCTTCTTCAGACTCACTACAGGCATGGGCGCAGTTTACGACCCAGCGCGGAGAAGTCGTCGGGCTTTTGGAGGAGATTACGCGTATCTTGCAGTCGGCTGAAGCCACTGAGGTTGGCCAGGAAAGGAGCCAGGTTGAAGGTCGCTCGGGACAGTTAGGCATAGACGGCTCAATTCGTGAAATTCAGCAGGCAACGACAAGCCTAAATGAAGGGACATACCGCCTGATGATTATGGGCGATATGAAGCGGGGGAAGAGTACTCTGCTAAATGCGCTTATTGGCGATCGCACCCTACCCAGCGATGTGAACCCCTGCACCGCGCTGCTCACCTTTTTACGCTACGGCCCCGAAAAACGCGTCACGCTACACTTTAAAGACGAATCGCGCGAGCCAGAGTCCATTAGCGTTGATGAGTTTAAAGCGAACTACACCATCGACCCAACCGAATCTAAACGGCTAGAAGATCAGGGCACCGAAGCCTTCCCAGACATTCGTCATGTGGTAGTGGAATACCCGCTACCCATGCTTCAGCAGGGCATTGAGCTGATTGACACGCCAGGGCTCAACGATACCGAAGCCCGTAACGATCAGGTGCTGAGCTATTTGAGCGACTGCCAAGCCGTTTTGTTCGTGCTTGATGCCACCCAACCGCTCACCTTAGATGAGCAGCGCTACCTTAATAACTACCTCAAAGACTCTGGCCTCGCCCTGTTTTTTGTCGTCAACGGCTGGGATCGCATTAAGTCCGGGCTGGTGAATCCAGAGGATGCTGAGGCAGTCGCCGAGGCCGAGGCTAAAGTGCGGCAGGTCTTTAGAACCAATCTGGCAGACTACGCCGTAAATGAAGACCTCAGACTCTTTGAAATTTCTGCGCTTCAGGCACTGCGCCAGCGGCTAAAAGGCCAGCCAGAGAACCAGCCAGAAAGCCAGCCTAAAGCTGACGACTCTGGCTTAAGCGAACTGCTCTCTGGCCTCGATCATTTCCTCGCCTACGAGCGTGGCCCCGCCGAACTTCAGCGGGCGCTCAGCGTGGCCCAGCGCGCTTACCGCAACATCAGCACGTCTATTTCTCGGCGTATTCCTTTGCTCGATGAAACCTTGGAGGGGCTGGAAGCCAAGGTGGCGTCGGTACAAAGTGACTTTGGCAAACTAGAAGAAATTCGCGATCGCTACCGCAAGGTCATTCGCACCAGCAGCGAAATCCAGGCCAAAACCATTAGCGACTCCTTCAAAAAATACATTCTCGATCTGGAAAACACCTTTGAAGAAGACTTCGCCGCGTCCCAACCTGACTTAGAATTTGCAGAATTTCTTCAAACTGAGAAGCGCAAAGAATTTTATAGGGAGTTCAAGCGCGCCTTTGAGCGATATATTAACGACCGCCTTTCGGCCTGGGGCTTTACCGCCAAGCAAAGCATTGGCAGCGCCTTTGATGAACTCAACGCTAACGCCGCTGAATATCAGGTGGCCTACGCCGAAGTGGTAGACGTTATCCACGAGAAAATTATGGGCCAGCGCTATCACGCCGTGGGCAAACGCTTCGACCCAGACGGCAACAATATTTGGATTGACAGCGTTAAGGATGTTTTTGGCGGAATTCCCGAAGGCTTAAACAACACCATTCGCGGCTTTAACTACTTTTGGCAGTCTGTATTGCAAACGGCGCTGGCCTATGTGTGTGTGGTCATTGCCCTGCAAATTTTGGGCGTGATTTTTAGCAGCTTGTTCCTTAACGTTGTCGGCGTGATTTTGGCAGCGGGCGGTATCCTGGCTGCTCAAGCAGAATTTGTCCGACAAGAGTTTTTAAAAGCGACCAAAAAAGAATTTTCAAAACACCTGCCCAAGATTGCCACTGAGCAGTCTCCCAATATCTATCGTTCTGTCAAAGACTGCTTCCAAGAGTACGAAAAGCAGGCCATTGGCCGCATTGATAGCGACATTGACTCGCGCAGAGTAGAGCTGAGCAATTTAGTAGAACAAAAGCAAAAGCACGAAATCAATAAAGAGCAGGAAGCCGCGCGCTTGCAAGCCCTAGAAGACAAGGTGCAGGAAAGTGTCGCCAGCATTGAGTCCATGATCGCGCGGTAGATGACGATACCTTAGATGACGACACCTTTCACGGACATCTTTCTTCATGGCCATACATCTTTCTTAAGTCCATACAGTAGCAAGGTTTACCAAATCAGATTCTTATTCCTTCTAAAGTGGAGTGTGAATCTTTAGGCGTAGTAGATTCGGAACGCCTCAATTAGGGGTTGCCCGATACGGACCGCCTTATTATGGTGTGATTTTTATGCGCCTTGAGCAGTTGCAGGCTTTTTTAGCCGTAGCCGATACCGGCAGTTTCCAGTCAGCTGCTCGACGTTGTGGTGTCACCCAATCCACCATTAGCCGGCAGGTGCGAGCCATTGAAGATAGCTTAGGCGTGCCCTTATTCCATCGCACCGCTCAAGCTAAGCTCACGCTGGCAGGCAATAGCCTCATGCCCAGAGCACAGCGCATTTGTCGGGAGTGGGATCAGGCTCAAAACGATATTCAAGATCTGATTAACGGTAAGCAAACGGAGCTGTGCATCTCAGGGATTCAATCGGTGTGTGCTTACCTGCTGCCGCCTGTGGTCACTCAGTTTTGCAAAACCCATCCGGATGTTCAGCTCAGAGTCACCGCGCTCGGTAGCGATCGCTCTCTCAAGGTTCTGCGCGATGGCCTTGTTGATGTGTCTATTGTGATGCACAATCCGCTGCTTACGAATAATCAGGAAATGGTGGTCACGCCTCTGTACGAAGAGCCGGTAGAAGTGCTGATGGCCGCAGACCATCCCCTCACCGAATTTGCAGCGGTGCCCTGGTCCGAAATTTCTCGCTATCCACAGGTCGTATTCAAAGATGGCTACGGCATGCAGCGCATTGTCCAAAGCCAGTTTCGGGAGCAAAACAGAGACTTTAAAGTTGCCTTAGAACTCAATACGCTAGATGCCTTTCGGGGGGTCGTTCGACAGGGTAATATGGTGGCCCTACTGCCGCGCTCAGCGCTGGCCGAAAGCCGCCGAGATATTGCCTTGGCCGTCCGCCCTACCGAAAATCCAATGGTGCGAAAAGTGGTGATGGTCACCACTCACGATCGCCTAACGATTCCGCCGATTCAACAGTTCTGCGAGATGGTACATCAGCACGCAGAATCCTACTGCACTCAAATCAGCACGCTCTCTCAACTGCCCACCGCTAGCTAAAGATACTCTCTTGAACAACGCCTCAATAGAACAGTTCCGAGATCTTCTTAAAAAAGTCGGCAGCGGCATCCACACCTCTAAGCCGCTGAGCCGGTCCGAAGCTGCGATCGCCACTCATCTTATCCTTACCCAGGCGGCCACCCCGGTTCAAATTGGCGCGTTCATGATTGCCCACCGCATCCGCAGACCCACCCCCACTGAGCTAGCGGGCATGCTGGATACCTATGACGCCCTCGGCCCCCAGCTCACCGACATTGAAAGCGACTACCCAGTGACCGTTTTCTGCAACCCTTACGATGGCAGGTCGCGCACTGCGCCCATCAACCCCCTCACCGCGCTAATCATGGCGGCAGCGGATGCGCCTGCACTCCTGCCAGGCAGTGGTCGCATGCCCACAAAAATGGGATTGCCTGCGATTGAAGTGTTTCAAGGACTCGGGCTCGATTGGGGGGTGCTTAGCTTGGCGCAGCTGCAATCGGTCTTTGCCCAAACGGGGCTGGGTTTGGTGTATCAGCCGGTTCATTTTCCCCTGGCCGAGGGTTTGGTGGACTACCGTAAGCAAATCGGCAAGCGTCCGACCTTTGCCACGGTAGAAATTATGTGGTCCCCCTACAGAGGCCGCAGCAATGTGGTAAGTGGGTACGTACACCCGCCGACGGAAGCCCGCACGCAAGACGCGTTTACTCAGCGAGAGATTCCCTTTTTTACCACGGTGAAGGGGCTCGAAGGCAGCTGTGATATTTCGCGATCGCGCACCGCTATTTTGAGCCTGAACCAAGTACAGTCAGGCACACTCCAGACCGAACGACTGCTGCTGCATCCGCGTGACTATGGGTTTGAAGGGACTGATCCGGCGTTTGTACCGGTCGAGGATTTGCTGCCGCTGTATCGGGATGCGATCGCAGGAAAACCCAATGAAATTGCCCGTTCAGCGATTTGGAATGCTGGCTTTTATCTCTGGCGAATCGGGCGAGTAGAGCAGATAGAAGAAGGGTTTGAGTTGGCGCGATCGCTCCTAAATGAGGGCACCGTTACCCAAAAGCTAACCGCTGTTAAGCAAGCGATATCAAATGCTGTAAGCCCACCGTCATAAGGACTTGCCCGTACGACACATCTGCATGACACATCAGAGTGCGACATAGTCAGAGCTAGTCAAAGCACCTGCACAGTAATCCTCCAGCGCTATCAGCGGAGTGCCAGGTTTTATAGTGGACCACAGCACCCTCAAAAATCAAAGTTTCCAACTGGCTTCAAAAAGAGCTAAAAGCCTCACGCTAACTGCGTTATTGCCTATGGCAGCAGTGCCAAATTAGGTCAGGTAATAGACAGTCGGACACGATGCTCTTCGTAACGGAAAAAGTGAACACCTATTAGGCATCATGGACGGTTCACGACTAAGCTATTAGTCAATACCTATATTGCAAAACTTAATCATGGCAAAGCCCATCATGTGGTCTCTGATACATAGATATTAATATGCAAGGGGTTTCCCTTAAGGGCTGCTCTAATCAATCGGCTCCAAAAGGTGCCTACACCATGTCCCCATAAGTCCTATCAAATGACCGCCGCTTATACATTTCCACTCAAGCAATTATTTTCCTTTTAGCAGATAATGTTGAAATGAGAGTCTTGGTTGCCCCTCAAGGCGGCTACTGAGTGCCGCCAGATATCGTTTAGGTTTCTGGAATAGGCTCCACAGTAGTTTCCAAAAAAATTCCGTTAAAATTCGTCCGTTTGAAAAAAGAAGACATGCAGTACTGATGGTTCAATCTAAAATTTCAGATCCAGGCAACCTCAATCACGCTCAATCACGCTCCAAAGAAAACCTCGAAGGCCCCAAGGAGTCTCCCCAGTGGCGTTGGGAAGTGATGGCGGTGACACTAATGCTGCACGTCGCTGCGCTGCTCGCGTTTTTGCCGCAGTACTTTAGTTGGCAGGCCGTCGGCGTTGCCCTATTTTTGCACTGGCTCACGGTGGGCTTGGGCATTTCCCTGGGCTTCCATCGCCTCGCGAGTCATCGCAGCTTCAAGGTCCCTAGGCTGCTGGAGTACTTCTTTATCTTATGTGGCACCCTAGCGGCTCAGGGCTCTGTGAAAGGCTGGGTCGGCTACCACCGTATGCACCACCTGTACACGGACGAACCCAAAGACCCCCACGATTCTACCGAGGGTTTTTGGTGGAGCCATTTAACCTGGGTCATGCATGACATTCCCAATGAGCCCGAGCGCCTCAAGCTCACCAAAGATATCGCCAACGACCCTTTCTACACCTTTTGCCACAAGTACCACACGCTTTTGCAGGTTGCCCTTGGCCTGGTGCTTTACGGTTTGGGCGGCATGCCGTTTGTAGTGTGGGGTATTTTTGTCCGTGTGGTGTTTGGCTTTCACAGCACCTTTTTTGTCAATAGCGTGTGCCATATGTTTGGCTATCGCAATCACAACACGCCCGACACCTCTACTAACTGCTGGTGGGTTGCCCTGCTCACGTTTGGCGAAGGCTGGCACAACAACCACCATGCTTCTCAGTTCTCCGCCCGCTTCGGTTCACGCTGGTGGGAAATTGACGTGGTGTGGTGGACCATCCGCGCCTTAGAAAGCCTAGGGCTAGCAACACAGGTGAAAAGAGCGAAGATCTGATAGGGCTAGTTCCATTTATTTGGTCAACTAAATTCAGCTTATAGAGAGCATACAGTTTCTGTTGGTCCGTCTTTACCCCCTAGAGTGAACGAAAATCTCTGTTCACTCTAGGGGGATTTTTGTGGTTTAGGGTACCGGCAATACTGACAACAACAGACAACACGACAGAAGCTATAGCCCAAATCGCTCAGTCAAACAACTCTCTCTGCGCAACTAAACTCTTTTAGGAATTTCAAAAGCTATCAACGCATCAGCTATACAGGTTCACCGATTTTTCCAAAACAGACTCAACAGCATCTTTGCCTAGTTTATCTAATAGCAAAATCAACAACACTGATGAATCAAAAACAGTGACCACCATTCTTTCTCTGCCTCAGTAAGCCTGTCAGCAACTAGCTCATCGACAATACCCTACACTTCTAGATATAGAAATCTCTTCTTTATCTACTGCCGAGTAGTTTTGGTTCTCTCAAATATCAGCCTATCGTTATCAATGCGCGCCACTAGGCGCTCACCTAACTGAGAGCCCAACTGATGGCTGAACTCAGCAGGAATTGTTAGCCGGCCACTGGCTTCAACTTAGACATCTACGCTTCTGTTTGCTACAGCGATAAAGAACGGGTTTAGCAACATTCGGTCTATATGCTAAGGCATCGGTTAAACAATCACGCGGCTACCGCAAAGAACCTAAGACAAATAGCAACATTAGCAAATATAAATAGCTATATAGTAAAGCCGGCTACAGCCGCAAAGTCATGGTCTACTATAGATAATTCATCTTGCACGCACATCAGCTATGAGCAAAGGCACACTCTTCGACAAAGTCTGGGACGCACACACCGTGGGCACATTGCCTTCCGGGCAAACTCAACTATTCATCGGCCTGCACCTGATTCATGAGGTCACCAGCCCCCAAGCGTTTGCCATGCTCAACGAAAGGGGGCTTGAGGTGATGTACCCCGAACGCACTGTCGCCACGGTCGATCACATTGTGCCGACTGAAGATCAGTCTCGGCCCTTTGCCGATCCGATGGCCGAAAAGATGATGTCTGCGCTGGAAGCAAATACAAAAGAGCACGGCATTCGCTTTTTTAATGTGGGGTCTGGTTCCCAGGGCATTGTGCACGTGATTGCCCCGGAGCAAGGGCTAACGCAGCCGGGGATGACGATTGCCTGTGGGGATAGTCATACCTCTACCCATGGTGCATTTGGCGCGATCGCATTCGGCATCGGCACCAGCCAAGTTCGCGACGTCCTTGCCTCCCAAACCCTCGCACTCGCTAAGCTTAAGGTCCGTCGCATTGAAGTGAACGGCGAGCTGCCTGAGGGCGTGTATGCCAAAGACATTATTTTGCACATTATCCGAAAGCTGGGTGTAAAAGGCGGTGTGGGCTTTGCCTACGAATTTGCTGGGAGCGCTATCGAAGGGCTTTCAATGGAAGGCCGCATGACCCTGTGTAATATGTCTATTGAAGGCGGTGCGCGCTGCGGCTACGTAAACCCAGACCAAACCACCTACAACTACATCCAGGGTCGCGACTTTGCACCTAAGGGCGATGACTGGGAAAAGGCCATCAGCTGGTGGGAGAGCTTGCGCAGTGACGCCGACGCTGACTATGACGACGTGGTGAAATTCAACGCCGCTGACATCGCACCGACCATCACTTGGGGCATCACTCCTGGCCAGGGCATTGGTGTAAACGAGGCGATTCCCACTCCGGATACCCTGCCGGAAGACGAGCGGCCCATTGCCGAAGAAGCCTATCGTTATATGCAGCTCGCACCGGGGCAGCAAATTGAAGGCACCAAAATTGACGTGTGCTTTATCGGCAGCTGCACCAATGGCCGAATTAGCGATCTGCGTGAAGCGGCCAAAGTGGCGAAGGGCCGCCAGGTTGCGGAAGGGGTAAAAGCTTTTGTAGTACCTGGGTCTGAACGGGTAAAAGTGGAAGCTGAGGCCGAAGGGCTCGACAAGGTGTTTGTCGCAGCTGGTTTTGAATGGCGCGAGCCGGGCTGCTCCATGTGCTTGGCTATGAACCCTGACAAGCTAGAAGGCACTCAAATTAGCGCCTCTTCTTCTAACCGAAACTTTAAAGGGCGGCAAGGCTCTTCCTCCGGTCGGACGCTGTTGATGAGCCCAGCCATGGTGGTCTCTGCGGCAGTCACCGGTCAGGTCAGCGACGTCCGTCAGCTTGCGCCTGTATAAGTCTGTCCGTTTAGCGGCTCTGATTAATCAGATCTGAACCCCCAACAGCTTTTAGAAGTTGTTGGGGGTTCTTTGAGTCAACATTTGAATCAACATTTGGATCAACAAAGGTCACCCGGTTCAGCTTCGGGATGAGCGTCTTCGTAGCTGAAAAATCTGTCGGGGACGCCGTTGTAAATGATGTAGTCATCAAAAATGTAGGTGCCGGGTTTGCCGTCGATGTGTGCGATCACCCCTCTTACTGACGTCAGCTGATCCACCGTCATTTGCAAAGGGCGCTCATAGGGTTGGTAGCTCGTGCGAATCAGGTAGTCGAGCTTAGGATACAGCGACATTTCTATGTGGCAGCCCAGCAAGTGAGTTACCGAATGAGACTCACAAAAGATAATCATGCGTTCGATGCTGCTGACAAACGCGTCCCAATCTTCGATATATAGCCGACCGGGGTAAAAGATATCGCCCGTGAAGAGAATATGCGTGTAGGGATCGTAAATTGAAACTTCAGCCGCTTCATGCCCTGGAGTTGCGATAATCTGAAGCGTTCGGTTGCCTAGCTCAAAGGTCACCTCATCTTGCGGCCAGTTTTGAAAACCGTAAAAGGCAAGGGTCTCTTTTAGCGATTTCCCGACTACGGTTGTGTTTGGTCGATCGATGAACTGAGAGTCTGCTTCGAAGTGGTCGCGGTGTAGGTGAGTGTGGGCCACCACGAGTGGATAGTGAGGTCTGGGATGCTTGCTCAGCCAGTCGGTGATGAGGCTATCGATGGTTTGTCTGAGCGGGAAAAAATCAGGCGATCGCGTTGCCCCGGTATCTAGCAAAATGGCCCGCTCATTGCCAAAGAGCAAAAACATGAAGGGCGCTTCCACATGCACCGCCATATTTTGCCGCAAAATAAACGTGTGCTCGTTGTAAGCATGGACCTGAATATCAGGATCGGTGTTGTGCTTGGCCGATACCGATCCATGAATCCAAGTCACATCCAGGCTACCGGCAGCCGGTTCGGCCAGGTTGAAGTCCATAGGGTCTGTAGCGTGAGCGGTGGAAAAAGGCATGGCCTAATACTCCAAGCATCTTTTAAGCGTGTGACCGTATCTTATGGCGAAGCTTCGCTATGTATTGATGCTTAACGTAGTGTTTCTCCAGTATTATTCCTCTGATAATGATATTCCTTTGATAATTTTTTCTAGCCTTAACCTTCTCTTTCCCTACGGTTAACGACTCACCCGCAAGGTTAGCCTAGAGTCAGAAAGTGCTTAGGTCATGCTCCTCAAGGGTAGAGAATACCCTAAGCAAAAACTGATCCATTCATCGCTGATGGGGTTTATTCGTTTTGTCTTTGGCACCTTCTATACCTAGTTACCAAGCTTCTGAGCAATTTGTCACGCTGCTAGAGCAACTCTATCAAGAGCGATCGCTTATTCCTTACGCGGCGGGTAAAACGATTCCATTGCAGCGTCAGTACCTATACATTATTTGCCGAGGCGTGGTCCAGCTCCACACAATTCACGCGGATGGTGGAGAAACTATTTTTGGCTTGTGTGGGCCCTCTACCGCCTTTGGGCCTGCACTCAGCGGCGTTGATCCGGCTTGGGCCACGGCGCTGACCAACGTAGATATTCTGCCGCTCACCGTGTCAGAAGTAGAAACGAGCCCTGCTTTGGCCGCTGCCCTTTATCCTCAAATTGTTCGCCGCTTGCAGCAAACAGAAGCTTGGCTCAACATCGCCGGACAGAGGCTGGTGGCCGACCGGCTACGCTGCTTATTGGTTCAGCTCGCCCAAGAATTCGGCCACGTTGGGCCTACAGGTGTGCGGGTTAAGCTTCGCCTAACACACCATCAGCTCGCGACTGTTATTGGCACCACGCGCGTGACGGTAACGCGCCTGCTGCGCGACTTCAAAAACGAAGGCTGGTTACAAATTAAGCAGCGCCAGCTAATTGTGAGTCCTGAAGTGGTTGGTCTTTCTACAAATAACGATCAGGCAGCATAGGTGCTAAAGCACAGCAGTACGATTGATTATCAGCGCATCGGCTGACTCTTGGATCTTGACTCGCACTACGATTCGCACTGCGCACCAGCCGACTACTTACTCGCCTGACGACGAGTCCAGCTGGGCTTAGGTAGTGTCAACGCTAGTACGACTAAAATCGCAGTGACTAAGTTGAGGTCTTGCGCTTGAAAGCCAAGGAATCCGGCGTTGAGTGCCAGTGCGATCGCCACTCGATACAGCACAGAGCCTAACACCACTGCCAGCGTTGCCAACACCACCGAGCCAGAAGGCAACAGCGCCTCACCCAAAATCACCGTTGCTAAGCCAACGACCACCGTCCCCACGCCTAGCGTGACATCGGCAAAGCCATACAGCTGAGCGAACAGCGCCCCAGAGAGGGCGGCTAAGCCGTTGCTTAAGGCCATTCCCAACAGAATCAAACGGCCCGTATTAATGCCTTGCGCCTCTGCCATCACAGGATTAAGCCCGGTCGCCCGCATCGCGAGGCCGAGCTGAGAGTTCAAAAAAGCATCAACCAAAACCTTGGCTAGTCCCACGCCTGTTAACAGTACAATCGGCATCACCAGTAAAGGAGCGTTAGCCATTACTTTTGTCACCAGCGTTTCAAAGGGAGCTAGTACCGAGGGCTGATTGAGCAAAGACAGATTGGGCTTGCCCATAATTCGCAAATTAATGGAGTACAGCGCAATCATGGTAAGAATGCTTGCCAGCAGGTTCAAAATGCCAAAGCGAACGCTCAAAATAGCCGTACACAATCCTGCCGCAGCGCCCGCTAAAATTGCAACGCCGGTTGCTAAAAACGGATTCCATCCGGCGACAATCAGCGTGCCTGTGACTGCTGCACCCAGCGGAAAGCTACCATCTACCGTCAGGTCAGGAAACTTCAACACGCGAAAAGACAGATACACCCCAAGGCTCAAGAATCCATAGAGCAAACCTGTTTCAATCGCGCCAAAAAAAGCAACTGCGCTCATTGTTCTATTCTCACGCGGACTGTTTTCATAAAGCCGTTACTGTTGGTCCGACCGAACAGCCAAAATTATACGCGCCTATGTGCCTCTCACTACACCGCAGATTAGGATGCCGCTTGAGAAATGACTGGACACTGCAAAGTAAGAGCTATCTGCCGCCATTGACTACCGCCATTGACTACCGTCATTGAGTTGAGCTATTGGGAAAAAGAGAGTAGCCCAAAGCTAGATATGTTGAACCTTGAAGACTTTGATTTTGGAAATAGATCAGTATTCTAGGTAATTACTCAAACACACCTACATATACCTACAGACATCAATATAATTTCACTCACCCTTTTGACAACAACCTCAGTAGTTGAACGATTCGGACTCTTTACCGACCTTAGATTTAACCAAGAATCTAACTAGAGCCCTTCTGTTTGGGTTTGAATTTATCACTAACTATGCAGTAATTACTGACAACCTAAAAAATATATTATTCCGTACTTTCAGCATTAGTGCTTGGTCTCCAGAGTGCGGATACTAGAGACACCTTCACAGCTAGAGACGGCTTTGTGAGCAGGTGGTGCTAAACCCTGACTCACACCTGACATTCAGGTCTTTCTAGATACTTTGCAGAGAAAACATTACATAGAACTATGACTTACTACTCTAAAATCGCTGGGCTTTCTCTAGGTGTTGTTACCGCTTTTGGCTCGATCGCACCTGCCCAAGCATACAGCCTGTCTTTTGGCGAAGACCTTAACTTTTTAGGCACGGGAAACGATCGTCCTGTCTTGACTGAAACACCCAACGCATCTGCTGCTGCTGCCTCATTTCTATCGAATTTTGACAACGTACATACAGCAACTTTCGAAGATTTGGACTTGGGGACAACAGGCTCAGTTAGCCTGGACTTTGAAGGGGCCGCTACAGCCACACTCAGTGGAGCTGGAGAAGTGAGTGACTGGGTCCAGAATGGTGTACGCCCCATCTCTGGCGATCAGTATTGGTTGACCTATGCCCGTGACAATGGCTTTAGGATTGACTTTGATAAAGCGGTTGCTGGTTTTGGCTTCTATGCCAATGACATTGGCGATGTTGGTGCAACTGTGCAACTGGAGCTAGGGCTAGCCAATGGCGGGACCACCATTATTGACTTGCCACATCAAACAACCGCAGGCCAAAGCGGCTCTGTTCTCTATCAGGGCATTCTTGCCGAGAATGAAGACGAGTTGTTTTCCAGCATTCGCTTTATCGCTACAGGAGGTGGAAATGATGGCTTCGGCTTCGATAACATGACCGTAGGTTCTTTTAACCAACTGAAAGAAACTGCTGAGACGCCTGAGCCTGGTCTAATGCTTGGCTTTGCTCTAATGGGTGCTTTTGGTCTACGGTCTCAGCTCAAGCGTAAGTAAGACCGGCTTTGGGCACGAAGTTGTTTGTGCATAAAGCTCTGGTTTTACGGAATAGTTTGGTGAGCATTCCTCACCACCAGGCAGCGCCCATTAGTCAGCGCCCATCAGTCAGCGCCCATCAGTCAGCGCTAAGTGATAAGTAGGCTTCAACTGCCTCTTGTCACTTAGCGCGTAAATAAGTAGGTATTGCACAGTGATTGCAAGGCGCTGGCATTGATCACGTCGGTGAGTGACAACTCGTGGGCTGAAGGCCCTCCATCACTCAACTAACCCCATCTCACTCCAAAACAATCCATTTCGTCTGGACCGTCCCTATTGGGTAAAGGCCGAACAGCCAAAATTACACTGCCAGCTACGCGCCCACTACTACGCCGCCGTTGGGATGCAGTACCTGACCCGTCATGTAAGACGCATCGTCAGAGGCTAAAAACACAAAGCAGGTGGCAACTTCTACGGGTTGGCCGGGGCGCTTCATGGGGACTTGCTTACCAAAGCCTTCTACTTGCTCTGCGGGCATTGCGTCAGGTATAAAGGGTGTCCAAATGGGGCCTGGGGCAACGCCGTTTACGCGGATGTCTCTGTCTAACAGGCGCTGAGAGAGCGATCGCAAAAAGGCCAGATTCGCACCCTTTGTCGTCGAGTAGCTTAGCAATGCACCATGGCCTCTGTAAGCATTAATAGAGGAGGTGGTAATAATAATAGAGCTACCTTCACTTAAGTGTGGCAGTGCTGCTTGCGTGAAGTAGAACATTGGGAACACGTTAGTGCTGAATATACTGCCCAACCGTGCTGCATCAATCTCTTCAAAATTTTGCTCGGTGTATTGCTCGGCAGCATTGCTGACCAAAATGTCGAGCTTGCCCAGCCCATCGACTGTTTGTTGAACAACCTCATGGCAAAACTGTTCGTTGCTAATGTCACCAGGCAGTAACAAACACTTTTGCCCAAGCGACTCGACGACTTCCTTTGTCTTTTCAGCATCGCCGTGCTCATCTAAATAAGAAATCGCAACATCTGCACCTTCTTTGGCATATAGCACCACAACCGAGCGACCAATGCCGCTATCGCCACCTGTGATCAGGGCCACTTTGCCCTTCAGCTTATCGCTACCCTTGTAGCTGTCCCGGTCAAAAATGGGCGAAGGGGTCATTTCAGACTCTATCGCGGGCTGTCTGTCCTGGGTCTGCGCTGGGATTTTATCGGCAGAAATTACCATTACGAGCTTGCTCCTTGTCTCAGGTTATCTCCCTTTATGAAAGCAAGTGCCCATTAGCTTTTCCACTGCCGATATATAGAAGTCTGCGCTGTTGGTATTTTCAAAGTCTACGCCACAGGATACAACAGACGCTCACTATTCTGGTTCTGTTGTGCTGGTAGCACTAATGATTGTGCTGGCCAGCTGAAAGGCCCACCCACAGATGGCGACAAAGAGGACAAGCGTCAGCGGTGCGAGCCCTGCGAACGGGAAAACAGCTAGGAATAAAATGGATAACAAAAGACAGAGCCGAGCGATCGGGTTGTTCATGAGGAAGCAGCGCTAAGAGTACGACACCCCTTTACTATAAAGACACTGCCAATGTCTGTCTTCCGTCAGACGACTCATGTTGAGAGCCTCTCTATGCTGCTATGGAGGCAGCTCTGCGGTGAGCTTGCCAGAACTTAAGGTCTTTCCCTTACTGTTACTGTCTTTTAGTCAAGTGACCGCTTTTATGGAAATCTCTTTTTGGACCTCAGGCTTAGCCGCTGTGCTGCTGTCCCTAATTCATATCTATGCCAGTCGGCTTAAGGCGCTAAAGGTCACTCCTCGTAGTCGTTGGCTGTCTATGGGGAGTGGCGTTTCAGTTGCGTATGTGTTTGTGCACATTTTGCCGGACTTAAAGGAAGCTCAAGAGAGTTTTCAGGAGAAGGTTGCCGCGCTGAGCGTCATTGATGCGATTGAACACCACGTGTATCTCATCAGCTTGCTGGGGATGCTAGCCTTTTACGGTTTGGAGCGTGCGGCAAAGGTCTCGCGCAAGCAGAATTTGGCTCAAGGGGAGGGCGATGTTACTCAGACGGGTGTTTTCGCGCTGCATATGGCTTCTTTTGCAAGCTACAACGCGTTGATTGGCTATTTGCTGGTACACCGCGAGGAACCGGGGCTTCGCAGCCTAGTGATTTATGTGATCGCTATGGCCCTTCACTTTGTTGTTAATGACTACAGCCTCAATGAAGACCACAAGCAGGCCTACGCTCGCGTTGGCCGATGGATACTCTCTGCGGCGGTTATTTTTGGCTGGGTTGTTGGTAGCCAAACAGAAATTGGCGTCGTGATTACAGCTGTTTTATTCGCCTTCCTTGCCGGTGGGATTATTCTCAACGTTTTAAAAGAAGAGCTGCCCCAGGCAAGAGAAAGTCGCTTTTGGAGCTTTGCGCTAGGGGCGATTGGCTACTCAGGACTGCTGTTGGTACTGTAGGCGTTTGTTTAGTGGTGCCTATTCAATAACCTTATCAGCGCGATCGCTCACCGCTGCGGGTAGGGTCACACCCATTTCTTCTGCCGCTGCCGGATTCACAAATAGCTCCACCACATCGACAAATTCGACCGGCAAATCACCGGCTTTGCTACCTTTGAGTACTTTGGTCACCATCTCTCCGGTCTGCTGGCCCACATCGTAGTAGTCAAAGCTAATGCCAGCGATCGCACCCCGTTCTACAGAGTCTGTATCCCCAGCAAACACGGGCAAATCATTGTCCTGACCGACCTGAACCACTGACTCTAATGCTGACACCACCGTGTTGTCAGTGGGCACATAAATCGCATCCACCGAGCCCACTAGGCTGCGTGCTGCGCCTGCGACTTCGCTAGAGGCGGTAACGGTGACCTCTTTCACCTCTGTGAATCCCTGCTTCGGGGCTTCTGATTTAATCAGCGCTACTAAGCTCACCGAGTTGTCTTCTCCGGCGCTGTAAATGACGCCGATTGTTTTAGCCTCAGGCAAAATCTCTTTAATCAGTGCCATGTGCTGATCGATGGGCGACAAATCGCTCACGCCAGACACATTGCCACCGGGTTTGTCTGCATTTTCAACAAGTTTGGCCCCGACCGGATCGGTCACCGCTGAAAAAATGACGGGGGTATTGGCGGCTGCATTGACGGCGGCTTGGGCACTGGGGGTTGCGATCGCCACAATGACGCTCGGGCTGGCCCCGGCATACTTACTCGCAATCTGCGCAGCGGTGGCCGGGTTGCCCTGAGCGCTTTGCCACTCCCATCGCAACGTATCGCCCTCAGCGTAGCCCGCCTCACTGAGTGAATCCTTGAGCCCATCGCGAACGGCATCTAAAGACGGGTGCTCCACAATCTGCGTGACCGCCACAAACGGCGCTTCGTCCGAGCCGCCTGCCGTTGGCGTAGCCCCTCCACAGCTCACTAAACCAAGACTCAAAGCGCCTGTAACCAACGCAAAAGCAGAGAATCTTGCACGGTCTAAAGAGAAACTGGGATACAACATAGCGCTTGTTTTAGTTAAATCGGCAGAGGGAAATCGGCAGGTTAAATCGGCAGGGAGAAATCGGTAAAGGCAAACAGTACCGCCCATTTTAACGGCAGAATGGCGTTATTGCGCCGCGCACCGCAAGAGTGGACCCTATTTTTGAGAGGGACCCACGGTGGCTGCCGCGACGCCCAAGGCGATGTAGGTGGTCCCTGTCACATACTTTTGCCGCCGCAAGAATAAAGGATTTCGCCGCAGCCATCGGCGCATCCGCCCCGCAATCAGCGCGTAGGTACCGTCTCCCATCAGGCCGATCACCATAAAAATTGCACATAACGGCACTAGCTGAGGCCAAATCGGGCCTTTGGCGGGATCTAAAAACTGCGGTAAAAAGGCCAGAAAAAAGACAGCCGCTTTGGGGTTTAGAACATTGACAACAACCCCTTGGCGAAAAATGGTCAGGAGTGAATCTCTGTTAACTTGCTCCTCTAGCAAAAGCCTTTCGTGCGATCGCAGCTTTTGCACACCCAAATAAATCAGATAGGCCGCGCCAGCATACTTCACCACCGAAAACGCCGCTGCCGAGGTCATCAAGATGGCCGATAGTCCCAACCCTGCCGCAAAAAAGTGCACTACCGATCCTGCTGAAATACCTAAAACAGAGGCAAAGCCTGCCTGTTTTCCTTGATCCAAGCTGCGCGTAACAATATAAACGGTCGCTGGCCCCGGCATCGCTACCAACACGCTAACCGCGAGTCCAAATGAAATTAAAGTCGCTGTGTCTGTCATAAAAGCCGTCCCTATCGCATGTTGTACACCATCAGTCTTTGCTTCAAAAATAAGTCCGCTAAGGCGTTAAAAAAGTATCAAGCACAACCGCGAGTAATCTCGGTAAATTCGTTTCGGATGGCTTGTTGTTGGCCTGCTCTCCTGAACAAAATCTCCTGAACAAAATCTCTTGGACAAAGTCTCGCGAGAAGCCTTGTTTAAACAAATGCTGCAATAACAATTTTTCTTGTTAAATAAGCCATTTCCCATGGGTAGCCTAGGCTGCGATCGCTCGCAACGACATTTTTTCAACGACAGTCTTAACAGGGGGCTCAGCATGTTTTTCAGATCCGCCATCGATCCTTGGGTATACGTTTTGGTGGTGAGTCTACCGGTGCTGATATTCCGAGCAGTCGTCCCTCATCTTATCGAAGCGAACTCTACGATTGTTATCTTGGCGGCGGCGGCACTCATCCCCATTATTGTGATTCCAGCATGGCTGCTACTAGCGACCTACTACCGAGTAGATTCTGCCATGCTGCGCATTCAGGCCGGTCCTTTTTCCTGGTCAGTCCCCCTAGAGCAAATTCGTTCGGTGACCGCTAGTCGTTCACTGAGTTCATCACCGGCCCTCTCCATAAACCGCCTCAAAATTGAGTACGGCAGAGAGCGCTCTATTTTGGTGTCTCCCAAAAACAAAGTGGCCTTTATTGAAGCCATTGGTCATCAGCCGGCAGATGTTCTCAAGCCGTTTCCGGTGCTGGGGCTATAGATAGCCACTCTAGATGGCCACTCTAGATGGCTACTCTCCGCCATACTGAGCTTTAAGCTCAGCGACCCGGTCGTCATCAATCTTTTGGAACAGTACGGGCGGCACTTCAAAAGTGCGTCCAGCCTTTAGAATCGTCAGATCAGTCGCTGCGCTCATGGTGCTATTGCGTTCTGCGTCAGTGAGCTGCAAAGCATCGGATAGCTGGGCCATCGTAGTTGGAATGAACGGTGTAGAAGCCACGGAATATAGCCGAATCAGGTTAATGCAGGTGCGAATCACCACGGCGGCCTCATCCTTATCCTGCTTAAACAAGGTCCAAGGGGCGCGCACGTCAATGTACTGATTGCCCGCAGACCACAGCGCATTCAAGGTTTCGGTGGCCTTGCGGAACTCCATATTTTTCAGGTGAGTACGCAAGTCTTCTACCAGGTCCTTACACCGGGACTCCAGCTCAGCTTCGGCCTCACCCGGCTCACCGCCTGCAGGCAGCTCATTGCCAAAGCGTGAGGCCGTAAATTTCAAAATTCGGTTGATAAAGTTGCCGAAGTTGTCTGCCAGCTCCTTATTGACCTTGGTTTGAAACTGCTCCCAGGTAAAAGCCGAATCGGAAGACTCCGGTGCAGAGGCCATCAGCATGTAGCGCCAGTAGTCCGCCGGGGCAATCTCCAGGGCCTGATCCAAAAAGACTCCGCGCTTGGAGCTGGTAGAGAACTTGCCGCCGTAGTAGTTCAGCCAGTTAAAGCCTTTAATGTAGTCCGCCATTTTCCACGGCTCGCGCGTGCCCAAAATGGTCGCTGGCCACATGATGGTGTGAAACGGCAAATTATCCTTCGCCATAAACTGGGTGTAGTTCACGTCCTCGGCGTTGTACCACCAGCTCTTCCAGTCGGCGCCTGTGCTCTCTCCCCATGCTTTGGTTGCTGACACGTAGCCAATGGGCGCGTCAAACCAAACGTAAAACACTTTATCTTCAAAGCCTTCTTTCGGTACAGGCACGCCCCACTTCAAGTCGCGGGTGATGCCCCGACTTTGGAGCCCTTCATCTAGCCACTTGTAGGCAATCGATTTGGTCAAGTTGGGCCATTCAGTCTGCTTATCTACCCAGCTGCGGACGTCATCGCTGAGCTGGTCTAGTCGTAAAAACAGGTGGCGACTGGTGCGCACTTCTACATCGGTGCTGCCTGAAACCGCTGAGCGGGGATTGATGAGATCCGTCGGGCTCAGCATCTTAGTACAGTTCTCACACTGATCGCCTCGGGCTCTGTCGTAGCCGCAGTTTGGGCAGGTGCCTTCCACGTAGCGATCCGGCAAAAAGCGCTCGTCGGCAATGGAATACACTTGGCTAGTTTCCCGTTGCTCGATAAAGCCCTGCTCTTCTAAGCTGCGATAAAAATACTGGGTCAGCTCTTTTTGCGCGTCTGAAGAGGTTCGACCAAAATAGTCAAAAGAGAGCCCAAACTGCTGATAGACATCGGCCTGTTTTTCGTACTGCCTGCGGCAAAACTCAGCGACGTCTAACCCTTCTTCTAAGGCTGCAATCTCAGCGGGGGTCCCATGCTCATCGGTGGCACAAATATAGAGCACCTCTTCGCCTTCCTGGCGTAAGAACCGGGCATACACATCGGCAGGCAGCATTGAGCCCACCAGGTTCCCAAGGTGCTTAATACCATTGATGTAAGGCAGGGCGCTGGTGATGAGATGTCGCATATTGTCTGGTACTAGAACGGGCACTAAAACTGGCACGGGAAGTCGCTAAACAGCTGTCGCCCAAAACATGGCTATAGCCTTACTAAGACTAGCGGCTTGGGGTACTTACTGACCAGTCAACCCAAGGCTTATTCTTATATTCTGTTATGGACCGTTCTGCTTAAGGCTCAAGCGTTATGTCACAGGCTCCCTCACAGATATATCGGTATGACATTACCGTGCCGGCTGCTGCGATTGATGACAACAATCATTTGAACAATGTGACCTATGTGCAGTGGATGCAAACCGTGGCCATTGCACATGCAAACCACACACGCTGCGCCCAAGCGACTGCCGAAGCGGGCTGTACCTGGATTGTTAGGGCCCACCAAGTTGAATACTTGCGTCCTGCCTTTGAAGGCAACAAGATTGCCGTGCTCACCTGGATTTCTCGTATTCGCAAGGTCCGCGCTCAGCGGAAATACAAGTTTTTTAGAGTGGCCGATCAGGTCGTACTGGCCACTGGCGAAACCGACTGGGTGTTTGCAGAAGCCAGCACCGGTCGCCCGCGAGCGATGCCGCCGGCAGTGGCGACTGCCTTTGCGGTAGTTGCTGCGGGCAATGAACCGACGGAACTTGTTACCCTCTAATCATTGCAGCCCCCGTGAAGATCATGGAGCATCGCCGATTCGAGCGGAAATCGACGGCTGATTCTCTAGCGGCTCACCTGCCGCTTTTCCTGGTACATATCAATATCGGCATGTCTGAGGAGGTCGTGGAGCGTTTGGCCATCTACCGGATAGTAAGCAATGCCAATACTGGCGCTTAGCGTGAAGCGGTGCCCCCCAATCACGGTGGCCTGTGACAGAATTTTAATTAAGCGCGATCGCACTTCGTAAGCCACCGCCCTATCGGCATTGCGCAATAGCGCCGCAAACTCATCACCGCCTAAGCGCACAACCATATCCCCCTTACGAACGCTGCGGTTTAAGCAACGGGCAAAGTATTGCAGCACCAGGTCACCCACATCATGACCGTACTGGTCATTAATCGGCTTAAAGCGATTGAGATCGATATAGAGCAGGGCAACCGGCAGCGGCGGGGCCTCCCGAACAGAAAAGCGGGCAGGCTTATCCAAGCTATCTGCTGGTGAAGTACCCGTTAAAGAAGACGACCCAGTCGATTTGGCCAACCGCTCGGAGACACCGGGTCCTCTCTCTGGTCCGCTCACAGTTGAGTCCAGCGCCCCAGTTGTCTCTACCGGTTCAGCAAATAATTCCTCCGCCTTAATTTGTAGCTGCCTACGGTTAAACAACCCCGTCAGACTATCAACATAGGCAAACTGCTCTAGCTGCTCGCGCTGCTGGTTTTCCAGCGTGACGTCACGGATCATCACAATCCAGCCCACCCGCCGCCCGCCCGGACTCACGAGCGATCGCACCATCACTTCGCGAAACACCTCCGAGAGCCGCTCACTCCGTCTTCGGGCAAACAGCTTCGGGAGCCGCACCGTCTGAGTAAGTTCAGTGGCAATCCCGAGTTCAGTCGCTTTACTCAAGTCACGCAGCAGCGCACTGTAGTCTGGAAAAACCTGGTCAAACTGCTCACCCATCACCGTCTCCAGCGCAAACGGCACCCGGCCTTCACTCAACGCCGCCGGATTGAGATCCACAATTCGATGGTGAATATCCAACAGCACAACGGCATCTGTCGTATTGAGAAAAGCCGTCCGGTACGACACCGGTGCAATATCTAAAAAACGGGTCCGCAAGAGACCCAAGTGAACAAGCAAGCCCCCAAACGCGAATCCCACTGGCGTCAAATCCAGGCCGTACAGCGTAACACCAGAAACCACATACAGCACGTTGCAGACAAACGGAATCAGCCCGGCCACTATCAGCACCAGCGTTTGCTGACGATACAGCTGAGAGCCGGTAAAACAAGCACTCAACAGCACGCCGAACCCTGCAATCAACAGCAGGTAGCACTGCGGCATCAGCACATAGTGGAACCACCAGCCGTGGTCAATCAACAGCTGGGGAAAGGGCTCGTGCTGAACGCTCACACTGTGCCAAATCCAGCGCTGAGCGCCCTCACTAAAGAGCAGAATGAGCGTCGCCAAGGGGATTGCGCTCAGCAGCACGATTGACTCTCGTCTTAGCCACCCATCGGCCTGAGCGTAGCGCAAGGTAAAGACAAACCAGAGCGCCGCAAACGGCGCAATGCCGAAATATTGGGCTCTGGCAAAGGCGATCCGCGCCGCATCGTTAGGCGATAGACATTCAAAAACAGAGAAAAGGCACCAAATAAAAATGCTAAGCGCACACAGCGCAAAAGACTTAGCACCATTAATTTCACGCCGTTGCCAAGCGTACATCGCTACGCTGCTGGAGATGGCAGCAGCGATCGCAGCCGCAATTGAAACGAAATAGACAGGCACACCCATTTACCGCTTTTGACAGCAGACGCTTATTTAATAAAGCCCTACGCCAAATTTTCTAGACAGCTTTGGTCATATCACCTAGTAGGCGACGAGCTCGTCAGCCGATAGCTCAGCGTGCAGCACACATCACCCAAAGGCTGGCCCTATTTGTTGTACCCATTTCGCTGCTATTCATCAGCAAAATTAAGTACATCAGCATGAAGCATTGGAGGAGTACTACCGCGCTAAAACATCAAAAGCCCGCCGCTTCTACTTAAAGAAGCCACGAGCTTTATCAATGCTTACCCACAGCGGGTACAAATAGCGTCCGAGCTAGGAGAGATTACGTACCGTAAACGCTAACTTTTTTACGGTTTTTACCTTTGCGCTCAAACTTTACAACGCCATCAATCAACGCAAAAAGCGTATCGTCATCACCACGGCCTACGTTGTTACCAACATGGTACTTGGTACCGCGCTGACGCACGATGATGTTGCCAGCGGTTACGGATTCACCACCGTACTTTTTCACGCCTAACCGCTGAGCGTTAGAATCGCGACCGTTACGAGTACTACCGGTTCCCTTCTTATGTGCCATGGTTCAATTAATCTCCTTCAAATATTGAACAGCTATCTGTCGTCTCTGTTTCGGTTGTCTTTACTATAGACGCTCTCTCGTAAGGAGTGACGCCTAGACCGTTTATGCCTACTCAGCCGTCAGCGTTTTGCCGCCAACCGTAATAGAGTCAATCATCACCCGAGTGAGTTCCTGACGATGACCGCGCTTCTTGCGGGTCTTTTTCTTAGGCTGCATTTTGTACACGATTACTTTTTTCCCGCGCAGGTGGCTCACAATTGTGCCACTGACCGTTGCGCCAGAGACTAAAGGGGCTCCAATCGTGACGTCGTCGCCATTTTCCACCATCAGCACGTTGTCGATAGTGATTGTTTCGTCGGGCTCTACCGGCAAGCGGTTGATGTCATAAAACCGACCGGGCTCTACCCGTAACTGGGTGCCACCCGCTGCAATAATCGCGTAAGCCATAATTCCTTGTGTTCTTTTTTTGCCGTACAGGTGGGCTAGCAATCCTCTATCTAGCAATGCCCTACGGCGGTATGAAGCCGCAGCAGCACAAAGCAACAGAGTGCTAACACTTTTTACCTGATCCGAGCAGGTTGTCAGATTCACCATTCTCTTTTGAGATGTCATGCTCTGTCAAGCGTTTATCGAGCCAAATGAGTCAAACTGGTGGCTCCAATTGGAGCTAATCTGGCCATGACCGATGGCATCAGGACGGTCACGAACGCTGTGGTAACGATATTTCAGCAGGCGCAACGGCTGAGATATCTGAGGTTTGGGCAAGGCTTCCTAAGTTTTTGAAGTTGACCTGTCCTGCCGTTAGAAAACGCAGGGTTTCCTGATATAGGCTCTGCCAAAACAAGTTACTCATGCCCTGACTCACTTCTGTCGGGTCCACCATGGGATGAGGCACCATCGCTGCTGAAGGGTATTTATAAAACTGATGGCCGTTGGCCTCAATAGCGGTAGCTTTGCCTTCCCGGAACGCCTGAGCGGAGACTTTAGCGCCAGATTGAGCCGCCAAATCCCGAAAGAACTGTTCACTGGCTTCGATATCGGCAGCATCTTCGTTTTCAGTCAGGGTCATGAAAACAGAGGCTGCTTTGAGTTTTTTGACGCCTGCGGGCGATCGCACCTCACTGCCAAAGTAGTCCGCCGCTGTCAGCGCGCCAACCGGAAAGCGTAAGGCGGGGTCCCAACCTGTTTCACTAATATCTAAGGGGCCTGTGAGCTGCACGTATTCGCGCCTTTTCTTACCAAATATTTTTAGCAGGGGCGCATAAACCACAACGCGCTCAATGCGTTCTGGCGCGGCTTGAGCAAGGCCCAGTGCAACCGTGCCCCCGACCGATAGCCCCACGGTATACACCGGTCCTGGGAGGGCAGCAAGCTCAGCGAGCCGCGCTTTAGCATCGGCTAAAAACTGATCGTGAGAGGACACAAAGTAGCGTGCGAAGTCAGGATGATTCGGCTGAGAAATGGCTGCCGAAATATTGGCCACTTCTGGAACCACCTCAAACAAACGATCTAGGAGCGCTGCCTGCTGCCCAGGCGCCATTTGAGTGGCAACTTTGCCCATGCTCGTGCTTTTGCTCAGCGCAGAACTCAGCACCGCATCTTGCTGCACCTTGGCCATCAATGGCGCCACATTTTCAGGCTTAAGGTCAATTTGAGGCCAGTTTTTAGCCGGTCGGCATCGATCGTGGCCAGCGAGGGGAACCTGATAAAAATTAAAGCCGTTGTCGTATAAATAATCCGCCAGCCGCCACATCTGATGGGGCCGGGCACTGAAGCCGTGAAATATCAGCACCGTGCCACCGATAGACTCGCCAGCCGGATGAAAACGATAGTAAGGATGCGCACCACTGCGCTGATCAGGATGCGATCGCACCTCTTTCAAATGAGCTTCAATCGCTTGTGTCGCCTGCTCTAATGCTCGAACCGTAGCCTTTACCATCGCAGATCTCTTGCTTAATGCTTCTACTATGATGTCCCATTCGAACCGCGAGGGATCTCTACCCACACAGACACCGAACTGCCCCGACAGCCAAAGTGTCCCCAGCCACTCTCATTCGTCCAAACAGGCTCACTAATGTGCTGGGTAATATCGGTAAACTGCGCATGGGCTTTGCCCACCTCCATCCACTGCTGCTGGTCGTGGTGATTACTCATCACAACCGCCATAGCCTGAGGATGCTCAGCATCACCCAAACGCGTCCAGCCAATGAGATTAGGCGTCTCAAAATAGTCATATTGTTTGCCATACGCACAGTGCGACCGGGCAAACAGCAAGCGGTCTATCAGCCACTGGTAGGCAGGCAGCTTGATGTCACGCTGAACCGAGGGCTTATTACCAGCAACCTCATCTGTATAGTAATGTGCACCGTAGTAATCCCCGGCAAAGACACAGGGATAGCCTTCATAACGCAGCAAAATCAGGGCGTAGGCAAGCGGTTTAAACCAGGCTTCAACCGGTGACTCTAGCAGCTGTAAGGGCTGAGAATTGTGATTTTCCACAAAGGTCACCGCTAGCGTCGGCTGCTCTACCATCAGCGTGCCTTTCAAAATATTGCGCAGATCGTAATAGCGACCCTGACGGCTAGCAAAGTGAAAATTGTAGTGTAGTGGCACGTCAAACAGCGATAGCTGGCCATCACTCTTGGCAATGTACCAGTGCAAGTCATTGACCCGGTCGGACCAGTAATCACCCATCGCAAAAAGCGATGGGTTCGACTGTGCCTTTACTGTTTTCAACCAGTCTCTAATAAAGCTGGCAGAGATATGCTTTGTGCCATCTAAGCGGAGGCCATCGACTGCGGTCGTGTCTAAAAACCAAGTTCCCCACGCTTCTAGTGCCGCAACGACTTCTGGCATATCCAAATCCAGCTCGCAGACCAGTGACGCCTCATGACGGGACTGCTGCTGAGGTGTCATTTGGAGGGCATCAGGCTGAGCTGACAGGCCCTCAACGCAGGCGTTCGAGCACAGCTGGCCCTGACGCCCAAGCCGCACATCCACTTCTGGGCTAAAGGTCTTAAACTTCAATCGGTATAGCGTGCCGATTTGCCCCCTTCCAATCGAGCTTTGGGGCAAGCTTTTGGACGGCCCTGAGTAGGGTTCTAGAGACGGCCCTGGGCTCAAGGGGTCAGACGCCATACAGTTGTGGTTGACTCGCTGAAAATGTTTACCACACCAGGTCATCTCGCTGTAGCGCTGGCCTCGCCCTGGAAAGGTAAATTGGCTGTGGGTCAAAATAGGCTGGGACGGGGCCAGCGCCCGACTGGGATCGCGCCAAGCAACGGGCGTGCCTTCTAATTGCTCAATGCCGTCGCCGCCATGTTTCCGATGCAGTACCACATCGCCGTATATCTGAAGATTGGCTGCTTTTGCTGAGGCAATAGCGGCGAGGAGCTGAGTGCGATCGCCATACTTAGTCGCGACGCTACCACACTGCTCAAACTCACCCAAATCATACAAATCATAAGCGTTGTATCCAACATCCGCACGGCCCTGACGTCCTTTGGTCATGGGCGGTAGCCACAGCGCACTAAAGCCTGCCTGCGCCAACCTAGGTGCATCCTGCGCGATTTGCTGCCACAGCGTCATTGCCTCATGTGCTTCCAGCCCAGGTGTCTTCACACCCCGCACTACCGCCGCAGACTCTGCCGCCTGTGGCTCAGGTGAATACCAGTGAAAACATTGAAAAATCGTACCGTTAATCATTAAGCAAACACATGTAGGCCCCACGCCCAAAGAAGAAGTCGTCAAAAGCCGCACTCAATCAACCCGATCTATTCAATCAACCCAATACCCATCAAGGAAAAAATCCAAAGAATGGAGTGAACGGTTGAAGTGAGCTGAAATAGATCAAGCTCGGTGCTGTTCAAGTAGAAATGACGACAACACGAGACTGGTAGATTCCGTATTTTTTTATACTTCGCAACATCTTTACCCAAGAGGAGTCAATCTCTTGAATCTCAAAAAGGTTGTGTCATTTGAGCATTTTTATGCGTTGAAAACTACGTACAAACGATGTGACCTATCGAACACTCCGTCAAAGACCCTATCGAAGTTCCCCATCGAAGACCCTATCGAATCTGTGTATTTAGCTGACTAGCTGCCATTTGGCTGGCGGGTTACGGTCTAGGAGGGCTCTCAGCACACCTCTTCAGAGCACTTTTCAGAGCACCTTGTAATATTTCGAATATTTCGTAGATAAACACACCGCCTGGGTAAATCGCTTAGGCAGGTTGCATTTCTTTAGCCTCGTTTCCAACCCTACCCCCCACCCCGTACAATTAGCTCGTACTGTTAGCGGCTTGCGCTTGCCTGCGCCGAAACCTCTATGAAGCCATACTTGGCAGCGGCTCTACAAATGACTAGCGTGCCTAACTTAGGTGAAAACCTAAGTCAGGCTGAAGAGCTTATCGACTTAGCGACTCGCCGGGGTGCTGAGTTGATTACGCTGCCCGAAAACTTCTCCTTTTTAGGAGATGAAAAAGCTAAATTCAGCCATGCCGACGATATTTGCGCGGCCAGCGAGAAGTTTATAAAAACGATGGCGCAGCGCTATCGCATTACGTTGTTGGGTGGGGGGTACCCAGTGCCAGCGCCCGACGGGCGGACCTATAAT
Source organism: Cyanobacteria bacterium J06634_5 (assembly GCA_039820525.1). Taxonomy (GTDB): domain Bacteria; phylum Cyanobacteriota; class Cyanobacteriia; order Phormidesmidales; family Phormidesmidaceae; genus Phormidesmis. Next base: position 136,340 of record JBCBPY010000011.1, read on the forward strand.
CGTGCCCTGCTGGTAAACGCCAACGGTGAGGAACTCTGCCGCTACGACAAGGTTCATCTTTTCGACGTTAACTTGCCGGATGGCAACACCTATCAAGAGTCGGAAGATGTCATCCCCGGAAAAGAACTGCCTAACATCTACGCTTCAGAGCGACTCGGCAACTTGGGCATCTCTGTATGCTACGACGTCCGCTTCCCTGAGCTGTATCGGCACCTTTCCAAAGCCGGGGCCGAAGTGCTTATCGTGCCGGCGGCCTTTACCGCCTTTACAGGAAAAGACCACTGGCAGGTGCTGCTTCAGGCCAGAGCGATTGAAAATACTTGCTACATGATCGCGCCCGCTCAAACCGGTTTTCACAATGCGCGTAGGCAAACCCACGGCCACGCCATGATTATTGATCCCTGGGGGATTACGCTCGCCGATGCAGGTGACAACATAGGGATGGCGATCGCAGAAATTCATCCTGGGCGCCTAGAGCAGGTTCGCCGGCAGATGCCCTCGCTTCAGCACCGTGCCTTTGGTTGAGGAGCCTTTGGCTGAGAAGCCTTTGGTTGAGAAGCCTTCGGTTGAGGCCCTTTCGATTCGGACCCTTCAGATAAGCCCTTCTAAGGTCCTTTAGTTCAACACTTTTAGAAGCAGGTAAGTTGACTCAGAAGCTTTGAGTGCAAAGCTTACCAGTACAAACTTAAGGTGGAAACCAACGCTCGCACTTTAAAAAGCTTCGCTATCATCGGAAAAACTTAAGCTGCCTCATTAGCCCTTCAGCGTACGCCAAATTGGGTAGCAGCTTATGACTAAATGAACACAACAGCAGCCTGCCACTCATGTAAATTAGACAACGATGAGTTGCTGCAACAGCATGATTGATCTAACCGGACAACTCGGTCCACCAGAATATTTACTAGGCCATCTAGGTGGCACAAGCGACATGATAAATGGCCTGTTTTTTCAAATAACGCCCCTACTGGCTGAAGTCGATGAAGCCGAAGTTGGCTCGCTAGTGCTCGCCGGGGTGTTGCTGAGCCTGATTACGATCTTTATCGCCGCAAAAGTTGGTGGAGAGCTGTGCGCCAGGCTTAACTTGCCTTCCGTACTGGGCGAGCTGGTCGGCGGTGTTGTTGTCGGCATCTCAGCCCTACATTTGATTGTCTTTCCCGAAGGGGCCAACATCCCCCACTCGGCCCTGATGGACCTGGTCCAAATGACTGCCGGGCTAGACCCAGAAGGCATGCTTCAGGTATTCAGTGGCGAAAGCGAGGCGCTGTCCGTACTTGCTGAGCTCGGTGTCATTATCCTGCTCTTTGAAATTGGTCTTGAGTCAGATCTCAAAGAACTCATCCGCGTGGGTCCACAGGCCGCAGTGGTTGCCATTGTCGGCGTATTGGTGCCCTTTGTCGCGGGCACAGCTGGACTCATTGCCTTTTTTGGCATCGGCACAATTCCAGCGGTCTTTGCCGGCGCGGCGCTCACCGCAACCAGTATCGGAATCACCGCAAAAGTCCTGGCCGAAATGCAGCAGCTCAGCTCCAGAGAAGGCCAAATTATCATTGGCGCGGCGGTCTTAGATGACGTCTTAGGCATCATCGTCTTGGCCGTTGTTGCCAGCCTAGCCAAAACCGGCGAGATTGAAATCGCTAACGTTATTTATCTAGTATTGGGCGCAGCCGCGTTCCTGATCGGATCTATTCTCATTGGCCGCCTGCTTAGTCCGCTGTTTGTCTCCCTGGTAGACCAGCTTCAAACGCGCGGCCAGCTCATCATTAGCTCACTCATTTTTGCCTTTGTCCTCTCCTACATTGCGGCGGCCATTCAGCTCGAGACCATTCTAGGAGCCTTTGCCGCGGGCCTGATTTTGGCAGAGACCTCAAAGCGCAAAGAACTCGAAGAGCAAATCACGCCCATCGCCGATATGCTGGTGCCTGTTTTCTTTGTCACCGTCGGTGCCAGAACTGATATCAGCGTACTTAACCCCATGGTGGCCGCTAACCGAGAAGGGCTAATTATCGCCTCCTTCTTAGTCGTTGTTGCCATCATTGGTAAAACGATCACAGGTTTTGCGGTCTTTGGCCAGCCGGGGATCAATCGTCTGGCCGTCGGCTTTGGCATGATTCCGAGGGGCGAAGTGGGTCTGGTCTTTGCTGGCGTTGGTGCTGCCAGCGGCGTCCTATCGGAGTCACTGGATGCCGCGATTATTGTGATGGTCATTGTCACAACCTTTATTGCACCGCCCCTGCTTAGACTCGTCTTTGATCAAGATGATGAGTCCGGCGGTGTCATAGAAGCCTCGCCAGCAGCGGTGGTCGAGGGTACAGCGGCTGAAGCGGAGCTGACTGAATCTTAGGTTACCGCCCCTTCATCGTAATCGACATAGATTTTGCCCCTAAAGACGTCTTCAGTCCTTAGGGGCTTCTTCAGTTAAGTCCGCTGAGCCCTTGAGCCAGCAGCGGCCTAAATATCAGCAAAAAATATCGGCAAAAGGATTAGACAAAACACCTCCATCGGAGCTTTCTTCGGTGGAGGTGTTTCCGTAAAAATACGGACAGGTCAATACAAACAGTACCCGAGGGCACACTGCTTGCCTAAGGCGGGGTAATAATCGCACGCCTCGCGCAACGATAAGGAACGCTGATTTATTTCCATTTTCTTCAGGAAAGTAGCCGCTGGCTGCTGTATTTTCATACAAATCAGAAGGCTCAGGGGAACGATAAAAAGGGACTTTTGACGTCCGCAAATCCGTACCTAGAACGACCGCTTCTTTGGGGAATATGGGCTCAAATCTCCGTAAAACCACAGGAAATTGTGTAAAAAGTATGCTGATTTCCTATTTTTTTTCACTTGGCGATAAAAATATTACTGGTAAAGTTTCCAAATCCGACTAAACTCTATACAACATTTATTCGCTTTAACAAATTGAGCATTTTTACCTATGAGTATCCCTGCCCTATCCAGCAAGCTGCGCTCAAATTCCAAAATTGGCGTTTTTGACAGCGGCGTGGGCGGACTCACTGTACTGCGCGAAATGTGTGCTCGGATGCCACAAGAGTCAGTCATTTACTTTGGAGACACCGCACGGGTGCCCTACGGGAACCGCTCCAAGGGAGAAATCCTACGATTTGTCCGTGAAATTATTGCCTGGATGATGGGCCTCGATGTCAAAATGATCATCATGGCCTGCAACACCAGTTCTGCACTGGTGTTAGAAGAGGTCCGCTCAGAGTTTCCCATCCCTATTTTGGGTATTATTTTGCCCGGTGCGAGGGCAGCTGTCAGAAGTGGTAAAAATATTGGCGTTATTTCAACACAAGCCACTGCCAAGAGTAATGCTTACCAACAGGCGGTGTTGGAAATTGACAGCACGGCAAACGTTTGGCAAGTAGGCTGCCAAGCGTTTGTTCCGCTGATTGAAGGCGATCGCATCCATGACCCTTACACCCTGGCCATGGCAAAGCGCTATGTAGAACCTCTCATCTACAATGGGATTGATACGTTGGTGTATGGCTGCACGCACTACCCTCACCTAGCGCCGGTGTTCAGATCCTTTTTGCCCGAACACATCACCCTCGTTGATCCGGCAAAGCATTTGACGGCGGCGGCGGCGCAAGAATTAGAAATTTTAGGCCTGACCAATACGACCGGAAGCAGTACCACCAGAGCCGGTAGCGACGAGCCTACTGACTTTTACGTGAGCGGCGACCCGGAGCAATTTGCACAGGTCTCTAAGCAATGGCTTGGCTATCAGCCTATCGTCAAGCAGGTTTCAGTCGCGACGCTAGAAGCCATTCATGCGACCTCCTCCCATGCAACCGAGCGCCCGCGCTGCTAGGAAAGCTGTAGCCTTCTGCACTTAGCTTACGCCACCACGAATAGCTATAACCCTTTTTCTCTACAACCCTTTTTCTATAGAGCTAAGTGCTTAGCAAGCTGCGGAATGCATCTGCGGCTTGCTATATGTTGTGGTGCTGCTAAATCGTCACCATTATCTATAGTTGCGCTCAAAATAATAAAGCTGCGCCTAAGGAAGCTGCGTTAGTCGTTCTCGCGCTTGTCTGCAAGAACGACCAAACAAGGAGCACCTTGAGGAGCACCCTACGTAGTCGATGTGCTCACGAGGGCCATTGACTACAGCAAACGTTCTGATGCAACTCGACAGACGACCAATAAAGATAAGTAAGGTTTTAAAAATCAGACGTATTAGTACTCATCAACATGAGGAATACGTATACGACGGCGAGATAGCCTAAGGCGGGTAAAACGATTGAAACAGGGGTAAGACTGAAAGAGTGCGGCATGGCAGGCAGCAGTTAAAAGTTAAGAATTTAAGAAAGAAGGCTCCGTCACACAACAAAATACTGGGTTTTCACAAAGCACCAGCTTTGCCGGGCCATAAAAACTACGGCTTGAAAAAAAAGGCCAGTCCATTACACGACCACCGTTTGGACGCGATTTTTCTACCGTTGGCCTAAACGGCCTAACATCGGTAGCTCAGCAAATGCCCACGGCGCTTAAAAAGCACGTCGGCTCGAAAGCATCACCGAAGCCATCACCTTACTAAAGGCGCCTACTAAAGGCTGCTTCAAAAAGGACGCTGACAGATGAATCGTGCTGCGCTGCCTGAAACCCTGAGGCCAAAAAGACGACATCAAGGCAAACGAGGCCGGTAATGACATTGCCCTATTTGGGATAAAGGCTTTTCCATAAAGTGGTGTCTTCAAAGAAAAACTTCTAGGGCGCTGTATTTGTTGAGAAAGCTCGCTTAAAAAGTAACCACTAAACTAACGAGGGAACCGTGAAACACATAGATGCCCTCAGCAGCTTTCCAAATCGCCTTCACCTGAGTTGTAAAAAAAATCAGGATAAGCAAAACTACGCCACAGGTAGTGGATTCAAGCTTTCCAAAAAGTATTTTGTTGCCTTAATAATATCATAAGATTTCGTTATCGGACACCCTAGGAAAGCAAATACTTCAAATATTTCAGCCATAGTTTAAGCACCGATTTACAAAGGGCTATCGCTTTGACCTGAAAGCTTTTGAGAAGAATCAGGCCCCCTTTCCCAGCGCAATAGCTTAGAATAAAGAAAGACAGCTTAAAGTTTCGTAACCTAATCCGCCTGAGTCGCGTATTCCATGACCTCAGCCACCTCCCTTTTTTCACCGGTAGAAGCCGACCTTGCGCTCCTCACCGACAATCTCAAAAATCTGGTTGGCGCTCGCCACAAGATTTTGTATGCCGCTGCAGAGCATCTTTTTGGTGCTGGTGGTAAACGTATCCGACCGGCTATTGTGCTGCTTTTGGCCAGGGCAACTGCCGTCGATCAAGACATTACGTCTCGCCATCGCCGCTTGGCAGAGATCACAGAAATGATCCACACTGCCAGCCTTGTGCATGACGATGTGGTCGATGAGTCTGCCACTCGGCGTGGCGCACCGACAGTCCACAGCCGCTTTGGCAATAAGGTTGCCATTTTAGCGGGTGACTTTTTATTCGCACAGTCTTCCTGGTATTTGGCTAACCTGGACAACTTAGGTGTCGTAAAGCTGCTTTCTAGGGTCATTATGGACCTAGCTGAAGGTGAGATTCGCCAGGGCCTTAAGTATTTTGATACCAGTTTGTCGCTAGAGGCCTACCTGGAAAAAAGCTATTACAAAACCGCCACGCTGATTGCAAACAGCTCAAAAGCAGTGGGTGTTTTAAGCGATTTACCCGAAGAATCTTGCGAGAACCTCTATCAGTTCGGGCGGCATCTGGGACTGGCTTATCAGGTCGTTGACGACATCTTAGATTTCACCAGTTCCGATGAGGTTTTGGGCAAACCAGCGGCCTCAGATTTGCGCAGTGGGAACCTTACAGCACCCGTGCTGTATGCCATGCAGGAGGTGCCCTATCTCAAAACACTCATTGAGCGCCAGTTTTCACAGCCCGATGATTTTGAACAGGCGATTGAGCTGGTGCATGCCAGCAAAGGAATTGCTCTGGCCCGCGATTTGGCCAACTACCACGGACAAAGCGCTATCGACTGCCTCAGCAAGCTGCCCAAGTCAGACTCTCGTCAGGCTTTGGAAGATATTTCAGACTATGTTCTGCGAAGGCTAAAATAGCTGCTAGCTAAAATAGCTGCTAATAGAGCAACAATCGCTGAGCAGTTTACGGGCTGATACGCGTTTGAAGTCTGCGTTTTAATCTCCAACGAACTGATGTGAGCCGAGCCATTTGCCTAGGAGAAATCTTAATCGATTGCTTCACACAGCGGCAGGGGGTGGCTCGCAGTGAAATAACAGATTGGACGCCGTTGCCGGGCGGCGGCCCTGCGAATGTTGCGTGCGGGCTCGCTAAGCTAGGCGATCGCGTCGATTTTATAGGAGCTATTGGCCGCGACCACTGGGGCGATGCGCTCGTGAAGCTTTTAGAGGACATGGGCGTCGGTCATCAGGGCGTGCAGAGACGGCTTAAGGCCCCCACTCGCAAGGTGTATCTCACGAACGATGAATCAGGTGATCGCACATTTGCTGGATTTAGCGAAAGCGATCCTACCTTATTTGCCGATGCTCATTTATTTGCCGATGCCCTCAATGAAGACCTCTTCACCGGGGCTAGCTTTTTGGTATTGGGCACGCTCTCAGCGGCGTATCCGGATGCTCGCCAATCGATAGAAAAGGCCCTACGGTTAGCCAAGTACAACCACGTCCAAATTTTAATTGACGTGAACTGGCGGCCTATGTTTTGGCAGCATCCTGCCGAGGCACCCGGCATTGTGTACGACCTGATCAATCAAGCGCAGTTTTTGAAAGTTTCCGAAGCTGAAGCTGAGTGGCTATTTAGCACCCGCTCGGCGGCCACTATCGCCCAGCAGCTCCCGCACCTCAGCGGGGTTTTAGTCACCGCTGGTGCAAAGGGCTGCGACTATTCATTAATGGGGAATGTAGAAACCCTCGGCGCTTTCGATGTAGACGTTGAAGAAACGATGGGTGCAGGCGATGCTTTTACAGCAGGCTTTGTTCATCAGTTATTGCGCAAAGGGCACAGCTGCTTACAAGATGCCGATATTGCTCGGAGTATCGTTCGCTATGCCAGTGCCGTGAGCGCACTGACAACGACCCGACCAGGCGCGATCGCAGCACTGCCTGCGCCCAATGAAGTAGAGGTTTTTCTATATCTCAACTAATTTATACTCAACTAATTTATAAACCCTAAATGAGAGTAGACCTTAAATTGGGGCTGCGCCCAGTCAAGCTGGCATGGCAAGCGGGTAGAGTTGAGAGGAGCTCTAATTTCATCTGCACCCGACGCTCACCCAGACTCGAACACCCAGACCTGAACACCCAGCCCCGAACACCCAGACTCGACCATCCAGACTCGACAAATGGCTAAAGAAATAGAACGAAAATTTTTAGTAGCCGATGATAGCTGGCGCAAGGGCGCAACGGGAAAGCCCTACTGTCAGGGCTATATCGCCACTGCCCAAGCAGACCAAAGCGTTCGAGTTCGCATCGCAGGAGAGAGGGGTTACCTAACGATAAAAGGCCCACCACAAGGGCTAACCCGCGCCGAATTTGAATACGAGATTCCGTTAGGCGACGCGCAGGCAATGCTGGAGACACTTTGCCAACGACCTTTTATTGAAAAAGTGCGCTACCGCCTGCCGATTGGAGAGGTCGTTTGGGAAATCGATGAATTTGAAGGCGCTAATGCGGGACTGATTGTGGCTGAAATAGAGCTGCAATCAGAAGAACAACCTTTTGAGCGGCCCGATTGGTTGGGCGAAGAAGTCTCTGGCCAAACCCGCTACTACAACAGCGCCCTGGTAAAGCAACCCTATTCGGAGTGGCCCTAATCTCCACAATTTTTCTACTGCCTCTAGCTTCATTCCTCTCTAATTCATTCCTCTAAGGCTCCCATGCCCTAATGCTTAGGCCTGACACAGCGCTAGCTCGCAGCCCAACCCACATAGGGCAAGTTTGAGACAGTCTGTGCGATCGCTTCTTTTTGCGCCACCAGCTGCCCACAAGCATCCCACGTGCCGTTTAAGAACATCTGCCGAGGGCCTGTGCCCATCTCGACAGAAATTGAAACGTCCCCAGCGCTAGCCCTCATCTCGTTCAAATCCACGGTAACCTGCACTGTTGGGTCAGCTGTAATAGCCTTTTGCAGTGTGGTGACCTGCTCACTACTCGCCGTCAGGCAGGGCACGCCCATCGCCACACAGTTGCCAAAAAAGATTTCGGCAAAGCTTTCACCAATCAGGGCCTTAATTCCCCAACGTGCGATCGCCTGGGGTGCGTGCTCACGGGAAGACCCACAGCCAAAGTTGCGATTCACCACCAACACGTTAGCCCCCTGATACTGAGACTGATTAAAAGGATGATCCGGCAGCTGCTTGCGATCATCGGCAAAGACCTGCTCACCTAGTCCATCAAACGTGACGGCCCGCAGAAACCGCGCGGGAATAATTCGATCCGTATCGATGTCGTTACCCACTAGCGGCAGGCCGCGGCCTGTCACGACCTGGACTTGAGAAGAATCACTCATAGCGTCACGTATCACTTGAATTTGAGAGCTTACCTGGGGCAGAGTTTAACCCACCATCCGCGAGCATAACAACCCAGTGCCAAGGAACAGCTCATTGGGGCGCACAACTTAATACGCATAGCAGCAGAGCCTCGGTCCACTCCACAACCGCACCGTAAGTATCGCCCGTATGTCCGCCCAGCCGATAGGCAAAGTAAGCGCTGGTGAGCATCGCCAACCCTATCCCACCAACGATTGTTCGCCATACCAAATACGCGGGCACCCATCCCACTACACCCAGGGCCACACTCACCAGAACCATCAGACACAAGCTGGGAAGTGTGTGCCATACCGAGGGCAGGGCGGCTTTGTGAAAGGCACCTTTCCCCTCTGCTTTTAGATAGGGATAGTGGGCGATCGCCCACTGCTGCCCCCACCGTCCCCACACCGCGATCGCCACCAAACAAAACGCACGAGACTCTTGGATCGCAGCCAGTGCCAGTACCTTTAATAAAATCAGGACAACCGCTGCCATGCCGCCAAATGCGCCCATACGGCTGTCGCTCATAACCTCTAACCGTCGAGCAGGGTTAGGGGTAGCCAATCCATCGGCCACATCCATCACACCATCTAAATGGAGTCCCCCGGTCAGCAATAGGCCACTCGCAATCACCAGCGCACTGCGGACTAATACAGGCATTTGCAACGCCCAAAGCCCCCTATCTGTCGTGGCCATTAAAGCGCCCACCACCACCCCAACGAAAGGCACCCACTGAGCAATCCAGCGAAATTCGGTTGCATAAGTGGACGGAATCGGGAGGCAAGTGTAAAACATCAGTGCACCATTCCAGCTCGCCCACAATTTCCGAATATGCTTCATGAAACGAATATCTGCCAACACGTTAAGTCCTTACAATCACCTAGATAGCCTTACGAGCCCCTAGACACAAATCGCACATCAACAACATCAGCAAAGTACCGATATTTGCGATTAAAGTGCTGAAATTAAAGTGCCAAAATTAAAGTGCATCCCGTCAAAAGAACACCCGACAGAAAGTATATCTTGGCGTTACAACGCCGAAAGAATAACAACTTCAAGCGTCTCACTCTACAGCCCGTCATTCATATCAGCAAAAGGCTTCCTGTAGGCACAAATTAGACTGCTTTCGTGTCATCCGCACGGGGTATGAATTCATCAAGATAAAACCCCAGGTATGAAGTATTTCAAGATCTTACGAATCTAGTAGTGCAAACCTGGGAAATTCGTTTATTGTGAGTGTATATTTTCGGACTTGTTAACGCTATCTTTACCGATTGCGTCACAACGTCACCGTAAGACTGCACTGTTCTATTGACCGCTTTGTCGGCAAACGTGAAGCCTATCCAATGAACCATAGAAAATCCAGCGATCTGCCCGCGCCGTGCATTGTTGATAGCGGTATCGTTGTCAACAAAACTGACATGCTGCGCCTTCTTCGAAGCCTTCGCCGTGTTCGATACATTCACCGGCAAGACAACGAAATTACTAACAAAGGCGAAGGCTGTGTGATGGAAGCCTTTGCCGATCCTAACCAGGCAACGCTGGTTGCGAACCACAGCCTGTACTTAAATGTAGATAGCTTTGACTATTTAGAAATGGTCACCAACCAGCGTGACACCGAGGCCACAACCGACACCGAAACGACCTTTGCCCTAGTACAGGACAATCGTTGCCTGTGCCTTACGCCTATAAACGACACGCTAGATGAGCGTAGCGCACGTCAGCTGGATGCTGCGGCCTTAGAAGCAATTGTCACCGAAGCGCTATCAGCAAGCTGGGACGCCTCGTTAGATGACGAACGTAATTTGCCTTAGTAAGTTGCCTTAGTAAGTTGCCTTAGAGAACAAGGGAAGGAACAAGCGGTTGACTTAACCGCTTGTTCAAAAAAACTAAGATCCCAACGGTGGCCACAAAGGCATAAAATGGGACGCTTACGTTTCTCTTTATTCTCCGCCAGGACGGCTCGCCTGTGACTACTGCCTTTTCGTATCAGCTTCAGGCCCAGTGCAGTTGTACCAAAGCTCGAGCAGGCATTTTCCATACGCCTCATGGCCCGGTGCACACCCCAAGGTTTATGCCAGTAGGGACGTTAGCCAATGTAAAAACGGTGACGCCCGCTCAGCTGAAAAGCTGCAACGCTGAAATGGTGCTGGCCAACACCTATCATCTTCACCTTCAGCCTGGAGAAGAGCTGGTTGCAGCGCACGGTGGCGTGCACGAGTTTATGGGCTGGGATGGTCCCATGCTGACAGACTCTGGCGGCTTTCAGGTATTTAGCCTCAGCGAGATGCGAACCGTGACTGATGAAGGGGCGACCTTTCGCTCGCCTCGGGATGGGCGGATTATTGAAATGCCACCAGAGCGCTCTATTGAGATTCAAAATCAGCTCGGGGCCGATGTGATTATGGCTTTCGACGAATGCCCTCCCTACCCAGCAACTCGTGAAGCTGTAGTAGCCGCAACAGAGCGCACCTATCGCTGGCTAAAACGCTGCATTACAGCTCACGACAGATCGGACCAAGCACTGTTTGGCATTATTCAGGGTGGAACGTATTTGGACCTGCGCGCAAAGGCAGCCAAAGAACTAGCCGAGCTAGATTTGCCGGGGTATGCCATTGGTGGGGTCAGCGTAGGAGAACCGCCTGAGCTGATTGAAAAGATTGTGCAGCAGGCGACGCCCCTATTGCCTGAGCAGAAGCCTCGGTATTTGATGGGGGTAGGCACGTACCGAGAAATGGCACAGGCCATAGCAGCCGGCATTGATCTGTTTGACTGTGTGATTCCGACCCGGCTTGCGCGACATGGCGCCGCGCTGACAAAGGGCGATCGCTGGAATTTGAAAAATGCTCGATTTCGCCGCGATCTTACGCCCATAGATGCGGATTGCCCCTGCTACACCTGTCAAAATTTTACGCGTGCCTACCTTTGTCACCTCATCCATGCCAAGGAACTGTTGGCCTACACGCTGCTTTCCATCCACAACATTACAGAGCTGATCCGGTTCACCACGACCATTCGCGAGGCCATTTTGCAAGATCGCTTTGCTGAAGCCTTTCGTGGATGGCTACAGCCGTCAGCTGGAGTCTCGAGCGAATAGGACGGATTCTGAGAACAAAACGTAACGTTTTTGTTACCCTTCAGTCTCTTTAGCAATATTTCTGAAAGCGGCTACAGACAAGCGATACGTCTTACAAGATAGTTGAAACGCCCTGTCCAGTGGCATCACGTATCGTGATAAAATATTGCCAACTATTACATAAGCACTTGGAGATACCAGATTTATGAACGTTGCACTGCTGGTAGCAGAATTGCCCGAAGCATACCGTGCCTTTGGCCCCTTAATTGACGTTTTGCCTATTCTCCCTATCTTCTTTTTACTGCTTGCGTTTGTATGGCAAGCTTCCGTTGGCTTTAGATAACTCTTGGCCTACGCTACACCCTATCCTCTGAAGCCAGTCCTTTGAAGCCAGTCCTTTGAAGAAAGTGCTTCTGAACAAAAGAATGCCTTAGGGACTGCAAGTAGACAAAAAGGGCTCGTTCACATTGTGTGAACGAGCCCTTTTTGCCTTTAAAGCTGCGGCACAAGTGTCGAGCGTTCCAGCCCCGCCTACAAAACCGCTCTCGGGAAATAGCGCTCTGGGGCAGCCAACAAAAGCAGACAAATATTGTTAAGAAAAGCCCGTATTAATCTTTAGATTTGCTTAAGGCGAGAGTAGAAATGCCCACATTGTGCATTTCGGTTTCCTTATTTATACCCATATATCAATTTTCCTTTGCGGGTAAGGCGACATTTCCTACGTTCTTTTTCGGTTTAGTTTAGCTTTGCTGCCGTGAGAGGATTTCATCAACAACGTTACATCAAACTAAAGTTGTTTCGTTTTTGCAAGACCGTGCAAACGGCACAAGGAATGTGGTTGTTTGCCTATCACGGGTTGCGGGTTACTGAGCGAAGCAAGACTTCATCTCAAGACTTCATCTCAAGACTTCATGTCTGCCCAGTCGTTCAGTCCAAGTTCTGAACACAACGTATCACTGTCAGTCATCACCTCTTTGGACCATTGAGACCTATGCATCCTCTAGATTTTCTTCGTTCTCAGTTGAGTGATCCAACGGCTATTGAGTCACCAGAAAACGCCTTATCTGAGTCAGCTCAAACCCTATTGAGTTGTGGCACTGAAAGTAGCCAGCAAACGAACGAGCAACCGCGTCCGTATCGCTTCCGCCCCGATAGCTGGCTCTCTAATGAAGATGCTGACTTTTTGCTTAAAAAGCGAGCGAGCTGGGAGGCCAAACATCACAACTATCGAACGGCGATTGCGCTATTGAACAAGCTCACAACCATTGAGCCTAACAGCGCAGAACACTATGCCAATCGAGGCTTAATGTATAGCCAACTCGAAGAATACAGTAAGGCACTTGCCGACTATAACCGAGCCATTAGTTTAGATCCTGAGCTGGACAGCGCCTACAACAATAGGGCGAATCTTCATGCTAACTGTCATCACTGGTCGGAGGCGATTTTTGACTATGATGAAGCGCTAGATCTCAACCCACTCAATGTGCGCGCAAGACTCAACCAAGCGATTACCTTTCGCCAAATGGGTCACTATACAGAAGCGTTAGATTGCTTGGAAATAGCGTTGTTTTTTATGCCCCAAAGCGCGCTGCTATACGCGGAAAGTGGCCGCACCTATCACCTACGCGGCGACTGGAACTGCGCGATCGCACATTACAATACCGCCCTGACACTTACTCAGCTTCCCGATCAGCTAGGAGACATCAGCGATATTACCCATAGAGTCAAAACATGGATGAGCAGCCTAACTTAGAGCAGCCTAACTAAAAAAGAAGGCTAGGCGCGACGCATCATCGTCATCGTCTAGCCTTCTATTAGGTTTGACCATTAGGTTTGAGGGCTGATCAAACAGCCACTCATTTCAGTTGACCGACAGCTGGACCTTCAGCCATTTAGGTCAGCTGGTCTTAATTATTAGTCCAGTCAAGTTATGAATTAGTCAATATCAATTGACTGCGGCCCCTTAGCATTAGTGGCAGCAGCATTACTATCAGAACTCGCCGCACTAGGCGCTGCACCTTGCTTATTAAGCCAGGTCCTCACTGGGTCTTCTGTTAAGTCAAGACGAAATAGGCCAGAGACAAAGCCACCGCAAAAAGCTACTGGCTGACGGGCTATTTCCCGCACGAAAGGGGTCAGCTCATCAACAAACATAAATCACGTTTTCCTTGTACTAGAGTGGTCTTTTAGTGTAGCGGGCAGCCTATAGCTTGTGCCAGCTCACTAACGAAATGTTCGTCGCCCATTGGGATGAATGGTAGACCAGTTAGTCCGAGCGGTCGCTATTTGCGCTTCAGTAACGGTGGCACCGGTTAAGTCCGCGCCGCACAGGTTAGCGCCCGTTAGCTTCGCAGACTTGAGCATCGCCCGCGATAAATTAGCCCCGCGCAGGTCCGCACCTTCCAAATTGGTCCCACTCAAATGCGCGCTGATTAATTTGGCGTTTTTCAAGGCAGCCTGTGCCAGATTCGCTCTGCTGAAATTGGTGTTAGACAAGTCTGCGCCGACCAAGTTTGTTTTACGCAAGTTGGCTTTGGCAAACCGCGCGCCGACTAAGGTGTGTTTGCTCAAATCGAGCTGACTGAGTATTTGGTCAGAAAAATCTCGATAGCCCTTCTCGTAAGCCTCTGCCAAGGAGGCCGCCGTTAGCTTCTTGCGTCTGCGATCAGGCCCCTTGTAGGTGCTAGAAGTAGCTGACTTAGTGCGGCGTTCTCGGCGGGCCCGAATAGCCTCAGCCATACGAGAAGAGGGAGACGTCCGCGATTGAGTCTCTGTGGCTGAGGCGACCGGCTGAGCCATGGCAAAGGCCATACTCTGTGACAGACTTTCCAGATGCGGCTCCAAATCGAGATCACGCAGGATATCTTCTGCCATCTGGTAGCGGTTGTGCACAGAAATATCTAGCATTTTGCGCATTACCTGACGGAAATGCTCACTGACAACGGCGTAGTCGCCCCAAGACAGCTCACCGGTCTGTGGATCATAGGGCAGGTCTTTGGGCGACCGCCCTGTTAGCAAATACACGCATGTGACGCCAATCGCGTACAAGTCGCTGGCATAGACCGGACGCATGGCCATTTGCTCGGGCGGCGCGTAGCCAGGAGTACCAATGGCGTAGGCGGTTAAGGCGGTCTGATCAGACGGGTCTACTTTGGGTACGCTGACTTTATCCTTGACTGCGCCGAAATCGATCATCACCAGCTGCTTGTCTTGCTCACGGCGGATGAGGTTAGCCGGCTTGATGTCGCGATGAATAATCTGGTTGCTGTGGATGTACTGTACAACCGGCAAAATTTCTTTGAGGAACTGTCGAACGCTCACTTCTGTAAACGGGCCGTTGTGCTTGACTTCTTTTTGCAACGTGGAGCCGCTGACGTACTCCTGAACCAGATAAAACTCCTGAGCAACTTCGAAATAGTCGAGCAGGCGGGGGAGCTGAGGGTGATTGCCAATTTTACCGAGGATATTGGCCTCGCGCTGAAACAAATCACGGGCCATCTCTAGCAGGTTAGGCACGTCTGTGGTGGGCCGTAGCTGCTTAATCACGCAGGGTGGATAGCCCGGTAAAGACTGGTCTCGGGCCAAAAAGGTCGCGCCAAAGCCGCCCCGACCCAGTGCACCTAGTACACGGTAACGATCGCGTAGCCAAAGCTTGCCACCACAGGTTTTACAGTGTCGGGCGTTGGGCGCATTTTTAGGCTTTGGGCAACCGGTCGCGATGCAGTAGGTCATTTAGGAAGTTCGCTTACAGAGCATGGCATGGCCGTAGCTTCAGTGTTCCCGCAAGGCATAGTACGATAAGCAAGGCCATCCAAAGCTTTGATAGCGTCCATACTCCTCATGCGTGTTTCTGTTAACTGGCTCAAAGAGCTTGTCGAATTTGATTTGTCCCCCGAGGCGCTGGCGGATGCGCTGACTATGGCGGGCTTTGAGGTAGAAGATATTGAAGACCGACAGAGCTGGGCTAAGGGTGTCGTGGTAGGCCGCGTGGTAGACCGCCAGCCTCACCCAGATGCCGAAAAGCTGAGCGTGTGTACGGTGGATATTGGCGCGGCAGAAGCCTCCACGATTGTGTGTGGCGCGGCAAATGTGGGCGCGAATATGTGCGTGCCGGTTGCGACCGTTGGCAGCTACTTGCCTAGAGTGGATCTTAAAATTAAGCCTCGTGAGCTTAGGGGCGTACCGTCTGCGGGGATGATTTGTTCGCTGTCAGAATTGGGCTTGGCCAAAGACTCTGAAGGCATCTATATCTTTGACGAAGGCCGCTTTGAGCGGGGAGAGATCAAGCCCGGTGATGACGTACGACCTTTGCTGGGTCTTAACGATTTTGTTTTAGATGTGACGTCTACGGCGAACCGTGCAGATGCGCTCAGCATGGTAGGTATCGCTCGTGAGATTGCGGCGATTACAGGGAATAAGCTAAAGCTGCCTGTTTCTGAGGTACTTGCAGGGGAGGGGCTTAAAGGCGTGACGCTAGCGCTGAGCGAACCCAAGGCTTGCCCCATTTACATGGGAAGCGTGCTAGAAGGCATTGAGATCGCCCCTTCTCCCACCTGGCTACAGCAAAGGCTCATCGCCGCCGGCACTCGCGCTATCAATAATGTGGTGGATGTGACGAACTACGTTTTATTAGAGTGGGGCCAGCCGCTACACGCGTTTGACCTGGCGCGACTGAGCAATGCAGCCGGTAGCGAGTCTGTGACCGTCGGCGTACGATTTGCCAAAGAGAGTGAAACGCTCACGACTCTAGATGATCAGCAGCGCAAGCTGAAAGAACAAACGTTGGTGATCACTGGGAACGATGTGCCTGTTGCCCTAGCGGGTGTGATGGGGGGCGCTGATACAGAGGTCACCGATACCACGACAAAAGTCTTTTTAGAAGCGGCTTATTTCGATTCGGCGGCCATACGTAAGTCGGCGCGATCGCAAGGACTGCGGACAGAAGCCTCCGCGCGATACGAACGGGGCGTGAATCCGGCTGAGCTAAAGCTGGCAAGCGATCGCGCCCTTCAGCTCCTGCAAGAAATCGCGGGCGCTACCCTCACAGGCCAAGGCGAAGACCGCACCGAAATCGGCAAAATCACCCCCACCCGCGAAGTGTCTCTACGCCTGAACCGCATCAACCAAATTTTGGGCCGTGTGAAAGACGGTGACCAGACAAAATCGCTGGATAAAGCCACGGTAGAAGCTGTACTCGCCAAACTAGGATGCAATGCGGTCGCGACCACAGATGCGGCGGCCAGTGAAGCCACCGTGTGGACCGTCGAAGTTCCGCCCTATCGCTACCGCGACCTAGAGCGTGAGATTGATTTGATTGAAGAAGTCGCCCGGCTCTACGGCTACGATGAATTTGACAATACGCTACCGGGCCAAACCTCACGCGGCTACCTGACTGAAGATGCGGCCCTCTCTAGACGGTTGCGCGCAGCGTTTCGAGGTGCAGGCTTAACTGAAGCCATTCACTACTCGCTCACTAGCCCCACTTCAGACCGGCAAGTCGTCCTGGCCAATCCACTGTTTACTGAGTATTCGGCCCTGCGGATTGATTTGCTTGACGGGTTGATTGAGGCTTTTCAGCTCAATATTAATCAGGGTAACGGGCCGCTAAATGCCTTTGAAATTGGCACTGTATTCAACAAGCCAGCAGATAACCCCGAGGGCGATCCGATTGAGGCGATTAAAGTGTCTGGTATCGTCGGCGGAGACGCACGGCGCGGGCGCTGGGTGACCAGCAACCAAGAAACCCCGATGACCTGGTACGAAGCCAAAGGCATTTTGCAATGCGTTTTCGATAACTTGGGCCTAGCTGTTGATTATCGAACCGATGAGGGCGACCAGAGACTTCACCCAGGACGTACGGCAGGATTATTTGTGCGCGGACGAACCAGGCTCGGGACCTTTGGCCAGCTGCATCCTGTGCTGCGACGAGAGAAAGATCTGCCGGAGGCAGTATACGTATTTGAGCTGAACTGGTCTGTGCTAGAAACCTGCCTGACTGGCAAAAGCGGCAAAGCCGTTAAGTTCAAAGCCTACTCCACCTATCCTGCTTCAGACCGCGATTTGGCCTTCTTTGCGCCCACCAGCGTGTCTGTGATGGATCTTGAAAAAGCCATTAGTAAGTCGGGAGGTAAGCTGCTCGATTCGGTCACGCTATTCGATGAATACCGAGGGGAGAGCGTACCAGAAGGTCAGCGGTCTTTGGCGTTTCGGTTGGTGTATCGTTCGAGCGATCGCACCTTGACCGACAAAGACATTGAGCCGGTGCATCAGAAAGTGCGCGCCGCTTTAGAAAAAAGCTATCAGGTGAGCTTGCGCAGCTAGTGTCTCTTCTAGCGACCTTTCTAGTGCCCCTTAGAAAGGGACATCTGGACCAGGGTCAGACGACTTGCGATCGCTTTGCCCCCCCTCTTCTGCATCATCTAAATTCACAATTTGCCCGTTAAAAAACTGAGCAAAGCGCTTGATGTTGTCTTGCTCTTGGTTAGTTTGCCACTGACCAGGGGCAGCACCAGACGACGAGGGTGCAGACGGCAAAGTATCCGCAGGCCGCGCAGGCGCAGATTTTGCCTTTGGCTGAGAGTTAGAAGCACCGTTTGACTGAATCGGAGCCTGGTTTTGAGGCGCTGATTTTGGGAGATTGGGGCGCTGATTTTGGGCCGCCTGAGCACTGGTTGAGGATGCACTGGCCGCTTGAGCGGGCGGCGGCTGAGTATTTGGCACTGAGGCAACGCGCTGACTAGGCGGCTTGGGCTGCGTAACAGAACCAGAACCAGCCGGCCCCTGACCAGAAGAAGCCACTGTTTTTTCAGTCGATTCTTCTGCGGTGACAACTTCCAAAGAGACCCTAATAGCGCGCTGAAAAACAGCTTCAAAGGCTTTTTCTAAGTTGGGGACCCGTTGCTGCGCCATTTTTTGTAAAGAGGCAGACCGAAACCCAACCTTGGCACCCACTCCATCAAAGGCAAGCAATGTCCCCTGCTGATTCATGAGCATTTGCGTACCCCGAGGCTCTAACGCGGCCAAAATCTTGACCCACAGGTCACTCAGTGTGCCAAACGCGACCTCCGCAGGCGCAGTGTCCTCTGGGCGGGGGGGCGATCCGGCTTCAATAGAGGCCGAGTCTTGTTCAGTCGGCGCCGGGGCTTGGGCAACCTGCCGCGCGGGCGCGGGGGGCTCAACCGGAGTGCTTTGAACGGCAACAGGGACGGCTGGTATTGTCGGTGCCGGCGGTGTTTCTGTGAGCGGTGTTTTTGCGGGCGGTGTTTTTGCCGGTTCTGCGGCGGCTACCTCCAGAACGGGGGGTTGTGCCGCCATCTGCGGAACGGGCTGCGAAACGGGCTGCGGAACGGGCTGCGAAGCTTGCTTTGGCGGGGGCTGCGGTGCTTTGGTATTCGCAACCGAAAGCACGGATCTAGCGGCGGTGCTGCTAGCATTCCTGGTTGCGCCGGTTGCCAGATCAGCGATCGCGCCGAGGGCACTGGGCAGCAACCCTGTGAGCGTAATTTCGAGCCAAAGGCGGGGCTGCGTAGTGTTTTTGACCTGTACTTCTGAGGTTTGTAGCTTTTGCTGACTGGCTAAGAGCTGCGCGGCGGAGAGCCCCTTGGCAAAGGCCGTCATGTCTTCCCAGGTGGGTGGCGTAATCGCCACTAGGTCAGCTCTGGCAGGGGCGCTTTTGGCAATCAGCAGGTCACGGTAAAAGCCGACCAGGCTCTGAAGCACAATCAGCGGCTCACGACCTTTATCCATTAGGTGACGAACCCGCTCCAAGAGGGCCGGACCATCATCGGCTGCGATCGCCCGAACCAAATTGAGTAAATCCTTTTCTGGGACCGCACCCACCAAATCCCAAACCGTTTCAACGGTAATCTCATCGGACTGGAGGCTGAGCTGATCGAGCAGACTTTCCGCATCACGCAGTCCGCCCTGAGAAATTTGCGCGACCAGCTGAATCGCAGGCTCAGCAATATTAATAGATTCTGTCGTTGCAATATAGCTGAGGTGCCCAATCATTGAGGGCAATGGAATCCGGCGAAAGTCGAACCGCTGACAGCGCGAAATAATCGTCGGGAGAACCCGCTGAGGGTCAGTGGTCGCCAGCACGAAAACAACCCGATCGGGCGGCTCTTCTAAGGTTTTGAGGAGCGCATTAAACGCCGCCGTACTGAGCATATGGACTTCATCGAGCACATATAGCTTGTAGCGGCACTGTACAGGCGCAAACTGCGCGCGCTCAATCAGCTCACGAATATTATCCACACCCGTATTACTGGCCGCGTCAATCTCCACAATATCTAGCGCATTACCGCGATTAACCGATAGACACACGTCGCAGGTTCCGCAGGGCTCGGCGGTGGGCGAGTCTACGGTTAGGCAGTTGAGCGACTTAGCCAAAATCCGGGCGCTGGAGGTTTTACCCGTGCCGCGAGGGCCACAGAATAAATATGCTGGCGCAATTCGGTTTTGCTGAAGGGCATGGGTCAGCGTATCTGCGATCGCGCCCTGACCTACCAGCTGAGCAAAGGTTTGAGGGCGGTACTTATGGTGGAGAGGTTCGTACAAGCTCAGCTAGCCTAAACAGTGCGCAGCCGACTGCCTATAACGTTGATAGACAATCGGCTGCTACTAAGATATCGTTTTCGCCCGGCGATTGTTCGAGAATTGCTACATATTGTAGTGTCTCTTGTAATGTCTCACCGCCTCTCAAATCAGGAAGCCCAGGCTTTCTGACGGTCTCGCACGATGTAGGTCTCGGCCTCACTAGATTGAGTCGCCTTAGGTGGCTGGGACCGGCGCAGCTTTTGAGCCGCCAATTCAGCCGGTGACAACCCCTCTCTTGAGCGAGCTCGCCTTTCAGTACGGGGGCCAAAGCCACCTTTGCCAGCATACTCATCAGCTTGTGAATCCTCAATCCAAACGCCGTTGAGGTAAGCATCCACTAATCGATTAAAGACAAGACACAAGTGAGCCGGCAACTCGTCGAGGAGATCTTCTTGAGTGGCGTAGTTATCAACCAAGCGTCCCATAGACTGCATGAGCAAACGATTCTCAGCAGCGCTAGTGTTGCAATTGTGCTTAAGAGACTGCCAGCGTGCTTCGAAAGCTTTGATTCCAGTGAGCATCATCATAAGGGTTTCTGAGGGATGTAGAGAATTGATGGTGGCGACAAACTGCCAGTGATTAACCAGCGAGGACCCTGTTGGGATAAATGATTGCCGCTATTGATGTATTCTTTAACGGACATTCCGTTCCGGAAACCTCGTGCTGTGGAAAATACTGAACTTACCTGATTTCTACGGCCTAATTTCTACGCGGTGCTTGCCAAAACCGGGAGCCCAACTGATTGACTGTTTTTATACTGGGGCAAGCCCGTCCTTGGTCCTACCGGCTTTCTTCGGCTGAGCGGTTTGAGCAGAAACAAGAAACAAGGCAAACAGACTATGATTTTCCGTGCTATCAGCGTCTTTGTAGCCAAAGTCGTTTCCCTCTAAAAACATGAATCCTCAGCCCGCACTTTCCCCGTCAACGCCTTTAGGACAACCCTGTAATATTTGATACGGTAATCCTGTGACAGTGATCATTGATTGTACGTAAAGGTTTACCCTTTAATATGTAATCAATATGTTTAATATGTCATCTCATCAGTATGAACCCAGCAATAGCGAACTCCAAAAGAGCGTAGCCGCGCTTAACCTAGCTGATATCAAGAGACATGTTTTCATATGCGCGGATCAAAGCGTCCCAAAATGTTGTGATAAACAAGAGAGCCTAGTGGCTTGGAACTATTTAAAGCAGCGTCTTAAAGCGTTGTCATTAGATGTTCCGGTCAATGAACATCACACCTTTGTTTTTAGAACAAAGGCAAATTGTTTGAGGGTTTGCCAAAAGGGTCCCATTCTGTTGGTTTACCCTGAGGGTGTTTGGTATCACAGCGCTACGCCTGAAGTCATTGAGCGTATTATTCAGGAGCATCTGATTGGGGGAAAAGTTGTTGAAGACTATCTGTTTTTACAGAATGATTTGACAACAGCTCAGTAGGCGCTGCTCAAGAATTATCGTTCGCTCGATAGTCTCAACTGAGATTTTATCGACGACTTGAGAGATGTCACGTATATTTTGGGAATACTTGATGTGGCAAGCGCAGTAATTCAGCAATTCCTCTATGGGTCAACCTTTTTAAGGGAAAGCCTTGTTGGCAAAACGCCGAATTTTTTATGAACCACAGCCTCTGCTTTAAAGGAGGCAATTGAACACTGGTGACTCAAATCAGTTAAGCCAACGCTAAAGCGCACTAAGTACGTTAGCCCACCAGGCTTAGTAGGCTCAGACAACAAACGTCGCATAGTAGCGCGACAGTTTTTCTTGAGAGCCGCTTTAGAGAAACTTCTATTTTCTACATACAAAAAAATCTCCGCAAGAGACGAACACGAGTGAGCACACGGCATGAAAGAAGCTAACACAGGGGAACAGAAGAAGCTTTTACTGATAGATGATGATCCTAATCTCATCTTGCTGGTAAAGGACTATTTAGAGTTCCGGGGCTATCAGGTAATGACAGCGGGTAACGGGAGAGAGGCTTTGTCAGCACTGGGTGATCTCTCTCCAGATATGATTATTTGCGATGTCATGATGCCAGAAATGGATGGCTACGCATTTGTCGAGCAAGTTCGTCAGGACCCTGGCAAAAGCTGGATTCCTATTTTGTTCCTTTCTGCAAAAGGCCAAAGCCAGGACCGCGTAAAAGGGCTGACGACTGGCGCAGATGTGTACATGGTGAAGCCCTTTGAGCCCGAAGAGCTGGTGGCGCAGGTAGAGTCTTCATTGAAGCAGGCGACTCGTTTGATTCATCATCAAAACAAAGGGCCTAACTCTATTCCCACTATTCAGGTTCCTTTTGATGTGGAGCTAACACCAACTGAGCTGAAGGTGGTGCAGTTTGTAGCGCGCGGTATGGCCAATCGCCAAATCGCTGAAGAGCTGAAGGTGAGTCAGCGGACGATTGAGAGCCATGTGAGCAACATGCTGGGTAAAACCGGTTTGCACAACCGCACAGAGCTGGCGCGCTGGGCTGTGGAAAATAACAAGGCCTAGGGCATGTGTTTTGAGGCGCTGCTTTAAGTTGCGATCGCACTGAACGTGATGCTTAATCGGTGCCTTAAATTTGCGCTCTAAATTCCTTGCTCAATTGTCCACAATCTTTGATATGATTTAGTTCCTTGCGAAGAGGCTAACCGCCAATTAGCTTGCTACCGGCGAATTGCTGGCTCGTAGGGAATACACTTTGCTGGTGTAGCTCAGTTGGTAGAGCAGCTGATTTGTAATCAGCCGGTCGTCCGTTCGAGTCGGATCACCAGCTTCCAAAATATTCCGCATATTCCTTTCCCTGAGAGGGTTTCAGGCTTTGTGAAGAAAGTTTTTGACTAGGTGCTCGGGACTCAATTTTTAGTGTTTTTTTATACTTTTGAGTACGGAATTATGGAGTTTTGGGGTACGTTATGGGGCAAGAATGTAAACTAAAATGAAGCAAGCTTTGAGTCCCTCTGTGTGAGGATATTGGGGGATATAGAGTAACTGTTTTTCACTCAGCTAGTCACCCTTTCGATTTGGAGCACCCGATTCTTTGTAACTTCTGTCCCTAGGGGTTTTCATAACGATATAGCCCACCTTGCAGCGATGCAAAGTCAGTACCAGTGCCAAACGTAAGTCGCGCAGTCAGTTTTTTGTTCAGGTAAGACAAAAAAGGTCTTTGTAAACCGTTCCTGAATTTACGAAGGCTTAGCCATTCTCTTCCTGAGCTTTATGTTCTTGTTGGTAAATGAAGGGTCTGTTCTAAACTCTTCAAAACAGTTGCCTGAATCGGAAACGCCATTGCCAAATGCAACGGCTCTTTTGAGGAACGTGCCGTGATGGTCTGGCTCATTGAAGCTATAGTCACCAATGAGAAAGGTGCTGAAGAAGGCTTCTTCTAAGTCCTTAGGATCGAGCAGTCCCTCTAATTGAGCGATCGCACAGTAAGTTCCGGCAAGGCAATCAGCTTGAAGTTCCTCTGAAACTACTCAGACTTATAGCCAGACATTTTGCTTCCTAATCAGTGCCGGATGAACAAGGCCTAGAAATAGCAGGTAGTAGTCAACAGCAAACCTCTCGCAACCCCACCCTCATGACCAACGCCCGCACCCACGTCGGCGACCGCACCGACTTCAAAGGCGTCACCTAATACCTCAACAGAAAAGTGAAACAAGATCCCCTCCGCACTGACGGAGAGAACTTCTTTCATGTCAACCCTAAAAACAAACCTGCAAACAACGTGCTGAGTTAGAACAGCTTGGTCCCACCACCGTCCACCCTGCCTTGCTGGGTGTCCTGTTCGATAATGCGGATATTGGGTAATGTTCTAGCCATACAACGTTCTTTAAAAAATCTCGAAGAATAGCAGATGAAACGACATAACTTCGTTGCCTGATAAACAACAATCCATACGAGGTTTCAGTGGTTGCAGCGTTTTTATTTCCCACGTCATTAAAGAGCGTTAAGTTCGGCCAGGTTAGATGCTAAGGCAAGTGGTTTGGCCATTGAACCCCTGCTGTAGATGCTAATTATGGACGTGGAATGCCCTGTTGTACTACAGTAGGCCTAACTCTTTACTTCACTCAGCAACAGATTCGTTTAAGGGTATTCTCCTTAACTTTATAATGATGAAGGATTACCGCTATTTCCTCACAAGGTCGGCAAAAGCCTCACCCCGACCAGATCTAAAAGACTTTTACTATGCCATAATACCAGTGCTAGCTGCTATTCGCTCTTCTAAAATGGTTCTTAGATTCTGTTGAATTTCATGGTTTAACCGTGGATTAATGTTGCCCAGATTTAAGAGGGCCATTTTTAGAGTATAGAGTGCCCTCAGCAACCTACTCGCGTTTTCTGGAAGGAGAACTTTACTCTCTTCGATACTGCGATCAATATCGTTGATGGCGGCACGGATTTCTTCCGTGGATAAGTCTTCTATTTTCTTTTGGCGTAATACGTCCAGGGCTGGATAGTCTGAGGTATTTATGTTTCTCTTAGTAATGTCTGACTGGACACGGGCCATGTCAGTAATGGCCTGTTTAACTTTCTCTCTAGTATCGTCAGTGGTTGGTTTACCTTGTTTGGTAATAATCAGATCGATCAGCTCGTCTTTATTTTGAACGGTGAGGTCTGGGTCGACGCCGCCCAGCTCATACAGGGCTAGTTGTAGAGCACGGAGGACCTTTTGCCATTTGCTGGCATCAGCGGGCAGGAGGTCGGCTTCCCCTTCTTGGATGGCGTTGTCTACCGCTGCGATCGCTTGGATAATGTCATCGGCGGTCATATCCTCGGGTGGGGTGTCTTTAAGCTTTTCTAGGGCCTTATAGTCGATGGGCTTGGAGGGGCGGTTGTTAATGTCTGACTGGACGCGGTTTACGTCAGCGATCGCCTGTTCAATCTTTTCTCTAGTATCGTCAGTGAGTGGTTTGCCTTGTTTGGTGGCGATCAGCTCGATGAGTTCGTTCCTATCTTTGACGGCCAGATCTGGGTCAACGCCACCTAGTTCAAAGAGAGCCAATTTGAGGGCTCGGAGAACTTTTTGCCATTTGCCATCATCAGCGGGGAGCAGGTCGGCTTTTCCTTCGTTAATGGCTTTATCTACCGCTGCAATTGCTTGGACAATATCATCGGCGGTCATATCCTCGGGCGGGGTGTCTTTGAGTTTTTCCAGGGCCTTATAGTCGATGGGCGTAGGGGGACGGTTATTAATATCTGACTGGACGCGGTTTATGTCTGCAATCGCTTGCTCGATCTTGTCTCTAGTGTCGTTAGTGAGTGGTTTGCCTTGTTTGGTAGCAATCTGTTCGATTAGTTTGTCTCTATCTTTGACGGCCAGCTCTGGCTCAACGCCGCCCAGCTCAAATAGGGCCAGCTGTAGGGTTCGCAGGACTTTTTGCCATTTACTGGCATCAGCAGGTAAGAAATCGGTTTGTCCTTTTTCGATGGCTTTGTCTACCGCTGCAATTGCCTGAATGATTTCATCAGCGGTCATGTCCTCGGGTTGTTTGTTTTTGAGTTTTTCCAGGTCTTGATTGCTGGGGGGTTTTTGGGGCTGACGGGCTATCTGGCGGAGGGGGATGTCGGCCTGTACTTTGTTGGCGTCGGCGATCGCTTTTCGGACTTTGGCGCTGGTGGTGGGGTCGGTTGTGGTGTTTGCTTGTTTGGTTTCGATCAGTTTTTTGAGGTTTTCTTTGTCTTTGACAGCGAGTTGGGGGTCAACGTCAGCGAGTTCAAATAGGGCCATTTTTAGGGCGTACATGGTTCGTTGCCATTTGCTGGCATCAGCGGGGAGTAGGTTGGTTTGTCCGTCTTTGATGGCGTCTTCTACGGCGTTGATGGCGTCGCTGATGTCATCGGCGCTCATGTCTTCTGGTTTTTTCTTGATTGCGATTGCGGTGGCAATGGCGCTTTCTTTGATGTTGGTTGCGGTGTCTTGGAGGTTGTCTTTTGCTTGGGTGAGTTCGTTGCGGGCTTTTTTTAGGTCGGTGGGGTTGGTGTCTTTCTCTTTATCTTTTTTTTCTGGGTCGGTTTGGTTGTTATTGTTGTTTCGTTTGGCGTTAAGGTCTAGTAGACCTCTTTTGAGGGTGTGGGCGGCGCGGAGGAGTTTGCTAGCGTCGGCTGGGGGGAGTTTTTTGGCGGTTCTGATGTCGTTGTCAATGTCTCGGATGAGGGTTTGGCGGTCGGCTGGGGTTAGGGTTTTGGGGTCGGAGTCGGTTTTTCTGTTGGGGGTGTCTGGTTTTGAGTCGCGGGGTTTGGTGCGGTTTTTGTTGGGGTTTGGGCCTTTGGTTTTTGTGCGTTGTTTTTTGAATTTCGTTTTTAGCTTTTTTTTGAGGCGTGAGGATAGTGACATAAGAAACGCCTACTTGGTTTATTTTATTGATTTTGTTACTGTAGAAATAAGAGAAAATTCAACATTACGAGTTTAAATTCCAGAAAGAGTCTTTACTTATTTTTTGAACAACGCACCTTACTAAGGTTAACCCAGGCTATTGCTTCGTTGAAACATCTGGGTACCGAACTTTTACCCACAATCGGATAAAGGTACGTGGCTTGTCCGTCACTTCGTTCTTGAAACGGATTGAGCTTCGGATTGGGCTTCGGCTTCTTTCCTCTCCTACCTCGCGAGGCTCAGGCGGCTGTCTTTGGCTCCCACCCTGACGTGGCGTGGCTAATCCTGGGTTTGCAATCGTTGATGTTGCTCCGTCGAACCACGCCGCCGCCAACTCATATCCTGGCGATGTTTTGTAGTTCCTTATCACTTGGCCAATTGGCACCTTGCCCGTTTTCTTATATGTTTTCTCACTTCTGGCCGCTTTTCCAATCTTCTTCATTGTATCGTAACCGACCTTGCCCTCATCCATTAATACGTTCATCGCATCAATCAATTTTGGGTACGGGTCAGATTCCGTCTCTCGTGCTTTGTTGCTCATCTCCTCTATCTTACTTCGGGCTTTGACACTTAACCATGGGTGGGTCGGTAATGCGCCCCAAAATCTCTGCGGATCGGTCACATTGAAGTTCTTATAGCCATAGCTTGCTTCCTCCCGAATAAGCTCGCCGCCCTCCCGGATTGGCTGGCCTCGGTATATTTTTCGTTTGTCCAGGTCCGCGGTGCTCTCTATCCCCGGATTACTCGCTATCACTTGCTGCATCATATGTTCAGCCCAAGCCTGCTTATTGTAGTACTCCGTATATCCTTTCAGCTTTGCTCGCGAGATTATTCGTGAGCCAAGCGCTGGCGTCGCATGAACAAACAGGCCATCTGGCCACGTGACAGTTGTGTATCCTTCCAAGGTCGTCCCGTGGATCCCCTTTGTGTCTCTAAACGATTTGATGACTTCCATATGCTGTTTCGCGACTTGTTTGCCCCATACTTGACGCATCTTTGCGAAATATCGCCCGTCCACTCTCCGCGTCTCCGCCCAGTCAGGGCCAGGCCAGCGTTCCGCGTTTGCATATGTCAAACTTACAAACATCGTTTCACCTCTTGTATCTCTGTGGATAACTTGATTACTAGGAGAACGTGCTTGGTAATAGTCTGCCGTAATCTCGACCTCTGCTCCTTCCTTCTTCAATCTCGTGATATATGCTAGATATCCGCCATCGGCCATCGAAGCCAGCACATGATCTTTCAACACTTTGCTAACTTCTTTGTTGTTATCATAAACTCTTCGTCCGTCTTTCTGTGCGTCCTTATAGTTACGATCCCAAGGTAATTCCGGCTCATAACTCAATGTTGCAGTCGCATTGAGTACGTCTTTTTTATCTTTGGATGCCTTACTTTTTATTGTTACTTTGAATGGCCACCGCACGAGCACATATTCATCTGGGTTCGTCCCCATTACGTCGTTGACCACTCTGCTCACTTCCTCCATTCGCTTCTTAACTGCTTTCCTCCCGTTTTTCCCTGGATTTACAATGCGAGGCCCCTTCCACTCCTGGAGGGTCTTCCCTTTGCCCTTGGGTACTGTAAATCGCAGCTCCCCTTGCTTATTGCGGTCTCGGTTCACATGGATTACCTCAACACTTTTCTGTTTCGGTCTTACACCGCGCTCTTTTTTCCTGCTGCTGCGTCGATCATGCTCCGGTCGACGTTTTTTTCCCTGTACTAGCCGCTCCCGAGAGCTTCCTTCCTCTCTAGTTGCCGTACGTGCTCTTGTCCTGCCCCTCGGCTCCTCGAGCCTTTCAGTGCCAGGGGATTCCCTTCTGACCTTTCGAGTCGTCTTACCGTTCTCGTTTCCTCGTCGTGTAGAGGGTTGGAGCACTTTACGCTTCCGTCTCTTTTTGCTATTTCCCCCTCTTTCCTCCGCTCGGCCCCTGGAGCCACCAGATTCCTTTCTACGTTTACCTTTTCGCCTTTGTCCGTTCATTTTTATCTTCTATCCGCTTTAGTCAGACACCTCCGGCAAAGCCGGTGGCTTGATGAGTGTGACCGCCTCAAAGGCGGATGCCCTACCGAAAGTCTCT
>JBCBPY010000012.1:0-163566 GCA_039820525.1 Cyanobacteria bacterium J06634_5
TTTGAGACCTTCTACACAAAGAACATTCTGTTGAACGAAGGTATTCGTGCCTGGTTGAGTCCACAGGACCAGCCACATGAGCAATTTGTATTCCCTGAAGAAGTTCTACCTCGTGGTAACGCGCTGTAAGTTCTGACTGCCAGACTTTCAGATTCTAGGATTCAAATTCTCAGATTCACCATTATCGCCGCCGCTCTCTATTTGGGAGCGGCGGCGATTTTTGTTAGGGCTTTGTGCTCGGATATGTCCTTTTTGCCGCTTCCAATCTGCCGTGCCTTTTGAAAGGGTAGGCAAAGGGTCGGCGGCATGTGTCTGCACATGTATCTGTATAGCGCCAAAGTTCAGCATTCATACCTATTACTTTGGGCGTTGCTTTAGTCAATCTTAATACTGAGTTCTTGTAAGCCTATACGCCCTTGTTGAAGGCCAACGTATTTTTGCAGAGCTGGTTACCCACTATGCACTACCCGCCGAACCTGCTTTTATCATGGCCCATTCTTCCTCTGCGCTTTTAGATGTTCACTCTACAGAGTGTTTCCCTGCGAGTGAGCAGCAGCTTGCCGGTAGTGGCCTGTTAGTGGTGATCGACCCAAGCGTTCAGGATTATGAGCACTTAGCCGCAGGCGTATTAGAGGGCGCAGAGGTTGTTGTTCTTCGAGATGATGTAGATGCGATCGCACAAATCACCCAAGTGCTACAGACGACTCATCGAAGATATCAAAGCCTGCATATTGTTACCCATGGAGCACCAGGCCGTCTGCAATTTAGTGCCGGCGAACTCAGCCTGGAGACCTTGTCTGACTATGCTGCCGACGTTGTTCAGTGGCGTCACTATCTGGCTACGGATGCCTCGCTATTGCTGTACGGATGCCAGTTAGCATCGGGAACGGCTGGCAGCTCACTGCTGAGTAAGCTGCATCTGCTTTCAAGCTTACCTATCGCAGCGGCCATTCAGAAAGTCGGCTGTTCTGCCTTGGGTGGTGACTGGCAGCTCCCCTATAAAATAAGCCAGCCTCAAATAAGTCAGCCGCAGTGCGCATTACCCTTCACGCTACAGGCTCAAAGAAACTATCAGCATGTTTTGGTGACCACTAATGTGGTGACTATCGTGCCGACGGCAAACGATAATGATGCGCCGGTAGATAGCAATATCACCATTACCTTTGATGCTGATATAGAGGCTTCTACCGTTAATGCCAGCACCATCACCGTTATGGGTGATGTAACGGGGATAATTACCGGCACTTTTACGGTCTCGGGTAATGAGGTGCTATTTAATCCAAATAGCGACTTTCAGCCTGGAGAACAAATCGAAGTTGTTGTTACTAGCGGTGTGCAGGCTACAGATTTAACGCCTGCGAATGCTTTCAACCACCGCTTTTTGTCTGCGACACCGGCCAGCTCTGGTGCTTTCTCTGCGGCGGTGCCTGCCTCTAGCGATACTGACCTTAACTACGCTGTCGCGCTAAGCGACCTGAACGGCGATGGTGCTATCGATGCCTTTGTCGTGGCTGATTTGTCAGCGAATAAGGTCCTCCTTAACAATGGTGACGGGACCTTTACGCCAAGCAGTAATGCGCCTTCGAACAATACGGATAGTAGTTTTGGGGTTGAATTAGGCGATCTGGATGGGGATGGTCATGTTGACGCGGTTGTTGCCAACCTGGGGACGAGCAATCAAATTCTAATGAACGATGGTACCGGTGACTTTTCATCTGGGGTTGTTCAGCTTGGCGATTCTGACTTTAGTTCTTCTGTTGGCTTGGGTGACTTAAATGGTGATGGTCATTTAGATGTCATCATTACAAACTACGGCGCCAGTACGCTCCTGATTAATGATGGTACGGGTCAGTTTACCTCTTCAACATTGGATTTTGGGAGTAACAGCAGTAATGACATTGACTTAGGTGACTTGGATGGCGACGGCGATTTAGATGCCTTCATTGCCAACAATGGCGAAGCGGACACGGTATTGATTAACAACGGCAATGCTGAATTTACAGCGACTAACCTTTCTTCTGAGGGTGATAGTCTCTTTGCTGAACTGGGCGATCTCAATGGGGATGGTCATTTAGATGCGTTTGTAACCGTAGCTAACTCTGCTGATCAGGTTTGGTTCAATGACGGTAGCGGTGGCTTTTCGCTTGCGCCCGTACAGCCGCCCACTAATTTATCAAGCTACGGTGCCACGCTGGTTGATATCAATGGCGATGGTGCCTTAGACGTGTTTGTTGCCAACACTGCTGAAGATGAGAGTAGCCAGCTGCTTTTAAATAATGGCAATGGCGTTTTTTCGGTGTCGCCAACCTCCCCAGATACTGGAAGTATTGTGACCCTTAATGCCCGAGCAGCTGACCTCAACGGGGATGGTGCCGTCGATCTTTTTGTGGTTAATGAAGGTGCCAATCAAGTCTTTCTAAACGATGGTGCACCTGCTGCGAATACGGCACCTACTTTCACAGAGGATGCGCTGTTGGTGGCTGTGAATGAGGGCGATCGCGATCCCAGTGGGGAAACGATTGCCACCTTATTCATTGGTAAATTTCAAGATAGTGATAGTGGCTCGAGTCTAACGGGGGTGGCCGTTGTTGCTAACGCTGCTAATTCTGTGACAGAGGGCGATTGGCAGTACTCGGTTGATGGCGTCAGTTGGCAGACTATTGCAGCTACTGTCAGTGACTCGGCTGCCCTGGCCTTATCTGAGAGTACGAAAGTTCGTTTCTTGCCGATTGTTGGTTACAACGGAACGCCGCCTAGTATTAGCCTGCGGGCGCTAGACAATACCTATAGCGATGGCTTTAGTACTGCTTCAACTGACCAAATTATTGACGTGAGTGTGAATGGTGGCAGTAGTGCGATTTCGGCGGATACACACGCGATCGCGACGACTATTAATTCGATTGCTAACGTTATTTTTGTCGATCAAACTGCGACGGGTAGTAATGATGGTAGCACTTGGGAGAATGCCCACACCAGCTTGCAAGCTGCGCTGGCGATCGCAAGTAATGGCGATGAAATTTGGCTAGCGCAAGGAACCTACACCCCCGGAACTACTCGCGAGGACTCTTTTGAAATTACAGGCGACATTGCTATTTATGGTGGCTTTGTTGGAGGAGAAGCCAGTAGAAGTAATCGCGACTTTCAATCCAACCTGACGATTTTGAGTGGTGAGATAGGCGCTGCGGGCAATAGCGATAACAGCTATCACGTTGTGACCGGTAACAGCACTGCTGGAGCCCTCGTAGACGGCGTGATTATCCAGGATGGGAATACCCAGGGTGCTGCTACAGATGCTGACGATGATGGCGGTGGCGTTTACAACAAAGAACAACTCACCCTGAAGAATGTTGTGGTGAGAAACAATATTGCCAGCGATGATGGTGGCGGTATTCGTAACGATGGCGACCTGACGATTGTCAATAGCACGATCACTGATAACGTTGCGCTCAGTGCCAGCAGTTCTACGAGTGGTGGCGGCGGTCTCATCAACACTATCGGCTCATCTGCCACGGTCATTGGTACAACCTTCAGTGGCAACCAAGCAAAAGCTGGCGGGGCGATTCGCAACGATGCTCAGCTGACATTGATTAACAGCACGCTGAGCGGAAATTTAGCCTCAGAAAGTGGTGGTGGATTGATCAACACAATCAGTGATCCACTAGATCCGAGAGCTATCCCTGCGAATGCTGTTTTGATCAATAGCACGATTACGAACAATGAAGACCAAAATTCTTCTGGGCAAAATTTTAATGGTGCAGGCGTTGCCAATTTTGGTGTCTTGACTGCAAAAAATAGCATCATTGCTGGTAACAACAACGCCGATGACATTCGCAATCACCTTGCCGGTAATAGTGTGAGTGAAGGAAACAACATCATTGGTAACGGTGATAACGCCAGTGGCTTTACCAATGATGTTAATAATGACCTGGTTGGCAATGCAGCCTCACCTCTAGATGCACTATTAGGAGCCTTGCAGGATAATGGTGGCTTTACCCAAACGCATGTGCCTACGAGCAATAGTGTTGCTATTGATGGTGGAAACAACATCAGCGCTGCGCTAGATACTGCTGACTTGGATGGCGATACTAATACAACAGAAAACGTACCCTTTGATCAGCGAGGTGCAGGGTTTAATCGGATTGTTAATGGCACGGTGGATATTGGTGCTGTAGAGTCGCTGACGGGACCGAATACTGCGCCTAGCCTCACCGGTGATGGCGCATTGGCTGCGGTGGATGAGGATACGCTAAGTCCTGCCGGTGAGACGCTGGCAACTTTATTGACTGCTCAGTTTGATGACCCAGATGTGGGTGCTTCGTTAGCGGGTGTGGCTGTGGTGGCTAATGCTAGTGGTGCGGCGGGCGACTGGGAATATTCTACAGATGGGGTGACTTGGCTCGCGGTAGGGACTGTCGCTGATGATGTCACCGCATTGGCGCTTGAGGCTAGTACGCTCGTGCGATTTGTCCCGGCTGCCGACTACAACGGTACTGCGCCAGTACTGACTATTCGCGCGTTGGATGATACCTACAGCGGTGAGTTTACTGAGGGTGCCACTCGGCGCTTTGTCGATACGACCAATAATGGGGGGCGAAGTGCGATCGCACCAACGACCAACGCTATTACCACGAGCATTACACCCGTTAACGATGCGCCCGTGCTGGCTACAACCGGTCTGTCGCTTAATGCAGTTGATGAAGATGCGCTAGCGCCTGTGGGTGCTGTTGGGACGTTGGTTTCTGACCTGGTAGATTTAGCCTCAGAGATTGGCGGTTTAGACAATGTTGCTGATGTTGATGCAGGTGCGGCAACAGGGATTGCCATTACGGCTGCCGACACTGCCAATGGTGTATGGTTCTATAGCTTGAATGGTGGCGCAAGCTGGTCCAACCTAGACGTGGTTGCCAATAACGATGCCAGGTTACTCGCGGCGGATGCCAGAGTGTATTTTCAGCCGGTCGCTGACTTTAACGGCACCATTGCTGATGCTATTCGTTTTCAGGCTTGGGACCAATCTTCGGGGAGCAATGGTGGCTTTGCCGATGCTTCTATTAGCGGTGGCATCACTGCCTTTAGTGTGGTGGTTGAAGCGGCTGAGATTACGGTGACTGCGGTGAACGATGCACCGACCGTCGCACTGCAAAATGTGCTGCCATCGCTCGCTGAGACTGCTGATACCGCTACGCGTACAAAGGTGGCTGACATTGTTGTTAGCGACATTGATGCTGGCGTGAATACCCTCACGTTGACCGGTGCTGATGCGGCATTGTTTGAAATTGATGGGACCCAGCTGTATTTGAAAGCAGGGACGGCGCTAGATTTTGAAACTCAGTCGCAGCTGGATGTTGTTGTTGAAGTCGATGACAGCAGCGTGGGCGCGACGCCTGACGATACCGTGTCGTTGTCGTTACAGGTTGTGGATGTGAATGAGGCCCCGAGTGCGATCGCCCTGGTCTCTCCAATTACAACGATTGCTGAGGATGCTGACACCAGTAGTCCACAAAAGCTGGCCGATATCTTGATTACAGATGATGCACTCGGGGCCAATACCTTATCCGTGGCGGGCCCTGATGCAGCTCTGTTTGAAATTGCGGGTGCTCAACTCTTTTTGAAAGCAGGCACGGTTTTAGATTTTGAAGGGCAAAGCCAGTACAACATTTCTGTACAGGTAGATGATGCTGGGGTGGGGGTTGCTCCGGATGCCAGTGTCAATTTTGCTCTCAATATTTCAGATGTGAATGAAGCGCCGAGTGCGGTGTCGCTGGTGAATGCGATCGCCTCGATAAACGAAAATGTCAATACCGATGCTTCCCTGAAAGTTGCTGATATTACTCTTACAGATGATGCTTTGGGCGTGAACGTGCTGAGCGTAGTCGGCCCTGATGCTGCTGACTTTGAGATTGTCGGTGATGAGCTGTTTTTAAAGGCCAATACCGCACTTAACTTTGAGACGAAGCCGCAATACGAGGTGGTGGTTCAAGTCGATGATGGTGCTGTAGGGACTTCTCCCGATGCGTCTACCGCGACTTTGAGTCTTCGCGTGAGCGATGTGAATGAAGCGCCGAGTACGATCGCGCTAAGCAGCACAACGTCTACGCTGAACGAAAATACTGATACGAGTGTGGCTATAAAAATCGCTGATATTGACGTCACTGATGATATTGACGTTAGTAACAACACCCTCAGCCTATCTGGTGCTGATGCCGCAGATTTTGAGATTGTGGGTACAGAGCTGCGATTAAAAGCCGGTGCTAGCTTAGATTTTGAGACGAAAATTCAGTACGACGTCACTATACAAGTAGATGATGCTACTGTTGGCGCTTCGCCAGATGCGACGGTTGATTTCACCTTGTCTGTGGCAGATGTGAATGAAGCCCCGACGGGCGTGACGCTGCAAAATGAGCAAGTAAGCTTAGCTGAAAACGTGGATACGACTAGCCGCGTTAGGGTGGCTGATATTGCGATCGCAGATGATGCCTTAGGCTCAAATACCCTAACAGTTACAGGTACAGATGCCGCCTTCTTTGAAGTTGTCGGTGCTCAATTGTTCTTAAAAGCCGGTACGGTTTTAGACTTTGAAAGCAAAGCTCAATATGACGTGACCGTAGCTGTTGACGATACCGCTGTCGGGGTCACTCCCGATACCACTGTAGACTTTTCAATCGCCATAACAGATGCAAATGAGGCTCCAACCGCAATTGTATTTACCTCTGTGGTGTCGGCAGTTGCCGAAAACACGAATACGTCATCGGCAGTGAAGCTGGCTGACATTTCAGTGACAGATGATGCCTTAGGCTCAAACGCTTTGCGTGTATCAGGCGCGGATGCTGCACTGTTTGAAATTATCGATAACGAGCTGTTCTTGAAAGCAGGCACCGTCTTAGATACGGAATTGCAGAATCAATACAACGTTGTTGTTGAAGCCGATGATGCGGCTGTCGGCAGCACGCCAGATGCATTGGCTATTTTTAGCCTGGATGTAACAGATATCAACGAAGCACCTACCGGTATTGTGCTTGAGAATGTTGTGACAACGCTGGGTGAGACCTTAGATACTACCAGCTCTATCAAGGTTGCTGATATTCAGGTCGCTGATGATGCGATTGGTGTGAATACTTTGACGGTTGCTGGCCCTGATGCGAGTGCCTTTGAAATTGTTGGCAACGCGCTGTTTTTGAAGGCAGGTACGGATCTAGACTTTGAGAATAAGCCGCAGTACGACGTTGTTGTTCAGGTGGATGATGCTGGCGTTGGTGTAACGCCGGATGCGACGGTTGACTTTAGCCTGCTAGTCGCAGATGTGAATGAAGCACCGACCGCTCTTTCACTACTCAATGCAACAACTGCTCTAGACGAGACTACTGATACTAGCAGTCCCCTCAAGCTAGCTGATATCTCAATTACAGATGATGCCTTAGGTTCCAATGGGCTCAGCCTGACCGGCGCTGATGCAGGTGCTTTTGAAATTGTGGCGAATGAGCTGTTCTTAAAAGCTGGTACGGATCTAGACTTTGAGAGTAAGCCGCAGTACGACGTTGTTGTTCAGGTGGATGATGCTGGCGTTGGCGCAACGCCTGATGCCCAAGTGAACTTTAGCCTGAGCGTGGGTGATGTGAATGAAGCGCCAAGTGCGATCGCGCTAAGCACGCCTACCCTCGCCCTCTCTGAAGATGTGGATACTAGCAGCCCAACGAAAGTGGCTGACATTAATGTGAGTGACGATGCCAAGGGCACGAATACGCTCTCACTGTCGGGCGTGGATGCTGCCAACTTTGAGCTAGTGGGTAATGAACTGTTTTTGAAAGCAGGCACATCTCTAGATTTTGAAAATAAAGCTCAGTATGACGTCAGCGTTCAGGTCGATGATGCCAGCGTGGGCACTACGCCTGATGCCGTTGCAGACTTCACGCTAGTAGTGGGCGATGCGAATGAAGCACCGACGGGTGTGTTGCTAGAAAACGTGACTA
The DNA here is from genome assembly GCA_039820525.1 of Cyanobacteria bacterium J06634_5. Lineage (GTDB taxonomy): Bacteria > Cyanobacteriota > Cyanobacteriia > Phormidesmidales > Phormidesmidaceae > Phormidesmis. Next base: position 7,968 of record JBCBPY010000012.1, read on the forward strand.
CTTCACTCCCAGAAGATCGTGATACGGCAGTGCCTATTAAGCTGGCAGATGTTGTTGTTGCTGATGATGCGTTAGGCAGCAATACACTGACACTTGCTGGCGCTGATGCCGCCGCTTTTGAAGTTGTAGGAACAGCGCTTTTCTTAAAAGCAGGTATTAGTCTTGACCTAGAAACAAAAGCAACTTATGACATCACGGTTCAAGTTGATGATGCCACTGTGGGCAATACCGTGCCTGATGCTGCTGTAGAGTTCACCTTGGCATTGACGGATGTGAATGAAGCACCCACGGCTGTGACGTTTGAAAATGCAGTCTTGACCTTGGCTGAGAATATCAATACAGCGACGGGTGTGAAACTTGCTGACATTGTTGTGGCTGACGATGCGCTCGGCTCCAACCCACTCAGTGTGGTTGGCCCAGATGCTGATTTGTTTGAGGTTGTTGGGAATGCGCTGTTTCTTAAAGCTGGTACACCGCTAGATTTAGAGAGTAAAGAGCAGTATGACATTGTTGTTCAAGTTGATGATGCCAGCGTAGGGAGTGCGCCGGATGCTTCAGCGGCCTTTACTTTACTGGTGACGGACGTGAATGAAGCGCCGACTAGCGTCACGTTTTCAAATGCGATCGATTCTATTAATGAAATCCCTGATAATGGCGTCTCTGATAGTGCCTCCGCGACAACCGCTTCGATCAAGCTGGCTGATATTAACGTTGCTGATGATTCGATTGGCTTTAATACGCTCAGTCTGACGGGGGCTGATGCTAACAGCTTTGAGATTGCGGGAGATGAGCTGCGCTTGAAGGCGGGCACAGTCTTGGATTTTGAATCGAAGCCACGATTTGACATTGTTGTGCAGGTTGACGACGCTACCGTGGGCAACACGCCGGATGCCCTCGCTAACTTTGGCTTAGATGTGGTTGACCTCAACGAAGCGCCTAATACTCTAGCGCTGCAAAATCCGGTGGTGAATTTGGATGAAAATGCTGACACTACTGACCGTCTTAAGCTTGCCGAGATTACTTTTTTAGATGATGCACTAGGCGCTAACACGCTCAGCGTGAGTGGGCGCGATGCGGGGCTGTTTGAACTTGAGGGTGCTGATCTGTTTTTGAAAGCGGGTAGCGTGCTCGATTTTGAAACGCAAAATCAGTACGATGTCAGCGTGACCATCGATGATGCAGCAGTGGGCCAGAGCCCTGATGATTTGGTGGACTACAGCTTGTCGCTGTCGGATGTGAACGAAGCGCCGACGGCTGTGAACTTGAGCAATGTGATATCGGCCTTGGGCGAAGACGCTGATACGAGCAGCCGGATTAAGGTTGCAGATATTACGGTGACCGATGATGCGCTCGGTAGTATGGCCTTGCGATTGACAGGCTCGGATGCTGCTTCGTTTGAGCTTTCCTCTGGCGTTGCGTCTGGTGTTGCGTCTGGTGCTGAAGGTGTCGAGCTATTTTTGAAAGCAGGTGTTGTGCTTGATTTTGAAGCTAAAGAACAGTTTGACGTCAATGTTGTTGTTGACGATGTGACTGTAGGGACTAGCGAAGATGCGATCGCACCCCTGACGCTTGCCATCCTAGATGTGAACGAACTCCCCAGCGCTGTTGTTTTACAGAGCACAGTCAGCACACTAGACGAAAATGTAGATACGACTGCCCGAGTGAAGCTGGCAGATATTGTTATTGCCGATGACGCGTTAGGCACCAATACGCTGAGCGTGACTGGCACGGATGCTGCTGACTTTGAGATTGTTGGCAACGCACTCTTTTTGAAAGCCGGTACGCTGCTGGACTTTGAGACGAAATCTCAATACGACGTGACTGTTGAGGTCAATGATGCTGGTCTCGGCGGCGCTGTGGATGTCAGTACGCCCTTTAGCTTGACGGTGAACAACCTTAACGAAGCACCGAGCGCGGTGACGTTCCAAAACGTCGCGAGCGTCATTGCTGAAGATATCGATATCACCAACAGGGTGAAGATTGCCGATATTCAGATTGCCGATGATGCGCTAGGCAGCAATACACTGACCCTTGCTGGTGCCGATGCTAGTGATTTTGAGATTGCTGGCGGTACTTTATTCCTGCGTGCTGGAACTAGCTTAAACAGCCTCATCAAAGATCGATACGATGTTGTGGTGCAGGCCGATGACCCGGCAGTAGAGGGGACACCCGATGTGACAGCAAGCTTTAGCCTTGAGATTGCTGAAACAAACGATGCGCCAACGGGGATTGAATTGCAAAATGTTGTACCTACGCTGGCAGAAGATACCGACACCTCCAACCGCATCGCACTGGGCGATATTGTTGTGATTGATGATACGGTCGGATTCAATACGCTTAGCCTGGTTGGTGTAGATGCTGATGCCTTTGAGATTGACGCTGGGCAGCTGTTCTTCAAAGCAGGTAACCTGCTCGATTTTGAAGCGAAAGCGGCTTACAGCATTGGTTTTGAGGTGGACGATCCTACCCTTGGCAGCTCGCCTGATGCGGTGACTAGCTTTAGTTTGGCAGTGGGTGATGTGAATGAAGCACCCACTGCGATCGGCTTTTCTAATGCGCTCTCTAGCCTACGCGAGAATGCCGATACCACTGGCCCACGGCAGGTGGCCATTATTGAAATTACAGACGATGCGCTGGGGACAAATACGTTTGGGCTAACAGGGGCAGATGCTGCTGACTTTGAAATTTTCGAGTCAGCGCTGTTTTTCAAAGCGGGTACGGTGCTTGATTTTGAAACAAAAAATCGGTATGACGTGAGCCTGGTGGTGGGCGATGACGTTGTGGGCACTGACTCAGAGGTAAGTATCGACTTTAGCCTTGATATTGAAGATGTGAATGAAGCGCCTACCGGCCTTGCATTGTCGGCGGCGACCGCTAGTTTCGCTGAGTCTTTTGATACTGAGCGTCGTACAAAGCTGGCCGATATTGAGGTGAGTGACGACAGGTTAGGTAACAACAGTCTGCGCATAATAGGCGATGATGCCAGCCTGTTTGAAATTGACGGGGCTGAGCTATTTCTAAAAGCAGGGGTATCACTCGATCATGAGTCGCAGGCAAAATACGACATTGTTGTCACAGTTGATGATGCGAGTGTAGGCAGCTCGCCTGATGCAACAGCCAACTTTAGCCTCAGCGTGACCGATGTAAACGAAGCGCCAAGTGCGGTGACGATACAAAGTGTTGTGACCACGTTGGATGAAAATACGAGCCTGAGCGCGCCGGCTAAAGTTGCAGATGTTGTGATTGCAGATGATGCGTTAGGAACTAACGTGCTGAGTCTGAGTGGACAAGATGCTGCGGTCTTTGAGTTGGTAAATCGCGAGCTATTTCTTAAAGCAGGCACACCGCTCAATTTTGAAAATCAGGGCCGTTACGATGTCACTGTGCAGGTTGACGACAGTGCTGTCGGGGGGGCTGTAGATGCGTCTGCGGACTTTAGTTTGGCTGTAAAAGACGTGAACGAAGCGCCGAGCGGGCTAAGCTTGCCGACAGCCGTAGCTGCGATCGCAGAAAATACCGACACCACCAACCGTATTAAGCTCACCGACATTCTCATCACTGACGATGCCCTAGGCAACAACACCCTGACGGTGGTGGGCGTAGATGCCGATATCTTTGAAATTGTTGGGACTGAACTATTTTTAAAAGCAGGCTCAGTTTTAGATAAATCTGTTAAAGATCGGTACAGCATTACCGTAGAAGTTAATGATGCTAGCTTTGGCTCAGTGCCCAACGGGCAAGCAACCTTTGTGCTTGACATCGCAGAAACCAATGATGCGCCTACCGCTGTTTCCCTACAAAATGTGTTGCCGTCTATCGCTGAAAATGCAGATACGCAAAGCGCGCTCAAAGTGGCTGATATTGTGGTTGCTGATGACCCAGTCGGTATCAACAGCTTCAAGGTAGTAGGTGCCGATGCTGGCTTATTTGAAACTGTGGGGAGTGAGCTGTTTTTAAGCGCAGGAGTTGCGCTGAATTTTGAAAGTAAAGCTCGCTACGACGCTACCCTTCAGGTAGATGATGTGAGCGTTGGCGGTTCTCCAGATGCTGTTGTGAACTTCAGCTTAACGGTGGACAACGTCAACGAAGCGCCTGTTTTGTTGAATAACACACTGACGATTGTGAAAGGTGGCACAGTTGTTCTCTCAGGGCAGAATTTGGCAGCGACCGATGTTGATAACAACAATGCAGCCCTAACCTATGTTGTTTCTCAGGTCAGCGGAGGACGGTTTGAGCGAGTCGGGGAGACGACCACGGCGCTTACCAACTTCACTCAAGCGCAGATTGATAATGGCGAGATTCAGTTTGTTCATGATGATAGTGATGATGCGCCGAGCTACGTGGTGAGTGTCAGCGATGGTGCGCTGAGCAGTGTACCGCAGACGGTCACTATTGAGCGATTTACGCGTCCTGGTGAAGGGCCTACTAACGTTGTGCCGATCGCTCAAGGCACCGACGAAAACAGATCGCTGTTCTTCTCCGCTTCTACCGGCAATCGCCTGGCTGTCGAAAACTTCGGGAGCAGTAACGATTTAGCTGTAAAGCTCTCTGTTGATAGCGGCTTTCTTACGCTCGGTGATTTGGGTGCGCTCTCTTTTGTTGTGGGTGATGGTAAAGATGACCGGACGCTGGAGTTTGCCGGAGCGCTGGCAGATATTAACTCAGCACTCAATGGACTGGTTCTCACGCCAGAGCGTGGCTATACCGGCTCCATTAATCTCCAAATTGTCAGTGAAGACCAAGGCTTAGGTGCCGCCTTTGCCGATACGGATACCATTGCGGTGGAAGTGAGCCCTGGTAAAGCGCCCAGCGCGCTCGCCATAGAGAATAACCAGTTGGTTTCAGTGGTGGGTGGTTCAGGGGGCAGTCAGCTAACGCTGTCTTTAGAGAGTGTGGATTCTGAGCAAGTCAATGAAATTATTGTTGCTGAAACAGATGCTCAGGGCCGTATTGATGGGTTAGCTCCTGGCCAAGACGGCTACTTTGCCGCGCTGGTTGCCCGTAGCCGAGTGGTCTTTTCTACCCTGACGGAGGGCTTTAACGGGCTCAGCATCGATCGCACTTTGGATGTGCTGGGTGACACGAGCCTACAGTTTGCGGTAATTCAGGGGGGAAGCTTAGACCAGGTGCGTCAAGGACAGACCCATCGCCTCCGCTTAGCTTCGCCGCTGCCAGATGAGGGGTCTGTGACTTTGAGTGGTTCGGCCCTGCAGGCTCAGCAGCTGAGCGATCGCAGTCTCAAACTAGGCTTTGAGCTAGAAGGCCAACGTGGCTTTGATGATATTTTGCTCAGAGCCGTTTTGGAAGAGGCGATCGCACCGACCGGCTCCAATCTTCAAGGGGATGCTGCTGACTCTGAACTATTGGATTTGCGCGGTATTGTTGGACCAGTCGCAGCGACGTTTGAAGTCTATCGCGAAGCGGCTTTCGACAACGTTGTTGGCTTCTTTACGGTCGAAAATGAAGCGGGTCAAGTGCTAGATGGCCAAGGCAACCTGCTAACGGTGGGTGATGCTGGCTACATAGAAGCAGCGATGTCAAATCGCGTTGCCGTTGACTTGACGGCTCAAAATAATCAGATGAGTACCTATACCGCTGAGCTAACCGGCGGACAGTTGCTCTCTAGCTTTATTATTAGCAATGGCTCGGTTGAGTCTCTGCTAGACGGTGATGCGGGTAACGATCCAGCTGTGTACTTTACGCATATTGGGGCCAATAGCGATCGCGCTGATCACGTCCGATTGTTAGGCGACAACACCTTTGGTTTTGAAGATTTGGCCAACGGCGGCGACCAAGACTTTAACGATATTGTTGTTAAAGTCAAGCTGTAATGGCTTTGTTCTCCGTGCTATCTGTTCTCTGTGCTGTGTGTTTGTCCTAGGCGTCTTCTTTAATGTGCTCAATCTGCTCAGCAGAGGGCGCTTTGCCTTGCGTGAGGCTCTCAAAAAGCGCAATGTTCTCTAGTTCGTTGAAAAAGTCTGGATCGTACAGATGCAGAATTCTCCCTGTCAGATTTGCCATATACCGTTCTTCGAAGGTGCTGGGATCTGACGAGGCGAGTGTGTAGACGGGGAAGGCGGTATTGAAAACAGGCTGGTTGTTTTCATTGAGAAACAATCCCGCAAAGCGCAGGCCGTTTAGGATTTCGTCTATTTTCTTGCGAGAGATGCTGAAGTCGGTTTGTAGGCGATCGCGCAATGTTTTAACCAAGACCGTAAAGCTAATAGGCGCTTCTACAGTCTCAAAAAAACGAATCAGCTCATTGAATACAGGCGCACGAGAGGTCGGCGACAAATTCAGATTTTGTTTTTTGAAGAAGACTTCTAAGCTGTCATCTGTCGCTGCTGTTGCCCGCTCGTCGGTATCCTCGTCTTCGTCGCTGTCGCCGAGCCCCTCACCCACAGAGATAATCTCTCCGATGCGCGCTAAAAAATCGTTTTGGTCGGCAACGGTAAAGCCCCAGTTTGTCGTGCGCAAATACGCCTGATCCTCATCAATATCCAACACAACCAAAATCGCATGGTTCGCATCAAGGCCCAATCTTTCCTGATTTTGTTTGAATTTTTCCATGCCTTTACTCTGGCTGCTCTGACCAGCTTTGCACTCAATTAGTAAAGGATGCTCATTAACTAAAAAGAACAAATCCAGCTCGGCTAATTTTCCATCGCTATAGGAGACGCGTGGATTTCTAAGATATTGATACTCGATGCCTTTGGCATCGAACAGTTCAGTCACTTTGTTGTAGATAAATCGTTCGAACCAAATGCCGTCGAAAAATCCTTTGATATCGGAGCGTTCCTGATAGGACGCGGCAATGATTAAATCTGGCTTGCCTTTTCGATTGTCGTCGTATCTACTCAGGGACAAATAGTCACTTGACGCCAGCTTTTTGAGATACCGTTTATGAATCCTTTTGGCTCTGTCATCGTAGTTTCCCAAGTCAAAATGGGTTTTGCGGCCGATGCTACTTCTCAACTTCCAATGAAATTTTTGAAGGGTTGCGTAGTTGTCTCCTAGGTAAAGTGCTAGGCCATCTAACAACCGATCGATTCTTGGATCTGGCTCGTAGTAATTATCGACTTCAACCTGCTGCTGAGTAAACCATTCAATCACTGCCTGAGCGGCCTCATCGCCGGATGTTGCGCCCTGACCTGTTGTATTGAAAGGGGTTGCTAAAGCAGAGGCTGCTTCTAGGTCCGCTGTTGCTACTGTGGATGTCTTTTGCTCAAGGGAACCGCTGCTACTCGCCACTAGCGGCTGCCTAGGCGGGTCGGCGAGGTTGGTCCCAAGCGTATTGGCTAGCTGATGAAGCGCTGTTTTTTGTCCTTGAGTTTCTAGCCCAACTTGTTCAATCGTCGTGACAGCTTGATTGAGCTGCACTCTTAGCCTGTGTTCATCTACTTTATGTTGCCTCTCAAGCTGCTGTAGTCGTTTGGTTTGGTGGATATGTCCGGCGGCAGCTACGCTTCCTGCGGTAGCCCCCACGATGACCCCTTTAGCTTGGCCGGGTAACAACCAAAAACCAGCCAAGCCAAACACAACACCTGACGCCAAAACGGTGAGTGGTCCTTGTGTCTGCGAGGTCATATTAAATTTCCTATAGAAATCAAAGGCTAGCGTGAGGTGCAATGGTCAGCTTCTTATGCACCCTTATTGGACTACAGCGATTGTAATCGGCTTCGGGAAATTAACAGCAGCGCTTGGAAGGTTTCGTTACCTTCAGACGTCACTTGCCGGCTAAATGGCCGGCTATGCTCACTCAACTGCCTATTCAGCCGTCTTTAAGTAAACGGTCTATTAAACGATGGGATACGACTTCAATCCGCTGGCTTCTAGTGGGAGGAAAACCGTCCAGGTTGTTCCTTGATTTGAGCGTTCACGAACTGTAAGCTTTGCCCCTAAAGCATGGAACAGATTTTTGGTGGCTTCCAGATTTAGGCTCAGGCCCCCGGTTTCGGGTTGGAACATGAGCAAGTGACCCAGCGACTGAAGAGTGGGGGGGGCGCAGTGAGGGACGGCATCCGCTTGATTCGGATCGATTTGTGATTGGAATTGCAGCTTGAGCTGATCGCCTGCATGGACAACGTGGAGCTGGATATGGCTGCCTGGAGAGACGCTGTGGGTAAATAGCTCAACGAGCCCAGTGAGGACGTGCTGAAGCATCGTTGGATCGCTAGCCACCATGGGTAGCTCGGGTGGTAAGCCAACTTCGAGAGAGAGATTGCGACGCTGGGCGGCCTGTTGCCATTGGGGAATGGCTTCTTGGAAGACTTGGTGCAAGGCGATGCTCTGTAAGAGCGGCTTCGCCATCGCACTCAACGGCGACTTAGGCGACTGACTCGCAGCCTCTAGTTCCACCGCTCTAAAAATGAGGCTGAAGCGATCGATTTGCTGCGTGCATTCGCGATCAATACTGTTAAGGCGTTTGATGACCTGCGGATCGAGATCGTCTCTTTTCAGGAGCGATCGCGTGTAGGTCCGAATGGTAGTGAGTGGTGTGCGAATTTCATGGGCCATCGCCTTGAGCAGCTCACTATCCGAAAACGGGACGGTGCTATTGGCGGCCTTACCCGTCGCCTGATTAGCTGCGCGCTCTTGTGCATAGCGCGCAGCAAGTAAGCCATCGGTTTTGCCAGCGGCTGAGTGTGCAGTTGCCGGACTAGAGATCGGCGGCAGCGTCTCCCGAACAGGTTCGGGGCGGCAGGCCAGCATCCAGCGATTGAACTGGCTAACGATGCGGTAGTTGGGATCTTTGGTAGGAAACTTTTCGACCAGCGGATCGATAAAGTCGAGCTGCTGAGGCCGAATGATGCGAATGCGCGATCGCAGCACGCGCCACACAGAGTCCACCACCTGTGGCATAAACGAAAACTGGAAGCGCAGCTCACCGTCAGCATCTTCGCCCAGTACAAGCACCATCGAGAACTGTTTTGTGAGCACTAGGACAAACTGCTCTTGCTCTAACGGATCATTGTCCAGCAAAGGCAGAAGCCGGGTTCTGTGGGCCTGTTTTTTGAATTTTTCTTGAAAAAACTTTTCGACAGGTGAGAGCGCGCTAAAGGCGGCGGCAGCGTCCTTGGATGAGTTAGGGACAAAGGTCCAGTTGGCAATGCTCAGATCTAAGGTGGGCTCGTTGAGTAAGGGCACTGGGCCAGAGAGTACGAAGGCTTTGGGGTGCTTGCTACGACGAGGGGATTTTTTGGCTTTAGCTGTTTTGGATGAGCCTTTTGTGGAGATACTCAGCTGTTGATTGAGTAGCTGGGTCAGGGCTGCGATCGCACCGCGCCATTCTTGCTCAGCGCGCTTTTGCTTCGCTTTGGTCGGTAGGTTATTGCTCACGGTTTCAATCGTGGCAGCGTCCGATAGCTGACCGTCTTGGGCAAATTCTCCCAAGGCGACCAGTGCACTTATCGTAGGTAAAAGCTGATCTGTGACGCCCATAAAATTTTGTAGCGTATCTAGCCTGAACGACCTGATATTTAGAGTACCGGGTTATCTTTTGTCATGGCTATGGGTAGAACCGAAGTCGAACCGAACGGTGAGGATGCCCTCTAGTCATATTTTGCCTAACGATTCATCAAATTATTCGTTTATGGAAGATCAAAAAGGTATGAGTCGCGATGCCCAAGACGAGGTGCACAATCGTGTTCAAAGCAACGGTGTTCAAAATAACGGCGCTCAAAATAACGGCGCTCAACGTAGCGCGCAGCTGCCGGTCGTGATCGTCGGTGGCTTTCACGAGGCCGTGCTAACTGAGCAATGGGTGCGATCGCTCCCCTCCTTTGTTCAGGCGCATATTGCGCCGACCTCACCCGTGCTTCCCCTTGACATTTTGCAATGGCTAACCGCGCAGTTCGGTACGCCCGCAACGAATCAGCTGCCGATCGTTGGGATTGGCTTTAGTGCAGGTGTCGTCGGTTTGGCGGGTGCCCTGGCAATGTGGCAGCAGCAGGGCGGAAACGTCGGTCGATTAATAGCCGTCGATGGCTGGGGTGTACCTATTGTTGGCTTACCGGTCTGTCGTATGAGTCATGACCGTTTTACCCACTTGAGTACGCTGCCTCTCGACGTTTTTGCCGACGCGAGTGATATTAATTTTTATGCCGATCCTGCCGTAGCGCATTTGCGGCTATGGGGCGAACCTGAAGCGGCCCATGGCCGGCAGGTTGCGCGCTGGGAACTGGACGAAAAGGCAGGTTTGCCGATGAGTGCCGCCGATTTTTTAAGGCGGCAGCTCCGCGCAGAGTGGAACCGTGCTTTTAACTGGCACTATGCCAACGGACGCTCTCCCCGTGAGGCCTCTTCCAACGACGAACACAGGGGTGAAACAGAGCTTGCCTAAAGGGGCCTGCCCGAATGGGCCTGACTAAGGTGGCCTGTTTAAAGGGGCCTGCCTGAAGGGGCCTGCCTTAAGTGAGGCTGTTTCAATAAGCCTGTTTTGGGTCTTGTCTTTTCCCGTATTGTCGTGTCATCAGGTCGTGTCATCAGACCTTGGTGAGAGATCTTGTTGTTGTCCAAGTGACAAATTACACTAATTAGACTCTATCTATTTTTGGCTTACAGTTTCCTCCGGTATCTTTTATGGCCTCTCCTACTACACTGGACTCTTCAACCGCGACCCAGCGAGTCAGCGGCGCATATGCGCTAATCGACAGCCTAGTGCGCCACGGTGTAAAGCATATTTTTGGCTACCCCGGTGGGGCAATTTTGCCGATTTATGACGCGCTGTATAAAGCAGAAGAAAAAGGGCTCGTTCAGCATATTTTGGTGCGCCATGAGCAAGCGGCCTCCCATGCGGCAGATGGCTATGCTCGGGCAACTGGCCAAGTGGGCGTTTGTTTTGCGACCTCGGGTCCTGGTGCTACTAACTTAGTCACTGGGATTGCGACGGCGCAGATGGATTCGATTCCGATGGTTGTCGTGACTGGTCAGGTCACCCGCGCTGCGATTGGGACCGATGCCTTTCAGGAAACCGATATTCACGGCATTACGCTGCCGATTGTAAAGCACTCTTATGTGGTGCGCGATCCCAATCAGATGGCGCAGATTGTGGCTGAAGCTTTTCACATTGCCAGCACGGGCAGGCCCGGTCCGGTGCTGATTGATGTGCCTAAGGATGTCGGCATTGAAGAGATTGACTACATGCCTGTGAATCCAGGTGAGGTGACTATCCCTGGCTATTCGCCAGAAATGCCGATTGATCAGCATCAGGTCGAAGAAGCGATCGCACTTTTGCAAGCTGCTGAACGTCCGTTGTTCTACGTTGGTGGCGGCGCGATCGCCTCAGGTGCCCATGCTGAAATTCAAGCGTTGGCTGAAGCCTTTTCGGCCCCGATGACCAATACCCTCATGGGCAAGGGCGCAGTGGATGAGCATCATCCCTTATCGGTAGGCATGTTGGGCATGCATGGTACTGCCTATGCGAACTTCGCCGTGAGTCAGTGCGACTTGCTGGTCGCCATTGGCGCCCGCTTTGATGACCGTGTGACGGGCAAGTTAGATAAGTTTGCCAGTAAGGCCAAGGTGATTCACATCGATATTGATGCGGCTGAAGTTGGCAAGGTGCGATCGCCAGAAGTTCCGATTGTGGGCGATGTCAAAGCGGTGGTCACTGCCCTGCTGGCAGAGTTGAAAAAAGAGGCTACGCCGGATGCAACGCGATCGCAGGCTTGGCGCGATCAAATCGAGGTTTGGAAAAAAGACTATCCCCTCACCGCACCGGTCTACCCTGATACCATCTCCCCTCAGTCGGTGATTATGGCGCTCACGACCCAGGCTCCCAATGCCTACTTCACGACTGATGTCGGTCAGCATCAAATGTGGGCCGCGCAGTTCCTGAAAAACGGGCCGCGTCAGTGGGTGTCGAGCGCAGGCTTAGGCACGATGGGCTTTGGCTTACCTTCTGCGATGGGTGTACAGGTGGCCCTGCCCGACCAGCAGGTGATCTGCATTAGTGGTGATGCCAGCTTTCAAATGAACCTGCAAGAGCTGGCGACGCTGGCCCAGTACGGCATCAAGGTGAAAACGGTGATTTTGAACAATGGCTGGCAGGGCATGGTGCGTCAGTGGCAGCAAACCTTCTTTGGCGAGCGCTATTCGTCTTCCAATATGGAGCTGGGTATGCCCAATTTTGAGCTGCTGGCCCAAGCTTTTGGCGTGCGCGGCATGGTGGTCAATGAGCCCAGCGAATTAGACAGTGCGATCGCACAAATGCTCGCCCATGATGGACCGGTTCTGATGGATGTACGCGTTCGCCGAGATGAAAACTGCTACCCCATGATTCCGCCCAATAAGAGCAATGCGGAAATGGTGGGCCTCCCTGAGGGTAAGCCCAGACCGTCTGCATAGCCTGGGGTTTCTTTTCAGCGCTCTTTAAAGCACTTGGTTCGTCATGAGCCAAGTGCTTTGTACTGACGAGTGTCCGTTTAAACATACACTTCGTGATCTCGCTTCATGCATGGGGAATTTTTGATATGTGGAGTGAGAGAGAACCGTCGTTTTGCGGTCTAGGGTCTGTTGTAAAAAGCACTCAGCTAGTCCCCATTCAATAAAATGGTCTATTTGAGTGTTATCGCAGTGACCTAAGACCTTTCGTTCATACCTAAAAAGTGTGATCTAGAAAGATGAAACGATCAAAAATAGCGACGTTTGCTGGCAACAAAACTGTATTTATACTCGTCTATATAAAAGGCTTCAAGAAAAGTTTGCCATTTGGCTTGTTCTTCTTGCAATCGCAAGGTAGGATGCGCGTACCTTGCTAGGCAGCTGAACCGCAGATTTCTTGCCAAAGCAGTGAACCCGGCTATTGCTATACCTTGCTAAAGACTCTTCATTAGCGAGCCCGCAGTTTTCCGTAAATTTACTCAACCTATGGGAACCCTCACGCTGGCGCGGGGAAGGTGTTTTTTATAGGTGCTTCTCACACACATCCCCGATACAATCGCATGGTCTTTGCTACCGAATACGACCCTATCGATCAGTCCTCGCCTCGTCAGGATAGTGCTTCCCTTCAAAAGTCTAATCGGTCTCAAGCTGACCGGTTAGCGCCTTCACAATACGGTCGACCCCAAGCTGCTTCTGCTACACCTGAAGGTCCTGCCTCGGCGACAGCCGCTGCTGATAATGTTGTGCCACTGCACCTCAACGGGGCAGCTGTCCGCGTTAAGGCCGATCCCAATACGCGTGCCCTGGTCTTACCCGACAAGCCTAGCTTGCCCTTGGGGCTGCGTTTGCTGAATCGGATGCAGCAAGGGTCAACGGTGGTGACCAGCTTGCTCGTGACCGGTGCCCTGTTGATTTATGGCTCCACTGTGTATGTAGACAAGTCAACTAACCGTGCCCTTTCTCAGCTAGATGAATTACAGGGAGAGTCGCAGCAGCTGACATCTGCGAATGAAGCGATTAAGCAAAGCTTGGCTGAGCAGGCCGTGAGAGAAGAGTCTGGCTTGGAGCTAAGTGATCCCGGTGATGTTCTATTTTTATCACCCTTGCCTCGTCGGCAATCGGCAGTCGTTCCTGACGAAGATGTTGTCGAAATGCCTCGCCCTTTAGGATATTAACCACGACTCACCATGGCCGCTTCCAGCCGTCCGCGACGCCGCAAAGTATCTGCTGCTAGCCCCCGTTCTACGCCGGAACAGATTCGGGAGTTCCGGCTGAAGTCGCCTCGTTTACGCTTAATTAGCGTGTGGCTAGTGCTCTTAGCTGCCATGGTTGGACTGGGTGTTCGGCTCTCCTACCTGCAGCTGGCGATGGGCAGTGAACTCAAGCAAATGGCCAAAGAGCAGCAGGCCATCCAGGCGACGCCACGAACCTCTCGTCGGCAAATGGTGGATTTGCAGGGCAATGTCGTGTCTCTCGATCGAGTGGTGTACACGCTTTACGTGCACCCCATGCTCTTTAAAAAGCCGAATCGAATAGTGGCCGATAAGCTGGCCACCGTTTTGGAGAACGATGCCAAGGCGATGATGACTTCGTTTAAGCAGCAGGAGAGCGGGATTAAGCTGGCCACTGAAATTCCGGAAGAGACGGCGAAGCGATTGCAGTCGCTGCGTTTGGATGGCATAGACTTGCGGCCAGCGCCTCAGCGGGTGTATCCCCAGGGGGATTTGTTTTCTCAGGTGACGGGCTATGTAGATTTGGAAGGCATTCCCAAAGAAGGGGTCGAGCTGGCTTTGCAAGATCAGCTGATGTACAGCGATCCTGAGGCGGGCGAGCCAACCCCATTACAACAGGTCACCCGCGATGACTTGCAGCTTCAGCTCACCATTGATAGTCGTTTGCAGCGAATTGCCCAAGAAGGCTTGGCGCAGACCCTTGCAGACTATAAGGCCAAGCGCGGTGCGTTGATTGTGATGGATTCACAGACCGGTGAGATTGTGACCATGGCGATCGCACCTACTTACGATCCCAACAAGTACTACAACGCGGATATTGAACTGTTCAAAAACTGGGCCGTGAGCGATCTGTACGAGCCGGGGTCTACCTTTAAGCCGATCAATGTGGCGATCGCACTTGAAAGCGGCAGCATCAACGCGGGTGAGAGCATCTACGATGCAGGCCGTATTCAAATTGGTGAATGGCCGATTCAAAACGTAGACTTTTCCACCAAAGGTGGCCGTGGACCTATTTCTATCACTGACGTTTTGCGCTACTCCAGTAACGTTGGCATGGTGCGAATCATGGAGCGTTTGCCGCGGGCTGATTATTACCATTGGCTAGAGAAGCTGGGCCTGGGGCGCATGACCGGGGTTGATCTGCCCGGTGAAGCCAGCGGTCAAATAAAGGACCGCGATCAATTTGTGGGCAGTGAAGTCGAAGCGGCTACGACGTCCTTTGGCCAGGGCTTTTCCCTGACGCCGCTTCAGCTGGTGCAGCTCCATGCCACCCTGGCCAATGGCGGTATGCTCGTTACGCCTCACGTGGTCCGAGGGCTGACGAATGCTGCGGGCGAGCTCACCTGGACCCCGGATAATCCAACGCCTAAGCGCGTATTTTCTCCAGAGACAACGCGGCAAGTGCTCACGATGATGAAAGAAGTGGTGGACGACGGCACAGGCTCAGCCGCTAAGGTCGATGGCTATCAGGTAGCCGGTAAAACTGGAACGGCCCAAAAGGTCGAGACGTTTGGCTATGGAAATCAGCGCATTACCAGCTTTGTGAGCATTGCGCCTGTGAGCAATCCTCGGTATGTCATTTTGGCCGTTATTGATGAGCCCCAGGGCGAGAATGCCTATGGTGGTACGGTTGCAGCGCCCTTAGTGAAGAAAATTTTAGAATCCCTAGTGGTGCTAGAGGGCATTGCGCCAGATGGGAGGGTCCCTGCACCGCCGGTTTCGTCAGTTGAAAAGCCTGCTGTGGCAACGCCATAAAAGCGCCCCAGAAAAGTAACCAGGCCAGGTACCAAAGCAAGCGCCAGAGCAAAAGTACCAGGGAAAAGCGTCGGGGCAAGCACAGAGGAGCCTTTTTATGGGGTATGTCATCGGGGTGGATATCGGCACGAGCAGCACCAAAGCTGTGCTGTTTGACACAGTTGGACGGCAAGTCGCCCGATGTGCACAGCGCTATGGGCTCAGCTCTCCAGAGCCCGGTGCTGCTGAGCAAGACCCCGATGAAATTTTGCGAGCGACGACTCAAACCGTGGCTGATGTGGTGGTCGCTGCCAGGATCAATCCCAGTCAGCTGTTGGGGGTTTCCTTTAGTGCAGCGATGCATACGTTGCTGCTAGTGGATGAGGCCAATCGGCCGCTGACGCCCCTATATACTTGGGCCGATAATCGGAGCGATCGCTTCAGCTTTATCGCCAATGCTAAAGACCCTCAGCTTTACCAGCGCACGGGGCTGCCTGCCCACCCGATGTCACCGGTGATTAAGCTAATGTGGCTGCGCGCTCAGCAGCCAGACCTGTTTTCGCAGGCGGCGCGCGTCGTTGCCATTAAAGAGTATGTGCTGTGGCACTGGTGTGGTCAATGGGTGATTGACCATGGGATGGCTTCTACCACCGGGCTATTGAATGTGCGATCGCTTAACTGGGATGCCGGTGCCCTTGCCCTCGCCGGCATTTCACCCCCTCAGCTATCTGACTTGGTTCCTGCGATGCACCCGCTTGCTATCCGGGCTGACCAGGCGAAAAAAATGGGCCTTCCGCCGTCAACCCCGGTGATTGTGGGGGCCAGTGATGGGGTGCTGGCGAACCTTGGGGTCGGTGCGATCGCGCCAGGGACAGCGGCCATTACCTTAGGCACCAGCGGCGCGGTGCGGCAGGTGGTTAAACAGCCGACTACAGACAGTGACGCCCAGCTATTTTGCTATGCCCTCACCCAAGACCGCTGGGTCATGGGTGGGGCCGTCAATAATGGTGGCATTGCCCTACAGTGGGCCCGCGATAGCCTGGTGCCCTACTCCAGTTCCCCAGATATTTTTCCAAATGCGCTGGATGAACCGGCGCAGACAAGCCCGGAGCCCACGCGCTCGACCTACGCGCGGATGACCGCTATGGCCCGCGAGATTTCGCCGGGTGCAGAGGGTCTGATTTTTCATCCGTATCTGCTGGGTGAACGGGCTCCTTTGTGGGATGCGCAGGCTCGCGCGAGTTTTTTTGGCTTAGGCCGCCATCACACGCAAGCTCATTTAGTCCGAGCGGTGATGGAAGGCGTGCTCTACAACATGCACTCAGTGTTTAGTGCCCTAGAAGCTGCCGGTGGTGAGGTAAGCCTCTTGCGAGCTTCGGGTGGCTTTGCCCACTCTACGCTCTGGCAGCAGATGCTCTCTGATATCTTTAATAGAGAAATTTTGGTGCCCAAGGTGATTGAAAGTTCGGCTTTGGGGGCTGCTGTTTTAGCGCTAGTGTCCTTGGGGGAATGGCCCGATTTTACACCCGTAGAAGGGTGCTTAGAGGTGGCCTACAAGCGGCATCCGATTGCTGAGAATGTGAAGCGGTATCAAAAAATACTGCCGATCTACACAGCGTTGCTGGAAGGTTTTCAGTCGCAGTATGCCAGTTTGCAACAGGCCATCAGCGAAGAGGGCTAGCCAAAAAACAAAAACAAAAATAAGAGCCTCGCATCTTTAGAGGATGCAAGGCTTTTCGCCATGAAAGACTTAAAGGATTTCTACTCGTCGTTTCCGTCGGGGCAACTTTCTACCGGTAAGCGAGTGCCTGCATTGATGCGAGAGAAGCTTTCTAGCGTAATAATGCCTTGCAACGCATCGTCAACGGTTAGGAAGTTGTCTTCGCGGATCAGCTCGCTGTAGGCAGAGACCTTGCCCGTAACCGTGTCTCCTTGAACCGTGCCACTAATGCAGACGCCGCCTTCATGGTCTACAACGCCGTAGCTACCGGTGACATTTTCATCAAACTTACGGAATAGGAAAACAGCGCCTCCGGCTTCGAGCAATTCTTCGTCAGTAACCACTCGATTGGGAAATTCGGCGGCTACGAAGCGGTAGTTCCCATCGGGGAGATCGGCAATGGTCATGTCTGATTCTGTCGCAGGGGCTTCTCCCGTTTCCGGTTCGGGTGCCGGTTCGGGCTCCGGTTCGGGCGCTGCGGGCGTTTCGGGCGCGGGTGATTCAGGTGGGCTTGCGGGTGATTCAGGTGCCTGTGTCAGTTGAGGGTCGCTCACGTCTTGGCAGGCGAGCAGATCGTTGACCTCGGCAAAGCTGCGATCGCCCAAGTCGCTTTCCGCGACGTCCAAGAGGGCAGCGTAGTATTCAGGATTATCTACCATGAGCTGACGAGCTTCAGCGATGGGGGTTTGGTACATCGTCAGCGTACTTTCAGAGGCAATGTCCGCTTGTCTTTGGGGCTCTGCCTCGGCGGTTACAAATGAGGGAAATTGCTCATAGCGAAAAACGCTGTTGCCTTCCACTTCGCTAATGCTGACAAACGCCCGCATTCCGAAGGGATTGGGTGTTCCAGAATTGGGGTCGTAGCTACAAAGGGTGACGAACTCCGGGGCTGCTGCGGGCGTCGTGGTGGGCGGCATCTGTTCGGGGGTGGCCTCTTCAACTGCGGGCGTTTCAGTAGCGGGCGCTTCAGTAGCGGGCGTTTCGGGTTCAGGTTGAGCGATCGCGCCACGATGGAAGAACGCTCCGGCTAAGGTGTAGGGCACCGCACTGACGGCTAACGCCAACAGTACTCTAGAGGCCTTTGATTGGATTGGAGTCAACATAATTTTTTTAAAGATAGAGGGAGTATCTTTCAGCGCATATTTGGAAAATCGTTTATTCGCTCAGGGCTCAGTGCTAAGAAAGCTTGCCGCTAAAAAGGCTTGCCAAACGAGTTTGTTTAGCAAGCCTTAAGCAGCGGACGAAGCCCAGAGCCGATGATGCGCTAGTCCTGGTCTCTGCCGCCTGTTTGGCCGATGGTGCAGCTTTCAGGTGGCAAGCTGGAGCCTGAATTGATAAAGGTATATCCGCTCAAGTCCAGTTTTGCGCCTGCGTAATAAAGGCCGTTGCCTTCTGTCCGCGTGCGACGAATCAAAAGAGCACCGCTACCGTGGGGTTCGTAGGTTTCGCCAATTTGGCGGGCACTGTCTTGCAACCGATCGGTTGTGTCGTAGGGATAGGCAGCACCCGTAACGGTGTTGCCTTCTACAGTGCCTGTGACACAAATCCCCGGGAGACCAAAGCGAGGCAGCAAGTCGCCGGTGACGGTATCGCCTTCTTTGGTAAGTAAAAACAAAGACCCACCCCGCTCGCGAAGCTCCTCGTTGGTGTAAGCGCGTTCTTCCGCAGCCCCTGCTAGGTAGCGATAGTTCCCGTCGGGGAGTGCTTCCAAGGTTCTGACAACGCTGCCGTC
The DNA here is from genome assembly GCA_039820525.1 of Cyanobacteria bacterium J06634_5. Taxonomy (GTDB): domain Bacteria; phylum Cyanobacteriota; class Cyanobacteriia; order Phormidesmidales; family Phormidesmidaceae; genus Phormidesmis. The sequence continues at coordinate 26,770 of JBCBPY010000012.1, forward strand.
AAACGGTGTGGCGCTCTCACTGGTGGGTGTGAAGTTGTAGGGGTTGGCTGTTTCCTCATTTTGAGGGACATCATCAGCGCTCTCTACACTGTTTGACGGCTCAGCATCCGACGCCTCAGGGTCTGACGCTTCAGTGTCTGAAACGGCAGCTGGTTCTGCATCCTCTTCCACGGTTTCTGCTTCAGCGGCTTCTTCGGTGACAGCTTCTTCGGTGACGGTTTCCTCAGCGGCAGTTTCCTCAGTAACGGCTTCCTCCACTGCGGGCTCTGCGACAGGTGCAGCAACGGGGGCCGGCTCTACCGCAGGCGCTCCCAAATCGGGAACGGGCGCAAACGTTTCATCGACTGCTTCGTCTTCTGCAGGGGCTTCTAAGACACTCTCTTCAGCATCTTCCTTAGGGGTTGCTCCCCACTCCGTAGCGCTTGGCAGGGCTTTGGTGCCAGAGGTGACCGCTGCTGATTTTGCGATCGCCTGTGATGCCATCGCTACGCTTGAAGGTGTCTTCTGGGTAATGCAGTGAGTGGCCTCTAAGGGTGTAGACGCCGGGGCATCAGCGTCTTGGTTAGAAAAATAGGGATTGTTGAGCAGTAGTCGGAGTGCGGTTTCCCATCGGTTAGGCGCGTCGGTGGCATCAGGAGCATCTGCGATCGCACTCATTTCCCAAACAGAGGTGGCCAATGCCTGATCTGGATTGGCAATGGGCTGTACAACAACATCGTTTTGTACAGCCTGTGCTTCACCTGGGTACACCGCAGAAATTCCGTCGTTTGCGGGCGTCTGAGTCGTGGCCTCAAGGCTACAGGTGGCACTGATGGACTCTAAAACAGGGGGCTGAGCAGCCGCTAATAACAGCGGTGAAGTTGCTAGCGCTATCGGTAGGGCAGATTTAAACATCGACAACATTTTTTTAAAAGTGATGTATCAACAAGAACTTACAGATGAGCTGGGCTTATTATTTCACACATCTCAACACGAATCTTGATGATAAGTGATGCGTATCACACCAATGTAGAGACTTCAGAACATCCGAAATAGTCGATGAAAGAGCGCTGTATCGCTTTCCTATAAAGGGATATAAGGAATATTTCGGTTCGTCAATAGCCGACTGTGGCGCAGCGTCAGCGGCTTGAATTGTCAACTTTCTAAGACTTCGTTGCAGGGGGTAAGGCGGCTCGGATAGCCCCTTTGAATCTCTATTTTGAGTCTCTATTTTTGACGCTATCCATACTTAACTTGTGCGGGGTTTTGCCAGAGAATCTGTTGAAATCTCAGGGGTTATCTCGGGGTTATCTCGGGGTTATCTCGGCGGCTTGGTGGACACTGCCTGGTTGACGCTTTTTACAGATTCAGATGTTCAAATATCCAACATTCAAATATCCAACATTCAAATATTTAGTATTCAAATATCCAATCGATGCTTGAGCAGTGCATAAAATGCTCTAGAAAGCTCGCGGCGTTTGAGCAGGGTGTTATCTGCTGTGAGATTTTCAAACGCTTTGCTGTGGGCTTTCGGTACCGAGGCCTTAATTAAAAAAGACAGCTGCCGGCGGGTGATCATGGCGTCAGGGGCAAAGCGTCCTCGACCTACGCCGGCAATCATGCCCAGGGCCTTGAGCGTTTCGATATTGCTGTAGGCCCAGTGCTTTTGGGGCTGTACGTCTCGGAAGCTGGGGCGGGCCGGACTCACTTTTTCGAGCCCGAGCAAGCTAACCAGTGCGGTTGCCACCACGGCTCTAGACACTGGGGCATAGGGCCGGAAATGTAGATTGTTGGCATTTTCGCTGCGGATAATGCCCGAGGCAGCCATGACCTGAATCGGTTCAAAGTCGCTGTCGTCGTGAGGCACATCATCAAACCAGAAGATGGGAATACCGTTGCGGGTCATAAAGCCTTGCAGCTTGCGCATGAGCGGTAGCGATTCCACAATGCGTCGGGGGCTTTCGCCTGTCCATGCTGCAAACACCGCTAAAAATCCGCTGGCTTCACCAATGGCCCACTCCATAGGATGCATCCGATAAGCCGCGTTGGTGATGTGGGTGGTGCCTAGGCTCTTGGCCGATAGAATAAGGCCGTCAGCCGTCATCGGGATCATCGACTTAGCGGGGAGGGAAAAGGGCAGGGCAATGACGTCTTTGCCTTTGGGGGTGATGTGACCCTCGAATAAGTTGCCATGTAGGTCGAGATAGTGATACTGGCCAATGCCAACGCTGTCTTCAAAGCAGCGGGCCCTTGCCTGGTTGGGAAAGAACGCTTCGGCCACATCTTCGTGGCGAATGGTGGTGAGGGCGATGCCTCGGCGGGCTTCGCGAATGTAGGGCTCTAGGCCAATGCCGTCTGGGCTCCAGGTGAGGTCGCCTCGGGCTTTAAGGTCGGGCAGGCCGTGAGTTTGTAGGTAGTAGATGTAGGCTTGGGCGCGATCGCGTGCCCGCTGAATCAACGCCTTACGGTCTTCCCGGCTGATGCCAATGAGATGGCCTCGACGAAAGTCATTGCCGCAACACTGTTGTTTCTCCGGGTGGGGCGAGGTGCCCCAATTAATGACGGCGACATCGCCCGCACTGACGATTTTCTCGTTGAGCGATCGCCTGAAAATGCGTCGATAGCGAAAAATACCGTAGGGCTCAAAAAAATGTCGTTTTTGCCAGCCACTGGGTTTTTTAAGCCAGTAGTCACTGGTGAAGTCGTGGGGATTGAGCCAGGGCTCTTTGCCATAGCCTGCTGGCGGGGCGACCTGTTTGCCACCGCCGCGAACGGTGTGCTCCATCGCCACGTTAAAGGTAAAAGACTGTTGACACTCTGGAATGGCCCGCTCTCTTAAGATGGCTTCTCCAGTATCATTGCGGGACTCTTGCCCAATTCGTGAGGGTAGCTGAGCCAGCTCTAGCAAATCGCCAAAGTCAGTGGCTTCTATGGTGACAGGGGCGGTGACGGTGAACGTGTGGCCGTTGGTATGGTCTCGAAATTTGACGCCGTTGATTTTTTGCCTGCCTGCCTCGCCGTCTTCGCTCATCAGCACCTCAATTGGATCGCTGTTAGGAATCAGGCGTAGCTTGCCCGATTCTAGGTAGGGTACTAGGCGTTCGTTTAGGGCGATCGCAGAGACGACTGGTGTGGTGGTTATTGGGCACACCCACGCGCCCCCAGGATTTTGTTGAGGCCGGCTGTTGACAGGCTGAAGTTGCCGTTGCCGTCTGCGAAACCATCGCTGGCTTTTAGAAATTGCGAACTGTTCTCCGTCTACTGTGCTGAAGCTGCTTTTTTTCTTGAGCAAATCGCCATCATCTGAAGCGGGCAGGGCCTGCGCTGTGAACTGTCCGCCGACGACCTCTAAAGGCTGCACTAAGCACACGTCTATCTTCATCGTGAGTGCGGCTAATGTGGCTGAATAGGCCGCTGTAGACCCCCCCACGACCAAAATAGAGCAGTCGCTGATGTGTGCGTTATTTGCAGGGTGCGTAAAGGCCGCATCCTCAAAAATGCCGTTAGTTTGACGGACTTTACTCATGCAGTGCAACCCCTCTTAACTGTGTTTAGAGTTAATTTACGTATTTTGAGTCAATTTACCGTGAGCGCTTCGACGATTGGCCTCAACCTGTATAGATAATCTCGCTGCTGCGGGGTTTTGAGTCGGGTTGTTATCATTTCTTTTGCTTCTCTTTTGCTTGTGGGGGCTTTTGGCGTCTTTGCAGATGATTTCGGTGGGTTACGAGAGGTTGGGGGTGGCTATGGCTACCTGCGGGCGGATAGTACGGTTGAGCAGATAGGTGCCTTCACGTAGGCTATTGCCATCGCCTCCTTTTAGAACCTATGACGGCTGATATTCCAGCTGATGCCTGTGCCTATCAGTCGCCTCAAATGATGAGTGAGGCGAAGAGGCTGCTTAGCCGAGGCGTTGATCATGCGCGCGATCGCCAATTTGAACGGGCGATCGTCCTGTTTACGCAAGTCATTCACCTGCGACTAAACACCTCTATCACCGTTGTAAAAAGTTACTACCATCGTGGCTGCGCGCTGTGCAGTCTAAAGCGATACGCGCAGGCCATTTCAGACTTCACTCAGGTCATTCAATACAACGATCAATACACCGATGGGCCTGCGAACGCTCCTAAGCAACCGCTGACTCCCCCGCAGCCGATTAAACCGATCGATACCTACATCCATCGTGGCAGTGCCCACCGGCACCTGGGCAATCATCAGCAAGCCTTTGCCGATCTCACTCAAGGGATTCAGCTGTCAAACGGTTCTGCCCAAAGCTACGGCGCACGGGGCCTGCTCCGGCTGGATATGGAAGAGTTTGCCAACGCCATTGCAGACTTTGATCAAGCCCTTAGCGTGCATCCAACGTTTGCTCAAGGTTACTTATGGCGAGGCTTTGCGTGGGTGCGAAGCGCTCAATACGACAGAGCCCAAGCCGATTTGACCCATGCGATCGCCGCGATTCCTAACTGCGCGGCCGCCTACAACCATCGCGGTGTTGCTCACTTCTACCTGAATTTATTTACAGACGCTCTGGTCGATTTTGATAGGGCAATACAGTGCGACTCTCAGTTCGCAGAAGCCTATAACAATCGGGGTACGTTGCGTCAGCTCTTGGGCGATCGCGCGGCGGCGGTCGTTGACTTTGACACTGCGATCGCGCTCAATCGAGACAGCGCAGAGCCCTATTTGAATCGTGCAGCCACGCTCTCTCTCAATGCCGCTGCTGACAATGCCGATGCCGCTGCGGACTATGACAAGGTTGTTGACCTCTCGTGGCAGGATGCGGTCTTTTATCGGCATCGTGCTCGGGTGCGCGCGTCTCAGGCCCGTTTTGATGAGGCGATCGCAGACTACACTGCGGCTATTGAGCTTACGCCTACTGCCTATGCCCATTACCATCGCGGGTTGGCTTATCTGGCGATTGATTGTCAAAACCTAGCCCTAGCCGATTTTGACTGTGCGATCGCGCTGTCGCCAGACTACGGCGCGGTGTATTGCGAAAGAGCCCAGCTCCGTTTTAACGCTAACGACCTTTCGGGCGCTCTATCGGATATGGATAAAGCGTTAACCCTTAATCCACCACCGAGTCAGACCCGTCTGAGACATCTCTATGCCACTCAGTGCCTTGTCTACTTTTGCCTGGGCGCGGCTCAAAAAGGGTTAGCCGCTTTTGAACAACTCAGTCGTCAGGCGTAACGCTGCACCTTAATCGTTTTTAATCGTCCTCCCACACTTCAAACGCCTCAACGTCAATAGGCTCTTCTGGCGCTTGAGGTTTTCTAAATCTGCCGAGTGTTTTACCCAATGAACGGCCTAGGGCGGTATTTTCGAGCTGGTCGCTAACGTTTTGGCCTAGCCCGCTGTCGATTTGTTCCTGCGCTTTTTCGCGCGCTTTTTGCAATTGCTGCTGCATCTGCTGCTTTACTTGCGCCGTTTTTTCTTGTAGCTGTTCTGAAATATCTGGGAGGGTATCGGCGTCAACAAAGTGTTGCTGGGCGAGGCGCTCATCTGTAAATTTCTGAGCTTTTTGCTTGACTTGCTCTGTTACTTTTCCGGCGAATGACTGGCCCTTTTGTAAGAGCTCGCCAAGGTCATTCGGCATTTCCGGTCGCTGTTCAGGCTTCCAGTTAATTCGTTTCTCAGCAGTGCTGGTTATGGGCGTTAGGGGTAAGGGCTGGTCGTAGGGGCGGGCTCGCTGCGCATCTTCTTCGGCGATCATCATGCGCTTGCGGCCTGCGCTAATGATGGCTTGAGGGGCGATCGCATAGACCGTTACAGTGGCTTCGTCTATCTTGCCTGTGGCTTCGTCTATCTCGCCAGCGGCTTCATCATTTAACGTGTGACTGCCTTCACGACTGCCCGGCTCAGGAGGTGTTTGGTTCAGTGCAAACAAGTACTGCTGCACCTCACCGGTTTCTACGTTCACACATAGATCCATGACTCGCCCGATATGGTCTCCTCCGTCTGTCCAGACTTCTAGGCCCGTCATGTTTTGGGCGGCGGCCAGAGGTGAGTTTTCCTGTGCTTCTGGGGCGGTGTTAGTTTGCACAACAATGCTATCTCGACCAATCTTGACCAGCTGAGTCCAGCTCAAAGACTGCTTGCGAGCGAGGAGTCCGGGGGGCGTGTAGCTCAGGCCAACGGCGTGCGATCGCTTCACGTCTACCAGCAAATAGTCCACACTTCCCAGTGCTTCGGTTGTTTCGTAGGCCATCAAATGGCGCCCTACTAGCTCACCTTGGCGAATAATGACCGCGTCCACCATATCTCTTCCCTTACACAGCTCTTCCCTTACACTTGTACTATCTTAAGTCTTACTCGATATGAATATAAATGAGCGATTTAGATGTTCGTTGGCACCAGCGTTTTGAGAGTTATCAGAAAGCTTTGGCGCAGCTCACGAAATTTATAGAGAAAGGCGACCTCAACGAACTAGAGGAACAAGGTCTCATTCAAGCGTTTGAATACACCCATGAACTAGCGTGGAAGCTACTGCAGGAATTTCTAAGATGCAGAGGGGTACAGGATCTTTATGGCTCTAAAGATGCCACGCGGAAGGCTTTCAATCTAGGCTTAATTGCGCAGGGCGAAGTGTGGATGGATATGATCAAAGATCGCAATCGTACAAGCCATACCTACAATCGAGAGACTGCTATAGAGATTACGTCTAGTTTAAGAGATAGCTATTTTGCTCAATTTATAGCTTTGCAGGCCACCCTTCAGGATATTCGTAATACTAATGCGGAAAAATAAAATGGCGACTGAACACGCCACGGGACGATTTGGCCTTAATGAGACTACGATTAGCTCGGTAACGGCTATTTTTAGCCGTTACGCTGAAGTTGAGTCAGCTGTGATTTATGGTTCTCGTGCTAAGGGCAACTACAGAGAGGGATCAGATATTGATCTGACGTTAATCGGCCCTCAACTGACTTACCGAATTATGACGCGCATTGAAGATGAGATTGACGATTTGCTGTTGCCTTATCTCTTTGACCTTTCGATTCTCAGTCATATTGAAAACCCCAATGTCGTAGACCATATCCATCGAGTAGGCAAGCCCTTCTATGAGCGAAACTCTACGAGTACACCGTAGTCTCGCTTTTGATTGCACTCTGTTGTTTACTGCCTTGTTGTTTACTGCCTTGTTGTTGCACTGCCTGTGGTTCCACGGTTGGTTACCGCTCTACCTCACGCCCGTTATACAAATTCATCGAGCGTTCGACGCCTTTTCTCAAGCTTAAGTCGATGGCATCCACCGCCATCGGAATAACCGCATCTACAATTTTGCGATCGCCCGGTGCAAAGCGACCAAGCACATGAGAAACCACCGCCTCACCCCCTTCTGATTTGTCCGTACTGCCGATGCCAAGGCGTAGCCTAGGAAAGTCTTTGGTCCCCAGGTGAGCAATAATCGACTTCATGCCATTGTGGCCGCCCGCCCCGCCGGATAGGCGCATGCGCAGCTTGCCGGTCGGCAGGTCCATATCGTCATACACCACCAGTACAGCGTCAGGCGCAAGCTTATACCAGTCCAAAACCGCTCGCACAGATTGCCCGGACTTGTTCATATAGGTGTTGGGCTTGAGCAGGACGGTTCTCTCACCAGCGCTGCGAAATTCACCAGTGGTCCCTTGGAATCGCTTATTATCTGCGAGTGAAACGCCGGGATAGCTTTTAGCCAGCGCGTCGATCACTTCAAACCCAATATTGTGCCGAGTTCGGTCGTACTTCGATCCCGGATTGCCGAGCCCCACAATGAGGCGTGGCGTCACAATAGCTTGTGCAGGTGTCGTCCCTACCATCAATTTTTTCGGTGTGCTTGTTTTCGTGTGGCTGTTAGATACGAATCGTTTGGAGAGAATCGTTTGGAGACTATCTATAAAACGAGGCTTAAGCGGCTTGCGTATCGTTACTTTCTTCAGTAGAGGTGTCGGCAACGGCTTCGACAATTTCGGCCTCAGTCGGTTCGTTATCTGTTTCAGAGGTTGCTTCAGGGGTTAACGCTCTGGGTTTTTCCAACGTCGCCTTCATCGGTTCGGCCACGGTTTTTTCGATGCGCTCAGCTTCTTTCTTAAACTCGGTTTCAAATTCTTTAGAGGCGTCTTGGAATCCTTTGAGGGCTTTACCCATACTCCGGCCAATTTCAGGCAGCTTTTTAGGGCCAAAAACCAATAGAGCCACAATCATAATTAGGCCCATCTCGGGCAAGCCGATTCCAAAGACGTTCATGTATCTGATGTCCGCAATGCGTTAGTTAAGACTATATACAAAGTATAAAGGGCAGGTGCAAAACACACCTACCCTCTACCTAAGTATTCGCATTTGCCAAGACGACAAACACCGCTATGAGCTGAAATGAGTATGAGCCGAAACTGGGCTGGCCCATTACAGCTGGCCTAGTTACCTAGCGCTCTCCAATCAACATCAACGGCGTCAATGATCAAAGACGAGTTGTAAAGCTGAAGGATGATGAGCAAAAAGATGAAGAAAAGGAGCATAAAGACACCCATCACTGGGGTCGTTCCCCAACCAGGAGTCACCTTTCCGTACTCAGAATTAAGAGGCTTGAGGAGGTTGCCCAATTTCGTGCGCTGTGCCATGGAGTGATCGGGGATTAAATTTACTTTATATTCTGTAATATCATAGAGGAAATCCACGGCAAAATCCTATGGAAAATCTCGATTCTGCAACAGTTCTTATTGTTTCGGTGGCTGCAATTGTGGGCTCATTTACCCTGTACGCGGTGTATACAGCCTTTGGCCCACCGGCAAAACAGCTCAGCGATCCGTTTGAAGATCACGAAGATTAAGGCGGTTCTCATTTATCGCTTTTTACATGAAAACAAGTCTATGAGAAGCGGTTTGCAAAAGCCGCATTTTCCTCATTTTTCTGACGCTTAGACCTGCGGCAGGGCATTTTTTTGAAGATGCTTTGCTTCAGCTTCGCGGCGGGTGCTAAAATCGAGTGCTCTCAAGTAACTCCTTTATTCAGTGTTCGGCTCAGCCGTAACAAAATTGTCAAATGATCAAAATTCGACTAAAGCGCTTTGGTAAAAAGCGCGAAGTTAGCTATCGTATTGTCGCTATTCGCTCCCAAACTCGCCGCGACGGGCGTCCTTTGGAAGAAGTAGGCTTTTACAACCCCAGAACGGATGAAACCCGTTTGGATGTGCCCGCGATTGTGAAATGGCTCAAGGAAGGTGCTCAGCCGACTAAAACGGTTGAAAGCATCCTAAGAAAAGCGAATGTGTACGAACAGCTAGGTGGCTAGAGTGAGTTCTGCTGAACCCAAGACTGACTTTGAATCACTGGCTCGTTTTTTGATGGAGCCTTTTTTAGATAAGCCTGAAGCACTGAAGTTTCATATTGAAACCCTGGCTGGTGGTAAGAAGCTGTGGTTGCGAGCGGCTTTTGATGAAAATGAAGACAAGGGCCGTGTGTTTGGCCGGGGTGGTCGCAATATTAATGCGATGCGCACGGTGATTTCAGCCGCGGCAAAGCCCGTAGAAATGACGGTGAACCTGAGCGTATTTGGTGAGCCTGAGGCCGAACGGTCTGATCGCGGTGGCCGGTCCGGTGGTGGTCGTTCGGGCGGCAGAGGTCGCGATCGCAATCGTGACAACAGACCTCCTAGAGCCAGTACTAATCCGGCACCCCCTAAGAAAAAGCCAAAGCCAGAGTAGGCTTTACAAAATTAATCGAATGGATTTGGCTAGCGATCGCAGCTAGCCAAATCTTTTTGGTGTTTCGCGCTAGATTGGAAGTAAAGAGGCCCACACGTCAGGTCCTAACGAATAATTGCATGGGAAATAACTACAAACTAGGCTTGATGAGTTCTGAGAATGCGATCGCACTGGCCGGTCCGCACGAAGAAAATATCAAGCGTATTGCCAAGCAAACGGGAGCAACGGTGGTTTTGCGTGGCAGCGAGCTGAGCATCGCCGGCACTGAAAAGCAAGTAGAGCGCACGCGAAAAATCGTGCAAACCCTAGAGCCGACTTGGAGTCAAGGGCAGGCGATCGCACTTACCGATGTGATGACCGCAATCCACGCGTTAGATACGCATCGCGAAGACGAACTTAAAAACATTCAAACTGACGTCATCGCCAAAACCCGGCGCGGGCAGACCATCCGTGCTAAAACCTTTCGTCAGCAGCAGTATATTCAAGCGCTACGTAAGAAAGACCTAACCTTTTGTACCGGGCCAGCAGGGACAGGGAAAACTTTCCTCGCGGCGATGGTCGCAGTGAAGGCGCTGATGAATGAAGAATACGAGCGCCTGATTTTGACGCGTCCTGCGGTAGAAGCCGGTGAGCGCCTGGGCTTCTTGCCAGGAGACTTGCAGGAAAAGGTAAACCCATACCTCCGGCCGCTCTACGATGCGCTGCACGAACTTATCGATCCAGAGCGCATTCCACATATGATGGAGCGCGGTATTATTGAAGTCGCCCCTTTGGCATACATGCGCGGACGTACGCTCAGCAACGCCTTTGTCATTCTCGATGAAGCTCAGAATACAACGCCTGCGCAGATGAAAATGGTGCTCACCCGTCTAGGCTTTAACTCGCGCATGGTGGTGACAGGGGATGTCACCCAATCTGACCTACCTCAGTATCAAAAATCGGGCCTCGCCCTAGCGACTAAGGTCCTTTCTAAGGTGGAAGGGATTGCTTTTTGTGAGCTGACTAAGGCCGACGTGGTGCGCCATCAGCTGGTGCAGCGAATCGTTGCCGCGTATGAAAACTTTGAGGCTGTGGGGCAATCACCGGCGAATAGACCGTCTCCTGCCAAAACATCTGCGGCTAAGCCAACCTTTTAAGGCCACATCAAAAGGCTTTATGACAGCTTTGATTCCTTAGCATTGGCTCGCTTAACACTGGCTCGCTTTGAGTTGCTGTGATGTTGAGCTAATATTTACCCGTTTCGTACGAGCATTTTTGCCCCATGGCGACTTTACATGGCAACTGGCTGCCTGACCTTCAGCGATTTTTCTTGTGGGGCGAAACCTGGCGAAAAGTAGCGCCTACTGAGTGTCCGGTGCTCGATGATGAGTCGATGCCAATGGCTACCAAGCATCCTTATCAGCTCACACAAGCAGCTTTGGCTGACTGCTTGGTGAAAAGCGATGAGTTTGATCTGACCTGGATGAAACCGCAGGTCGCTGCCAGAAAAACTGCGAAAAAGGCTGCGAAGACCTCAGGGGCCAAAGCTGCCAGTAAAACCGTTGGGAAAACGGCAAAGACTAATAAGGGCTCTGACAAGAACGCTAAAAGTTCGAAAAAGGCGCCTAAGACGTGGCAGCCCAGAATAGTTGTATTACCAACTAATTTTGATGACGGTCTGCTGCCTGCCCTCTCTGCCGATGAGAAAACAGCGACTGGGCTTTATCCCTGGCAGGTTTCAGGTAGCTTGTTAGAGTCACTAACGGCAATCAAATTTCTGACAGGATTGCCGCTGGGTCAGTCGGAGTCCAGTGCTTTTGTAGGTGATGACTTGCGCTACTGGTCGCACCTGACTCGCTGGTGTCTGGACTTGCTCGCACGAGGGAAGTTTGTGCCAGTGGTCAGCGCCGATAAAAAAGGGGCGTTGGCATCCTGGCAGCTGCTGTTGGATAGTGCGTTGGATCAGGCCCGTTTGAAGGAGTTTTGCGATCGCACGCCGGCCATCTGCCGCAGCTACCCAGCGCCCCTGCCAAAAAAAGCATCCGCCCTCCGTATCGATTTGCCCGTATCCACCGCGCCGCTAGTCCGCCACTTTTTAGAAACCTTGCTAGATGCTCAGGTGCGCAGCACCGCAGCGACCAACGAGCTACCGGCGGCTGCACCCCTAAGTAAAGACTTGCCTATCCGAGACTGGCTAGATGCGCTGGGCCTGACGGACCCTCATTTTGAGTCCACCCCAACGGGTGTGGTTCGGCTTAACGACGCCATTAATACCTGGACCTCACCCCTGCAAAACTTAGCGGATAGTGTTCAAGGCTTTCGGACCTGCTTTTCGCTGCTACCACCCCCAGATGGCGAGATGAACTGGACGCTGCGCTACGGCCTACAGGCAATAGACGACGGGGATTTTCAGGTAGATGCCAAGATCATTTGGCAAAATCCAACCGATGAACTCACCTATAAAGGGCGCGTCATAGAAGCGCCCCAAGAAACGCTCTTAGGCGGCCTAGGCCGCTCCACCCGTCTGTACGAACCGATCAAAAATACGCTGAGCGATCCTAGCCCAGCGCAGTGTGTTTTGGACCCTATCGAGGCCTATCAGTTCTTAAAAGCGACCGCTTGGCGACTTCAAGACAGTGGCTTTGGCGTTCTCTTGCCGGACAATCTGGTAGATCCTAGCAAGGTGAGTGCGAGTCGTTTGGGCTTGCAAATTAGTGCGACAGCTCCCCCTAAGCAGCCACGTCTGGGTTTGCAAAGTTTGCTCAACTTCAAATGGGAGCTATCGGTTGGGGGCGCTATTCTCTCCAAGGCAGAGTTTGACGAGCTAATTACGCAAGGGACGCCCCTTGTTGAAATCAACGGTCAGTGGATTGAGCTGCGGCCTCAAGATGTGCGAGCCGCTAAGGACTTTTTTGAGAAGCGCAAGGGCCAAACTAAGCTATCTGTCGAAGAAGCTTTGCGCATTAGCACGGGTGATAATCAGCTGATTGATAAGCTGCCTGTGGTGAAATTCGATGCCTCTGGCCAGCTCGATGATCTGATTACAACGATGACAACGGGCAACCAAAGCCTGAAGGAAATGTCTGAGCCGGACGGGTTTTCAGGGCAGCTGCGACCTTATCAGGCGAAAGGGGTTTCTTGGCTGTCTTTTCTAGAGCAGTGGGGTCTGGGCGCTTGCTTAGCAGATGATATGGGTTTGGGTAAAACCATTCAGCTCATTGCCTTTTTGCTATATCTCAAGCAGGAAAAAGCACTGGGTGGACCCGTGCTTTTGGTGTGCCCAACCTCCGTGCTGACTAACTGGCAGCGAGAGGTGAAGAAGTTTGGCCCAAAGCTGACCTCACTGATTTATCACGGGGATAAACGGCCTAAAGGCGCAGCATTGGTCAAGGCCGCTGAAAAGTTAGACCTAATAATTACCAGCTACACGTTAGTGCAGCGCGACCTCAAAGATCTTAAAAAAGTTGAGTGGCGAGGGATGGTGCTCGACGAAGCGCAGAACATTAAAAACCCGTCTGCTAAGCAATCTTTGGCAGTGCGTGAAGTGGAGAGTGAGTTCCGCATCGCGCTCACCGGTACGCCGGTAGAAAACCGGCTGTCTGAACTGTGGGCGATCATGGATTTCCTCAATCCTGGCTACCTAGGACCGCTGAATTTCTTTAAGCGGCGCTTTGCCACGCCGATTGAGAAATATGGTGATACGGATTCGTTGAAGACATTGCGCTCGCTCGTCCAGCCCTTCATTCTGCGCCGTCTCAAAACAGATCGCACCATTATTCAAGACCTGCCTGATAAGCAGGAAATGACCGTGTTTTGCGGGCTCACTGCTGAGCAGGCTCAGCTCTATCAAAAGCTTGTGGATGAAACCCTCGGTGACATCGATGATGCGACGGGTGTGAAACGGCGCGGCATGATCTTGGGCTTGCTTGTGAAGCTCAAGCAGATTTGCAATCACCCTGCCCAGTTCCTCAAGCAAGATAGCCTAGGCAAGTACCGCCGCTCGGGCAAGCTACAGCGGCTTGATGAGATGTTAGAAGAAGCTGTGGCAGAAGGCGATCGCGCCCTTGTCTTCACCCAGTTTGCCGAGTGGGGAAAGCTTCTCAGCACTCATTTGGAGCACCGCCTAGGCACCAAAACCCAGTTCCTCTATGGCAGTACTTCCCAGGCGAAAAGAGAAGAAATGGTCGATCGCTTTCAGCTCGATCCCAATGGGCCCAAAATCTTTATTCTTTCTCTCAAAGCAGGGGGGGTCGGTCTCAACTTGACTCGGGCTAATCATGTCTTCCACTTCGATCGCTGGTGGAATCCGGCTGTGGAAAATCAGGCCACAGATCGTGCCTTCCGCATCGGCCAAACGAAGAATGTTCAAGTCCACAAGTTCGTCACCACTGGCACGCTAGAAGAGCGTATCAACGACATGATTAACAGCAAAAAAGCACTGGCTGAGCAAGTCGTTGGTGCAGGTGAACAGTGGCTCACCGAGCTAGATACCGATCAGCTGCGAAATCTGCTGCTGTTGGACCGTGATGCGGTTATTGACGAGAACTAGGCACCTGAGGCCAAGGCTGTCTTATTGCTTTTGAACTCATTGCTTTTGAGCGGGGCGGTGGAGAGTTCACCCAACGCAGGTTGGCTGAGAAGCTTCCGTAAGTGTGCCACAACGCTTGTTCTATAAGCTGTTCAGGCTGGACTGTAAAACGGTGGGACTGGGCTGTTGTTGTTGTCGAGAGGCGATAACTCCAATCATGCCGAGGATGAAGATGAGTATGACCGCACAAAAAGCTACCCTGCTACCTGTTCCCCCTTCAAAGGATAGATAGTCATCGGTAGCGCCGTATTGAAAGGACGGCTCAACCTTCTTTGGGACCCTGACGATGGCCGTCGTTCTAGACTGTGGCAAGGCTACAACCCGGATATTCGCAGCCGCCAATCGTTCAACTTCATACGGTCGGGTAACGTGCTCTACCACGACCACCTTTTGCCAGCGCGGCCCAAATTGCCCATAAAAAGTGAGCTGTGACTTGACCTCAGTGGCTGTTTTTTCAGTGAGTTCAGGTCTGCACACAATCATTTCACTATCGGTCAAGATATCGATAGTGATGCCGTGCTCTCCGACAGGAACATCAAGAGACACGCCTTTCCCTTGCTCTCGAAGCGATTGAGCATAGGCCTGCTTAAGCTCTTCTGCAGTGCGAAAAACCATTGTGACAATATGCGAAAAATATGCGAAGCAATTATGCATACTTTTTGAATAGACAATACCCTACCGATTTCTGAAAGCCTCAATGGTGTAATAAGCTACAAAAAATCTGTGAGTATGCAATTCTTACATCCAACGGTGGCATACGCGAACCCGTTAGAGGTGTTTTTCCCGTTCTTGTAGGTTACTTCCGTATGAATACCGTCTCGGCTCTCTTCAATGCTCGGGAATGCTAGTGCACAGAGGCTTTTCTCCCGAAATGATCTGATGACACCTCCCCCTTTACGTAGTCAATACGAAGACCCTGCGATCGCGAATGCTGACAGCAGACGTTTTCAGGAGGCCGATAAGGCGTTGCCCGATCTTACAAATCAGACGTACGTATCAGCTGCGGTGGAATCAGTCACTGACGGCATGGTCAATGACGACGCTGTTGCTAGCGACGAGCCACTCATTGACGATGCTGTCATTACTGACAATGCAACTGATGACAATGCAACTGATGACAATGCAACTGATGAAGATACAAGATTCCATCGTTGGGCAGATGGTATTCCGGGGGCTGTTTCTCAGGTTGTTACCACGCGTGACGGGCTTGTCATCGCCTCTCCTTATCTGAATACAGGCTGCTACAAACTATTAGAAATTTCTCCCCAGAACGTTGAGCCTCAGGAAACGCCCTGTCCTCAATTGGCCTCCAGTGTTGCAACAGGCTCGGGTTCTACAGGCCGCTATCATCCGTTATTTGATGTTATTCATCCAGACGACTGGGACTCTTTTGAATTAGCGATGTCTCGAGCGGCTAGAGAGGCGCATCGGTGGGAGTGGGAAGGGCGTATTGTCCTTGCCAAGGCTAAGACAAAATGGATTTTTCTGGCGCTACAGCCCGCAGCTACGCAGCCTGATAAAGAGACAATTTTATGGAACTTATTAGCGCAAGATATTACGGCACACAAGCGAACGGAGGGAGACATAAAGCAGTTAAATCATCTGCTGTCTAGTCGCTTAGAAGCTAGAACTGCTGAACTGGCGGTTAGCCAAACCCGGTTGCAAAAGCTTGCAGACAATGTGCCAGACCTGCTCTATGAAATGCGATTGACTAGCGCTTCGGAAGTGTCCTTTCCCTATGTCTCTTCTGACAGCTATCGGCTGTTGAGTATGTCGCCTGAGGAGTTTCAGCGGAGAGGCGGGGACATCCTTGCGTTGGTTCATCCTGATGAACGGCAGGCGTTTAAGGAGGCCATTCGTGAGTCTGCGCTGACGATGCAGGTGTACCAGTACGAGTGTCGGGTGCAGCTGCCCTCAGGCAAGCTGCGCTGGGTACGAACGCTGGCTAAACCTCAGCCTCAGCCGGATGGCTCGATTGTGTGGTACGGCTGCTTGAGCGATATTAGCGATCGCAAGCAAATTGAAGCCAAGCTCCAACACTCGCTCAAGGAGCTTGCCGACGTTAAGCTGGCGCTGGACTGTTCTTCTAACGTTGCGATTACCGACCATCGCGGCCAAATTACCTACGTCAACGATAAATTTTGCGAAATTTCGAAGTACAGTCGCGCTGAGCTGATTGGCCAAACCCATCGGCTAATTAACTCCGACTACCATCCCCAAGAGTTTTTTGAGGAGATGTGGCACACCATTAGCACGGGGCATGTGTGGCTTGGTGAAATGAGAAACCGGGCCAAAACCGGCGATATTTACTGGGTCTACACCACTGTCGTTCCGTTTTTGGATGACGCCGGATGCCCGTATCAGTACGTCGCGATTCACAACGATATTACTGAGCGTAAGCGGGCTGAAATTTGTCTGGTGCAGCAGGCTCATGATTTGGAGTCTGCCTTTATGGAACTACAGCAAACTCAAACCCGCTTAGTTCAAACTGAGAAGATGTCTAGCTTGGGTCAGCTCGTTGCAGGGGTTGCCCACGAAATTAATAATCCGGTGAGCTTTATTTACGGCAATGTCAATCCGGCGAATCGCTATGCCCAAAGCCTGATTGACTTGCTAAGCCTGTATCAAACCTATTATCCTGACCCGCCAGCAGAAATTGCCGATGCCCTAGAAGAGTTGGATGTTGACTTTTTGACTGAGGATTTGCTGAAGCTCCTAGCTTCTATGAAGCTGGGAGCGGAGCGCATTCGGCAAATTGTCTCTTCCCTGCGGACATTTTCTCGTAAGGATGAGGCTGCCAAAAAGTCGGTTGATATTCATACCGGGTTAGATAGTACGCTGATGATTTTGGGCTCCCAGCTCAAGGGTCAGCAGCAACGGCCTGCGATTGAGGTGGTCAAAGACTATGGCGAGCTACCGCCGATTTTTTGCTATGCAGGGCAGCTGAATCAGGTGTTTATGAATGTTTTGGGCAATGCTATTGATGCCCTACAAGCCGCTGAAGCGCCTCAGCTGACGATTTCTACCCGATTGGACAGTGGGACGGTATTGATTGCGATCGCAGATAATGGAGGTGGCATGTCAGAAGAAGTGCGATCGCAAATCTTCAATCCGTTTTTTACCACAAAGCCTATTGGTCAAGGCACCGGCATGGGACTTTCCATCAGCTACCAGATTGTGACAGAACGGCACGGTGGTTCGTTAGCTTGCGACTCCACAATTGGAGAAGGCACCCTCTTCACGATTCGAATTCCACAGTCGCAGCCCGACTAATCTCGGTTAATCGCAAGCGGTCGTTGAGACGCTGAGGCCTTTAGAAGGCGGGTATTTTAGTGCCTGTGAGGGTGTCAGAAAACGGCATATTGGCGTATTAGGGCTATCCCAAAAAGTCTTTGTTAAAAGCGCTGAAAGATTCTTTGAGGCCATGGCTTGCCCTGTGCCACTGATAAACCTGGAATAGCTGTTTTCAACAGCAGCGAATCAAACTGATATTTGTTCAATAGGGCAATCAGGTCAGAGTTTTCTACTTCTTTCCTTGCTCTGTCACGGATTGTTTGAGTTTTCTGAGAAGTCTGTAACGGCGTTGGCTAAGAAATGGTGTTGGCTGAAAAGTCTTCAGGAATGAGTGCTCTAACCCCTGAATAGTTTAGAAGCCACTCTACATCTGTTGGGTAATCCTCTGTTTTGTAACCTATGCAGTTCAGTGATTACTGGCAATAAGCCCTCAGCACCAAACCTTTCTCTGGCCTTGCAGAAAGCATTTACTTTCTCTTGATAGCTCTATTAAGGTACGTGACCCCCACTGCGGTTACTGCTCATGGCCCCCATCGGCTGGGAATACTACTTAACAAGGGTTGAGCTCGCCGATTCTCACCTGTCCCGCTACTTCATACCATCATGAAAGCTACATCTGACTATGTTGAACAACGCGCTACTAGCGATTCACTCGATAACAGTGGAGATGAGCTTCGTGAGCCTTCAGAATTTGACCTCTCTAGGGTCACGGACGATGTAAAAGATGCGTCTAGCGATGTCCACATTTCGGGCATTGACGCTGAGGCTAAGTCTAAAACCAAAACGACGCGAACGACTGACTTAGTGCGTTTATACCTGCAAGAAATTGGCCGAGTAAGCCTGCTAGAGCGCGATGAAGAAGTCGCTGAAGCGCAGCGTGTGCAGCAGCATATGGAGTTGTTAACCCTGCGTAATAAAGCTGCCGAAGAGGTGGATGGTACGTTGGCTGTGTATGTTCGTGTGCTGAACACTCGCGATCAGCTTACAGCGCAGCTGGGCCACCGCCCTTCCTTAGAGCGCTGGGCGCGTACTTCTGACATTGATCCGACTGAGCTAAAGCCGACTTTGCTAGAAGGTAAGCGACTGTGGGCTGAGCTGGCGGGCATCAGTGTCGATGAGCTGATGACGATTCAGTCTGAAGGGGCTCGTGCTAAAGAGCACATGATTAAAGCGAATTTGCGCCTAGTGGTGTCAGTCGCTAAAAAATATCAAAACCGAGGCCTAGAGCTGCTAGACCTGATTCAGGAAGGCACCCTGGGCCTGGAGCGCGCCGTTGAAAAGTTTGACCCGACTAAGGGCTATCGTTTTAGCACCTACGCTTACTGGTGGATTCGTCAGGGTATTACCCGTGCGATCGCCACCCAAAGCCGCACCATTCGCCTCCCGGTACACATCACCGAAAAGCTCAACAAAATCAAAAAAGCCCAGCGCAAAATCTCCCAAACCCAGGGGCGCACTGCCAAGGTTGAGGATGTCGCTAAAGAGCTAGACATGACCGTTGCCCAAATTCGTGAAGTGCTGCAAAAAGTACCGCGCTCTGTTTCTTTAGATACCAAGGTGGGTAAAGATCGCGACACCGAACTGGGCGACTTGCTAGAAACCGAAGATATTTCGCCCGAAGACTTGCTGATGCGCGAGTCGCTCAAGCGTGACTTGCAGCAGCTCCTGACGGACCTCACCACCCGCGAGCAGGAAGTCATTACCCTGCGCTTTGGCTTAGGCGACGGCGTGCCTTATTCCCTCGCAGAAATTGGACGCACCCTAGAGCTCTCTCGCGAGCGCGTTCGACAGATTGAGTCTAAGGCCCTGCAAAAGCTGCGTCAGCCCAAGCGTCGCAACCGCGTGCGGGACTATTTGGAAGCTCTGACCTAGGGTTTAGCCTGTGCAACTGTGCTTAGAGCCTAGGAACGGCGCTGGATGACATCCTAGGCTTTATCTCCAAAGCTTTTCAGCCCATAGTCGTCATTTAGTTTTTTCTTGTTTCCTAACGTAGCCCGCTGGTACCCTTCTCAAGAGGTGCTAGCGGGTCTTTTTTTAGGCTGTTGTCAAGGCTGTACTGTCTTTTTGCCCAGCGCTTGAGCAATTGAAACAAGCTCAGATTAACGACAGTCCGTCGGTAGCTTAGTGGGCCGCTGTTCTGTGTGGGTTGGGCTGGTAATTGTGAGGCGGTAACGACCTAGCCCGATGTTGCTTTGGCTGTTAGCTAAAATGCTGTACTGACCGTTGCTAGGGAGTGTAACGGTGAGGCGCGAGTTGAGATTTCGCTGGCTGATGTCGTCATTTTCCCCAAGGGTTTCGTTGTTGGCGTCCAGGAGCAAAATGTAGGGGTCGAAGT
The DNA here is from genome assembly GCA_039820525.1 of Cyanobacteria bacterium J06634_5. Lineage (GTDB taxonomy): Bacteria > Cyanobacteriota > Cyanobacteriia > Phormidesmidales > Phormidesmidaceae > Phormidesmis. Next base: position 46,630 of record JBCBPY010000012.1, read on the forward strand.
CGCTGCTAGATAGAGAGACCGTGACGGACTGACCGGCAGTGGCCGTAAACAAATGACGATCGAAAAGGCTCTCATCAGAGAGGGTGTCGTCTGTGGCGTCTAACTGACAGACGCGCTGTAGGAGAGTCGCCGCAGATGCCTGTGTGGGGAAGAGTGCGATCGCGGCGAGAGACAGGACGACTGTGCCTGCAAGCGTGTTTTTCATGAGCTGGAGGATAGTTTTTGTGACGAACCATTTTGAAGAGCTTAACGATAAATAAGCCCCAAAAAGTAGGGCCTACGTGCCACTATTTAATAGCTGCACGTAGGCCCTTTATTTCAGAACATATTTGAAGGAATTGATTTGAAGGAAGTGTGCGCATAAACGTGAGTCCTTTTGAGCACTGCGGATCAGTTACTAAAACTGTTGCTCGTTCAAAATTTCAACACGGGTATTAGGAATAGCCGGTTGCGTGTGTGGGACCCGGCCTGTGCGCATGCAGCTCCATGCGTGTCGCAGCAGTAAGCCCGCGTCGCCAGTGGCTGGGTCGTCTAAGAAATAGGTGTGACCGAGCGGATTGTCGTAGTCATTATTAAAGTCGTCACAGTCGATGGCATAGACATTGCGGGGAAGCTTGTCCATGTTTTCTGGGCCAGTGTGGCCTAGCCTGCGAGAGGCCATTGCATTGCCGACGTTAGCTACTTTACTCGCGCGCAGGGCCAGGTCATCAGCGGCGTAGTACACCACTACATTGCGGCTCATAGGTGGGATTACACCGCCGGATTGTGTGGCCTCTAAGCTTTCGTTGATCACGTCGGCAGCTGCCATGAACACATTTCTAAAGAGCAGCGATGTACCGTTTTGAGGGTAGTACTTGGCCGAGAGATTCAGTGCACTGCGCAGTACTCGGTTACCCATAGAGTAAGACAAGATATTGATCCGCTTTAGGCAGGGATTATCTAGGGTGCTGTTTTCGTTGCGCCATGCCAGAAACTTTTGAAGAAACCGCATGTAAGCGGTGCCGCTAGCATCGGCTGCTTTTTGATCGTCAAAGTAGTCTTTCACCTTGCCAAAGTCATTGTCGCAAGGCCAAATAATCGGAATGACCTCGATTTTTGGACTTTTTCCTCGGCCCCGGCTCCCTATCTGACTATCAGATTGATGCAGGGCATCGAGCAAACCCTGAAGCTTTTCGGCCTGTTCGAAGGCTTGCTCTGGCACTACAGAAAAGCCATGAAAAAAGAACAGCAGCTGGTCAGCACTGGTGGCTCTGAGCTGGTCTAAGAGGTTTGCGCTCCCGATTTCGGTATAGCCAAAAGGGCCAGTTCTGCGGCAGCAATAGAAGGATTGCTCTGCCTGGTTATTGTCTAAAACGAAGTTGACTGAGCGGGCGAGTCGAACCTCTGAAGTACCTTCTTGTGGCAGGGGCGTAAGGCCTTGTTCTAAAACGCGGTTGGTGATGAATAGCATAGGTAGTCACCGGACTTCTCCGGCACTGGGTAAAAATAGCGGATAAGAGTTACGTCTGATTTATGCCTTGGGAGCCATTGCTAGGGGTCATAGTACTTTTATCATCGTGACTACTGACTTTTATGCATTGTGTATTTGTATTGAGAAAGCGCACATAAAAGGTGTCTTTTCATGGAGTAAGCAGGCGTTGAGGCAATGGCTAACCTGCACACCGATCTGCGGTGGTCTATCATGAAGAAATGTTTTTGTTTGGTTCCTAAATCGTTAGCAAGTTCGGCGTTGGGTTAGCTCCTTTAGCGAGCTGCCATCGCTACTGCTCTGTCTTACTACTCTGGCTTCTTTAATAAGAACTGTCTGCTCGTCTACTTTGGCTCTTAACCTGCCCCATGCCTTCATCTAAAAAGAATTCCGATCAGGACAAGACCCTTTCAGACGACGCCAAGGCTTCCTCTACTAAGACCCGAAAAACTGGGGCTAAGTCAACAAAGGCTAAAACGACCAAGGCTAAAACGACCAAGGCCAAAACGACCAAGACTAAAACGCTTAAAGCTGCCGAGGCTGATACGGTTGCTAAAACAAGCCGTAAGGCAAAAAAAACGAAGGCTACAGCTGAGCAAAATGGGGCTGCGGCGGAAGGTCCTGGGCCAAAAGATACCGACAAGGATGCCGCCGCGATCGCTAAAAAGACGACTCGAAAATCAGCCAAGGCCAGACCTGCGGCCCATGTGGGTGGCTTGGCCACGGGTAATCGTAAGGGGGATATTGACCTATCCGATACCAAAAACCTGATTCGTATCAGCGGTGCTAGGCAGCACAATCTCAAAGATGTCAGTCTTGATTTGCCTCGAGACAAAATGATTGTGTTTACCGGTGTGTCGGGCTCGGGTAAGTCGTCGTTGGCGTTTGACACTATTTTTGCAGAGGGACAGCGGCGCTATGTGGAGTCGCTTAGTGCTTATGCGCGTCAGTTTTTGGGCCAGGTAGACAAGCCTGATGTGGATGCGATTGAGGGCCTAAGCCCGGCAATTTCGATTGACCAAAAGTCTACGTCGCACAACCCACGCTCTACGGTGGGCACGGTGACGGAGATTTATGACTATTTGCGTTTGCTCTATGGCCGGGCCGGACAGCCCCATTGCCCTCAGTGCGGCCGATCGATTGCGCCACAGAGCATCGATCAGATGGTGGACAAAGTGATGGAGCTGCCAGATAAAACGCGGTTCCAAATTTTGGCACCGGTGGTGCGGGGCAAAAAGGGCACGCATCAAAAGCTGCTCTCTGCGTTGGCAGCTGAGGGATTTGTGCGGGTTCGGATTAATGGTGAGGCCCGTGAGCTGGGCGATAATATTGAGCTGGATAAGAATAAAACCCACGATATTGAAGTCGTGGTCGATCGTTTGGTGAAGAAGGACGATTTGCAGGAGCGTTTGGTCGATTCGCTCTCGACGACGCTGAAGCGTTCTGACGGGATTGCGATTATCAACGTGCTGCCTGCGAAAAAGGCAGAGCCTGCGGACGTCCAGGGAGATTCCAGAGGGGACGGCAAGGACCCATCAGCGCCAGCCGTGCCAGATGATATTGTTTTCTCTGAAAACTTTGCTTGTCCTGAGCATGGCGCGGTGATGGATGAGCTCTCTCCTAGATTGTTTTCGTTTAACTCGCCCTATGGTGCTTGCCCAGACTGTCATGGGTTGGGCAGTTTGCGCCGGTTTTCTGCGGACTTGGTGGTGCCTGATCCTAATTCGCCGGTGTATGCGGCGATCGCACCTTGGTCAGAAAAAGACAACACCTACTATTTCTCTCTTTTGTACAGTGTCGGCCAAGCCTTTGGCTTTGAGCTGCAATCCCAGTGGAAGAGCCTGACCAAAGAGCAAAAACACACGATTCTCCACGGATCAAAAGAGAAAATTTACATTGAAACAGACTCTCGCTACGGCACCCAAAAGGGCTATCATCGCCGCTATGAAGGGGTGCTGCCGATGCTGCAACGCCAGTATCAAGAGTCTTCTTCAGATACCTACAAGCAAAAGTTAGAGAAGTACTTAATCGATCAACCCTGTGCAACCTGTGGTGGTGCCAAGCTAAAGCCCGAATCGTTAGCTGTGCGAATTGGCCCTTACAACATCACAGACTTTACCAGCGTTTCTATTTGGGAGTGTCGTGACAGAGTTTATGAACTCGTGGGTGAAAATGGCGATGCGCCTAAGCTTACTGCTCGCCAGATGGCTATTGGCGAGCTGGTGCTCAAAGAGATTAAGGCCCGCCTGACGTTTTTGTTAGATGTGGGTCTCGATTATCTCTCGTTGGATAGAACGGCGCGCACGCTCTCGGGCGGTGAGGCCCAGCGGATTCGCTTGGCGACCCAGATTGGTGCAGGCTTAAGTGGCGTACTGTACGTGCTAGACGAACCCAGTATTGGTTTGCACCAGCGTGATAATGATCGCCTGCTCAAAACGCTTCAACGCCTAAAAGATTTGGGCAATACCCTGGTGGTGGTGGAGCACGATGAAGACACGATGCGAGCGGCTGACTACATTGTGGATATTGGCCCTGGCGCAGGTGTTCACGGCGGCAACATTGTTGCAAAAGGCCAGCTAGAAGATATTTTGGCGTCAAAAGAGTCCCTGACGGGGGCGTATCTATCGGGCCGTAAAAAGATTGCCACCCCTGCTGAGCGCAGACCTGGAAATGGTCGCAATATTCAAATTCGAGATGCTCATCGCAACAATTTGAAGAATATCGATGTCGATATTCCTCTAGGCAAATTTGTGTGTATTACCGGGGTTTCTGGCTCGGGTAAATCTACCCTGATCAACGATTTGTTGTATCCTGCGATTCGCCACTTCTTTGGCAGTAAGATTCCCGAGCCTAAAGAAATGGATCCGATTAAAGGTCTCAAAGCGCTAGATAAAGCGATTGTTATCGATCAGTCTCCTATTGGCCGAACCCCGCGTTCTAACCCGGCGACCTACACGGGGATATTTGATGTTGTTCGAGATTTGTACACCGAAACTATTGAAGCAAAAGCACGCGGCTATAAGCGCGGGCAGTTCTCTTTTAACGTAAAAGGTGGTCGCTGCGAAGCCTGTGGTGGGCAGGGCGTGAACGTGATTGAAATGAACTTTTTGCCGGATGTGTATGTGGAGTGTGAGGTGTGTAAAGGGGCGCGCTACAACCGCGAGACTTTGCAGGTGAAGTACAAAGGAAAGAACATTTCTGACGTATTGCATACTACTGCTGAAGAAGGGTTGAAATTCTTTGAGAATATTCCGAAGGCGGCGAGCCGGTTACAGACAATGGTGGATGTGGGCTTAGGCTATGTGCGCCTAGGGCAAACTGCGCCGACGCTATCGGGTGGTGAAGCGCAGCGCATGAAGCTGGCCAGTGAGCTGGCTCGTAGGTCTACGGGTAAGACGCTGTACTTAATTGATGAGCCTACAACAGGTCTCTCTTTTTATGATGTGCACAAGCTGCTGGATGTGGTGCAGCGCCTTGTGGATAAGGGTAATTCGGTGATTATGATCGAGCACAACTTAGATATGATTCGCTGTTGTGATTGGGTGATTGATTTAGGGCCTGAGGGGGGCGATCGCGGCGGGCAAATCATTGCCCAAGGGACACCTGAAGAGGTCGCGGCTGTGGAAGGCTCTTACACTGGCAAATACCTACAAGAGGTGCTCTTACAGCATCCACCCAAGGACGATTAATATTATCGTTGTCCCAGTGACTGCTGGTGCGTGAGATCCGAAATTAGGTCAAGTACTATTGATGACTATAGAGACTCATATCAATTAGACTATGACCCTTCTAAAATTTTGCGTATCGGCAACCGTGGTGGCAGCAACGCTTGTGGCCGCTATCCCCAGAGCCCACGGGCAGTACATGTCGATGTTTAACGCGTCTAATATGGCGGCTGTTAACATTGCTGGCACTATTAGCGTTAATTCAGCAGTAGGGCGCTCTGCTAAGATTTCGTCTGCTACCAGCAATGCGGCTGGTTCAGACGAGCTAGCCCCTAGGGCTAATCAGCCTTACCAGGCGATTGCCTACAGCGTGGATCCGGCGGTGCGGGCCGAGGTGATTAACACCTATATCGATCGTGCTCGTGAGATCGATGCTGTAGAAGGTGAGGAACTGGCGCAGCTGTTTCGCGATCGCGATCTGATCGGCGAAACAGCCCAAAACCTAAGGGCCTATGGCCTAGACATCAATGATCTTGGCGATGTAATCACTGCTTACTGGGCCGTAAACTGGGGCGCAGTTCACCAAAGCGGACGCCCGAGTGTGGCCCAGGTACAGGGCTTACGCGAGCAGTTTCGCGCGGTGCTAGCGGGTAGCCAGCTCACCGCCACAACCACAGTCGCCGAGCGGCAAAAAATCGCAGACGATATGCTGATTCGGCTAATTTTGATTGACGGGGGTGTAGAGCAGGGCCTGCGTGAGAACAATGCTGCACAGCTACAGGCGATTAGCGAGTACGTGCACCAGAGCAGCCTGAGCACGATGGGCATTGACTTAGCCGTGCTGGATTTGACGGCTGAGGGTCTAAATGCGCGTTAGCAAAGCCGCCTTATTTTGGGAATTTATTTCCAAAATAAGGCTTTTGCCGTCTTCGTTCGCAAAGGTTTCTATACTGGTAAGTATCTTGATAAAAGTGCTTACATAGCGTCCTCCTTGCAAAAAGTAGCTAGGTGCCAGCTAATGGTCCAGACACCCTCTTCAATAGACAGTGCTAACAAACTGCTCTCTCTTCAACTGCCCGAATCGCTGGTATTGACAGTGACACCCGAGCAGTTTGCATTGCTTGCTACTGCAAACCGTGACCTGAATCTTGAAAGATCTGCCTTGGGAGAGCTAATTGTGAATCCACCCACGGGTTGGGAAACAGGCGCGCGTAATTTTAGTATTGCGGGCCAATTGTATATATGGCACGACGCTCACTATGAGCTAGGGAAAGCGTTTGACTCTTCTACAGCCTTTACTTTGCCGAATGGTGCCATACGGTCTCCGGATGTTTCCTGGGTTAGTCAGGTCAGCTGGAATGCGCTGAACGCCGAACAAAAAAAGACGTTCGCAAATATCTGCCCTGACTTTGTTGTAGAGCTACGCTCGGCTTCAGATGCCCTTAAACCCACTCAGGAAAAGATGCAGGAGTATCTCGATAACGGCGCTCAGCTAGGATGGCTGATTAATCCTCAGAATAAGCAAGTAGAAGTTTACAGACCCGGTAAGCCGGTAGAGGTGCTGGATGCGCCAATTGAGCTGCCAGGAGAAGCTGTATTACCTGGGTTTTCCTTAAATCTACGTCGCATTTGGACATAGCGTGATGCTCCCTAGCCCACAGCCATAGTTAAGATAGACAGCGTGCGATCGCCCATACACTCCCCAAAAACTCACTCGCTATGATTGGCTCTGACCTATTGATAGATGCGGCTGCCACAGGTATCACGGGCCTGATTACGGACACGACGAAAACTGGCAGCAGCAGTGTTCTGGGTAAGACGATCAAAGGGCTGAAGGACAAAAGCGCTCAGGCGATTTTTCAGGCTTCTCGAAAGTACATTGAAAACTACCAGAAGCGTCACTGCCAGCTGAAAGTGTTGGGTATGCGTGAGCCGGTGGACCTGTCTGCTGTGTATACCGGCGTAAAGCTGTTGGACTCGCGAGATGTGCTGTGCTTTGAGATGGATGCGCTAGAAGATACGTTTCGGAAGAACCGACTTCGAGGCTATTCCGGCAGAGGCCGCGATGATGAGAAGTATTCTGGCATTACCATCGCAAATCAGAATCAATACCTGATGGTGCTGGGTGGGCCGGGTGCTGGGAAGAGTACTTTTTTGCGGAAGGTGGGCTTAGAAGCGCTGCGTACCTTTCACTACGAGCGAGCAGAGTACAAGCACCGGCTGATTCCGGTATTGCTAGAGCTGAGGCGATTTGAAGCGGGCAACATCGACATTGCAAAATTTATTGCCGCTGAGTTTGAGACCTGTGGCTTTCCGGAGGCCGAGGCGTTTACCCAGAATGCCCTGGCGCATGGGAACTTGCTGGTGCTGCTAGATGGCTTGGATGAAGTTCCGAGTGCCCAGCTCAACAAAGTATTGAAAACTATTCGAGACTTTGTGGATCGCTATGATGACAATCGTTTTATGGCATCGTGTCGGGTGGCAGCTTCTGGCTATCGGGACGATGCCTTTCGCCGGTTTAGCGATGTCACCATGGCGGATTTTGATGATGAACAAATTCAACAGTTCATTACCAATTGGTTTGGCAGTGCGCAGGATGTGGAGCGTGGCACGGCGGATAAGTGTTGGGAAGTGTTGCAGAAGCCAGAGAATAAAGCCTCGAAAGAGCTAGCCCATACGCCGCTGTTACTGACGTATTTGTGCCTGGTGTATGACCTCTCTCAGCGGTTTCCCAGTAATCGAAGCGGCCTGTACAAAAAGGCATTGCGCATACTGTTAGAAGAATGGGCCGCTGAAAAAAGAATTTTAAGAGATGACATTTATGAAGGACTGAGCATTGAACAAGAAGAGATTTTGCTCTCTGAAATTGCCTATGAAGGGATGAATGCCGATCAGCTATTTTTTGCTCAAAAGGATCTGTCTGGTCAGATTAAGGAGTTTTTGGCGAGTAACTTAAATGCGCCCAAGCATCTAGATAGTGAGGCGGTGCTAAACGCGATAGAAGTTCAGCAGGGCATTTTGGTAGAACGGGCCGAGGAGACCTATTCTTTTTCTCATTTGACCCTGCAAGAGTACCTGACGGCCCAGTACCTAATGGACAATGACGAATGGAGAGCGCTGGTGGCAAACCACCTGCCGGAGAGTCGCTGGCGAGAGATTTTTTTGCTATTGCCGGGGTTGATGCCAGGGAAAGCGGGGGCCGATAAGCTGTTGATGGCTATGGAGCAGGTGGCTAATAACTGCTTAAATACTGAAAAACTACGGCAGCTAGTGAGCTGGGCTGACTTTTCTACGCAGAGTTCTGACCAAAAAATGAAGCCTTCGGCTAGAAGATTAGGTGCAATTTTCCTTGCCCTTGCCCACGCCCGTGACCTCGCCCACGCCCTTGACCGCGACCGTGCCCTTGACCGCGTCCGCTCCCTTGCCCGCTCCCTCGACCGTGCCCTTGATCTCTCCCTTTCTCGTGCCCGCTCCCTTGCCCGCTCCCGTTCCCTTGCCCTCAACCTCGCCCTTGCCCTTGCCCGCTCCCGTTCCCTCGCCGGTCAATTCAAGGCTGCTGATATTTTTAGCCATGTTGATTTTGACGAATTGCTCCGATCTTTCAACGCATTAAGCGAGAAAGTGCCTGTGTCTGATGCGAGCAAGGCAGAAAAGGTGAAAGTTTTGGAGGTGCTTTATGGCCTCTGGTTTTCTGCGCTTGGCCTAGAGTCACAGACGGCCCAGCTATCCCAATCAGAATCAGAGTCTTTGGCCGATTACTTCTACATTTACGAACTCATGATTCGCTGTAAAGAAAGTGCAACGCGCGTCTCGCCAAAGGTTTGGGAGGGCATTGAGTCACGGATGCTCACCGTGCCTGCTGTCGGCGAAGCCACAGCAGGCTGAACCCTCTCAGTTGCCCTCGGGAGGCACTGATGAGCATCAACTCCACTTCCTCTAAGAGCTTCCTGTACGCCTTTCTTTCACATGTAAACCACACCACAGAGATAAGCTAATGAGGCAGCTTTGCTTGCAGCGACAATCATGCCCTACCCTCAATTCAATCTTGAAAACGTGCGTAGCGAGCTTGGTATTCAGCTCAAGGATCGTGCTCACTTATTTGCAGAGGTTCCGTCCAGCCCCTATAGTGACCTGCTAGCTCAGCTTTTGGAGCAATACAGTCCATTAGCGATCGCAATCGGCACTGAAAAATCTCGTTCAGAATTCATCATTGCCCCCATCCTATTCGAGCTAAAGCAGCAGCTAGCCGACCAGGTAAGCCTTTTCTCAGGAAAAGAATTCAATGTAGAACCTATCAGAGGACTCACAGGCTTTTGCGATTTCCTCATCAGTCGCTCACCTGAACAATTACTTATTACCTCACCGGTCATTGCAGTTGTTGAGGCCAAAAACGACAACATTGCCTCTGGTATCGGCCAGTGCATTGCCGAAATGGTCGCGGCACAAATATTCAACGAGCGCCATCAGAACCCTATCTCCGCCATTTATGGCGTGATCACCACCGGCAGTATCTGGAAGTTTCTAAGATTACAAGGAAACGTTGTAGAAGCTGACTTGGATGAGTACCATTTGAGCGATGTCGGTAAGCTGCTCGGCATTTTGAGATACTGTGCGTGCTAAAGACCTCACGCTAGAGAGCAGTCCCGTTTCGCCACAACTCATGCTGAAAAGAACATCATCATTTAGTCGCTGCATTGAAGATGTTATTGGCATTTAAGGCTAGATCTGGAAAAACACTAGAGCGAAGGAAATCGTCATCGCGAAATTGTTTCTTTTGGTATTCATCACCCGCTAATGTACACAGCGTGATCGTAGGTTTCTTTTGTTTCCCAATGTAGTCTCGACCACCCGCACCTAAGTAATCAACAATCCAATATTCAGGAATACCTAGCAAGGCGTAGTCTTCCTTTTTTCTGGCATAGTCGTTTTGCCAATTAGTGCTGACGACCTCAACTACCATTTTGATAGAAGCACCCAACGTGATAACAGGCTCTTGCTGCCATAGTGGCTCATTTTTGAGCTGAGCTTTATCGAGCACGGCGATATCTGGTCGAAAGGCAGTCGCTGTACTGAGCCCTTTAATCAAACAACGGTAAGGAATGAAATAGCCCGCATCCTGGCGATCAATCTCTACGTTTAGCTTACGCCCAATAAAAGCCGCAACCTCCTCATGGGGGCCTGTCGGTTCCATCTCAATAAGTTCCCCGTCAATAAGCTCATAACGAGCATGATCGCCATAGCTTGCGACAAAATCTGCAACTGTAATCAGCCGTGGTGGTGTCTGGACCATAGCAATTTTGCTTTGTGTCAGCGTATATCGTCATTATACTGCGCTCGAACTAGATCCTTTCTCCAGGCGAACTCAATCAGGTGAGGCGTCTAGGTGTTTCCACATATGGAGTGCAAGGTACGAGCGGTACGGCGTAAAATGTGCGGCTGTTCGGGTTGTTTTTCTGCGTTTGCTGGTGAGTTGTTCTAAGGTTTTACGGGCGGCGGTGTCGCCATCGGGCCAAATGTCCGCATCGCCAAAGTAAAAGATGCCCATCATGTCTGCGGTCCACTGGCCGACGCCCCATAGGGCGGTGAGTTTTTGGGTGCGTGCTGCATGGGTGAGCTGACTGAGTTCTGTTGTGTCTAGCTGGCCTGCTTTGGCGGCTTCGGCAATACCTTGAATTGTTTTGGTTTTTGCCCGAGACAGTCCGCAGCCTTGCAGCTGTTCTGGTAAGGCTGTTGCAAAGTGGGCCATCAGCGTCGTGTTTGTCGCTGGGCTACTGGCAAGACGTTTCCAAATAGAAGCGGCTGCTTTGACAGAAAGTTGTTGCCCGGTGACGGCTCTGCACAGCCGTTCGGGGAAGGGCTCTGTGGGAGCATGAGGCACTGAGAGCGGGCCATTTTGAGCGATCGCATCCAATAACAACGGTGAAATCGTGCGCGCGATCGCCAACAACTCTCCATGAATCTCTTTTATCCGAATTTCTTTTACGTTATTCTCTTTCACCTTAATCTTTGGGCTCATAATCGTATCCAGTGCCCGACCGATTTCCTTCCACAATTTCTACTAACTGTGAGGGCTGATCGCGATCGCCCTTGGGTGAAAAAGTTACCTCACTGGTCGCACCCTGAGCGCTAAAGCCCGTTTGGGCCAGGGCCGTTGCCACATCCTCTCGGGTCGGCGTTTCCTCAGTCGATGTTTCCTCAGTCGATGCCTCAATGGCTTCAACCAGTGAGATTGCCGCATCGTAAGCCGTCACCGTGCGCCAGTTCACATCTCCACGCCACAGTCGCTGCGCTTTTTTAACAAACGCACTGTCGCGATGATTGCGAATATGCCAAGGCACCGCCACCACCAGTCCGAGTGCCTCCATTTGGCCGTCTTCTAAAATTTTGGGATCGTAAAGATCATCTCCCCCCACTAAAGGCAGCCTGCGTTGATTGGCTTGAATAATGTCAACAGAAGTTTCTGCGGTATCGATAGTGAGCGCCAGCATCAGCAAATCGGCGTTTTGTTCTATCGCACTCTCTACCGCCGTCGCCGCATCAAAAGAAGCCTCGCTAATGTCAAACTCGGTGACGATGCTGCCGCCATTCTCCTCAAACGCGGTGATAAATTCTGTTTGGATAGATTTGCTGTAGGTGCTTTGACGGGTGTAGAACACTGCAACTTGTCGTTTGCCCGTGTCAAATGCATCTAGTGCTAGGGTCTTAGCGGCTAAGGCATCGCTAGGCACGGTTCGGAAAATGTAGTCTCCAGCGTCTTCAAATTTTACGGCGGTGCTAATAGGGGAAATCATGGTCAACCCACCGGCTTCGTACACCGGTGCAGCATCTAGCGACGTATCGCTAGCGTAGTGACCTACGACGCCCAGAACGTTTTTATCCGCCACTAAGGCCGCTGCGATCGCCTTCGCCTTTTCAGAGTCACCCGCATCATCAAAGAGCAAAACCTTGAGCGGCACGCCGTTAATCCCCCCCGCTGCATTGACTTGCTCTTGCGCTTGGGAAACGCCGCGCATGAGTTCTAAAGACGGTGCTAGCACCTCGCTAATAGGCATCGAAGCCGCGATTGTGTAAGACTCTGCCTCTCCAACTTCTGCGTTGTTGAGATAAATCAGCGATTCCGGATCGTTGTATTGCGTTTGAATGACCGCAGCTAGCTCACTTTGTGCCCTGTCATAATTTTGCGCAGCTAGCGCATCGAGCCCTTTTTGCTTCTCTTCAGAGACTTGCTTCCCCAGGATCGACTGCCCCGAGCGGCCATCCGCTTTTCGGGTGTCAATATTGTAGAGAGTAGGACTGTTTGCCGGTTGCGCTAGGTTTTCTGCAACGGTTTGCTCAGCTGCCTTATCGGCTAGGTGAGAGCGATTGAGCCACCAAAAAGCACCTAGAGAAACTGGAACAAGAGTCAGTACTGCTGCTAAGGCAACAGGATGAGCGCTGCGTTTCTTCATGAGTCAACACGGGTGGTACTGAGCTGTTAGTTGTTTAAACTACAGCGTTGGTACAGCAGCGTCTACTGTTATGTCAACTTTTAGGTGCTGAGTCTTTCTCTAAGGGCTGACCGTGAACCGGCTTTAAAGCGTTTGCAAACCGGCGTTTTGGGTGGGGGAATTTGTGCTCACTTTACGCGCTTACTTTACTGGGGCGTAGTCGTAGCCGCTGCCGGACCGAGGCCCAGGGACAATTTGAACCAGCTGCGAGGGTTGATTGCGATCGCCATTCGGTAAAAATCTCACCGTATCGGTAGCCCCTTCTGCACTAAAGCCAGTCGCTGAGAGGGCTTCTACGATGCCTTGGCGAGTTTGTCCGCCTTGTGCGATCGCATTAGCAAACGTCGTAGCCGCATCGTAGGCCATCGCCGTTCGCCAGCTGACATCGCCGCCCCACAGCTGCCGAGAGTCTTTGACGAAGGGGGCCTGCTCATGACTGAGAATATGCCAAGGTACGGCGACGGTGAGCCCTTCGGCATTGGCTCGGCCCACATCCAAAATTTTCGGATTGTACAAACCGTCACCGCCGACCATGGGCAGCTCGCCCTGATTAACAGAGATAATTTGCAAGGCAGTATCGGCTGTGGCGGTCGTGAGTGCAAGCATGATCACCTCGGCCCCCGCTTCCTTGGCCGATTGCACGGCACGGCCTGCGCTAAAGCCAGCAGCGGTAATATCAAAGTCGATGACGACCTGCCCGCCACTGGTGAGCAGCTCAGTGGTAAATTCTGACTTTACTGAGTTGCTGTAGGTGCTATCGCTGGTGTAAAAAACAGCGGCTTTCGATTGTTTGAGCGTGTTGCGCACGTAGCGGGCGAGGGTTGCGGTGGCTAGCCGATCGCTCGGCGCCGTGCGAAAGATATAGTCTCCGGCGTCAGAAATTTTGACGGCGGTGCTGGTGGGCGACATCATTGCTAGCTGGCCGGCTTCATACACTTTAGAGGCCGCTAAGCTGACGTCGCTAGAGTAGTGACCAATCACGCCTAAGACGTCTTTATTGTTGACCAGCTCATTGGCGATCGCAGCTGCCGTGTCCGGGTCACCCTGATCATCTACAATCAAAACTTTCAGCGGTACGCCACTGATACCGCCTGCTTCATTGATATCTGTTTGGGCCTGGGCGACCCCACGGATCATTTCTAGCGCGGGGTTGAGCGTTGCGCCTGCCGGTACGGATAGGGCGAGTACATGCGAGGCCGCACTGCCTATTTTGGCGTTGTTGAGATAGATCAGCGATTCTGGATCGTTACGGCTTTCGGCAAGGGCCGCTGTAAACTCCACTTGCGCGCCTGCATAGTCGCCCGCAGCTAGGGCCTCTAGCCCCTTTTGCTTGGTCGCTGAAGGGCTCCCCGGCAACATAGAACGGCCACTGGTGCCATCGGCCCCGGCCACATTGCCAGCACTACTGCTATCTCCGCGGCTGCCGCCGTTTTGGCCTGTGTTGACTGTTCCAGGCGAGTTTCCTCCAGGAAGCTGTACGTCAGTGCCAAATACGTTATTTTTGAGCCACCAACCTCCTCCTCCGAGAAGCGCAGCTGTCAGCACTAAGGAAACTGCGAGGGCGGGTAGCTCATTTTTCTGGGGCATGTGATTAAGGGTAGCGAACCAGGTATTTATAGGGAGTTTGGTTAATCACATAATACGGGAAAGCAGCTGAAAAATGAGGCGAAAGATAACCGCGATCGCAACCACTGCCCCAGCCGCCATAATCGCAATCACAATCACCAAGGCCATATCTCCTCCAACGCTGAGGTTCAGCGGAAAGAAAAAGATCACAGCAGCCAGCGTAATACCCGCAATAATCAGCAAGTCCACACCCTCAATCACTCGGCGCAGCTGCAAAAAGACCAGCACTCCAAGCATGGCCAGCCATATCCCGCCGCCAAACAGGGTAGTGCCAATCAGGCTCGTAATGGCAATTCCCAGCAATCCGCCTTCTGCACCCGCAAACGCAGCATTACCCAAAAAACGTGGGAGTGACAGCGGCTGTGGTGGCGCATTGGATACCTTGACCGCTGGTGGCGCTGCCGACGGCTGTTTGGCCAGTGGTTTGGCCGGCTGAGATTTTGGGGCCGGTGGTCTGCTCACGGGTGCAGCTTGTGGATTAGCAGACTGCAAGTTGGCAGACTGGGGATTGGCAGGCTGGGGATTAATCGGCGGTGCGTACATAGGTGCTGGACCGCTCGAAAATCGTCCTGATGTGTGCCCCGCAGAAACCAGGCCAGAGGCAGAGAGGGCCGAGATTACAGCAGTCGCTGACGGGTAGCGATCGCTCGGCCTCGGCTGGAGCATTTTCGCTAAAATAGACGCGAGCTGCCGGGAGACCTTCGCCGAAGACGTCCAGTTCCAAGTATTGGTAGAACTTTCTCGCAGTTCGGTAGACTCCTTTCCGGTTAGAAGCACCACACAAGTCGCGGCCAACGCATACAAATCGGAGGTCGCATCGACGCTGCCGTTCATAATTTGCTCGGGCGGCGCGAAATCAGGTGAGCAAATGGTTGTGGGCCCACGTTGCGCGCCGGTTGGTGTCGTTATCTCTTTCACCGCGCCAAAATCGAGCAGCGAAAGCCGCCCGTCCGTTCCTTTCATAATGTTGGAAGGCTTTACGTCACGGTGAATTGCCCCGTTACTATGGACAAAGTTCAACACCTCTAAAATGGCCTGAAGCACCTCAATTACCGTGCTTTCAGAAAATTTGCCGTCGCGCTCTAAGATTTTTTCAAGATCCTCGCCATCGAGAAACTCCTGAACTAAATAGAACAACTCTTCTGACTGGTTAGGCTTAGAAGAAGGATGGTAGGACGCGTATAGATTGGGGATTTGAGGATGCTGTTCGCCGAGCCGCGCGAGCACTTGTGCTTCCGTTTTGAACAACCGCTGTGCGGTCGCCATTTGGGTTGGCGTGAGCGTAGAGGCGGGCTGAAAAAGCTTTACGACGCACTTTCGCCGGTTTGGAAAGGCAAAGTCTCGGGCCAAAAAAGCCGTGCCAAAACCGCCCCGCCCCAGGATGCTGACGGGCAAGTATCGTCCCAGTAAAATCAGCTCCATGCCGCAATTACTGCAATATTTCTGGTTTAGCGGCCAAGAAATATCGGGATCGTCGAACTCAGGAAAATGATTAACGGGTGCAGAACAGTTAGGACGAGTGCAGTGCAGTTGCATAGGTGAAGTGACAAAAGGTCCAGCCGCCGCTGGCTGGTGTTGACATCAACTGCTGCTTATAAGCGTGTGTGGCTAAGCACGCTAGCAGAGATGCAGGTAAGCGCATTGGGGTTAAGGATACCTGAGCGCGCCCCTCTAGTCGCTGTAGATTAAGCTAAACCCTGCAAATTAGCCTCTGCAAATGAGCTCATAACCTAGTGCCTAATTTGAAGAGGGGGCTGAAAGACCTACTGAGCGCTCAAGGACGCCTTGCTTTCTCTAGTTGTATCGCTTTTTCGACTGCAAAGGTAGCCTACTTGCTTACCCCAGCGGGTAGTTTTTCAGCGGGTAGTTTTTCTAAGGTTTGCTTATCGCTTGGGGTCGGCTTCTAGGGCCACCTTTTCACCTGCACTGTCTTTGGCTGCTTTAGCGGCACTGTCTTTGGCGGCACTGTCTTTGGCTGGTTTGCTTTCTGCGCTGGGCTTTGCGGCTGCTTTAGCGGCTGCCTTGGCCGTTTTGTTACTCACTTTCGAAAACGACAGCTCGCGGTTGGTGAACTGCGGCAAAATCTCTTTGGTAAACGCTTCAGCGGCTTTAGACCGGTAGCGATTGGGGTTGAAAATCACCGAGAGCGTTCGTTTTACTTCCACTGACTCGATTCGCGCGCGATGAATCACGCCCATCTGTAGCTCTTTTTCAATGGCTGAGGTTGAGGCAAACGCGACCCCTAGCCCAGACTGCACGGCATTTTTAATCGCCTCGATGGAATTTAGCTCCATTTCTACCCGCAATCGGCGTGTTTCAATGCCGCCTTTTGCTAGGACCTGATCGATCACCTTACGAATGGTGGACTGGGAATCTAGGGTGATGAATTTGAGCTTGTACAGCTCGCTACGGGCGATCACGTCGCTGGTGGCCAACGCGTGATTCATCGACATAATCAGGGCGAGTTCGTCTTCGGCGTAGGGGGCGACTTCGAGTGATTCTTGTAGCTCTGGAGGAATTTCACCCCCAATAATGGCTAGGTCTATTTGGCCATTGGCGACGGCCCAAGCGGTACGCCGCGTGGAATGCACATGCAGCTGTACAGCGACTTCTGGATAGCGCTGGCGAAACTGGCCAATCATCCGAGGCAGTAAATAGGTGCCTGTGGTTTGGCTCGCACCCACAATCAGGGTGCCGCCCTGAAGGTTTTGCAGATCTTCAATGGCGCGGCAGGTTTCCTGGCACAGGCTCAAGATGCGATCGCCATACTCCAACAGCAAATGTCCAGCTTCTGTGAGCTGTGCCCTACGTCCGCCCCGGTCAAACAAAGGGACGTCTAACTGACGTTCTAGATTTTGGACTTGCAAGCTCACTGCGGGTTGAGACACATACAAACTGTCCGCAGCGCGCTTAAAGCTTCCCTCAGCAGCAATGGCTTTTAGAATGCGAAGCTGATCAAGAGTAAAAGGAAGGTCAGACATGGTGACGGCATATCCTGGCTAAGCAGGCATCCAGTGAGGGCGGGAAAGCAAGCTGTAATTTTTTTAAAACACCCTAAAGGCAGTTAGTCAACCAGCATGAGTCAACAAACAAAGGCGCGTTTTGGGGTCTACAACAAGCTTTTGTCTATAACGAGGAGTCGCGCTTCAACTATCGCAACTCTCTGAATTTACCAGGATATTGAAAAGATTGCCGAACATTGGTGTGAGGGCCTCTGAATCGCTTGCCCTCAGAGGGGGATCACTGTCTATGAGTCAGGACTTATGGTGAATGCCTCTGCGCATAAGTTTAAGAATTTGTTAATGTGGTGCACAATTGAGAGTAAGACACATAGAGACCTGAGTCTATGAAGCTCAATCCTAGGCAGCAAGCCATTTTACGGGCAACTGTTCGTCACTACGTCAGCACTGCTGAGCCCGTAGGATCAAAATCTTTGGCCAATGCCTTTGATTTGCAGGTTAGCTCGGCAACGATTCGTAACGTCATGAGCGCTCTAGAAAATTCTGGCCTGCTCTATCAGCCTCACACCTCAGCAGGGCGAATCCCTTCGGACTCTGGCTATCGGGCTTACGTCAATGAGCTGATGCTGCCTTCATTGCCGCTGACGCGCCAAATGGAGACGACGCTGAGTCAGCGCATTGATTGGCAAGGGCAGGCGATGGAGTCTCTTTTGCAGGAGTCTGCGCAGGCGTTGGCGGGCCTGAGCGGTTACATTGCGCTAGTCACCCTGCCGCAAATGGACGAAGCCAAAATCAAGCATGTGCAGCTCGTGCAGGTGAGTGAGCTGCAAATTTTGCTGGTGGTCGTGCTCGATATCTATCACAATCGCTCAATCAATAATCATTCTATTTTGCTGCCATTGCCTCAGCGCAGCAGGGGCGATGCTGACGAGGAGGCCCAAAGCCTTTACCCCGAAGAGTCGATTGATAGAGAACTACAGATGCTCTCCAATTTTTTGACCGATCAGCTCAAAGGTAAGGCTTTAGATAATGTTGCGTTGGACTGGTCTGAGCTTGACCAGGCGTTTCAGCGGTATGCTGCCGGATTCGAGCAGGCGATGGTGGATTTGAGTAAGCGATCGCGCACAAAGCCCGCCACCCAAATTCTGGTAAGCGGCCTTGCCGAGGTTCTCGACCAGCCTGAATTTGCTGAGCGCAGTCAAATTCGCAGCTTGGTTCAGCTGTTAGAGGATGGCCGCGACCAGCTTTGGCCGTTAATTTCCACGGCGAGTCTTTCTACGGCAAGTCGCTTTTCACAGGAGATAGCCGGAGAATCGCTTCTCAGTGAGGAGGATGCTGAACCCCAGCGCCTTCGCATTTGGATCGGTTCTGAAAATCCCGTTGCGCCGATGCAGTCTTGTGCGCTTGTGACCTCGACCTATGGCAATGCCCCCGGCCCTGTCGGCAGCTTAGGGGTGCTAGGCCCGACTCGGATGCTCTATGAAAATGCCGTTGCTGCGGTAGAGGCGGCTGCGAACTATCTTACCGATGCGGTGACCGATACGCTGGAGCTGGGCAGTCAGTTGAACCCAGAGGGGTAGTGCTAGGCCAGTCTGCTAGTCTGCTAGGTCAGTTTTGAGACGTGGGGCCTCGGCGCTGCTCTAGAGCGTCTTGGCTCCTTTGTGTTCGCCTTAAAAGTCGTCCGGCTGACGACGGCGAGGGTTTGCGAGTAGCCTAGCGGCTAAGACACCGCCTAGAAAGCCACAGAGGTGGCCTTCCCAGGAAACGCCGGGTTGGGTGGGTAACACTCCCCAAATAATGCTGCCGTAGAGGAAGGTGACCAGAATGGAGAATGCGATCGCCACTGCGCTCCGTTCAAAATAGCCCCGCAATAGCAAAAAGCCAAAGTAGCCAAAAATAACGCCACTGGCGCCAATATGTACAGAGTAGGGCGCGCCAATAAGCCAAGTGCCCAGGCCACTACAGAGTGCTGCAATCACACTGACAATCACCCAGTCTTCTGTTCTGCGCAGCATGACCAGCCAGCCCAGGCTCACCAGCGGCACGGTATTGGCAATCAGGTGGGTAAAGTCCCCGTGCAAAAAGGGTGCGCACACAATGCCAATCAGGCCCGATAGGGTGCGAGGGTGAATGCCAAACCACTGATCTAGCGCGCCCTGGAAAATAAACTGATCGACAATTTCAATGGCCCACAGCAGCACGACGATGTATAGCAGCGTCTGTATGTGTAGCTTGAACTCGCCAAAAATAGAGCGTTTGGTTTCCATTAGGAACTGCCTCGTTAGAACTGCCTTCTTAAAATGAAATGCTTTTCGATGTTAAAGAAGACACAGGTTCAATGATAACTATTTCGGGCAATGGCTGTTTTGAGGCAATTGCCACAGGGCCAAGGCAGAGTGGCCAACCAGCTCAGGCCAACCAGCTCAGGCCAACCAGCTCGATTGAGTAGTGAGAGTAGTGCTGTATCGATGTCCTAAAGCAGCCCGATCAAATGCAGCGGCCCCTGACCCGTCACAAGCTCTGCCAAGAGCGCGAGGAAGCCCAGCATGGCCAGTCGGCCATTCCACACTTCAGCTACTGGTGTCAGGCCCCAGGCTGACTTGTCCTGGGGGTAAATTTTGACCTTTTTCTCGGGCTTGGTGAGATCAGCAAATAGAACGGGTTCGGCTGCGATCGCCTCATCCACCATCTCTGCCAAATCCGCAATAAACGTTTCATCAGTATCCAGCGCAGGCACTCGATGAAAGCCCTTGATGCCAGCTTCTTCGGCCAGCTCGCGATACTCAATATCAATTTCTTGCAGCGTTTCAATATGCTCAGAAACAAAGCTAATAGGCACCACGACCAAATCGTTCACGCCGCTTTCGGCCAGCGATTGAATGGCATCTTCGGTGTAGGGCTGTAGCCATTCAATTGGGCCAACTCGGCTCTGATAGGCCAGCGTAAAGTCATTGGGCCGATCCAACGCTTGCATGATCAAATCGGTGCAGTGCTCAATCTGCTGCTGATACGGATCGCCAAATTCTTCTACGTAGCTCACCGGCACGCCGTGAGCACTGAAGAAAATATGGGCCTCATTAGGATTAGGCAGCTTATTTAGCTCGGTGCGAATTAGGCCCGCCATGGCATTTACATAGCCAGGACGCGCATACCAGCTCTCAATCAGCGTGTAGTCAATCGGCTGTAGCTTCGGATCGCTTTTCCAAATTTGTTCTAACAGGCGAAAGCTGGAGCCGCTGGTGCTAATGGAGTACTGCGGATAAAGCGGCAGTACGACGAGCTTTTCAATGTCGTCTTGCTTAATTTGTGCGATCGCCTCTTCTGTAAAGGGGTGCCAATACCGCATCCCCAAATACACTTCGGTGTCCTTGCCCTTTTCTTTCAGCTTTTCCTTCATGGCCGCACCTTGCTCTGCTGTGATGCGTCGCAACGGCGAGCCACCGCCGATTTCTTTGTAATTTTCCTGGGAGGTTTTGGCCCGCCGGCTAGAAATAAACCAGGCCAGCGGCTTTTGCAGCGCAGGAAATGGAATACGAATAATTTCAGGGTCTGAAAACAGGTTAAACAAGAAGGGTTGTACGTCCTCCAGCTTTTCTGGCCCACCTAAATTTAGTAGTAAAACTCCCACACGGCCCATAATGAATCGCGTACCCTATGTTTAATGTTTTCAATATCTTAAGCTCATCGTAACAATTAACGCTGCGGGTAAAACATTTCCTTTGTCAAAACGGGCAAAACCTACCCTTGAGAAGTAGCCTCCTGTCGGAATTTTAATCGCGCAGGCTGAACTCAAATCCGCTGCGGTTGTCAATGACTCTCTAAGCCCTTCTTTAAGTTCTAAGAGCCCTTCTTTAGGTTCTAAATGCGCTAACCATGCCCCAAAAAACCGCTTCTGTTCACCCCTTAGATGATGCCCTAACCGCTGTGAATGCGCGATTAAAGGCTGCAAAACTGGGCCTTAAAATAGAGCGGCGCGGTGAAAAGCTCAATCTTAGAGGAACCCTGCCGCCGCGTCCGGGCAGTCCTAAGCTACGCCCTTACCAGCAGCGGGTGCCCTTGGGTCTGCCCGCGCACAAGGCAGGCCTCAAAAAAATTGAAAAAACGGCCAAGGTCATGGCCGCTCAGCTGATTGAAAATACGTTTGACTGGCAGGATTATTTAGGCCCTGCTGCCGGATTAAAACGGGCGGGTGCTGGATTGCCAGAGCAAATTGCCGCGTTCGAGACCTATTTTTTTCAGCAACGCTTGGAAGAAAACGGCGGGCATTCTCGTCCTGCTTCGGTTCGTACCACGTGGGAAAAGGCGTATGTGCCCTACTTTCGGAAGCTGGTTGCGATCGCCTCAAAACACCCCACCTTTTCCCTCCCTGAAGCCATCTATGCCACCGTCCAAAGCACCAAAGCCAACTCCCGTAGCCGTCAGGTCTGTTGCACCGCGCTCGACGCGCTAGCAACCTTCTTAAATACCCCCTTACCCACCGAACTCAAATCCTTTTGGGGCAACTACGGTAACAGCAAAACCCAGGTCCGTAGCCTGCCGACCGACCAAGAAATTCTCAGTGCCTACGAAAAAATCCCCAATCCTGCCTGGAAATTCGTCTATGGCATCATGGCTACCTACGGTTTGCGAAACCATGAGGTATTTTTCAGCGACTACGCTATGCTCACCAGCGGTGATAAAGAAGCGGCTATTGAAGTGCTAGAAACCACTAAAACCGGTCATCACGACGTCTGGCCCTTTTACCCCGAATGGGTCGAAAAATTTCACCTGAGAGACGTCAGCCTGCCGAAGATCAATACCGATTTGAACAAAACAACTTTGCAGCTTGTGGGCCAGCAGGTTTCCCTCCAGTTCAAACGTTATGGCATTCCTTTTGCACCTTACGACCTGCGTCATGCGTGGGCCGTGCGGACAGTGCACGTTGGCCTCCCCGACACGGTTTCGGCCCGTATGATGGGTCACTCCGTCGCCGTTCACAACCGCACCTATCACCGCTGGATTACTCGTCGTGACCAACGAGCTGCTGTGCAAGCAGCAATGGACAAGCGTTAGATCCCTTGTAAACAGTTATCGCCACTCACGTGGTGATTACAAGTCGCGTCAACGAAAAATTCGATCGAGCGCTAGAACAAACCCTGGCATGCTTTCACTCAAGTCTACTTTGCTAGGGTTTTCCAGAACCTCCACATCTCTATTCTTTCGGTATAGTTCGACTGTTTTTTGCTGCGGAGTGATCAGTACAGCGACCTTAGTGCCATTAGCTATATAGTCTTTCATTTTGCTCTGTGCCTCTTGGAGCCGATCCGTCTTGGATCTCAGCTCAATAGCCACATCTGGGCATATCGGTGCAAAGCTATCTTGTTCTTCAGGTGTAAGTGACTCCCAGCGCGACCGCTCTATCCAAGACGCATCGGGAGACAGGATGGACCCATCTGGCAGTGTAAATCCTGCGGATGAGTCAAACCCCTCTCCCAAGCTTTCGTGCTGATAGACCCAGTTGCCCAGTTGCTGGCTGAGGCTGAGGTTGCGACGACCTGTATTGCTTCCTGCTGGGGGCATCACACTGAGTTCTCCTTGGGCAGATAGCTCCAACCGTAAATCGGTATTTGCTTGAGCGATCGCAACGAACTGTTCGTGACTCACAATCGGCTGTACGCCCACAGGCCAAGAGATCTCAACCTCCAGATGTTCGGTGGTCTGTAGAGGTGTCTGGTTCAACCGCGGCGCTGCAACCATTGCCTGTTTCCTCGCTGATGAGTGCCTTAACTGTGAGCTCTTTAGATCTGTTTTGGTCTATAAACCTGTTTTTATCTACAAACGGGCGTGCTCTTGTAGTTTAACTTAGGCGCCCTAATGCATTACCATGCCGCCATCTACATTCATCACCTGCCCTGTAATATAAGCTGCGGCTGGATCGGCCGCTAAGAACCGAATGAGCCCCGCGACTTCTTCCGGCTGGCCATAGCGAGCGAGGGGGATGAATTTGAGAATTTCTTCGGTGTTTTTGAGTTCTCCGGTCATGTCTGTGGCGATAAAGCCGGGGGCAACAACGTTTGCGGTAACGCCGCGAGGGGCGAGTTCTTTGGCGACAGTTTTGGTAAAGCCAATCACACCTGCTTTGGCTGCGCTGTAGTTGGCCTGACCTGGGTTGCCCATAAGGCCCGCAACAGAAGAAATATTGACGATGCGGCCTGAGCGCTGCTTGAGCATGATTTTACTCACTGCGCGGGTACACAAGAAAACGCCCGTGAGGTTGAGATCAATCACCGCTTGCCAGTCTTCGGGCTTCATACGTAGGAGCAGGGTGTCGCGGGTAATGCCTGCGTTATTCACCAGCACGTCGATGCGACCAAAGGCGTCCATGGTGGCTTTAATCATGGCGTCTACGTCGTCCGCTTTAGACACGTCTGCCTGGAGGGCGATCGCCTCACCACCATCGGCCTTAATTGCGCTGACAACGTCATCCGCCGCATTGCTGGAGCGGGCATAGTTAATGACGACTTTTGCGCCTTCCGATGCGATCGCTAGGGCAGCTGCCTTGCCAATCCCCCGAGATGACCCTGTGATGATGGCAACCTTATCTGCAAGCGCTCCAGCCATGGTGTGTAACCCCGTTCTCTTATAAGTTCGCGTGAATTCTAAGTTCGCGTGAATTCGCACGACCACTGTAATAGTTCACCGGTGTGCCGAGCAACGCCTGCTGGCTTTGCCCACGCCGTTCTCCCATGTCTTATATTCCAATGCCTTATATAAAGCCGATCCCTAAATTAATAAGTACTAGGCTTCACACTTCACAGCTCACCGACTAGCATAGGGATGTTGTTTTTAATGAAGCGCACACGCCCATGGCAGTCAAACAGGAATTCAGCAGTTTTGATGAGATGATTAGCGGCTCCGATGAGCCTATTCTGGTCGATTTTTATGCAGACTGGTGCGGTCCTTGCCAAATGATGTCCAAAATTTTGGGCCAGGTGGGCACTGAGCTAAAGGGCGAAGTAAAAATCGTCAAAATCGATACTGAGAAATATCCAGAAATTGCTTCAAAGCACAGTATTCATGCGCTGCCGACGCTAGTTTTGTTTAAGCAGGGCCAGCCTGTCGATCGGATTGAAGGGGTGCTGACGGCTGACCAGCTCAAGGGTAGAGTCCGTGGCGTCCTAAGCGCATAGGACCCTCGCCCATAGGCGGCGAAATCATAGATGATGACAAAATCGCTGGAGCCGATTATTCAAGGGGAGCCTGCCTCTACATCAGTCTCTTCCAAACCCGTTTTTGAGGGAGAGGGATTTGGCGTAGAGGGAAAAGTAGTGCAAGCTGCGATCGCACTCGGTGGCAACCTAGGCGACTCTCAGAAGATTTTGTCTGAGGCTATCCAGGTGGTCGATAGCCATGAGGCTATGCGGGTTACAGCGCGCTCACACCTGTATAAAACAGCGCCTGTGGGGCCGCCTCAGCCTGACTATCTCAACGCGTGTATTTTGATTGAAACCACGCTGACGCCGCGATCGCTACTGCAACAGCTACTGGCTATAGAAACTCAGTTTGGCCGGGTTCGCCAAGCGCGTTGGGGCGCTCGGTCACTTGATCTTGACCTATTGCTGTTCGGGGATGAAATAGTCGATACGCCAGGGCTCACCGTACCCCATCCCAGATTGCACGAGCGCCCCTTTGTGCTGGTCCCCCTGGTCGATATTGCGCCGGATTGGCAACATCCTATTTTCGGTAAAACCATGGATCACCTCTTAGCTCAGCTGCGAGTGACCGGTGTTGAGCGTTTGGCGACGCAACATTCCTGCTTCCCTTAACTTTTTTATAGTGCTCTTTTTTACAGCCCTCTTTTTATATTGTTATGGCCTTAGGACAAGAACCCCCTCAGTTTTTGAAGCAAAATCTGTTCTATGCCGGACGCAAGTTTGATTACGAAGTCAACCGACTAAAGCTGCCTAACGGTGCGGTCGGTGAATGGGAGTGCATTCGGCATCCGGGTGGTTCTATGGCGGTGCCTGTGACCGCAGACGGGCAGTTTGTGCTGGTGCGTCAGTATCGCTTCGCGATGCAGGGCCGCTTGCTAGAGTTTCCTGCCGGGACGGTGGAGAAAGGTGAAAATCCGCTCAACACCATTCAGCGCGAGATTCAGGAGGAAACCGGGTATAAAGCGTCTGCCTGGAAGACGCTGGGCCAGTTCCCCAATGCACCGGGCTACTCCGATGAGATTATTTACGCCTACCTGGCGACTGACTTAGAAAAGCTAGCAGCGCCGCCTCAGCTCGATGAGGATGAAGATATTGAAGTGCTCCTAATGAGTGCTGATGAGCTTGAAAAAGCCATTCTCAACGGCACACCGATTGATGCCAAATCGATTGCTGCCTTTTACATGGCCAAGGCTCATCTGTAAGCCTCTTCAAAGCTCGTTATACTAAGGCCCGTGACCTTTCAAACAACCTTTGGGCTATGGCTGACGAGCTGGTGCTGTTTTGGCATCGTCGAGATTTGCGAATTCGAGATAATTTAGGACTGGCAGCGGCGCGCGATCGCAGCTCGAAAGTTATTGGCGTTTTCTGTCTTGACCCTGGCATTTTAGACGGTGATGATATTGCCCCAGCCCGCGTCGCCTATATGATCGGCTCGCTGGCAGAATTGCAGGAAAGCTATAAGTCGGTCGGTAGCGAACTGCTGATTATCAAAGGGGTTCCGCAAACAGCGTTGCCAAAGCTGGCTGAGGCATTGGGCGCGGCAGCTGTGTATTGGAATCGGGATGTAGAGCCTTACTCGCGCGATCGCGATACCCAGGTGGCGAGTGCCCTCAAAGAAAAGAACATCGACATCCAAACCAAGTTTTGGGATCAGCTTATGCATGATCCAGACACTATAAAAACCGGTGGAGGCAAGCCTTACAAGGTTTACACACCCTTCTGGCGAAACTGGCTAGACCATCCAAAACCAGCACCTGAAGAGGCGCTGGCTAATGTTACAGGCTTGAGTCCTCATGAAAAGGCGCTGGCGAATGAGGCCGGTAATATTGAGCTGCCCACGGCTGAAGCCTTGGGCTACGCCTGGGATAATGACTTTTTGCTAGTGCCCGGTGAGCAGGCTGCCCTAGAGGTACTGGCGACTTTTTGTGATGAAAAAAGAGCGATCGCCGAATACGATGAGCAGCGTAACTTTCCTGCTAATCCAGGCACCTCGTTGCTGAGTGCGGCCCTTAAGTTTGGCACGATTGGCATTCGCACCGTGTGGGCTGCTGCCGATGATGCTTACAGTCGAGCGCGGAGCGACGAAACCCATGAAAACATTCGCACTTGGCAGCAAGAGCTGGCCTGGCGTGAGTTTTATCAGGGCGTCATGTACTTTTTCCCATCGCTAGCCGAGGGCCCTTACCGCGAACACTTTAAGGACTTTCCTTGGGACAACAACAAAGACCATTTCCAAGCCTGGTGTGAGGGTAAAACGGGGTATCCCATTGTGGATGCGGCGATGCGTCAGCTCAATGCAACAGGCTGGATGCACAATCGTTGCCGGATGATTGTGGCCAGCTTTTTAACCAAAGACCTCATCATCGACTGGCGATGGGGTGAAAAATATTTCATGCAGCATTTGTTTGATGGTGACTTGTCCGCGAACAACGGTGGCTGGCAGTGGAGTGCTTCTAGTGGCATGGACCCTAAGCCACTGCGCATTTTCAATCCGGCCAGTCAGGCCAAAAAGTACGACCCTGATGCGGAGTACATTCGTGAATGGCTGCCTGAAATTCGTCATTTGGACACCAGCGTTTTAATTACAGGCGATATTCCGTCACAAGTTCTAGAAGGCACTGGCTATCCTGAGCCTATTGTGAGCCACAAGCAACAGCAGGCCGAATTTAAAGCGCGCTATAAAGCGCAGAAGGGATGAGCGATTAGAACGGTTAGCGGCTGCCTCTGTCTGTTTCATCATGACAGCGGTCATCGTTGACGAGCGGGCACATTTGCTAGTTGCCAAAGCCTGCCTTTTTCTTGTTTTTGGCTTTTTTGCTACGACTCTTCGCGCCGCTTCCCTTGCTGACAGATTTCAGCGCTTCCTGAAATAGGTCGTGGAGATGTATCGGTACACTGGCCGTCTCTGGCAGGTCGGGTGTCAGTGGCTTATCGTACTGCGTCATCAAGTTGTCTAGCTCTTTCGTGATGATGAAGTTTGGGTTATCAAGCACACGCCGTAAGGCAGCTTCTAGCGCGCTGCTATGAGCTTGCGCCAGCTGCTGCCATACGTATGTGGTCGCTTGCTTGTCCTGTAGGTATTTCAGCACAAGCTTGTCGAGGGCTTCGTGGCTGGTCTCGCTGGCTGCCTTAGGCTGCTGAGCTTGAGCGGGGTGCTCGGCGTCTACAAGTCGATTCTCTAACGTTTGATAGTCCTTGAAAAAAGCTTGTCCCCATTTGGGATGGACTAACACTGTCACAGCTTTGGCGTTGCGAAGCTCATCAGGTAGGGTGACTTTAGGCATGATCATTTCGAGCGATCGCTGACTCTCTAGCAGTTTCTTTACGACCTTACCTTCCTCACCCAAAGACGCTACGGCGTCAGAGACCTCTTCTTTAGAAAGTCCTGCATCCTGTGCCATTTCCTGCAAAGACTGATTGCTATCGAGTCCTGCTGCGGCGAGCTGTTTTTCGCTCACTTGTTCCTGATAAGCCTGCAATTTTTTACTGAGTTCGTAGCCTGAGAGCGTAATTTTTTCTGATCCAAAAAAGGTAACAAAATCATCGTAGTGCTGCTGTACAGACTCCCAAGCCGCTGCTTTTAGCTCGGGGGCATCACCATAGAGTTGCTCCGGAAACCACTGCTTAAAGTTGCCAATAGCGACCGCGAGCTTGGGCTTACCGAGCTTACCCAGTAGCGTCATCGGACCTGAAAACGTCCATGCCGTCGTTGATGATGAGGCTGGTGCCAGCGGTAGCAATCTGGCCAGTACGATTTCCCCTGGCTGGATGCGGCTGATCGTATCTGGTTGTTGAGACGAGCCGCACCAGACGCTGTAGCTTTTATCGGTGAGCCAGTTGGTTAGGGTATACGGCTGTGTTGCTGGCCCTGCCCCACTTTCAGGAATTGCTTGCACCACAAAGAGGCCCTGAAAGGCACGGGACCATTGTGTAATCCAGTGGCCTATCTCAGTCGATAGATTAGGCTGCTCTTCTATGAACAATTGAAGGACGGTGGTTTGTCCGACTTGCCCCTCACTTAAGAACATATCAATAGCCAGCTCACTGCGATTGAGCCCAGACAACGGTGGCTTTGCCCATCGGCTTAGCTGACGCGCGCTGTAGCTTTCAAGGGCTGTGGCAATTTTGCCATCGGCGTCTAATACAAAGTCCGTCAGCGAATTTTTAATGGCCGGATACTGCTCCATCTGGTTCGACAGAGCTTTTGAAAGGTTGCTCACTACTGTTTTTGCTGCCTTAAATGACTAGAGAAATAGCTGGAGAGAAATAGCGGGTGGAGGGTTCCGGCCTGCTAACCGCTGCCTATCATAACAACCCAAAGCGGCCAGCAGAACTCGTGCCCTGCTGGCCGCTTTTATGACATTGACTAACAGCCAGGACGTACTAGCAGCTAAGGGCTAGCTGAATCGGTTCACTAACAGCGTGTCAGCATGGTGGCGTTATCTACACCGCGCCTATTATGCAGCGCGCTTGGTGACTGCGTAGTAAACGAAGAGTGTGACAATAGCACCTAAGACTGCGACGACAACGCCGCCAAACGATAAGCTGGCTCCACCACCACCTGTGATCAGACCAAACAAGAAACCGCCAACGATAGCGCCGATGATACCTAGCACCATTGTGCCGAGGATTCCAAGGCCCTGCTCACCGGGATAAATGGCACGTGCGATCGCGCCAGCAATTAAACCTAATACAGCCCAAGCAAGAATGCCCATGACAAGTGATCTCCAAAAAGTGTTGATTAAATGACTCGAAGAAATGCGTTTGGGCATTCCTTCTTTGCGTGGTATCACATTAGCCGAATTAAAAACATTTTTGCCCCCTCATTGGGCAGATAAGTCAAAAATGCTACCTAAAATGCATGAAAAAACCACTCAAGCAAGCGCAATTAGGCGTTTTGATACATCCTTTAATTTCAATTAAGAACGTATCAAAGCAGCCTGATTTTTGACGTTTAGCCAACTGAAGTTTTAACTTCGACTAAGGAATGACGTCTTTGGCTCCAATTCGGAGTAGGCTTGTAATATTGCACAGTATTTTGTAATTCAAAGAGGACACTTTACCCATGGCCGCTTCATTCCTACCTACTCTGTTAGTGCCCACTGTTGGTCTTGTTTTTCCGGCAGTTGCGATGGCCGCTCTATTCCTTTACATCGAGCGTGGTTAATCGTTTCTTTAGGTGTAGTTTCTTGAGGTGTATCAGTGCGCTGTTCGACATGCGCACTGATACACGAATCCTGATACAAAAATGCTGACAAATAAATCTCTTTTAGTTTGTTTGTGACTGTATTTGCATCGAGTATCAAAGTTAAAAGATAAAAATCAAAAAGCGACCCGCTCTTCTGAGTAGGTCGCTTTTTGATTTTGTCTTGCAATGAATCTAGGCCGAAATCCTAGATTGCTGAGCCTGTTCCTACATAAGAACCATAGAAAAAGATGCCTACGACAACTAGCACGCCTGTGCCTGCAACTGTCGCGACAATCCACAGCGGAATTCTACCGTTTTGAAACATGAAACACTTCTCCTACTCACAACATGTGGACTACTCCGAGTATCAACAAGCCTTAAGCCTACGCATGCTGCTCAAGGGAGCTGCCTACTCGGAATATTCTGTTAATTTCATCAAACTCGTTACTTAAGCGCATAGCGCTCAAGCTCTGCAATGTCGAACTTAAGCTCCATAAGGATTGCTTAGTGACGCCTCTTATTAAAACCAGCTACTTAGTTGAAGAAATAGCTAGAAAAGAGCAAGCCAGTTACAAAAACCACGAGAAGACCTAAGAACAAAGACGTTCTGTTTAGCTCAACTGGTTGCTTATTCGGGTTAGTGGGTCTATCAGCCATGATGAGATTGCTCCTAGCGTTGAATGAACTGCATTGCGGCGATCGCGCCTAAAAAGAAAACAGACGGTACGGCCAAGGCATGTACAGACAGCCAGCGCACGGTGAAAATAGGATACGTAATCGGTTCGTTAGGGCCACTGGTCATAGCAGGTCTCCAAAGGTATTGTCTTAAATGGTCTTACAGCGCTCTCACACGGCAAGCTATTCAAAGCTTGCCATCTGAATATCCAATCGGCTCAAAGTCTCGTTCAATCCAGTCCTAATTCAATAGAGCTTCTCGCTCAACAGACTTTTTCCTTAAACAAAAACTCAAGCCTTTTCTTTGGACTTCAGCTATCGAGGGAGCACTGTATCAGGGTTGTAGCGGTTGTCAATAATGGGCATTTCCATTTGGTTGCTAGGGTAGTACTCATTAGGGCGAGGTGTGCCAAATGCGTCGTACGCCAAGCCTGTAGAGACAAACAACCAGCCTGCAATGAACAAAGCAGGAATGGTGATGCTGTGGATAATCCAGTAGCGAATGCTCGTTACAATATCGCCAAAGGGTCTTTCACCGGTATCGCCAGCCATATCTAAAAATCTCCTAACTTAAAGCAAATCAGCACTTATTACTTCATCATACGAAACTCTTAGCCTTGTCCACAAGGAACTTGTCTAAAAAGTAGGGGGCAAAAAGCTCATCTAATGAGTTTCTTTTCTAGTCGTATGTGCACCCACTGTGCAGTCTTTTTAAATCGCTTCTCTATCGTTCTAAACTGCCGTTCTAAACTGCGGTTGTTTTAACTGCGGTTTCTCAGAACGCTCCTCTACACTGATTGAGGCTCCTCAGCGTAACGTAGCAAATAGCCTCTCTGACCGAGCACATAGCCCCTATCAGTATCCAAGAACTTCACTCTATAGAAGTTAGTGGGTACATTTTCCACGGCTTTGTCCTTAAGCCAGGTTTCGCCATTGTCCGGGCTCATCAGTAGGTTTCCGCTACCCCCTGTCACCCACAGCTCTTGGGGCGTGCGGTAAGCGATATCTAACAGCCCCCAGCTCGAAGCAAATTCCGGGTTCACGGGATCCGTCCAATCTTCGTAGTTTACCTGCTCGGTTCCAAACTGAAGCTGGCCACCTCGAGCGATTAGCCAAAGTAAGCCATCTTTAGTGAATCCCATGTTCTGAAGGCGCTTGGAGTTTTCACGATTGTGTGGCTGCCATGCGTCTTGCCCGGGTAACCAAGTGGAATAAAAATTACCGCGAGAAGACACTGCAACATAGCGGCCTTCCTCATTGCGGGTCATATTGCGAACTACGCCCACCGCAGACTGCACTAAGCCTTTCCACTGCTGTCCGCCATCACGGGTCTCATAAATCGCGCCGATGTCAGTCGCCAGCTCAGCTGCATTTTTGCCGGTAGCTGTCACCAGCAGTGGCTGTCCTGGTAGCTGTGGGTCTAACGGAATATTGGACCAAGAGGTGCCACCATCTGTGGTGTGCAGCATGATGTTGGGTTGCCCGACTAGCCAGCCTTCATTGCCATCAAAGTCAATAGATGTGAAAGTGTATTGCTGTTCGCCCAGCTCCAAAATACGGGGCTCCCAGGTCTTACCGGCGTCGGTAGATTCTAGCAATGTAGTGCGACTACCGACTAGCCAGCCATGTTCACCGTCTTTGGCAAAGTCAACATCTGAAATTGAGGCTTCTGTTGGAAGCGCAATGACTTCCCAAGGGTTGGTTTCGGTCTCTGCTAAAAATACGTTGCCGCAGCTTGTGGTCAGCAGGGCAACTGCCAGCAGTGCCAAGCCTCTTTTTATGGCCTTGTTAAAAGGCTTCCTAATGAACTCTAAAACCGTCTGCATGACCACTCCAGCAAAAAAAATCTAAATCTAAAAACAAAGTCAAACTTGTGAGCTTTCGAATCCATCTTCAAAAAGCTATCTGATACTTGAAAGGTGCATAGAAACTGATGCTTAGCATCGGTGACTTAGCTATGAGGCAGCGAAGATAACTTACTGCAAACCGTACAAGCTTAAGAAAAATAGAACCCCAAGACCCAGCGCTCCAAAAATCAGAACGTTCTTTTGACCGGGGGTGAGTGTGTTGACGCCAAACCCGTAACTGAGGTTTTCCTTGAAGCCTGAGGCTGTTCCAGCTGGGCCAATATTGCTGAACTGAGTACGGCTAGCGCCACAAACAGGACATCGCCAATCAACGGGTAGCGTTTTGA
Source organism: Cyanobacteria bacterium J06634_5 (assembly GCA_039820525.1). Classification (GTDB taxonomy): domain Bacteria; phylum Cyanobacteriota; class Cyanobacteriia; order Phormidesmidales; family Phormidesmidaceae; genus Phormidesmis. Next base: position 79,086 of record JBCBPY010000012.1, read on the forward strand.
ACTGGATCCCAGACTCGATATTGCTGCGGTTGTCTCCTTTCGTGGGTTCGTAGGTGTAGCCACAAGAGCGACACTCGTACTGATCCATTTCCTCAGGGGTTAGCTCCCTGGGCTCTTCAGAGGAGTCTTCTCCCTCTTTGATAGGTTGTGACCCATCAGAGGCACCTGTGTTGGCATTACCTTCCGGCTTTACCAATGGAATCATTTCTTCCACGGGCGGCGACTGCTCCGGGTCAAGGTTGGATTGTGGCTCACTGCTCATGTTTTTTTCAACGAGTTTTGTCAACGAAAAAAGACCCTTCGAGGGAGACTTGAAATATGAGAATATCTGTAAACTATTATTGCATAACCTGGCTTTTCTGCTGCGAGCTTACCCCTTTAAAGGTAGGTGCCACTGTCCTAAAGACTGTCCCAGCAGTACAGGCTACTGTTCGGAGTCTTTTAGCCCAAAATGCTGAACAGCTCACTTAAAGAACGCAATTGTTAGCCGTGCTTTATCAATAGAAGGGTCGTCGATGTAATCAGAGGCAGATAGCTATTTCAAATAGTTCAGTATAGATACGAGTGAATAGAGGCGGCGGAAGGCTCTTTCGTGTGGTGAGGCCTCAGGGAATAAAGGCGCTATCTCGAACAAAAGATTGAATGGGATCACAAGGGAATGGTTGCCCGCTGGTGGCTTAAGGCCGCTACAATATGAAGCATTATCGGACATCTCAAGGCGTACGCTGTGTTTGTTTTAAGTGGATACGAATACTTTCTAGGGTTCTTGCTAATTAGTAGCTTGGTACCGGTTGTGGCGCTAGGCGCTTCCAAGCTGCTGCGCCCTGCGAGTGCTGGGCCGGCAAGTCGCACAACCTACGAGTCTGGCTGTGAGCCGATTGGGGGAGCCTGGATTCAGTTTAATATCCGCTACTACATGTTCGCGCTGGTTTTCGTTATTTTCGATGTGGAGACCGTGTTTTTGTATCCTTGGGCAGTTGCCTTTCACACGCTTGGGCTTTTAGCGTTTGTAGAGGCGTTGATCTTTATCGCAATTTTGGTAATTGGTTTGGTGTACGCGTGGCGTAAAGGAGCATTGGAATGGTCGTAGGATCAAATAAGAGACCGGGCGGGCCTTCTGGTCAGCTCATTGGCAAAGGGGCAGCGCTCAATCCGGGCGAGCGGGTGATGAACCCAGCTACAGGCGTCACGCAGGATCTATCGGAAAACGTCATTTTGACGACCGTCGATGATCTGTACAACTGGACCCGGCTTTCTAGCCTGTTTCCACTACTGTATGGAACGGCTTGCTGCTTTATTGAGTTCGCCGCGCTGCTGGGTTCTCGATTCGACTTTGACCGTTTTGGTTTGGCGCCTCGGGCCAGCCCCCGCCAAGCTGACCTGATTATTGTGGCGGGTACGGTCACGATGAAAATGGCCCCTGCGCTGGTGCGCTTGTATGAGCAAATGCCTAAGCCTGCCTACGTGATCGCGATGGGGGCTTGCACCATCACCGGCGGTATGTTTAGTGCAGATTCACCTACGGCGCTGCGCGGCGTGGACAAAATTATCCCAGTCGATGTTTACATCCCTGGTTGCCCGCCCAGGCCAGAGGCCATTTTTGATGCGGTGATTAAGCTGCGTAAAAAGATTGCCAATGAGTCTATGCGAGAGCGCAGTCAGTTTGAGAGTTCTCACCGCTTCTACACGCGCAGCCACAATATGAAAGTGGTTGATCCTATTTTGACGGGTGAATATCTTGCTTCTGGGACGCGTGAAGCGCCACCTAAGGAGCTTATGGAAGCGATGGGCATGCCTGCCGAACCTGAAAAGTTGGAAGAATCTCAGTCGAACGTGGAAAAGGAGAAGGCGTAAGGTAAATGGCTGATACAGAAGAGAAAAAAACGTCTGAAGAAGAATCCTCGGAAGCGGCCATTGTCGAAGCTGGCGTAGTTTCTCAGTGGCTCAGTGAACAAGGCTTTGCCCACGAGGTGATGGAGCGTGACCATGCGGGGGTAGAGGTGCTCAAGGTTTCCCCTGAGTTTCTGCTCCCCTTTGCGACGGCACTTTACGCCTACGGCTTTAACTACTTACGCTGCCAAAGTGCTTACGATTCAGGTCCTGGCAAGGAGCTGGTAAGCGTGTACGACCTCACCAAGCTCAGCGACGATGCGGATGCCCCGGTTGAGGTTCGTATTAAGTGCTTCCTTCCCCGTGCGAAGCCTTCTATCCCTTCTGTGTATTGGATTTGGAAGGCTGCTGATTGGCAAGAGCGCGAGTGCTATGACATGTACGGCATTGTGTATGAGGGACATCCTAACCTCAAGCGTTTGCTCATGCCAGAAGATTGGGAAGGGTGGCCGCTCCGCAAGGACTACATCTCTCCTGATTTTTATGAATTGCAGGACGCGTACTAAGCGACGTTCTGTAAGCCTGCCAAGTAAAACAGTTAAAGTCCTTTTCAGACATCGCTGCTGAGAAGGGCTTTTAAGTGGGTAAAGCGTTTTCGGAAACATCAAGTAACAGAGCTAAGCAGTTTTAGGTTCTGATTTTTTGAGTAGGTTGATGCAGAAGTTTGTCCATAGCGTGCCGATTAGGTATCCTCCTGCCAAATCAGTTGGCCAGTGAACGCCTAGATAGAGTCGGCTAAATCCGATGGCTAGGCAGATGAGGACTGACGCTGCATAGATGAACAGCTTGTGCTGAGGGAGTCGCTTCCCAAGTAAATAGGCCAAAAACCCATACAAGACAACGGAGCCCAATGCGTGACCGCTGGGATAGCTGAAGGTGGTTTCAACAATTGTTGAGGTCCATAGGTCAGGGCGAACTTTCCCAAATAGCAGTTTGAGCCCTGTGCTAAAAATTGCTCCACCAAAGCAGTTCAGTAGGAAAATGGACGCTTCTGCACGGTGCTTTTGTAGCCACAGTATGACTAGGATTACAAAGACTGTAGGGACCGTGAAAAAAGGATCTCCTAGCCGTGTAATGCCTACCATTAGGCTATCCATCGGCGGAGAGTGAAGCTGATGAATGGCTTCTAATACGGTGGTGTCAATCGGAAAGATTTTATCTAAAAAGACGGCTGAAGAGAGTCCAATTAAGGCTAAGACAAAAAGTCCGTAACCTGTCATCCAATAAACGTTTCTAGTCCGCATTAATCGTGTTTAGCTTGAATCTTGAGGAGGTATTTGGCTGTCTTAACCTAACTTTAATCACGACGGGAAGAGAGTATCTAAAGGCTGATCTGATTAAAAGGGTGCGCTTCATTACGAGGCCTTCAGAACCTGCTCGTACTGTTGGCCTGCGATCGCCCAAGTATATTCCTGCTCAATAAGGGCTCTGCCATTAGCTGAGAGCGTTTGCCTTAGCTCAGCCGAATCGAATAGCTGACCGATGGCTGTTGCATAGTCTGCTGCCGAGTTGGCGCGGAGGGCGCAAAGTGGAACCCCTTCCCCATCTACCGCTAAGCCTTCTAGGCCGCGATCGCTCGCAACCACCGGCGTCCCTGCTGCCATCGCCTCTAATGTTTTGTTTTTAATGCCATAGCCCGTGCGCATCGGTACCACGCAAACCGTTGCCTCATGCAGGTAAGGCGTCATTTCTGGGACCTTCCCAGTGACAATAACGTTGGGATCTTCCCCAAGGGTCTTGACCTGGGGGGTGGGCCTTGCGCCAACGAGCGATAGCGTTGCCTCAGGATACTGTTGGCGTACCCGTGGCAGGATTTCTTTGGCCAAAAAAGTGACCGAATCGATGTTAGGTAAGTTATCCATTGCGCCGATAAAAACAAGGCTGTGGCCGCCGGGATCTTGCTGGCGCGGTGTGAACATTTCCAGATCGACGCCGTTGGGAATAACAGCGATCGCATCCTTTCCGCTGAGCTTGGCCATCTGCGCTTTGTCATCAACAGTGGTGACCACTAAGTCAGAGAATTTTTGGCAGTATTGCTTTTCGTAGCGCTTTAGCAGCGGAAGATTAAGGCGATCGCGCAAGGGCTGCTCAGCCGTGCCACCAGCTAGCTGATGGGCGCAGGTACCATACACAGAGCTGTGAATATTCACCACCGACTTTGGAATGTACTGGCCAATGTCTGCCGGAACATAGGACTCATTCACGCTGTGCTCGCAGGTAATGGCCTCAAATTTGCCGCTGGCGATTTGCTGATTGACCCAGGTCTGCATGGCGTCAGAATGCATGCTGCTAACGCTAGGCGGGATGCCACTGAGCGCAAAGTTGGCCATACGCTGCACTTTCCCAAAGACACCGGGCGTTTGGTCTTTTTCTGAAGGGCGTGGAAAAACCGCTAGGGTGTCCACCCACTCCCTCAGCGCCTCAATTTCAGCGTCGGTAACATCTCCTGCACGGAGTGTTGCTAGGGTGACTGGGTGCCCTTGCTGACCCAAATGTTTGAGTAGGTTAAAGGTTCGTACCGACGTCCCACCACGGGTCGGTGGGTACGGAAACGTTGCCGAGAGCATCAAAATGTTCATTCTTCTGTCACGATTGTGCAGCTCACCCGTAGACGGGCTGTGCGTGGGAAGGGCATGCGTGGAGAACTGATCGCTAGAGAGTTTATGGCTGGGCTGAAAGAGGCTTCAGCTGAGCTTTTTTGCGAGCGAGTTCCGGTAGCTGGGCTTCTCTTTGGCCGCGATCGCGAGCCCTGGCGCAGTAAATATCCAACGGCGTAATCAGCATGTCAATAGCCGCCCCTTGTCTCAAGAGCGCTTTTGCTGCTGCAATCGGAAAATCCTTCAGCGCCCATCGTAGAATGCTACGGTTGCGCTCCTTTTTATTGAGCGGCCAAGCTAGCTTGACGCCGTGCAGCTCATGAAGATAGCGATTGGATGTGCCGTAACGATGCCATTGGCTATAGAGATCTTTGAGGGTTTGGCGATGGCGATGCTGAATGATCGCGCCTTCGGCGTAGTCAATTTCCCACGGGCGGCTGGGCGAAGCGTCTTTCTGTACGCGCCAGCAAATGTCGGCATCGCCACCGGTAGTGAGATAAGGACGGAACAGGCCCACCTCTTCTAAGGCTTTGACTCGGATCCCCAAGTTGGCAGTTTGGCCGTAAGGACAAAACTTATGAGCCAGCGTGTCTTGCTGGCTCATGATGTGTTTGCGTTCAGCGTAGCTTTCTAGCAGGGTGGTGCCCGGAAAGGCGACGATTTTGCCAGCAACTAGGCCAATCGCAGGATCTTGAAAGGGCTGCATCAGGTCTGCTAGCCAGTTTGGCTGTGGGTAGCAGTCGGCATCGGTAAAGGCTAAAAACTCGCCGCTGGCCGCGCGAATACCGGTGTTGCGAGCAGCATACGCGCTTTGAATGTCTTGTTCGTTGAGAACCTTAAGCGTTAGATTTTTGGCGGCGAATTCGTCAATCGCCGCAGCCAGAATTTGGGGGGTGCGATCGCGGCTACCGTTATCCACCAAAATATACTCGGCTTTCCCGTGGAGATAGCGCTGTGCCCTCAGGCAGTTAAGGAGTCCTCGCAGATCTTGCTCCCCGTTGTAAATGGGCACGATGACAGAGACCGCAGGAAAATAGGAGTCGGTAGAGGCTTCAGCGTCCGCAGTCATGTCCATGATTGTGAGAGGTTAACCGGTTTTAGCCGTTGGGTTGAGTAGGTTGGGTTGGGTCGAAGTGAGCTAGTTGACGTGAATCAACTGAAGTGAGTCTAATGGTATATCAATCAATCCTGTGGCATTGCGATATGGTCTAACAGGCCCATGATCTTCAAGATATTCTTATAGGATCTAGCGTGCCCAAGAAGAATATTTACATGTAACTGCTGCTAGCTCGCAAGTCAGCCACTACGCTTATTTCTAGCAGGTGTTTTGCATTCAGGGTTTTGCGTTGAGTGCTTTTCACTTGCTCTCCACTGGTTGGTGTTCTTCATCCCTCAATAATTAAAATCCTGTGTCTAACGAGTCTTCTACCGCCCAGTCCGAGGCCAATCCTACGGTTAGTATCTGTGTGCCTACTTACAACCGCGCCGATATTTTGCCCTACGCGGTAGAGAGCGTTTTAAATCAAACCTACACAGATTTTGAGCTGCTCATTTGCGATGATGCCTCGCCGGATAACACCCCTGAGGTGGTTGCTCGCTGGCGTGATTCTCGTATCCGCTACATCCGCCATCCGCAAAATATCAAGCGATCGCGAAACATGCGCTCCGGATATGAAGCGGCCCAGGGTGAATACTTTATCAAGTTTGACGATGACGATGCCCTCACCCCGACTTTTTTAGAAAAAGCGGTGGCGATTCTCGACGCTCAGCCCGACGTAGATTTTGTCTGCACGGACCACTGGGTGATCAATGCCAAGAATCAGCGCGATGAGGCCGCAACGGCAGCGAATTCTGCAAAGTGGGGGAAAGACAGGCTAGGACACGGTGTCATTGATGATTTGCTGGCCGAAACCTTTTTGCATCAGAGTTTGCAGGTTGGCTCATCGCTATTTCGTAAAAGCAGCCTAGAGGCCGTGGACTTTATGCGGTTTGAAGCCGACGGCTGTGAGGATTTTGACCTTTTGGTAAGATGCGCGATCGCAGGGCAAACCGCCTGTTTTATTCCTGAAAAGCTGATGGAATATCGCTTTCATGGCGGCCAAACTAGCCTCAAGCAAGACATTCACTTTCTGTCGGCGAAGTCTTTTTGCCTGGGGAGCTATCAGTTCCCAACCCGGCCTGATTTGGAAAGAGCCCGCAAAGCCAAGCTCAACGGCCTGAAGCAAGTGCTGGCGATGCGCCTGATTGAAAAAGGCGAAACCCAGCAAGGCCGTACCCTGATTGCAGAACTTAAAAATGCTGGCGTGCTTTCGAGCCGTGCCAAGGTTGGCCAGGTGCTCTCATACCTGCCGCTTTGGGCCAGAGCGCTCGCGTTTAAGGGCTTTCGTCAAATGCGCCCCAAAGACTACAGCGAGAAGGTACGCAATGCAGCTGGATAAAAAAACGCAATCGAACAAAACCGCCCCCAAAAATCAAAAGCCGCCTTTGCCAAAGGGCCTACTGTATGGCCTGTTGTTGGCGCTTGGCGTGGGCGTGGCTGGCTGGGGGCTCACTCAGCTTAAGTCTGACCCGGTAAGAGCCTCAGACGCGACGAAAAATCTGACGCGTACGGCTAGTCAGCTACTGCCCGGGAACCTACGGCGCGAAGGGGCGGCTGCTGACTCGGTTGCTCAAGTGGTGACAACCCCGCCTCGCTATCGCACCTACGAACTCATGCAGGGCACTGTTCACGTCGTGCAGCTCGCGGCCGGAACGCCCGTTTCAGTGGCCGTCGCTGACGATCTGACTACTGTAGAAGCCTTTGCCCAGCGCGAAAACGCTTTTGCGGTGCTCAACGCCGGTTTTTTTGATCCGAATAACGGTAAAACCACCTCTCACCTGACGGTGAATGGTCAACCCGCTGGCGACCCTGCCGATAATGAAGGGCTCACGGGCAACGAAGATCTGCAAGATTATCTCACGCAAATATTTAACCGTTCGGAGTTTCGGGCTTACCAGTGCAACACTTCTGAAGTGCTTCGCTACGACATCACTTTGCACAATGCGGCTCTGCCGAACAACTGCCAAATCGTCAATGCTGTCGGCGCTGGCCCGCGCCTGATGCCCCGTAATACCAGCACCATTGAGGCCTTTACCGACTACGAAGACGGCGAGCTGATTCGAGATGCTATTGGCAGTGTGCTGCCGAATGCGCGAAGTGCGATCGCTCTAAAAGAGGATGAGTCCATTTTGCTGATGATGGTTGCTCAGCGATACGATGCACCTGGCATGACGCTGGTAGAACTTGCTGAATTTGCTGAATCACTGGGGGCGACCGAGCTGCTGAATTTGGACGGCGGTAGCTCGTCATCGTTGTATTACGACGGGCAAACTCACTCGGGCAAATTAGATGACTACGGGCATCCCATCCTGCGCCCTGTGAAATCTGTGATTGTAGTGGGCCAGTAAGCGGCAACTATTAAGCGGCAACTATTTCGTTATGACAATTTTAGGCATGGTGACGGCTACTGGTGTGTCCAGGGATGGATGTTTACAGTGGCAGCGCCTGCAACTACCAAAGCGCAGACATACTCATCGCTCTGCGCCTTTTGACTGGCCCCTTGACTGGCCCCTTGACTGGCCCCTTGACTGGTGGCCCCTTGACTGGCCTCCTGGGTGACCGCTTGAGTGGCAGACTTTGAAGGATTCGCGGTGGGTAAAGAGAGCAGGCTTAGCTGCCACCCTTCCGGGCGCTTTTGCGGCACTCTCATTAGCTTGGGCGGTGCTAGCTGCACTTCAACAGTTTGCATAGATTGTGTAAGGCCAAGCCCAATTGCCTTGAGATAGGCCTCTTTACAGGTCCAATATTGTAGAAAAGTGTGCGAAGGATTATCAGTTTGGGCGACTTGCCGCTGTTCTTGCTGGGTAAAGCAACGACTCATCATGCTGTCGAGCCGCTGCATCGGTTTGATTTTTTCAATATCAACACCGATAGGCCGATGATGACCCAAAGCGCACAGGGCAACTTCTCCAGAGTGAGATAGGTTGAAATGAAACCTACACTCTTTTTTGAGGCCCTCTGCGGTAGCCCCTTCTCTTTGTGCTAATGACTGAGCGTCTGTCCGGGCCCGCTGCCTGGGGGCTCGAGGCCCTAGCGTCGGCTTTCCATACTCGCCATAGCAAAACTCGATCTCGTGTGGAGTTTGCCCGAACTCACGGGCAAGCAGCTGCCTGAGGGTGCCACGGGCAACTGCAAATCGCCGCCTGTCGGCTTCAAATCGAAAGCGATCGGCTCTGGCCTGTTCATCTTCAGAGAGATAGGTAAAATAGCGCCTGAGCGTGTCTTCAGAAACGTCTAGCGGAATCATCCAAACCTGAACAGCCTTACCCATTACGCTTGAAGCCATATTTGACTGATACTCGACACACTCTACCGTCCCTTTCAACAGGCCCAATGACACCCGCTACCTTAAAAGCTAGCCGCCACAATCGCAGCGATTCTCCCCATATTTGCATTGTTGGGGGTGGATTTGGTGGTTTGTATACGGCGCTATATTTGCAAAAATATCGTCATTTGCGCAACAGCCGCATCACACTCATTGAGCCCAAAGCTCGATTTTTATTCACCCCGATGATGTACGAACTCATCACCGATGAGCTTAAGGATTGGGAGATTGCCCCTACCTATAGTGGACTCATTGCGGGCTCTAATATTGAGTGGCAGCAGTCAAAGGCCGAATCGTTGGATTTGGAGCAGCAGCGCGTGACCTTGGCCGATGGTCGCGTGGTGGCCTACGACTATTTGGTGTCAGCCACCGGTGCTAAGAGCCGTCCTGTGGATATCCCCGGGGTCGATGAACATGCGCTGACGTTTCGCTCATTTGAGGATTCGGTGACCTTAAAGCTACGACTAGCTCAGCTGGTTCAAAGTCAAGCACTCGCTACCACTGGGGCTACTGCCGAGGCTGTTGCCGTCACCGTTATTGGTGGGGGTGCTAGTGGCGTAGAGCTGGCCGGAAAAGTGTCCGATTACCTGGGCGAGAACGGTCGGATTACGCTGGTCGAACGTGGGCCTAGGCTACTCAAGCCCTTTCCTAAAGGGCTTCGGCGGCAGGCAACGCGAGCCCTCGCTCAGCGAAACGTGGAGGTGCTGACAGAAACCGGTGTCTCTGAAGTGGGCGCAGATTTTGTCACGCTTCAAGCTAATCAGTCACAACGCACTGTCCCCAGTCATTTGACGCTTTGGGCGGTAGGGACGCAACCCAATCCATGGCTAGGTGAGCAGTCTGTAGCTCACAATGACTACGGACAGCGCTTAAGCCGCCGATCGCTACAGCTGCCAGGGTATGACAATGTATTTGTATTGGGCGATGGGGCCGACGTGCGCGGCCCGAAGCAACAGCTCGCACCCAACACGGCTCAGGCTGCTTTTCAGGCGGCGAGCCGAGTGGCGGCAAATCTTGCCGCGATGACTAAAGGCAAGCCCCCAAAACCCTTTAACTATCTACACTTGGGTGACATGATTACCCTAGGGGTTGGGGATGCCGGACTCTCCAGCTTTGGAATCACGATTGGTGGCTGGCTGGCTGCGCTGTGCAGACGCGGTGTGTATGTTTTTCGGATGCCGACACGTCAGCATCAGCTGAAGGTAGGTCGCCGTGCTCTCGGTGAGCTGGTCAGTTGGCTAGCGCGCGCTCTTAAACCAAACTTTCTATGACTTTTGAACAGCCTCAATCAGATTCTCGCTCCCGTTTGCTAGACTCGCAGCCTCGTCGGCTGGAGCAGCCTTTGGCCATGAGCTTGCGCGATCGCTACAGCTTAGATGTGCGATCGCTGGCCTTGCTACGCATCGGGTTAGCGCTTGTCCTTTTGCTTAATCTCCTGCCCTCAGGTGGCGGGCTTGTCAGCAGATTTGCGTCAGGCGCGGTGATGAACGATGGCTTTTTTAATCGTGATATTTGGTTGTTGCCTGCTTTAACCAGCTTGCCGATTGTGCAGGTTTTGCTATCGATAGTGGCGGTGTTAGCCGCTATAGCGATGCTGTTTGGCTACCATTCCCGGCTCGCCACGATTGCCTCTTGGGTATTGCTCATCGCACTATCTAGTCCAGGCGCAGCGGCTTCGATGACGGGCGATGTGCTCCGTGCGGTCATGTTTTGGGCGATGTTTTTACCTTTGGGCGCGGCCTATTCAGTAGACCGTGCCATGAATACCTCAACCCGTCCGGTGCCGATCAAATTATTCACTGGTGCGACCATCGCGCTGATGGTGCAGCAAGGCTGCATTTATATTTTGCCCGCTGCGTTTCGAGGCACCAATGGCGCCCAGCTGCCAAATGGAGAGGCGGTTCGGACCTTTTTAAGCAGTGAGCCTGCGGTGACCGGGTTTGGCCAGTTTTTACTTAACTTAGGGCCGCTGCTGACAATTGTGGCGATCGCCGTTTTGTTTTTAGAGTGGATTGGACCTTTGCTCCTTTGGTGGCCGATCCATAACGATCGGTTTCGGATGATTGCGATCGCACTTTGCGCCTCTCTCTACATTCTGTTTGGGCTCATTCTCAATTTGGGGCTATTTCCCTTACTCGGCGTGGTGACGCTGTTGGCCTTTTTGCCGACCTCTACTTGGGAATCTATGAGCGATCGCGTCTATGGTTCTGGCTATAGCGCTGACTTCTACAACGCTGGCTCCTACAGCGCTGGCTCCTACAGCACTAGCTCCTACAACGCTAGCTACAGTTCTGGTAGCGAAGGCTCGGATGGCGAAGCGCTTAAGCGCTCAGGCCTCAGGATTTTTTATGACGCAGACTGTGGCTTTTGTAAAAAGGTCGTGCATTTGATTCGGATGCTGCTGGTGCTTCCCCACACGCCATTAGCAACCGCGCAAAGCATTCCAGAAATCAACACGGCGATGGAAACCCAAAACTCATGGGTGATTGTGGATTGGCAGGGCCGCCACCATTACAAATTTGAAGCCATTACCTATGTCGTGAGCCTATCGCCCGTGTTTAGCTGGGTCGCCACTATCCTCCGCTGGTCACCTATTATGGCTGGCGGCACACGACTGTATGAGTGGATTGCTAACAATCGCAAAAAGGCCGGCATCTTGACTCGGCCATTTAAGTTCAAGCCGCTGAAGGTTGTAACGCCGAACTGGCTCAGTGCGATCGCGCTTCTCTTGCTTCTATTGAGCTTCGTCTAGGCCGTTAGTGCGTTAGTGCGTTAGTGCGTTGGTGCACTGGTAAGTTGGTGAGCTGATGAGCTGGCGTGTTGGTGTGACTTTACACCTCAGCTCATGCCCTCCCGTAATATAGTGTGACTAACTTTCCTTTAAGCCAGTTGTGGACCCGCGGCTTAGCCCTTAAGTAATGACAAACTCTTCGCAGCGGCTTGGGCTGCTTGGCAGACTCAGGCAGTGGTTTTCTCGAACGCCCGACCGAGCGCTCGATCAGGCTTATGAAGCCGCCCTCAAAATTCGTCAGATTGAAGACACGCACTTTGGTGGCAATCCTGTCGCAGAAGGCTACGGAACTCTCAGCCGAAGCTCGTACCGACTGCTTCAAAAAGACCTCAAAAAGTATTTGAGCATCATCAATCGACGCATGGCTGAATTTAGAGCCAGCAGCTCGATGACCTCCGTCTCTGAGATGGAGCCGAGCGCGCCGCTGCCTGAGGATGTCCCCCTTAATCAAATCAACGGCCCTGCCATCTTTTTCAGCAAGCTTCAGCTAGTTGATGAGGTTTTAGAACGCTACCGTCAGCCGTCTCTGCTAGCACAGACGGGGCTTTCCTTGGGCCCTTTGCAATCTTTTGGGCAATCTTTTGGGCAGTCGCTGGGGCCGGGGGGAGGGAATTTGCCTGCGCTGCCTAACGATGTGTCCGCCAAGGCTAAGGACGATAATTCGAACGAAGGGCTAAGCAATAGTAGCAACGTGCTACCGCGATCTATCTTGCGAACTGTTGATCGGATTAAGCAAGATCTCGACCCGGATGCTGAAGTTGAGGTTGTTCGCAGCTTTCGCAGCTCTAAAGTCCAAACAACGGTGGCGATCACCTTTGTGCTTCAGCTGATTATTATTCCGCTGCTGGCCCAGTACCTAAGCAAAAACTTTGTGATCGGTCCGATTGTCGATCGCGGTCGCGATATCACGCAGGCCGAAGTCTTCCTTAATGAGGAAATGGAGGAAGACGCGCTCCATGAATTGCAAAAGTTTGAAGAACGCTTTCGCTTTGAGGTGCTCATTGGTAAAGCGCCTGAGATGAACGAAATTGAAATTGAAAATAGAGTCCGGCAAAAGGCTTTTCAAATTGAGGAAGAGTATCGTCATCGCAGTGCGGACGCGGTTAAGAACGTATTTGCCGATGTGATTGCGGTGCTGACGTTTTCATTACTGCTCACGACATTTAAGCAAAAAGTGGCAACGCTCAAAGCCTTTATTGATGAAATTGTTTACGGCCTAAGCGACAGTGCTAAAGCCTTCATCATTATTCTGTTTACTGATACTTTTGTGGGCTTTCACTCACCCCACGGTTGGGAAATCTTGCTGGAGGGAATGGCGGATCACCTGGGGCTACCCGCCAATAGAAATTTCATCTTTTTGTTTATTGCGACATTTCCGGTAATTTTGGATACCGTTTTTAAGTACTGGATTTTCCGATACCTCAATCGGATTTCACCCTCGGCAGTGGCTACTTATAAAAACATGAACGAATAAGTGTTATTACCTAAGGCTTTGATGTATTAAAGGAATCTAATGGAACACTCAGTGGTCTATGTCTGTCTTGGTGAATAGTCCCGTGCGCTGATATCCGAATTCTGTTGATATCTCTGTAGTGCTTATTTTTATAGCGCTGAGATCGCGGTGTGCCAGATATCCGTGTGCGAGCATCTACCTAGTTACTGGAAGCATTTTCCGGTTGATTTCGACAAGCCTATGGTACATCCTCCGATTTCTGAGCAGTCTGACTCTGAAGTGTCCGGCAAAGCATCGAGTACCCCTGCGTCTGATGCTGCGCCCAAGCCGGTTTCAAGGACAGTTTCAAGTTCTGCTACAGGTGGCGCTTCCAGCTTTGACCTGTCATCGCCGCAGATGACTTTTGACAGCTGGAGACTATACTTTAGAGCCTTTGTTAAGGGCGCGGCTGGGTTTGCCTTGGCATTGATGGCTTGGGAAGGCATTTTGCAGCTCACCGTAGAATCTCGGCGCGGTGCTACGATGCATCCTGCCCTAGGCAAAATTGAAAACCCAGGCCTGATGCTCAGCAGCAAAGAAGGCTTTAGCCGAACGCGGCTCAATAGCTTGGGAATGAGAGCACCCGAGCTGGCGCCCAAGACGCCGAGTGAATACCGGATTTTGATGCTGGGTGACTCTTACACTCGCGGTGATGAGGTGAGTGATGGTTTGAATTTTAGCGATCGCCTCCAAGCGGTTTTCGAGGACGGCAGTGATGCTCAAAACAGCCAGGCCGATAATGCGACTCAGCCTACAACTGTACAGATTATCAACGCGGGTAAGCCCAGTGCTTCGCCTGCAAGCTATTTATATGCAGCAGACTTCTTCCGTCAAACGTTCGCACCAGATGCCACCGTTATCCAGCTGACTGAATCTGACCTCCTGGAGGATATGACCACGTCAGCTTCAGAATTTTATGTTGAAAAGGTCGCCGGCAATGTTGATGCCGATTCCGTTTACGAAGTGTCTCGTAATGAAGATTTCGGTAGCGTGGATCCCTTAGCTCAGGCGATTACAAAATACGCACCCTTCCTTAAGCCGCTGAAGCAAATGTCGGTACTACGAGTGGGCGGTCGCAATTTTCATGCCAGCGTATCTCCTACAGAACCCTATGAGGATGAATCGTTTGGCATGGAGGAGGCATTGGCCCTTTATGCAGAAGATGCAGACTTGGCGCGATGGACTGTTCACCAGCTCAATCAGCAGTTTCCCAATTTGGTGCTGGTCTTTATCCCGGCTATGAACTACCAAGATTGGGGTGAAGTTAGCAGTGAGCCCCGTAATGCTTCGCTGGAGAACGCCCTCACGGTAGCCGCTGAGGCGCAATCGGTTCCATTGCTCAATATGCGGTCCGACTTTCGGGCTCATTACCGCACCCAAGGTACGCATCTTAGAGGCTTTAACAATACGCTTCCTGGCGAAGGCCACCTCAATGCTAAGGGGCACGCGCTCATTGCTAACCGCTTGATTGAGCTCTATCGTGACAGGCTGGATAGTGACTCTGAGAACACCCAGGCTTTGAAGTCTGATGCTTTAGCAACTGATGTTTTAACGTCTAACAATACTTCAGCTTCGGAGAAGAAATAACCTGTCATGATTTTCTCCAGCGTTGAGTTTTTTGCATTTTTTGCGGCGGTTTTGCTGTTTCTGTCGTTGGCAAAGGGACAGCACACTAAAAAGCTGTTTCTCCTAGCTGCCAGTTACTTTTTCTATGGCTACTGGGACTGGCGATTCACCTTTTTGATGCTCGCGATGACCGTAGTGAACTACGCGCTGGGTCAAGTTGTAGAGCAATCGGGTTCGCAAGTGGTGAAGCGGCTGGGCCTATGGAGCGCGATCGCGTTTGACCTCGGCGTTCTTGGCTTTTTTAAGTACTACAACTTCTTTATCGAATCGGCCAATGGCGTGCTGCGATCGCTCGGCATGGCAACTTCTAGCTCATCGGGGCTCTCGACCCTAGAAATCATTCTGCCAGTCGGTATCTCATTTATCACGTTCCAGGTGATGGCCTATGTGATTGATATTTACCGTGGCGTGACAAAATCTGCCGATACCTTCTGGGATTTTGCCCTGCTCACAGCCTTTTTCCCGCAGCTGGTAGCGGGTCCCATTCTCAAGGCCAAGCAGTTTTTGCCCGAGCTGAACAAGAAAATTGAAATCAAACCTCAAAATCTGCTGCTGGGGATGCAGCTGTTTTTGCTGGGGATGTTTCGTAAGATTGTCATCGCCGATCGCTTAGCACTCTATGTCGATTCAGTGTTCGATCAGCCTCAAGACTTCAGCTCAGCAACCATTTGGCTGGCGGTGATAGCCTATGCCATTCAAATTTACTGCGACTTCAGCGGCTACAGCGATATGGCGATTGGCGCAGCCAAGTGTCTGGGCTATGACATTCCTATCAACTTCAATATTCCTTACCTCTCGCGAAGCATTACCGAGTTTTGGCGGCGCTGGCATATTTCGCTCTCTACCTGGCTGCGTGAGTACCTTTACATTCCGCTGGGAGGAAACCGCAAAGGCAAGGTGCGTCAGTATCTAAACCTTTGGTTAGTGATGCTCATTGGCGGTTTGTGGCACGGCGCTAGCTGGAATTTTGTGCTGTGGGGGGCGCTGCATGGCACGGCGCTGGCGGTGCACAAGTTTTATGCAGATTATGTGCGATCGCACATAAAATTGCCGCCGCTTATTTACAACGCTCTGATGTGGGCCGTTACGTTTTTATTCGTCTGTACAACCTGGGTATTGTTCAGAGCCACCGACTTTTCAGCGGCCTTCGTTGTCTTGCAAAAGATGTATACCTTTGTACCTTCCGGTGGCATCAGCTGGTACTCTACGGGCCTGCTGATTGCTATCCCAGGCATTTTCATTGCCGATACGCTGGGTTCTTGGCTCAACCGAGGTCGCTTTATTCGGCTCAATCGATTCAGCCATTGGTTTTGGCTATCGTTTTGGTTATTGGGGCTGCTCTTTTTGGCGCCTCAAAATCCTCAGCCCTTCGTCTACTTCCAGTTCTAATCCGGCCAGTTGGCTCTGGCTAGTTGGTTCTGGCTAGTTGTATATCTTCCCTTTGGTATATGGCCAGGGCAGGTGTAAAGAGAGCGGATTGGCGCCATATAGCAAAGCTCCCCCCGTATATGGGGCAAGTCTTAGCGGACTGAAACCTATGTACGGGGAGAGCTTTTTTGGCAGCTTTCTAAGATCAAGCTGAACTTTTTAGGTTGATGAGGACAGCTATTACGCGCCTGTGTTCTTACTAGCTGTTTGGATGTATAGAATGAGCAAAAATACTGTGGGGACAAAGACAAATAAAACGCTTGCTACAAATCCTAACTTATTCGTTTCCATGAGCCTTACCTACTCCTAAATAATGACTGGCGCTTGTGGCTTTAGCATATCACTACTAAAGCCAACCCATAAACCTTGAACTCGGTCATGACGGGCAATCTTACCTTGATGCTTTTTCGCTAGTCAGCCGCCGCAGAGGCAGGCTCGCTGGGGGTCGGTTCGGAATCAGTACGACTACTACTTTCCTCATCCGCTTCTGCGGCTTCTGCGGCCTTTTTGGCAGCCGCTTCTGCCTTGGCTTTTTTGAGGCCCGCTTTTTTATCGGGCTTGGTTTCTACACTAATGTCGCCCTGTACCAGTGCTTGGCAGGCTAGCCGGCAGCTGGAGGGGCGTTTGCGCAGCATTTTTTCTTCGACTGCGGTGCGCGGCGATAGGTTTTGCGATCCTTCGACAATATCTACAACGCAGGTTCCGCACTGGCCATAGCCACCACACTGGGTGAGCTTGCCGACGAAGGTATAGATATCAATATTATTTTCCTGTGCCTTGAATCTTAGATTCGCGCCTGGCACAGCGTCGATTTCCTTATTCTCTTTAACAAACTTAATACGAGCCATGGTTTGTCTTTTACCTGCTTTTTTACGCCTGACGATAAACCGCGCAGCCTATATATGACCTGACTTTTCTCAATAATACTCTGTGGAGTGACTTTGTCGGCACCCGAACACAAAAGGCTTGAATACGACAATTTCACACCGCTTAATACTGAGAACTGGTTACACTTCTTTATATACCTTCATTTTTGCATTTTTGTGAGTAAACCGGGCCAAAGGTCTGTAATTTCCTTCCTCGGTGTCCTCAAAAATTGTGGAAGAAGGTCTATATAACCGCTCTTTACCAGCCTAGAAAGGCAGTGTAGAGACCGAATATCTGGTAGCCTTATTACTATCTGAAGTCTTCTGAACAAGGCATCAAATTTTAATTAACAAGGCTTTCGCTTTACTCAGCTCAACATTATGAGCTGGCGATACGCAACATTTAGCAAAACAAGGAGGAGCGTAGTCAATGGGTCTACCTTGGTACCGAGTACATACAGTCGTCCTGAACGATCCAGGCCGACTGATTTCTGTACACTTGATGCATACAGGGCTCGTAGCAGGCTGGGCTGGGTCCATGGCACTGTTCGAGCTGTCTAACTTTGATCCGAGCGATCCTATCTTGAACCCCATGTGGCGACAAGGTATGTTCGTGCTTCCCTTTATGACACGTCTGGGTGTGACGGGGTCTTGGGGTGGCTGGGATGTCACTGGCGCAACTGGCGTTAGCCCTGGCTTTTGGTCTTTTGAAGGTGTGGCCCTAGCGCACATCGTTTTGGCCGGTCTTTTGTTCTTGGCGTCTGTTTGGCACTGGGTCTATTGGGACCTCGAGCTATTCCGTGACCCACGAACCGGTGAGCCCGCTTTGGACTTGCCTAAAATGTTTGGCATTCATCTATTTTTATCTGGTTTGCTGTGCTTTGGCTTTGGCGCCTTTCACCAAACCGGCCTTTGGGGCCCTGGCATTTGGGTCTCTGATCCCTACGGACTCACCGGGCATGTCCAAGGCGTCGCGCCTGAATGGGGGCCAGCTGGGTTTAACCCCTTTAACCCAGGCGGTATTGTGGCGCACCATATTGCAGCCGGTATCGTCGGGATTGTAGCGGGCTTGTTCCACCTCACGGTGAGACCGCCTCAGCGTCTGTACAAAGCGCTGCGTATGGGTAACATCGAGACCGTTTTGTCGAGTTCGATTGCGGCTGTCTTCTTTGCTGCTTTTGTCGTCGCTGGAACGATGTGGTATGGCTCTGCCACAACGCCTATTGAGCTGTTTGGTCCGACTCGCTATCAGTGGGATAGCAGCTACTTCGCCGATGAAATTGAGCGTAGAGCGCAAAACGCGATCGCTCGTGGCGCTTCTGAAGAAGAAGCTTATGCTGCGATTCCTGAGAAGCTCGCATTCTACGACTACGTGGGTAACAGCCCTGCAAAAGGTGGCTTGTTCCGGGTAGGCCCAATGGACTCTGGTGACGGCATTGCGACTAGCTGGCTAGGTCACCCCGTGTTTCACGATGGTGAAGGCCGTGAGCTAACCGTTCGCCGCCTGCCTAACTTCTTTGAAACCTTCCCGGTTGTGTTGGTAGACAAAGACAACGTGCTGCGTGCTGACATTCCTTTCCGTCGTGCTGAATCAAAGTACAACTTTGAGCAGACTGGCGTGGTCGTGGACTTTTACGGCGGTGAGCTGGATGGCCAGACCATCTCTGACCCTGCTGCTGTGAAGCGCTACGCTCGTAAAGCTCAGCTGGGCGAGCCGTTTGAATTCGACCGCCAGACCATGGATTCTGACGGTGTATTCCGCTCTAGTCCTCGTGGTTGGTTCACTTACGGACACGCCGTCTTTGCACTGCTGTTCTTCTTCGGCCACATCTGGCATGGCTCTCGTACGCTCTTTAGAGACGTGTTCGCGGGTGTTGACCCCGACCTATCTCCTGAGCAGGTTGAGTGGGGCTATTACCAGAAGCTTGGTGACTTCTCGACTAAAGCTGCAAACAAAGGTTAATTAGGCTCGGCGTTGAGCTAGAGAGGACTGTTCATCTTGAGCTTGACGCCGTCCCTTTTATGCCTTACTCACTTGTGTTTGTTACAGTTAAGGCAACGTATCGTTCACATTGGATCTTGAGATTATGGAAGCTGTTGCTTACATTTTGATTTTCGCTTTGATTATTGGCACTTTGTTTTTTGCGATCGCCTTCCGCGAACCCCCCAAAATTACAAAGGACTAATTCTAAAGTGCCTACGGGCTAGCGCCTAACCGTTAGAGACGATATTTGTCAGCGGAGTGAGTGCTTCGATAACGGTTTACGTTCGATAATATAGAGGCTCAGTGACTGCTTTGAAAAAAGCGAACAGCTGAGCCTCTTTTGATCTTTTTGGCTTATTCCTTTGGCAATAGTTTTTGTCAGGCTCGTTTTGTCGTACCGTTGCCATATAGCCAGTCTGTAGTGCTATACATCAACTGGCCTTTTGGAGGCTAACTTTATGCAGTGCCCATTTTGCCAGCATCCTAATAACCGCGTTTTAGAGTCTAGGTCTGCCGAAGCAGATCGCAGTATTCGTCGTCGTCGTGAGTGTCTGGAGTGCCAGCGTCGTTTTACGACCTATGAGCGAATTGAATACGTGCCCATTACGGTGATTAAGCAGGGAGGCGATCGCGAGTCATTTGATCGGTCTAAACTGCTGCGCGGTATCGTCACGGCCTGTGAAAAAACCGGTGTGAGCGCCCACGCGGTCGAAATGCTAGTTGATGAGATCGAGGCCCAGTTGCAGCAGCAGGCCGTGCGAGAGGTGACCAGCGAAGAAATTGGCGAGCGAGTCCTGGCCAGGCTCAAGCAGGTCAGCGAAGTTGCCTATGTCCGCTTTGCCTCTGTTTATCGGCAGTTCAAAGGAATTCGCGACTTTACAGAAGCGCTCAGTCAGCTTCAGGGGCAGCTTCCTTTGCCGCCTAGTGAACCCCCTAATCTGCCGACTCATTCTTCTGACCATGAGACGAGCCATGAGGTTGAACGTAACACTGTGTTAGACACCTCCCGCATTCCCCACCACCTATCTGATCCCGAGCCAGAAAAAGCGCAGCCAGCTGGAATAATTAAGTGACTTTTATCGCCTTGGTGATCTATTATTAATATTCTTGGGATAGAGCGCCTAAATAAGCTTTCGCTGGTTTGCTTTGATCGGCATGCCTGCGCTGGCGCGCGTTCACTGACGGCCTTTTGTTGTCAGTGCTCAACTCCCTAGTACCTTTAGTAAATTTAGTAAGAACTCATAGTTAATCTCTTAAGTAAGGAGAGAGTAACTGTAGGAAAACACCTAGCATGGCCAACCCGGACACTCAAAACACTGACATTGGTTTTACGCATGAAGATTTCGCGGCACTTTTAGACCAATACGACTACAACTTTAACCCTGGCGATATCGTTCCTGGAACGGTTTTTAGCATTGAGCCTCGGGGCGCGTTGATTGATATTGGTGCAAAAACTGCGGCGTATCTCCCGATTCAGGAGATGTCGATTAACCGGGTAGAGGGTGCTGAGGAAGTTCTTCAGTCGAATGAGACGCGCGAATTTTTTATTCTTACCGACGATAACGAAGATGGTCAGCTAACGCTGTCTATTCGTCGGATTGAGTACATGCGGGCTTGGGAGCGGGTGCGTCAGCTTCAGCAAGAGGATGCCACTGTACGCTCGATTGTGTTTGCCACTAACCGAGGGGGGGCGCTGGTTCGGATTGAAGGGCTACGTGGCTTTATTCCGGGCTCTCACATCAGCACTCGCAAGCCTAAGGAAGATTTGGTTGGCGAAGAGCTGCCGTTGAAATTTTTGGAAGTAGACGAAGAGCGCAATCGCCTTGTACTCAGCCATCGTCGTGCGCTGGTTGAGCGGAAGATGAACGGCTTGCAGGTAAGCGAAGTCGTGATTGGTACGGTTCGTGGCCTAAAGCCCTACGGTGCCTTTATTGATATCGGTGGCGTGAGCGGCTTGCTGCACATCTCCGAAATCTCTCACGATCACATTGATACGCCCAACTCCGTACTCAATGTGAATGACGAAATTAAGGTGATGATTATTGACCTGGACGCTGAGCGTGGTCGGATTTCACTGTCTACTAAGCAGCTTGAGCCCGAGCCCGGTGATATGGTCAAGAACCCTGAACTGGTGTACGAAAAAGCTGAAGAGATGGCTGAGCGCTATCGTGAGCAGCTCAGACAAAAGGCGTTGGGTGAGTCCGGCGAAGCCGTTATGGACTCTGGCGCGCCTGAGGAAGAGTTTGCGGCTTCTGCGACAGAGGGTGAGTAACAACCCTCTGAGCATCTGATGGCGTTGAGGGATGCTTGCTTTCAGTAACTCTGTAAGCCCTCATCGGCTAATACCCTCATCGGCCAGTGGAAGACAGTCTCAAATTATTTTTTCAAAAGACTCAGAAGGAAAGGCGATTTGCGCCTTTCCTTTTTTTGTGGGCGTTAGATAGGAACCCAGGGGTATGGCGACTATTCAGTGTGGCAGCGTGCGCTTTGAAAATATTCAGGCTGTTTTGTTTGATAAAGACGGAACGCTGGCTAATGTAGAGCGCTATTTGGTCGCTTTGGGAGAGCTGCGATCGCACCTAGTCGCGACATCGCTCTATCCTACTAATGCTGAGCTGGCCCAGGATTTTGCCGACGATTTACTCAAGACATTTGGTCAAACCAGATCGGCGATCGCGCCAGATGGGCTCATGGCTGTAGGTAGTCGCTACGACAATGAAATCGCAGCGGCTGCTGCGATTTCATCAACTGGCGTTGGTTGGATAGCGTCCTGTAATCAGGCCCAGCTAGCTTTTCAGCAAGCCGAAGCGACCCTTTCGCCTAAGGTTCTCCAAACACCCCCTTTAGACGGCATGTCTGTGCTGCTTTCAAGCTTGAAAACAGCTGGCCTGCAAATAGGTATTGTTTCTTCCGATGTTCATCCGGAAGTGGCTGCCTTTGTGAGCCGGTATACGACGGATGAAATCAGCTGGTACTGTGGCGCGGGGGAGCAAACTTTGCCTAAAACGCACCCTGATTTTTTGCAATTTGCCTGTGACTCGATGGCGGTGGACCCTGCGGCTACGCTGGTGATGGGTGATTCGGCGGCTGATTGGGTCCTGGCTGCGGGGGCTGCTTCGCCAGCAGCAGGGTTTGTTGCGATGACAGGGGGGTGGCAGCAGCCCCCCACGATTGATTTCAGGCAAGCGTGCATACCCATCGAGTTTGAGGGGGCAGGTCCTGAGGGGGCAGGTCCGAAAGGAACGGCGTCCCAAAGGCGTCGCTTAACCTACGCAGTGATCGAATCCCTGTCGGCAGTTGAAGCTTTTAAGTAGAAAGCTATAGATGCTTTAGATTGGTCAATACACACAGATTAACGAATACTTCTATAAGGCCATTGTTAAGGTTTGCGAGCGGGACGCTGTTGCATACGCAAACATGCCGCTAGAATGCACGGGCCTTGGCTATGACGCAGGTCATAGCGCACTCGTTTAACTTTTAGGTAATAAGGAGGATTGGCTTTTGTCTCGTCGCTATCTGTTTACATCGGAGTCGGTTACAGAAGGACATCCAGATAAGATTTGTGATCAAATCTCAGACACAATTTTGGATACGGTACTTGCCCTCGACCCGAGTAGTCGCGTAGCCGCTGAAGTTGTCGTTAACACAGGTTTGGTGGTCGTCACAGGTGAAATTACATCGTCGGCTACGGCAAATTTTGTAAAAGTTGTCCGCCAAAAAATTGCGGAAATTGGCTATACCAATCCTAAAAACAATGGCTTTTCAGCGGATAGCTGCTCTGTGTTGATTGCTTTAGATGAGCAGTCTGCCGATATTGCCCAAGGCGTTAACCAGGCCCAAGAAACCCGCGAGCAAACTAGCGATGAGCGCTGGGATGCGATTGGTGCGGGTGACCAAGGCATTATGTTTGGCTTTGCCTGTAACGAAACCCCTGAGCTGATGCCCTTGCCGATTAGCTTGGCCCACCGAATTTCTTATAAGCTGGCGGCGGTTCGTAAAAGCGGTCAGCTTGCCTACCTGGGCCCGGATGGCAAAACACAAGTCACCGTTGAGTATGAAGACGGTAAGCCCGTTGGCATTGACACGATTTTGGTTTCTACTCAGCACGCTGAAAACATCGGCGAGCTAACCTCCAACGAAGCAGTGCAGGCCAAAATTAAAGCAGATTTGTGGGATGCGGTTGTGCTGCCTGCCTTTGAAGGGCTAGCTCTTCAGCCAACAGAGAGCACCCGCTTTTTAGTCAACCCTACCGGTAAGTTTGTCATTGGGGGACCTCAAGGTGACTCTGGCCTTACGGGCCGAAAAATTATCGTCGATACCTACGGCGGTTACTCCCGTCATGGCGGCGGCGCATTCTCCGGTAAGGACCCCACAAAAGTAGACCGCAGTGCTGCCTACGCTTGTCGCTATGTTGCCAAAAATATTGTGGCAGCTGGCTTGGCTGATAAATGCGAAGTTCAGTTGAGCTATGCGATTGGGGTGGCCAGACCCACCAGCGTATTTGTAGAGACCTTCGGGACAGGCAAAATTTCTGATGAGAAATTGCTAACGTTGGTCAATGAGCACTTTGAGCTGCGCCCAGCAGGCATCATTGAGACCTTTAACCTGTGCGGCTTGCCTGGTGAGCGTAACGGTCGCTTTTACCAAGAGGTGGCTGCTTATGGTCACTTTGGTAGAGACGATTTGGATCTGCCTTGGGAAGCGATTGATAAGGTGGACGCGCTCAAGGCCGCTGCTGAAGATCGTACCCCGGTTAGCGTTTAGTCAGTTGGCATGCAATCAGCTGTGTAGTTCTGATTGCGCAGCTCATTTACCCACTGACTTAAGAGTGTGATCTTAAGAGTGTGATTTACCACTTGGAACCCCGGCAGAAGACGATCTCTCTGCTGGGGTTCTGTTTGGCTTGTGACGGTTAACCGTGCTATTTCGTGCGGATGAGGCGTCAGTGAGTGGAGGTGTCAGTGAATTTGATGCTAGGCTTTAGGAACACGCTTCCTGAACACTATCTCGTCATCAATATATCGTTATATAGTTTCTTACTTTCATCTGCAAAACCTTTTAAGTAAGCTCCCTAGAGTTCGCACTGCGTAAACATGGCTAAGCTTCCTAACTATCAACCTAAAACCCTATCTTTGGGCCCGCTTGAAACTGAAATTGTTGAAATATTGTGGCAATTGGGACCAACGTCCGCAACGGCTATTCATCAGCAAATTTTAGGCGACATTGATCGCGAGCTGACCTATTCTTCTGTTTCGACTGTGCTAAAGCGCCTGATTGTGAAAGGCTGGGTGGCGTGTGATCGCAATGCACCTCCACAAAAAGACCGCAGGCATCGGGCCCATATTTGGCGTGCTCTTATTTCCCAACAGCAGGCGGAAATTCTCACTGCCCACGAGCAACTGCATCGCTTTTTGGCCGTAGGCTCTCCAGAAATCGTGGCCGCTTTTGCTGACTCGCTAGATGACGATAGCCTGGCGCAAATTGATGCGATCGCCCAAAAAATTCAGACTGCTCGTCAGGCCAGAACAGAGATCGGTAAAGAGGACGGCACCGAGACGACACCTGTTGCGCCTGTTTCTCCCACTCAGGAGTACACTGCCTCATGATGCAGGTCGTGATGCATGTGCATTTGATTGGCATCGCGATTGCGATCGCGGTTGGGCTTCGTATTGCCCACAACGCTTCTACGCAACGTCGTCGCAGTCAAGGACATGCGGGTCAACTGCTCTCTAGTCAGGCTCGCTGGCACAGGGCCTTGGGTGCTTTTGTTGCACCACCACTGTTGCTGCTGACCACGGCTGTTGCCATTGTCACGATGGGTGAGCGTAGCTGCCATGCCTGGGAGGGCTGGCTGAGCTATGGCATTGCGACTGCTTTTTTGTGTGCTGCGATGGCTATTTGGGCTCGCTTGGCTTGGCGGGCGTTTCGATTGTGGCAAACGGTTCAGAGCTATGCGGCTAAGACAATTGAGACTCAAGCCGGTCCTACCCTGGGTAAGGTGCTACCTAGCCCCTCTGTCTTTAGTGCGCAGGTAGGGCTTTTGCCTTCTGTGCTAGTGGTCAGTGAGGGCTTATTTCAACATTTATCCCCTGAGCAAGTAGATGCGGTTTTGGCTCATGAGGCGGGGCATGCCTACTATCGCGATACGTTTTGGTTCTTTTGGCTGGGCGGCCTACGGCAGCTGACGGGATGGCTGCCCTACTCTGAAGCGCTTTGGGAAGAGCTGTTGCTACTACGTGAGATTAGGGCAGACCTGTGGGCAGCGAGGCGGGTCGATGCGTTGGTTCTAGCAGAGTCTCTTTTGAGTGTTGTAACTGCGCCGTTGATAGATTCTGAAGCGCTGTATGCAGGGCTTAGCTGTGAGGCAGCGCGCAAAAGTTGGCTCTCTGAGCGGGTAGAGGCACTGCTGCAAGAGGAGTTGCCAACGAGCAATCAATATTTTGGGGAGCCCTCTAAAGGGAATCCTTCTCAGCGCAATCTCTCTCAAAGCGACAGAGTGGTCTCCTTCCAACTATCTCCACGACACTGGCTCGGTTTAGTGTGGGCGCTAACACCGCTGCTGACGATTCCGTTTCATCATTAGTCACCATTAGAGCGTATGCCTATCGCTGACTCGCAGACCCTTCAGACTTCTGTGCAAGAGACGCTTCATCGGGTGCGATCGCGATTTGCAACTGGGCAAACCCGATCACTGGCTTTCCGCCGCACGCAGTTGAAAAAGCTTGCAAGTGCTATTGAGGCGGCCCAATCGGACATCTACGCTGCGCTCAGTGCAGATTTGGGCAAATGCGCCGCTGAAGCTTTTTTGGGTGAACTGTCGCTGGTGCTCAGCGAGATTTCCTACGCGCTCAAGCATCTATCTCGCTGGGCAAATCCACGTAACGCCAAAATAGCGCTGCCTTTTTTGCCTGCTTCGGGTCGCGTGGTGCCAGAGCCCTTGGGCGTGGTGCTGGTGATTAGTCCTTGGAACTATCCCTTTCAGCTGGCGATCTGTCCATTAGTGAGTGCGATCGCGGCGGGCAACTGCGCTATTTTGAAGCCGTCTGAAATTACCCCGAATACTTCAGCGCTGTTGGCAACGCTCGTGGCCAAGACCTTTGATCCAAACTACGTCACGGTTATAGAAGGTGGCGTAGACACCTCAACGGCGTTGCTTGCAGAACCGTTTGACCATATCTTTTTTACCGGTAGTCCAGCGATTGGCAAGGTGGTGATGCGAGCGGCGGCTGAGCATCTGACGCCAGTAACGCTGGAGCTAGGCGGAAAAAGTCCGTGCATTGTGACCGAAACGGCTGATGTGGCTGTGGCGGCTCGGCGAATTGTGTGGGGAAAATGCTTCAACGCTGGCCAGACCTGCGTTGCGCCAGATTATTTACTGGTGCACCCTACCGTGAAGGACGCTTTATTAGCCGCGATCGCAGATACGGTGGTTGCGTTTTATGGGGAGGACATGGCCAGCAGCCCTGACTATGGTCGGATTGTGAGCGATCGCCATTTTGAACGGCTGCGATCGCTAATGACAGAGGCCCTCGGTGTCGGTGATCGGGTTTTAGGCGGCCAGTGTGATCCGGCTTCTCGCTACATGGCGCTGACGGTGGTGGATAATGTGCCTATGTCAGCGGCTGTGATGCAAGAAGAGATTTTTGGGCCGATTTTACCGGTACTGATCTACGACACGTTAGACGAGGCGATCGCCTTTATCAACCAACGGCCCAAACCGCTGGCCATTTATTTATTTTCAACAGATGCTGCTTCTCAAGCGGCTCTAGAAGCACAAACCTCATCGGGTGGGCTGTGTTTTAACGAAACGATTAGTCAATATGCTATGCAGGATATGCCTTTTGGCGGTGTGGGCCAAAGTGGCATGGGTGCGGCACACGGTAAGGCCGGCTTTGACACGTTTTCTCACTACAAGAGCGTGCTGAGCAAGCCCAAATTTTTGGATATAGCGCTGCGCTATCCACCGTACGAAGGTAAGTTGCCGTGGCTTGAGCGGATACTGTAAATTGGCCAGCACCATGAGTCTCTGGTCACCATGAGTCTCTGGTCACCATGAGCCTCTAATACGAATTAGCTTTTGACAAGCTACGGATAGTGGCTCCCTTTCAGAGGTGCTAAATCTTTGCCCCGAAAGGGTTTCGTACTATTAGCCATTCGTAGCACTTGAAAGCCAAAACCGTATAACACCGTGAGTGACCAATCTTACGAGTGCCAGCTCTTGTGAATGTTTTGACGACTTGACACGCCAGATTTCCCAGAGATGCGAATTCTTGCTTGCAGGCTGTGTAGCTATTTTATGTAGCTATACGGCTAGTTCACTGGTTGGATCTTCGGAGGATAAACGCATGGCCAGCACTATCAGAGCCCTGACAAGTTATCGCATTGGGTGTTCGGTCGTACTGGGGCTTTTAGTCGCGTTAGGGCTGGCTAGCAAGTTTTCTGGCGTCTGGGGATATGCCTGGGTCAACGACGGTGTGGGCGATGGGCTGTACGAGATGTTTTGGATTTGGCTTGTGGGGAGTTGGAAGGTGCGTTGGCCTGTGGGCAAAATTGCGATCGCCGTTTTCTTTATCACCGCGCTAATTGAATGCTCACAGCTGATTGCGTTTCCGCCTGCGTGGACCTCACAGCTAGGGTGGCGCTTACTGCTGGGCACTCACTTTTCCTGGCTAGATTTTTTATACTATGCCGTAGGCTGCGGGCTGGGTGCTTTTAGCTTAGGCTGGTTCAGACAGGTCCACTTAAGCAGTATTGGAGGAGGCTAGCTATCATGCTCGTGACGAAGGCTCTCAAAGAATGGTCGGTGGCGGTGGATGCGATCGCCAAAGGTGAGACCATTTTGCTCCTGCGTAAAGGGGGCATTAAAGAACACCAGGGGAAATTTTCAGCTGAGGCTGATCGCGTTGTTCTCTTTCCCACGTTTGAACATCAGCGGCCTGAGCTGCTCAAACCTGCCTACCAAAGCTTGGTGACACCGGTAGAAAAAGGCTGGCATCCTGAGAGCATCACGCTCAAAGCTTGGGCTGACATTACGCATATTTTTTTGACTGATGATGCCGAGAAAGTCGATGCCCTAGCGGATTTCCACATTTGGCAGCCTCAGCTGGCCCAGGAGCGGTTGAAATGGAAAGCTAAGCAGCCGCTGTATGTGCTGACGCTGCGGGCTTATCGGTTCATTGAGCCGGTCAAGGTGCCTTGGGATTCGTCGTTTGGTGGCTGCCGCTCTTGGCTATCGTTAGCGGAGGGTCAGTTTGGGCCCCCTGAAATAGCTGGCCTTGAGATTGGTGATGTGGGAGAAGCTGCGATCGCAACAGATGCGTACCAGGCACAGGTGAGTGCGATCGCGTCTATTCTCGATCAGTCAGCTTCTACGCTTTGAGCAGCTTTGCTCAACCCGCAGTCTTGTCATCTGGCCAGATAACGCTTAGCTAGATAAAATCTGTCTAGAAAAGCTACCAGCTACTGCCCGGATGAAAGCGCGGCAGCCGTTTGGGTGCTGCTAGAGGCGATCGCACCGTCTTCTGTGTCACGGTCTTCTATGTCATGGTGGGGCTTGCTAATTTTCTTTTTTACGATGCGAGGTGCCACGATGGTGACTGTAGAGCCTTGGCCTTCTCCTTCGCTGTCCAAGTAAATATCACCATCCATCAAGCGCATAAAGTTTTGGGAAATTGCTAGCCCCAGCCCTGTACCTTCGTAGGGGCGCGTATGGGAGCCATCGACCATGACGAACGGTGTAAAGAGCTTAGACAAATGCTCTGGATCGATGCCGATGCCTGAATCTTTAACCGTAATTTTGACCCAAGGTGCCGGTGGCATAAAGAGTTCTGCTCGGGTCCTTGCTGACATCACGTCGTCTTCTATCGGGCTTTCATCAGTGGTTACCGAAATCGCAATGGAGCCTTGATCGGTGAACTTCATCGCATTGCTCAGCACGTTGAGTAAGACCTGCTTAAAGCGAGAGTGATCGACTGGAATCGTAATGGATTCTGAGAGTTCTGGACGGATGAGCTGCAATCCCTTCTGTTGAAATTGCAGGGTCTGCATATCCAATACGTCTTGCAAAATGTAGCGAAGATCGACTGGCTGAATATTCACATCTAGTGTTCCAGCCTCAATTTTGGCGATATTCAAAATATCTTCAATGACCGAAAGCAAATGAAACGCAGCTTTATCGGCCTGCTGTAAGAAATCAAGCTCTTCTTCTCGGGTGTCACACAAATTATCTCGAATGACGTGGATAGAGCCGATAATGCCGTTGAGCGGTGTTCTTAGTTCGTGAGAGGTATTGGCTAAGAATTCGTTTTTTAGCTGGTTGGCCATTTGGGCATCTTGCCAGGCACGGCGCAGTTCCGCAGAGTTTTCCTCGAGGCGGTGTAGCATGCGCTCAATGACGGTGCCCAAGTAGTTCAGCTCCCAAATGTCAGAGCTGTGTGGGGCAGAGGTGAGCTGAGAAAGGTCGTCTACATCTTGTGTGTAGCGGATGAGTCGTTCTACTGGCAGGGAGAGCGACCTGGCAACATACAGGGCTAGTAATGTGCTGGCAGCCAGCAATCCGATGGTGAGCACAAACAGGACGTTACGGATTTCATTGAGGCCATAGAGCGCATTGTTAATGGGGGTAACGGCCAATACGGTCCAGGCATTGTTCTTTTTAGGACTAAGCGTGACTCTAAAGCCGCTGTAGCCTGCTAGCCATTCGCGATCGTCTTCAGGGAGAAACCTAAAGAGATGAACAAAGTTGCTATTGCCTGCTCTGACGTCGCCAATGGTGCTAACAAGCTTTTGGGCATCTTTGAGCTCATCGATGTTTTGGCCAATGTGCTGGGGGTCGGGATGCGTCACAATCACGTTGTTCGGATCGATCACAACGGTCTCGCCGACTA
Organism: Cyanobacteria bacterium J06634_5; assembly: GCA_039820525.1. Taxonomy (GTDB): domain Bacteria; phylum Cyanobacteriota; class Cyanobacteriia; order Phormidesmidales; family Phormidesmidaceae; genus Phormidesmis. The sequence continues at coordinate 109,070 of JBCBPY010000012.1, forward strand.
AGGACTGCACACTGGTGTCTTGGAGCTGAAAAAATGACACCTCCATGGCGAGGGTTTGTCGTACGTTGCCCGCTTCGTCGTACAGGGCTTTGGCCACAACGAATTGAATTCTGGCCCGTTCGTTGTTTTCTGCCGGCTGGTTTGGTCCGAGCTGTTCGCGGATGGGGCCGCTGGCTGTGAGCGGCGTTCCCTGAATGTCGGTGTCTTGGCCACTCGATTGTGACAGCAGGGTTTGATCGGGCGAAAAGACGTAGAAGTCTGCTTTTTCTAAGCTGCCTTTTTGCAGCCAGGGCACTTGCTTATTGCTCGGTACGATAGAGCGATCGCAGGTATTGACAATCGCTTCATCGGCTTGAGGGGCAATCAGTTCAACGCAGGTGACTTTGTAGGGAATGTCTGCGGCAAAGGTTTGTAATAGCGCCTCAATGTCTGCTGGATTGTTTTGGGCTAATGCTTCGGTTTTGCCAATCAGGTCAAGATCGGCTTTGACAGACTTGAGTCCAGTTTCTAACTCTTCTGCTTTGCGAATGGCACTACTGGTCAGGTTTTGACGAGCCGTTTGGAGCAAGCTGGTGCGAGCTTTCCTGAGTGCAACAGCCTGACCTATCAATAAGATGGGTAGGCTAAACATCAAAATTTTGAACAGTAAGTTGCGCCGGAATGAGCGCGGACGGTTAGCCATGACAGTAGAGAACGTAGGCCCAAAAGACCCTAAGCACTTTAGAACTCAAACCCAGTACTTCATCAGACATCTGGCGTAGCACTCGCTAAGGCTCAAAAGCCCCAGTAGGCTGAATACTTCAGTAGACGCTGTAATAGATGCGTATGACCCTGGTGTTAATAATACGTATATTTGTGGAAGTTGCTGCCGTAATAATACGCACAGCCTTTATGAAGTGCAGTTGCAACGCTCAGCTGCTTTCTGCAATTACCCTTACTTAGTTTATCTTCCTAGTCCGCACCATTGCGTAAGTAAGCCATAAAGTTGAGCGTAGTTTTAACAAATATGCCGCCCACTTCTGCTTTGAATCTTGTCCGACCTTACATCACGGCTGTTTTGGCCATGAGCGCGGATGGCAAAATTTCTGACGTCCACTATTCAGCTGCCCGCTTTCCATCCACCGCCGATCAGGCTCATTTAGAGCGAATAGTGGCTCAAGCTGACGCCACCCTGTTTGGTGCTGGAACGCTCAGAGCCTATGGCACTACTCTGTCTGTGACTAATGTTGACTTACTCGCCAGTCGGCGTCAGCGAAACCAGCAGGCGCAACCGATTCAGATCGTGTGCTCAGCGTCGGGCAATCTCGATCCAGACTGTCGATTTTTTCAGCAGCCGATTCCACGCTGGTTGCTCACGACACCCGCCGGTGAAGCTGTTTGGACAGCTTTGGCCGCCAAAAAATCAACCGGCTCCGCTGAGGGATCGGCTCCGCCGAACTTTTTTGATCGCCGATGGGTCGTCGATGAGCCCATTGATTGGTCAGCGGTTATGCATGACTTAGCAGTGCCAAGTCCCAATCATAGAGCGGTCAAACGGCTCACGGTGATGGGTGGTGGCGAGCTGGTCGCCTCTTTACTGGCAAGCTCTTTGATCGATGAATTGTATCTAACCGTTTGCCCGCTACTCATTGGTGGCAAAAGTGCCCCGACGCCTGTAGGTGGGATGGGGTTTACGCTGCCCAATGCACCCCGCCTCACCCTGAAATCCGTAGATGTAGAAGGCGACGAGATTTTCTTGCGCTACTTATTGCGTTGAATTTTATAGCGTTGAATTTTATGGCGTTGAGGTGCGTTGCTAGGTTTGTTTGACGGCAAGTCTGTTCTGCTGCGCATCTTCGAGAACTTCTATTACCCTATAGACAGTCCTATAATTGCGAACTTGCCTGTGTCCATTCCTCAAGTGCAGTACACCGCCCGCTGGATGAGTCAACTTTCAGAGATTCCTGCGGCGCAATGGGATGCGATGGCACTGCCGCTGCCTACCCCCGCGATGGAATGGGCCTGGCTAAATAACATTGAAACCTCCGGCAGCACGGGGCCAAAGACGGGCTGGTTGCCGAACCATTTAACGCTGTGGCGAGAGGATGTGCTGGTAGCCGCAGCGCCGATGTATTTGAAGGGGCACAGCTACGGTGAGTTTGTGTTTGACCATCAGTGGGCGGAGCTAGCAGAGCGGTTGGGCATTGACTACTACCCTAAGCTGTTAGGCATGTCGCCCTTTACGCCTGCAGAAGGCTATCGCTTCTTGATTGCGCCGACTGAGGATGAGGCGGAAGTGAATAGGATTTTAGTTGAATTGATTGATGATTTTTGCCTGAAGCACAAGATTTCAGGGTGCAATTTTTTGTATGTAGACCCTGACTGGCGTGAAGGGATAGAGGCGTTGGGTTTTCACAAGTGGCTGCACCACAATTACATTTGGCATAACCGAGGCTTTAATGACTTTAACGATTACTTAGCGCAGTTCAATGCCAATCAGCGGCGCAACATTAAGCGTGAACGCAAGTCTGTTGCTAAAGCAGGCATTCACTTTAAGGTACATACCGGTGAGAGCCTCACCCCTGAGCTGTGCCGGAAGGTGTACGACTTTTACAGCGATACTTGCGATAAGTTCGGCTGGTGGGGCTCTAAGTATTTGAAGCGTGAGTTTTTTGCGCAGCTGCATCCGGTTTGGGCTGATCGCGTTGTTATTTTCGCGGCCTACCTGGAGGACTCCGAAGATCCCATTGGTATGTCTTTTTGTTTGACAAAAGGTGATCGCCTTTACGGTCGGTATTGGGGGTCGTTTGAGGAATATAACAATCTGCACTTTAGCGCTTGCTATTACGAACCGATTGAATGGGCGATCGCACACAACATTAAACTCTTTGACCCTGGTGCAGGCGGACGCCACAAAAAGCGACGTGGCTTTCCCGCAACGCCAAACTACAGCCTGCACAAGTTTTACAAGCCAGAGCTAGGTCAAATCCTGGAAAACTACATTGGTCGCATCAATGAAGCCGAGCAGTTTCAAATCGATGAGATCAACGCAGACTTGCCGATTAAAGCGTTAACGAAAGAAATTCCGCTAGTAGAGCAGGACAATGCAGATAGCTGTCTGAGCTGAGCGTATTAGCAAACGCGATAGTCAACCATCTATAAGCTTTGAAAACCTAGGCGTTTTGCCATTATCCCTCGCGATAAAATAGTGAGCTAAATCACTTATCTTGCGATTCAAGGCCACGCTCATGACAACGACTGCCGCTCCTTTAAATTCAACGACACTGAATAGAACAGTGGATGCGAAGACCCTGGCTGCACTTGATGATAAGCTCTCGAAGCGATACATCGAGCTAGATCCAGACGGCTACTTCTTGATTTACGTTGATAGAGAAGCGGCCCTCGTTTGCGCTAAGCACTTTACGAACACCATTAATGAAAAAGGGCTTGCCTGTGATCCAGAAACAGGCAAGCCCCTACCCGTACGCGGTAAAAACGTGCGTCAGGAGACAACGGTATATACGGGGCGCACAGCTAAAGAGCTTTGTATGAAAATTTTTGAAGACAAAGAAAAGCCCTGTCCGATTAGCTACTTAGATCATGCTGCGTACTTGGGGCGTGAGTTTGTCCGCGCTGAGATAGCCCTACTCAACGGAACGGAATACATACAGGATTGAGCAGGATAGGGAAAGGCAGGTGAAGGTTGCAAGGTAGAGCAAGCTGGTAACGAGCATAGGAACGTAGGGATGAAAGGGTCAGTACTTACCCCATACGAAAATAGCCCGAATAAATCAGCGTAAAAGTAAAATATTTACGCTGGTTTATTCGTGCCGAGCTTATGCTCGTTGGTATTGAGGTTGGGTTCGCCGCACTAGCTGGCGAGTGATTTTACCTGCGAGCTGGTGAGTGCCTGGTTGAAGATTTGGGCTTCATCTATTGAACCCATCAGGCCCTGTTTGCCTCTACCGACACCATCATGGAATCGGGTTTGTCCGGCGATGCTGCCGAGGGCAATGCCATTGCTATGACTGGCCAATGCCGCGCCATCGTCACTTCCCAATTTTTTCCCGTCTAGGTAGGCCGTCAGGGCATTGGGCGTAGCTTTGTTTTCGCCATCAAGCACGAGAGCAACATGGTGCCATTTGCCATCAACGACTTTCTCTGTCGAGGTAATCCAAGAGCTCTCGTTCCAGCCTGTGGGCGACGACGAACCTGGTTTATCCCAGCCACCTACGTAGAGCAAGCCATCGTCATTGATGTAGGTGTTAAGGCCACGACGGAAACCACCTTCTTCGTAAAGCACCTGCTTTTTGCCGTCGGGGCGATTTTTATCTGCTTTGAACCAGAGTGAGAGCGATCGCTGGGCATGTTTTCCGATGTTGATATCCGTGGAATTGTTCATTCGCACGCTGCCAGTGCCATCGAATTTAATCCCATTCCCGCTAACGCCTTTATCCCAGGAAGCCCCATGCCATAGGGAGCCTGCGTTGTTTTTCCCAGCTGTAGAGATATCTTTCACATCGCCGTCGCCGCTGCGACCCGCCTCAAAGTTGTAAGACACCACCGGATTCAGCGCTGATGATGAAGGATTCATCCCATCGCTTGGCTGCAACGGTTTCTGTGGTGTAACGGGCTTAAGCGTAATCGGATCGGGTGTGACCGGAGAAGGTAGTACGGGGTCTGGTGTAACTGGGGTCGGCTCAACCGGGTCAGGTGCTGTTGGCGGTTTGGGTGTGACGGGATCTACATCTACCGGGGGGGCCGGATTTGTCGGTGCCGGATCAGTTGGCGTCGGATCAGTTGGCGTTGGATCAGTTGGCGTCGGATCGACGTCAGGTGCCGGTGTAATTGGCTTGACAGGTTTAATAGGACCCTGATTGAGTTGGAATTTGCTCTTGGGCAAGGTCACTTTTTTATTGCCACCTAAAGAAGAGGGATTGAGCTTGCCCAGGTTGGGTGCGCCGCTAGTCCACCAGTCTTCTTGGAACTTAACGACAAACGCCTGTTTAATGGTGTCGCCGGTGACCCGATCTGAAAAGTACTCTTCAATGACTGCGCCGCGAGAACCGTCGGGCAGCGTATAGTATCCTTTTTTGGCAAGTTCTTGAGCATCTTGATAGGTCAAGATTAGCTTTTCATCCCCAAAGGGCAGTTCGACACTGCCGAGCGAATCGGTTTTGGTGCCTTTGATTTGTACATAGCCGGTATCGGCAAAGTCATTGCCTGTAATCAGCAGGTCACTGCCCGATTCTTTAAACGAGAGCTGGCCGGGCTTTACATCCGATTGCTTGAGCCAGTCTTTTTTCGGCAGGGTGAAGTTTTCAAAGTCCTGCTTGTTGTTTTTCATCGCCAGGTCGATCCAAATCAGGCCCCGATCTTGAATCACGGGTGGGCCTTCACCAGTCGTTGGTTCCGCGTAGATTCCAGCATCAAAGCCGTCGATGGTCATGTCGTTGAAGACCATATCCTGCGTATTTTTTTGAAATACGACGCCATCGCTCAGCCAGAAGCGAGAGTCTTTACTGCCGATGAGATCAAAATCATTCATTGTGTAGTGAGACGTGTATTGCAGCTGGGTGCCCCGCTCTACTTCCCAGGCTTTAAGGCCGTCTAGCACTGTGCGCAAGTCGTGGTTTTGCTCAGGAAAATCTTTGATGACGTGAAGGCCCATGCCAGAGGCGATTACTTCAGCATCTTTGAATCCCATAATGGGCGCTTGGTCAACGGTGACGCGCTTACCATCGGATGTTTTCTTTTTGGCGAGATCTGGAAAGGGAAGATCTTCCACGTTGGGCCCAACCAGCTTGGAGCCACGATGCATGTAGAACATGCCTGCGTTACGCGAGCCAGCTGCGACGTTGCCTTCGTTTTCAAACAGGCGACCGGCAAACCAAAAGCCAATCCCGGACTTGCCGAAGTCGTGGGCATCAACGCCAGACTTTTCGTTGTGCCCGTAAATCCCGTCGGTTTTGATCGAAATGTTATTGCGAAATACGCCGGTTTCGTTGCCCGTTTCGGTGACAAAGGCGCTGCCAAAAATATCAAAAGCGACGTTGTTTTCAACGATGGCGCTACTGTCGTGGACGGTGAAGCCCCAGCCGGGAGATCCATCAACGACGTTTCCGACTAAAATTGCCGGCTCGCCGCCAGTGCCGGTTCGATGGATGTGGGCGCTATATCTGCCGTTGACGTTGCTCGAATTGTTGAGCCCTTTGGATTTGTCGGTGCGCCCCAAATCTTGGAACTCAACGTAGCGAATATCCACATCATTGGAGTGCATGAACATCGTGTGGCCGCGCTGGCCGGTGGGAATCTTATCGCCATTCTCGCTGGCGATGATGATGTTGCGAGTTTGGTTGGCGACGTAGGCTTTAAGATCACCCCGAGGCGTGTCGTGGTTGTACTTGAGGGCTTCTTCTAAGACGACTTGTTTGCCATTGATTGACTTAATGGTGACTTCTTCATCTTCGGTATTGGTGTCCCATTTGTTGCCGTTGTTAGCTGAGGCGGCAAATCGGGTTCCGGTCAAAATTAGCTTGTCGCCGATTTGCCAGTTGGCAGGGGATTTGTCGAGCGTCAGGGTGCGATCGCCCGCCATTGGATTTTTCGAAACCTTGAGGTGAGAGGTTTTTGCCTGCCCATACATTTCGACAGCGCCATGGGAAACCAGCCCTCGACTGAACTGTTTGGGGTCCCAATTGGTATTAATTTTGCCGTTGTCGGCGATCAAAATTTCGGTGGTGACGCCAGCCTTAACAGGGTCGCCTTTTGTGCCAACCTGAAGCTTTCCATCGGGGGCAACTACAAAGGTATCCACCACCATTTTGGTGTCTTTGTTCGTCGCAAATTTCAGCTGCCCTTCTACATTGAGCGTAAACAGACTCGCATCGCTTTTCTGATCGTACGTGACGGAAACGCCTTTGTTGATTTTGACCTTGGCGTTGTCTCCGGGGATGCTGCCGCCTGCCCAAGTTTTAGGATCAAACCAAGAGCCGTTTTGCTTGGCAACATGGGTCGGCTGTCCGGAAACCAGAGCCATAGCTGCTTTGTGTTCTGAGTGCTTCGCAGGATCGCTGTGTTGCATTCCTGATGCTGCCGCTGATGGTGTCATAAATTTGTAATGGCCCGAAAATTTACATGTAGTGCAGTGGTTTTCAGGTAGATGCTTTATCAATGCTTGATATTATTTTCTTCCCCTTCATAGTTGGATGTCCGGATTTATACTTTGCGCCTCAGGCTTAATACGCCTTTTCAATATCAAGAAAGCCTTATGTATCAATCGCTTCACAATTTATGAGTTTTGTGTAAAGTTTTGAAAATAGATTTGGGAAAGTGCCCTTTAAAGCTTGATAAGGGGCGAGACCCCTCGATAAAGCAATCGGATATATTTCTTGAGTCATCAAATGCTCTAAAACAGCTCTTTATCGTCAAAAATGGAGGGCCTACTCTAGGCTGTTTGTTATAGAACTTGATGATATAAAGGCATTATGAGGAGCAATCACACACCCGATAGCTTGTGAAATCGCTTGTTTTAGGTCGTCGCTTGCGCCTTGCGTGAGCTCTCTCAGTATCTGCGTAGTATTAATCGATACCGTCAATGCCGGCCTCTCAGTAGTCGTTTTTTAGGTGTTTGGCAGCAGCAGTTTCGTTAAAAAGCTGCGTTGTGATGTCTGAAGCGCCCTAGTCAACATAAAAAAGGCCCATAGCCGTTTTTCATAAAACGGCTATGGGCCTGGTGTTAATTGCCAGTATTTAGAAAGAAGGCTGATGTTTCGCTTTTAAAAGCGGTGTTCTTGAGACTGCGATCGCTATTGAGCGGTGGCCATTGCGGGTGCCGTCGCTACATCGGCCAAAATCCCTTCGGATTGGGCCATGTACAGCATCAGATCCATAACCCGGTTAGAGTAGCCCCACTCGTTGTCATACCAAGACAAAATCTTGAAGAAGTGAGGATTGAGTTCCATGCCTGCTTTGGCATCAAAGATGCTGGAGCGAGGATCGCCGGTGAAGTCGGAAGAAACCAAAGGCTCATCGGTGTAGCCTAGGACGCCTGTGAGTCCGTTGGTGGAAGCTGCCTTCATTCGAGCGCAAATTTCGGAGTAGCTGGTTGCTTTTTCGGTTCGGAAGGTGAGGTCTACGACCGAAACGTCAGGGGTGGGAACGCGAATTGCCATGCCCGTGAGCTTACCGGTGAGTTCGGGTAATACCAGGGTGACCGCTTTAGCTGCGCCTGTAGAGGCTGGAATGAGGTTTTGGCCCGCGCCTCGACCGCTGCGCAAGTCTTTGTTGCAAGGGCTATCTACCGTTGGCTGGGTAGCGGTAGACGCGTGAATCGTGGTCATCAAGCCTTCTGCGAGCCCAAAGTTGTCATTGATGACCTTAGCGATAGGGGCCAGACAGTTGGTGGTGCAGCTTGCATTAGAAACGATGCGATCGCTCGTAGGATTGAAGGTTTCGTGGTTCACACCAACCAAGAAGGTCCGCACTTCACCGGGGCTCTTAGTGGGGGCAGAAATCACCACACGCTTAGCCCCTGCTGCGAGGTGCGCGTTCGCTGTTTCATGGGTTGTAAAGCGGCCAGTCGCTTCTACCACATAGTCCACACCGAGTTCACCCCAAGGCAGCTCAGTTGGGTTACGGATAGAGGTACAAGGAATAAAGCGACCGTTAACGATGATGCCATTGTCGCGAGCTTCTACTTCGCCGGGAAACGCGCCATGCGTAGAGTCGTATTTTAGGAGGTAGGCCAGGGTCTCAGGCGCAACCAAATCGTTAATCCCAACAAACTCAATGTTGCGGTTGTTGATCGCGGCGCGAAAGACCAAGCGACCAATGCGGCCAAAGCCATTAATGCCAACTTTTAAAGCAGCCATAAGCAGTTCTAAGGGGTGCGATTACGTCAAGGTTTGGAGCAGAATAATTTTCCCTGCCTATAGATATTTATAGAGATAAAAAACGAGAATCGGAGGATTTACACTTTTCCTTCAGAGTTGCTGTACACACTGCTTAAGCGATGTAACTGAACATGTCGGAATATAGCGACAAATCACTGATTTCGTACATTCAAATAAAACGATGTTTTTTGCGCTAATCGAATGTTTGTAAACCGCTCAAAAGCCTGGCTGACCTAGGCTGTGGTTGTTTGTTTATGATGCTTCTATTTTGCAAAAAATCGCTAACGGGCGTTAAAAAAGTAGCTAATATTACAGTCTGCCGAGCTGACAAAATAAATTCTTTAATTCGCTGACTTTAGTTGAGTAAATGTGCTTATTTTGTAGCTGCCTGCGATTAAAAATGGCCCGGACGGCGTGGCTCAGCTCAGCGACTGTGATGGCTAAACTCTTCAGCCACTTTGCAGAAAAAAAGACCAGCCTGCTGAAGGCTTTTAATAAAGAGGCCCCATCCGTATGAAGGGACTCAATCGTTGTTCTGACTTAAGCGTTGTTCTGACTTAAGCGTTGTTTCTGTAGGAGCAGAGGTGGAAACGTGAGCTTATTGAGTATTTGGCAAAAGAAGCGATGGCAGTGGGCGGTTTTCCTGCTGGGGTGGATGGTTGCAGCTACGCCGGCTAGTGCGAATTGTTCGGACCGCTCTGGCAGTTTGGAGTGGTACGAGCCTGCGATGAGCCAGCACTTGCAGCAGCTGCAATCTCAGCAAGACCCACTTTGGGGCAGCGAACCTGTTTTTGACCGTATAGAGGGTAGGCAAATTTTGCTCACTAGCCGCTTTGATGCGCTCAGCGGCGCTCAAAAAACAGCTGCGATTAATGCCGTTACCACACTGGATTTTCGGGACTACCTCACGCCAGAAGCTTACGAGCAAAAGTTTGTTCCCCCAGGGAATGAAGGCATTGGCGCGTTCCCTTACAACGTGATTGCTAGCGACGGACGGGGCGTTTCGGTGGTGTACGACGGTTGTACTCGATTTGAGCTGCTCACTGAGCGCGATCGCTTTGACTATTACTTCAACCGGCAGTTTGGGTCTTACACGAGCAGTTCTGAAGGACTGATTCGTAACGCTGGCGAGCCCGACTGGCGACAGGTCAATTTTTCGATTGAGCCTGCCGCTGAAAAGGCCGTGCGTTTGGGCTTCTGGAACTCAGTGGGTTACGACAGTGAGGATTGGTGGATTGCCTGGGTCCCAGAGCTAGGCAACTTTGAAGTGAACGTTCCTGAAAATTTCAACTACGCTAAGCTGCAACGCTATTGGGAAGTGGCTGACCCCAGTTACCGATATATCGTCGTGAGAGAAGACGGCACTCGCCTCGGCGAAAAGCAGTTTCCCTAGATTTCAGTTTCCATCGATTTCCAGTCTTTATGGCGCTCGCGGCGTTGGCGCTGGAGTAGTGGGTTTTACGCTCGGGTAGCGGTGATGAATGCAATGCTGCGATGCCAGTTCACAGTTTGATGCTTCAGCTGCTGAAAAAAGTGGGTGCGGATACGCGCTATTTGCTCTACGGAGAATCCGTAGGCGATGAGGCGATCGCAATACTTGCCACCGTCTGCCAGCCAACGCTGTAGCACCGTAGGTGTAATCGTCAGCGGCGTTTGAAAAACAGTGACGTCTATCTCACAAGTGAGCCCTGCGGCCTCAAAGGCCTGCTGTAAATCAGCCACATCCCAGTTCACTAGGGCCTCTTTGGGGTCGCTGTATAAGTGCGCTTCTGCCTGAGTGAGCTGTTCGTATAGGTCGGCTTCTAGCGCGGTCTGTTCTAGCAGCTGAGAGAGCCTTTGCCCCCGCGATGGGATCGCCTCTGCCAGCACCATGGTTCCTGTTTTGCTCAGGAGTGTTCCGATTTGCTGAATGGCTGCGGGCTTATCGGCCAGGGCCATCAGCGCATTGCGTCCTAGGATACTGTCAAATATCAGGGGGGAATGCGCCGACTGCTTGGCGACCGTTTTCAGCGCTGCTGACCACTGGGCAGGCTTAATTTGCAGAACGGTAGGGCGGTCTAACTCGTTAAGTAGGGCCGATTGTTCAATGAGGGCTTTGTAAGCTTGCGAGGTGTTCACGCAGCTGTACACGCCCCCTTCTGGTACGTGGCGAATAGCTTCCCAGGTGAGTAGGCCGGTGGCGGCGTTTAAGTCGAGGACGCGGTGATGACGTTGTGGCTTGAGTAAGGTGAAGATGCGATCGCGCACGTCTCCCAGCTGCTCGCCCAATGCCCCAGTCGCCCGTTGCAACCACTGATCTTGTTGCCGGTTCTTTGGTCCATAGGTGAGGGCCTCAGGGCGGTCCCTTTCGGCATTGCTTTCAACCAGTGAGGCGAGCTGTGCTTCTCGTCGTCTGGCGACTTGGGTTTGAATGCTGGCCTCGTAGCCCTGCGCCGACGGCTGATAAAACACTTGGCCCTGCAAGCTGCTGGGCAAATACTGCTGCGCCACCCAGTGATCGCGATAGGCATGGGGATACAGATATCCCGCACCGTGACCAAAGCCCTTTTTGTCTCGGGTGGCGTCGCGGAGTGCGTTAGGGACGTCGCCTTCACGTTCCTCTTTAACGGCGGCTAACGCATCAAAAAACGCCATCACGCTGTTCGACTTGGGGGCAGTCGCTAGGTACAGTGTGGCCTGCGCTAACGGATAACGTCCTTCCGGCATCCCTACTCGATCAAATGCGGTGGCGCAACCGGTGACCACGACCACCGCATTCGGATCGGCCATGCCCACATCTTCCCCCGCTAAAATCACCAGTCGCCGAAAAATATAGCGTGGGTCTTCTCCGGCATACATCATGCGTGCCAGCCAGTAGAGCGCGGCATCCGGATCCGAGCCTCGAATGCTTTTGATAAACGCGCTGATGGTGTCGAAGTGCGCATCGCCCTCCTTGTCATAGAGGACAGCTCGTTGCTGAATGGAGTCTTCTGCAACCGGTAGCGTGATGGGGATTTGGCCTTTGTCATCAGCGGGCGTAGTCTCAACAGCTAGCTCTAAGGCATTGAGTAGGGTGCGAGCATCGCCGTTGGCAACGTTGATCAAATGCTCACGAGCCTCTGGGGCGATCGCAACTGTTTTATCGCCATAGCCTCGGTCTTTCATCTCCAAAGCCTGCTGCAAAATAGCGTCGAGGTCTTCATCGGCTAGCGGCTTCAGCTGAAAAATCCGCGAGCGGCTCACCAGCGCCTTGTTCACTTCAAAAAACGGATTTTCAGTGGTCGCGCCAATCAAAATAACGGTGCCATTTTCCACCCAGGGCAGCAGCGCGTCCTGCTGTGACTTGTTAAATCGATGCACCTCATCGACAAATAAAATGGTGCGCTGGCCGTACTGGCCCCGATGCGTTTGGGCCAGCTCTACCGCATTGCGGATGTCTTTAACCCCGCCCAGTACCGCGTTAATCGCCACAAACTTTGCGCGGGTGGTGTTCGCAATCACCCGCGCGAGCGTGGTTTTACCGGTTCCAGGTGGGCCGTAAAAAATGAGTGAGGAGAGCTGGTCAGCTTGGATGGCGCGGCGAAGCAGTCGGCCCGGACCAATGATGGCGTCTTGTCCGATAAATTCATCGAGCGATCGCGGTCTCATTCGAGCGGCGAGCGGTGCTTCTGACGCTATCAGTTCCTGTTGGCGCTGTTCAAATAAATCCATAGCTCAGGAAATTTTTGTGGCTCACCGCCCTACGTTGTCTTAGCTATTTTACTGACGCTACCTGGCGTCGTGTAGCGATAGCAGTTTTGAGCCGTTCGTGTCTGGATCCTGCTTTGAATGCAGGCTTTGGGCATACTACATCGTGTAAAGACAGTCGTTTTTATAACGCTTAAGGTATTCGATAATAGGCTGCTGTTAGCCCTCTTGGGCATGAATCTTCCACGTAGGGACAAAATAGGAAAATACGCAATGCTGGCTGATTGTCCAACGAACCCAATGCTCTCAAGTGCCAATAAGATTGGTATCGATGCCGTCGCGTTTTTTGATGCGATGTGGAACAACTCCACCTATGGCATGTACGCCATGGAGGTTCTAGAGGGCGGTCAAGACTTTCGTTTTTTGGCGTTCAATTCAGTGCTTGCACAAACCAGTCCTATCCCGATTGAGCAGCTCCAGGGTAAGCGACTGAGCAAGGTTTTTCCGAGTGCGATTTCCGCTAGGTATCAGCAGCGATACGCTAGCTGTGTGGCCTGTGGACAGATGGTGGCCTTTGAGGAAAAACTCCCAACCGTCAGCGGCGACACTTGGTGGACTCTCCGCGTCTACCCGGTGAAAAATGAGTCTAGCGATGTGGTTCAGCTGATTGTGACCAGTATTGATATTACGGCTGAAAGACGAGCACAACTGGCTTTGGCAGAGTCTCAGCAGGTCCTGCAAACGGTCGTGAATGCGATGCCATCAGCTATTTTTTGGAAGGATCGCCAGAGCCGCTACCTAGGCTGTAATCAGGCTTTTGCTGATATCGGTGGCTTGGAAAAAACGGCTGACTTGATTGGGAAAAGCGACTATGACATGCCCTGGAGAAAGGATGAGTCAGACTGGTTTGTCGCCTGCGACCAGCGAATCATGGCGGAAGATACTCCAGAGCTTAACATTCTTGAACCTCAGCTTCAGGGTGATGGTACGCAAGCTTGGCTGAGTACCAGCAAAATGCCACTACACGATGCCAAGGGCGACGTTTTCGGGATTTTGGGGGTTATTGAAGATATTACGGCCCGCAAAACAACTCAAGATGAGCAGGCAAGGTTACTGTCCATTTTAGAATTTACGCCTGATGTCGTGGGTATTGCAGATGCCGAGGGCAACAACTGTTATCTCAACCGGGCAGGGCAGCTAATTTTTGGCATCCCAGCTGAGAAGACAGATCGGTTTCATATCAGTTCGGTGACCCACCCAAAGGTCGCTGAGCGAATTATGAAAGAAGCGATGCCGACGGCTGTTGCTAAAGGCAGCTGGCACGGTGAGTCACTCATTCGCGACTGTCATGGCCGTGATATTCCTGTTTCGCAGGTGATTATTTGTCATAAATCAGAGGACGGCGACGTTGAGCACTTTTCCTCCATTATGCGAGATATTAGCGATCGCAAAGCCGCTGAAGCTGTCTTAAGAGAAACCGCCGAGCGCCAAGCTGTGCTCAATCAGATTACGACCAAGGTGCGTGACTCTCTCAACTTAGACACCGTGATTTCAACGGCCCTGCTCACGTTGCAAGAGGGCTTATCGATAGACTACATCGCCTTTGCTTGGCTAGAGCCTAAATCATTAGGCTGGCAAATAGCGCAGTTTATTGACAACACAGGGCATGTGCGATCGCTCGGCGATCAACCGACCGACCGCTTGGGTCTTGAGACTGCTGCCCTACTCAACCCAGAAATTAGCCGAGTAGATGATGCTAATACCTGCCAAAATGCTGAGCACAAAGCTTTCTTACAGATGCTAGCCATCAGCTCGGAAATACTGATTCCTGTCGAAACGGATACGGACAGAACCGGCGTTATTATTTGTCAGCACGTGCAGCCTCATGCCTGGAGCCCAGGCGAGATAGAGTTGCTCGAAGCCGTCGGCGCTCAGCTAGCCATTGCGATTAATCAAGCCGAGCTGTACGCGCAAAGTCATGCTCAGTCGCAGGCCCTATCTCAAAGCCTAAATCAGCTCAAGCGCACCCAGGCCCAAATTATTCAGGCTGAGAAAATGTCTAGCCTAGGTCAGATGGTCGCAGGCGTTGCCCATGAAATTAACAATCCAGTGAACTTCATTCATGGCAACCTTCGCCCTGCACAAGACTACGCTCAGGATCTGCTGAACCTGATTGATCTCTATCGTCAAACCTATACTCAACCAACCGCAGAGATTGAAGAGGAGCTAGAGGCTATCGACTTAGACTTTGTCCAAGAAGATTTGCCTAAGCTATTGAATTCAATGTCTTTAGGGACCGAGCGTATTCGCGAGATTGTTCTGTCGCTGCGTAATTTTTCCCGTGTAGACGAATCGGCTGTGAAAACCGTTGATATTCATGAAGGCATCAATAGTACGCTCGTGATTTTGGGCCATCGGCTAAAAGCGACAGAGCGTAACCAGAGTGTAGAGGTGATCAAGCGCTATACGCAGCTGCCCACCGTTGACTGCTATCCGAGTCAACTCAATCAGGTGCTGATGAATATTTTGGCCAATGCGATTGATGCGCTAGCTGAGACACCGGACCCCCAAATTGAGATCGCCACAGCGGTCAAAAAGTCTGCTGTCGATCAATCGCTGCTAGCCGTCATCAAAATTAAGGACAATGGCCCAGGGATTCCCGCCGATATTCAATCCCAAATTCTCAATCCGTTTTTCACCACAAAGCCTGTTGGCAAAGGTACAGGTATGGGCATGTCTATCAGCTATCAAATCATCACTGAAAAGCACGGTGGTCACTTAACCTTCACCTCCGAGATCGGTCAGGGCACAGAATTTGTCATCGAGATTCCGGTTCGTCAGCCTGAGGCAACTTGAATTGCCTGCTGCTACGTCACGTTTTTAGCCGATGAACGTATCCTAAACCGCTCGCCAGCTGCCATAGCGGGAGATATTGATGAAAATAGCCCGACAAGCAGCCATAATGACTGCCTGTCGGGCTATTTCATGCCGATGAGATGTTCAATCGAGATGTTCAAACAGGATGTTCAAACAGGACGTTCAACCAGGCCTCACGCTCTATCGCTTAGCGAGCTTTTTTCTACTAATCTTACGCAAGCGAATAGACTCAGGCGTTACCTCCACCATTTCATCGGGGCCGATGTATTCTAGTGCGCGCTCTAAACCCATTTCCATCGGAGATTGTAGCTGCACCAGCTCGTCGCCGGAGGCTGCACGGTGGTTCGTTAGCTGCTTGGCCTTACACAAGTTGAGCTCTAGGTCCTGAGGGCGATTGTTTTCCCCGACAACCATGCCTTTGTATACCTTCGTACCGGGCTCAATAAAGAATACGCCCCGGTCTTCAGCGTTCTTCAGTGAGTAGAAGGTTGCGACACCTTCTTCAAAGGAGATGAGCACGCCATTCCGACGGGTTTCAATCTCGCCAGACATCGGGCGATACTCCAGGAAGCTGTGGTTCATAATGCCCGCGCCGCGAGTCGCGCGCATGAAATCACCCCTAAAGCCAATCAGGCCACGGGCAGGGACTACAAACTCAAGCTGAGCGCGGCCATCGCCAGACACCATCATGTCTTGTAGTTCGGCTTTGCGCTGACCCAATCGCTCCATACAGCCGCCGACGGCTTCTTCAGGGACGTCTAGCACCAGCTGCTCGTAAGGCTCGCAGGGCTTGCTGTTCACTTCGCGGTAAATCACCTGCGGCTGAGACACTTGGAACTCATAGCCTTCGCGGCGCATCGTTTCAATCAAAATGCCGAGGTGCAGCTCACCACGACCCGAAACGGCAAATCGATCGGGCGAGTCTGTGGGCTCTACGCGGAGGGCAACGTTGGTTTCAAGCTCACGCATCAGGCGATCTCGAAGCTGACGAGAGGTGACAAAATCACCTTCTTGGCCTGCAAACGGTGAGTCGTTTACCGCAAAGGTCATTTGCAAGGTAGGCTCGTCGACCTTGATTAGCGGTAGGGCCTGTGGGTTCGTGGCGCAGGTGATTGTTTCACCAATGTTGGCATCGGCGAAGCCTGCAACGGCGACCAAGTTACCGGCGCTCGCCTCTTTGATTTCGATGCGAGCTAACCCTTCAAAGCCCATCAGCTTAGTAATTTTGCCCTTGATAATGGAGCCATCTTCTCTGACTAGGGCAGTTTGCTCGCCCTGGCGAATGGTGCCGTTGTGCACTTTACCAATGACAATGCGACCCAGATAGTCGGAGTAGTCGAGCGTGGTGACCTGAAGCTGCAACGGCTTGTCAGGATCGCCAATAGGGGGGGCAACGTGGTGCAAAATCGCTTCAAACAAAGGCTGCATGTCTTTGTCTTCGTCTTCCATTTTCTCTTTGGCAAAGCCAGAGAGCCCAGAGGCAAAGAGGTAGGGGAAGTCGCACTGATCGTCATCTGCGCCGAGTTCGATGAACAGATCTAGAACCTTATCAACCGCGGTGTGTGGGTCAGCGCGGGGGCGGTCAATTTTGTTGACAACAACAATAGGACGTAAGCCTTTTTCGAGTGCCTTTTTGAGCACAAAGCGAGTCTGAGGCATGGGGCCTTCGTTGGCATCCACAATCAGCAAGCAGCCGTCAACCATCCCCAATACGCGCTCAACTTCGCCACCGAAGTCCGCGTGACCGGGGGTATCGACAATATTGACCAGCGTGTCTTTGTAGTGGACCGCAGTGTTTTTAGAAAGAATAGTGATGCCTCGTTCGCGCTCCAGGTCGTTGGAGTCAAGCACGCAGGTGGGAACCGCTTCGTTGTCACGGAAAATACCGGACTGCTCTAGCAGAGAGTCTACGAGGGTTGTTTTGCCGTGGTCTACGTGGGCGATGATAGCGACGTTGCGAATAGGAAGGCTCATAAGGGGTGGGTCTCAAGATGGCTGTGATGCCGACAAACAAAGCTCACGGTGTCGGTCGAGGGATGGTTGTCGAACGGCTGTGAGCACAGAAAGCCTTGAAGCTCAGGTAACGGAATATACGCTCCTGAAATAAAGCTTAATCAATTGTAACTTATGGCTTAGCGGCTGTGAGGCCCCCTGCTAGCTAATTTCCGCCTTTTAACAGAAGAGGGTGGTCGCGTTGTCTGTCGTGTTCGAGCAAATCCTTGCGGGGTGCGTGATGGGATGGGATCGCTTTTGCCGACTGTTAAAAAGTGGTCAATAAATAATCAGGGATTCTTGATGTTCTTAGCTGGTTTTCGAGAGCGCTGCAAGAGAGCTGATCGAAAAGAGCTGATCGAAAAGAGCTGATCGAAAAGAGTGCACGGTCTTTTTGTGCGCCAGTTTTTGTATCAAATTATTGGGCTGTAGCGTCTGCTTGTGCGGCTTCTTCAGGGATGTTTTTAGTGGCCAGCGGCTGATCGCCATGAGTCGTTTCACTATCTGCGATCGCCTCTTTTGGCAACTCAGTTCCACAGCGGCGGCAATATTGTGCATCTGTTTCGTGGCCTATCAGGCCGCAGTCTTTACAGGTCACACGAACAGAATTTTGTACCTTAGTAAACTGCTGAATGAAATTCCCCACCTGAGTGGGAATCAGGGCGATGCCAGTGAGAATCATCATGATGGTGAGGCCGCGTCCGGCCTCAGAGACGGGGGTGATATCGCCAAAGCCTACGGTGGTCATAGTGACAACGGCGAAATAAACGGCGTCTAAAAAGGTGCCAAAAGCTCGGGCGTTGACGTCGTGCTCGGCCTGATAAATGGCCCCTGAGTAAATGAAGATGATTGAAAACAGCGTGAATAGAATGCGCGCAAAAATTAGACCTTCCGAGCCGTTGAGCGTTCTAAACCAGGTCTTTTTTTCGAAGAAGCGAGCCAGCCTGAGGATTCTAAGCCAGCGAATAAGCCGAAGGGAGCGAGTATCTATAAATCCCAACAAAAAGGGCAAAATCGCCACTAAATCAATCAGGCCGTAGAGACTGAAAATGAACCTCAGCGGGTTTTTCGCTGACCACAAGCGGGTGGCGTACTCCAGGGTAAAGAGGGCCAGAATTACCTGGTCTGCGATACGGATGCCTTGCAAGACAGACCGAGGCAGAGGATAGGTTTGTGCAGCGAAGAGGGTTGCCGAGAGCAGGATCAGAACAGCGATCGCGCCATTGACCGCCAGTCCTGCTGAGGTATGGCTCTCCTCAAAGGCCTTGCGTACTTGCGCTCTGATTGGCTTTCTGGTGGGTTTTCTATTGGTTCCTCTGGCGGTTCCTTTGGCGGTTTCTTTGGCTCGCTCGTCCATAGGCTCATCCTTTGATCATCACATTATCTATAGATCGCGCCTACATCTCAGACGAAGTCGTTAGGATAGCTAGGTTCATTGCCAGTCAATGTGACCCCGTGGTGAGGTTAGGGAAAGTCCGGTGAAAATCCGGCGCTGTGCCGCAGCTGTCAAAGTCAGAATACCTGCTTCGCCGCTTATCCACTGCTCAATTTTTCTCTATGGCCTGCGTTGCACAGTGCCAAGAGGTATGACTTTATGGCTCTTATCCAAACGTTTGATACGCTCACTGCCCAACAGGTGCTCTCTAAAGATTCGCCGACCAATGTGAAAAAGCCCCTCGCCGCCGCTCCCTCAGAGGGCCCTTCTCAAAATAGTACTGATCGCACCACAGCCTACAGCGACCTAAAACTATCGCCACTCCCTATGACCCGGCCACTACTGATGGTGGGACACGGCACCCGAAATGCCAAAGGACGTCAAGATCTGATCGACTTTGCTGCGATTTATCAAAAGCTTGATAGCTCTCGCCCAGTGATTCCCTGCTTTTTAGAGCTGACTGAGCCCAATATTCAAGTCGGAATTGACCAGTGTGTTGAGCAGGGCTACACCGACATTTCCGTGCTGCCCATTTTGCTGTTTGCCGCGCGTCATAACAAGTTTGACGTGACCAATGAGCTAGATAGGGCAAAGTCGCGGCATCCGCAGCTTACCTTCCACTACGGTCGTCACTTTGGGATTAACCCAGCCATTCTTGACCTTTGGAAAAAGCGCCTAGCGCTTTTGGATACACCTGCACACAACCCTAATGACATTGCCCGAGAAGAGACTGTCCTGCTCTTTATTGGTCGGGGCTCTAGCGATCCAGATGCCAACGGGGATGTGTGCAAGCTGGCTCGCATGGTGTGGGAGGGTAGCGGCTACCAAACGGTTGAAACTTGCTTTATTGGGATTACTCACCCACGTTTGGAAGAAGGCTTTCGGCGGGCTCGGCTGTATGGGCCCAAGCGAATTATCGTGCTGCCCTACTTTATGTTTACAGGTGTGCTGATGGAAAAAATTGCTGCGATCGCAGCCCAACAGCAGGCGCTACACCCCACATTCGAAGTGGCTACGCTACCCGAGATGGGCATTCACCCCCAGCTCCTCCAGGTACTCCGCGCTAGAGAAATTGAGACCCAGCTCGGTACCGTCGCTATGAACTGTGAAGCCTGCAAATTCCGCTTAGAAGCAAAAGGCAAGGCTTCTCACAGTCACGGCTCTCACAGTCATGATCCTCACAATCACAGCTCTCACAGTCACGGCCACCACAACCCTGCCCCTCACAGTCACGGTCATCATCATGACCATCCCACGCATGACCCTTATGCCCAGCCTGAAAAATACCACCAGCGCATTTGGCAAGTGCCATAATCCCTAGTCGGTAATCCCTAGTCGGTTAGACCCTTAAAAAACGTTGTCCATGCTCCCTGAGAGCCCCTGAATCATGACAGTTCAAGGCATTACCCCTATTCTCAACGTATCCAATTGGACAGAGAGCCTCCAGTGGTTTGAAAGCCTAGGCTGGGAAAAATGTTGGGATTGGGGTGAGCCCCCTACCTTCGGCGCTGTTGGCATAGACGATCAGGAGATTTTCATTAGTCTCAATGGCCAAGGCGGTCGAGGCAAAGGTTTAAACTCAACAACCTTTGGCCCAGACGGCGACGAAACGCAAGACAAAGGCGTCTGGCTCTCTGTTTTTGTCGATGATGTCGATGCGGTCTATGCTCTCGCTAAAGCCGCCCACATAGAGATTGTCTTTCCTCCTACTGATTGTCCTTGGGGCGTCCGAGAGTGTCACCTCAGGCATCCTGATGGCCACGTGTTTAGAATGGGCCAAGACATCAGTCCCTCATAATTAACGCCCCTCTCATTTATTCTCGTTCTTCTAACTTTGTGCATGTCTACTTCAACCTTCAATGTCGGCGATCGCGTCAAAATTGCGACGGTGCCTCCTTTCCTTAAAAGCGACGAATCCATGCCCATGCTCAGACCGCCAGATTTAGTAGATTTGGGTGAAGAGGGGACGGTGCGATCGCGAAAGCCCGGTGGGTATTTAGGCGTCCGTTTCAGCCGCGGCTCTTTTCTTATCGATCCGCAGTATTTGGTGCCTGTCAGTACCGATAATTCATAATTCAAAAGTTTTTTCTTGTAGGTTCAATCCGTGTGGTAAGTTTAATAACCGTGACGGGCAAACGACTTGACCCACACGGCCTGCGTCAGCAGCTTAGTTGTCTTAATGACGGGCTGTTAGAAAACGCAAAAATGGGGGTCGCTAGCTCAGTGGTAGAGCATTCGGCTTTTAACCGACTGGTCCTGGGTTCGAATCCCAGGCGACCCATTTTGACAATCCGCTCCGTCAGCGAAGAGAAACAGGATCGAGCTTGCCCTTGTTAGGGACAAGCTTTTTTAATGGGCGAACATTTTAGTCGGCCTCTTCCTTTCCCTCTTCTCCTTGCATCATGGGTAAATAACTCTGATAAAAGGAAAAAATAGGTAAAGATACTCAAAAACCCGTGAGCCTTTCAGCAAAAAGCCTGTCAGCTTATCACACACCCTCTGGGGGGCTGACCACCCCTGTCATCAAACAAAACAAATCGTCACAGCGTAATGTTTTGACATATTATTGATGGATAAGAACCTACGCTTACAAACCGCGCATGTGTTGTGTTCTACGACACTGGTTTATGACATTGGGTTTGCCACTCGGCAAGAAAATAATTAGGAGGATATGGAATGGCGCTTGTACCTATGCGGCTGATGCTTGATCACGCAGCTGAGAATGGTTACGGGATTCCTGCATTTAACGTAAATAACCTGGAGCAGATTCTTGCAATTATGCAGGCTGCTGAGGAGACTGACAGCCCGGTGATTTTGCAAGCTTCACGCGGCGCGCGGAAGTACGCTGGTGAGAACTTCTTGCGTCACTTGGTGATGGCAGCTGTTGAGACCTATCCAAATATTCCTGTTGTGATGCACCAGGACCACGGTAACGGTCCTGCAACTTGCTACTCTGCTATCCGTAACGGCTTCACTAGCGTGATGATGGATGGCTCTTTGGAAGAAGATGCAAAAACGCCTGCCAGCTTCGAGTACAACGTAAACGTTACTCGTGAAGTGGTTAAAGTGGCTCATGCTATTGGTGCCAGTGTAGAAGGCGAGCTAGGCTGCCTCGGCTCACTCGAAACCGGCCAAGGTGAAGCAGAAGATGGCCACGGCTTCGAAGGTAAGCTAGACAAAGATCAGCTCCTCACTGACCCTGAAGAAGCGGCTCAGTTCGTTGAAGCGACTCAGGTCGATGCTCTGGCAGTTGCCATTGGTACTAGCCACGGCGCGTACAAGTTTACTCGCAAGCCCACTGGCGAAATCCTCGCGATTGACAGGATTGCTGAAATCCACAAGCGTTTGCCTAACACTCACCTCGTCATGCACGGGTCTTCTTCTGTTCCTCAGGAGTGGCTAGAGATGATCAATGCTCACGGTGGTGCTATTCCTGAAACTTACGGTGTGCCCGTCGAAGAGATTCAGAAAGGCATCAAGAACGGCGTTCGCAAAGTGAACATCGACACCGACAACCGTTTGGCGATTACAGCGGCCATTCGCGAAGCGGCTGATGCTGATCCTAAGAACTTTGATCCTCGTCACTTCCTCAAGCCTTCTATCAAGTACATGAAGCAGGTTTGTACGGCTCGTTACGAAGCCTTTGGTACGGCTGGTCAAGCGTCTAAAATCAAGCAGGTTGGCGTAGAAGTGTTTGCGGCTAAGTATGCTGCGGGCGAGCTCGATGCCAAAATCAAAGCAACGGCTGCGGTTTAATTTCCGGTTGAGTTGTTAGGTCAGCTCACATCATCGTTGATTGCAAGATAAAAGCCCCCTGAAAGCGTTTGCTTTCAGGGGGCTTTGTGATGATGGCTGCGTGGCGGTAAGGCGGACGTTTTTGAGCGGTTTTCTGCTGATTTTTCTAGTTTGTTGCGATCGCGTGATTGCGCGCCTGGTGTCCATACACTCTGAATCCAGAGGTCTTGGCTAATGGGGGCTGAAGGTGAGTTGTTGGTATCACTTCAGTCGCGACTGATTGAAAAGCGGTATCGTCTGTCAGATCAGTTTCTGTGGCAAATAGAAACTGGTTGGCAAGGGTCATATTGACCGTGTAGCAAAAGCAGACAATCCAAAAAAGACTGACAATGCTTTGCAGCCAGCGCCTTTTCATGACGTTCCAGCTGGTGGCACTAATCAGGCCAATAAAGGCGATCGCACACAGTCCGCCAGCGAAAAGGCCCAGTGCGATCGCCTGTCTGTTGCCATGAAGAATCGCAAGACCATCGATGGCTTGCACCATGCTCAAGAGACCCAGCAGGCCAAAACAAACGATGCCAGGTTTCCATCCACTGTAAAAGTATCGTGTGCATCCTCTTCTCAGCTGGGTGACTAACCGCTGCTTGGCACTTGGTCTTAAGTGCGTTTGTACCGAGTGATTTGGCGTAAGGATCGTCATCGTTGCGCACCCATTTATTTATTCATACAGGACATGCTTATAGGTTGCCCGCCTTGCTGTGTATAGGTTTTATGGTTTTACGATTCGTCAAGGACACTTAACATTACGCGCCGTGATGAGCCAATATGATGCGCTGTTAATGTTTTTGTTCGAGGACGTGTATTCGTCTGGACCGTGTCGCCGGGTCGTCACAAGCTTTGGGGCGGTGTTAGTGGATAGTTCCTCATTACAGGCCCTCAGATTTTACAAACAGCAGCAGCTGAATCGCAGAGACTGTAACGGTGCCTAAAAATAGAAAGAGCAAGGTACAGCTAAGGCCGCCGCGCCACCATCTTCTTTTGGTGAGGTTCCAAATGGTAGAGCCTAAGAAAATCGCAAACGCAATAGGCAATGCTGTGAGGAATAAGGTGGCCGCTGCGATGACCACAACGTCTATAAAGGCAGGCAGATTCCATCGGGTGGCGGGTGCGATCGCTACAATCGCACCCAGCAGCAGCCCAAAGCACACCATCCCGGGCTCCCATCCGCTGTTGAAATATTTAGTAAATGCTCTTTTTAGGCGCATTCCAGGGCTCTGATGGCGGTATAGCCGTCGCAAGCGCATGTTTCTGGTAAGCGATCGCCGCCGCGTCTTAGCCATTTTTTTGATTACTACGGGTAGGAGGGGCCTAGCCCAGTCACTTACAATCAAGTTTGCCCGTTTTGTGGCTGATGTCATAGCTCACAAATGACAGGCTTATGCCTATATTCAGGCAGTCTCTCAATCCATCTGGAAAACTTAGCCAATACGTTGATTCCTTTCTACAGAGCCTCTTTGAGGATGAAAAAAGTACCCAAGAGGGGCCTACCTGGTGTGTGAATTGACCTTTAACGTTGAGTGACAGGTCAAGGACTTCTCACTTCATCCCATCGTTTCATCCCATCGTTTTCTCATATAGGTAATAGAAGAGTTTCACCAAGATGACTGAGCACAACGAGTTTCGAGCGTATTTGGAAAATGCCTCTGTCGGGTCTTCAAATGGACCGTCTGTTGAGACTGCCTGCCACTCAGATCAGCTTTATATTGATGTGCCGCCGCCGCTGCCGCCACCTATCCCAAAAGTATCGTTGGGCTACGATCCTATGGATAGGATTCGGTTAGAAGGTCAGGCGTACCGGGGGGCTAGCTAGTGGACATCAGCCTTGGTGGGTGATTGTGTCGAGCTGGTTTGTGTTGGGGGTGCCTAGTTTGAGTGCGATCGACCTCATCTCATTTATGACCGCGCTCACTGGCGAGTTTTTCTGGCTAGTGTTGCTGTGTGTGCCTGCTGTATTGCTCAGCATTGTTTGGCGAGGGACCTATGCAAAGTTTGCTCGTCGTCATAAAAGGCATTCATAACCGGACCAACCGGTAGAAGCGCTAACGTACTTTAGCTCAAAGGCCCCGTCCCATAAAGGCCCTCCCACAAAGGCCCTGCAAAGGAGGCCCTGCTAAGGCACCGACATGCAAAAAGCGCCGATAGAGGACTGACGGTTTACCTCTATCAACGCTTGATGTTGAGTGACTTTTTTTCAGGAACACCGATCGTAGCAAACGTTATAGACTCGCTAATACCGAGAGGTTTGGTGCGAGTTATGCAGCTTGCTTACGTGACTTTGTGAACATTGCTGCTGCTGCTGTGAAACCCAGTGCCAAGGCCGTACCAGGCTCAGGAACAGATTCAGAATTCTCGTCTCCGAGGACGACAGAACCGCCATCGCTGATATCGTAGGCAGTCCGCCCGGTAAAGCTTAGGTCGCTGATAGCTTCGCCTTCGTACTCAATCGCAGAGTCGCCAAGGGCGTGATACCAAATACCGATTTCTTCATCAAAAGCAGCGCCTTTCCAATCATCGCCGAAGACGTCTGTCTTGCCGTTGATCTCTGTTAAATCCCAGTCGAAAGCGTAGGTTTTCTGGTCGCCATCGGTGGTGACTTCAAGATCTTCACTGCCTAGGAGAGTCGTGTATTTCCAGCTTTTCCCGAACTTACTGCTGTCGTAGTCGTAGGCCAAAACCTTTTCAGCAGCTTCGTCTAGGTAAAAGATGACGCTTTCCTTTTTGCTTTTCTTAGGGGCAGGGCCGTCGTTGATGACGAGCCAAGCATCTTCTGAAATAGCGCCAGTCGTGGGGTCAGCGCTGACCGTAGAAGACCACGTAAACAGGTCAGTAACGTTATTAAAAGTGGTGGAAACGGCATCAATTTTGCCAGCGCCCTCTTTTTCAATAACAATATCGGTCGCTTCGTAACTAAAGGTAGCAGCAGTCGCAGGTGCACCCGTTAGCGCGATGGCTAGAGCCGAGAAGGCCAAGTAAGCTGGAGTTTTCATAAGCTCGTTCGTGATTCCAAAACGTGTAACGGTTAACGATTTAAGTATGGGTCTCTTGACAATTATTTTGTGTGAAAAGTATGTGTTGTTACAAAAGATTAGAACAACAGAACATGATGCTTGTATCGCCTTGCTGTAAAGGCACCCGGCTTTCATAAAGATATGGAAAAACACCCGGATAAAAGATCTCCCAAGGCACGCTGTGTTCGTCGTGGCGCTGGGATCTGTGAAGCGCTTTATCGACTAGAGATCACATCCTTTTTATTTGTATGAGTAACCGTTAAATTACGTAGAAAAACAACAGCTTCTCGCCAAATTCTTTCTAAGTGGACCCAACGAGGCGGCTGTGTGTTCAGATTTGGATGATAAAAAAGCGAGCCTAGTGAATTCGCTGAGCCCCGTAAAAAACTCACATGAGCGTTCATTTTGCCTGAATCGTAAAAGGGCATCGGTCCTAAAACCGATGCCCTTTGAATGTTGCGATAGGTCGCTGTGGTTAAAGTTGCGGTGATGCGATGACTAACGGTGACAACTCTAAAGTCATTTTGTTGCCCAGTTCTAGACGTCTAGAACAAAGCCTCTAGAACAAAGCCTCCAGAACAAAGCATCCAGAACAAAGCATCCAGAACAAAGCATCCAGAACAAAACACCTATGATCGTTCAGTGTTCAGAAAACCATAGGTGCTTAGACGGGTGGTGTTTAGAAGGTGTTTAGACGCTGATGGCTAGCGAGTGCCGGCCATGGCGGGGACTTTTGCGGTCTTCTGCATCTCTGCCAAAATAGCGGAGACGTTGGCTTTTGCATCGCCAAAGAGCATCTGTGCGTTGTCTTTGTAGAACAAAGGATTGTCTACCCCTGCATAGCCCACCGATAGGGAGCGTTTCATGACGACAACGTTTGCCGCATTCCACACTTCTAGGACAGGCATGCCAGCAATCGGACTGGTAGGGTCTTCCAACGCGCTTGGGTTCACGGTGTCGTTAGCGCCAATGACGAGCACAACGTCAGTGTCGGAAAAGTCTTCGTTGATTTCGTCCATTTCTAGAACGACGTCGTAAGGAACATTCGCTTCTGCTAGCAGGACATTCATGTGACCGGGTAGGCGACCTGCCACGGGATGGATGCCGAAACGGACGTTCACACCGCGATCGCGCAAAATCTTCGTAATATCGGCCACTGCATGCTGCGCTTGCGCAACTGCCATGCCGTAGCCGGGGGTAATAATCACGCTGCTGGCCTCGTTGAGTAGCTCAACGGTCTCTATCACGGTGGTAGACGTCGCAGTGCCGCCGGGCGCGCTGCTACCCGCACTCTGAGCGGTAGCCCCCTGACCAAAGCCCCCCAAAATCACACTGATAAAGGAGCGGTTCATCGCCTGACACATGATGATGCTGAGGATTGCGCCACTGCTGCCGACCAAAGCACCTGTGACGATCAGCAGATCGTTAGAGAGCATGAAGCCTGCGGCTGCGGCTGCCCAGCCGGAGTAGCTGTTGAGCATGGAAATAACCACGGGCATGTCCGCACCACCAATGGCTGCAACTAGGTGCATCCCTAGCAAGCCTGCAAGGCCACACATACCCAGCAGAGCCGGTAGGCCAGCGGTGCCTTCTGCACCCATAAATACGAAGCCCAAGGCCACCGTGCCCACGAGCAAACCGATGTTAAGCAGGTGACGCGCCGGCAGCATTAAGGGCTTGCTGCTAATGATGGCCTTGAGCTTCCCAAAGGCAATCACAGAACCGGTGAACGTCACCGCGCCGATAAACACACCCACATAGATTTCGATCATATGGATGGTTTCTTCTGCGCCTACGAGCCCTGCTTCTGGCTGCAAGTAGTTGCCGATGCCGACAAGGACAGCGGCAAGGCCGACGAAGCTGTGAAGTACGGCAACCAGTTCAGGCATTTCGGTCATCTCAACCCGTGAGGCTAAGAATGCGCCGATGATCACACCGGGCACGATGACGGCAATCAGCACAGGATAGTTGGTAACACCTGCGCCAAATGCAGTGGCGCCAATGGCTAGGGCCATGCCGATGATGCCGTAGAGGTTGCCTCGCTTAGCGGTTTCCTGATTAGAGAGTCCGCCTAGGCTCAAAATAAATAAGACGATGGCCGCAATATAGGCGACCGTCACTAAATTGTTCGACATTGGGAGTAGTTTCCTCTCGTTATGTGGCGATTAGAATGTGGCGATTAGAGTGTTAGCTGATGAGATTACTTGCGGAACATTTTGAGCATTCGCTGGGTTACTAGGAAGCCGCCGGAGATGTTGATCGTGCCGACCAAAATGGCGATCGCACCCAACACCGTGGTTGCACTGAGTGCGCCATTGCCAGTGCCATTCAGCTGGGTTCCATTTAGCTGTAGAAGCCCGCCCAAAATGATGATGCCGCTAATCGCATTGGTGACACTCATCAAAGGCGTATGTAAAGACGGGCTCACATTCCAAATCACCTGCCAGCCCACAAAGCAAGCCAGAACGAACACCGTGAAGTGTGATAGGAAAGAGGCCGGTGCCGTGAGACCAATGGCAATTATGCCGCTGGCCAAGCCAATCAGGCCGAGCGCCTTGATAATGGGGGACGCTGAGGTTTCCTCAGGCGTGGGAGCAACTACCTCTACAGGTTGCTTCGCCGCCGCCACTGGCACAGGTGGCTTCTCGGGCCTGGGGGCTGGCCAGGTAACTTCACCTTCATAGGTAATCAGTGCGCCCCGTACCGCTTCATCTTCTAAATCAATGCGGTACTCGTCGGAGCCGCCCATGTCGCTGAGTAAATGACATAGGTTATTGCCATACAGCTGGCTAGACTGGCTCGCCATGCGGCTAGGAAAATCTGTGATCCCTACAATTGTGACGCCGTGATAGCGATAGATTTCGCCAGGCTTGGTCACTGCGCAGTTGCCGCCTTGCTCTGCGGCCATATCAACAATCACTGAACCCGGCTTCATGCTCTCCACCATCTTTTGGGTGATCAGCAGCGGTGCCTTCTTCCCTGGAATCAGCGCCGTGGTGATGATGATGTCAACGTCTTCGGCCTGCTCTGCAAAGAGCGCCATCTCTGCGGCGATAAATTCTGGGCTCATGGTTTTGGCATAGCCGCCCTCGCCCGTGCCGTCTTCTTCAAAGGTCAGCTCTAAAAATTCTGCACCCATGCTCTCGACTTGCTCTTTGACCACAGGCCGCGTATCAAAGGCTCGGACAATAGCGCCTAAGCTCTTGGCCGCTCCAATGGCCGCAAGTCCCGCAACCCCTGCACCGATGACCATGACTTTACAAGGAGGGACCTTGCCCGCCGCTGTGATTTGTCCGGTAAAAAATCTGCCGAATTGGTTAGCGGCTTCAATCACCGCTCGATAGCCTGCAATATTAGCCATGGAGCTGAGGGCGTCCATTTTTTGCGCGCGGCTAATGCGAGGGATCGCATCCATAGCCAGCACGGTTGCTTTTGTCGCGGACAGCTTTTCAACCAGCGTAGAATTTTGTGCGGGCCACAAAAAGCTGATGAGGGATTTACTCGCTGTGAGCATCTCCGCCTCATGCTTGCCGTTGGGATGATCTTGAGGAGGCTGTACTTTAAGGACGATATCTGCTTTGTCCCACAGTTCGTCAGCTGAGCCAACGATCTCGCAATCTGCGGCTTTATACGCATCATCGCTGAAGTTGGCAGCGCTGCCAGCAGCGGTCTCTACCAGTACGTCAAAGCCTAGTTTTTGCAGCTTTTTGACAGTGGCAGGCGTGGCTGCAACGCGACATTCACCTGCCGCGACTTCTTTCGGAATGCCTATTTTCTTTGCGACTGTCTGAGTGGCGTTATCAGAGTCTAAAGCGACAGCAGATGCTTCCTTCTGGTTATCTCCTTGGGCGCTGTTATGAGCGCTTTGAGGGGTGGCGGAGGGGGAGAGCGTGTCTTCTTGACTAGGGTTTTGCCCGCTTTGCTCGGGATCAGAGGCTAGTTGATGTTTTGAAGCCTCCGCTTTGTTCTGAGAGGTGTCCTTGTTAGCCGAAAGAGTCATGACATCTCCTAATACTTGATGAATAAATACTCGATGAATAAACGCTGGGCGAATAAATCAGTTCAAGGTCTATTGGAAGGTGCATATCACCTTCCAATAGACCTTGTCGTTTTCTAGCCTTGAACTGTTTTCAGGCCTGAACGGGATAGCGCCCATCGGTTGCGGACATGCCTTGCCGCTGAGGGTTGCCTGTAGTGCTTGTAAGGTTCAAGCAGGGGCGGGTAACTACAAAACAAAGCCGCGAGTGATATTCGAGCGACGTCTATTATGAGGCTGTGAGCCACGGATTGCGGAAGGCTATTAAATACTGGCAGAAGAGAAATGGTCTATGGAAGAGGCCACAACAAAGGTTGACGTCTGTTCGCAAAAGTTTTTGAAGGGTGCTTTGTCAGCCATTCTTTGCAGCGGTCGAGATCGCTTAAACCATTGGGAAATCAGGGTTGCCTTGTTGTCGCGAAATCGCCTGTGGGCCGCTTTTTTATGAGACCCATGGATTGGCGATGTCGGGTTCTCAATTCAGTTAAGAAACCGTCCACCTCGCTATGCGCGTGCTCTTAGCGCAGTGTTAGACGTAGTATAAGAAAAGCGTCGTATTAAGTTTTAAACGCATTAGTTTGCGTTCTGTTACATCTGGCTTGCGCGTCTTTGCTTCAAGTCAGCGTCTGTTTTCTAAGCGTTTAATTTTTTAAGTCCACCCCCTGTTTGAGGAGTCATCGCGAATGTCTACTAAGCGTTCTATGTATCGGTTATTGTCTGGATTAGCTCTGTCTGGTGTGGCAATGGCTGCCACGCTAACGGCAATGCCTGTGCAGCCTAGCGTGGCACAAACCAATCAGGGCTTTAACTTGTTCGGTGGGGTGGATTCGGAATTTCGCTTGCCTTACACGCTGCGAAACAATCAGCCCCGTAGTACCCGAGCGCACTACTACTTGCGTGTACCGGGTACGCGGATGCCTACGGCGGCTTCACATTTGCGGATTACTTATCCTGATGCGTTTACTGCTCGCAGTGGTGCGTTTAACACCGATAGAATTAAGGTGCGTCGTGGGCGAGGGACTGGCGGTGCAGAAATTCCTATCTCTGAGGTTGTCTGGACGCCTGATTCCAACTTTATAGACATCTACCTGTCTGAAGATATCCCGGCTGAAACCAGCTACGTCATCGCCTTAGAAGGAATTCGTAACCCCAACCGCTTTGGCATGCACCGTTTCAACCTTCAGGCGGAAGCTAGAGGTGACGTTTTGCCACGATACTTAGGCACTTGGGAATTGCTGGTTGCAGAAGATATGGGTAGCCGGTAATATACTTAATCTGTGCTTGTTTACTTGATTTCTGAAGTATTACAGCTCAGGCAAATCGGTGTTAGGTGATTTGTCTGAGCTTTTTAGTGTCGGTGTGAGCAGCACACTATATTTTTTAGCGCGGTTTCTATTTTTAGTGTGATCGCCGCAGCAGGAGACTTAACCCCATGACGAAGCGTACCCTCGGTGGAACTTCCCGTAAGCGTAAAAGAGTATCTGGCTTCCGTGCCAGAATGCGGACGAAGAATGGTCGCAATGTGATCAAAGCTCGTCGTAGTAAGGGCCGTGCACGTCTGGGTGTGTAGTGAACTCTGACCTTTTTTGAGACGCTGCTTCTGAGAACTCGGTTCCTGAGAACTCGGTTCCTGAGAACTATTTAGTTGGATAGAGATTAGTTAGCTAGATCTAGTTAGCTAGATCTAGCTTAGATAGGTATTAGTTAGCTAGGTGAATTTAAGTGGCACTGCCAAAGCAGAACCGTTTAGGGTCCTCCCGCGATTTTGGCCGGGTTCACCGCCGTGGTAAACGGGCTTCCACTGCTCATCTTGCCCTCAGGGCTTTGAATCTTTCTAGGCCCAAAAAAACGGTCAAAAAAAATTGCCTGACGCTATCTAAACCACATATGGCTGGAGAGGATTCGACCTCCGGTAGAGCTATTTCTAGGAAAACACTCAGTAGAGAAAGCGTAGAGGGCTCGCCCTCTACGCTTTCTTCTGCATTTGGGATTTCGATTAGTCGCAAGGTGAGCAAGCGCGCGGTTGTTCGCAATCGAATCAAACGACAGCTCAAGGCTATTATCCAGCGTAATTTATCTGATATTGCCCCTGGCTGGCAGGTGGTGATTGTGGTGAGACCTGCGGCAGTGGAGTGCACATTTGACGATTTTTTGCGAGAATTAGAAGAGCTACTAATAAAGTTAAAGATTCTTAATCAAAAAGCGCGTTAGTCAGCATTCTATTCATTTATGCATTTTGAGGTTAAACCATGGCCATTGAAGAAGACGTTTATTACGAAGGCGGGCCCCACATTGGTGAACTCATCTTCAATATCGCTTTGGCCTTCACCATCATTTGTATTCCCCTCACGGTGGGTGCTTTGGTAAGAGCGCTTTGGCTGCGCTATCGCATTACGAGCCGCCGTATTTCGATCACAGGTGGTTGGATGGGGCGCGATCGCACCGATATCATCTACAAAGAAATCGCTAAAGTGGTCACTGTGCCTAGAGGGCTCGGTATGTGGGGCGACATGGTATTTACGCTTAAAGACGGTAGCCGTATTGAATTGCGCGCTGTTCCAAACTTTAGAGATGTCTACGACTATGTCACTGAGAAAATTTCTCCTCAGGCTAAAGTCGCCAGTGGTGCGATCGGGGCCTAGGACAACGTCTGCGGCCTGCTTCTCAAGTTTTATTTATTTTCTTCCTGTGTTGCCAGTTATCTAGCCCCTATAGGTTGCCCCTAGTGGTTTTTTTATCGGAAGGGCTTTCATCGGAAGATCTAGCGCTAAACTAAAGATTGCCTGAGGTAGGTGCATGTGACTGATGTGCCTGCCTCTTGCTCTTTATGGAGGTGGCCCCCATAAGAAGAGACGGTCCTATAAGAGGCGCCCCCATAGAGAGCCTCCATAGAGATAAGTGCGGTCACAAACCTTCAATGCATAAGGGTTCGGATAACCGAAGGATTTTAGCAAAAGTGTGGTTTATAAGGGCTGCTTTGAGAGCCCTGTGCGGAGATTGTTGTGATGATCTGTCGCCAACACCCCACGATTTCAGATAAATTAAAGTGACCGCCTCAATTATTCAACTGCTACTACTGCCTTAAGAGACAGCTCGCGCATGGACTTCGGAATCGGCTTCCTTTCAAATAATGTAATGCTGCCAATCCTAGATTTTTTCTATGGGATTGTGCCTAGCTACGGGCTGGCCATTGTTGCCCTTACCTTAGTGATTCGCTTTGCACTGTATCCGCTCAATGCGGGTTCTATTCGCAACATGCGAAAAATGAAGGTCGCCAATCCGCTGATGCAAAAGCGTATGGCTGAGGTCAAAGAACGCTATAAAGACGACCCCGTTAAGCAGCAAGAAGAAATCAAGGGTATTTATTCAGAATTTGGCAATCCGCTAGCGGGCTGCTTTCCAGTCGTTTTGCAGATGCCAATTTTGTTTGCGCTATTTGCCACGTTGCGGGGATCGCCGTTTGCGAACACTAACTTGCCCGTTAACTTGAAAATTGTGCCTCAAGCGCAGGTTGAGCAGGTTGAGCAGGCGCCCTTAACCACCAAACCTACCAATATTTTTGTGGCAGACGGTGAGCACTTTCGCGTGAGTGCGGTGGTGCCATCCGGCGCGCAACTTGGGATTGGCGATACTACGACAGTTCAGCTGCGCTCTACGGATGATCAGTCCTTAGATGAGTTGAGAGAGGAATACGCTGAAGAAGGCGTTGACATTACCCCAGTGTGGGAAATCACGAAAGGGCAAGAGCTGGCTGAAGTGCAGCCTGATGGCACGATTAAGGCGATCGCACCTGGTGACATTACCATTCAAGCCGAGGTCCCTGGCCTTGCGGCTGACAAAGGCTTTTTATTCATTGAAAAGCTGGGCCGTATCGGTGTCACTGGTGAAAACGGAGAAATCCACTGGGATATTCTCGGCATGATTATCTTCTTTGGCATCAGCTTGTACGTGTCTCAGCAGGTGACTAACTCCGGCAACGCTGCAAGCAATCCTAACGATCAGCAGCAGCAGGCGATTCAAAAGTTCACGCCCGTAATTTTCTCTGGCATGTTCTTGTTTTTCCCTTTGCCTGCGGGTGTTTTGATGTACATGGTGATTGCCAACGTATTTCAAACCGTTCAGTCTTTCATTCTGTCTAAAGAGCCCTTGCCTGACAACTTGCAGAAGCTGGTGGATGCCCAGGAGAAGCAGGCCAAGGCCACGACGAAATCAAACTCTGGCGACGGCAATCGCTCTCAGCTCGCCTTTGAGCCTGGCTCAGCTAAAAAAGCCGCCGCCGCTAAATCAGCTAAGGGCTCCAAAGGAAAATCTGCCAAGACAGGCGGTAAGTCAGGTAAGAAGGTGTCTAAAAAGAAGTAGATGCTTTGAGAATGCAGACACTTGATAGAAGCTAATGGGTTCAGTCCGGCGCAGTCTATCCGCTGTCAGCCAGCTTTAAAGTTGGCGCCAAAGATAATGAGTTGATATGGGTTACTTGCCTTTTTGGGGCAGGTAGCCCATTTTTGTTTTTCCCCAGACGCGTTACAAGGCACCCGGTGAGTAGGTTAACGGTGTAAAATTGGGCCGCAGGGCTATGCGGATACTCCGATAGAACTGGCCACGAACGCGCGCAGCAGGAAATCCATGGAAAAGAGCATCAGCTGGCTAGAAGAACTATTGGCATTACAGGGCCTGCAAGCCAGTGTCAGCGCCGAGCAAAAAAA
This sequence comes from Cyanobacteria bacterium J06634_5, assembly GCA_039820525.1. Classification (GTDB taxonomy): domain Bacteria; phylum Cyanobacteriota; class Cyanobacteriia; order Phormidesmidales; family Phormidesmidaceae; genus Phormidesmis. Next base: position 143,455 of record JBCBPY010000012.1, read on the forward strand.
CGAAGAGGGCGATGACAGCTTGTGGCTGACGATTGATACCGCGTCGCTATCAGAGGGGCAAGTGACAGGGCTCATTGGCGATCGCGGCAAAGTGCTCGACTCTATGCAGTACCTTGCTAACACCATTCTCAATCTCAGTGCCGATGCCGCCGAGCAGCGGGCCTACACCCTAGAAATTAATGGCTACCGGCAAAAGCGGCAGGCCGAACTTAAGGCCTTGGCCGACGAAGCTGCAGAAACGGTGATTGCCAATGGCCAAGAATTTGAAATTAAGGGCCTATCGTCTGCCGAAAGGCGACAGGTTCACGGCTTACTCGGTGAATATAAGCAGCTAGAGACGTTTAGCCGAGGCCGTGAGCCCGAACGCCATCTGGTGGTTAAGCTAACAACAAAAAATGAGCCTGATGATTCTGAAGAGTAACGCTGCTGAGTGATGTTATTAGCCCGATGGTTTCCATTGGGCGCTACGGCCTAATTAGCCGCCGATTATCCGCTTCAGCTGCCGATTACAGGCTTTAGCCGCCGATTATAGGCTTTGCAATGAGAAAAATTCATATTCCGCAGATTCTGAATGCGCCTCACAAAACCGTGGTGCTTGATGTGGCTGAGCATTTGCCTGGGCTAGAGACCCTCACACCTGTGAAAGGGGAAATGAGCCTTGTTCACCAAGGTACGTACTTGGATGTAAAGGCTAAAGCCGATGCCATTATGACGCTTGAGTGCGATCGCTGCCTACAAAGCTACAATACTCGCCTCCAGGTAGAGACCTCTGAAATGGTGTGGCTAGAAGAGCCCACTGTAGAAGATGAGAGTGTTGAAAAAGAAGTGGATTTAGAAGACCTGATAGAATCGCTGCCACCCCAAGGCGACTTTGATCCTCAAGAATGGCTGTACCAGCAAATGTGTTTAGCCATTCCTCAAAAGCAAATTTGCAGTGCTGAGTGTTGTGGTATCGCCTTCAAAAATCCAGAGCCGGTAGAGACTGCCGTGGATCATCGTTGGGCTGCGCTGTCTGCCCTTAAAAATCAGCTAGCCGAATAGTCAGGGGTTCTTTGATGTGCTCTTTAAACATGCTGAACGGGCTTCTTAGACAACACCGAACGTAGCCGGTCCGCGAAAACCCCAATCCTATTTTTGGCTGCTGTATAAAAACGCCATCCGGAGTTATTCTGGCGCACTCGAGGCCTCTTTCTATTAAAAAGTGTTGGGTGTAGGTCGATAGGTGATTCGGATTGTTGATGACGGCAGCTTGAAGCGCTTATGAAGTTGACATCAAGGTCTTTTTTCGTTTAGATAGGTGAAGTTCTTCGACAAGTTCGTAAAGGCATCACCAACTGTCTGCTTGTCGATTTGACATCGAAAGTGTTCTTTATTCAAGTGTTCTTTATTCAGTTGTACTTCGTCTGAAAAAGGTTCTTACTTTGGAAAACAGTTTCGAGGTGCCTCTCTTTTACCATCGCCAGCTGGCCAACACTCAGTCGTTTTATCAACAGTCGTTTTATCAAAAGATAGTCGATTAACAGCGTGTTGCAGACCGTTAGCTGCTCTAGTGAACCATTGTAAGAGGCTGCTTTGTACGTAGCATCCTCCTCTGGCTTGTTGGAGTACTGGCTTTGAATACTTAACCAATGCCTACAGAACGGTCTGTTGACCTGGATATTTCTATCGGCAAACGTTCGATAAGGCTCATCCGGGTTACAAGTTTGTGCCACTGCTGGTGCTATTTCCCAAAGGTGTGTGTCTACCAACACATCAGATACCTTCAGGGAGAACGATCATATGCCTACTACATCAGCTGCTTTCAATAGTGAAGTCCTTCGGCTCACCAATGAATTTCGCTTATCTAAGGGATTGAACCCCCTACGCGGTAATTCAGAACTCGACAAAACTGCGCAGGACCATTCGAAGGATATGGCCCTAAGCGACTACTTCGCTCATAAGAACAAGCAGGGAGAGCAAGCCTGGGATAGGGCCGAAACCAACGGCTATACCTCCCGTGGCATGGCTGAGAATATTGCGGCCGGGCAACGGACGCCCGAGTCAGTGGTGAATGCTTGGATTAATAGCCCTGGTCACCGTAAAAACATGCTGAACCCTAATTACACAGAACTGGGAACAGGCTTTTACAACCTAGAGAACGATAAGGGCGCTGTCAATTACACCCGTTACTGGACTCAAGTGTTTGGTGCAGGCGATTTGACCCCCAATAGTAGTCCTCAGCCAAAATCTACGCCTACTGTCAAGCCAAAACCTGTGATTACGCCTGTAGCTGCACCCGTTAAGCCAAAGCCCGTGGTTAACGCGGCGGCTGAAAAGCCTGTTGCTTACCTGAATTTTAATGAAGGGCGTGGTACAGCGGCCAAAGATACGTCTTCGTTTGGTCGTGACAACTCTGCTCGGCTGCTAAAGGGGACTCGATGGGCTCGCAAGGGTAAGTCAGGGCGTGCGGTGCGGTTCGATGGTCGCGATGACAGGGTTGCGATTGCAAACTCCAGAGATATTAACCGGGGCACTCATGATGAGCGCACTGTTTCGATGTGGTTTAAGGTCAACAATACAGACACTAAGCGTAAGCAGGTTATTTACGATGAAGGCAGCAACGCGCGGGGCATGAATGCCTATGTTCAGGATGATTTGTTGTACTTTGGTTCATGGGGAAAGGCTGGTAATAATCCAGCTTCTTTCGTAAAAACCAACAAAGTCTCTTCCGGTAAATGGCACCATATGGCCCTTGTTCTAGATGGTCAATCTGCTGTGAAGCCCAATGCGTTTACCGCGTATTTAGACGGTCGCAAGGTGGGCTCTTTGGCCGCTTCCCAGATGCTCTCTCACGATGCAGCAAGCCTTGGCAACCTGAGTGGCTCTACCAAGTTTCACGATGGCAAAGGAGGAAGCTTCTATGGGCTGCATGGTGCGATTGATGAGGTGAAAATTTACAACGATGCGCTGAGCAGTAGCCAAGTCAACAAAGCGGCTGAATTTATCTAACTAGAGCCTCTCTAGTTTCTCAGTTTGTATTTGTTCTTTTCAATAGTTTTAAGTCCTCATAGCGCTCGTTAGCAGTGCGATCGCCTATTTTCTTGTGGGCGATCGCACTGCTTTTGTTTGAGCTGCTTTAGCTTGAGAAATCTCTCAAACATTTAACCCTATTCTGTTCAATTGCCTTCGATCCGGAAAGATAAACGGTCAGGGCTTTTTTTTCGAAAGTTAGATTGTTTATACTTATTTCAAGTCTGCTTGATGCATTTAGATTCTTGATGATCAGCCATTGCTCAACGTCTCTAGATGGCGATGGGCGTTAGCTTGAAGACCACGAAAGAATCGCTGAAGCATCTGTAAAGAGCTGGATTGAGAGGATTTCTGTGATCCGTCCTATTACGGACGGTAAGGGTCAAAAATAATCACTTTGATAGATGTTTTATCCTCGGTGAAAGGGGTTTCTGATCCTTTGAAGGGTGCTCTTCACAAGGATTATAGGGTTGTTGCGAGCGTCGAATAATAGGTGTATTCCCTCAAGCTAATTTCCGTGAAGTTGACATAAACTCGCATCAAGGCTTGAATAATGAAGGTTGGTTAAGAGACCTAAGGCAAGCTTTCATTCACCGACCAGCTCGATCATCGTCACTGATTGAGTGCATCTCCCGACGTTTGGATATCTATTGCTAGATATTTCGCTGTTTGTTCACTAACAACAAGGTCACTTTTTTACCTTATTGATGTTTTACTGCCGAACAAAACGCCCCTATTGCCATAACGTCACTAACCAGTATTTCTCTCACTAACTATTTCGTGTCATAAGCAGCGGGTCTGCCTAATGCTAAGTCTAGCGCTAGGTGACTAGGCCGCTCGCTTTTGCATGCACGGCCCTTAGGGATAGGGCAAAAAAAGACACAGCACGGAGGGCTTTGCGCCCAGTGCTATCTGGCATGCTTCTTCTTTCTAGCCTCGAAAGCTGTTGAGCGATATCAGCCCAGCGCTGTGGTTGCGCTGATTTGTTTTTTGCGCCTGTGCTTTTTAGCTTATTTCAACTCAATGGACACAAAGCTTTGCTGCTGCGGCCATTAAAAATGCATCTCAAACGAATTCTTTTGCAATCTACACCGCACGTATAGGTGACGCTAAGCCGCTCGTAATGGCTTTTTGAGTTCAACCTTTTTAGAAGGTTTTTTTAAAAGAGGCTGTTGCGTCGCATTTTGTTTTGGCCGTCGCGCTATCTACATCCCTGGCTAAGCGCCAGGACACATACCAGAAGGGATAAGTAACTCAATGAATACAGCATCCATGAACATGATGAAATCGGGCAACACCCACGATATGAATGGCGGCCATTCTACGAAAGATGGCATGATGAGCCACGGCGCGCTGGAAGCGCTTATCGGGAAGACAAAGCCTACTCACGTTGCTGTTAGAAGTGGTAAGTGGTCTGAAGCAAGCACATGGAAGAATGGGCGAATTCCCGGTAATAATGCCAATGTGCTGATCGAGAAAGGGCTGACAGTGACCTACGATCAGGTGAGCGATGCTCGCCTAAAGACGATTGCGAATAGAGGCACTCTTAATTTTCCTCCCAATCAAGACACTAAGCTCATCGTTGAGACTATTCTCAATGCGCCTGAGGGTAAGTTTAATGTAGGTTCTGCCGGGCGCGCTGTTGCCGCTGATAAGACGACTGAGATTATCTTTACGAGCGATCGTGGCATTGACCGGCAGCTAGATCCCACGCAGCTTGGTAAAGGTCTTGTCAGCCACGGTGAGGTCAACATTTACGGTGCAGACAAGCTAGACAAGGTTGCCCTTGTTGGCGATGCGACCGCAGGTAACAACGTCTTAAAGTTCAAGCAAGCGCCCACAGGATGGCGCGTTGGCGATCAGGTCGTTCTAGGCGGCACTGAGTACGGCTGGAACGGTAATGACAAAGATAACTCTCGTTTGCAAGATGAAGTTCTGACCATTACCGAGATCAATGGCCGCGAAGTAAAGTTTACTAACAACGATATCAAGAACGGCGCTGACGACGTTCTCCGTTTTGACCATAAGCGCAGCAGCTTAGCTGCGACCAATAACCTAAATTTGTACGCGGCTAATCTCACCCGCAACGTTAGCTTTTCAACTGAAAATGGTAAGGCGGTCCCCATTGGCCATCGCGCGCACGTGATGCTGATGCACAACCCTAAGGTCAAAGTGCTCAACGCGGGCTTTTACGATTTGGGTCGTTCAGACAAGTCCAAGGTCGTCGATGACATCGGCACTAACATGGACGGTTCTAAAGGCAGAGGCACCAATATTCGAGGTCGCTATGCACTACACCTGCATCAAACGGGGGTGGATAATCCCAATAGCCAAGCCTCTATTTTGCGAGGCAATGCTATTTCAGGTAGCCCTGGCTGGGGGATTGTTCAGCACGAAAGTAAGGCGGGCTTAGAGGACAATGTCGTCTTTGATGTTGTGGGTTCGGGAATTGTTGCAGAGTCTGGCAATGAGCTGGGCTGGTGGACCGACAATTTAGTCATTAAGACAACCGGCATTGACTGGAAGAAAGCGCAACAGCAGCGCGATAATCGAAAGAGCAAGTTTGACCTTGGATTTGATGGCGACGGTTACTGGATTCAAGGTGCAGGGCTGATCAAAAACAAAGACAACAAAGCGATTAGCTCTAACCGAGCAGGCATGGTGCTCTTTGGCAGTACGCTAGACCAAAAGAAAGCGCGCCCTATTAAAACAATTCCGGTAAAAAGCCTCCCTAAGGAGCTTCAGCGGCTCTTTGCCGAGGGCCAAACCGATGTCGATATTCGAGATATTCCATTCTCTACGGTTAAAGGGTTTGAGAGCTATAACGGCACGACCGGTTTCCGCGTTTGGGCACATGGTACGAACTTTGACGGTGAGGGAGACTTTAGCTCACTCCCGGTTGGCTACAGAACAGAAGAACAACAACCTGAGACTGCCCACAGCGGAAAATCCAGTGTCGAAAACTTTAAAACTTGGGGCAACCGCTACAGCGGAACCGAGGTCTTTTACAGCAGTAATATTGAACTCAAAAACGGCTTAGTCTTAGGCCGAGATGGTGAGCGGGTCAGCAACGGTCGAGGGATTTTCAGCAACCATGCCTCGTTTAATTCAACCTTTGATAATGTCACAGTTGCAGGCTACCGGCAGGGCGCCGAAGTCGAAGTGCCTAACTCCGATAAAGAGTTTAATGCGACCACTATTAAAAACAGCAAATTTCTAAAAAACACCTACAACCTAGGAGCCTATGGTGATGAAGCACCGGTTGTTGATGCTAATCGCACTCGCCCAGATGACGGGGCCTCTTACCTAAAACTTCAAAACAACACATTTGAAGATATTACGGCAAACAATAGAGCCCCGGTTGCCGGCTTTAAGACCAAAGCGGTCGGTGGCCTCTCTGTGAATTTCAATGCAAACAGCTCCTACGATAGCGACCCACTGCTCCCTGCTGATGGCAAACCGAGACGCTTGGATAACAGAGGTATCGCTGCTTATGGTTGGGACTTTAATGGCGATGGCAAAATCGATCGCTTTGGCCGTGAGCTCAATCATACGTTTGATAAAGCAGGCCGTAAAAATATTAGTCTGACTGTGGTGGATACTCAGGGGCAATCAACCACAACTAAGCAATCGGTGAGGATTCAGCCAACGGCGTACAGCAACGCTTTCCCAGAAGGTAACTTTAATCCCAGCACCCGTATTCAAGACAGTTGGAAAGCTTACAGTCAATGGTCTGATGATGGCTGGTTCTTTTCTGATCGCGCTAAGCTCGATCAGGGGGCGGCGAGATTGTCTGCTGCGGGTGACTGGGGTGAGTTTGTCGGTCGCGTCATTACCGATGAGAAGGTCAGAAAAGGAAAACAGACCTTTAGCTTTAAGCTCAAAAATGTTGAAGGGGCTCCCGAGAAAAACACTTGGGAGAAAAACGAAGTTGCAATCAAGCTGTGGGGCATCAACGGCCCGTTTTACAACAGTCCTTACCAACAAACCGGTCCTGAGAAAATAGGTACCCTGCCGATGCAAAGTACCGAACTGCTAGTCAAAGACTTTGGCGGACCAGACGGGCCTGAGGGTGACTTTTTTAATTGGAAAAACTTCTCCTTTGATTTGGATTTGGGTAAGGGATACGACCATTTGTTGTTTCAGGTGAATACCTCTCGCACCAGCAACCCTGCTGACTATGTGGCGATTGACAACGTTTCGCTGACGGGCGCGGCTAATTCAATTTCCGGCGGGGGCGGTTCTTCAGTGGTAGCTAATCCTAACCCGGTTGTTGCCGGAGATGATAAGCCGCCTGCGCCGACTAATAACCCTCCTGTTGTCCCGCCAAAGCCCACGCCGGGACCTGGTAATGCTAGCGCGCCTGTTGCCAAGCTTAGTTTTGAAGAGGCTATTGTCAGAATCGCCAAAGATACCTCAACGGATGGGTTGAATAACTATGGTCGCTTTGTGGGCGATCCCACAGAAACTAAGGGTCGAGTGGGCCAAGCGGTTGCCTTTGATGGTGTCAAAGATATGGTCGCTGTTCGAAACTCTTCGAATATTAACCGAGGTATTCATGATGAGCGAACGGTGTCGGTGTGGTTCCAAGTGGACGACACGGCTTCAAAAAAGAAGCAGGTTATCTATGAAGAAGGTGGTGCTGGCCGCGGTCTCAATATTTACGTTGAGGAAGATTTGCTCTATGTCGGCGGCTGGAACCGCGGACAGTCAAAATGGGCTGGTGATTGGGTGGAGTCTAAAAAAGTCACCTCAGATAAATGGCACCATGTGGCCTTGGTTCTCGATGGTGAAGAGACGGTGACGAACGGTGCGCTAACAGCCTATCTGGATGGTCAAAATGTTGGTGAGGTGAAAGGTTCACAGCTGTGGGACCATGCAGACGGTATTGGTTTGGGTAATGTCAACGGCAAAACGCGCTTCAAGAGCGGCGTGAGTACGGGGACTGATAACGGCCTAGTAGGAGCGGTTGATGAGTTCCAAGTGTTTAATAGTGCTTTGAATAGTGCGCAAATAAAGCAGCTAGCCACTAGCTTTATCTAGCGTGTGTTATTCAGTTTCTATTGTGTTTTTGTTCAGGTGTGTTTTTGTTCAGGCCCCTTTTTCCATGGGGCACCTAAGTTAGGTTGCGTCTACTCCACGCACTTTTATCTACCAGCGCTGGTTTTGATGCGATCGCTTCCGGATCACGCCAAACTCAGCGCCATTAAACTGCCGTGCTTTTGTTAGCGTTTAAGGCTGGTTTAGGTAGTTTCCAACGGATACAGCTTAAGTCTTTTGAGTGTCCCTTTCTGGGGTTTCCTAAAGAGACTTAAGCTGTTTTTTGTTTTGGCTATCTTTTACTCGTCAGCTGTCTCAGGCATGATTGGTCCTGCTGCTATTCGTCGAAGGCTTATGATGAAGGTCGATTGATCAAGGCCAGTGTCAACGCAGGAGGCGTGAGATGAGTTTTAGCGAAGAGCTGAGTTTATTAGTGCGATCGCGCTATCCACTCATCTACATTCCCACCCGTGAAGAAGAACGGGCCGAGGGTGCGATCGCTGAGTGCGCTAAAGCAATGAGCGATCGCGCCATTTACACTTGGGACTATGTAGATGGTTACCAAGGCAACCCTACTGACAACGGCTTCGGACGGCGCAACCCGCTGCAAGCCTTAGAGCTAATAGAAAAAATCCCCGCCTCAGCTGCCGCCATTTTTGTCCTCAGAGACTTTCACCGTTTCCTCGACGACATCTCTATCTCTCGCAAGCTGCGCAACCTTATGCGCCTGCTCAAATCTCAGCCCAAAAACATCATTATTCTCTCCGCCCAGCTCACCATTCCAGACGAGCTGAGCAACATTATCACCGTGCTCGAATTTCCGCTGCCCAGCGTTCCTGAAATTCGAGCCGAAGTCGATCGCTTATTAGGGGCTACTAACAGCGTGCTTTCTACCAGCGATACCGATGAGCTGGTCCGCTCCTGCCAAGGACTGGCTATGGAGCGCATTCGGCGGGTGTTAGCCAGAGGCATTGCCGCCCATGGCACCTTTGAGCCCAGCGATATCGACCTGATTCTAGAAGAAAAACAGCAGACCATCCGTCAAACCCAAATCTTGGAGTTTTATCCGGCCAGCGAAAGAATCTCTGATATTGGCGGACTCGATAGTCTCAAAGACTGGCTGCTTAAGCGTGGGGGTGCATTTTCTGAACGGGCCCGACAGTATGGCCTGCCTCATCCGCGCGGGCTCATGCTGGTAGGTATTCAGGGCACGGGCAAATCACTGACGGCCAAAGCGATCGCGCATCACTGGCACCTGCCGCTGCTGCGACTTGATGTAGGCCGGCTTTTCGGTGGGCTTGTCGGCGAGTCCGAATCGCGCACGCGTCAAATGATTCAGCTTGCTGAGGCCCTGGCCCCCTGCATCCTATGGATTGACGAAATCGACAAAGCATTTGCAGGGTTTGATGGTCGTGGTGATTCGGGCACTACCAGCCGTGTATTTGGCACCTTTATCACCTGGCTGGCTGAAAAGTCTTCCCCTGTGTTTGTGGTAGCGACTGCCAACAATATTCAAGCGCTCCCGCCAGAAATGCTGCGCCGAGGCCGCTTTGACGAAATCTTTTTTGTGGGACTGCCCACCCAAGACGAGCGCGAAGCCATTTTCAACGTTCACCTTTCACGCTTGCGCCCCCACAATTTACCGGCCTACGAGTTCAAGCGCTTAGCTTACGAAACACCCGATTTTTCCGGGGCTGAAATCGAGCAGTCCATCATTGAAGCGATGCATATTGGCTTTAGTCAAAATCGTGACTTTACCAATGACGATATCCTCGAAGCGGTTAGCCAAATCATCCCCCTCGCGCGGACCGCGCAACCGCAAATAGAAGCTTTGCAGGCTTGGGCGGCGGCGGGCAAAGCGCGCCTAGCTTCTCGGCAAAGCCCGCTCTCTGAACGGATAGAACAGCAGAGAGAGCAACAGCGAAAAAGTGATGGCAGCTAATTGAACGGGTTGCGCCGTTCTTTTGAAACGTTCTTTTTGGTGATGAGGTCCTTTACCAATAGCACTCTTCACGCTATAACCATAGGACTCTTACATCTCTGGTGCCTGTGTTCCTGGTGTCAGGGTTGCGGTGGGATAGCAGGTGGACAGCAGCATGGTGATGAAAAATTTTCTACTGGGACTCAGTAAGTTTGTCCTTGGCATTATTCTGGCCATGCTGGTGATGTCTTTAGCTGGCCTTTCGATGGCGCGTTACTTTATGACGCGAATGGTAGAGCAGCCCGAGCGGCCAACTTACGAAAATGATCTGCCAGAGGACCAGCGCCCCGTTGCAAAAGCGCCGGCGGCTGATGCGGCTGCCGATGCTGATACCGCAGAGGAGAGTGCGCCAGCGCCAGAACCCGAACCGGAAGCCGCAGCGTCGTCCTCATCGGGCGATCGCGCCACTGTGAATCAGCCAGTGGGCCTCATCTTACGCTCAGGACCTGGCACAGACTATCGCAACATTGGCGGACTGGCCTATCTCGAAACGGTCGACGTTGTTGCTGAAGAAGCCGGTTGGCTGAACGTGATCTTGAGCAACGGTGAAGAAGGTTGGATTAAAGACGGTAACGTTGACTGGGAATAGTTTTTCTGACGTCGTTCTAGCCCCGCAGTTGTCCTAGTCACACAGGTCTTAGTCACATAGTCCTAGTCATATAGTCATATAGATTGATTGCCTGCGGCCCTGTGTTATTTCTCGTGCCAGGTGACCACTGGCGGACGGGTTTCAACCAAAACTTTGCCCTGTGAAATCACTGTGCAGACGGTCGCCCGGTTTAAAATCGCTTCGTACCGATTTTGCGCATCGAGCACGATTATATTGGCTGGCTTACCCACTTCAATTCCGTAGTTGCCTGTCACGCTCAGCGTCTTTGCGCCGCCGGTGGTCACCATGTCAAAGCACGCATCAATCTCTGCTTGCCCGGTCATCTGACAGGCATGTACCGCCATGTCTGCAACTGCCAGCAAATTACCGGTCCCTAAGCTATACCAAGGATCTTGAATGCAGTCGTGCCCAAGGCTGACAGTCAGCCCGTTTTGCCACAGCTCTTTAACGCGTGTGATTCCCCGCCGTTTAGGATAGGTGTCCGTCCGTCCCTGGAGCGTAATATTAATCAGTGGATTGGCAATAAAGTTGATGTTTGCCCGTCTCAAAAGGCCCATGAGCTTGAGTGCATAGGCATCGTTATAAGAGCCAAATGCCGTGGTGTGGCTGGCTGTGACTCGGGTGCTGAGCCCCGTTCGAATCGCACAAGCCGCCATTACCTCTAAAAAGCGCGACTGCGGGTCGTCGATTTCGTCACAGTGCACATCAATCAGGCGGTCGTACCGCTGCGCTAACTCAAAAATGCGATGCACAGAGCGCAGTCCATCCTCTCTGGTCATTTCGTAGTGTGGAATGCCCCCAACTGCGTCTGCACCTAGCTTGAGCGCTTCTTCCATCAAGGCTTCATTGCCGGGGCTACCGTATAGGCCGTCTTGGGGGAAGGCGACGACTTGTAGCGTCATCCAATCTTTGACCGTATCGCGGACTTCTAGCAATCCTTTGAGTGCAACCAAGCTTGTTTCGCTGACGTCTGCATGGCTCCGCACAAATAAAACACCGCGTTCAGCCTGCTGCTTTAGGGCCTTCAGGGCCCTTGTCTTGACATCGTTCAAGGTTAGGGTTGCTTTGCGATCGCGCCAAATTTCAATCCCTTCAAACAGCGTTCCGCTTTCATTCCACCGAGGCTCGCCTGCGGTCAGCGCCGAGTCCAAATGGATGTGTGATTCTACAAACGGTGGACTCACGAGCTTTCCGCCAACGCTGAGCTTGGTCGGCGCATTGAGGTCTAGATGGGGGGCGATCGCCTTAATCTGATTGCCTGCGATCGCAATATCTACCCAGTCGCCTGGGGCGTGGTCTACTAACTGACACTGCCGCAAAAGCACAGTTGCTTCCATGTTTGATTGCCTCACTATTGCCTCACTACTGAGTGGGACCTTGGTTAAAGTTTCGCTATATAAAGCAGCTAGGGCTTATCTCCCTAAAAAGTATAGAATTCTCTTATTAAAGGATGCTGCTAGTAGCGTATTTATCTTGCTCGTATCCGTCGATTAGCCGCTTATGGAAATACAGCAGCGCATTAACCAACAGCGTATTCAACACATTGTCGATAGCTATTTGCTAGCAGGCACGCAGCCTAATCGCTTTGCGGCTTACCTTCGCGAGCTGCTCAGTCAATATGCGCCGGGCTTAATTGAGCTGGCACTGGTCGAAACGCTGGCTAAGAGCTGGCTCACGATTCCCATGCAAAAAGGCGTTCCCTTCCTGACCAAAGTGCACGAGCGCCTCAAACAATGGCAGCAATCGGATGAAACAGATCTCAGTCAAATTCCGCTGACTAGCACGCTCAGCCCAAGCCAGTTCTCTCAAATTACTGGGCTGGAGGCTGAGATCGCCTTCGCGGCCCTCTCCCAGCCGGTTGCCCTGCCAACGCCCATTAATGATTGAGCTACTGAATGGCCTATTGGCTGCTTTAAGTCAATTGGCCGTCTCGAATTTCCCTACAAAACGGCTCTGGCCAGAGTGAGGGTGCCTACGACGTCAATGCCAGCTTGTTCTAGCACTTTTGCGGCACTGCGAACGGTTGTTCCCGTGGTGTAGATATCATCAATGAGTAGAGCTGACAGGCTATTTTGTTTATCCGCTCGCTGGATAATGCGGCTCAAAGCCGGCCCTATTTGGAAGACCTGATCTAAATTTTTTGTTCTTTCAGCGAGGTTGAGCTGGTGTTGTGGTTGTGTTGCCTGGGTGCGCACTAGGCCGCTAGCAAGCATCGGCAGCCGGGTGACTCTGCAAAAAGAGTGGGCGATGACCTCAGCTTGGTTGTAGCCTCTGGTTGTTTGCCGCTCAGCATGGAGTGGAATCGGCACAGCATACAGTGGCCCTTCTGTGGCTATGCGTTGGCTAAGCCACAGCTGACCGAGCGCATAGCCCAATGGTTTTGCAACGTCTGGGCGGTTGCTGTATTTCATGGCCAAAATCGCTCGTTTGAGCAAGCCGCCATAGTCCCCTAGGGCGCTAATGGGTAATGAATGGGTTGGGTCGGTGTACCACGATTGAACAGATGATTGAACAGAAGTACATTGTTCAATGGCTTGCCTTGAAGTGGTTGGTTGGAGGGTAGATGGCTCAACGATTGGGAGTTGCCGGTAACAATCTGTGCAGAAGGTTTGCCGAGTGTCGCGATCGCACACTGGGCAGGCTTGGCCTAAGAACACGCTAGACAATGCCTGGACTAGACCAAGCACTCGCTTTTGGGCTTCCTGCGTTTGGGTTTTGAGTGTGCTACTTTTCAACGGGCTGACTTTCGCTTAACTGGCTTGTCGCTTAACTGGCTTGTCGCTTAACTGGCTTGTCGGTTTAGCCTACTATTCACCGGCTTGGGGGGGCACAGTGGTGGTGGTGCCATCTGGATACACCAGGCACATGACATCGCGACTAGAACAATCATCGGATCCAAAGCAATCAGCATTGTTCGTGCCACTGCTTTGATTTGAGCTAGATGCCTGAGATGATTTAGAAAAACGCATGGATTGTAAGGCCTCAATGAGATGTGACGAGATTCAAGAACTTATCCCTATTGTTTCTCCTAGGGCAAAATCCCGCGAGCGTATAAGTAGCCAACTTTTTAGGTATGCTCTAGCACATATATAGAGGCGATTCTCAAAAGTCTGAAAATCTTTTATATCAACGGTTTTAGGTCTTTTTCGTTAGCTTGGTGTGTGACGGTGCCAAGCGGCTTCTTTAAATGTCTTTTGCGAACTATCCCGTTGAGTTTATCTCCACTTTATATACTCTGACCCACGTCCCGTATATCCACTCAAAATCCAGAGGCGATCGCGATAATTACAGACAAGTGGCTTACAAATGGTTCTGTAAACACATAGTATTAAGGGACGTAAACTTCAGAAACCGGCATGTTGCCCGGCTCAGGTCTTTGGGTGTAGAACTTCGCAGCTACGTTTATCTTGACAACCTTCAGCCCCAGCATGCAGCCTACATCGGCACGGTATCCATTGGCTTTTTGCCCTTACCGGGCGACGCCTCGCTGTGGATTGAAGTGTCTCCGGGTATCGAAATCAACCGCATCACCGATGTCGCTCTAAAGTCAGCAGTTGTGCGTCCAGGGGTACAGATGGTCGAGCGTCTGTACGGTGTGCTCGAAATTCACGGTAGCCAGGGTGAGGTTAAGGCCGCTGGCCGTGCCATTTTGCAGTACTTGGGTATGCGCCGGCGAGATTCACTTAAGCCCGAGCTGATGTCAAGCCAGGTCATTCGTAATCTGGATCCTCACCATGTGCAGCTGATTAACCGTACTCGCCGAGGCAACATGATCCTCGCGGGGCAAACGCTCTACGTGATGGAATGTCAGCCAGCGGCGTATGCAGCTTTAGCGGCCAATGAAGCAGAAAAATCGGCGTTTATCAATATTCTGCAAATCTCAGCGATTGGTAGCTTTGGTCGTTTATACCTCGGGGGGGCCGAGCAGGACATTTTAGCGGCTGCGCGTTCGGTGGAAGCGGAGATGTTAGCTTTGCCGGGGCGTGTAGACGATGATGATGATCCAGACGAGTAAGAGCCTGTGAAAGAACGGGAAGACATCGGGCTAAGAGTGTAGCGAACTGTAATCAATTAGACTGTAATCAATTAGATCTAGTATTGATGTACTGTTTTTCAGTCGCTGTGTACAAGCGCTGCTTGTGCATGTAGGGGCATGTAGGGGCCTGCAAGGAAGACGGACGCTATCCCTAGCGCTTTAACGCCAAAAACGCTCTACAATAGCTTTAAATTGATTGCTGTCCCGTCGATAAACACCTCCTTACTCCTCGTTCCCTATGGGTAGCCCTCGGCTTCATCCCAATACCATCGAAGAAGTGCGCGATCGCGCCGATCTTGTCGATATTGTTTCCGAACAGGTCGTGCTCAAAAAGCAGGGCAAAGACTTCGTGGGCCTGTGCCCCTTTCACGACGATAAGTCGCCTAGCTTTAGCGTGAGCCCTTCTAAGCAGTTTTATTACTGTTTTAGCTGTGGGGCCGGGGGCAATGTTTTTAAGTTCATGATGGAGCTGGGCCAGCGCTCTTTTACGGATGTTGTGCTGGATTTGGCCAAGCGCTATCAGGTGCCAGTGACAACCATGGAGCCTGCTCAGCAGCAGGAGCTCCAGCGCAAGCTCACTCTCCGAGAGCAGCTGTACGAAATTGTGGCCGTGGCCACCAAGTTTTATGAGCACGCCCTGTTTCAGCCCGATGGCCAGCAAGCACTCACTTATCTGCTGCAAGAGCGAAAGCTGAGTGAAGCGACCATCCGACAGTTTCAAATGGGCTATGCGCCTGAAGGCTGGCAAACGCTTTATGGTTACCTCGTCGATCAAAAGCGCTACCCGGTGAATTTGGTGGAGCAAGCCGGTTTGATTGTGCCGCGTAAAGGCGGTGGTGGACACTACGATCGGTTTCGCGATCGCCTCATGGTTCCGATTCACGATGCTCAAAATCGACTCATCGGCTTTGGTGGCCGAGCGCTCACCGCCGACGCTAAACCAAAGTATCTCAACTCTCCGGAAACCGAGCTATTTGATAAGGGCAAAACGCTATACGGTCTGGATAAGGCAAAAGCTGCGATCGCCAAACAAGACCGTGCCATTGTGGTAGAAGGCTATTTTGATGTGATTGCCCTTCACGCCGCAGGTATTACTTGCGCAGTCGCGTCATTGGGGACTGCGCTGAATGCAGGTCAGGTAAAGCAACTGCTGCGCTATACCGAATCGAAGCAAATTATTTTTAACTTTGACGCTGATGCTGCTGGTGTGAAGGCTGCCGAGCGAGGGATTGGTGAGGTCGCAGATATGGCCTATCGAGGTGACGTGCAGCTGCGCGTCTTAAATATCCCTGATGGTAAAGACCCAGACGATTACCTGCGCGTTCATACTGCTGAGGAGTATATTGCCTTAGCCGATGGCGCGCCGCTTTGGCTAGATTGGCAGATTGGAAATATCGTACGCGATCGCGATCTGAAGCAGGCAGACCAGTTTCAGCAGGCCTCTCAGTCTGTGGTGGGGTTGCTCAGTGACATTGCCAATGCCGATACGCGCACCCACTATCTACGCCACTGTGCCGAAATCTTTAGCCAGGGGGATAGCCGAATTGTGCCGCTGCTGGCGGAAAACTTATTAGCACAGGTCCGCAGAAAGCGCCGAACTCCTGGCGATAAAGCCCCTAAGAATAACGACGTTCAAGTTCTAAATCGAAGTTTCTTAGAAGAAGCTGAGGCCGCGCTGCTGCGGATTTATATTCATAGCCCTGAGCATCGCCAAACCATTGCCGAAGGCTTAGACCTACGGGACCTGGGGTTTAACTTCTCTCATCATCGCTCGCTTTGGCGGATGGTCACTGAGCTAGTGCGCGTTGATGCGGCCAATCAAACTCAGCCAGCGGCGATAGGCACGCAGCCCGATCAAACCCTACTAGAGACCCTGCGAAATTTTTCGTCTGAGTCCACTGGGCCGCTATCGCTGGTGCATCATTTGCTCTATCTCGAAGAAAAGACAAAGCTAGACGTGCTGCGCGAACCGCTGGTGATTCGAGCTGCGATCGCTTGCCTAGAAAAGAACATGTGCGAAAAGCGCTATCGTCTACTGTTAAATCTGTGGGCTGATAGTGACTTCGATACCTCCCCCGAAAAGCATCTTCAGTATCAAAAGCAAATTATTTCCGAGAAAAATCGCATCGCTCAGCTAGAGAAAGAACGCAGCGTAGACTTTGCCGATTTGGCCAGCGTACCTTGGGTGCAGGGCTAGCCAGTTTCGGGCATGCTTAAGAGTCCTCGTCGCAGTGATGGGACCAGCCACCGATTTCCCCGACAACCATGGTGATTCATAAGCCTCAAGACTCAGCGTCTCAAGATTTAGAGGCCAGGAATTCAGAGTACAGGAATTCAGACGCTAAAAAAATAGGCAATCTTGGCGAGCAGCTCGTTAGCCAATGGCTAGTTCAAAAGAACTGCCAAATTCTACATCGGCAGTGGCACTCGCGCTTTGGGGAGATTGATCTCATCGCAAGAGGCCAGAGCGGGCAAGGCTCTCTACGCTGCGAAATGCTGGCCTTTATCGAAGTCAAAACCCGTAGTCAGGGCAACTGGGATGCAGACGGTTTGCTGTCTGTAACCCGCTCAAAACAGAACAAGCTTCGCACCACAGCTCGTTATTTCCTGGTGCGTCATCCGTATCTGTCCGAGCTACCCTGTCGTTTTGATATTGCGCTCGTCAGTTGTCATACGGCTCAATCCGTAGGATCGCCCAGAGGCTTCCTTAGCCTCCCGGTGCCTAATAGCAATCAATATTTAAGGCTACAACGCTATATTCGCAATGCCTTTTGAAACCCTGCTTTTCCAAGTCAGCGTTCCACCACTAGGCCAGCGTTTCAGGGCAATAGCCCAACCCTGTGACAAACTGCTCACGGAATTCTTCAATCTCTAGGCGATCAGGTGTTCCGTGAGAGACCACAGCAACCTGATAGCGACGCATGACATCGACGGCTGATTGGCCCATTTCTAATCCCCATAGCGCCATCCTTACCCGAATTCCTGGTTCGTAAGCTGTGCCAACTTCATTGAGAAAGGCCAAAAAGTTTTGCTGCGCTTGACTCGTCACGCTATCGTGCAGCTTGACCTTCACAATCCATCCATTCATTTGATGAATAACGGTAATAAACTCAATGGGCAGTTGCGTGACGCACAGCAAACGTTCTACCACACGTAGCGTTAGGCTGGCATTAGTCAGGTAATAGATGTATTCCATCGTCCAGAGGGTGTGGTTGCTACGAATCGAGTGTCGCGGACTGTTTTAAGCAGGTGGAGCCGCTAGCTGGTCCCACTCATCGAGTATCAATTGGGTCTAAATGTCAACGGAGCAAACATTAAGGGGGTTTCAATAAAAATGTCTGCTCGACTGTGATGAACAGTCTTCGTTCTACAGTCTTCGTTCTATTGTTAAATACGTGGCTTGATCACACGCGACTACAAAATCTTTGATTCCATTATGGCTCAGTCTCTCCCTGAATCCTCATCTTTTATTTCGAATGGTGGGTCAAATGATGACGTCTCTGCTCAAGAGGTCGCTGAAATTTCCCATGGAAACTTTGCTGAAAACGCTATGGATGCTCACCCAACAGGGTCTCAGCGACCTAATGGTGGTGACTTGCCCAAATCGGTTGATGACAATGCCCCTTTTGTCCCTCTTGGAGGAGACAGCCAGTTAGATAATCAGCTGGCTGCCTACCGCTATGACTTGCCTGAAGGATACATTGCGCAAACACCAGTGACACCTAGAGACAGTTCTAAGCTACTCGTCATTGATAGTTTAACGAGCCATGACCATACTCACTTTTGCGAGCTAACCAGTTGGCTCATGCCTGGAGACCTCTTAGTCCTTAATAATACGCGAGTGATTCCGGCTAGATTGTTCGGTAGAAAACAAAATGAGCTGGGCCTACGTAAAAAAAATGCAGAGAGTTCTACGGTAGAGGCGGGTGCTTTAAAAGGTGCGATCGCTGAGATTTTATTAATAGAGCCGATTGCTGAGGATCGCTGGTTGGCGCTTGTTAAGCCTGGTCGGCGGCTTCAACCCGGTACCAAAATTATCTTTGAAGTCGAGGATGTCCCTGTCATGCAGGCCGTCATTGAATCACGAGATGAGCCGACGAAGGGGCGTATTATTCGCTTGATTCCACTGTGCGATCGCTCCATTAATGAGCTGATTTATCAGCTCGGGCAAGTGCCTTTGCCGCCTTACATTACGCATTCAGAGTCTTTGCCAGAGCAGTATCAAACGGTGTACGCCCAGCGCCAAGGTGCAATCGCCGCCCCGACAGCAGGCCTTCACTTCACACAGCGCTTGTTGAAAGCACTGGCTGATAAAGGTGTTGAAACAACCGAAGTGACGCTGCATGTGGGTGTTGGGACCTTTCGCCCCGTAGAAGTCGCCGATATTAAAACCCATAAAATGCATCAAGAGCGGATTGATGTGCCCGAATCAACGGTGGCAAAAATCCGACAGACCAAAGCAAGGGGGGGCCGTGTGATTGCTGTGGGCACAACGTCTACAAGAGCATTAGAAGGTGCAGCCGCTATCACTGGTGAGCTTCAGGCTTACCAAGGTAAGACGGAGATCTTTATCTATCCCGGTTATCAGTGGAAAGTGATTGATGGGCTCATCACTAACTTTCACTTGCCAGAATCGAGCTTACTCATGATGGTGAGCGCCTTAATTGGCCGAGAGCGATTGATGGCGATATATAAAGATGCGATCGCCCAAAACTACCGCTTTTATTCCTTTGGTGATGCCATGCTCATCCTTCCGGAGGCTTGTGGTTGATTGATGATCAGTAACTATCTTTCCCGGCGTTACATCATAGAGGTATGAATTCCTTTCCCGTATGAAAAAACTACTCAGACAGTTCCATACAGCTACTCGACCCTTTAATGTTTCATCAGGTAGTGTGAGACGATCTTTACAACTAGCTCAGCAGCTTGTGTCTCATCGTGCGCCTCTCCAACCAATCCGAGCAATTCATCAAACTGCCCTAACTCTATCATTGCTGGAATTAAAGGCAGATATATTCGATTTTTGCTACCTACAAACGATTGTTGAACTGTAATTTCTGGCGTACGTCATGGCCGTTCTTATTTGTCCAGCCTGCGCAAAAGTCGCAGCGATACCCAAGCCTACTCTTACCAAATGACCCTGTTTGGAAAATACCCTCATTGTTTATGAAGAAGCCAGAGCCTTTTGGGCTCAATGGGAAAAATAGCCAACAAAAAAGCGCCCCCGAAGGAAGCGCTTTTTTGTTGGTGAACCCAAACCGGACTCCCAGCACGTGGCATGGGTTTCCGATTAAAAAGGATTCACACCGATCAACTAATCAGCCCATCTAGCAACGCTAGACAAAAAGATCTATGCGTTGATGGAAGGAGCAGTCAAAGCAACAGGAGCTGCTTCACCAGCCGCCAAGTCGAGAGGGAAGTTGTGAGCATTGCGCT
>JBCBPY010000013.1:0-152311 GCA_039820525.1 Cyanobacteria bacterium J06634_5
ACGAAACGGTCGCGCTTTAGCCAGTCGTCGAGGACGTCAAACCGTCCCCGACCGGCGGGCGCTTGTCCCATTGCAATGGTCATTTAACAATCCTCTTTTTCTGGGCTCTTAATATGGCATTAAGTCCTTTGTCTGCTGAAAGCGCACGTTAGAAAGCTTTTTTGAGCAGCCTTCTAGCGCCAGCTTGATGATATTCAGTGGGCTCAAACACTAGAGAAGCTCTAAGCTAAGTCCGCGACAAGGCAGCTAAAAATCGCTGCCATAAAGGATTTCGGCATGTAAACATCATAAAGACGAATTCATTTTTTTACAATCTGTCACGTAAATTCTCAGATTGTCTTCAAGTGAAAAATATTGAAATTTTGCGCTGTTTTTGCGCGATCGCGCCTGTAAAAAGCACCCGAGATTGCGGCAAGAAATCGGCAGCCGCCTTTAATATCAAGGCTTTTAGACTCAAACACCTAGTTCAACACATCTTAATAATATTTTCCAAAAAAGGGATTAGAGATTTTTTGAACTCACAGAGCATTAGCTAGATTAATGAGCCGTAGTGGATGACCGGTGACGGAAGAGGGATCAGACATCTATCTGTAGTGGGCATTGCAATGCCGTCAAATCGTTAGCGAATCCTTACGGGTAAGTTCGTAGCGACTATTTAGCCGCTACTATTTAGTTACTTAAAGGACGCTTTGCTTTTTCGTGGGCTGCCCAAGTGTCTACTTTTAGCCAGCTCACCTAACCCTTGCTTGGATTATGACTGCCTCTAAAACCCCCATATCTCAAAATAAATCGACTAAATCGTCGGAAACGACGACACTCCGCCGAGAAATTTTAGGCGCCCGACGCCCGAGTAACTATTTCTGGGCAGCGGCTACAGCTATTGGTGGCATTGGGTTTGCTTTGTCCGGGCTTTCAAGCTTTTTACAAACTAACCTGCTGCCCTTTTCCGACTTGCCAGCTCAGCTGGTCTTTTTTCCACAGGGCATCGCGATGAGCTTTTACGGTGTAGCGGCGCTGCTGCTGAGCACCTATTTGTGCCTGATTATTAGCTGGAATGTTGGCAGCGGTTACAACGAGTTTGATAAAGACACCAGTGAAGCCCGCATTTTTAGGCGCGGCTTTCCAGGTAAGAATCGCACAATTGATTTTCGCTACCCCCTCAAAGACTTACTGGCCGTACGAGCAGAGATTAAGGAAGGCTTAAATCCAAAGCGAGCCTTGTATCTGAAGGTCAAAGGCAAGGGGGATATTCCCCTAACCCGTGTCGGCCAGCCAATTTCACTGGCCGACTTGGAAAATCAGGGGGCTGAACTCGCCCGCTTTTTGCAAGTACCTTTGGAAGGGTTGTAAGCACAGAGCCTGCCGGCAACTGCGGCAGTGATCTAAAACACGAACGGACTCAGCCAGTTGGCTCATTGAACTGTGACTGACACTGTGGCAGAATTAGCCACGTTTTATTTAGGCACAGCTAAAAGGGAGCACAACTCATGGCGCTAGGAATAGGGTTCAACCGGAGACGAACAGGCGCACCGCAGCGATGGGGCATACTGGTTGCAATCGCACTACTGGTTGGCAGCTGTAGCAGCGCGGATACACCTGGCGCTGTCAACCTACCGGATGAAAATGCGCCAGTGGCCGTTACGCCGACTGCAGTTGATATGACCGCGGGCTTACCCAAGCTAGAAGGCAAAGCAACGGTGGAAATTATGGTGGGCAGCCGCGCCATTAGCGTCGAGTTAGACGGTGACAAGGCGCCTGTTACCGCTGGAAATTTTGTCGATCTTGCCCAAAAAGGGGTGTACGACGGGACGATTTTTCATCGCGTGGTGCGATCGCCTGAACCTTTCGTGGCACAAGGGGGCGATCCTCAAAGTGCGGACCCCGATGTACCGAATAACCAGCTGGGGACAGGCAGCTATATTGATGCCGACACCGGTCAAGCGCGCCTCATTCCCCTAGAAATTTTGCCTGAGGGGGGTAATGAGCCTGTATACGGACAGACTTTTCCCGAAGCTAGAGTCACCAGCAGCCCTGCGCTGACCCATCGCCGAGGCGCGATCGCTATGGCCCGTTCTGGTGTAAATACAGCGTCCGCCCAGTTCTACATCACGCTGGCAGATGTTGCCTTCCTAGATGGAAACTACGCAGTATTTGGCTATGTGACAGAAGGTATGGACGTCGTTGATGACATTCAGCTGGGTGATGTCATTCGCTCGGTGAGTGTCACAGAAGGGGCGGATAACCTGGTTCAGCCCGCTACCGAGCCCACTAACAGCACTAATGAAGACACCTAAACGGTCTAAAATCACGGGCTCTAGTGTCAATGAGTCTAAAAGCAAGAACGGTTATAGACCGGTTTGTGCGCACGGTGACGCACGTCGTATCGAGTGGTGAGCCATCCCACTAAGGTTGTGGTGACGGGCCTTGGCCTGACCACGGTGCTAGGTTCTACGGCACCGACGACTTGGCAAAAACTAATGGCTGGCGAAAGTGCGATCGCACTTCGTCAGCCTTTTTTAGATCTCACTCCTATCCCGCTGGCGATGAGGGGAAAAGAACCGCTGCTCCTGAACGATGTGGTACAAGCCGTAGTGCAAGAAGCCTGGAAAGATTCAGGCTTATCAGAAAGCCAAGCAGAAGACTGGCTTAATCCTGATTGCGGCGTTGTGATTGGCTCTAGCCGGAGCCACTTAAGAGACTGGGAAAACATGGCGCGATCTCAGCAGGGAGCGTCTGGAAGCGTGAACGGCGATTGGCTGGCGGCGCTACCGCATATGCCCGCACTACAAGCGGCGCGAATGGTAAACGCTGGGGGTCCGGTGTTAGCACCCATGGCCGCTTGTGCGACCGGTGTGTGGGCGATCGCACAAGCGGCAGAGCTGATTCGTAGCGGCCAGTGTAGCCGTGTCATTGCGGGAGCCGTCGAGTCGCCCATCACGCCACTGACGATTGCAGGCTTTCGGAAAATGGGCGCACTGGCCACCACCGGCTGCTATCCCTTTGACAGGGAGCGTGAGGGCTTCGTTTTAGGTGAAGGGGGTGCGGTGATGGTCCTAGAGTCAGCAGAGGTGGCCGCTGCCCGTCAGGCTAAAACAATCTATGGAGAAATTTTGGCAGCGGGCATTACCAACGACTCCCATCACGTGAGTTCATTTGACCCGAGCTATGCCATGGGGCGACGGGCGGTAGAGCGCTGCTTACAGCGAAGTAGGCTAACCCCTGCCAGCATTGACGCGGTGCATGTACATGGCACCAGCACACAACAAAACGATCGGATGGAGGCCTGCGTCATTGCACAAATGTTGGCCAAAGAAGTCCCAGTTATCGCCAGCAAGGGTGCCACGGGGCATACGCTGGGCGCTTCTGGGGCACTCGTTGTCGCATTGAGCCTGTTGAGCTTGAAGCAGCAGGCTCTGCTGCCTTGCGTAGGCTTACGAGAGGCCGATTTTGAGCTGAACTTTGTCCGAAAGGGACAAGCCGCTGCGTTAGAGCATATGCTGTGCTTCAGCTTTGGCTTCGGCGGACAAAATGCAGTCCTTGCATTATCAGCAGCATAAAGCGGCAGCACGTACTTTCTCACGAACTTTTCAGCAGCTTTGGTATAGGCTTCGCTATGATCAAATTATCGTCACGTAGACTGTATTTTTTTTGACCTGACCGTTAAGGAGCTGGTGTAATGAGACGCTTTGACCTTTTGAACACGCTGCTAAGTAGAGGCGCGATCGCAGGACTTGCTGGAGCCATGATGCTAGCCGCTCAGCCTGCTCACGCCGGTAGCCTGGGAGAGGATGCGGCAGTGGGCGCGGGTGTCGGCTTGGGTACCGGGCTAATCCTAGGGGATGACTTTGGTGTAGATGACGCGGCCAATGGAGCCGCAGCCGGGGTAGCTTGCCATATTGCCAACGAAGAATTTCATGAAGATGGCGATCGCAACCTTTTAGAAGATGTTGCCATTGGCGCAGTCGCAGCCGGCGGCGTGGGCCTGATCACTAACGACGACAGCTTTTTAGAGAATGCCGCACAAGGAGCCGCAGCCTGCGCAACCATTAACGTTCTTGACTAGATCCTCTAAGGAGAGAGATTAATTGCCATCGCTAGTCGCTGAGGGCTAGGCACTTGTAGCCGTAGAACCTGCCGATACTAAAGCCCTAAGACTGCTACCTACCGTAGTCTTAGGGCTTTTTGGTATCTTTTTAAGCTGTCTTTCTCAAATGTGCTAAGCAGTATGGCGATTCGGTAGGCAATACAGCAGCACCGGACAAAGCACAATCATGGAGATTGAGAGCGTGAGGCAAAGCCAAAGCGCTTGCGTGATTTCAGGTGTCATGAGAGTAGGTCCTTAATATAAGCGGAGTATGGAAACAGAATAGGCAACGCCTTACAGTTGCTGGGGAAATGAGTGACACTTCAGCGATGCGATCGCTAAGGACATCACTAAACAGGCTTGCAACCGTTCTGTTGTCATCTACAAAAGCTATCAACGCATGTTCCAATTCTTCGGCTGACTGGTTACAAAAAGTCATGATCAGGTTTCGGATGTCTCGATTCCTTTTACAAACATGGGTTGGTAGGATCAGGTGTACTGCTTTTAGGGTGTTGTATGCGACGGGATTCTATTTTCTACAGCTTCTTCCAGCGCTCGCCAACATTCATCTTCGATTTGCTTCCTAATCCACCGGCAAACGTAGCAGATTATCGATTTGATTCTGTTTCTGTCAAAGAAGCAAAATTTGAAATGGACGGAGTGTTTCTTCCGCCGGACAACTCGCCGGGAACTGTCTATTTCTGCGAGGTGCAGATGCAAAAAATTAAGACTCTATACGAGCGAATTTTTGCTGAAGGATTTTTGTATTTTTATCGCAATCGATCGAGGTTTACAGACTGGCAGGTGATCGTTATCTATCCCTCACGCAGTATCGAGCAGGATACGGTTCATCCGTTCAGAACCTTGCTCAGTAGTGAACAAGTACATCTTATTTATCTAGATGAATTAGGTAGCGTTGAGCAACTGCCGCTTTGGGTTGCCCTCATGGTGCTCACTACCGTTCAAACGCGTGAAGTGGTGGAAAGTGCGAGGACGCTGATGGCTAGAGCACGAAAAGAAAAAACACCTGATGAAAGCCGTGCCATTATAGAGATGGTAGCGACAATTATTGGTTACAAGTTTGAGCAGCTTAGCTTTCAGGAGATACAGGCCATGCTAGATATGCCAATTAAAGAGTCCGTAGTTTTTCAAGAAGGCCGGAAAAGAGGGCAGTTTGGTTTGATTAAGCGTCAGCTGACAAAACAATTTGGAGAGTTGCCTGAAGATGTTTGTACTAGCATTAGCGAGCTATCAGCGCCTGAGTTGGAATCGCTAGGTGAAGCGATTTTAGATTTTTCAACGTTAGCAGATTTACAAGTTTGGTTAACAGCAAATGTGTAGGGCTAGCCATTTGATAGCAGTGCTCATCTCGTTAAACTTTGCGTATGGATACGCTGTCGAGTCTACGCTTGCGTAACAATCTAAATACCTTCAAAAATTCGAGTGATTTCTATCGACTGCGAAAAGCGCTCATTACGGTATCGATAAACTGCTCTTGATCCCAGCTATAGCGACGCTGAGATAGACCGAGGCGAACCACAACTAATTGGTGTGAGGGAATGATGGTCATCATTTGGCCTTGGTAGCCTGAGGCTAAGTAAGCGCCCTTTGGCCATGTAGAAATATAGTCTGCTGGCTTTTTATCGGTAAATGAGAGGGGGACACCCTGCCAAAAGTGCGCGCCGTAGTAAGGCGTTGTTTTGTTAGGCCGCGTCGTATAGTTCACCCAGCCTGATGGCAAGAGTCTGGTGTGTTGTCCATTGGCTTGCCAACAGCCATCTTGCAGGTACAGCAGCCCGAGTTTGGCCCAGTCTCGGGCGGTGGCATACATAAATGATGAGCCGGTAAATGTGCCTGCGGCGTCTGGTTCTAAAACAGCACTGGCCATACCCAGCGGATCAAAAAGGGCGCGCTGAGGAAAGGAAAAATAGTCTGTGAGGTCCTTGCTAATAGCTTCTTTGAGAATGCGGCAAAGGAGTATGGTGGTGCCGCTAGCGTAGGAAAACTGTGTGTCTGGCGGGGCGACTAAAGGTAGGGCGGCGGCGTAGCGAGCATTGTCTCCTTTTTGAAACAGCATTGTGGTCGCATCGGACAAAGGACTGCTGTAAATTTCAGAAAATTGGAGGCCGCTGCTCATCCGCAGAAGCTGATCGAGGGTGATGTGGCGTCTTGGGTCGGTCGGGCTTCGCCACTCGGCTAGCAGATGGTCTGAGGTCAAAGACAGCTTGCCCTGCTGCACCAAAATCCCAATGAGCGCGTTGATAACACTTTTTGCCATAGACCAGCCCAGCATTGGCGTGGTTGCGCTAAAGCCTGGGGCGTAGCGCTCTGCGATGATGCGGCCTTTGTACACCACCACTACTGCACGCGTGCGTTTTAACCGAGCCGGGTTGCGTTCTGTAAAGGCGTCTTCTAGTGCTTTAGTAAGCCGAGCGGCGTCAAGTTCGGGTGGTAGCGTATCTGCTGCCAGCAAGGACTGGTGACGGCGTGGATTGTGCTGCCGCCAGGCGTCGAAGGCTTGGCTCTGCTGACGGAGTTCGCCGATAGTGGTGCCCAGTACCAGGGTGCTTCCGAGGCCAGGACGGTAGATGGCGGTACGCACGGAAGGGTCGGAAATGGCGCGATCGCCCCAGCGCAAAGACGCTCCTAAAGACAGCCCACCAAAAAGAGACGCCCTCACTAGCTGTTTTTCTCTATCTACCGTGGCTCTCACCGCTTTTAATGGCGCTAAAGAATCCACAGCAAGATCTGTGCTGATGACATCTTGCGGGTCGCGCTCAGAAACGAACACACCAGAGCACAGCAATTTTGCCTTATACGCTGTTGCTAAGGTCAATAACCGAGCGGTATAAGCGAGTCCTAATGCCATGAGCTTAAAAAGCCGCCATAGCGTTTTCTACGGCTCTAGCAAGGCACCTTCTACGGGATCAAACAAAATGACGTTTTTATTTTTCTCTAGGCGTTGGATCAACAGAGAATAATCGTTAAACAACACCATATCTGGATCGTGACCGCTGAATTCTAATCGTGAAATACAGCCCTCGCAGGGGACTTCAAAGAGTTCAAAGAGTTCGTTGGATTCTGTTTTGACATCAGGACCCTCGTTGAGCGCCAGAGTGATGCTGGCGTCGCCATTGGCAATGACGACGGTGTTTTTGTCTTGGGCAACTGTTGAGTCTGTCGTGGCTGTGATCGCCTCAGCCATCACCACCACGTCTTTTACCGTCACGGGCATCTCAGGCTTAAACAGCGCAAAAACCTCGTACATGTAATCTGTTTTCTCCTGATTTGTTTTTGATAGCAGCTGTTTTTACAATAGCTGCTTTTACAGCATTGCCAGACGCTCCCGCACCAGCTCAGCCTGTTTTTCAGCCTCGGCGAGGGCCTCTCTGGCACCTTGGACAACCTCAGCGGGCGCTTTATCTGTAAAGCCTTTATTGCTCAAACGTCCGCTAAATGATTTGGCCTCGCCCTCAGCTTTTCCTAAGTCTTTTTCTAGCTTGGCGCGCAGCGCATCAACATCCACCACACCCGTTAGCGGAATCAGGACCTGCACCGTACCGGTGACCCCTGCAAACATTTTGCGCTGATCGGTGGCAGGATTGTACGTTGGCTGAGCGGCAGAATCTACTTTGATGAGGTCTGCTTTGCTGAGGCCTTCTTGAGCGGGCTGCATTTCAACAGAACGCGAGGAGGAGCTGGTGTCAGTTTGTTCTGACGCTTGCTCGGTTCGCTGAACATAGACCTCAGCGGGTTTGCTAATGGCTTGCGCGGCAGGGCGTGGGGTCGCAGCAGGGCTGCTGGGGTCACCAGAGACTTCAGACCACAGCTCTCTAAATTCGGCAATGACGCGATCGCGTCTATCCCCTTTCAAGAACTTTCTAGTGCCAAACTGAACACTGTACACAAGCCCTATGATCTGGAAAAGACCGGCCAACCCTGGCACATCATCAATGGCAAGCAGCATGGAGTGCAACACTTTGTAAGTCATCCCGGTGCCTAGCAAGATGGCGAGAGACAGCGCAGGCTTTTTGTAATCGACAAAGAAGTTGTCGAAGTAGCTTGTGGGCTGATCTAAAAACCGTAGGATCGCCACCGAAATTTGTTGCCATGTAGAGTCTTCTTCAGAGACCTGGAACTGACTGGGCGATCGCGCCGGGCGAGCCCCACTGACAAGCACATTCGTTGCAGCAGACCCTACGCTAGCCGGACTGTCATTAACCGGACTGTCATCAATAATCTCGACAGCCTCACTGACAGGAAGCGTTTTTGCGGTAAGTGCTTCAGCCGGAGCAAAGTCCGTTGCGGTAATGTGCAGGGTTTCTATGCGCGCAACGTCTTTAATGTATTGCCCCGTTGCGTTTAAGACAGCCAGTTCATTCGTGCTGTCTGTTTTTAAAATGGCCTCAATTTTGGCAGAGGGCTTCACGCCCGCTTCTGCCCGCAGATTTCGAATGGTGCGAATGGTATCAATCAGCAATTCAAACTGTTTTTCGAGGCCAACATCAATATGGGTCGCATCAGAATCTGGATACCGCTGCAAGGCCAGACAACCTTCGTCATCAATGCCCGTGAGGGTGTGCCACAGCTCCTCGGTAATGTGTGGCATAAACGGATGCAACAGCTTAAGAATCCCTTCTAACACGTAGGCCAGCGTTTGCTGAGCGGTTCGCTTCGTGTCGCCATCACCATACAGGCGAGGCTTCACCAGCTCAATGTACCAGTCACAAAAGTCGCCTCGGGTAAATTCGTACAGATCTTTAGAAGCTTCACCCATGCCATAGTTATCAAGCTGGTCGCGCACGCGGGCAATGGTTTGGTGGTAGCGAGAGAGAATCCACTTATCGGCCAGCTCTAGCTGAGTACCGCCCGTACCAGGAACCCCCAAATCGGACGGGGTGTGCCCGCTTAGGTTCATCATTACAAAGCGAGAAGCATTCCATAGCTTGTTGGTAAAGTTGCGCGAGGCTTCTACCGCCAAAGACTCGTCTTTTACACGGTCGTAATCTAGGCGAATATCTTGACCCGCACCGGCAACTTCCCGCACGAGGGTGTAGCGCAGCGCATCGGTACCGTACTTATCGATTAGGACCAGCGGGTCGATACCGTTGCCCTTGGATTTCGACATTTTCTGGTTTTTTTCATCGCGCACGAGGCCGTGGATGTACACGGTATCGAAGGGCATATTGCCCGTGAAGTGCCCTGCCATCAGGGTCATGCGGGCCACCCAGAAAAAGATAATGTCGAACCCGGTGACCAGGGTTTGGGTGGGGTAATAAAACGTGTAGTCGGGCGCTTCGGTATCGGGCCAGCCCAGGGTGGACATAGGCCACAGGCCAGAGGAGAACCAGGTATCGAGCACGTCAGGATCTTGACGGACCTGAACTTCGCGGCCCGTTTGCTGCGCGGCTTTATTGATGGCTTCGGTCTCGTTCATGGCCACCACAAAGGGGGTGTTGTCACGAATTTCGCCGTCGGTTTCGCTGACGATATACCACGCAGGGATTTGATGGCCCCACCATAGCTGACGCGAAATGCACCAGTCTTTAAGGTTCACTAGCCAGTCGCGGTATACCTTGGTCCAGCGTTCGGGGACAAAGCGGGGATCTTGCTGAGCGTCTAGGGCCGCGAGGGTCTTGTCAGCCATGGGCCGGATTTTGACAAACCACTGGGTGGAGATTAGGGGCTCTACTGGGACTTTGCCGCGATCGCTATAGGGCACCGAATGCTTGTAGTCTTCAATTTCACCCAAACGCCCTTCGGAGCGCAGCTTTTCAATCACCCACTCTCTTGCCTGGAATCGGTCTATGCCGTTAAATTCTTCACCTGCATTTTCATTGAGCGTGCCGTCCTTGTTCAGGATGTTAATCACCGGCAAGTTATGGCGCTTGCCCATCTCAAAGTCATTGGGATCGTGCGCAGGGGTGACCTTCACACAGCCCGTACCAAATTCCATATCAACAAATTCATCGCCAATAATTGGAATCTCACGCCCAACTAAGGGCAGCCGCAGCATCTGACCAATCAAATGCTTGTAGCGATCGTCATTTGGATTCACGGCAACGGCGGTATCGCCCAGCATGGTTTCAGGGCGAGTGGTAGCCACTTCTAGCTCGCCTTCGCCATGGGCCAGAGGATAGCGGAAGTGCCACAGATGGCCATCGACTTCCTTATTTTCCACTTCCAAATCCGACACCGCAGACTGGCTGGCCGGACACCAGTTCACCATGTAGCTGCCCCGGTAAATCAACCCTTCCTCGTGGAGCTGATTAAACGCGGTTAGGACAGCGGTTGAGAGCCCTTCATCCATGGTGAAGCGCTCGCGAGACCAGTCTACAGAGACCCCTAGCTTACGCAACTGGTTCACAATCGTGCCGCCAGACTCAGCCTTCCACTTCCAGGCCCGCTCTAAAAACTTCTCGCGGCCAATTTCCTCGCGGGTTTTGCCCTCATCGGCAAACTGGCGCTCCAAAATTGTTTGCACCGCAATACTGGCGTGGTCCGTACCGGGTAGCCACAGCGTGTTTTTCCCCTTCATTCGCTGATAGCGCACGACGGTATCAATCAGCGTTTCTTCAAACGCGTGGCCCATGTGCAAGCTGCCCGTCACATTCGGCGGCGGAATCATCACGCAAAAGGGCTCACCGCCTTTACTAGGGTCAGCTTTAAAGACTTCTCGCCGCTCCCAGTATTGCTGCCATTTTGTTTCGGTGACGGTAGGGTCGTATTGGCTCGCGAGTGTCGGCGTCGTTGCAGTCATTGCGAAGTGCTGTGTTGGGCGAAATGAGGAAATAGTCAGGTTAAATGGTAGCAGTGATTTGAACGGTTGTACGGCGAACCCACACAATCGCAAGAGATTCCTAGTTAGAGAACATGAGCAGGGCAGTCTTTTAAGCCGTCGATTAGTCCAAACTGAGGCTGTGAGGCATACGTCGCCTTAAAAAAGTACTGACAATACAAAAGCGCCCGCGATGCGATGTCGCGGGCGCTTTTGTAGGTTTAAAGCTAAGAGAGGTTCAAAAGCTAAGAAAAGTTCAAAATCTAAAAGCTATCTGTCAAATTTAGGCTGGCAAATTTGAGTTGGCAGACTTGAGCTGGCGAACTTGAACGAGAGAAACCTTTAGTACACCCAGAAGCTAAGCTTGCGAGAAACCCCTTTAGTGGCCTCATCCTCGACGCTGGCGTCAGCATCAGTCGCAGACTGTGAGTCTAAAATTTCTCGCTGACGCTGGCGAAGAGACTCCGCTTGGCGGTTGATGCGGCGGCTTTGGCTACGCTGAAAGCCTTCATCCACCACGCCCGCACCAGAAAGCGTACTGGCACTGTGAAACAAATCCCAAATATCCATATCGGACCCCAGGATGCCATCGTTACTGTCTGCTGACTTAAAATCTTCAGCAGTATTGGCTATTCCAGAATCTTGAGCCACAGCAGGCCGCGAAAAAGCGCCCATGCCTACGGCGAGCCCACTGGCCAAACCGGCAACCATTAACCGAACTACCAGCTTTTTCATCTGCATACACTCCACTTTCAATTGCTGAACGATTTTTCTTAGTGTACCAACTGTACCTAAATGCGATAGGGAATCTATGCCGATCTTTGAGTCGGTCTTGAGAGGACTTGCTCAATAGTCAAAGAGGCAAGCCAGTCACGACGCTAGCCAGTGACGATGCAAGCCACTATGCAATCCGCCGACTAATTAAGGGGCGAATGGTCGCAAAGGCCGCCGCACTGAAAATAAGCAAGATCCCAAAGGCTAAGCCCAGGCTAATGTCACCAAAGGGCGCATTCATGACGGTGCTGCCAAAAGACCAGTCTGGGTGGAGGTAAATGTAGCGAATGGGCTCGATGGCATAGCTTAGCGGGTTTAAGCTGGCCACAACCTGAAGCCAGGAGGGCATGAAGGAAAGGGGCACTAGCGCCGTGCTAGCAAACAGAAGCGGCAAGTTAGTAATAAAAATGACAGCCAACAGCTCGATGTGTCCAGGCAACGCAAAGGCCAGGCCCAGACTAAGCGCCGTGACGCCAAACACCAAGGTTAGGACAATCAATGCCATCAGTAGCAAGCCGCCAAAGCCAGGTAGCCCCGCGCCCAACACTGCGCTGAGCGCGACGATGGCGGTGGTTTGAATTAGGCTCATTGTGGCGATGAAGAGTGCGGAGGCCACCACAATTGAAAAGCGTGAGGCTAATGGGGCGACCAGCAGTCGGTTCAAAAAGCCAAATTCTCGGTCGAACATGACCGGGAGGCCCGCATTGAGAGCACCGGCAAAGGCAGTAAATACGATGATGCCAGCGCCTAAGAACTGGCCGTAGTTTTGACTTTCGCCAAAGAGTCCTTGAGGAACGTTTTGGAAAAGCGCGCCAAATAAAATCAGCCACATCAGCGGCTGGACGACGCCTGCCACGAGGGTAGTGGGTCTACGCTTGAGCTGAATAAAGAGGCGGCGCGTCAACGCAGTGGTTTCCTGAAAGAATTCTTTGGTTCCAGGGGAAGGCAGATCAGCAACGACGACGTTTGCAGGCGTAGCACTAGCTCCGTTGGTTGCGTTTGCTTTAGTCGGCGTGTCGGGAGTTGGGGTGATGGATGGACTCATCGATTTGCGCACCTGTTCTTTGCTACCGGGTTCTTGACGACCTGTTCTTGGCTACCTGTTCTTTGATTTAAGAGCAGTCTTTATATAAATGCAGTACTTATAGGCTAGCGCACCGCCTGAAGCTTGGGGCTTTTGCTCACGCAGAATTACGAAAGCGTTGCCCCTAGCGCATGCTTTGCTTGCGCTCTTTTTTTAAGTCTCGTGTGCCTGCAGCGGCCATTTCAGCATCCATTAGGCTGCGGCCTGTTGCGGCTAAGTACACGTCATCCAAGCTGGGTTGGGACTGAGAAATGCCGAAGGTGGGGAGGCCCGCTTGCTTGAGTGCGCCTTGCACTGCACCGAGCGCGTCGCCGCCTTTATCCACGACTAGATTGAGTGAGTTGCCTTGGGCGCTATTCACAATCACATCTTGTACGGCGGGTAATGCGGATAACAGCTGACGAGCACTATCAGCTTCGTCATCGGCGGTGAATTCGCGAATGCGAAGGGTGATTCGATCGCCTCCTACCTGCCCTTTAAGATCCGCAGGCGTACCCGTAGAAATGACCTTACCCGAATCAATAATCGCCACGCGTCCAGCCAGCGCATCGACTTCTTCCAAGTAGTGGCTGGTGAGCAATATGGTCGTGCCGTCGCTTTGCAGCTGCCGTAAAAAATTCCACACCGCCGTGCGACTTTCAATATCTAAGCCCACGGTGGGCTCGTCTAATACGAGTACTGAAGGCTGATGAAGGAGGCCCGCAGCCAGGTCTAGTCGTTTCATTTGGCCGCCGGAGTAGGTACCGGTTTTGGTATCAGCGATATCGGTGATGTCTAGCAAGGAGAGCATTTTTTCGATGCGATCGCCAATCTCACCGGGTGGGATGTGATAAATCGCGGCCTGAAGCTCCAGTAGCTCACGTCCGGTGAGCACCTTATCAAGCGCGACTTCCTGCGCGATGTAGCCCAGCATCTGCCGAGCTAAGCGAGGGGCATCTATTGCCGAAACGCCGTTGATTTCTAACGTCCCCGCATCAGGGGACATCAGCGTGCACAAGCAGCGAATTGTGGTGGTTTTCCCCGCCCCGTTTGGCCCCAGTAGGCCAAAAATCTCTCCTGGTGCGATCGCAAAAGAAACGTCTTTAACCGCCGCTACGTCGCCATAGGACTTTTTGAGATTTTGAACGAGAACAGCAGGAGCCATAAAAAGGTTAAAAGAGAGCGCTTTAAAGGGGATGTCGGCGGCTATTTATAGAATATAGACGGTGACTGCCTACATTCTAATAGTGACGTGTCAAGCTTTGGCATTAACACGCGCCCAGCCTATCGCTATCCCATCATTGGAATCGCTAGCATCATACCCTGCACGCCATGGGTGAGCGAGGCAATGCCAAAGCGAACCACTGGCAAAGAATCCAGCACCATCACGACAGAGAGCAACATCATGTAAAAGATGGAGTACTTGAAGGTGCCACGAGCCAAATCGCGATCGTCATAGCGGTTTCGGAGCTGCCAAGCTTTTTTTAAAAACAGATAGCCTAGGGCACTGGCACCCAGGGCATACACCACACCGCACACACCCAGCGGATAGACCAACAGCAGCGTCAAAGGCACCAAGCCCACGGTGTAGCGCCAGATTTGACTCGCCGTCGCCTGGTTACCCACCACCACGGGCAACATTGGCACATTCACCTTGGCATAGTCATCTTTAATCAGCATCGCCAGCGCCCAAAAGTGCGGCGGCGTCCACACAAACACAATCGCAAAAATCACCCAGGCTGCCAGGCTAAGCTCACCTGTAACCGCAGCCCAGCCAACCAGCGGCGGAATCGCGCCAGCAGCACCGCCAATCACAATATTTTGTGGCGAAGACCGCTTTAGCCAGTATGTGTACACACACACATACACCGCAATCCCCAGCATCGCCAAGCTCGCGCTTAGCAAGTTGGCAAACAGCGCTAGCAGCGCAAACGACATAATCGCCATCATCACCGCAAAGATCCACGCATCCCTGGGCTGGATTCGGCCAGAAGGAATGGGCCGGTGGCGCGTGCGCTCCATATCGTAGTCAATATCGCGATCGTAAATGCAGTTGATCGTCTGGGCAGAGGCAGCTGCCAGCGTTCCGCTCAAAAGCGTGACCAACAGCAAAATAGGGCCCACACGCCCCTGACCAGCAACCCACATGCCCGCAGCTGTTTCAATCAACAACAGTGGAATAATACGCGGCTTGGTCAGCTGCCAATAACTCCGAGCAACATCACTGAAGCTGTCGTGATGCCGTCTTGAGGCCCAAAGGGAAGAAGTTTGCATAGTTTCGAGTTTGCTCTCGTCTCAAAGGTTTCGAAAAGGGGGATGCGAAAAGGGGATTCCGAAAAGGAAAGTTGCGAAAAAAGATTGAAAAAGAAGATGCGGAAAGTTAAATGAGCGGCTAAGTGAGCGTCAACAAAGATGACGCCCACACATAGGTCGGCTACGGCTGAGAAATCGCTGTAGAAAAGTCTCGCGGAGAGCCCGGCTGAACAAAGGCCCTATGCTGGGCGCGCACATCTCGAAAAGAGAGCACGGCAAAACAGACCAAGCAACCTAACAAAGAAGCACCAATCGCCTGATGACACACCGTCAAAGGCTCTACCTGAAGCCGCAGCTTAAACGTCGCCACGCCTAGCACAATTTGCAAGACAACCAGGGCTCCAGCCCCATTTGCCAAGGTTCTGAGCCAGCTACTCAGCGCAGGCGTCCGCCAAACCGTAACCACCAAGGCCACAACCGCCAACGTCGGCGGCACTACACCCATAATGTGCGTATTCATGATGCTGCACAAATCAGCCGCACCAAAGCACTGATGCGCCGCCCAGCGAGAGCCGACAAGTCCGCCGATCAGGCTTTGCCCGTACACCAGCACCGCAGCCACACTCGCCAGCCAAGGCAGCTTGCCAGCATTCCCTGTAGCTTTGTAAGGCAACAGCGCCATGCCAATAATCAGCAGCGTGCAAAAAAACAGCAGCGCTGTGCCTAGGTGAGCGGTCACGATGTCGAACCGCAGCAGCTGAATAACCGTGAGCCCACCCAGCAGGCCCTGCACCAAAATTAAAAACAGCGCCCCCAAAGAGGCCCATGGTAGCCAAGCCGGCAACAATCGACGGTACCAAGCGCTTAGCCCCACTAGGCCAATCGCCATCAGCCCAATCAAAGAAGCATCCAACCGATGAAACCACTCCAGAAACACCTGTAGGTTCATTTGAGCGGTGGGCACCAGCTGCCCATAGCACAAAGGCCAGTCGGGGCAAGCGAGTCCCGCATTCATCACACGGGTAGCACTGCCTACAGCCATGAGGGCTAGCGTAGCTGTGGCCATTTTCCAAACCCAGCGTCGAATGAGGGTTTGAGCGGCCGCTTGCTCAGCCGTTAGACCTGGCGCCGCATTAGACTGAATACCCAAGTCCCCTACAGAGGAAGACTTTGAAGCTGATTGAGAGGAGGCATCAGATGCCTTTTTGAAGGGGCGGAAGCTTGAGAAGCTTGGATTTGTCATCTTGAATTTGTCGTCATTAGAGTGCCGGGGGCGGTACAGATGGACGCACATCCACCCGTGACTGCCTTCAATAAAGACTGGTCGTCTAAATCTCGTCCTTTTTTTGGGCGTCGTTATTATAGAGAAAGAGATTTTAGATAGGTAAATGCCGTTATCTAAAGACCGTTATCTCCAGAGGTGTTTTCTTTATATTTCTACAAACAGAGGATTTAAGAGAGGAAGTGCTTTAAAGGTTTAAGAATTGGTTGAACATTACGGTCTCCTTAACGGCACTTAGAAGGTTTCTCTGCTGTGAAATATAGCGCGCTCAAGGAGAATATTCTCTTGTTGTAGACATTTTCTTTCGATACTGTCCGAGATAGTTTACAGGGCTTAACATTCTCTCCTTAGAACCGGCACTTCAAAGAAGACTGCTCTCATAAAAAAGAGCCCCCCGCGCTAGTGTTTCGCTACTTTTCCAGCAATAATAAAAAGTCACTTTTGAAGTCTTCTGCGGAAGGCAAGAAGATGAAGAAACGTTAAGTGAGCGTAGTGGCAGTCTCATCTGTAACGCCATAGCCGCGCTATAGATATTTCTGTGCCTGTCATCGAGATCGCAGCGAAGAAAACGTATAGGTAAATACGCAAAAAACGAATGTTTTATTTGTAACCAAAAACATAAATAAAAGGACTTTTTAACAAGCGGCTTTCAGTCATTTTTTCGATAGAAATATTAGAGAGATTATAGAGAAATTGTTAAAGCATAAAACATCACTTAAGAAAGCGTTCATATCTTCAGAAAGAGCGCTACCTTATATAGGCGATTAAGAGGACAGCGTCTCTGGTCGGCACTGCCCATCGACATCAACCGATGTTTACTGTATTTGCGCAGTACTTTTTTGTTTGCCGTCAGTATAGGTGCCGTCAGTACAGACTTCATCAATCAAAAAGTCCAAAAAGCTTGATTAAATCTAGAAGGCCAGCGACAAGGCTGTGGCAGAGGTCTTCTTACAAATTTTGTTCAAAGCAAACCATAAGCACATCACAAGCAACAGATCTTTTCAGATCTGCATATGAACACTGTGAAGATTCCCAGTCAAATTCTGACTCTGCTCGTTGGCATTTTCGTTACGCTCGCTAGCCTTTGGTACGGTCAAAACCACAACCTGATGCCCATCGCCGCTTCTGGTGAAGCGGAACTGGTCGATGGGTTGTTTGACGTGATGATGACCATCGGCTTTGGTCTGTTTTTGTTGGTGGAGGGCGCTTTGGTGTATTCGGCCATTCGCTTTCGCCGAAAAGAGGGCGACATGGGCGATGGCGAGCACATTGAAGGCAACATTCCTTTAGAGATTGTTTGGACAGCGATCCCGGCGGTTGTTGTGCTCGGTATCTCTATCTATAGTTTTGATGTTTACACCCGTATGGGTGGCCTAGACCTGATGAACCACAATATGGCCCCTACCGATGCGCCCGGCGTGCAGGTGGCCTATGCCGACACCCATGGCGACAATGGCAATCCCCTACTGTTAGGCGATGCCAACTCGGGCATGGGAATTATGCCCGGAACAGAGACGGACTCGATCCTATCTGTTGATGTTCAAGGTATGCAGTATGCGTTTATCTTCAACTATCCGAATGGGATTATTGATGGTGAGTTGCACATCCCTGTGAACAAGCCGGTGGAGCTGAATCTTAAGGCCAATGATGTGCTTCACGCCTTTTGGCTCCCAGAATTTAGGATTAAGCAGGATATGATCCCTGGGCAGGATACCAAGCTGGTGTTCAACGCGATTCGAGAAGGGGCTTACCCAGTGGTGTGCGCTGAACTATGTGGTCCTTACCATGGCGGTATGAGAACGCAGGTGATTGTGCAGTCTGAAGAGGACTATGCGGCTTGGGTTGATAGTCGGGTAACGGCTATGGCCGCAGGCGATCGCACCATTGCGAACCTTCCTAAGGCCCCCGCCGATCGCACTGAGCCTGAGTATCTCAATACCTTTGTAGAGCCCATGCAGCTAGCGGTGGCACCAGAAGCTTTGGCGACACTACACGACCATATGCACGATGGACACATGCATAACCGCTCCATGCATAACCACTCTATGCACGCCGAACATCAGGCCGACTAAGGAAGGCCGCTTCGGACTATCTATTAAGCACTGCCTCTTGAGCACCGCATAACACTATAGATAGTCCGTTATTTTTTACCTTATTTTTCTCCGGTCAAAGTTTCAGTTTTCTTCAGCAGTTCGGTTTTCTCAAACAGACGTAAACGACGTTTAGAGCTTGTAATGACAGCAACTTCAGAAGCAAAAGCCCCCGAAGCGCCAGTGCTCTTAGGCAATGAGCGTAAGTGGACTGACTATTTCACCTTTTGCACCGATCACAAGGTTATTGGCATTCAATACTTGGTGACGGCCTTTTTCTTTTACTTAGTCGGTGGCGCGCTCGCGACCGCTATGCGCACAGAGCTGGCAACCCCTGCGCCAGATATCGTGACGCCCGATGTGTATAACGGGCTGCTCACCCTGCATGGAACAGTGATGTTGTTCCTTTGGATTGTGCCGGCGGGTGCGGGCCTAGCAAACTACCTGATCCCGCTCATGATTGGGGCGCGGGATATGGCTTTCCCGAGGTTGAATGCGATCGCCTTTTGGATGATCCCACCCTCGGGGATTATGCTCATCAGCAGTTTCTTCTTTGAGCCACCGCAGGCGGGTTGGACCTCCTACCCGCCCTTGAGCCTAACCACAGGCCAGCTGGGTGAGGGGATCTGGATTATGAGCATTTTGATTGGGGGAACCGCATCCATTTTGGGCGGGCTGAACTTTTTGGTCACCATCTTAAAAATGCGCGTGCCCAGCATGTCCCTCACGGATATGCCTCTCTTTTGCTGGGCGATGATTGCCACCTCACTGCTGATTTTGATCAGTACGCCGGTGTTGGCTGGTGCGCTGATTTTGCTGGCCTTTGACCTGCTGGCTGGCACAGCCTTTTTCAACCCCACAGGCGGCGGTAATCCGGTGGTGTATCAGCACATGTTTTGGTTTTACTCGCACCCGGCAGTGTACATTTTTGTGCTGCCGCTGTTTGGGGCCATTAGCGACGTGATTTCGGTGCATGCGCGCAAGCCTATCTTTGGCTATCGTGCAATCGCCTATTCCTCTATCGTCATCAGCTTCCTGGGCCTGATCGTCTGGGCGCACCACATGTTTACCAGCGGCACGCCTCCCTGGTTGCGCATGTTCTTTATGATTACCACTATGGTAATCGCGGTGCCGACTGGGATTAAAGTATTTGGCTGGGTCGCCACCCTTTGGCAGGGCAAAATCGCCTATACCAGCGCCATGCTGTTTGCCTTAGGCTTCATTTCGCTGTTCCTCATCGGCGGCATCAGCGGCGTTATGCTAGCAGCCGTACCCTTCGATATTCACGTTCACGACACCTACTTTGTAGTGGCCCATTTCCACTATGTGTTGTTTGGGGCCTCCGTTTTCGGTATTTTTATGGCGGTGTACCACTGGTTCCCCAAAATGACGGGCCGCATGATGAACGAAACCTGGGGCAAAATCCATTTTGTCCTCACCTTTACCGGCATGAACCTTACCTTCATGCCTATGCATGAGCTGGGCCTCATGGGTATGAACCGTCGCATCGCCCTTTATGATCCGCAGTTTACGGACCTCAACGTGGTGGCGACCATCGGCTCCTACCTCATGGCGGTTTCTACCATTCCGTTTTTGGTGAACGCCGTGTGGTCTTGGCGCTATGGCCCCAAAGCACCGGCCAATCCATGGCGCGCGCTCACGATGGAATGGCAAACGCTCTCGCCTCCTCACATTGAGAACTTTGAGGAGCTGCCGGTGTTAAAAACCGGGCCTTACGACTACGGCCTGGGCTACACTGCCGAAGAAGATCCAGAAGAGCTATACGAGCAGTATGGTGTCCCGGTACCGACAGCAGGATAGCGGTCTTAACTAACAACACCTTTTCAAAACACCACCGACCCCCTACTTATTCCAAACCTATGCAAGGTTCTATCGACACAACCGCCGAGGGCACGATTAATATTGCTCAAGAAGGCGCGCATAGCCATCACGAAGAGCATCCCGACCATCGCATGTTTGGAATTTTGGTATTCCTGTGCGCGGAAAGCATGCTCTTTATGGGGCTCTTTATTGCCTACATCACGTTTCGCCTGGTGGCCGCTGAATGGCCACCAGCAGGAACGCCCGAGCTAGAGATCTTGCTGCCGGGGATTAACTCCTTGATTTTGATCTCTAGTAGCTTTGTGATCCACAAGGCAGACACTGCGGTTAAGAACAACAATGTCGGCGGTGTAAAAACATGGTTTACCGTCACGGCTGTGATGGGGGCCATTTTTCTCCTCGGGCAAGGTTACGAGTATGCAAACCTGGAGTTTGGCCTACGAGAGAACTTGTTTGCCAGTACGTTTTATGTGCTCACAGGCTTTCACGGACTGCACGTATTTGTGGGCTTGTTGCTAATGCTGGCCGTACTATGGCGCGCACGCACGCCGGATCATTATTCCAGCGACAATCACTTCGGCATTGAAGCAGTAGAGCTGTATTGGCACTTTGTCGATGTGATTTGGATTATCTTGTTTATTCTTCTGTATCTTTGGTAGGAGAAATCAGAGTAAATAAAAATCAATGGGACATAACAAAAAGAGAGAGCGCTTAGCTAAGCGCTCTCTCTTTTTGTTATGTCTTTTTTTCAGCGATAACTGATTCAATCCAATCTAGATACTGCGAAACGCGGGTGTAATATTCCCATACACCGTAGTAGCCTTCGCCTAAGCCTTGTGAGTCTTGGCCGGCGCTAATACCTGCGATCGCCCATCCGTCATCCACGGGCAACAAAGCGGGCCCACCACTGTCTCCCGGCCCCGAAATCCCTTCTAAATCTGTGCCTTCCGGTGGCGCATCAAACTTAAAGACCAGCCACTCATCATTCATTTCCTCGACGCGGTTTGTGGCTTGGCGCAGCTTGGCATCGACGCTATCTGGCCCAATTAGGCCATTGCCAAAGTCACCGCTACCCAGGAAAGTCATACTCTTTTTTAGCTCGTCTGTCTTTGAATAAAGAGAGATAGGCTCAACGTTTCTGACGGGCTTTGTTAAGGCGATTAAGGCAATATCGTTTTGAGCGACCTGATGACTGTCTCCCCAGTTATCGTCTCCCCAGTTCACAAAATCAGGATGAATCACAATCTGTTGGATTGCATAGGGGGCCGCTAAAAATTTAAGCGTGCTCTCTGGTGAGAGTTCTGTGGCAACGTGAGCGGCGGTCAGAATCCAGGTGGGGCTGATGAGGGTGCCCATGCCGTCGGTGCGATCGCATATTTCTGGCGTCATTTGAGCCTCTGGAATCAGGCTCGGCTTCAGCATTCGATCGATGTTGTCGTAGGCAATCGGCAATTCTTCCTGCACGCTGTCTATAGCGATGACCGCTGGAAACTGAGCGGGGTCGACCCGGTAAAGCGCAGGATCAACATCGTGGCGAATAATCATGGACGTCTTTTAAGTAGCTAAGCGTCCTTCAGTATAAAACGGTCCAATTCGAGGATAGCCTTTGATTCACTAACGATTGGACACCTTTACTAACCGGGCCACCCACATACTAGACAAGTCAGAGTAAAAGCTCATCTCTACGACTTCGTAGGTTGTCGCGCTAGTTCCGCTACTCAATTCGATAAGATCCTTTGCCCGGACCCTAGAATTTTGAGCTGTCATGTAGAACTCTTCTGGATTCTCGGGACTCTTTTCAAAGAAAAAGTAAGTCCCTGAATCGGACGATGCGTAATGATGTGTTCTTATTTTTTCCTGCCGCGCACTCAGACGTGTCAGTTGGCCCCGCAACCATTCAAACAATGTTGACGACTGGTCGAAGGACGTAAATGAGTCAAGCTTGTGTTCAGAGTCAATACGTATAGACAAATCAATAAACGCGCATCCAAAGTGCCGCTAGAAAATTTTCGATTTCTTACAGATTCTCAAACAGACGGTTTTTGTTGACGAGGTAGCTTCACACCTACGAAATTACCGTTGCCTTTGCAAGAAAAACATCTTCCTATCTGTACATATAGAAAAGATATCCAAAAAGCGATTGCTAAAGTGAGGTTTGAGAAACTAAGCTGCAAAAACGCAGAAAACTTTAATAATTAATATTCTGCATCTTATTGTTTTTTCTCAACAGGCAAGTAGCGGTGAGCAGCTATTGCAGATAGCTATTTCCCTTCGTTTTGGCGCGCACTCTGCGTTTGTCGAAGCCAGTATAGCTGGGTATTGAGCCCAAAACTATGTGTTAAATACACAAGCGGAGTCGTTTTATGTAACCATCACTTACGGAGTGTTGATATACGTAAATCACACGGCAGCATGGGTAGGCAGCTTGTTCTATATGATTCGCAGTGTGCGTTAGGTCAACAGAAAAATCTTACAGCTAAAGCTTTTGACTGGGAAAGCTGAACAAAGTTAAGTGTATACACATAAACTTAAGTGTATATGTGTGAAGCATGGTGCTATTGCCTTCACAGACTGTGGTCTTTCCCCTTGTATATCCACATAGGCTGCGTGCTGCCTGCTCGGGTAAATCCACACTTTTCGTAAAAGCCGATCGCATCACGCTCGGCAACAAGGATATGCATATGAAAGCCTTCATAGCGTTGCTTTAGAAGGCCCACGATTTCTTTGCCGATGCCCTGACTTTGATAGCGCGGATGAATTAAAAGATGCGGATAATAAACGACTAGAGCACCGTCTGAAATCGCATTGCCGATACCGATAAGTCTTTGTTTATCCCAGGCTGAAACAACGCTGTGAGAATTGAGGAGGGCCCTATGCAATGCCTGCGGCTTTTCCGCTGAAGACCACCCATTGGCTTGATAAAGCTGAAGGACTTGTTCTATATCAATATTGTGCTGACGAGAAAACGTGATCATTTCAGAACGAATGAGGCTGATCCGGTGTCAGTTCTCATCAAAACACAAAGCAACTTTTATTGCAGAAGCGTATGACGGGCATCGGCAGGCCCCGGTCCTCTAATTTTGCCCATGTCAGGGCTGACCTTAAGGCGAATAGCGATCG
The DNA here is from genome assembly GCA_039820525.1 of Cyanobacteria bacterium J06634_5. GTDB lineage: Bacteria > Cyanobacteriota > Cyanobacteriia > Phormidesmidales > Phormidesmidaceae > Phormidesmis. Next base: position 23,287 of record JBCBPY010000013.1, read on the forward strand.
CACTAATATTGTCATGACCATTCACCTGATTGCCCAAATCCATCAGGTCATCAATGCCAGATTCTAAGTCTTTTTTACCTCTTAAAATTGGGTCGAGATGACTCTTTAAATGCTCTTCAACCAGACTGTTATCACTCAACCCATCTGAGCAAAGCAGTAGCAGCGTATCTTCTGAGAAATGGAGATAGGACACACTCGGCTGCAAGTATTCTGAGTCTCTTGGGCCCAGTGCCTGCGTCAGCTGATAAGCATCCGGGCGGGCATAGGCAATGTCATGCGGCACACCGCGTTTGATTTCTCGCTGGCCTACTTCGTGGTCGGTTGTCACCTGTTTAAGACCAACCCGGCGAGTATGCTGATACAGGCGAGAGTCTCCTACGTGGGCCACCACAGCTTCGGTGCCTTGAAGCAAGACAACCACTAGCGTTGTGCCCATGCGCTCGTGACCCGCCCGCCCTTCTTTTTCGTTGACCTCAAAAATAGCCTGATTAGCTAACTTAACGGCCTCAATCAGCGTTGCTTCTGACGGGAGTGGACTAGGGCTCTGGCCCGGCAGTGGGTGGGGCCAATGCTCAGCAAAATAGCTGCCCAGTGTTTCAGCAGCTAACCGGCTGGCCACTTCCCCACCATCATGTCCGCCCATGCCATCGCACAAAACATAAAGGCAGTGAGCCTGGATGTGCTGACCTGTATTATCAGAACGCTTTTGGGTGCTGCTAGAGATCACAAAGCAGTCTTCATTGTGATCTCGCTGACGGCCTACATCCGTGCGACCGCTGTCTTCTATAGCGTTAAGCTCCATGGGTAGCACCATGGTCAACTCATCGCCTTCTGTCGTATTGCCAAAGTCAGCACCGCCGAAGTCAGCACCGCTAAAGTCACTGATTTCAAATCCGGCCTCATCAAAGTCAAGGCTCTCTTCCGGCAGAGTCTCTGGCAGGTTCTCTGGCAGCTCCTCCGGCAGCTTGTCTATCGGCGTTTCATTGTTGGGGACATCTGAAGCATTTTCCACGATATTTTCACCAGAGTGAGGCCGTTGAGTCATGTGCGGTAGTGCCCCTCTAAATACAGCCGTATTTTGAGGGGCGTCGCCTACCGTAATTTCTCCGGCTTCTGTTTCTTTTGTCCCTGAGGCTACGGCGCCTTGGAGGGCCCCCTGAGGTAGTGGGTCAGGCATTGGTGCTGAGGTGGTAACCACTGGCGTGATGGCCTCGGGCGTTTCTAGCAGTTGCTCTCCAATCGTAGAGAGTTCATCGCGCAGCTGATCTAAGCTTTGCGCGGCAGTCACCGTCAAAATCATTTCTCGAATGTGTCTTAAAGGCGCAATTCTGCCCCGGTGAGGCTGGGCTAGCAGCGACTGCAAAAACGCTTTAAGCGCTGATAGTGTGGGCGGAAGATGCGCCAGTGTGCCATCGGGCGTGAGGGCAGGGGCGATGAACTGGCGAATGCGTAAGGACTGATCCGTATCTATACATAGGTTGTCGGCCAGCAGTAAGCTAGAGCGCCACTGAGGGATTTCTTCTAAGGCAGCCCATAAGTCGGTGAGCGTGTACATCCAGTACACGTACTGTAACGGGTCTGTCGCTGTGGAAAATGCGCCAATCAGACTGGTGAGCGTGGGCGGATCAGCGGGCATCACCAATAGGGTAGCGGCCTCTTGCTGCCAGGCGTCGTAAAGGTCTGGGGCTGCGTCCGATAGCTGTAGGTAGGGATACCCCTCAGGGGGGAGTTCTAAGTGAGCTTGAAGCGCGTCAACAGGCAGTCGCCTGAGGTCAGGGAGCTTTTGCTGTAGGGGCGATCGCACATCAGGCGTGGTGTCCTTCACCAGGACATTGCCTTGAGACAGGACCGTGAGCACCTGGTAGCGCTCCGCCGGATCCAAAAAAGTCGCTGGGTTTAGCTCAACGGCATCACTCGGCATCAACCGTGCCTGCAAGGGCACCGCATCGGCACCTTTTTCTGCTTGCTCTGCCTGCTCTAATCGGTCTTCTGCCAGTAGCTCTTCTGCAACGCCCTCTGCAACATCGTCAGTGGTGGATGGCACCAGCGATTCGCCGCAGCGCTGACAAAACTTGTGTGCTGGCGGATTGGGAAACTGGCACTGCGGGCAGGTGAGCATAGCGGTGTGTTTTAAAGAAGTGTTGAATAATCGTTGAGCGACTGTAGGCCAAACCCTCACGCAAGGATTATGACCGATAATGGGCTTCACAGTGGCAAAGCATCATTCCATTAATTACCAGAGGGTTAAAGCGTCGATGACGTTTTGATTGGGATGCGGTCTCCAGATGCATTATTTTAGACGCATCATTCAGACGCACTATGTTACGGGGGTCATAGTGTCATAGAGGTCATAGGGGCGTTTTCCGCGATTACCGTCTTGGCAGCGATCGCACTTCTTTTTCCGTCAAATCCCGCCAGTCACCAGGCGCAAGGCCCTCTAGCGTCAGCGCTAAGTTCCCCGGCAAATACAAAGCACTGCGAACCAACCGTAGCGTCGGGAAGCCAACCGCAGCCGTCATCCGGCGAACCTGGCGATTTTTTCCTTCCGTTAGCGTCAGTTCAATCCAAGCCGTGGGTATCTGCTTACGATAGCGAATGGGCGGCGTCCTAGGCGGCAGGCTAGGATCTACAATCGCCCTCGCTTGCGCTGGGCGTGTGCGGTAGTTACGAATGCTCACACCTTGCCGAAGCTTTTCTAGGGCCGCTTCATCGGGGATGCGCTCTACCTGCGCCCAGTACTGTCGCCGATGGGCGAACTTAGGATGGCTCAATCGGTGCTGCATCGGCCCGTCATCGGTGAGCAGCAGGAGCCCTTCACTGTCTCGGTCTAACCGGCCTACGGCATACACGCCCTTTACTGACACAAAATCTTTGAGCGTGGGGCGGCCTGCATTATCGGTAAACTGGCTGAGCACGTCGTAGGGTTTGTATAGCAAAAGATAGCGATAAGCCACGTAAGTAATCTTATTAATTCTTGAACTCTATTGATAAAGCGCCCCAAAAGAAAGCGCTATCGATATCCTATAAGGACCTCAGATTTCACTAATGACACTAGAGTATTCCTCCCCATGGATAACGCTAAAAAGTATCGGATGAATTGCACGCTCACATTTGGCGATATTTACAGTCAAATCATCGTTTGGCTAATTGTGCTGTTTGTAAGCTTAGCAGCGGCCTTGGGACTGATGGGCGCTAGCCGTCCGATTTACGCGCTGGCAACAGTGGGACTCATTTTGGTGCTTTCTCTACCGTTTTTGCTCTTTGCCTTTGTCACTACCCTGCTGAACCACATTGAGTTCAATCTGGTCGATACCGACGCTGAAGCCGAAGCCTCAACCAAGGTCACCGCTGAAGCCAAGGCGCTCTCTCGCCAGGGCGCTTAAAGAACGCATTGGGACGGGGTCCTCTTGTGAAGGGGAACCGCACGGAGGGGTTTTCGGTAAGTACGCTACAGACTGAGCCCTCTCCCTCACGGTTCTACTAAAGGCTAACCGTTGTTAGTGCTGGCTAGCCCTGCTCAAAGCTGTGATCTTCACTGACTAAAAGCGCCACTGGAAACTGGTTGAGCAAGTCGCCGATGGTCGGGGCATCGCTGAGCGTAATCGGCTCGTCGGTAATCCAGTTTTTCCAGGTTGACAGAGCGCCGTTTGGCAACTCTAGGGCAGTATCACCCCACACCTTTTTGCCCAAAGGCAGCACATCTGGCTCTACTAGCTCCGTCAAAAAGCGCGGCACAACCGTGATGACGGTGTGTTCGCCCTTGTGCCGGGTAAAGGCCACCACGTTTTCAGCCTGCTGGCCGACAATCGTCAGCGGCCGATACGCCCCACCGCGAAAAACGTTGCGGAAGTAGTTTCGAGCGGCGAGCCCTCTAAGCATCAAAAACAGCTTAACGCGACCATCCGTTCGATTTTTTAACAGCATTTTCATCAGGGCCGCAGGCTGCTTTTGCCAGCGCTCCTGAATATCTTGCAGGGCCTTCAGCCGCTGCTCGTAGTTCACCGCTCGCCGGTTGTCTGGATCGACTAGGCTAAGATCCCACAGCTCTGTGCCTTGATAAAAGTCTGGAATGCCCGGGGCGGTCAGCTTAATCAGCAGCTGAGAGAGCGCGTTGTACATACCGTAATCCGCAATGCGCTTTTGAAACTGCTGGAGCTTTTCTAAAAACACATTGTCTTTTCCAGGCGTAAGCAGCGTTTCAACAAAGTTCACGTAGCCGTCTTCGTAGTCTGTATCGGGCCTGAGCCAGGCAGTGTGCACTTTGGCTTCACGGACAGCTTTGACCACGTAGTCTTTCACCCGCGCTTTGAACTCAGGCAGCTCCTTCTCATTAAAGGGATAGGCACCGACGAGCGTTTGATACAAAAAGTATTCGTCGTTGGGCTCTGGAACGGCCAGCTCATCGTTAATGATTCTCTTTTTATCTGCGTTGAGTTCGCTCCATTCTTTGACCTGCTGCTCCCACTCGTCTGGAATTTCAGAGAGAACGCTGAGGCGCGATCGCACATCTTCACTGCGCTTAGTGTCGTGGGTAGACGTCGCGTTTAGCGTATGGGGCCAGTGCTCTTGCTGGTAGTGGTTGTACTCGTGAAAGGTTTTGAGCGACACACCAAAATGGTTGGGGGCCGCGCCGACTTCATTGAGCCCAATAAATCTGTTGTAAACATAAAAGAGCGTATCTTCAACGCCTTTGGCCATCAGCGGCCCTGTGAACTGCTGCAAACGCATCACAAAATGCAGCCACTGCGATCGCTCCTCGGCCTGCAAAGATTCTTCGTACTCTAAAGTTAGAAATTTTTCAATCAGCTCCAGCTCGTTTAGCAGCTGAGGAATGCGCTTGCGTGCTCGTGCGATCGCCATTTCAATATATTGAAAATCTTTTTGAGAGCCGCCTCGCTGGTTAATGTACGTGCAGTAAATCGGAAACGACACCAGCACCTCTTTAATCGCTTCTTTGAGACCGTTCGCGGTGAGGTCTCGGCCATAGCGATACTGACTGGCCACCTTTTTCAGAAATCGCGCCAAATTATCAATATCGCCGACTAAGTTTGTTTCAGCAATCAACAACTTTTTCTCTAGAAAGAGTTTTTCATAGCCATCTCTCAGGCCGCTAAACTGCTTATAAAAGCGCGTAAAGTGCCTTTGATTTTGCTGCTGATAGAACACCCCGTTGACATAGTTCAAAAACTCGTAGCCCGAGGTCCCTTGAATCGGCCAGTGCGTGGGCAGGCGCTCATCCATTTCTAGAATCTTCTCAATGACGGTGTACACGCCATTGTTCCGCTCGTACAACCTGCGCAAATAGCCCAGCGGATCGTAGAGCCCATCAATATGATCGATTCTGAGGCCGTTTATTTTTTTCTCTTTCACCAGGTCTTCAATGAGTGCGTGGGTTTCATCAAAAACCCTAGGGTTATCGACCTTTAGGCAAATCAGCTCATTCACCGTAAAAAAGCGGCGGTAGTTAAGCTCCTCAGCCCCCACTTTCCAAAACGACAGCCGGTAAAACTGCTCTAATAAAAGACGATCCAACAGATCAAAACTTTGAGGCTTACCAGGTTGTCCATTAAACGCTTCAATATTTTGATCAATGAAGGCTTTTACCTCATCGTTCGACTCGTACAGCTCCCATAACAGCTGCTTTACAAACGTGGCCTGATCTCGGCGCTCCTGACCTTTTAAGGAAGGGAAAGTGTTTTTTACCGTATTGAGAATGCCCGTAAGCTTGATATAGTCCGGATGCTGCCGGCCCATTTGCCGGCGTAGCCAGGAAATTTCATGGGTCAAAAAGTCTTTATAGGATTCTACATTGACCGGAAAATGCAGACCGTAATAGTTCACCTTAATCCCATCTGACCCATAGCTGAGCTGAATCTCGCCCCGCTCTAAGCAGCGATCGTAAAAGTCTCCCAGCATGGGAGCGAGCACCTTGCCCTGAATATCATCGTAGGAATGCTCCCACTCAATATCAAAGTAGTCTACATACCGTGAGTCTGGGCCGTGCTCCAGCACATCCATCAGGTATTGGTTTTGCCCGTCATAGGCCATATGGTTAGGTACAATGTCCTGTAGCCAGCCCATTCCTCGCTCTTGCAGCTCTTCTATGAGGCTGTCAAACTCTCCTGGGCCGCCCAGTTCAGGGTTTATCTCGTTTTGATCCACAACGTCATAGCCATGCTGCGAGCCACTTCTAGACTTAAAGATAGGGGAGGCATATATATCGGCAATCCCTAGCTGATCGAGATAGTCAACAATCTCTTTGGCCTGAACAAAACCAAAGTCAGGCGTGAACTGTAGGCGGTAGGTAGCAACAGGGATACGCATAGGAAGCCAGGGAAGAGAAAACGGCGGACAACGTTAGAAGTAAAACGTTAGAAATAAAACACTAGAGCTTACACAAAACCAATGTCAGGATCGGACTGATAGAGTGTGATACTCAGACTCGGCAGTGAGACTTTAGGGGTTGTTTTAGCCGTGAGCGTCTTCGGCAACAGATCAGGCTCATCGGGAGGCACAGTGCACCATTCAGCGTCAATAGAACTCACTCTTTGGTACCAAGTTTTATCGCCCAAAGGCAAATCATCAAGCACGAGCGTACTCTCGCCAAAGTTCATCAGACATAGCAAATCGCCCGATTTCATAGCACGACGGTAGTAGAGCAGGTCGTTGGTATGCTCTACAGTGATATCAGGATGTTGGGCAATCACCATGAGCTTGCACTGCTTGCGCACTTCAATCAGGCGTTTGTAAAACCTGTGGAGAAGACTTTGCTGGGCAGGTGTATTTTGGCCAACGACATCAGCTTGTTGCGAGGCAGGTTTGGCCGTATCGCTTTTCGGCACCCAGTGAAGAACAGAATTTTGAAATGTCTTTGGGCTAGCCGGATCCGGGGGTGTGCCCTCACTGTGAAAAGCTCTAAACTCTTCTTTTCGACCCTTACGAACAGATTCGATCAGGTGTTCATCACTATGGCTTACGAAGTAAAGGAACGGCGCATTTTCGCCATATTCTTCCCCCATAAACAGCAGCGGAATATAAGGAGAGAGAATAGTGATGCCTGCCGCAAGCTTTTGCCCTTCAAAGGAGATAATTTGCGAGAACCTATCACCGGTCATGCGGTTACCCACCTGGTCATGGTTTTGGCTACACACCACAAACCTGTCGGAGGGCAAATCTATCGCAGGGCTACCGTGATTGCGACGGCGAAAAGGCGAGTATTGTCCGGCGTAGGCGAAGCGATCGCGGATCGCACTAGCCAGGGTTTCTAGGCTAGTAAAGTCGCTGTAGTAGCCAATGGTTTCTCCGGTGAGGCGAGTGTGTAGCGCATGGTGAAAGTCGTCACTCCACTGAGCATCCAGCTGGTAGCCTCCCTGGCTCGCAGGCCGCACCAGCCGAGGATCGTTTAGGTCGCTTTCGGCAATCAGGTAGGTTTGCTGGCGGCGGCCCATATCAAACACGTCCACCGCTTCGGACAGCGCATGCAGAAAGTGCTGCGCGCCAAAGTCATAAATCGCATGGACCGCGTCCAGGCGCAGCGCGTCAATGTGGTAGTCGCGTAGCCAGCTAATCGCATTTTCAATAAAGTAGCGGCGGACCCCGTCTGAATAGGCATCGTCAAAGTTAATCGCATTGCCCCAGGGCGTGCGGTATCTATCGGTGGTGTAGGGGCCAAACTTACCGGTGTAGTTGCCCTCTGGGCCAAAGTGGTTATACACCACGTCCATAATCACGGCCACCCCTTGCTGGTGGCAGGCTTGGACAAATTGCTTCAGGCCATTAGGACCGCCGTAAGAGTTTTGCACCGCAAAAGGATAAACGCCATCGTAGCCCCAGTTGCGATCGCCCGGAAACTGAGCCACGGGCATAATTTCAATTGCGGTAATGCCCAGCGCTACCAGGTCTGGAATCTGTGCGATCGCCGCTTCAAAGGTACCGTCAGGCGTAAACGTGCCCACGTGCAGCTCATAGATAATGTATTCAGCCAGAACGATGCCGCGCCAGTCGTCATCTTGCCAGTCAAACTCAGCATGATTGACTACCTCAGAAGGCCCATGCACCCCTTCTGGCTGATAGCGCGAGGCCGGATCGGGCCAAGCCTCTTCCCCGTTGATTTGATACTTGTAGCGGGTTCCCGCCGTCAGCTCAGGCGCATTAACATGCCAATACCCACGCTCATTTTTCGTCATGGGCAGCCATTGGGGCTGGGCGCTCTGTTGGCGGCTGCCTGAAGCACCTTCAGCCTGAATCACCTCTACAGCGACCTGCTCTAACAAAGGGCCCCACACCAAAAAGTCGCAGCCGGTGGCTGCACTCTTTTCAGCGTCGGCCCCTTCAAGATTGGCCCCTTTAAGATTGGCCCCTTCAAAACTCGCCCCAATTTGCATACCCTTTGACCCGCGTATAAAAACTTTTAGCAACGCTTGCGTGAGTCTTCAGAATATCAAACCGCCTCACTGGCTCAAGACTATCTCCAGATATATAGGGTGAGATCAGTGCCATAAGCGCTCTACAGCAGGTATGCACTTGGATAGAATTTTGTAAAAAAGAAGCTTGGAAAAGAAGCTACAGCCCCCCCAACAGCAGCGCATCCAAAGAATACGCACCGGGGCCAAATACAATGAGCAAGCTCAGCATCAACGTAAAAATAAGCGCCTTTTCCATACTTGGCGGCTCCCCTTTGCGCCCATCGGGCCCGTCGTAATAGTCGCCCAGCTCGTAGGGGTCAGGTGCAATTAACGGATCACCGGCAATCAGCTCTAGCACCAAGGCATACACCATAGACACCAAAATAGACAGGCTGGCAAACGGCGTTAATAATCCCAATATCAAACCCAGCCCGCCCACTTCCATAAACCCAGCCGACAACAGGCAGAGCGGCAGGGGCGCGCCTAAGGCTTCTGACCAAGTTTTAAGATTCTTGAGCTTAGGCAGTCCGTGCAAAACAAACAACAGACCGACCACCGCACGAAACACCAGCAGCATGTAACCTTGCAGCCCACACAAAAAATCTGGATACAGTGCCGATAACAGTGTACTTGCCGTCTCTAATAGACCCGTTTCCAACAGAATACTCCTTAGTTTAACAGCGAGAGAATTGACAGGTTCTAGCTAGCCGCTAGCTTTGAGTAAGCAACAGGTTATGTCCATCCGGACCCCGCCATAAAATTGCTCGGTTAAAGGGCATCACATCCGGCAAATCAATGACCTTAGGCGAGACAAATTGAACATGCGCCTCTTCAAGGACTTCAACTGCCGCGTCAATATCATCTACCCGCAGCTCAAAGTGCATATGCACCAGGTCACTGGTCTGCTGTTCAATCGGAAAAGGTCTGGCACCCGGCGGCGTGAGGTAGTCCAAAAATTCTACGCCCAAACGTCCGGTTGCCGGGGTTAGGGAGGTCACAATTACCTTGGCACTAAAGAGATTATCCATCGTCTCTTGCTTGATACCAATATTCGTGAAGCTGCCCTGATGTGTCAGCCCCAAAACGTCGCGATACAACGCCAAGCTGCGCTCGGTACTGGCAATGGAAATTGCAGAGTGATCAATCCCTAAAAAGAGCGCGTCTTTATTCTGCCAGTGGTCTGGGCCGAGCCCTGGGGGAAACTGCAACAGTTCTAAAGCATGACCATCGGCGTCTCTAAACTTAAAGGCTCGAATATCATTCGGGAGGGTTTGCGGCTCGGGAGAAATGGGAGTAAAAGAGAACTTTTTCAGCTGGGCGTAGGCCTTGTCCATATCGCTAACAATAATGGCAAAGTGCTGAAACCACAGGTCATTGCTTTTACCATCGGCAGGCGCAGGCTGGCTCTCTAGGGTCAAAAAGTCCATGAGGCGAATGGTTTCTTCAGCCAGCTGCAAGGAAACAACGCGAACTTGAGCGTTGGGCACACCGTACAAGTAACTGGCTTCATCGCCGCTCAGGACTACATCAGAAACAACGGTAAAATCAAAGGCTCCGGTAAAAAAATCGGTCGCGCGGCTCGCGTCAGAGACGGTTAAGCTAATAGCTTGGACCGCTTGAATCGTCAGGCCGGAGGAGGACGCCATAGTGAACATTCCTAGTTGATTTTTTTACCTTCAACATTCTCACACATTACTGCGGCTACAGATGGCTGCGGCGCTATTGATTGTTTATAAAATGGTACCTCTTGGCAAAAAATGCTTGGCGAAAAATGCGACTTTCAAAAGCTGGCTGCCGCTTACGCTTATTTGGGTGGGCGCTGTTGCTAGGCTCTGCTGGCATCCTGCTATCGCAGCCTCGCTGGATGTTTCGGATCGCGACCCAGCTTAGGCCGGGTGCGATTTATGCCTTTGAGCTACCCGTTTCGCCCCGCCCGCCCAAAGTCGTTGCCCTCACCATAGATGACGGACCTAGCGAGGCAACCGCCGAAATCTTATCGGTGCTAGATCGCTACGGCGTCACAGCCACGTTCTTCAATATCAGCGGCCATCTCCCTGGCCATGAACCTACAGTTCATGAGGCCATCGCCGCAGGTCATGAGCTAGGCAATCACCTCACAGCGGATGAACCCAGCATTCGCCTGTCGCCTGCTGCCTTTGAAACCGATTTGCTAACGGCAGAAAAAGCCCTCTTGCCCTACCTCAATCAGGGAATGCAAAATAAAGGGGCACCGCCTTCCGGCCCGTCTAGGCTCAGGTGGCTCCGCCCAGGCATGGGCTTTTACAATGCTCAAATGGTCGCAACGGCTGAAAAGCATGGGTATCAGCTGGTGTTGGGCTCTAACTTTCCTTACGACACTCACATTTTGTCTTCTCGGTTCGCGAGTGTCTTTGTGACGCGCACTATCCAACCTGGCGATATTATTGTGCTGCACGATGGCCAGGGCAGAGGACCCCGCACGGTCGCAACGCTAGAGAGAATTTTGCCAGCGCTTCAGGGCAAGGGCTACACCGTTACAACCGTCACGGCCTTAGAGGAAATGTCACTGTTTTAAGCGGCTGTTTTGAAGGCCGCTATTTTGACTGGCTGCTTTGACTGGGCTGCTTTGACTGGACTGTTTTGGGACTGTGACCGTAGACCGACCCATCTAATCTTTGTACTTTTGAGACAAAAGTCTCTTGAGGGCAGCTCGTTTGTGTATCGTAAAATACAGAAATGATTTTGAGGTGGCTCTGTGGCTAACGTTAAATCGGCCAACACTAAATCGGCCAGTGTCAAATCGGCCAACGCTAAATCGGCCAGTGTCAAATCGGCCAACGTTAAATCGGCAGTTATTCCAGCGAAACCTCAGGTATCACCGCCCGATGAAACGTTGGCTCAATCAGCGTTCCAGCCCGTTAGCGGTTTGTGGGTGGCGCTGCGGGATGAGCCATCACCGTTTAGCCATGATGAAGCACTGTTGCTGTGCGAGTCCTTTCCGGGAGAGTGGGTTTGTTGGGTGCCAGGACATGGCGAAATTACGCTCAGCCGAGGACAATTTCACTATCTGTAGCGGCTGCTCTGGGCCCCTCCTGGGACCCTCGTGGGCCCCTCGCCTAATGATTTATCGAAGTAGACAGAACTCAAAGCGCGAAAGGTTTTCCCTCTCGCGCTTTTTTTACGGTGTTTTTTTGCGTTGCTTCTAGACGCCACTTCTAGGCACTACTTCCGTGGGCGGCTTCGTATTAGGCGCGATCGCACCCTACTTCGTCAATATCCCTTCAGAAGACTGGCCCGAGATAACAAATTCCGCATCGATCAGATTTTGCGCATCGACAATCGGGACGGGCTTAGAAAAGAGATAGCCTTGAACCGTATCGCAGCCAAGTTCTCGCAGGGTTTCGTATTGCGAGACGGTTTCGACTCTTTCGGCAGTGACACCAAAGCCCAGCTTGTGGGCCAAGGCGATCACGGTATTGACAATCTCCGGCCCGTTCTTTTCCATCATTTCAATGAAGTAGCCGTCTATTTTGAGCTTGTTGAGCGGGAGATCTTGCAGGTAGCTCAAGGAGGCATAGCCTGTGCCAAAGTCGTCAATCGCCACTTCTACCCCAAGCGCCTTGATATGGTTGAGCGTTGTGATGGCCCGTTGAGTGTCATCTAGCAGTAGGGTCTCAGTGATTTCTAGGCGAAGAGCGCCCGGATTGATCTCAGCAGCAGCGATCGCCTCTCGCACTTCTTGGACCAAATTACCCTGGGTAAAATGCTGCGCAGAAATATTGATGTTGATTTGAACATCCTCATCAGTCACTTGCTGCCACTGTTTTAGGGCCTTGCAGGCAGTATTGAGCACCCAGCTGTCAATCATCAAAATCAGCCCTGTTTCCTCCGCAAGGGGAATAAACTTGCTCGGTGACACCCAGCCATGGCTCGGATGCTGCCAGCGAATGAGCGCTTCAAAGCTTTCAATTTTGTGGGTGTTGAGATTCACAATCGGCTGGTACCACAGCTTCAGTTCACCCTTTTCAATCGCATTGTGCAAATCGCTCTCTAGGCTCCATAGCTCAAAGGCACGCGATCGCATCTCACGCTGAAAAATGGCATATCGACCAATCCCAAAAGACTTAGCCTGCTGCATTGCGAGGCCCGCATCCCGCAGCAAATCTCTAGAGTTTTGATACCAGGGCTCTTGAACTGCGATGCCGGCTGACGCCGTGAAATAGGTCTTTTGATGATCGATTAAAAAGGGCCGGTGGATACTCTCTAGCAGCCTTTGAACCAGGGTGATCACGTCCTGCTCATTGTCGGTATAGCTCGCTAATATGCCAAACTCATCGGCCCCAAACCGAACCGCAATGTCATTTCGCCTCAGGCATTCTCGAATGCGATTGGCCACCGTGATAATAATTTGATCGCCCGCTACACTGCCAAGATTGTTGTTGATGTGCCCAAAGCGATCGATATTGATGATGATAATGGCAAACTGACGCTCCACAGACCACTGACTCTTTTCAAAAAAAGTCTCGAGCTTGGCCAAAAAGAAGCTGCGGTTAGGCAACTCAGTGAGCGCATCGTAAAAGGTGGCGTTGCGGACCTTGGCCTCGGCAATCTTGCGCTCTTCAATAGTGTCGAGCTGTCGCTGTCTCGCAATTTGCAGCCACTGAAATTTCTCTGAGGTCATCAGATCAGAAGACTCAACCAAAATGAGATAGCGGCCATCTAAAAAAAGTGCGATCGCCTCCAAATGAATCTCTTGCCCAGAGGACCCGCTCTCCGTCCAAACCCCTGATCGAAGAGACTCCGAATGATTGGTTTGCCAAAACGTTTGAGCGTCGACTAAAAAATTATCGATAAAAGATGAAAAAGTATCCGCTGAAAAAATCTCGTTGTCAGGGCAGGTAAACTCAAAGGCTTGTCTTACCCAATCAGGAGACGAGCCCAACACTTGCAGGCGATTCTCGGTTTTCCATTCCAGCGCCAAAATCTTGAGCGCAGATAAAACCTTGCCTAAAATCAACGCTTGCTTATCCGCCCCTTGTGTCAGCCCAGGCGCTACCGTTTCTAGCACACTTACAGACAGAGAATCAGACGGAGAATCGCCCGGCAAAGCAAGCCCATCTGGCACGTCTTCTTTAGACATCGTTCGAGACTGCCCGTCCTCAGAAAGCAACTCTTCAGTGAAGGTGTCCTCACCCAACATGACCTCAGCAGGCACATCCTCAGCAGGCGCGCCCTCTATCGACGCATCCTCTATCGATGACGATTCCGCCATCGACACCTCCCCAGTAGCCCCTTCCTCAGCAGTGATTTCCTCAATCGACAGTGTTTCTGAGGAACTTTGTTCTGAGAGAGTCTCTGCTTGAAATAATGTCTCCTGTGCTGTCTTAGGGTCCATGGTAGGTGAAGAGAAAGGGGCTACGAGTGTGGTTGAGCGAAGACCGCTAGCAGGGCGATCGCGCCCCACTCAAACCGGCTAAATTACAGTGACAAAAATCAGTTCAGGAAGCGACAACTAAGGTTGGACTCATTGCGGGCCTAACCCAGCGTCAGTTCATATAGATCCACGCCTTTAGCAGGGATATCCGGAGGGTCATGATGCGCCTTGAACGGCTGAACTTGGAAATCGGAATGGGTGGCATTGCCTGCGGCCGCCCTATTGTCGAAGGCTTCAAAGGTAATCGGATCAACAATAATCGCACCCGTCCGCACGCGATGACTGAGCGACAAAATTTGCTGTACCTGAGCCCCCACCGGATTTGGCATCTTTAGCCCATGAAAGTGAATAACACCGGTAATCGCATTGCCCGTTGTAATGGCAATGCCCATCGTCGACGAGTGTTCAACAATCAGTTGCTTCGCCGCTAAAAGAGCTTGCACAGCAGGAGGGGACTCACTGGGCCGCAATCCAAAAATAGCGACAGCGCTTTGACCCAGTACATGATGCATAATACCCTCCGCCTTGTCAGTGATCTGACTGATAACCGCAAACGCCGTATCGAGGGTTTGGAGGCTATCAGTACCATTAATTTCAGCACCAAAGACCTTAACAAGCAGGACGCTCACGGGCCGAGGCGAGGACATCAACTGCCGCTGGGGGGTTATAGTTTTTGAGGTATATAGCCAACTCACTGGCCAATTAAGCAACTTAGCGTATTTTTCTTTGAGCAAGCTCAAATCGTTTCCTTGCTGCTGAAGCTGCTGCTGCACTTCAAGGTCAGCGGTGGTATCGAGCAAAATCACCCATCCACACGCGGCCTCTCGTAGCAAATGAACATCGAGCACAATTGCTGCGTTGATCTGGAGCCCGGGCAAGACTTCATGCGCCTGACAAAGCGGAAATAACCCTTCTAGAAAGAAGAGATACTGGGTGATGTCATCCCCTACTTTTAGGCGGCTGAGCCCATAGCGTGCTAACTCACCGCCCCAGCTAATAAGCTGACCTGCGGGCGTAAGCTGAAAATAGGCCAGCGATCGCCCTTGTGTTGCCAGCTTTAACAAGTGCGCTGCCACAGAGGGCGGCAAACCGGACGGCCCCTCTGCAAGGGTCACTTTTTCGTAAGGGCCCTGCCCCATAGTGGCACTATCACCTACACTGCCACTATCACCTACAGTGCCACTATCAAAAGATTCCTGTGAGGACTCTGCCATTGCCTAGCCCCCATCCGCAATTCGCTGAGCTAGTTGCGCAAAGCACTGTTCAACCCCAAAGCCTGTCTTGGCGCTGCTGCGAATTAAGGTGTGTTTTTGAGCCTTAAGTGCAATCACATCATCTTCGGTGATTTCCCACTCTGCTTGCAAGTCACATTTGTTAATCATGGTCACACAGGGAATATCACCGATGTGTTCGATCACTTTAGCTCTGAGGTTAAGCGCCACCTCCAAGGTGGCTCTGCGGGTGCCATCTACGACCAAAATGTAAGCTGCGGCTCCCCGTAGATAGGACATCCGCACCTTTTGAAACTCGTCTTCGCCGTGAATGTCCCAAAGCATCATATTGATAGTCTCGTCTGAGGTTTCTACCCGCTTTTTATCTATTTTGACGCCCACTGTCGTTTGGTACTTGTCGGAATAAATACCTTTTACAAAACGAGCCACCAAACTCGTTTTGCCCGTGGCAAACGCACCCACCATACAGACTTTCTTTTGGAGCATACTTGAATAACTGCCTCAAACAACTTAAAGGCTTTTGAAATTAACTTAAGCGTCTTATGAACTTATCGATCAACCCCAGAGAGTAGCCTCAGATAGTAACCCTAAAGATTGACTTGCCTTCAATGATCTAGCTCAACTTGAAACGGAAAATCACGCCCCTTAATCGACAGATGGCGAGTGTCTAGTTCTGTGAGGCCATACAGCTGCGGGCTCAGACGCTTCGCAGCTCGAATCCAGTCGGCTGAGGCCGCACCCACTAGGTGTAAGACCTGAGAGTCATCGACCGAGAGCGAGACAGTGGCCGGTGGATTTAGCAATGCGGTGAGACGGGCTTCCAAAAATAGGGGGGCCAAGGATGCATAGGGCTCCCAGCTCATGCTTACCTGTTGAGGACTGAGTGAGGTTGCGGCCAATAACTCAGCCGGGTCGGCGGCTAGAGGATCGCGCAGTCCCTTGAGAGAGTAGTGATGGAAATAGTAAGGCTGTCGCGCCTGTTTGGGAACGGTTTGCTTAGAAACGGCTTGCTTTGGAGCCGCCTGTTGGGGAGTCGCCTGTTGGGGAAAGAGCGCGGTTAAAGCCGATGTAAACGCAGGACCTTCTACAGCACTTTTGGTGGGGCCCTGACTGACCACAACGATACCGGGCTGCTGAGAGAGCGTGGCAATGTAGGCATCCCACTGCTGCTGCGATCGCCCGCTGAGCTGCCCCCAAGCAATACCCCCCACGCCCATCAGCACAGCTAGCATAACCGCCACTATCTTTTGCAGTTTGGAAAAGGCCAGCGGCGTTTTTTCATCTTTGGCAAGCTGCTCTTTAAACTGGGATTGAAAACAGTCTTCTAAATAGGGACGCGCGTCATCAAACGCGCTTTGATCGCCTTCAAAGGTGTGCAGCGCCCGATCAAAAACAAGATGGATTCTCTCTTGTGTAGTTCTTAAAACATCTCGCAGTCCCTGAGGCGCAGTGCCTCGAATCACGCTGGCCAAAATCGCCTGGGGGCCTTCTTCTATCCACAGCGTAAAGTTACCAACCTCCAAAGCATCTAAAGAGCCTTCGCCTTCCACACTGAACGAATCTTGAACAAAGTCTTCGAGTGCTGTCAGCATGGCTGACACCAGGTCTGGATCTTGTGCAGTCACCTTTTCTGAAACGACATGCTGCAACAGCAAGCCGGTTTCTCGATGAATCAAGAACACCTGCTCGACCTGATACACCAAGGTTCTGAGCAAAACAACTTCGGCGAAAGATTTTCCGGTGCGGCGAGCCTCTAGTCGCCACTTGAAGCTCTGGGGCGAAAGGCTATATTCGAGCGTTTGATTGAGTGACTGAACCAGGTTGCCAATGGTGGCCGAGATCGACTTCCGCGTTGCTGGACCAATCACGGGAAAGAGGGTATCGGCTAGGATCTTTTTGTCTCTTTGAATAGAGGTATGGATAGCCTCTTCAACAGTGGGCACAGCCGCATCGCTCAGATTGCCTTGCCCAAAGCTTTGCATGAGGGCTTTGGGTAGTACCTGACTAATTTTTTCTGGGCTGACGGCCTGATCGATCAGGTCTGCTTTTAGTTTTTCCAACGTGGTCCCAAGCAAAAGCTGGCGTAGGGCCTGTAGCTCGGCATCGGTCTTAGGTGCATCGGTCTTAGGTGCATCGGTCCTAGGTGCATCGGTCCTAGGTGCATCGGTCGTGATCGTTGGCGTAGGCTCTGAGTGAGTAGAACCAGAGCGAGTAGAACCAGCGCGAGTATGACCTGGACGGGCAGAGGCGTTATTGGTCATCGCTCAACTGCTGAGAAAGTGTACTCAGCAGGGTCGAAAGCCGGGTGCGCTCTGCTCTAGTACTGTGCGATCGCTCCTTTTTCTCGGTCTCCAAATCCTTAAGAACGTCGTATATTTGCTGCTCCAGTGAGTCTTTAAGGGTGAGCGTTTGGTGCTTAATCTCAGCGGTGAGGTCTTGATGTGTACCAGCGAGCTTTTCATCGAGCTGCGTAGTGCTTATTTCGAGCGATCGCGCGGCCTCGCCAAAGCGCTGATCGGTACTTCGGCTCAAAGTAGCCATCGCCTCATCGCGGGAAGTTTCTTCGTCTTTTAAGCGCTCAGCGAGGCGATCAATATGGCCCACCAGCCGGTTTTCTAGCGCTTCTATACGGTCTAAAAAATCGCTGCGCAGGCGGGTGTAGTCTTCGCTAAGGCGCCGCTCTAGCTGCTCAAATCGCAGATCGTGCGTTTGGACCTGCTGACCAAACAAAATATCTCTAATTTTATCTAGGCTCTCGCCTTCTGAAGTCTCAGGCTTAGCTAACGAGGTCTCGGGCGAGGTCTCGGGTGACGTTTCTGGTGACGTTTCTGGTGATGACGACATTGCAGAAGGTTCGGATCTTTGAGGTCGCGCTTGTAAAGCGCCCTGTGATGAAGGACTATCGACGGCAGGTTCATTCGGGGCAATCACCTTAGGATTATCTTGATTTGGCACCGGCTTGTGTACTGCGCTGTTGTGTTTGTGTCTGCCGTGAGCCGCCATACGTCTTTAATTCCTAGCCGTAAAATTGTACGTATTTTAATGCACTCATAGGGAGATGGACGCGACCTTTTTGTAATCATTAAATTTCTTGTTATGAAATAACATACGTCCCTATTTTGCGGCTCTTTGAGCTACTTGATTGACATGCCTCAGGTTTCGCTGTCCCAATTAGCTGATGCGATCGCCCAGGGCCCCACCCTGGTCAGCTTCCCTACCGACACTGTCCCGGCCCTAGCCACCCAACCGGCTGCGGCCCATCTTATCTACGCTGCCAAAGGCCGCCCACCTACCAAACCCCTCATCCTGATGGGCGCATCCTGGGCAGATCTATCAGCCTATGTCGTGGGTGATGCTGCGGCCCAGCGCGTTTGGGAAACGGTGACGCGCCGCCATTGGCCAGGCCAGCTAACGCTAGTGCTGCCGGCCAGTGAGCGGGTGCCAAGCACACTCAATCCAACCCACAGCGGCACCTTGGGTATCCGCGTGCCCCATCACCCCATCGCGCTAGCGTTGCTAGCCCGAACTGGGCCCTTAGCAACCACTAGCGCAAACCTTTCTGGGCAACCGCCGCTGGTAAAGCCTGCTGACATTGCCCGCGTTTTTCCCTCGGCACTGATCTTGGCTGACCAGAAAGCTGGCCTGCATACCACGGACAAGGCCAGCAGGCAACCCTCGGGACAACCCTCTACGGTGGCTCAGTGGATAAAAGCACCGACACCAGCAGAAATAGATCCAATGGAAGAGCAGGGAGAAACGGCACCAGGAGAAACGGCGCTAGGAAAAACGGCACCAGGAGAAACAGAGCCTTACGAAGCAACCGGAGGCTACTGGAAAATTTTGCGGCAGGGCAAAGTCATGCTTTCGTAACGGTTTACCCGGGCCGAAGCACTGGTATCTAGATTCCGATACTTTGTGTTTACTTTGTATTAGTCACAAAAACACTTGATATTTAAGGTCCGGATAGCTTTCGCTTCTTCCCGTTTTGTGGAGTTAGGACCCTTTTGCACAGTTAGGGGCCTCGACCGTTTTACTCGCCGTAATGTAGCGTTTTAAGCGCAGCGATGTTGCCCATTCAAGTTACGCTTAAAATCAGCTATTTTTTGTGATATGACTCGTGATACTTCTGGTGCAGGTGCTGAAGCCAAAAATACTCCGACCTCCGACGCTAATTGGCCACTGGCTTACCAGAGGCTGCTTGCAATAGAGCGGTTTAAGAGTGGGTTTTTAGCGCGCACGTCTCATGAGCTGCGATCGCCTATCAATACCATTGTCAGCCTGCATCAGCTGATTCTGGAAGATCTGTGCGAAGGCCCAGAAGAGGAAAAGGAATTTCTCGATCAGTCCAAGGCAGCTGCGCTAAAAATGCTGGCCCTCTTTGATCAAATCACGGCAGTCTCTAAGCTAGATATTGGTCGAGAGCCACCCAAGTTAGAAGCTGTTGACCTGAGCTTTCTGCTACCCGAAATTGAAATGCTCACCACCTTGCAGGCTGCCAATCAAAACGTTCGCTACACCGTGGCTTCACCGACAGAGGAGATAGCGGTGCATACTGACGAAAAATGGCTCAAAAATATTTTGGTGAGCCTGATTCAAGACAGCATTGCACATACTAAGCGACTGGGCCTAGCGGTTGAAAAAACACCGCAGGCGATCGCCCTTGTGATTGAATGCGACCGGTCGGCATCCGACTTGCAGGAGGCGCTAGACGACATCGACAATGCAGTAGATTTGCCCGCAGTAGCGCCAGACGAACAAACAGCACTACCTGCCCACGCGTCAAAATCTATTCCCCCTGTAAAGAACATTCAAGAAGACATTCAGCTGTCGACGGGCCTGGTGTTAGCCATGGCTCAAACGGCATTGCCACTGATTAAAGGGAGCTTTGCGATCGCGCCTCACCCTGCGAATGAAGACCGCAGCCAGCTTACCTGCCGGTTCCCGCTAAATACACCGTAAAGCCTTTACCGTAAAACGTTCACAGAACAGTCTCAATCAACTACTTTTTGATCCCAATATTTTTGATTCCAATATTTTCTGTTCCTGATATTTTCTGTTCCTATTTTTTTTGATCACAGAGTTCCTTAGAAAAGAATCCCAACCTCTAGCTGCACCCATGCCTACCCAACACAAGTTTATTACCGCGATCCCGCTACCCTCTGAGTCTCAACATTTTAAGGCCCGCTACAAAACATCCCTCGGCATCGCAATCCTTGCATTTGGACTACTGGTCACCCTCATTATTGTTTGGTCTATGCTGCTCAGCGGCGAATTCAGCGTCAGAATTATTGTGGGCATTTTGCCTGTGCTCATCGGCGTTCTTTATCTCACACGTCCTTACTTTGTAGTGGCTCCTAACCGCCTCACGGTTTATAGCCCCATTGGCCAAGTCATGAAACGCTACCCCTTCCGCTCGTTTGACGATGTGCAAGTGATCAACGGTCGGCTCTATGTAGAGAGCAACGATCCAACCAAAACGGGTGCAGAGAAAGTCAAAGTGTCTAGACGGCTCACCCATGAAAAAGATTGGAAAACGCTCAAAGGATTCACCAACAGCGAAGCCTGACACAAACACCGGCCCTGGCACAAACACTAGCCCCACCCAGCCCGAAGGTTGAGAGGTGAATGCTAAAAGTGCAACTGCCAACGCCACCAGCCTGACGGTTGGCAGCCAGTTACCCAACCCCCATAAACCCCTAAAAAGCCCTGGAGGTCTATATCTCCAGGGCTTTTTAGGGGTTCAAAATCACAATCCCGACTAATTAAGTCGGGTATGATTGCTGCCGGGAATTGTGCGTGCTACCATCGGTTCACTTCAACGCGAGAGCACCCCTACTTATCAGGATGAGCCTTCGCACTTCTGGGACAAAAACCACTTGTCCATCACCGACTTATACACAACCGACACCTCTTTAGAAGAGCTCTAACCCTATGACGCAAGCTATCGAAAGACTCGTTGCCCCACAGAAAACCTTTACGGCCCTCCAATGTAAAGAGTGCGGCGCAAAGTACGACCTCGGTGCTAAGCACGTATGTGAAGAATGCTTCGGGCCTTTGGAAGTCGCGTATGACTACGAAGCAATTAAAAATCAGGTCTCTAGAGAAACCATTCAAGCGGGTCCTCACTCTATCTGGCGCTACAAAGCATTTTTACCCGTTGAAACCAACTCGCCAATCGATGTCGGCACGGGCCTGACGCCCTTACTCAAAGCCAACCGCCTAGCGCGTCAGCTCGGACTCAAAGAGCTGTATATCAAGAACGACGCGGTCAACATGCCCACCTTGAGCTTCAAAGACCGGGTGGTGTCGGTAGCGCTCACGCGCGCTCAGGAGCTGGGGTTTTCTACGGTGTCTTGTGCGAGTACAGGTAACTTAGCCAACTCAACCGCTGCGATCGCAGCGCACGCAGGCTTGGAGTGCTGTGTCTTTATCCCCTCTGACCTAGAGGCCGGCAAAATCCTTGGGACCCTGATTTACGACCCCACCTTGATGGCGGTCAAAGGCAACTACGACCAGGTAAACCGCCTGTGTTCTGAAGTGGCTAATACCTACGGCTGGGGCTTTGTGAATATCAACCTGCGCCCTTACTACTCCGAAGGGTCTAAAACGCTCGGCTTTGAAGTGGCTGAGCAGCTCGGATGGGAACTGCCCGACCATGTGGTAGCCCCTTGCGCCTCTGGCTCTTTGTTCACCAAAATCTACAAGGGCTTCAACGAATTTGTAAAAGCGGGCCTCGTCGAGGACAAAGCCGTTCGCTTTAGCGGCGCGCAAGCTGAAGGCTGCTCGCCTATCTCCAGCGCGTTCAAAGAAGGCCGCGACTTTATCACGCCGGTCAAGCCCAACACCATTGCTAAGTCTATTGCAATTGGTAATCCCGCCGATGGCATTTACGCCCTAGAGGTAGCGCGCAAAACCAACGGCAACATTGAAGATGTGACTGATGCTGAAATTGTTGAAGGCATGAAGCTCCTGGCTGAAACCGAAGGCATTTTCACTGAAACAGCCGGTGGTACGACCATTGCAGTACTCAAAAAGCTGGTAGAAGCCGGCAAGATTAATCCTGACGAGAGAACGGTCGCCTTCATTACCGGTAACGGATTAAAGACCACTGAATCGGTTCAAGAATACATTGGTGAGCCGCTAACGATTGATCCTAAGCTAGAGAGCTTTGAGCGCGCCTGGGAACGAGCCAATACGCTAAACCGCCTGGACTGGCAGCAAACTCAGGTGTAGGGTCTGCGAGCTTGTATCTGAGCAGTCCACTTTTCCTAAGGCAACTTGCCGACCCCTTTAAACCCGTCGCTAACCACGGATTCCCCTTAGTCAGGGGAACCCGGTCACAAGACGGCTGGGAGAGAAAGACGCTTTCCCCTTTCTCTCTACCTTCTTTCATTTTGTCAATATCACTCTGTTCCATATCTTAAAAAAATGCCCGTAAAAGTTTTAATCCCGACTCCCTTGCAAAAGTTCACCAACGACGAGGCGACTGTTGAATGCGAAGGCGGCAACATCGTTGAACTGATGGATACGCTAGAGAGTAAGTATCCTGGCATCAAAAAGCGCCTTTGCGATGACAAAGGCGAGCTTCGCCGCTTCGTGAATTTCTACGTAAACAGTGAAGACATCCGGTTTTTGGATAATAAAGAAACCGCCCTAAAAGAGGGTGATGAAGTCAGCATTGTTCCTGCGGTTGCAGGGGGCTAGACAGAGGGCTAAGCGTCCATCTGAAGGGTTATATCAGACTCGTTTTCTCTTCTTTAAAGGTCTTTGGTATGTCCCTTTGGAATCCCTCTTCAGTCGGCCTCTTCAGACTGTAAGAGAAAATCTTCGGTATACAAGATTTGTGTATAAGGGCTGCTGTAGTTTTCTACGGCGGCTTTTTTCTTTTGTACTGGCGAGAACAACACGCGCCAGTACACGCCTGCTCTCACCATCACACTGCAAATCTTCCGCGATTGCTGAGTAAATCTAAAAACATTTTGGCGGCAGGCGCAGGCGGGGTGCTGGCGAGGGTGGCTGCACCAATACTGCGGCTTAGGCGAATGGGAAGCGATCGCACATACACGCCCTCTGGGATCGGCAGCGCTGCTAGCCTAGGCAGCACAGCGGCCCCCAATCCCTGGGCAACCATACTCACAATAGTGGAATCTTCTTTAATCACATAGGCCACCTTAAAAGGTTGGTCCCACTTAGCCCAATGATTGCGCACCGCGCTGCTGCACTCAGCGTAATTAAAAAGGATGAAAGAGTAGCCTGCCAAATCTTCCCAAGATAAATCTTTGGGTGGGATCGTCTCTGTCTTAGGGAGGAGAATGACGTACTCATCTTGAGCGATTTCTAAGGTGCTAAAGTCCTCTGAGCGAGGCAGAGGAATTAAACCAATATCGGTTTGACCTTCGCGTAAGGAATGTTCTACGCCGGCGGGATCCAGTTCAACCAGGGTGACTTCTACATGGGGAAAATGCTTACAAAACCGGGCGATATTAGCAGGCAGCAGGTGAGTTGCCGCGCTGCGAAAAGACGAAATCCTGAGGCGAGAATGGTAGAGCCCTTTCTCTAAGTTCACCTCGTAATCAATGCATTCTTTAATATCGAGCATTTTCTGAGCATGCACCATCACCCGCTCACCCACCGGCGTCAGCTTAGCGCCAAAGCGACCGCGTACTAGCAAGGGTAAGCCCAGCTCTGCCTCAACAGACGCCACTGCTCGACTCACCGCAGATTGGGAAACCTCTAAGTGGATGGCGGCATCTGAAAATGTGCCGTACTCTGCGATCGCCGCGAGGACTTCTAGGTGGAATATGTTCATAACCAACACCTATTCGGTTTGCGCATAGATAGCCCCCAACAGACGGTTTGATCATCAAAAGTCGTGAAGTTAGAGTATCAACAATTCATTCATAACTGACTATATCTGCGGGGTTCCCTATGTTTCAACTACTTCAATTTCAAAAGTTCAGAGACACACCTAGCGTTCAGTTTTTTGATATTACCGTCCAAGATTCTAACGCGCGTGACTTGGTGTGTCACACGGGTCCTGCTATCAGTCCAAACAATGCCAAAGATAGCAGCTGGCAGTTTTATCTTCACCCTCGTCAGGAAGATAATCTGCTTGCACTTTCTGGAGGACGCACGTTCCACCTGGTCAACTTTGAGTGGGCCCGCCCTTACCATGTGGTCCGCTTAGATGCGAACCGTCACATTTTGCGCATTCCACCCGGTACGTTCCATCGGTCTGAGTCTGACCCGGATGGTTCCTTGGTGATTAACCAAGCGGTGCGAACACAAAGCGCGACGGTCCACAGTGAGTTCCGTGTGTACAACAGCGGCAGCATTCCCAAGCTAGAGCGCTTGTTGGCCTCAGGGCTTCAGCCTGAGTATCATGGCTTTGAAACAGAGTACCTGAAAGCCGCTTAAGCGAAGACCGCTTAAGGCTCAATAAGGCGTCTACCGAATCAGCCCTCATCGGGTTACTCATCGGGGTACTAAGTAGACGCCTAAAAGCTTAGGGAAGAAGACGCTCTGCCCGTTGTTTTTTAAAATCAGCGGGCCCAAGACCAACGGGCAGAAAGACAAACATCAGCAGGCTAATTGTCATCGCGCCCAAAATCGCATAGGTATCAGAGGCTTGCACAATCGCTAAAAGTATAGACAACAAACAATAAATGCTACCTGTGATCAGTGCACACAGCGCATAGTGCGGATGTTTCATCACGAAGGGCACTCTTGGGCTGATAGATTGGCTGATGATATCACGGGTAAATCCACCCCCGACACTTGTGATCATCCCCATCAGTGGCGGCATAATCCAATGGAGAAAAGAGAGCGGAACAAAGGCGGGCGATCGCAACATTACCTGCGTGCCAACAATAGAAAAAGCAGCTAAACTAGCCGCATCTGCTAGCCACAGAGAACTCAGACGTAGGGTGGTGGTGGTGGCAAGCATAAAAGTAAACAATCCCACGGCACTGGCTAAAAACAGATAGGCGGGCGATTGTATCCAAAAAACAGGCTGCTGCGAGAGCAACATGTCGCGAATCGTTCCTCCGCCCAGTGCTGTCAGAACAGCGTAGAGCACAGCGCTCAGTCCATTTTGCTGCTGCTCATAGGCGATTAGCGCACCGCTAGCAGCAAAAATAATTGTGCCTAATACATCGAGCGTATAAATAAGGTGAAGAGAAAACATTATAGTGACCCAGAATCTATAGGGATGAACTACAAAGAGAATCCATGAGGGCTGTTTACAATAGTTGTTGTTTCATTAGGTGCCAATAACCGCACAACATGGCCGCACAACACGGTTTAAGGTGCTGACAACTGTCGTCAATAACGGTCATCAATAGCAGGTACTGATGACAAATTACGTTGAGTCAGCTGCTTTTTTTATTGATTAAAGGTTGCCAGCTTTTGTGCGAGGCAGTCCACCGAGGTTTAAGGACTTAAGCCGAAGATAACGCTAGCCAGCTATAGTCAGAAGGCGGGTTGTACCAGCCCTTATTTCATTTGTTTAAAGTAGAAAAGGCACTGACGTCATCCTGATGTCAGTGCCAATGAGTCGTTGGAACGCGACCTTTGGAACCTAGGCAACTTAAATCAACACACGTAGAACTCAACGAACGTAGGGTATGTATCGATACATCATGGGATGTGCGCCCCTCTGCACGACGTTGAATTGCTTTGCTTTATATTTAACGCCTAGTAAAGCTTGCTCCTTGGTGGGTTTCGGAAATTTTGACAGCAAAAAAGGGGGAGCGTAGGGGATACCGCGCTGGGTCAATCTCAGGAAAGACTTCAGTGACTTACACAGGGGACTTACCCATTAGATTGCCGGAATTGCTGTACGCCCTCCACCCAACTTTAGGAACTTAAGCAGAAGATAAGCAGTATGAAGATAAGCACGATAAGGGCTGTGACTATACCGTCTTTGCCTTATGCAGAGTAAGTAAAGTTTAGGCTGATATATTTACATGCCTTGATGAAATATCTAAGCAAAACGGTTGATTTTGTCGTTTCTTGCGGACAGCTTGGTAAGCTCTAGAAAGCTGCACAAAGCTTGTTTGTGTAATGAACGTTTGATCCTAACGGATGAAGGCTTTAAGGTATGTAACCGAAGTTTCTTAAGATTTGTCGTGACTATACCGCCCAAAACACCCAAACGTCGCCGAAAAAGGGGCGTTATCCTCACAAAGGTCGGCCTTGCTCGTTTTCAGGCGGTCAAGGCGAATGCTGAGTACGAACAAAACCAGGGGCACCGCTACACGCTCGAAGCGCTCAGTGAAAAAGCGGGCGTCAGCGTAGACACCCTGGCTAAGGTGCTGGCCTGCGAAGTGCGGGTAGATAAGCAAACGCTAAAGTGCTGCTTTGAAGCATTTGCATTGGAGTTAGGGCAGGATGATTACTACAGTCCTGAAGCGGTGCGATCGCCCGAATTAAACCCGGCACGCTCCGCAACAGGCCACGCCATGGCAGACCGCCCATTCAATCAGTTGCCATACCCCGTCCAGCCACCAGGCGGCCAGATTCCTGTCGATTCGCCGTATTACATTTCCAGGTTAAAAGCAGAAGCTACCAGCTACCAGGCCATGACTCAACCTGGTGCTCTTATTCGGCTTAAAGGCGCTCATCAAACAGGAAAGACATCACTGATAGCCAAGATCTCTCAACAGGCCCAACAGCGAGGCTATCAACCGGTTTACATCAGTTTTCAGCTGGCTGAAAATGCTGTTTTGCAGGATCTCGACAAGCTCTTGCAATGGTTCTGCGCCAGTGTCGGACTCAACTTGTCCATTTCACCCAGTTTAGACACTTATTGGAACCCTATTTTTGGCAGCAAAATGAGCTGCAAGCTGTATTTTGAAGAATATCTGTTACCAACGGTGCAAAAGCCGGTCGTCTTACTGCTAGATGACATTGAACGGCTGTTTAACAACACCGATGTCGCTGACGAATTTTTTGGCCTATTGCGCACCTGTTATGAAGAGGCTAAAACCTCTCAAATTTGGCAACAGCTCAAAGTGGTTATCGCTCAAACCTCAGAGGTTTATATTCCTCTAAACATTAATAAATCGCCCTTTAACGTCGGCGTTGCCGTTCCCTTATTACCCTTTGAGCCCTCCCACCTACAGGCCCTGGCCAGTGCTTATCAGCTTAACTGGTCGCTGGCAGATGTGACGGCGCTGTGCCAGCTTTTGAGCGGCCAACCCTATCTCAGCCATTTGGTGGTTTACCACGTTTGGAAAAGGGATGTCACCATCGCTGATGTTCTGGCACAAGGCGCTGAGTGTCCTATCTTTTTGTCCTATTTACACCGCCAGCAGCGGCAAGTACAACAAACCCCTACGTTGGGGATAGCACTAGGCCAGCTATTTAGTCAGGCAACTTCGTTCTCACCGACTGTCTTGGCAGATATCTACCGGTTGCAAAGTTTGGGTTTGGTCACGCTAACCGATAGCGGGCCTAAAATTGCTTGTCAGCTTTTGCAGGACTATTTTTCGATGGCGCTTGAACGGACGGCTGCATCGTAGCGGTGAGGCTTTACCCAGGCGACATAGCCTAAAATAAGCAGCCCTATGGCACTCAAAGGGCCAATAAACACATGGAAAATTTGATTCCCCGTTGCAATCAGCGCGATGCCAGCACCGAGTGCCAGCACATTAGAACACAGTAAATACAAAAAGACCCGCCAGTCTTTCATAACGATGTACCACTGCGAGATGAAGATTATCGCGATCACAAGCTGCGTAATCTGGATCAGGTTCTTGCCGTCGTTCACGCCATAGAGAAAGGGCGTGGCGCTCATGCAGGCGATGGTTAGAAAGTCTAAAAGTTTGCTTTTCCTCAGGCCCATCGCAATTAAGCCCAAGCCAAACACAATAAAGCTATAGAACAGATTATTCAGACCGGAAATGTGACTGACATAAATCCACTCATCGCCCATGTGTTCGGCGACTTCATAAGAGGTAGCTACGGCGAAGCAGGCAAATCCCCAATAGATAAAAGGCAGCGATCGCAGCTTTAGCGTGTGGGTATAAAACTCACTACGACGAGAGAAAATCCAAATATTAATCGCCGCAACGACATACACCGAAAAGTGTGCGGCGATGATAGTGAGTTTAAGCCATAGCGCCATAGCAAGCGTATTAAGAGCAATGGCTTAAGACTACTGCAAGACTACGGCAAAATCTCAAATGAGTTCAAGAAAGTTTCTATCGAAGGCGATCGCAGGGCGCAGTAGCCATCCACTTAGCAAAGACACGCCGCCCAGCATCCCTAGAAACACAGCCCGATAAGATGGATCAACGGTTCGAACACTCCTAGGAGCTGACACACAAACAAAGGCAAACCTAGCAAAGGCAAACCTAGCAAAGGCAGACCTAACAAAGGCAAACCGGCAAAAGCAGACTATCGCAAGACGCCAACGATTCGCGCCTACAGAGTCAGCCACAAAATTCGATTACCACGATTGAAGCACTCACCTCTAAAATAGAATTTAATTGTGAAGCAGGCTTCATGCACAAGCAGGGCACACACCTGCTTACACCTCAAGTCTCCTAATAGCAGGACTTTTTTTGCAATGACCCAGCCAACCACAGCAAACGCCCCAGCGGACGATAAAGTGCTGATTTTTGATACCACCCTGCGCGACGGCGAGCAATCACCGGGTGCAACCATGAACGTTGCTGAAAAACTGGCCGTTGCCAAGCAGCTTGCCCGCCTCAGGGTAGACATCATTGAAGCTGGATTTCCCTTTGCCAGCCCTGGAGACTTTGAGGCCGTCCACACTATTGCGAGCGAAGTAGGCTTGCCTAATGGCCCTACTATTTGTGGCCTTGCCCGCGCCACCAAAGGCGATATTGACGCTGCTGCCAAAGCGATCGCGCCTGCGGCAAATGGCCGAATCCACACCTTTTTAGCGACTTCAGATATTCACATGAAGTACAAGCTAAAAAAATCGCGGGCAGAAGTCCTGACCATCACCGAGGAAATGGTGGGCTACGCCAAAAGCCTCACCACCGACATTGAATTTTCCCCGGAAGACGCGGGCCGCAGTGAGCCTGAGTTTTTGTACGAGGTGCTCGAAACCGCCATTCAAGCCGGAGCCACCACGCTCAACATTCCAGATACGGTGGGCTACCTAACCCCTACCGAATTTGGCGAGCTCATCCGGGGCATTAAGTCCAACGTGCCCAGTATCGACAAGGCGATTATTTCAGTCCATGGTCACAACGACTTGGGCCTAGCGGTCGCTAACTTTTTAGAAGCCGTTAAAGCAGGCGCACGGCAGCTAGAGTGCACCATTAACGGCATTGGAGAGCGCGCTGGCAATGCGGCATTAGAAGAACTGGTAATGGCAATGCACGTTCGCCGCCAGTACTACAATCCCTTCTTTGGCCTGCCAGCAGAGTCAGAAGCGCCCCTAACCAACATCAACACGCAGGAGCTGTACAAGTCTTCACGCTTAGTGTCTAACGTGACGGGCATGCTGGTTCAGCCCAACAAGGCTATCGTAGGAGCCAATGCATTTGCCCATGAGTCTGGGATTCACCAAGACGGCGTACTCAAGAACCGGCTCACTTACGAGATTATGGACGCGCAGCTGATTGGCCTCAACGACAATCTGATTGTGCTCGGCAAGCACTCAGGACGTAACGCCTTCCGCACGCGGCTCAGTGAGTTGGGCTTTGAGCTTAGCGATCAGGAGTTGAACAAGGCGTTCTTGCGCTTTAAAGATATTGCAGATAAGAAAAAGGAGATTAGCGATCGCGATCTTGAAGCCATCGTGAATGATGAAACTCTCCAAGTCGCCGAGCACTTCAAAATAGAGCTGGTGCAGGTCTCCTGCGGTAACAACGCCCAGCCTACTGCAACCATCACCCTGCGAATGCCCGACGGCCAGGAACTCACCGATGCTTCTGTGGGCACCGGCCCAGTAGATGCGATCTATCGCGCCATCAATCGCCTGGTAGACATTGAAAACGACCTAATTGAGTATTCTGTTCAATCGGTCACCGCGGGCATCGATGCCATGGGTGAAGTCACTATCCGCGTTCGCAACGGCGAGAGAATCTACTCTGGCCACGCCGCAAATACCGACATTGTTGTGGCCTCTGCCTATGCCTACATCAACGCGCTCAATCGGCTATACACCGCAATGCAATCAGGCGCTGCGCTCCACCCTCAAAGAGAGAAAGTACCTGCGGGCACAGGTGTGTAACGCAAAGCGCCGACTCAGCCACTGCCGGCTTGGCGACTGCTAGCTAACAGATTTCAATACGCTCACAACGTCAAACAGGTCATTCCGTGGACTACGCAAAGAGTAGGTCTTTGAGAGCCCATAATGGCCTGTCTTTTCATAAATTCGTATTCGGTTCTAGTAAATCTTTGTAATTCTAGTAGGCTTGCACGCCATATTTCAGCAGCCACCGAGGAAGAACATCATCAAGATTTTGAACATCTTTATCGTTGAGTTCAATCAGGTTGAATCCGTATTTCTCATATAGGCTTAGTTTCGTTTGCTTTCTCGCGAGGTACTTCGAATTGTTCTTGTAGCCCCAATATTCGATATAGACTTTGCCAGCCGGAATATAAAAATCAGAATAAACCGTTTCTTCTATGGGTAATTTACGTTCATACGCATGAGCAATCTCAGCCATGTACAACCAGTTATCAATCAGCATCTCAGCTTTTGACCTGACAAAATGACCATCGGCACTTCGGTGCTCGGCCTTAAATTTCTCTCTAAACCCAAGTGCTTCTGGTTTGGAAGTAAACGTTTCAACAGATTCCGCAACTTTTGCAGCGCCTTTCCGAATAACGGTTGAATACACTGATGTTTTTTGAACAGAAACATCAGCCTGAAGCTCGATGTTTTCTGGCCAGACGATGTACTTTCCAAAGCGCTTAGAAACCTTGTAATCGCCTCCTTTTTCTATACCTACCGCAGTTAGTACCCAGTCATCGCCCGCTTTTTGTATGAGCTGAAGCTCCAATAGCTGAGCAAACAAAGCTTTTGCAGATAGGCCTAATGCCTTTGACAGCGCTGTAGTAGACAGTTTTTTGACAGACAATCCTTTTGAAGGGCCTTTTGCAGACGATCCTTGAACAGACGGTTCTCTAGTAGGTAATTTTTTCACAAATACAGACCGATTAGACTCTTCTTGCTCTTAAAGTTCCCATTTAGCCATAAGTCTGAAAAATTTAGCGATCGCAGCGGCTTTGTTGCACCAATATAGAAAATGTGAAAGCGGTCAATGGACCATTTACGTCGGGCAAGAGTCTTTTGACTTCATCCAAGACATTTCAGGATTTGATATGAAAGCGTACCTTATCCAGAGAGCGAAAGCGTTCCCTGTACATCGATAACAGCACCCAGCCGTTTGTTAATAATGTCTATATAGGAGGGCTCTATCTCGATGCCAACAAAGTCTATACCGGCTTGCTTAGCGGCTACTAGCGTGGTTCCAGAACCTGCAAACGGATCAATAACGATACTGCCTGCTGTTCGAGGAACAAAAATATCAATTAACTTTCTCATTAAGTCTAACGGCTTAACGGTGCAATGGACGTTGTAGTCTGATGGTTTGTCTCTTTTGATATTCTCTAAGATATTAGACTGAAATCCACCGTCTTCTTGTGTTGTGTAAAACAGACCGGTTCCATATTTCAGTAGCGTTTCGGTATAGTTGTTTTGAAGTGGCTTTTGCAAAACGCAAATGGCTTCCCACTCACTCCGCAAGCAGCTATGCCAACCTTCTAGTTTTTCTGGATTTTCGTATCCTTTGCTCTCCAGCTTCTTTTGCATATTAATGCCCTTTGGAATGCCGCTAGAGCGCCGATACACCACAATATCTCTTGCATAAAAGCCTGCTTTCTCTAGAGCAATCTGGACATGAGCAACGGTTCTGGTACTGTTAAAAACCAAAACTGTGGCCCCCGGCTTACACACTCTAAAAAGCGCCGTAGCCCATTCTATACACCACGCTTCATACTCTAAAATGTTGTCACGGTTACGTTGATACCAGCGTTTGTTTCTAACACCACCAGCTAATCCGCTACCGTAGGGAATATTTTTAACCAGTGTTTTGCTCTCTTGAATGCGGTTTTTGCGACGCTTTATTTCTGATTCGTCCCACTTATGACCAATACACTCATAATTGTAAGGAGGATCGGTAATACAGGCAGAGACATAATTCTCCGGAAGCTGCCGTAAGGCTTCGCGACAATCACCACTGAGAATACTGTTAAGGAAGTCAGGCATGTTGAACTCAAAGAGTGATATGTATCGTATTCATATGTGTCCGCTTTTTCAAGGGGTGGATCTAGAGAGCAGACGCTTATGAGGAATTGTTACCGGTTTTCCTGTGGGCGATCGCAGCGTAAAATCCATCGAAGATAGAAAAAAGATGAGGGTGATTGCTGCTATAAAGCGATCGCAATGGCTCACTTTAAACCTAAAAAAGTTAAGCAGACAAAACCGGATGCCTAACCAGGTGCCATTCCTCAAGCCGTCACTCAAACACTTTCACAGAGCCCTTCACTCGGGGACTTGAGGATAGTAGTCAGGCTGAGTCACTGCGCGGAGTCTTTCAAAGGTCTCGCCTTTGAGATGGTCACTGGCCTTGAGTCCCAGCTTGAGTAATATGCCAGGACCAGGCACCAGCTTAACGCCCAGCTGCTGCACTAAGCTCAAACTATCGCCCTGACCCCAGTGCTCCACAATGCGGCTATGTCTGACCCGGTCGATATGCATAATTGCAAAGCGAACGCGCTTCCCAGTTTCGGGAATGCCCTGAAAGGCATCTAAATGGGTTCCTGTAAAAACGCCGCAGGTGGTCACCATATCGCGATGGGCAATGACATGGGTAAAGGTATGCTTGCCATCGGGAAACGCGTTGTACACGTCTGTGCCCATTGCCGCGAATTCTGTTTGTGTCAGGGGGCGTTCTATCCCTGCCATATGCGCGACCAGTGCCGGTGAAAGCAGCCTTAGCCCGTCCTTGAGTCGGCGGTTGTCAAACGACTTATAAAACTGCAAAACAAGGGCTTTATTTTGCAGGGCAAGCAGGTCATGGAACATGAACGAAACACTGGTATCGACAACCTTCAAGTACAAAGTATACGGCAGTCGGTGATTGGCTGACGAAACTCTCACGCGGCTCTCATGTGTGGGCTCGGGGTGGTTCGTAAAATAGAAAGTGTTCTGACCTGACGTTTTAGCGTGCTTTAAAGAGTCTTTTTTGAATATACGGAGAAACCTAAAATGAACAACAAAGATGCGATCGCTAACACCCCAATTGTACAGCGGGTCTCTTTAGCCTTGCTGTTTTTAAGGATAGGGGTCTTTATTGCAATGATGATTTGGGTCATAGATAAATTCGTGCAGCCTGACCATACAGCTGCTGTGTTTCAAGCTTTTTACGGGATTAGTGGTATCGGCACCGTTGTTGCTTATCTATTGGGGGTAGCACAGCTACTCATTATGGTGGGCTTTGTATTGGGTATTCAAAAAAAGATTACCTATGGCCTTGTACTGCTGATGCACACAGCCTCTACCCTGGTCTCTTTCCCAAAGTACCTAGCGCCTTTTGAGTCTGCCAATATTCTGTTCTATGCAGCTTGGCCTATGCTAGCGGCTTGTTTCGCGCTGTACTATCTTAGAGATTTGGACACCCGTGCTGCACTCTCATAGTGTTGCAGAGGCAGCGTGTAGCTGGAGCAGTGTGTAGCTGAAGCAGCGTGTGCTTCACCTCAAACACAAGCGGGGGCCTATCTCCAAGAATAAAGATAGGCCCGCCTCAACTATTGAGTTTTCATCCTTTGCATCAGCGTTTACAAAAAGGTCTTAATCTCATTGGCGGTGAGCGCGTCGTTAAACACTCTCACATCATCAATTGCGCCCGCAAATCCGCTGCCGCTGTTAGGGGAAAAGCCATCGTGAAAGAGAGTTCCATTATGAACCCCACCCACCCCAATACCAGCACCGTGACCCCAAAGCTGAGATCCTTTACCACTATCAAACTTACGGCCATCTAAGAATCCGTGAAAGGCTTTCTCTTTGACCTGAGTTCCCCCCTCTAAAACCAAGTCAACATGGTGCCATTTATTCGCAGAGATTTTGTTTGTCTTCAGCCACGTTCCCGACCAGCCACTTTCTTGTTTGGGCGTATTCCAGCCACCGACATACAGATGACCTTTATGCAAGTAGATATTCGCGCCACGCGATCGCCCGCCTTCTTCATAAAGCACCTGTCGCTGATTTCCGGTGTTGATATTATCAGCCTTAAACCAAAGAGACACCGTACGCTCTTTGTGGGTTTTGAGATTAATATCGTTCGAGGAATTGAGCTTAATGAGGTCGCCTTTACCATCAAAATCTACGGCACCTTGCTTCATCCCTGTCGTCCAACGAGGATTACCCACCAGCGTGCCAGGATTCTTACCGCCTGCAGGTGAGCTATCTTGTGCCCTTACCCCTTTACCCTCGTTGAGATTGAGATGGGCCACGAGTTTTTGATCAACCGCCAAAGGACGGGGTCGAGTCGTCGGGCTAGAGGGTGTCGGTGGCGCAGAAACCGGCGTAGAAACGGCAGGCTGTGACGATGATGATTCGAAAGCACCAATATCAATGCGGCGATCGCGCGAAATACCGCGCTGATCAGTTTTAGGTGCCCCTGAATTAACCCCTGAATCAATCGCCGCACTCCCCGCCTTTAAAGAGTGAATTAAAGCGCCATTGATAGTTTTGAGCGCATTGAGACGGGGATCTGCAACGACACCTTTACTAAATACCCGACTAGACTTGGCGTAGGGTGAGTACTCCAAGTTGCCACCACCATCTTTAGGCGGATTTCCGACCTGATTTTTCTTGGGCTCGCGCTTAGCCGTATTAAACGCAACAATAGAGTTTTTCAGCGTGACGTTGTGGTTCTTGGCCAGCCAAATGGCCCCATTTGCTCGTTCGGCGTGGTTGTAAGCAATGGTCGAATTGGTAATTTTGACAGGGGCAGCAAAATTTTTGAGAAACAGCGCGCCCCCTGCATCCTGCTGAACGCGGTTGCCTGAAAACGTACTGTTGAGAATATTAATAGGCAGCTTGGTCTCTGTCCACAAGGCGCCGCCTTGCTGCGTAGCCGTATTTTTTGCGAAGGTCACATTGCGAATATCAAGGCCCATTTTTGCCCATACTGCCCCACCTTTGGCCCGGCCTGTACTATCTGGAATCGCTTGATTACCGACAAAAACACTGTCTTCAATACGACCTTTATCTGGACCGTAGCCCCAAAAGTAAAGGGCACCCCCTGCGCCGTTCGCCGTATTGTTTTCAAACCGACTACCGCGAACGGTGATCGTCCCTTCCTCAGGAGGGCCCTCATAGTTTTTCGCACTGACACCATCTGTAAAGATCGCCCCACCTTTACGGGTTGCGCTATTTTTGCGAAAAACAGAATCTTCGACAATAAAGGTAACTGCGTGCATCCCATAGAGAGCGCCACCAGTCCCCCCTTTGTTGTTTTCAAAAGTTGAGCCTTTTATTCTGATTTGCCCGCGTGACTCATTATGAGCAATAGCGCCTGCACTAAAGCCTGCAAGTCGTTGAGTCAGCAAGCCGTTATTACCCACAAACCGACTGTTGATAATATTGGCTTTGGCCATGTGGCCAACGCGAAGGCCACCGCCTAATTCAGAGGTGTTGTTTTTAACATCGACATTGATTAAATTCAGCGTGCTCTCATGACGCGTGTCAATACCACCACCAGCACCCAGGGTTTTCCCATTAGCAATCGTTAAGTTCTTCAGCGTAGCCGTTCTCTTCTTATCCAGGTAAAATACGCGGCTAGACTGGTTTCCACTAATAGTAAGGCCGCGAGCGCCGCTGCCGTCAATCGTAATACTTTTATCGAGAACAAGCTGACCGCTTTTGAGGGTGATGGTTTTACCGGTGAGTTTTTTGGCAAATCGGATACTATCGCCTGCTTTAGAACTGGCAATAGCGGCGCGCAAGGAACCCTTACCACTGTCAGCTGTGGACGTTACCGTAATAGTATTCATAGTTGATTAGATGATGTTGACCTGATGGTGTAGATGTAGATGTAAAAAAGAGCACTAAAACGCTCTTCTTCTCGGTACAGAACCTGCTGCTTTGATTGCAAAAAAGAAATCACGCAATCCTGCAAACAGAGCCCTTGTTAGGTAGCCTGCTTCAGACACTAGAGCTGCCTGTTATTAAGAAGCAGTTTGGGGCCAGATACACAAGTCTAGATACACAGTTTTATTGCTCCTACGGGGTTGTATTCGCCCCTCATCACGCCAACTTAAAGTGCATAAGACTCAAAGAACATCAAGGAAGCGCGTAAGAGGCATCACGGAAAAAGCAGTAGAAGGCAAACTACGCCGATACTAACCCAAATAAAGGCTCTGTAAAGACATAGGAGAATTGGAATCCTAAAACTACCTACGAAGAATTATTGGAAAACGTTATTAGCACCAACATTTTTTGAAATCTTGCCAGAATCAGTCCGGCTCAGGGGCCATATACCCGTATAGATTTCTAATGTAGAGTGCTCGGACCGTTAACATTAGTTTCAGAGTGTGGCTGCGCCAACCTCTTCTCAACAGCGACTTTTTGCCTATCTTGAGTTGAGTGCACTCAGCGTCTAAAGGCGGATTAGGGGCTGCGAAGATGGCAATAGTTAATTAAAATAGTTGACACTGTGTCTAGTTAAAAGGTTTGGCAATGAATCGTGTCTCTTCTATGGCCGGTCGCTTAGTTGCGCCGCTGGTGAGTGTACTGCTTATCGTTGGGGTTATGGTCCCAACGATATTTTTAGGGAGTAGCGCTGCGGTAGCCGCACTTTCCCATGCGCCCGAAACGGCTAAAGCTTATATCATTTCCCCTGCTAATGGCGCGACTGTTTCTGAAACGTTCCCAGTAAAGTTTGGCCTTTCGGGGATGGGGGTTGCACCAGCGGGGATCGATAAAGAAGGCACAGGGCACCACCATTTGCTCATTGATGTCGATGAGCTACCACCGTTGAGTGAACCCTTGCAGGCCACCGCACAAATCAAACATTTTGGCGGCGGTCAAACGGAAACGAACCTAACCCTGCCCGCTGGTGAACATACCCTTCAGCTGTTGCTCGGCAACTATAGCCACGTACCTCACGACAATCCGGTGATGTCTGAAAAAATCTCCATCACAGTAAAATAGGGCCGCTCTTCGTTGGCAAAATCCAAGAACCATTCTCTCTTTCAGATAAAGAGAGAATGGTTCTTTTTATGAAATCTGTTCTTTTAGCGTTAATCGAATAGTGCGAATTAAACAAATATTGAGCCTGAGAGTTCGCCCTGGAAATAGTCCGAAAAATATTTTTTCCTTTAGTTGAAGGTTCTCAATAATTCTTAGGATAGTGGTCCGTTCTAGAGGGGCGCGGTATGCTGTATAGGCTAATTTTTAGCGGATTAGCGATGGTTAGGCTAAATCCCCATCGGTATATCAATCGGTGCTGAGGCACCTGCATCTTACGTTTACCCTTTAGTTTTGTATGGATTTTAAGCAGCTACCCGGTACCGCGAATGAGCTAGGGGCGACCTGGGACGGACAGGGAACAAACTTTGCTATTTTCTCTGAGAATGCCACAAAGGTGGAGCTGTGCCTATTTGGCAAACGGGGTAAGGAAACTCGCTATGCGCTCAGTGAGGTGTACAACTTTGTCTGGCATGGCTATTTCCCTGGGGTCAGGCCAGGGCAGCGATACGGGTTTCGGGTACACGGCCCCTTTGAGCCAGAAAATGGACACCGGTTTAACCCAAACAAGTTACTGATTGATCCGTACGCGCAGGCGATCGCAGGGAACGTCACCCCCGGCCAAAATGTCTTCAGCTACACCTGGGGAGAAAACGGCGAGGACCTTAGCTACAACGAAGCTGATAGTGCCACCGCTGTCCCCAAATGCATTGTTGTCGATACCACCTTTGACTGGCAAGGCGATCAGCGCTTAGAAATTCCGTGGAACCAAACCATCATCTACGAGATGCATGTGAAGGGTTTCACGCAGCAGCATCCCAAAGTCCCTAAGCGCCTGCGCGGAACCTACGCAGGGCTGGCGCATCCAGCTGCCATCAAACACCTCAAGTCGCTCGGCATTACAGCAGTTGAACTCATGCCGATTCATCACTTTCACGCGACACCGGGTTACCTAGTCGGCAAAGGGTTGAGCAACTATTGGGGCTACGACTCACTGAATTATTTCTCTCCTTATGCTGGCTATAGTGCGTCGGGCCAAGCCGGCGAGCAGGTCAAAGAATTTAAGACGATGGTGCGATCGCTACATGCCGCTGGCATAGAAGTGATTTTGGATGTGGTGTACAACCACACGGGCGAAGGCAACCAAATGGGGCCCACCCTCAGCTTTAGAGGCATTGATAATGCAGCATACTACCGCCTAGTAGAAGGCAACGAGCGCTACTACATGGACTTTACCGGCTGCGGCAACTCATTGCGCATGAGCCATCCGCAGGTGCTAAAGCTGATTATGGACAGCTTGCGCTACTGGGTAGAAGAGATGCATGTCGATGGCTTCCGCTTTGATTTGGCTTCGGCACTGGCACGCGAGCTGTTTGAAGTCGGTACCTTGGCGACCTTTTTTGACATCATTCATCAAGATCCGGTGCTCTCTAAAGTAAAGCTGATTGCTGAACCGTGGGATGTGGGCGACGGCGGCTATCAGGTCGGTAAGTTTCCACTGCTGTGGTCTGAGTGGAATGGGCAGTATCGCGACACGGCAAGAGACTTTTGGCGAGGAGAAGATGCGACCTTAGGAGAGTTTGCCCTGCGCTTTACCGGCAGCTCGGATTTGTATGAGCATACGGGGCGCAGACCCCATGCCAGCATTAATTTTATTACCGCACACGATGGGTTCACGCTGCGCGATCTTGTGAGCTACAACAACAAGCACAACGAGGCCAATGGAGAAAATAATCGCGATGGAGAAGACCACAATCGGTCTTGGAACTGCGGTGAGGAAGGCAAGAGTGATGACAAAGAGATCTTGCAGCTCAGAGCGCAGCAGCAGCGCAACTTTTTGGCCACGCTGATGATGTCGCAGGGGGTGCCCATGCTACTCGCAGGCGATGAGATGGGGCGATCGCAGGGCGGCAACAACAACACCTACTGCCACGACAACGAACTCTCCTGGATAAATTGGAATCTGCCAGACGAAAACAAGGCATTGTTACGCTACACCCAAAAACTGATTCGGCTGGTTAAAGACCATCCTATTTTTCGTCGGCGCGACTGGTTTTACGGACGAGAGATTCATGGATCAGGGATTAGCGATATTGGCTGGTTCAATGTAGATGGCCACGTCATGCAGGATGAATGGAATGCTGGCTACTTCAAAACGCTGACGGTCTTTTTGAATGGGCAAGAGATTGCAACGCCCACCCATCGTGGCGAGCAGGTCATAGACGATAGCTTTCTATTGATGTTCAATGCGCACTACGATTCGCTAGAGTTTGCACTGCCAGAAGAGGTCCGCGAACAAATAGGGATGACGGGCAACGTTCGCAAATGGCGCTTACTCATAGACACTAAGGAAGAAGGCTTTGTCAGACGCAAGAAAACCTACAAGAAAAAAGATAAGATTCCCGTCTCTGGGCGTAGCTTGGTGGTGCTACAAAGCCCCCTGTAAGCGGCATGACGAGTGGCATGACAAGCGGCATGACCGTCGAGCAGCGCAAGCATCTTTTTTAGATTGACGGCTTTGATGAGACTCATGACAGACAGGAGTATTAAGCAATATAACGAAAGTTTACGAGCCGTAATGTTTTACAGGCTGTCTTTTGATGCGGCGCGGCCACCTTTCTAAGATTAGGGATGGAAAAGTCCTGTTGTATCTTGACAGACACTTTTACATATTTTAATGAGGAGATTCCTTTAGAAAGCCCATGTTGAAAAGATTATTCGCAGGTCTGATTGCGCTAGTCACCTTTACGTTTGCAGCCCCTGCCCTTGCTGATGGTGCTCAGATTTTCAGCTCTAACTGCGCAGCTTGTCACATCGGTGGCGGCAACGCGGTCAATGCAGCTAAGACGTTGAGCAAAGCTGACCTTGAGCAGTACGAAATGAACGATGTCAGCAAAATTATCACTCAGGTCACTAACGGTAAAAATGCAATGCCGTCGTTTCAAGGCCGCCTCACTGATGACGAGATTGCAACCGTTGCTCAGTACGTTCTCGATACTTCTGAAGCTGGCTGGTAAGCGCTGATACTGCGCCCCCCAAAAAATCACCAGAAAACCACCAGAAAACCACCAGAAAAACGCCAGAAAAACCGTACGGATAAGTCGCGGTTATGCATGGTTCAGACAGTTTTTGAATTTTCTCAGGCCTACCGAAATCGGGTCTGAGATTTTTTTTGCAGGTCCTTAGCCGTACTCAGCCGTACTTAATGAAGTGCGCCTAGAAGGACTGCTGGGAGGGCTGCTGGAAGGGCTGCTGGAAAGCGGTTCGTGCGATCGCACACTTTAAAAGCTACGCAACGGTCGAGTTTTTATCTATATTAAATACACTTCAAGCACCCCTCACGAGTAAGACCACTACTGTAATAACATCGGATTAGAGCATGGGCTGGCCAATACAGAAGAACACTCGACTACGCAGCACTCAATCGACCGTTCGGCCGGCTCCTCGGCCCGTTGCTAGGCTCTGGCGGCTGATTCTCCTAGCGCTCATGATGCTGGGATTTGCGATCGCCCTCCCCAGCTGCCAAGGTACGGTTTCTGGCATTGAAAATCGCCTGCAAAACAGCCCCCTAAACCAGCTCCGGCTCGAAAACTTCAGAACCGAATCTGCCGATGTGCCCCGCATGATTCGCACCGTGCTAGGCGAGCCCAAAACCTTCAACTATCTACTCTCACAAGAGAGTACCAGCGCAGAAGTCCTCGGATTGATCTATGAAGGGCTCATTACCATTGACTACAACACTAGCGAAATCGTACCTGCCCTGGCTGAGTCCTGGGACATCTCCGAGGACGGCCTTACCTTTACCTTTACCCTCAAAGACGGTCTGAAATGGTCGGACGGCGAGCCGCTCACTGCTGATGATGTGGTGTTTACCTACAATGATTTGATCTTTAACGAAGAGATTCCGACCGATAACCGCGATGTGCTGCGGATTGGGGAAGAAGGTAAGCTACCCGTGGTCAAAAAGCTGAGCGAGCGCCGCGTAGAGTTCAAAATTCCAGAACCGTTTGCACCTTTTTTGCGCACGACCAGTACGCCGATTATGCCTAAGCATCTTTTGGCCGAGACCGTGACAAACAGAGACGCCAGCGGTAAGCCCTTATTTATATCCACCTGGGGCACCAATACCGATCCGGCTGACATTGTGGCCAATGGTCCCTATGTCATCAAGCGCTTTATTCCGGGTGAGCGCATTATATTTGAGGCAAACCCTAACTACTGGAAAAAAGGCCCTAACGACGAGCCCCAGCCTTACATTGAGCAGGTTGTGTGGCCGGTTGTGAGCTCACAGGATGCGGAGTTCGTTCGCTTTCGCTCGGGCGATGCTGACCTCATGACCGTCACACCGGAGCAGTTCTCACTGATTAAGCGATCTGAAGAACAGGGCAATTACACCGTGTACAACGGCGGGCCGGTTACCAGCCGCCTGTTTATGACCTTTAACCTCAACAAGGGCAGCATTGACGACAAACCCGTCGTCAACCCGGTTAAGTCAGCCTGGTTCAACACCCTAGAGTTCCGGCAGGCAGTGGCCTACGCGATTGACCGTGAAACCATGCTGACCAATATTTTCAAAGGGCTTGGGGAGCTACAAAACTCTCAAATTGCACCGCAAAGCCCCTACTTTAGCGATGCGGCTGATATCCCGGTGTATGACTACAATTTGGATAGAGCCAGGGAGTTGCTGCTGTCGGCGGGGTTTGAGTATAGGGGCGCTCAGCTGTACGACGCTGGCGGCAACCTGGTGCGCTTTACCCTACAAACCAATGTAGGCAACAAAATTCGAGAGTCTGCGGGGGCTCAAATTAAGCAAAACCTCGCTCAAATTGGCATCAAGGTAGACTTTCAGCCGATTGACTTTAATAAGCTGGTCGGCAACTTAGGAGACTCACTAGAGTGGGATGCCATTATTTTGGGCTTTGGAGCAGGCGTTGAGCCCAATAGCAGCGCCAACCTGTGGCTCACCAACGGCGGCCTGCACCTGTTTAACCAGCAACCACCAGACCAACCCCCTTTGCCAGGGCGTGAGGTCTACGACTGGGAGCAACGAATCAGCACGCTCTATGTAAAAGCCGCGCAGGAACTCGACGAAAATAAGCGCAAAGCCCTATATGGCGAAACCCAAAAGCTGGTGCAGCAAAATTTACCCTTTATTCACTTAGTGGGCCAGTATTCAATGAGTGCGGTGCGCAACGACATTGAAAATGTGCAGTACACCGCGCTCGGCGGTGTGCTGTGGAATCTGCCAGAGCTGAGGATTACTGAGAATTAACGGCGCTATTCTTACATAAGGTTAAGCCGCTTCTTAAGGTTTGCTGTGATTGCGTCGTATCGGCGGGGCAATCGGTCATAATCAAATCTTAAGACACCTATAAACATTTCCTATTAGCTTTTCATCCGCTTTTTCATCTGTTGAAAACCACGCTGACCGGCGCGCATGGACCCTATTGAGCAAGCCTATAGACTACTCGAACTGGAGCCGGGAGCTTCGATGTTCCAGGTGAACCAGTCCTATAAGGATTTGGTGTTTATTTGGCATCCCGATCGGATCCCTAGCGATCGCGACAGATTGCGTCAAAAAGCAGAAACCAAGCTAAAGCAGCTGAATGAAGCAAGGGCTTTGTTGCGATCGCACGCCAAAGAAGGCAAGCTCCCCAACGCAAAAGCTGCCGGCACTGCTGCCAGTAGAACGGCCAGTAAAACTACCAGTAGAACCGCCAGCAAAACCGCAGCCGCCGGCAAAAATAGATACGCCCGCAA
Source organism: Cyanobacteria bacterium J06634_5 (assembly GCA_039820525.1). Classification (GTDB taxonomy): domain Bacteria; phylum Cyanobacteriota; class Cyanobacteriia; order Phormidesmidales; family Phormidesmidaceae; genus Phormidesmis. Next base: position 66,340 of record JBCBPY010000013.1, read on the forward strand.
TCGTTCCACCACCTACCGCCCTGGCGACGACTCCACCTACCGCCCCTACACCGCCAGAACTGCTGGTTATAGAACCTCAGCAAGCAGTAGTAACGGCAGCACCGCCGACAATAGCAGAGCCGAGGGCTATCGCCCTCCTTATGAAGCCTATCGGCGAGCAGCGGCAAGCAGCTACTCCAGCACATACAGCTCAACCCGTTCTAACCCCTATCCCAGTAGTCGATGGCCGCGCCGCGAGCAGGCCGCGCGCCAAAAAAGTAGTAGCACCCGACCAGCAGAAACAACCCAAAACAGTCCTAAAGGCACCGACAAAAGCACCGACAAAAGCACCCACAAGCAATCCTCCACCAGTCGCTCAACGGATCAGACCCCTAAAAAAACATCATCAGCCAGACAGTCAAAAACCAGCTCGGACAAGTCAGCGACCGCCAAATCGGCCTCTAAAAACAAATCAGCCGCTAAAACCAGTGCTGCCCACAAAAACGGTGCGAGAAAAACCCGCGATACCCTCAAAGAAAACACCAACAGTCGTATGACCTCTGCGACTGCAAACAACAACTACAGCCGCGCCGCCCGAGCCAAAAGAGATCCTGACCTCAGTGGGGCTAATATGAAAGGTGCCAACCTCAAAGAAAAAGACTTTTCAAACCGTAATCTCAGCGGCGCAGACCTTAGCGGCGCGGACCTTAGCGATACCTTTATGCACAAGGTCAACCTCAACCGAGCAAACCTTCGCAAAGCAAGATTGTTCCGTGCCAATCTGTTGCAGGCCGACCTTAGCCATGCCGACCTTAGCGGGGCAGACCTCATTGGCGCAGACCTCAGCGGCGCAGACCTCAGCGGCGCGGACCTCAGCGGCGCTAAGGTCGGCTACGGCGACAAAATTATGGTGAAGCTGTTGGGCGCTCGCCTGACAGGCACTATCATGCCCAATGGACGGATTCACGAGTAGGCTACGCATGCAAGGTTACGCGTGGAACCGGTTATGCCTAGAACCAGTTGCGCACAAGATCAGTTACACACGAAGTCAGTTGCGCATCAGTCAATGGTAAATGCTTACTCAATATTCAGTCCACCATTCTTCTTTAGCCAGGTTTTCTGCTCTGCCGAGAGCCCAACCGCATCGGTAAACAAAGCACCTTGAACCCGACTATCGGTAAAGCAAACCCCCTCCAGCGTTGCTTTTTCCAAGCAAGCATCACGAAGATCGGCCCCGGTAAAATCAGTGCCTTTAAGCGTAGCTCCCGTTAAATCGGTATTGAACAAAGACGCCGCTTGGAAATGGGTCTCTACCAGTCGTGCATTGACCAGCGTTGCCCAGTCCAGCTGAGCCTTACCAAAGCGAGCACGGGTCAAATCTGCTTTGCGAAAATCACTTTTAAGACCATTTATTTGGGATAAATCGCAGCCTGTGAGTGCGGCCTCGCCTAAAAATGCCCGCTCCAAATCAGCTCGGACAAAAGACGTCTCCGTAACGTTGGCTTGCTGCCACTGCGATCGCACCAGTCTTGCCCCTTCAAAGCTCGCCGCACTGAAGCTCACCCGATTAAACCCAGCCCCCACAAAGCTCGCCCGCTGAAAGCGGAAGGCGTCTCCATTGGCCTCGCGGAAATCAGCCTCATCAAACACGGCGTTAGGGCCGTCAGCCCCGCTCAGAAAAGCACCGTAAAATTTTGCACCGTTGGCTTGAACCTGTCCCAAATTGGAGTGTTCTAGGTGAGCATGGGTCAAAATAGCATTGGCTAGGCGCGATCGCTGCAAGTCCGCCTGCTGAAAGTCCGCCATAATCAAGGTCGCACCCACAAAGTTCGTTTCCTGGCAAGACGCCTTAACAAACTGAGCCCGACGCAAATAAGCTTCGGCAAAGCCTCCTTCATCCACACAGGTATTGTTTAAGTCAATTCCGCTCAGTTCAGCCTGCTGTAAGGACTGACCTGCCCGCAGCTGAGTTAAAACCTCTTGAGTCGTAAGTTGAGTCATCGCTGGCCTGCTCTAACAGTGTCGCCGAGCATTTTACAACAGCTATGACCCTCCTTTCTGCTCACCAAAGTGTTGTTCATCAGAGCAGTCATAAGCTTAAGCAAATCGTATCAACCAGTATTAGCAAGTCACTCAATGGACACGGTTAATAGCCGCGCAGCTCACTCATCAGCCTCTTTGAGCATTTCTGCAAAAGGCTTCAACACCCGAAGGACCTGTTCTAAGTCTTGATCTTGCCCCAGTACAAACTGGCGTGACTTGCTGTATTTAGGCACGTCATAATTGAACATGTTATGACCGCTGCTTCTCAGGCACTGTTAAGACCGGCAGAGCCGTATGCGCTTGGCTGTTTGCTACACCAGCGGAAAAATCAGCAGAAAAATCGAATAGAGTGTTTAGAAAAATCAGAGTAGAGTTAGCCCTGCTCAGCACTTTACTACTTTAGGCTCAGCCGAATTTCAGAATCAGTAGGTAGTGTGAAAAGATAGATTGCACGATGCGATCACAGCCACAAAAGAGTCACTTTTGCCTATCTTCCATGAAAAAACGAAATTTTTTAAAGACCGGATCAGCCTTTGCTAGCTTTGTTGTTTTAAGCAACTTATCCGGTTGTACGACAGCACAAGCAACCAACGACGCTGAGAAAAACGCTCAGGCATCTTCCGGGCTAAAAGCGGACGGCAGCGAATTTGAAGTGGTGAAAACAGAGGCTGAATGGCGCGAGATACTTTCGCCAGAAGCCTACAATGTCCTCAGAGAAGAGGGTACTGAGCGCCCTTTCACTAGCCCGCTAAACAAAATCTACGCAGCAGGCACCTACAGCTGCGCAGGTTGCGACTTACCCCTCTACTCCTCAGAGACCAAATTTGATAGCGGCACCGGCTGGCCCAGCTTTTATGCCCCGCTCGAAAACGCCGTGGCAACCTCCGTTGACAACTCTTTTTTCATGACTCGTACCGAAGTGCACTGTCGTCGCTGCGGCGGACACCTAGGCCACATTTTCAACGATGGCCCAGAGCCCACTGGCGAGCGCCACTGCTTAAATGGCGTTGCACTCTCATTCACTGAAGCCTAGGCAAGTTACGGCTAACACCGCCGACAACAAACGGCTATATCTTAAGCAGACGCAGAAGTTTGACGGTAGTGGAAATCTGTTAAATCCTTGATCATTCTCTTAACTTCTGGGCTCTCCTCACCAAACAGATCGATCCAGTCATAAAAGGTGAGTTCTGGCGCTAGGTAAGCCTCAGGATTCTTGGCCCCTGCGAGCATAGTTACCGCGATGCTTTCGTAGGCTTCAGCCCAAGCCTGGGCGATCGCAGGGGTCCAATCCGTACCCAAGTGCGCTTCAAAAGTCTCTAGCAATGCTGTGCCTACCATGGGGTAGTGTTGCTCCAGCGTACCCACCTGAAAATGCCTCGCACCCAGGCTTTTGAGCGCAGGCTCAAGGACGTCTGGATTGCGCAGATTTTCCACAATTGCCGCTAAGGAAAAGACCAGTTTTTTCTCCTGCGCCTGCTGGCTAACCTCAGCAAACATTGGCTTTAGCTCAGGATTGTGCCGAAAAAGCGTTTCGTAAAAGCTGGCAGAAAATGTGATCGCCTGCGGAGCAACCTGCTCAAAAGAGCTTTCGAGAAGCTTAATATCCATTCGGTAGCTGTGAGTTTACGGGGGAGTCATCTCTCTCAACGTACCGAGCCCGGTCACCCATGTGCGTAGCTTCCACTACAAAAAACACAGCGCGCATGCATTTGTTGCATACGCGCCATGTAAGTTTCAGGTGTAGGTTTTAGGTGCAAATTCTAGGGCAGATTCTGGGCGCTTCCTAGCTGGCCATCATGTAGGCTTTCATACCCTTGCCTCGCTGGCGTAGCCGCCTGAGTGCAGCTCGCTCAACCTGACGCACACGCTCAGGGCTAATGCCCATACACTCACCCACCTGACGCAGGGTCATCTTACTGTCTGCATCAATGCCAAACCGGCGACGAATCACCTCTTGCTGCTGCTCGGTTAGGGTTTGTAACAGCTGCTTCAGGTCAAACTTCAACAGCTTTCGAGTGGCATATTCCTCTGGCAGCATGCCTTCGTCTTCTAACAGTTCGCCCAGTGCGGTGTTCTGCTCACTGCCAACTCTCATATCTAATGACAGCGGCTTTCTAGCCTGAGTTTGCAGCTCGCGAAGCTTTTCAACAGACATGGACATCGCTTCGGCAACTTCAGAGACCTTAGGGGAACGGCCTAATGACAACGAGAGCTTGCGCTGGGTTTTGCGCATTTTTCTCACCTTGTCACCAATATGAATGGGCAGACGAATCACCCGGCTGTTGTTGCTAAGCGATCGCGTAATTGCCTGACGAATCCACCAGTAGGCATAGGTGCTAAAACGATAGCCTTTTGTGGGGTCGAATTTCTCTACGCCGCGCTGCAATCCAATAGTGCCTTCCTGTATAAGGTCCATCATATCTAGGCTGTGGCCCTTGTACTTTTTCGCTACAGACACCACCAAGCGAAGATTCGCCTTCACCATCTCTAGCCGAGCGCGCTTACCTTCAGCAAGTCTCTTTTCCAATACCTCTTTAGAAAGGCCCACTTCTTTTGCCCACACCTCAGGATCTGGCGTATCCCCTTCATTTTCAACCAGCTCAGCAGCAGCGGCTTCGAGCCCCATATACGCCTGAACTGTTTTGCCTAGCGTAATTTCTTGTTCGTGGGTAAGTAGCGGAATGCGCCCAATGTTCCTTAAGTAACTCCTAACTAAAGTAGAGGACTGGGAAGTATTCTTCATAAAAGAGGTTAAGACAGGTAAATAAACAACAAAACAGCAACAATCACGACAGACGCTGTTCTGTACGGCTAGCCTGTTATTACTCTCTACGGCCTTTTTGCCCGCCTCTTCGCTCAAGACGATAGGCTGTAGCTAAATTTGCGTAATAACTGCCGTGATTGATTATTGCAGATTGCAAAAAGAGAAAAATCTATCTAAAGGAATAGATTTGGCAACGAAGGGAGCTGACGCCCCGCCAGTTATATTGGCTCGTTATATTAGCCAGTTACTTTGGACTTGTCCTACACAACGCTCTCTCAAAGTGCTTAAGCTATGTCTCACGATTATCTAGCTGCTGTTCGAGGGTCGCTGTTACAGCGCACCCAAGATCCGTTTCATTACCCAGTCGAAACGTGCCTTAGCTATATCGCAGATGGGCTGCTTGTGGTTGCTGACGGCAGAATTTTGGCAGTGGGCCCCTACCGCGAGCTAATCGAGCAATATCCAGATTTGCCTGTTACTCACTATCCTGGCAAGCTAATTGTCCCTAGGTTTATTGACACGCACCTTCATTTCCCTCAAACCGAAATGATCGCAGCCTATGGAGAACAGCTGCTGACATGGTTAGAACGCTACACCTTTCCCACTGAGCAACAGTTCAGCCAGTACGATTACGCTCGCACCGTGGCAGACCACTTCCTCCTTGAACTCTTACGCCACGGCACGACCACGGCGCTGGTTTTCACCACCGTATACGCCCAGTCTACCGAGGCTTTTTTTGAAGCGGCGCAGGCCAAAAACCTCCGCATGATTGCGGGTAAAGTGCTGATGGACCGCCATGCCCCGAGCGCCTTGCTAGATACGCCCGAAACCGCCTACACACAGAGCAAACAGCTGATTGAGAAATGGCATCAGCGCGATCGCCTGCTCTATGCGGTTACGCCGCGCTTTGCCATTACCTCTACCCCCGCGCAGCTAGCAGTTGCAGGGCAGCTATTAAACGAGTTTCCAGACGTGTATCTGCATACCCACCTAGCCGAAAACGCAGACGAAATTCGCTGGACCGCCGCGCTATTTCCTGAAGCGCGCAGCTATTTAGAGGTATACAAGCAGGCGGGCTTAGTAGGCGATCGCAGCGTATTTGCCCATGGCATTCACCTCAACAGCAGCGACTATCAAACCCTATATGAGGGCGGCTGTGCGATCGCCCACTGCCCCACCTCAAACCTCTTTTTGGGCAGCGGCCTATTTCCCCTACACCTAGCCAAACAGGCCCGAGTCAAGGTTGGGCTGGGTACTGATATCGGCGCAGGCACTAGCTTTTCCATGCTCACAACCGGCGGCGAAGCGTACAAAGTCGCGCAGCTTCAGCAGCAAACGCTCACTCCGTTTCAGGCACTTTACCTGGCCACACTGGGCGGCGCACAGGCCCTCTCCTTAGACGACAAGCTCGGTAATTTCCGCCCTGGCAAAGAAGCCGACTTCATCGTTTTAGATCCGCTCGCAACCACAACGCTAACCTTCCGCAATCAAGGCAAGCTTGAGATTTTAGGAAACATCACATCCGACAAAACGGCGAATGAAGATCAGCCCCTAACCCCATCCCACATCGATCAGCTGCAATCTCTCCTTTTCTCTCTTTTAATATTGGGAGACGATCGTACTGTCCTCGCCACCTACATTGCCGGAAGCCTCGCCCATCATCGCGAGGCAAAATGTTAGGGTAGTCGAACTGACACTAGCCCCCTTCCATGAGCGCCACTCCCTCTGCTGACCCGGCGGTTACCCGCCTAAAAGAAATTCGCCCGGAGCTACTGCGGCTGCACAAAGCCCTGCTCGACTCAGAAAAAATCATTTACGAGCAAGCTAACGGCCCCATCGTCAACAACGGTGAGTTTTTCCGCTTAGTAATTGAAGACGGCGCCTTTAGCTGGCTGCGCCCTATTTCGCAGTTCATTGTCCAAATTGACGAACTGCTAGACCTGCGAAAAAAAGACAAGATCGAGCCTGAAAGTGCGGCCATTTTGCTCGAAAAAGCACGGCTCATGCTCAAGCCTAACGAGAACTCACTCACCCCCCTCGGAGAACGCTATTTTCAGGCTATTCAGCGCGATCCAAACATTGCGCTAATGCATGCCGATATTGCCCAAAAGCTCAGAGTAGAAAACAGGTTGGAAGAAGAGTCTTAAACGCACTTAAAAAAAAGACAAGACAAAAAAAGACAAGACAAGACAGATAGTTTCAATATTTCAACAAACCAAACAATTTATTGCGCTTCTGTAATCTTGCGTTTGCATTCATCGGGATGACTTCTAGGATCTGGATAGATCTGCCTCTATAGCTGTGTCGTCTCATCAGGCCAGCGTAGCGCGCGCGGATCAAGGCCCAAGTTTTCTCAGGGATGTTTCTAGACATGGATCAGGCGCTTCAGCTCTTTTTTACGCTGCTTGCTCGCGGTATTGTTTGGCTAAAACCTCACCTGCCGATTTTGTGCGGTGCGATCGCCTGGGCACTGCCCGTCATGATCCTGTGGAACCTGTTTGCGCTGATTCGCTCGGGCGTGAACAATGTCCGTAGGCTTCACCGTATTCCCTGTGCCGGGTGCTGCTACGCAACCCATGACCATCGCCTCAAGTGCTCCGTGCATCCCGTCGAAGCCTTTTCCGAAGATGCCGTTGCCTGCCGTGACTTTGAGCCCAATCGAGCGCACGAGAAAAAAGCCTCTGTTGTGATGTCCTAGTCCTTGGATGTGATACGCCTTGATGTCATGGCCTTTGAGTTTGTGGCCTGTGGTGTCACCGTCTACGTACTAACCGTGACTTTTAGCACTCATCACCGGTATGGATAGCTACCATCCCCCTTACGTAAAGCCTCTCTAGCGAACCCCTCACCCCGCTTTTATAGTGGTAGGCAGAAGTTTATCCAAAATTGAAGCTAATTGACCTCAGAAGGGCATATAACAATAAATGTTGCTCTGCTTGACTGCTCAAGTTTAGAGAGGTTCTTCGTCCCTGTTCTCCACGCTGTGGCCAGTTGGCTGATTATGCGGATGGCCTGTAGAAAAGGCTGTAAGTATGAACAGACGGCTGCGAACAGACAACTGTTCACAGACGGCGGAACCGCTCATCACGGGAGTTTTCAAACGGTCAAAACCGATCTGAGGCTTTGGGCTAAACGTCCTAGCAACATAGATCGTAGCTATTCATTTTGCATCCGCTGGGGCAAGTATATTCTCAATGTTTTCTATTTTTATCCTGACTCATAACGAAGAGTTAGACATTGCGGCTTGCCTAAACTCTGCGGCCCTCAGCGACGACATCATTGTAGTGGACTCCTTTAGCAGTGATCGCACCCTCGAAATCGCCGAGTCTATCGCCCAGCGCAACCCAGCTATTCGCATCGTTCAGCACGCGTTTGAAAGCCATGGCAAGCAACGAACCTGGATGCTTAACGAGATTGCAACTAAGCACCCCTGGGCCTACATCTTAGAAGCCGATGAGCGCATGACGCCCGAGCTTTTTGCTGAATGTAATGCGGCCCTGGCCTCTGGTGAGCACGTCGGCTATTACGCCGCCGAGCGCGTCATGTTCATGGACAAATGGATCAAGCGCAGCACCCAGTATCCTCGCTACCAGCTGCGCCTGCTCGACAAAGAAAAAGTATGGTTCGACGACTACGGCCACACCGAACGCGAAGTGATCAACGGCAGCCATGGATTCCTCAAAGCCACCTACCCGCACTACACCTGTGGCAAAGGCTTTAGCCGCTGGATAGACAAGCACAATCGCTACTCCACCGACGAAGCCCGCGAAACCGTCAAGCAGCTCTCGGAAGGCTCCGTCTCCTGGAAGTCACTTTTCGCGGGCAAAACCGAAGTAGAACGCCGCCGCGCCCTCAAAGACCTCTCTTTGCGCATCCCAGGCCGCCCGCTCGTCCGCTTCTTCTACATGTATTTCATCCTTGGCGGTATCCTCGATGGCCGCGCAGGCTTTACCTGGTGCGTACTGCAAGCCTTTTACGAGTATTTGATTTTGCTAAAGGTGTGGGAAATTCGTCATGAGGCTGTACCCACTGCAGAAGCGATGCCTGCCGATGCGCAGCCCGAAGCACACAAGACAGCTCAGTCAAAAGCTGCCTAGTTGCAGGATGCACAGGGCGCTTAAACCTTGCTCTCCAGCGACTTCAGATATTCTGTATTCACACCGGACTCTCGGGTGAGGGCAATCTTGCCGGTCCGAGCAATCTCCGTGATACCGAAGCGGTCCATCACCTGCTCAATCGCCACCATTTTACCGGGGTCACCCACCACTTCTAGGGTGAGCGACTCTTCTGAAACATCCACCACGCGGGCTCTAAAAATTTGCGCTAGGCCCACGACTTCTGAGCGGTTGGCACCATTGGCATTGACTTTTAAGAGCATAAGCTCGCGCTCAACGCTGGGCGTTTCTGTAATGTCTTGAACCTTCAGCACATTAATCAGCTTGAGGAGCTGCTTAGTCAGCTGCTCAATAATCTGGTCGTCACCGGGCACCACCATCGTGATGCGCGAGATTCCAGCTTGCTCAGCAGGCCCCACGGCAAGGCTTTCGATATTGAAGCCACGACGCGCAAACAAACCAGAAATACGGGACAAAACGCCCGCTTCATCTTCAACCAAGACCGAAAGCGTATGCTTCATTACAAAAAATCTGGGCCCTGGGCCCTACTTCTCAATCCAGACATCTTAACGTGATAGGTCACCGGTAACGTGGACTACTTTAGATAACTATGGCAACGCAGGCGCAATCGGGGCTGAGCCTGGCGCAGGAGACGGTGAGGTAGGCGTTGTGGGCGAAGAAATAGGCGGTAGCGTACTCGGTGAAAGTGGCTGTGAAGTGCCTGGTTGCACCGTTCCTGGTTGTATGGTCCCTGGCTGCGGCGAAGTGGGAATAGCGCTGGGGTCGATTTGACCGTTAGGAGACACCGGTACGCCCTGGTCTCGCAGGACCTCTTCTAGGGTTTGGCTTTTTCCTTGGGTGGGATCTAGTGAGGCGTCGTTAGGGAGGGTAGCTAAGGCCACGCGATCGCCGCCCACCGTCCGCAGCAAGTCTAGCACCCTCACCACATCCTCATAGCGCGCACTGCGAGAGGCGTACAGCACAATAATGCCGTTAGGCGCCTGGAGCTTGTGCTGCACCAGCACGTCATACAAAAGCCCCAACGGCACTGGACTCTTGTCCACATACACCTGCCCGGCGCTATCAACACTCACATACAGGCGCTCTCGGCTGTTGCCCTCTACCGGCGAACTGTTGTTCACCGACGGCAAATCCAGCTCGATCGCCTGCTGCCGAGTCAGCCCCACCGCCGCCAAAATAAAGAACGTCAGGATGCAAAAAATCACATCGATCATCGGCAGAATTTCGATCTGTATATCCGACTGACGATTATCGAGATCAACTTTCATAGGGAAACACTGTAGAGCCAACACAGACAGAGCAAACGCAGACAGAGCAAACTATCAAAACGTAGACGGCTTGTTAGGTGCTGGTGGAGGCGGCATGTCAATGGTGGGAGACGGTGGCGTATTCACCAAGTTTTCGCTCAGCAAGCTAGGCCGCCCATCCGTATAGGCCCACGCCTGACGATATAGCAGCTCCAGCTCATTGCCCGCCAGCTGAAACACCTTTGCCTGACCAAAAACAAAACCTTGAAACAGCCGGTAAAAGGCCAAACTAAAAATAGCAATCACCAGACCCGTTGCGGTAGAAATTAGCGCTTCACCAATCCCCAGCGCAGTGCCCGCAGTCGCATCGCCAACGCCAAGCGTGTTGAGATCAATAGAGCCTAAGGAGTTAATCAGACCCACCACAGTACCCAGCAGTCCTAATAAAGGAGAGAGCGCAATCACCGCTTCTAAAATCTTTTCGCCCCTGCGCATAATCGCCAGCTCTTCGTTGGCAGAGGTTTCAAGTGCCAGCCTAAAAACTTCGGGTTCTTGGTCTTTAAGCTTAAGCGCAGAAAATAAGAACCGGCCCATGGGCAAGCGGCTCGCGCGCTGAGAAATATCGGTCGCAGCGGACCATTCACGACGGGCCGCTTCGAGGACGCGCCCAGAAATTTCGCGCTCCTTAGTTAAGATTTTGGACCAAAACCAAATGCGCTCCATGATGGTACCCAGCGCCAACACAGACAATATGGCCAGCGGCCACATAGCGATGCCGCCTTTTGCAAACAGTTCCTGGATATCCACTACTGGCCTCCTAACCACCAAACACGCTTGTATAGACTCAGCAATAGTACATAAGTCAGAGCACAAGCAAGATTATTTTCTGACCTAGTGTAGTGCATAGAGGGCAAGCGGCCAGCAACTTTTATACACTTTTTGCGTCGGTTAACGCGGATAAAAGGCAAAATCCGCTGTCTGCGTATAAATCCTCGGCATGGATTAGGTCTTCTACCAATCTTCTACAGCCCGAGCTTCTACGAATCGGGCAACATGTCTAAAATTTCATTGGCTGCGCGATCGCACACACCCACAGCGCCCATCGCCTGCCGCATTTGCTGGTAGCCATCGAGCATAGTTTGTCGTTTGTCGGCATCGGTAAGTAGGGCAAGGGCCGCTGTGCCAATATCGCTAGGAATGGCATACCACTGCAAAAACTCAGGCACAATCGGCTGATTTTCCATCAGGTTTACCGGCGAAACAAAGTCGCCAGACCACCGCACAATGTATTGAGCAATCAGGCCCGTAAGATAGCTCAGCCGGTACATCACGACCTGCGGCACGTTCATCAGCGCCACTTCTAGGTTAACCGTGCCGGATTTATTAATGACAACATCAGCCGCTGCGATCGCACGTTGCCCATCGGCCTTATCAATCAGCCTGGCATTCAGCTCAAACTCTGCGATCGCCTCATTGATTTCGCCCCTAAAGTCCGGCAAAGACACCGGCACCAAAAACTTCACCCCTGGCTGCTTTTCCTGAATGAGGCGAGCGGCGGCAAACATCCTCGGCATAATGTACTTTAGCTCTTGCTTGCGGGACGCGGGCAACAGCGTAACAATCTTCGCGTCCGGTGCGATCGCTAACGCACGCCTAGCCTCTGCTTTCGTCATCGGCTCAGCCAAAATATCAATCAGCGGATGCCCCACCCAACGCACGTTGGCCCCCGCTTCCTCGTAATAGGTTGCCTCCCCCGGAAAAATAGCCAGCAGCTTATCGCTAATCTCGACGATGGTTTCGGTAGCGCTGGTTTTAAGCACCCACTCCTGCGGCGCAATGTAATACACAATGGGCGTATTGGGCCTCATTTTGCGCACAAACTTACCCACCGGCAGGTTCGGGCCCTTGTAGTCCAGCAGCACCAGCAAGTCCGGCGGATTGTTAACCAGGTATTCGTTGACCTGCTTTTGAGCGCTGCGTCCGGCTAAATAATACGGAATCGCTTCAAATACGCCAATGGCACTCAGCTGTACCGTATCGACTAAAATTTCGACCCCGGCCTCTTGCATCCGGCTGCCGCCTACGCCCGTAAGCGCAATCGAAAAGCCGCGCTTTTCCGCCTGCTTTTGCAGCGCCATTGCCAGCAGCCCACCCTGCAAATCACCGGAAACTTCGCCCGTGTGAATAAAAATTTGAAACGTCTTTGCTGGCGTATCTGATGCCGGCATATCTGACGCCGATGTGTCTGGTGCCATATTCTTTAACCTTGTGCCAAAACCATTACTGCCTATGTCCTGGCTACTTCTTACGTCCTGGCACGGGGCCTCTGCGACCTTTGTCTTGGGAAGAAGCTCGCAAAAACTCGTACAGGTTACGAACATGAACGTTATCCGCGCTCATAGACTCTAGCTTGACAATCGCTTCACTCAGGGTCAAATTAGCACGATAAATCAGCCGGAACGCCTCTCGCAGTTCCTTGTAAACTCGGCCATCGTCTTCTTTGGCAATGCCCGAACGAGTCAGCAACACCTGATTGAGGCTACGCACCCGAGAAGGGTTGCCTTCTACCATGGTGTAAGGAGGCACATCTCGCTCGATCCGGCTCATGCCACCCACCATGGCATAGCGACCAATATGCACAAACTGATGAACACCGACCAGGCCGCTGAGCCGAGCGTGGGACTCAATTTCGACATGGCCTGCGAGCGCGACCGAGTTAGCAATAATCACTCGGTCAGCAATTTCACAGTTGTGGGCCACATGGGAGTAAGCCATCAGCAAGTTGTGGTTGCCAATGCGGGTCACTTCACCGAGCAGGGTGGGCCGGTTGATGGTGACGCATTCGCGAATGGCGTTGTCATTGCCGATTTCAACCAGGCTCATAGAGCCGTCGTATTTAAGGTCCTGCGGTTCTAGGCCGATCGCAGCATGGGGAAAAATCCGATTGCGATCGCCAATCGTCGTAAAACCTTCAATCACCGCATGGGCCCCCACGCTCGTATCGGCACCAATGGTGACTTTTTCGCCGATGACGGCGTAGGGTCCAATGGTCGCACTCGTATGAATGCGCGCATTGGGATGGATAACAGCAGTCGGATGAATCAAAGTAGTCAAAGCCGTGCCTCCAGCAAAGCCACCGAGTGAATCGGCCACAAAATAAACTGCATAAACAGATGCATAGAATAAAGTGTGCCTAGTCTACGACAGCAAAGGTCAAAATCCCTTCGCAGGCCATCTTGCCATCGACTTCGGCGCGCGAGGTCATTTTGCCAAACCGGGCTCTTCTCACCGTAATGAGTTCGGTGGTAATAATCAGCTGATCGCCGGGGACAACAGGCTTCCGAAACTTGACCTTATCAATACCTGCAAACACGCACAGCCGGCCATCTACCCCAGGAGACTGGCTCATCACAATGCCGCCCACCTGTGCCATCGCTTCGACAATCAGCACCCCCGGCATCAGGGGTCGTCCGGGAAAGTGCCCCTGAAAGTGTGGCTCGTTAAAGGTGACATTCTTAATCCCGACGGCTTTTTCGCCAGGCACATAGTCAATAATGCGATCGACAAGGGCAAAGGGGTAGCGGTGGGGCAGCAGTTGCTGAATTTCTTCAAGCGTATAGGTGGTCTTAACAGCAGCACCATCAGCGTCAGTACTTTGATCAATACCTTTGGGTGTTGCAGTCGCCGCACTGCCGTTAGCAGCACTGGTCGAAGCGGGAGCAGGGGTTGGCATAAAACTAAAACGAATTACAGTAGCGTCTCAACGGGGCAAAAGCTAACGGCCAAGTCTAAAGGCCCAAGCCAAAGGCAAAAACTAAACAGCAAACGCTCAAAACAAGTAAAGCCTGTGTAAAGCCCCTCACGATTCTGCCATTAGACGGTGCCTGACGCTACGAAGAGTTAGAAACATCCCATCCTTTAGCCCCCTCTTTGCCACCGCCCAGGCTGGCTAAACGGGCGCTTAGAACCTGCTTAAGAGGGACATTCCTAAGCAAAAGGACACTGCGCTACCAGTTTTTTAGCCAGCGCTACATGCAAGGCATGGCTGGCTTTGTAGGCTACGTAGTGACCTTTCGGAATATCGCCTAGCAAGCTTAGGTCTCCGATGAGATCTAGCAGCTTATGTCGAGCGGGTTCGTTGTCAAAGCGAAGAGGTGGGTTTACCCAACCATCGGCACCACACACCAGGGCGTTGTCTAGGCTGCCGCCTTTGATGAGGCCTTGCGATCGCAAATAGTCAATCTGATGGGCCAGCCCGAACGTTCGCGCAGGCGCAACCTCACAGGCAAAATCATCATCGGTCGGCGACCAGCTGTGCCACTGATTGCCAATGGCTGCAAGCTCAAAGTCAATCCCGTAGCTAAAGCGCAGTTCACTACAGGGAAAGGCACTAACCCAGGCATCATCAGACTGAACCGAGACAGGGGCTGTGAGTGCTAAGCGGGTTTTACGCGAGGCCGATTGTTCGGTGGTGCCCGCTTGAGCGATCGCAGCTATCCACTCTTTGGCAGAACCATCTAGTAGCGGCAGCTCAGGGCCATCTATCTCTATACGCACATTGTCTATTTCCAGGGCAACTAGCGCCGAGAGCAAATGCTCTACGGTGCGTACAGTGGCCGATTGAGATGAGCTATCAGATGGACTACGAGATGAGCTATCAGATGAACCATCAGCCCCCTCGTGAGGCGATGCGCCCAGCTCTGTAGAAAGCTGGGTTTGAATCACCCGCTCTACCGCTGCGGCAATCTGTGGCGAGCGTCCTAACTCATCACCCGAATCCATATCGGTTCGCACAAAGTAGCGTCCTTGGCCAGGGTCTGCGGGGAGCAGACGCACAGTTGTCTGCTGGCCTAGGTGCAGGCCAACACCTTTTGCAGTCGCGATCGCCGCCAACGTCTTTTGCCCTGACGTCTTTTGCCCTGCTTGCAATCCCATTAGAAGCGCTCTCCAAAGCCAAAGTGGAAGCGGCTGCCTTCATCACTCAAACCATAGTCCAAACGCAGCGCCCCCAGCGGGGTTTGCACCCGCACACCAGCGCCATAGCCAAAGCCATTACCGGGCTTACCGCGCACGCCCGCCGGATCGCCGGGGACAGAATCACCGGTGCCCAAGTCAGTACCGTAATCAGCAAAGAGTGCACCATTTAAGAACTCGCTAAACAGCGGGAAGCGATACTCCACCGTACCCAGCAAGAACGACCGGCCTGCGCCCACCGCACCTTCCTCAAAGCCTCGAACGGAGTTACCGCCACCCAGTGAAAAGGCCTCATACGGCGGCAAGTCACCGATGACCGTACCGCCCTGCAAGTTCAACGCAAAGGTTTCACCGCCGCGATCCGAATTAAAGAAGTTGACCGGAATGTATTGGCTGTAGCTACCTCGCAGCTTGTTGTAAAAAATGCTGCCGTTGCCCACCGGAATCGTCTGCTCTGTACCCAGCCTAAACAAGTTGCCGCTCGTTGGCTGGCTAGCGCTGTTTCGTCTATCTAGCACCGCACCAAACTGCACAGAGAACAGATCGTCTCGGCCATTTTCACTTTGCGTGAGCAAATTACCCAGCTCGTCTCTGGGCTCCACATCGCCGTCAGCATCTAGCAAAGCTACCCGCTCGTACTGAGTCCCCAGCGACAGCGACAGGCCATTGTCCAGCGGACGGCTAAAGCTAATCCCTGTGCCCAATCGGTTGAGGCGAGGCGTATCGCCATTAGGCAAGTCCACATCAATCGGGCCGTTATCAAAAATCAGCGAGGTCGCCCGACGATTAAACAAGCTAGCGGTGTAGGAGGTGCGATAACGGTCACCCGCAATCCAAGGATCGGTAAAGCCGATGTCAAACAGGAAGTCACCACGTGTGGTCACTCGGCCTTCAGTTCGTAGCTTTTGGTTGTTACCGCCAAAGTTATCTTCGTTGTAGCTCAGCTGACCAAACAGGTCGCCCCGTAGGTTAAAGCCCAGCGAAGCCCCCACCGAACCGGTATCGCGCTCGGCGATATTGACAATCATTTTGACCTTGCGCGGATCGTCATCACCGGGGTCTAACGAGAGGCGAATGTCTTCAAAAATCCCTAAGCCAAAGGCGCGGCCAATATCTTCTTGAATCGCACTTTCTTGAAAAATATCACCGGGCTGCGTTTCAAACTCACGGGTGACAATAAAGTCACGGGTTTTACCCGTAATCGGCTCGCCGTCTTCGTTGGTGGTTTCGCCATTTTCATCAATAAAGCGCACCTCGATCGATTCAATTTCACCTTCGGCCACAATCAAGGTGACGGTGCCATCATCTGAGATTTGCGGTGCGGCGGTGACCTGCGCCAAAGCGTAGCCGTTTTCCTGGTACCAGTCGTTTAAGTCCAGCACGCTGTTTTGAAAATCGCGCAGGTTCAAAATTTGGCCGTACTGCTCACCAAAGATCTCGTCAATCGTTTCATCTTCCAGCACCTGTCGGTTGCGGATATCCACGCTGGTTAGCACCGGATTCGGCTCTACGAAAAAGGTGACTTTCACACCCAGGGGCGTGTCTTCAGGAGTGGCGCGCACGTTCGAGAAAAAGCCAGTGCTAAAAACATTGTTAATGTCTTCTTGCAGCTGTGTACGCGTCGTCGTACGCCCTGGAACAGTATCTACAGCGCTGTAAACAGCATCCACCAGTTCGGCAGAAAGCGCCTGATCATTCGTTGAAACCACATCGACTTCTGATACCAGGACACGCGTTTCTTCTGCGGCCTCTTCCGTGCCGTCTTCAGGAGCGCCCGAAGCATCACCGTCAGGATTGGGGGCATCGGCATCAGGGTCTGCTGCGGGAGTCTCGTCTGCCTCATCGGCTTCAGCCTCATCGGCTTCAATCTCGTCGGCTTCAATCTCGTCGGCTTCAATCTCGTCGGCTGCCTCTTCAGGTGTTGAGCCGGGTGTTGGAATCGGAATCGCGTTATTCGGCGCTGAGGGCGTCGGGCGAGTAGGGAGCGGAGAGGCATCGTTGGGAACAGTCGGAACACTGCCACCGTCAAGAGCAGGCTCAGCAGTGTCTTCTGCCTCTTCGGTCAACGCTTCGAGAGCGTCCTCTTCAGCGGCTGGCGCAGGACTCGAAAACGTAGGTTCTGGGATAGTTGAATCCACGGCCTCGCCAGGTGTCTCACCAGAGGTCTCAGACGGTGCCACGATAACTGGCACAGCAGGTGGTTCTTCTGCTTCGACCTGCTTATTGGCAGCCGCAGCGCCGTTTAGGAGTCTTGCCAGGGAAGGGCCGTCTGCACTTTGGACAGCGCCTAGAGCAGTATCAAGAGTCGGACCTTGGGCCTCAATACCTTGGCTCTCAACACCTTGAACCTCAACACCTTGAACCTCAATAGAAGTAGCACTATTGGCCGTTTCTGCTGCATCAGCCGCTTGAGATGGCAAACCGGCGATACTCCAAAGGAGTGGCGATGCCATCGCAACCAAACTAAAAGAGGCCAAAAGAGCCGGGGAAACACGCATAACCACTTGATCCTTGTAAATAAGTTCACTCCTCGAGAAGCGCACGCACCACGCTCACAAACCTTTCAAACCGTTTGGACAAACTCAGCCAAACTTAAGGAAAGTTGTTTGCGATCGCGATAGTATCCAAAGCATAAAGAGTGCAACAACGCCGCACTCTTCAGCACTTCAAACAAACGCCCAGCAGGCCAGTAGATGGCCCAAAACTAATCAATTTTGACAGATCTTACCGCACTGCCAAGCGCTCACCGAAAAATCACTGTGACAGATGTGTAGGCTGCACGGTGAACAAAAGGATGAAGGCAGAATGATGAACGGTGAATTATTTTATACACGAGCTACTGACACAACCCATGCCGGATCAAGCAAAAGTCAAAGCTCCCCACTTCATCAGTCATCACTCATCGTTCATCCTTTATTTCTCCAGCTGAGTCAAAATCCTATCGAGCACCGCCTGATACCCTTCGGCCACATCGCCCAAGTCTTTCCGAAAGCGGTCTTTATCCATCACGCGCTTACTTTCATCGGCTTCATTGGCGTCCCACAGCCGGCAGGTATCGGGGCTAATTTCATCGGCCAGTAGCAAGGTGCCGCCAGCATCCGTGCCAAACTCCAGCTTAAAGTCCACCAGCGTAATGCCGCAGCTGGCAAAAAATTCGGTGAGCACGCTGTTCACCGTTTGAGCTTTTGCGATTAGGGCCTCTAGCTGCTCGGGTGGGGCAAGCTTCATGGCTGCAATGCGATCGCGCGTCAGCAGCGGGTCGCCTAAGTCATCATTCTTGTAATAAAACTCCACCAGGGACGATTCCAACGTTGTCCCCAGGGGAATGCCCGTTTGCTTGGTGAGGCTACCGGCTGCAATATTGCGCACCACCACTTCCAAGGGCACAATATCCACACGCTTAACGCGCATTTCTCTATCGCTAGTGGTCTCCAACAAATGCGTCGCAACCCCTTTTTTCTCCAGCAAGCCGTATAGGTGAGTTGTCACCTTGCAATTAATCACGCCTTTGTTCGCAATCTGCCCTTTCTTTTGCGCATTAAACGCCGTTGCATCGTCTTTAAAGTAGGTAATCAAAACCTCTGGATCATCCGTTGCATAGATGATTTTGGCTTTGCCTTCGTATAGCTTCTGGGCGTTCTGAGGAGCGTCAGTCATGGGGCGTCGAGTGAAAAAATGAAAGCAACCTGCCTATTATCGCGGCAAAGCTCGGCAAAACCTCAGCTCCGTAATATCATTTGCGGATTGATAGGAATGATCGTAATCACAAAAATGAGAGGAATTGGGTAGGCGTGAGTATTTGAATATTTTGCACAGATCGTAAAACGAGCAAATCGAGATCGCCAGTAATGAGTACTTGAGCCTGTGCTGCGATCGCAGTCGATAAAATCTTGGCATCTGCCGGATCGCGCAGTTCGGCAAACGTTATGTCCGTAATATCGACAACTTGTGAAAGCATCTTCGTGATCGTTAATAAGCTTTCTACCGTCTGATCCCGCCTTGCTAAGCGAGACTCGAATTTGGGCCTTCGAAGCGTACTATCTAGCTCTCGGATAAGTTCTGCTGACACATAGTTTTTAATCTTGTTGTCGTAAGCTAACCGTAAAATCTGGCCAGGGATGCCACCCCATAGAAAACCAGAGATCCAAACGTTGACGTCAACAACAACTTTCACGCTTCAGTCCAAATCGCTTGACGCACCAATTTCACCTCTGCACTAATCTCTTCTAGCGTAGGCTGTTCAGCATCAGGGACTAAGGTATCGAGTTCTTTGAAAAACAGGTCAAGATCAGGCCGTTCCACACCTGAAGGGGCAGCTTTCAGCTTTTGAACAGTTTGAGACAGTAAGATCTGCTCTTCTGGCTTAAGTGAAAGAATCACTTGGGCAAGTGAGTTAATGAGCTGAGTATTGATGCTGATAGACATAACAAGGCATCAGAGATTTAAAGCAGTTACCGTTAGCCATCGTAATTAAATTCGACGACTTTACCCTTCATTGTAATTGATGAGTAAGAATGAGAAGGCAGCTAGTCAGGCAATATCATCTCCTATTTTGTTGTCATCACATGCACGCCATCCCAATCAGCCACTGGCGGGCGCTGGATGTATTCTTGAGACCGCTCCAAATGAATCATCACCGCCTTGTCGTCAGGCTGCATGACCTGCGCTTTGTCAAATAGCGCGATCGCACGGTGAAATTCTTTAGCTTTGTAGGCTTCGCGGCCCTGGCTGTAAAGATCGAGGAAGGTGAGGGTTTCTGTTGAAAGAGACTGAGTGCGATCGCCTATCAGCTCGTATATTTTCACAGGCTCTGACTTGCCTTTCACCCGAATCAAATCCAGCTCTCGGACCCACACTTTTTCCTGACAGCGCTCGTAAGTGTGCTCACTAAGCACAATATCGCAGCCGTACTGCTTGGTAATACTCTCCAGACGAGAACTTAAGTTCACGCCGTCCCCAATCACGGTGTATTCCATTTTTCGCTGGGAGCCAATGTTCCCCGAGACGACCTCGCCAGAACTGAGGCCAATGCCAATTTTTAGCTCGGGCTGGCCCTGGCGTAGCCGCTCTTGATTAAAGACTTCTAATCGATGCCGCATATCTAACGATGAGCGCACCGCTGACCACGCATGATTATCCAGCGGCAGCGGCGCACCAAAGACAGCCATGAGCGCATCGCCAATAAATTTATCCAGGGTGCCCTCACAGTGGAACACCGCTTCCACCATGGTTTCAAAGTACTCATTGAGCATCGAGACCACATCTGAGGCTTCCAGCTTTTCAGTGAGGGAGGTATATCCTCGAATATCTGAAAATAGAACCGTGACGTCCTTACGCTCACCCACCATCAGCACATCTTCTCCGAGGGCCATGACTCGGTCCGCGACGCTGGGAGTCATATAGCGGTACAGCGTGGTTTTCATCCGCTTTTCTTGACTGATGTCTTCGAGCACGACCAGGCCACCGCGAACCCCACCGCCAATCCCCTGATTGCGCGGGGCGCTCAGTGGGCTCACTGTCAGGTTAATGCTTCGATTCCAGCCCATGACATGTTCTGGAGAGGCCAACGGCTGGTGACTATTGCCCCACAGCAAGTAGTCAGTTTCGTTCGGTGTAACCAGTACACAGCTTTCTGGCCTGTGCCGCTGGCGCTGTGTGGAAACAGCGTTGGAAATAACGCGCTTGGTCGGCTGCTCGGCTAAGTGCTGATGAATACGCTTTGCCAAAGGGGGCGTTGTCGAGCGTAGGGGGGCAAGGGCAATGGATACCCGCAAGTTTTGCTCTGGGACGTAGTGCCGAGCGCCCGTTTGGAGGCTATCTTCTAGGCGATCGCGCAATCGTTCTAGAGGCACCACGTCCCACAAATAACACCCGGTTAAAGATTGCTGCCAGCGCGCTGCGGCTGCCGTATTCACCCGCTGCTCAACATCTTCATTGAGCCCGCCCCGATAGTGCTGACTCTCCCCCACGGGGCAGCCCAACAGTCTCAGCGCCGCTTCATTGATGGTGACAATTCGCCCCGCCATATCAGTGGAAATCACTGCGTCAGACAGGCTCTCCAGCATGTCTTTTTGGTATTGCTTTTCCTGGGAAATCTCTTGAAAAAGCTGAGCATTTTCCAGGGCAATCCCCGCCTGGGTATTAAATGCCCGCATAAATGACTCATCTAACGTCGTAAACTGCCCCTGCATTTTATTAATCAGCTGGCTCACACCCATGAGCTTGCCAGACGAGTTAAACACAGGCATGCACAAGATATTACGGGTGCAGTAGCCTGTCTTTTGATCAGACGACACATCGAAGCGAGGATCGCTGTAGGCATCAAAAATATTGAGGGTTTCAGCGGTTGTGGCGACGTGGCCCACGATGCCCTTGTCTGCGGGCAGCCGCAGGTCAATGAGGGTGCTATCGTCGGCACTTTTTACCTGGGACCAAAGCTCATTATTGGGCTCGTCCAGCAGCCACAATGTGCTTCTATCGGCCTGCATTAGGTTGCGCGCGGCGGCCATTACGGACTGCAAGGTCACGGCCAAATCCAGGCTTTGCTCCAGGGATGAAATGGCCTTAAGCAAGGCCGCCACCCCTTTTTGGTTACGGGCTGCAAGGTAAAAGGACTGGCAAGATTCGAGCAAAATGCCAATGGACGGGGCGAAGTGGGCGAAGCGTTCTTCGTCTTCGGCAGAGAAGGCGTGGGGACCGATTTTATTCAGGAGTTGGGCGATCGCAACCACTTTCCCCTCACTGCTCATCACAGGCATACATAAAACATTGCGCGTGCGATAGCCTGTTTTGCGATCGGTCTCAGGATTAAACCTGGGATCGGCATAAGCATCTGGAATGTTGAGCCCCTGGCCTGTAGTGGCTACAGAGCCAGCGATACCTTTGTCCCAAGGTAGGCGAATTTCTAAGCGGTCACTGCCCTGGGCTACCTTAGACCACAGCTCTTGGCGGTCCTCATCCACCACAAAAATAGTGGTGCGTTCTGCCTGCAAAATCTGGCCAATTTTGAGGGTAAATGTTTCCAACAGCTCATCAAGCATCGGCTCCAGCGAGCGATTGTTAATCAGATCTATCACCTTGAGAAATTGCTTAAAGTCGCGAGTGGTGCGATCTAAAAAAGCAATAAAGTCAGGAATAGAGAGATCCTCAACGCATTCGGCCAAACGGCCATGGCTGTGCTGGGAAAGTGCGAGGAAAACACTGCTAGTCGTTGACTGAGCCATGATTAGTGAGATTTCATCAAGCGAAGGTGAGCACCACCTATAGCTTTCCCGCCAATCGCCACTGCCTTGCTCCAATCCTTACGAGAACTTCATTTTCCTACCGGCACAAATTTTTATTTAATAGTTGGCGCGATCGCAGTGAAAACACCGGTCCAAAGTCACCTTGCACATCTTCAAATCAATGGCGTAATCTAACCTTCGCGCCCCAGAAATCTATCCACTGCTATCCACCATCATCGTTAACTATTTTTTCCGAGACCTCTACTATGCGTTTCTTCTCTCTAAGCCGTTATGCTTTAAGCCGTTATGTTCCGCTTCTACTGGTGGCTACTTTAGCCAGCTGCAATCTGGTGCCGCCCGCTTCTGATCCCTCACCCCAACCGTCGGAAGCACAAGGCGATGTCAGCAATGAAGAGGTAAACGCAGCAGACGAGGACGCCAAAGAGACGACAAAATCACCTGAGCTAGCCGATAAGCCAACCGCTAAACCTGCGCCGACGCCTGTGATGCCTGCAATAGCACCGGGTAAATACTGTTATGAAAGCAGCGATGAAAACCAAGATATTCAGGTTCGCCTAGTCATCGCCACGAACGATCAGGTGAGCGGGATAGTTCAAGGGGCGATTCATAACGACAAAGAGAGCTACTACACCAGCTACCACAGGGCTGTAAACGGCACCATTGACGGCAGCAACCTCAATGTAGATGTTGTTACCTGGATCGAATACGATAAGCAAAATAAACAAGAGACTTGGCGGGTGAGTCCAACGGCACTCACAGTCGATAAAGACACGCTCTCTAAAGCCAGCTGTGAGGCGGTTGATAAAGCGTTTGAAAATTATGTAGATACCGGTGATGAAGCCCTCTCGACCTATGCCAACAAGGGTCAAATTCAAGCGATCTTTTTTGAGGCTGGCAACAGTGGAACAACGGTGAGTAACGCAGTGATTAGGGGCGATCGCGATATTTACACGCTCATCGCCCAGGGCGGACAACAAATGGCGCTATCGATAACCTCGTTAGAAGACAACGCCGTCTTTGACGTGGTAGGCCCCACGGGCTTTGTTTTGAGTGATGAACAAACCGAAGGAAACATTTTTCTACCGCACACGGGCGAGTACACCATCATTGTGGGCGGCACCCGAGGAAATGCGTCTTATGATTTAAGCGTTGCTATTGAGTAAGGAGTGGTGGTGGACACGATTAAAGTGACCGAGTACGATGCGGCATGGCCACAGGCATTTATCAGCTTAAAATCGTCCATATGGCCAGCTGTTTGCGATGTTGCTATTGCCATGGAGCATGTAGGCAGCACGTCAGTGCACGGTCTAGCGGCCAAGCCAATACTGGATATCGACATCATTATTCCTTCATCCTCAGCACTTCATACTGTAATAGACCGCTTAGCGCCGTTGGGTTATAAACATCGTGGCAATCTTGGGATAGAAGGCCGCGATGCTTTCTTTGCACCGAAAGAGCTCCCTGAGCACCATTTATATGTGTGCCTTCAGGGTGGATTGGCGTTGCAAAATCATCTGGCAGTTCGGGATTATCTTCGCAGTCATCCCGATAAAGCTAAGGCTTATGGCACGCTCAAAAAACAGCTTGCGCGCGAATTCCCAAACGACATTGATAGCTACATCGCAGGCAAAACAGAGTTTATTTTAGACATTTTGAATGAGACCGGTTTTGCGCGATCGCAAATGAAGTCAATTGAACAACTCAACAAATTACCTATCACCTAAAAATAGCTATCCAGTTCAGTAGTTGTTTCCCGAGACTATCTCACCACTCAATTCTAGAATTTTTGTAAGCAGGAGCATTGAGAATATCACCCTCTGTCTCCTACGAGGCGAGACCCAGCAAATCCATCAGAGATAGAACAACGCCATTGGTCCAGCCAAAGCCGACTTCGTTACTGCTATAGCCAAAGTGAATACCGTTAGAGACCTCTCCAGAGCAAGCCGCAATATCGTACTTTTCGAGCAAACTGCCCGTTCGCTCAAAATCATCTACCACCAAACTCAAAAAACGACAGCTGATACGTTCAGCAGCGGCTTGATAACCATAGCGCTGCAAGCCTTCTACACCAATCAGCTGTAGCGGGGCCCAGCCAAAGGGATTGTCCCACTGATTGCCCGAGGTGTAGGTACTGGTTCTGAGGCCACCAGGTGCTTCAAATTTTGGAAGGTTTTCGAGGACCGCCTCAGCCTGGTGGACAGACGCTAGCCCCGCCCACAACGGGTAAAAGGTGGTCGCAAATTCGTAGTAGCGGCGCTCACCGGTGGTCAAAGAGTAGTCTAAATACAAACCGGTTTCTTCGTCCCAAAGATACTCGTCAATGCTTTGATGACGCGCATTTGCTCGGTCGTGCCACTTGGCAATTTCGGCGCTGTTGTAAGCAGCGTCCAAAAGGGGTGTTGAAACGGCCTGACTCTCAGCATTGCTCAAAAGACGATATATCTCTGACATATCTTTCTCCATCTGATAGAGAAGAACATTGAGACATACGGGCAAGTAATGAACAATATCGACACTAAAAGGACCAAAGCGATTAGTAGGGTCAAAGCCAGACTCTCGCATGGAGCGATCGCCCTGATAAAACAGTGGCGTTAGCTCGTCTGTCTCGGCGTCATAAAACAAAGAGACATCGTAGTCTGTAATGGTTTCTCGTTTGTAAAAATCACGAATGCGGTCAAAGTGCGATCGCCCCGCCTCATCACATTCAGAAACAGCAACTTCAGGGGCAGGCCCCACACCAGTGTCAAAATAACGCGACAGCCCACTTTCCGGATGAATGTGCGAGTCCTGCATCCAGTACTCATAAAACCGGACAAGCGTTGGCACTGTAGTGCTTAACCAGTCAATGTCTTTTGTTTTTTCATACAGTTTTAGCACCATCCGTGAGAGCAACGGCGGCTGTGAACGACTTAGGAAATAGGTGCGGTTTGCATTGAGTACCGTGCCGTAGTGCTCTACCTGGTACAGCAGCTGATCGGTCAGGCTTTGAGCCAACGCCAGCTCATCATCCTGTAGCAGCCCCAGCAAAATAAAGTAGCTGTCCCACCCGTATAGCTCATTAAACCTACCACCAGGAACAACATAGTCACCTGGTAAATACAGCAAGCCATGATCTAAAATCTCATCCGGATTATCTGGCAGCGTCTTTAGTTGAATCTGCTCAAACTCTGCGGCAATGGTTTGCCGCAGGGTTTCTTCAATCTCCTTGGGACTCTCTTTTTTAGAGATATAAACCGGCCAGGCTTGTCCAGCAGCATGGGCCACTTTGGCATCACGAGCCGCCGTCAAAATATGATCGTGTCCGCGCCGCAACGTTTGCCAAGTGCTCTTTATGTAGGTTCTAACAGCGGCCAACCGATGTGGACTAGGACAATACGGCGAAGATTGCTGAGGCTCTTTGACAAATAAATGTGCCTGTGGAACGCCCGTTTGCAAGCCTAACTGACCGCCTGACAAGTAGTTCAGACCAGTGAGGGCAGCATCTTTTTTCATAGCAGCACGCGTTTACAGGACACTTATGCCTTGCGGCAAACATGTTCAAGACTGTGCCGACGCGATTGACACGGCTCAAATATGCAAATCTTTAGATTGTCTTAAGATCTTACTTTAGAGAGTGAACATTTGTTTAGAAATATTTGGCTCCTTTACCTCAGCCGCACAATACGGCAGGTCCCTTAGCAGCAAAATACGGCAGGTTGATTCGTCACAAAACCTGCCGGGGTTTGCATTAAGGAGGACTCTGGTTCAGGCTCTGGTTCAGACTCTGGTCAGTGGAAATGTTTTAGCGCACGACTACGCTGCCCTACACAGAACCAGCCTGTAGGGCGGTATCAAAAAGTACAGAACAGAGATCTGCTTTTAGGTGAGAAGCAAAGGCTTGAAAGCGAATGTTTAACTATTCAGCGGGGGGAGCATCGGGTGCATCGCCAGTGGCCTCACCTTCAGCAGCTTCATCTTCAGCAGCTTCACTTTCAGCAGCCTCATCAGCCGGTGGTGCGGTCTTTTCATTGATGAGCTGCTGCACACCGTCTTTATATTGAGTAGGCGCCAGCGCCAGGGCCTCATCAAAGAGTGCTTTGGCCTCAGTGGTCTCGCCTTTTTCTTGTAGTACCAGGCCTTTCGCTAGGGTTGGGCGAAAGTCAGGCTGAGTGGGTGAAACGGTCTTAGCATCTGCGATCGCTTCGTCATACATTTTTAGGGCATCGTCTAGCCTTTGTTGCTCTACAAAGACCTGGCCCAGCAGCAACTTAACCGAAAGCTTATCAATAGAGCCCGGAGCAATTTCATTATTTTGATCCGCACTGGCCAGCGTATCGTTCAGCAGGCCAACAGCAGCTTCGGTTCGCTCTTGGCTAATCAGTAAGGCCACCAAGCCTTCCAAAGCCGGCACGCTACCAGGATTTTGGGTGAGGACACGGCGATATACCTGGGCGGCCCCTTCTAAGTCGTCTAGCTGCTGCTTAGTTTGCGCGAGGGCAATCGAGTACTCTGCGACCTCTGGATTGAGGTTTGCTAGGCGCTCCAAGGGCTCAACGGTTCCTTCTAAGTCGTCTAGGGCAATTTTGGCTTCAATAATGCCAATCAGCGCCGTTTGATTATCGGGTTCTCGCTCGAGGACAGCGGTGTATCCGTCAATGGTGCCTTGAAGCTGAGCCGCTTGGTCTTCAGTGGCTTGGGTCGGCGCTGAGTGGTTGCCGCGGTTAGCGGCCCGGCCACCAAAGGCAAAGGCAACCGAGCCCGCTGCCAGGGCTGCGATCGCCAGAATGAGTATGCCTCTCACAAACCAGCTGTCCTTCTTAAAAGCCAAAACGCGCTCCCGTTAAAACCTACTTAAAATTGAAATACTTGAATCAAAATAACTTGCTCATATTACCCCTAACCTCCCCTCTATAGGACAAGCTAGCCATAAAGATTGGGGCTATTTCGTCGTAAAAAGATACGGATTTTCTTCGGTATGGATGAACTATTAGTCACAAGATTTGATGAGAACGACAGCCTTTTTGACAGCTCACATCAACTTTTTTAAGTTTTTTGAGCCCCAGGTGTTCCCTTTCAACAAGAACCGTGAACTCTGGGTGATGAGGCTCAGCGCCTACGCTAGCCTTAAGCAGTGGTAAGGCGTAACGTTTAGCCAAGGCTGCTCGTCAGGCTTTACTGCGTTTCATTGTCTAGTTTAAATAGCCGCGGTTACGAAAACTTAGCCCATCGGGTCTGACCCAATGTCTCAAGTTTCACTCGTTAAATGGTTAGAAAGTAGCCAATGTCATAAATCAAATTTGGCACTGATGTTAACCTAGTTGCGTAAACGCTATCTCTAAGGTTATTTCATCGGAGACATCGCCTTTTTTCCCAAGGGTTCGGTGTCGTTGCCATCATCAGAGTCGCAGGTACAGTTTCAGGAGTTTGAGGATTGATGAGTTCTGCCGCCAATCGCCCCCCACAGGCTATCAGTCAGTCAGTTGGCCAATTCAGTAGCCAGTCTGCTAGCCAATCAATCAGTAGTCCGTCATCTATGTCGGCCTCTGTCCAACCATCTGGCCAGTTAAGTGGCCCCTCAGCGACTCAGTCCAGTAGCCAGTCAGATGTAAAATCCTCCGGCAAAACCCTCAGAAAACCGCCCAGCCGCCCTCAACTAATGGGGCCACCCGCGAGGCCAAAGCCCCCCACTCCACCGGTTGAAAAGGCTAAGCCTGCGCCCCCCCCTGAGCCAGAAGCACCACCCGAACCTCAGCCCCTAGGGCCGATTCCGATTCCCAGTGAGCGCATGCAATACCGCGCCATTGGCTTAATTAAGGGTAAGTATGTCGCATCAGAAGAGCAGTTCAACCGGGGCGATATTGCCTTAGAAGACGGCACCTTAATTGACGCGGTGCTACTGGGCCGGGTAACCAGCCTGATTAAGAAGCACGTTGACTTAGAAACACCTCACCTGTGGGTGGTGTATCCTCGCACGCTATATAAGGAAGAAAATGAGCCGGCGCTGCATATGCAGATTGTGGGCATCTGGGAGCCCGAGACGCTCAGCGCCAAAAAAGCGGAGCAAGACGAGGAGGAAGGTCCTGGCATTCTTTCTAGCGAGGCCGCTGAAGAAAAGCACTGCGATCGCTTCTCTATCCGTGGCGAAGTGGCCAAATACTCCGAAGAAGACAGTGAAATCGTCATCAACATTGTTCAAAAGAGCAAATCTGAATCGGCCAAGCCCAAGCGCCCTTTCAAGCTTTTGGTCAAAGGCACCCTCAACGGGCGAACAACCGGCTACTTTTGGGATTTAGAAGTAGAACGCGAAGGGGGCTTGTTGGTTTTAAAGTCGGCAAAGTCAATCGCCGTCGTACCACCCAAGAAAAAGTCAAAAGATGATCGTAAGCGCGGTGGTCCGCGTCGTTCATCCGCAGCGAGTAAGCCTCGCACGACACCGGTTCCTAAGCCAAAGCCCAAGGCCAAGTCGTCAGATAACGAAAAATCGCCAGAGAAGATCTCCGCTGAGCAACAAGCTCCCGTCGAAAAGGCTTCTGTCGAAAAACCTCCTGTCGAAAAAGCTACCGTCGAAAATTCCATCGAAAAGGTCCCTGCTAAAGCAGCGTCTGAAGCAGAATCTGTGGATACCGCTTCAGACGTAGCGACCGCTGCTGATACCGTTACCCCTACCGAGAGCGTTGTAGAAAGCAACACCGACAGCTGATATCAGGATTGGCCGGCATCAACAGATGTTTTAATCGCGCTGCCTAAATTTGGGTAAGTAAGGATTAACAACAAGAGCGCCTGACTTTTTACTAAGGTCAGGCGCTCTGTTGTCAGAGGCGTATCCTACGTTATCAATTTGATGGATCGGTTCATGCACTTTATTTGAGTGAAGAGTGCTCTACCGAATTTCAAACTGGGGTCCCCAACTGTCCTGGGGCATGAAGCGAGTGTCTTTAGGGAGGGGCACTACAGAGTCTGTCAGTTCAAATTCGCTGTCGTCGAT
This sequence comes from Cyanobacteria bacterium J06634_5, assembly GCA_039820525.1. Taxonomy (GTDB): domain Bacteria; phylum Cyanobacteriota; class Cyanobacteriia; order Phormidesmidales; family Phormidesmidaceae; genus Phormidesmis. Next base: position 95,691 of record JBCBPY010000013.1, read on the forward strand.
GCGTTGTTTTAAGTCGAGAGCAACCTGCTGGGCAAGATACAGACTAGAGAGTGGCGCAGTACGAACCCGCTTGCCATCCAGATTGAGCTGGCCAGATTTTAGCTGGGCGTAGCTAACCAGGCCAAAGGTAGGACGGACTCTTCTTGGAATAGAAAAATCGATGACCGGTGCCACTAAATCTTCGTCTTTAACCGCGCAGCGAAGAACAACCTCCTCATTGAGAACCGGTATAGGAATACCAACACCCAGCATCATCGAAGGGCCGTAGCCTTTGAAGTAACAGCCTCGTACCCAAGTCGCGTTCATTTTTTTTGCATCGCCGATGAGGGCAACCGTGGCGGCTGGGCCAACCGGAGTGCGGTTAGGCAGGCGTCGCTGAAGCGGAAAATGCTGCGTGCCCTCCCAAGCAATGTAGCCTTCGCCGCCGCCCAAAAGGATGCGAGTGCCAATGCCGATGGTGTTGAGTTCAGGATCGTTAAGCAGGGGAGAGAGTGCGCCACTGTTGGCATACACAGCGTTACCGAGACGAGGCTGCAAGGGACCTAGATAAGTAGCTAGGGGGCGATCGCCACCGTTTACACCCACAATAAAATTTTGATAGAGGTTACGTGGGTTAAACAGGTAAAACTGATTGATTCGATCACGCGTAATGGTGGTCTCTAGGCTACTGCGCGGATAGCAATCGGTCGCCTGCCCAATCGCCGATAGCGCCACCGGCTTATCGGCAATTAGGTCCGAAATCACATGGCCACCGCCACGCTCTTCAACATCGCCCTCTAAGCTCGACGTGCTGCTAGGCGTTGCAATTTGCCCACCGCCAATGTACAAGTCCACCGCCCCAAAGCCCGAGTAAGCCAGCACCCCATCCAAATGGCACTGCACAATCTTAATGGGTGGGTCAGTATGGCCCAGGTTAATAATGGCCCCCGAGCCTTCCATCGGCTCAAAGGTACCTGTGGTAATCACATCAACGGTTTTGGCGGCTTGCGCAACGCCCATTTCAGCAATGTGTGCTTTGGCCTCTGTAATCGTCCAAACGGTTGCCTTCCCTGCGCGAATTTTGTCATTAATATCGGCAACTGTGCGCATAACAAAACACTGCTCAGGCAGGCTGGATTCAGCGAGAAGATCTTTAAAGTGACTGTTGAGAAGACTTTTTTAAAGCGACCAGTAGCCCTACACCCATCACAACACTGGGCAAAACAACAATGGTGGTCACTAATCCATTTAGGCTTTCGGTATAGGGCTTGTCGATAGGAATCAGCGGGCCTGCGTATTTAATCACGAGGCTCAGCAATGCGGAAAGAACAATGACCTTAAAGATAAAAACAACGTAGTCGTTCATGGGTCTACTGAGAGAGAATATCCACAAGAAGGATTAAGGCAGAAGACTTAAGGCAGAAGACTTAAGGCAGAAGACTTAAGCCGCTAGTCGAATGGTCATGGCACACCACTCATCTTTGTGCGTTGTTCCGGTCACTTCCCAACCATAGGCAACTAAGTGCTCTTCTACCCAGGGCGCTTTACTGGTCAAAATCCCGCTGAGGATGCCCCAGGTGTTTGGGCCAGCCAGTTCGCTGAGGCGCGGAATAATTAACCCTACAATAATTTCTGAGAGGATATTGCACACAATGCCCTCCACCGGAATCGCCTCGACTTTGTGTGCCATGGCAATCACCTCGGGTAGGCTGCCGACCTGCACTTGCAGCTGCTGAGGCGTAATGCCGTTCACCGCAGCATTGGATTGTGTGGAGCTAAACGCCAGCGGATCGACATCGGCAGCGTAAGCTTGGCGCGCGCCATACAGCAGCGCCACAATAGAGAGAATGCCAGAACCGCAGCCAATATCTGCGATCGCACTCCCTTCAAGAGCCTGTTTTTCCATAGCTTCTAAGCAAAGCTGAGTGGTCGCATGGGCCCCCGTCCCAAACGCGCTACCCGGATCAAGGGTCAAAATCGTGCGCTCGGTCGGCGGCGGTGTCATCCAGGCGGGGTTAATCAGCAGCCGGTCGCCAATCTCCTCGGGCTTCCAGTGGGTTTTCCAACTTTTGGCCCAGTCTTCTTCGTCAATCAGCTGCCAGCTGATATCAACAGTGGGCAGCGTGGTGAGTCCGCCAGCCTGATTTGCCGCGCTTTTTAGCAGCAGGTTAGCCTGCTCAGCGGCGCTGTTCAAAAGCGTGGCTTTCAGGCCCTCAAAGTCTTTGGGCTGAAACTGCACTTCAGGGAAATAGGCCGTGACAATGCGCTGGTCGTCCTTGGTTTGGCTGGCTGTCCCTTTGCTACCTAGCTCATCGAGTGCCCAGTAAACGTTATCTTCCAAGGTAGGCGGGCAAATAGTGGTGACCTGCCACCATTGTTCGGGGGTTGGGCTGTGGGTTGGCATGAGCAGAGAAGGATGAAATTGGGACGGGTTGTCTCTACAGCTATATTTCTATAGCTGTAGAGACGGTGCCACAGAGACAGTGCCACAGAGACAGTGCCACGGCTACAGCGCCACCGTATACGCATCACGAATACCAGGCTCTTTTTTGATCTCACTTAAGATGCCTTCGGGCAATGGGTCGTCAATGCTGAGCACCATCACCGCATCGCCGCGAACGATTTTACGGCCTACCTGCATGCTGGCAATATTCACATTGAAGCTGCCTAGCAAGGAGCCGATTTTACCGATAATCCCTGGCATGTCACGGTGCAGCGTGAAGAGCATGTACTTCGTTGGCGGCACGTTAATTGGGAAGTTGTCCATATCGATGATGCGGACTTCGCTGCCGCCGAGGAGGACACCTGTCACGGAGTGCTGTCCCAGGGAACCTTTAGCAGAAAGATACAGCGAGCCCGTATAGCCTTCGGTTGTAGTATCGCGCGTTTCTACCACACGGATACCGCGCTCTTTGGCTTCAATCGAAGCGTTGACGTAGTTCACCCGCTCTTGCAAAGCGTGAGAAAGCAGTCCTTTGAGCGAGGCAATCACGATGGGCTTCGTATCATTTTCCGCCAGTTCACCTTGCAAGCGAATCTCTAGCTCTTCTACACGGCCACCTGCGAGCTGGCCAACAAAGTTACCGAGGGTTTCAGCCAGGTTGAGGTAGGGACGCAATTTCTCCAGCATGTCTGGGCGCAGGCCGGGAATGTTCACCGCTGAGCGAGCAGGTAGGCCAAGGAGAACATCGCGGATTTGCTCGGCGACATCGACGGCGACATTAACCTGGGCTTCGGCAGTAGAGGCCCCAAGGTGAGGCGTGAGCACTAAGGACTTATCGACCGCCCGAAGCGGCGATTCGCCGAGGGGTTCTTCTTCGTACACATCGAGGGCCGCACCTGCGATCACGCCGTCTTTGAGGGCTTGGGCCAAGTCGTCCTCTTTAATAATGCCGCCGCGAGCGCAGTTCACGATGCGCGCCGTGGGCTTCATCTTCTTCAGCGACTCGGCATTAATGAGGTGAGTGGTCTCTTTGGTTTTGGGAATGTGGAGCGTAATGTAGTCCGAATTGCTGAGCAAATAATCCATTTCGACCAAGCGGCAGCCGAGTTCTTCAGCGCGATCACTCGAAATAAATGGGTCAAACGCCAGCAAATTCATCCCCATTGCCCGCGCGACGGTAGCCACATGGGAACCAATTTTACCGAGGCCCACCACACCGAGCGTCTTTTTATAAACTTCGACACCCGTGAAGGCTTTACGGTCCCAGCCACCTTCTTTAACCGCTTTGTTGGCCGCTGGAATGTAGCGCGACATGGAGAGCATCATCGCCACCGCGTGCTCAGCGGCGGCAATGGTGTTGCCCTCTGGAGAGTTCACAACCACGACACCACGACGGGTAGCGGCAACCACGTCCACATTGTCTACGCCAACGCCTGCGCGGCCAATGATTTTAAGGTTGCCGCCAGCCTCTAGAACCTCTTTGGTAACCTTAGTGCCGGAACGAATCATCAAGGCATCGTATTCTGGAATGATGGAAATCAACTCTTCTAGCGGTAGCTTGGTTTTGACATCTACACTAGCGACCTGGGAGAGAATATCTATTCCGGCCTGATCGATGGGGTCTGAAACGAGTACCTTTGGCATGAATTAGCTAACAGAGTTTGGGTGGTTCTACAGAGGGTTATATTACTGCACAGCGGGAAAGCCTTGAGGTGCGATCGCACCTCTGAAAGACCCCAAAAATCATGGGATCAAAAAGACTGGCTCTAGCCGCTCTCAGGCGCAATCATCTGCTTCCAATGCGTTAAAGCTATCGACAATGACAACATTGGACATTAGGAAACCTTCGGGATCACTCAGACGAAGTCGGCTGGTAGGTTCAAGCTTCTTTACATTTGAATTGGCCGATAGGGCGTTTTCGACCACGACCCATTGATTGTCGATATGGGGTGCGATCGCCCTCTCTAACTGTGCCAAGCCGCGATCGCCATGGACCTGATGCACCTCTGCTAAGGAAATCCCTGCTTGCAGCCGTAGCCCCACCATAATCCCTTCGGCTACGCGCTCTGCGGGGGATAACAGCGCGTCTTGAGTCTGTCCGCCCTGCGCAATAAACTGTGCCACCCACTGCCGGTAAGTTGCTTGCGTACGGGGCCGGTCAATTCGCTGGTAGCCAGTGTCATGCCAAAGGTAGCTAGTCGCCCCCATACCAAAGCCATAGCAAGGCTGATTTCTCCAGTAGGTGAGATTGTGCTGGGCCTCATAACCGGCCTTGGCATAGTTGCAAATTTCATAATGGCTGTAGCCGTGCTGCCCCAGGATATTAGCCGCCATCCGATACATCTCAGCGGTTTGCGATTCGGTTGGCAGCGGCGATTCTCCGGGCGTAAAGTAGCGCGAAAAGGCCGTTTGAGGCTCCACAATTAGGTCGTATTGGGAAAGGTGACTCGGCTGGATGGCAACGACTTGTTCTAACGAAGCTTGCCAGCTGTTAAGGGTTTGGTGGGGCAGCCCAGACATTAGGTCTAGGCTAAAGTTGCCAATGCCCGCCTGGTGCAATAGCTCAATGGCATGAAAAATATGGCCGCGTCTATGAAAGCGCCCGCTGGCAGCAAGTACGTCATCGTCAAAGTCTTGAGCGCCTAGGCTGACACGGTTGATGCCAGCAGCTTTGTAGCCTTGAATATGGGCAAGTTCAAAGGTTGCCGGATCCATTTCCATAGACACTTCGGCAGTAGGTGCAATCCCAAACCGCTCATCAATGGCCTGCACAATAGCTTCGAGCTGAGAAACTGCGAGCAGCGAAGGGGTGCCCCCGCCGAAGAAAACGGTTTGGAGCGGAGTAGGGCTCTCAGGCGTCGGGGTTGCGCGGATTTCTCGGATCAGCGATTCAACATACGTTTCTATAGTGGGTGAGGTATCGCCGCGTTTGCGATCGCCCACCACTGAAATCGCAAAATCACAGTAGTAGCAGCGCCGCCGGCAAAAAGGGATATGGATATAGGCTGATCTGGCGATGGTTGGAGCGGTCGCCTGAGCGGTCTTTAGCGCCACTGTCTGGGCAGCTGCGGCTGCCTGATCTGCCTGATCAACTGCCTGAGCAGCCATCTGAGGGACTTTCTGGGGGGCTTTCTGGGAGACTTTTGGTGTGGGCGTTGCCAAAGCGTTTGCGTCAGCTGTCGGCTGACATGATTACAAAAAATGCGATAAAAGGGGCGATCGTGAACCCAACCCCTATAATAGCCGTAATCATAATCACACCAGTGCTTTTCAGCACGTACTCATTCGCTAACTGGCCGTCGCTAACTAGCCGTCGCTAGCCAAGCTAGCTAGCTGTCACCGGTGGCAATGCCTACAGCGCTTACAGCGCTCTATACCTATCCTATGCTCGATGCACTGATCGTTTTTTCGTTTGTTTTAACCGGGGCTGGAATCGGCTTTTTTAGCGTTGATTTCCTGCCAGATTCCGCACTTCAGCAAGTGACCAACCTAGAAGGGCTGGAGTCTGTGACCGGCGGGTTCGGCGCGTTAATCGGATTGGGTGCAGGTTTGGTTGTACAAACCAGCTACCGACGCCTGGAGAGCCAAATCAAAGAGATGTCTCCCGATCGGTTGCTGTCTAGAGCCGTTGGCCTAGTCATTGGGCTGCTCATTGCCAACCTGATGCTCGCGCCCTTATTTTTACTCCCCATCCCTGAAAAGTTTGGCTTTATTAAGCCCATCACCGCTATCATGGGCAGCTTGCTGTTTGCGGTATCTGGGATGAGCCTGGCTGAAACCAACGGCAGAGCGCTCCTGCGTCTGATCAATCCCAACAGCTATCAGACAATGCTGATTAACGAAGGCACGCTCAAGCCTGCGCAGAGCAAGGTCCTCGATACCAGCTGCATCATTGATGGCCGGATTGAAGACCTGTTAGAAACAGGCTTTATTGAAGGACAGCTGGTGCTACCGCAGTTCGTCCTCGAAGAACTTCAGCGTGTGGCCGACTCTTCTAGCGATCAAAAGCGAGCCAGAGGTCGCCGAGGCTTGGATATTATCAACCGCATTCAAAAGGCCTACCCCAACCGCGTCACGATTGATCCGGCTGACTATGACGATATCAACGCGGTCGATTCTAAGCTGGTAAAACTTGCCCAAGAAATGAACGCGCAGCTTTTGACCAACGACTACAACCTCAACAAAGTGGCCAGCGTTCAGCAGGTAAGCGTACTCAACATCAACGACCTGGCCAAGGCCATTCGCCCCACGTACCTGCCCGGTGACGATATCGAAATCAAAGTCCTCAAAGAAGGCAAAGAACCTTCCCAGGGCGTGGGCTACTTAAACGACGGGACGATGGTAGTCGTAGAAGAAGGTCACGACTTTATTGGCGATGATTTGGTCGTGGTGGTCACCGGCGCACTGCAAACGTCAGCAGGTCGAATGATTTTCGCTCGGCCAAACCGGTCAGCAATGGCGTCTTCTTAAAAACTAATGATGACAGTTTTAACGTCGCCGAGATTGAATAGCACCTACAGCAAAATCCCGGCGATGCAGGCCGTCATAAAGCAGGCCAGGGTACCCGCGACCATGGTGCGCAGGCCCAGTCTGGCGAGGTCCGCACGGCGGCTGGGCGCAATCGCACTAATCCCTCCAATTTGGATCCCAATTGAGCCAATATTGGCAAATCCGCACAGCGCATAGGTCGCAATCACCACTGCCCGCTCCGAGATTGCCTTCTCTTTCATCAGACTTTGCAGATCAATGTAGGCGATAAACTCATTGAGCACGGTCTTTTTACCCAGCAGCGTACCGACCGCGCCACAGTCGGCCCAGGGCACCCCCATCAACCAGGCAACGGGTGCGAGCAGCGTAGCCAAAATCAGCTCCAGCGAAAAGTCAGGCAGACCCACCAGGCCACCGACCCATCCTAAAAAGGCATTGACCGCCGCCAGGATCCCTAAGAACGCAATAATCATTGCGCCCACGTTCAGAGCCAGCTTTAAGCCATCGAGCGTGCCTTGCGTGATGGCATCTATGCCATTGGCTGTTGTTCTTTCTATTTCAACGTTCACCGTCCCTTTCGTGGGTGAAACCGCTGTTTCTGGAAACATAATTTTGGACACTGCCAACGCGGCCGGAGCAGACATCACCGAGGCCGCAATCAGGTGCTCGGCAGGGACATCGAAAGAAACATAGGCAGCTAAAACACCCCCAGAGACCGTAGCAAATCCGCCAGTCATCACAGCATGTAGCTCCGAGAGCGTCATGGTTTCAACGTAGGGTTTAATCAGCAGCGGCGCTTCGGTTTGGCCCACAAAAATGTTGCCCGCTGCGGAGAGCGTTTCAGAGCCTGATGTTTTTAGGGTGCGCATCATCACCTGGGCGATCGCACTCACCACCCGCTGCAAAATGCCGTAGTGATACAGCACGTTAATCACCGCCGAAAAGAAAACAATGGTCGGCAAAACCTTAAAGGCAAAAAAGTTCTCTTCAAAGCCTGGTCCAAAAACAAACTCGGCACCGACATCTGAAAAGTCCAGAAAGCGGCTCACCATCTTACCCACCTGCTCAAAAATAGCGAGGCCAAGGGTCGTTTTTAAGATGAACACCGCTAGAATCAGCTGTAGGCCGAGGCCCCAAAATACAGGCCGCCAGCGAATCGCCCGGCGATTAACTGAGGTGAGATAGGCAAAGGCAATAAACGCTGCGAGCCCAAGCAGTGCTACAAATCTTTCCATTAATGCCGTTCTACTGATAACAATACTCTTGTTTATACTCTTGTTTGTATCAGAGCGATCGCCACTGCGTATTTTTTGTGACCGCAACAGCGTCATAGCCAGTCACTGGACTCTCCCGACGGGACGATGATGGCCTTAAAAGAAGGCAACAACTTTATTGGCGATGAGTTGGTCGTAGTGATTACCAGCGCACTGCAAACTTCTTCAGCAGGTCGCATGATTTTTGCACGGCCTAATCGATCCGCTGTGGCGTCTGAAATGGCGTCTGTCTGAAATGGCGTCTTCAGTAGACAAGCTGCAAGACGCCACTCAAGACACCACTCAATAAGTTGCCTCGCACGATTTTGTCAGGAGTTGTTACATAATTCTAGCAAGCCTTTTGCATAACCTAGTTATGGATTTTTGCATAACTAGAGACACAAACTTATGAAAAGAGGGAAACAAATTTTTTCAGGCCGTACCGACTCAAGAAGCGATCGCATTGTTCCTACAATCGATTAGTACGAGGTTAAATTGACTGTTCCTGTATCCTTTTTTAGGAAAAGAAGTATTTTTCGATAGGTTCCGTTGTGAAGCTACGCAGCTCGATATAATCCATCCGGGTGCAAATGGACGTGTTAAGTCCTCGGAAAATATATTTCACCTGTGCTATGACCTATTACAGATACAACCGTTATCAGGATCCTCGACCCAAGATTGTTAGCGATGGCGGTAGGGATGTTGCGTATCTTCACGTCACTGAAAACAACCGTTTTGTAACCGATATCTCAACAGTAGATAATCGCAGCAGCGAATACAATGGCCGGCTCGCTTACAAAATCGTGGGCGGCGTAGATGCTCATCTATTTCAAGTAGATCACCGCACTGGGAAGGTGTACTTTAAGCACGCACCCGACTACGAATCACCGCTTGACTATGGCCGCAACAATCGATATCAGGTAAAGGTAAAGGTTGTTGATGCAGCTGGCTACAGCGATACACAGCTGCTGGACATTACAGTCAAAAACGTTCAAGAAGTCGATCCTCGCCCTGAGATCATTAGCGATGGTGGCGGTAATTTTGCCCATGTCAGCGTGGACGAAAACACGACTTTTGTCACCGATGTAGAAACCACTGACAACATCAGCACTGAAGCAAATGGGAGACTCTCCTACTTTATTCATGGCGGCACAGACAAAGACTTTTTCTCTATCGATAAAAAGACGGGCGAAATTTCTTTTAACTACGCGCCTGATTTTGAGTCTCCCCAAGACAGCGGCTACGACAATACCTACGAAGTAGGCGTCAAAGTTGTCGATGGCGCTGGCTATACCGACACTCAAACCATCAAAGTTGTTGTCAACGATGTCAAAGAAGATGACGGTGGCCATAATCCTGGCCCTGGCGACAACATTATTGAAGGCGACAGCGAAGACAACTTTTTGGAAGGAACCGGTGCCGATGAGTCCTTCTTTGGCGCAGGGGGTAACGATGTTCTCATTGGCGGCGGCGGCAACGACCGCTTGAACGGAACAGACGGCATTAGCCGAGGCGTGGGTGAAGTAGACAACCTAAGCGGCAGCGAAGGTGCAGATGCCTTCTTGCTAGGAGACACTGACGGTGCCTTCTATGTAGGAAACGGCTTTGGCGATTTCGCTATTATTAACGACTTCAGCGCAAGCGAGGACAGTATTGTACTGGCGGGCAGTGCTGGCGACTACACCCTTGTAGATGGGACCGAAGGTGAGGCGTTTATTTTGACGAACAATGGCAATGATGCGATCGCTCGCATCTCCGGTCAGTCATCAGCCAACCTGGACCTAAGCACGTTTGATTTTGTTTAATCAAAGGTCTTTGGTGCGTTATCAAGCAGATGAGTCCCCCTCATCACTTGTGAACTCACACTAACTCAACAAGCTGAGCTGACCAGTGTCTGGCTCAGCTTTTCGCTTTTTACGGTTTTGTTTTTTAGCAAACTGCTGACGCTTCGGGTTGCTCAGCCAGCTGCCGTGAGCAACAAACCAAGTGCGCAGCTGCTTAACTTGAGCTTTATCCAAGCTGTCTAAATCCAGCGCCGTAGGATAAAGCCCTGCCATGGGCCGCTTAGCCCAGCTGACATCGCTGGGAAAAAGGTCCGCGCCAAAGGGGGTGACATCCTCAGGTAGACGGGTAATGAACGGTAGCAAATTGGGCGCGTGGATAATATCGTGACGCTGGTCGTCAATGAGGCGCGCGCGCCGATTTCTCGCATCAGCATAGTCCAAGATTGGCGCAGGATAGCCCTTCACCTTGGGCGGCTGGCCCAGCTGATCAGGCGCAAGGTGTCGTAATTCGGGCACCCAGCGATGCACAAACTGCCCCTGCGGGTCGCAGCGATCGATGGCCTCCTGACACGGGTTGTAAATGCGAATCCAAGCTTTGTTAAGGCAGTGGGTAACCCCGGCCTGCTGAGCCCACTGATAGTGGTCAATCGGACAGTCGCCATCAATCAGGTGGCGCATAAAGTGAAGCGCACCGTAGCGCCAGTCCATACCCAAAAGATTGCTCAAAAAGCTGGCGTAGATAGCCCGAACGCGAAAGTTTAACGCCAGCCAGCCGCCGGTTGCCTGTAGGCAGCGAGCCGCCGCATCGACGATGGGGAAGCCCGTTTGACCCGCTCTCCAAGCGTCGTAATGGTCTTGGTCAAAATCCCAGCCGCCCGCTTCGTAGCCAGCGGTAAAGATGGTTTGGGGACGGCTTTCTTCAAAAGGGGTGTAGAGCGATCGCACTTCGAGCTGGGGCAAATAGCGAAACCGCTGGGTAAATCCGCTCCCCCACCGCAGCCGAGAAATCACCTGATGCGCGCTACGCTGCACGCGCTTATCAGTTGCCCACTGAGGCTCATTTTGCCGCCTCAACACTATTTGAGCGCACTCACGAATGGAAATAGCCCCGTATTTAATATGAGGGCTCAGCCCGGTAGTGGCATTGGTGCCTGGATAGGACAGCTGCCAGTAGTACTTTTCAGCTTTGCGCTGATCAAAAAATACGTCTAACAGTCGCCTCGCTTCGGTGGTGCCCCCCTCGGGAATACACTTTTCGTCAGCCGTGTGGCCCAACGCTTCGAGCGCAGGCAGCGGATCTGAGGGAATATCAGGCGGCACCTCAATTTTCTGAGGGGCCGGAATCAAAGGCTCATTCATTTGCTGGTGCCATAGCCGCCGGTACTGGGGATAGGGCATCAGCGCTGGGGTTGTCCCTGGCGGCTCAAACCAACGAATTTTGAGGTGGTCTTTAGCCAGGGCCCGGTTGAGGTTGGCATCACGAACACGGCCATAAATGCGCTCAAAGTCTACATAGGCATAAATACCATCTGCCTGGGTTGCCTTGATGAGCTGCGGGAGGACCGTCACCGGATCGCCAGCTCTCAGAATGAGCCGACCACCCCGCGATCGCAAATCACGATCCAACGCCGCCAAGCAGTCCAACATAAAACGAACCCGCGCCCCACCGGTTTCAGGATGCAACAGCAGCGAGCGGTCGAAAATAAAAACAGGAATCACAGCCCCGCGCCGCGCCGCACGGTACAGCGGTTCGTGGTCACACATCCGTAAGTCACGGCGAAACCAGACGAGGGTTCGAGTCATGTCATTGAAGGTTAGGGGTAAACCGGGCTGGATTTCTTTCTTTACTCTAAAAAACTTTTCTCGATTTAGCATCAATATAGTTCACTTGTACTATACTTGTACTCACGGCACTTGACCTCACTATAAAAACGGTGCCACAGCCAGATTTTGGAGACAGATCATGTCCTTTTCTCGTGCATCCAAACCCACAACCTACGCCAAGCCTCCCGCCAAAACGGCATCTACCGCCCACCGCAGGTCAAAAAAGACGGGATCAAAAAAGACGGCGGCTCAACCAACAGCAACCAACCGCAGGGAAAAGTACGGTGCAAAAAAATCTGGCGCGAAAAAGCAGATGGGGCGAACACCGGTCGCGACTACCACTACTAATAGAGAGGCGAGTAAGCAGGCGAGAAGAGCCGAAGACAGACATGCGATCGCCACAAGGCGGCAGTCTACCCGCAAGCTGTTGATGGCGGGGGGGTCTGTAGCGACCCTAGCGGCACTGGCGATTGTGCCTCCCAGGGTGGGTTCCCAAGCGATCGCACTATCGAGCTGTCAGGAAGTTGTGCGCTCCGGGGCTGAAATTTCGAGGGGACAAATTTCAAGCTTACTGGCGCTGCCAACAGGCTCTCGCAAAGAGGCCGTACAGCAGGCGATCAATACGCCTTACTGTCTGCTGCCTGCGGTTGCAGGTGATAAGGCCGCAGATAACAGTGCCGTAGATAGCAATGCCGCAGATGACAGCAGTCAAAAGAACCACAGCGCGCAACAGGTCGGGGATAAAAAGGCAGCCGCTGTGGCAGACGTTGTTGAGCGCGAAGCGTATCCCCTGGCGTTCGATCCGGAAGCTTGGGTCGTGGTGAGCTACGTTGAAGAGAAATATGTCGGCTATGACTTTGTTTTTAAGCCGTAATCGTCATGGCTTATGCGCTCGCTTTGTGATTGCCTGGAGACTCTCCCCAGCCGTGTTGCCAGTCATTCCAGCTATCTAACGGTCTGCTCAAAAGCGCGATCGCCCTCTCGGCGGGCACCGCCTTTTGAAACAAGTAGCCCTGACCATACTCACAGCCCAGTTTTTGCAGGGCCCTGAGCTGCGTAATATTTTCAATCCCTTCTGCAATCACCTGCATGTTCATGGTTTTGGCAATGTTGAGGATTAAGGGCACAATCCCCAGGCTTTCCGGATTCGAGGTAATCGGCTGCACAAATGAGCGATCGACCTTTAGGCAGTTAACGGGCAAAGTGTGTAAGCAGCTAAGTGAAGAGTAGCCCGTGCCAAAGTCGTCAATGCTGAGCTGAATATTGCGATCGCGTAGCGCCCGCAGCACTTCATCAACCACCGATTGATTGGTAATAATAGAGCGCTCAGTCAGTTCTATGCGTAACCGATGAGACGCGATTCCAGTCGATTCAATCACTTGCTCGACGCGTTCAACAATATTGGGCTGGAGTAGCTGCTGCGCGGCCATGTTGACACTCACAGTGACCCCAGGGCCAATTAGACCTTCTCGTTCCCACCGAGCAATATCGGCACAGGCCATTGATAGCACCTGATCGCCCAGCGGAACGATAAAGCCGGTTTCTTCTGCAAAGCCAATGAACTCGTCGGGTGGCACCAGCCCTCTAGTAGGATGCTGCCACCTTAAGAGCGCTTCAAAGCCAACAATTTTAATGGTTGTAAGATCTACAATTGGCTGATAGTACAGCTCAAACTCTTTACGCTCTAGGGCCGCTCGCATGTCGGTCTCGAGCTGGAGCAAGTCTAGCTCCCGATTGTGCATGGCAGACTCAAACCACAGATACTGATTGCGATCGCAATCTTTAGCGCGGTACATGGCGACGTCCGCATCGCGCAGCAGATGTTCAGCCGCCACATAGGTAGGCTCACCCCACACCAAGCCAATACTGGCATTAATACAAATTTCGCGGCCTGCTAAGGCAAAAGGCATAGCCACCGCTGAAATCACATCTTCGGCAACGGCTACAACGGTTTCTCTGTCCGGAACGTTAACTAACAGGAGCGCGAACTCATCTCCCCCAAAGCGGGCAATCGTATCAACCGCCATACACTCATGCTGAATTTGGGTCAGGCGGCGAGCCACCCCTTTTAACAGCTGATCGCCCACGCGATGCCCCAGTGAGTCATTGATTCGCTTGAACCGGTCACAGTCTAAAAACAACACTGCAAAATGGTCGCCTGCTAGTTCTGAAGTGGCAGGGACGGCAGTACTCAGGCGAACCTGAGCCATCACTTTGCTCAACCGCTTTACAAACGACAGACGGTTGGGCAGTCGGGTCAGGCGATCGGTCAGGGCAATTTCGAGCAGCTGATCGTGCGCTAATTCGAGCAGCTGCGTGCGTTCTTGCACTCGGTTTTCAAGTTCGGCCCGTAGGCGCTGCTGCTGCTGTTGAGCGAGCTGCAAACGAACCTGATGGCGAACCCGAGCGAGGACTTCTTCAGCTTGAAAGGGCTTGGTGACATAGTCTGCCGCACCACGATGAAACGCCTGCACCTTGTCAAACGGAGCATCTAGCGAGCTCAAAAAAATGATGGGAATATCAGCTGTTTTGGCATTATCGCGCAGCTGCTTGCACACCTCATAGCCATCCATTTCAGGCATCATGATATCCAGCAAAATCAAAGTCGGTTGCTGGGTTTCGGCAATGGAAAGGGCGCTGTATCCGTCTTCAGCCTGGTAGACGTCGTAGCCTTCTCGGCTGAGTAATTTAGCCAGTATGAATCGATTGGTTGACGTATCGTCAACGACTAATACACTCACCGTGCTGGGGTCACTAGACAAAGGGAAAAGAAAAGAATCTGGCAAGGTTCTGTCCAAGGGAATAGGACAACAATTAAGAAGTCACTTAGGCGAATGCAATAGAGAGCGGATGTAATAGACGCTCGGCAACGTGATGGTTACCGAACTGGACGCATTTATATTGAAAAAAGTTGTTACTAGACAACCTAGTAGCAGCTTCCCTGCGAGAATCTAAAAAGACTATGAAGGCACAGCTTCTTTTAGATGATAAGGCACCCTACTGTAGTAAGGAGTATAAGCAGTCGTTGGAAAAAGACGACGGATACCTATCAAAGCCGAAAATCAAAACCTAAAAAAGAACATCAGGACAAAAGAGCGTTAGGACCCATCTATCAACTTAACTGAGTGTAATAGCTCGCTAAATCTTATTAACACAATAGCGGGTATGCCTTGATCTCAATCACTTCTGCTGGCTAATAATTTAGGGAAAAATACTGAATTTCAAGCGCCGTTTTCATGGTGTGGCGCGTAATTGAGTACTTTTATCTAGGTGGATTCACCCTCTGTTCTTTCACACTCTTTGGCATTCTCTGGCAACTTTCTCCTTTTTCTTCTGCAAAAAGGCTCTTCTGAAAAGCTCTTTTTCACAACAGCTTCGAAAAAACAAGGTACGCAAAAGAGCGTCGACAACAGCCACTGCTAAATCTAAAGACTTTCTAAGTATCCAAAAACTATTAGCTATTTAAGGCGCATCAATGGCCTTCAAAATCCAAATCTCAACGGTCCTAAAAGCTGAGCTATCACAACACCGAGCCCTAGTCATCTGACGTAATACGCCCTATCCAACCATCGCAAACCTCTAGCAAAAGCTCAATCACGTAGTCGAACCCTGCTTCGCCGCCATAGTAAGGATCAGGAACCTCCTCATCGCTATGTTCTTTACAAGGCTCGCACATCAGTTTTACTTTGTGGGCGTACTCAGTGCCAGTATCTAAGGACAAAATATCGCGGTAGTTGCTGCGATCTGCCGCTAGGATAAGGTCAAAATTTTCAAAGTCTTCTCGCGTAAACTGACGCGCGCTGCCCGTGAGGGTAATGCCCCGCTTCTGGGCGGCGGTGTTCATTCGTCTATCGGGCGAGGACCCCACGTGGTAGCTTGCGGTCCCTGCCGAGTCACAGCTGATGCGATCGCCCAGCTGACGCTGTTTTATCAGGTGGTTCATAATGTTCTCTGCGGAGGGAGAACGGCAAATATTACCCAGGCAAACAAACAAAACTCGGGTTGTCATCTTATGCAAGGACTCTCTGTTCCGATAACTCGTTAACGTGTACTTCTGACAGCCATCTCCCCTGAAAGGCGTGCGCTCTGAAAGGGATGCGCTCTGAAAGCCTTCTCTCTGGCGCCTCCACTGGCCCCTCCATGACAGAGACCGCCGCAACATCGCGACGGTCGTGGAAACGCTGATGTTCAGGCCTGCTAGATCAGCGCTCACAGCACTCAATTCCAAGCAATCTAACAGGCTAGGGAGACTCTACATACCAGGAAGGTTGAGGCCACCGGTGAGTTCTTCCATTTTTTCGCGCATGGTAGCTGTGGACTTCGTATAAGCATCTACCATGGCAGCTTTCACTAAGTCAGAGAGAACTTCAGCGCCTTCGCCCAGCGCTTTTTCGGAAATCACTACATCGCGAGGCTCCTGGTTACCACTCATGGTGACTTTAACCATGTCGCCACCCGCAGTGCCTTCGATCTCCATCTCTTCTAGTTCTTCTTGTAGGCGCTTAGCCCCTTCTTGAACCTGCTGAGCCTTTTTAAACGCCTCGGTGAGCTCTTTCATTTTGCCGAGACCGAACCCGAATCCTTGCCCTTTAGTCATGATTTGCTGGGGGTGAATTAACTTAACTTGTTAAATAACTGTCAAACTATACGGTGCTTCCCGGTTATTTGCAATTTTGGCTACTCTTCGAGAAGGTTAAACCTACGACTCCGCTCGGCCGACGGGCGAGGCGAAATCCCCCATTATCTTCACTTCGGTTTCTAGCTCAATGCCGTTGCGTTCGCGAATGACGGCCTGCGCGTGCCGAATCAGGGCCAGTACGTCGCTAGCCTTAGCGCCACCAAGATTCACAATAAAGTTGGCGTGGAGCGTAGAGATTTGGGCCTGACCGATTTGATGACCCTTGAGTCCAGCGGCTTGAATCAGACGTCCGGCGCTATTGGGTCGGCCTTGGGCATCGGTACCGGGCGGATTGCGAAAGACACTGCCACAGTTGGGTAAGTGGTAGGGCTGGGTTTCACGGCGAGACTTTAAATCGCTCGCAGTGGCCGCTTTTATCTGGGCAGCCTCGTGACCGCAGCTGAGCTGAAACGTGGCTTGGGTCACAATGCGATCGCCCCCTTGCAACACAGACGTCCGATAGCGAAAACCCAACGATTCAGGGGTCAGCACCGCCAGCGTGCCGTCTGGGCTCACCACCTCAGCAGACACTAAAATGTCAGCCGTTTCACTGCCGTGAGCCCCTGCATTCATCACCACCGCGCCGCCGACGGTGCCGGGGATGCCAATGGTCCATTCAAAGCCTTTGAGGCCGTGGCGAGCGGCTTTCCACGCCAAAGAAGACCAGGGCTCACCCGCAGCTGCAACCACTCGGCCCGTGGCCTCATCAAACTCACTGTGACGCATGGCCCGCGTACAAATCACCATGCCTCGCAGGCCCTGGTCGCTGATCAGTAAATTAGACCCTGCACCCAACATCGTTACAGGCATACCGTTTGCTCGACTCCAAGCCAGCGCCCGCTTGAGCTGCGCTGGTGTTTTAGGCAGCGTCAGATAGTCTGCGGTGCCACCTACTTTAAAAGTGGTGAGCTTAGCTAACGGCGCATTGGCTTTGTAATCACTGGGAAGGTTGGTAGGCACCTCAGTCATAGGCTTAGGTCAGTGCAGCCTCCGGAGTAGACACACTTTTGGCCTCCTCTTGTTTGTAGGCATCCATCACCGTTGGAAGGATTGAATTGAGGTTGCCTGCGGTCAGAAAAATGACGATATCGCCCGGCGAAAGGGTCGTAGACAGAACTTGGGTGACCTCGTCTAGGGTGGCGTGATACGTCGTGTTGGGCCGTTGCTGGGCGATCGCCTCTGTAACCTGCTGCCCCGTAATCCCTGAGGTATTGGTTTCTCCGGCACTATAAATGTCTGTCACGATTACCCGGTCTGCCCCTTCAAAAGACTGGGCAAATTCGCTCAGCAGGGTCGCAGCTCGGCTATAGCGGTGGGGCTGGAAAACCGCAACAACCTGACGGCTTTTACCCGCAGGCAACCGGCCAGAGGCCAGTTCGCCAGTTCGCTCCACCTGCGCGGCGGCCAGAGTTGCCTGCACCTCTGTAGGGTGATGGGCGTAGTCATCAACAAACAAAATATCGTTGTAGAATCCTCTGCGCTCAAACCGGCGACGAGCCCCCTGGAAATTGGGCATGTGAGTTGCGATCGCCTCAAAGCTAACGCCCAGCTGACGGGCCACGGCGATAGAGCCTAGGGCATTACTCAGGTTGTGCAGCCCCAACAGCGGCACCAAAATATCGCCGAGGTTTTCCCCGCGCTCCCAAATCTCGGCGGTGGTCCCCACGGCATCTTCGCGAATGTTTTTAGCAATATAGTCCGCCCCAGAGCTTGCTTCTAAGCTGTAAGAAATGTCAGGTTTAATGCGTTGGCGAGGCCCTTCGAATAGAAGCTCGCGCACCGTCGGACAATCAACTGAGCCAATCACAGTTTCACACTGACTCACGAACTTATCGAAAATATCGACGATCTGATCAAGGCTGCTGTAATGATCGGGGTGATCCATCTCGATGTTGGTAATCACGCCGAGGTAAGAGGCCAGCTTGACTAGCGATCCGTCCGACTCATCGGCTTCGGCAACCACATACTCGCTACTACCCACGTAGGCATTGCCCTCCCAAGCGCTGACTTCACCGCCAATAATGATGGTCGGATCCACGCCTGCTTTAAGGAGTAAATAACCGGTAATGCTGCTAGTGGTCGTTTTGCCGTGGGTGCCCGCGATCGCGATGCCCTTGCGCTCGTTCATCAGCGCCGCCAGGATATCGGAGCGATGGAAAATATCGCACCCCAAGGCTTTTGCTTCCCTGTATTCTGCATTGCTTTCACCAATCGCCGTTGAGCACACCACCTGAGGGAGTAATGTCGCCTTCCCCCCATTTTGACTGGTAAAAAACGATAGATTTTCAGCCTGCTGCCCGTTGAAGATATGCGCGCCTTTCCCTTCCAACCGCCGGGTAATGTGACTGAGCCTCAAATCGGAACCTGACACGGGTAAATCCTGGCTAGCTAACACATGCGCCAGCGCCGACATTCCAATGCCACCGATCCCAATAAAATGGAACGGCTTTCCGCTGAAATCCACTGAATTCAGCATGTTTAACTTCCTCTCAAGGCGCGGCACGTCACTATAATCAGGCGTATCATAGCAGGAATCTTCAGCGGCTCCCTAATGCCACCGCTGCGATCGCACCCGCTACGGATTCCCTACAGTTCCCTCACATTCAACCTTCTAGCTAAAAAGCGGGCTCGCCTCAGTTTTTCCTTTCCAAGAGAAAAGAAATCCAGAGCATCTCCTCGAAAAAACGAGCGATCTTGCATTTTTTATCAACAATATTTCTTCACTCGACGAGCTGGTAAGTTTCGTCTGAGTTGTTACAGAGAGACTTTAGGTATAAAAACTCATTTTGCATGGAAAGTTAGGGGCGGCAATGCGATATGATGATTTTGCTTATCAAGACTTAACTTGACTTTCATATCTGTTTCTAAAAGACACGAGGTTAACGCGCAGTGGTTAGAGTAGCGATCAATGGTTTTGGGCGTATCGGCCGGAACTTTTTAAGATGTTGGCTTACTAGAGAAAACAGCAACATTGACTTAGTTGCCATTAACAACACTTCAGATCCCAAAATCAATACTCACTTGTTGAAGTATGATTCTTTGCTGGGTCGTTTAGATGCTGACATCAGCTACGATGCCAACACCATGACGGTGAACGGCAACGTTATTAAGTGCTACTCAGACCGTAACCCCAGCAACTTGCCCTGGAAAGATTGGGGCATTGATCTGGTGATTGAATCGACTGGCGTTTTCAACAGTGAAGAAGGCGCTTCTAAGCATATCGAAGCGGGTGCTAAGAAGGTTCTTATTACCGCACCTGGCAAGGGCGGTCACGTGGGCACCTACGTAATGGGTGTAAACGATCAGGACTACGGCCACGACAAGCAAAATGTTGTCAGCAATGCCAGCTGTACCACTAACTGCTTGGCCCCTGTTGTTAAGGTGATTAACGACAACTTTGGCATCGTCAAAGGCACCATGACCACTACGCACAGCTACACTGGCGACCAGCGTATTTTGGATGCTAGCCACCGTGACTTGCGTCGTGCTCGCGCCGCGGCTGTGAACATTGTTCCAACAACCACTGGCGCGGCTAAAGCGGTTGCTTTGGTAATTCCTGAAATGGCTGGCAAGCTAAACGGGATTGCGCTGCGTGTACCCACTCCTAACGTTTCTATCGTTGACTTGGTTGCTCAAGTTAGCAAGAAGACGATTACTGAAGAGCTTAACGAAGTTCTCAAAAAAGCCTCTGAAACGACAATGAAAGGCATCTTGGGTTACACCGATGAACCTTTGGTTTCGGTTGACTTCCGTAAAACAAACGTCTCTGCCACCATCGACTCTCAACTGTCTTTGGTAATGGATGGCGACATGGTTAAAGTCATCGCTTGGTACGACAACGAGTGGGGCTATTCCCAGCGTGTTGTTGACCTCGCTGAGCTGGTAGCTAGAAACTGGAAAGACTAGACTAATAGAGATTCAACCTAGGGTGTGGATTGTTGAGATAAACGAGCCGCACCCTAACCTTTTGAGGGCAGGAGCTTAAAGTCTCTGCCCTTTTGTCATTATTGGAGTCCTTTTAGTCTTCAATCTTCTCGCTTTATCTCCTATTTACTTCTCTTAGCACTATGAAGCTTGTCTGTCCCTAGAGTATAATTTTAATCGTTGAGAGAAAATCCGAACCTATATGTTTTTTTCACTCTTAATGCTCGGCTTAGTGCTATTCATACTATTTCTGGTAGTCAAATCCATTGTTGGTGCGGTAGGAAATAGTTTTTCTGGTTCTAAGAGCCGTACTTCAATTGTCGAGGCAGTGGTTCGGGGCAAAACTTCAGAAAGAGACAGCGAAGGCACTCATTCTATTTATAGGTACTTTGTTACTTTCGAGCTGACATCATCCCGTCATACTTCTGAAGGCATACAAGAATACGAAGTCCCTAGGGTTGATTATGTAAGGCTGCATGAAGGCGACCAGATTTTCATCACTACAGATCAGGCAAACAAATATGTAAGTTTCCGCTCTAGAGAGTCTATTTTTAGTAGCAAATAAGTCGAGGTATTCGAGTGAGGGAAAAGGGCAGGGTCTTTACAGTTAAAAGTGTTAGCCTAGACAAAAGTTTTTTGTTTTAGTGGAAATTGTTTTTACAATTTTCGATGCGGTCCGGTGAAAACTTTCGAGAAGTATGTCTGAGAGCTAGCTCTATAATTTGCTATTGGTTAATCAGGAACTACTGTTCTCTTACTTGCTATCTTTGAGGCTCAGCTAATTATTAGACATAAGACTGCTCTTGTAATCATTCCTCCTTTTATTTGTGCCTAGTTCAGTATTCTCTCTCGAGAAAAGGCTGTTTACTTCTACTGCTCATACTGATGATGCGGTACCGGTAATTTTTGCGTTCCCTAATGAATACAGCGTTGGGATTACGAGTTTGGGCTTTCAAATCGTGTGGGCCATGCTCTCACAGCGTGCTGATATTGATGTGCGCAGGTTGTTTACTGACACGAGCGATTCGTTGCCGGCGGCGGCTGAGCTGATGGGCTTTTCCCTGTCGTGGGAGCTGGATTATGTGAATGTGCTCAACCTGCTAGAAGACCAGCAGATTCCGTTACGAGGATGCGATCGCACCCAAGACCATCCCCTTGTCTTCGGCGGTGGCCCCGTTCTCACCGCAAATCCAGAACCCTTTTCAGCCTTTTTTGACGTTATTTTATTGGGCGATGGCGAAACCCTGCTCTACGACTTTTTAGACGCGTATCAGCAGGTGCGTGATGCGCCCAGAACCGCCCAGCTAAAAGCGTTAGCACAGGTACCCGGAGTATACATTCCGCAACTGTACGAGGTGACCTACGACAGTGCAGATGGACCGATTACGTCTATTTTGCCGGTGGATAGTGATGTCCCCGCCACGGTGAAAAAGCAAACCTACCGGGGCAATGTGCTCTCGGCCTCAACGGTGGTCACTGAAAAAGCAGCCTGGGAAAACATCTTCATGGTAGAGGTTGTGCGCAGCTGTCCAGAGATGTGCCGGTTTTGTCTTGCGAGCTATCTCACCTTGCCCTTCCGCGCAGCCAGCGTAGAAGCCTCCTTAATCCCTGCGATTGAAAAGGGCTTGCAGGTCACCCGAAGGCTAGGCCTCTTAGGCGCTTCTATCACGCAGCATCCTGAATTTGAAACACTGCTGGACTATATTAATCAGCCGCAATATGACGATGTTCGGCTCAGCATGTCTTCAGTGCGGACAAACACGGTAAACCAAAAACTCGCCCAAACGCTGGTCAACCATGGCGCGAAATCTATCACCATCGCAATTGAAAGTGGCTCCCAGCGCGTGCGTGACATTGTCAATAAAAAATTAGATACTGACGAAATTGAGGCCGCGGCAAAGCAGGCTAAGGCCGGCGGGCTCAAGTCGCTAAAGCTGTACGGCATGGCGGGGGTCCCTGGTGAAAGCCAGGATGATTTGAGGGAGACCGCCGAGCTGTTGATTCAGCTCAAAAAGAAGGTGCCAGGGTTACGGCTCACGCTAGGCTGTTCTACCTTTGTTCCCAAAGGTCATACGCCGTTTCAGTGGTATGGCGTCAATCAGCAGGCTGAAAAGCGACTGAAGTTTTTGCAAAAGCAGCTGCGGCCCTGTGGGATTGATTTTCGCCCAGAAAGCTATAGCTGGTCAGTGATTCAAGCGTTAATTTCAAGAGGCGATCGCCGTTTGGCTGACCTGCTGGAGCTAACGCGAGGCTATGGAGATACCATAGGCAGCTATCGCCGCGCATTTAAAGCGCTCAAAGGCCAGCTGCCGCCACTGTCATTTTACGTTCACGATGAGTGGCCGACCGATCGCGTTTTGCCCTGGGAGCATTTGGAAGGACCGCTACCGAAAGCAACGCTCGTTAAGCATTTAGATGAAGCTCAAAAGTTTATGGCCGCGGCTGTTTCTTGAGACTGCGAGCAGGTTTTGGCCTGTCGCTTAGCCTGGGCTCGCTGTAGTTTTCGACGCAGAATAAACGGCAGCGTTATGGGCCAGAGCAAAGCGGCCAAGGCAATAAATAAAAATGATTTAGGGTCAGTTCTGCTGGCTTTTTTATCTTTGAGAAAAGCACTGATAACAATGCTCAAGGTGATGCTAGCAGCAATCCAGTATGCGGTAACCATTGGCGTTACGGTTGGGATAGATGACTTTAATATGCCCCATGAATACAAGACCTTGACAGGATTGAATACCGTCTAAGTTCTCGGCTTTCACCTGACTGCTCGGCGCGTAGTTCCGATGAGTGATTAGCCCTTTGCTGAAGACAAAACACTGGATAAACCAGCGTTAGTCACCATAGGTCATGGCCAAACTTATCGGCCAAATTCACTGGCTGAGTACGACGAGCCGTCTAGTGGCAAAGCGTGACTGTATTCTAATTGAAAGGTTCCCGGCTGTAGGTAAAGAATTCTTTGTTTTCGTTATCTGGCGTTAATAGCCCTATGACTTATGGCAATCGTCAGAGCAAACCCTACTTAAGCGAACTATTAAGCGCACTATAGGGCTTCATGTGAGGGTCTCATGTCAGGGCCTTAGGTGGCTTTTTTGAGCCGCTGCCACAGTTTTTCAGCGGCTTGCTTAGGTGAGAGTCCGGTGACGTCAACTTCAGGTACGGGCTCATCGCGCTGCTCTAATCCGTAGCGGTAGGTACGGTCGTAGTAGGTGAGGGTAATGGCCACGGCACTGGCCAAATCGCCCGCTTGGATATGCGCGATCGCAGCCTGGGTTTTCTCGCCCCCTAGCCGCTTACGAATGCGCTCTGTTGCCGCCACCAGTGCCTCCGGATCGGCCTGACCGTAAATATCTACCAGCAGCGCCAGTCGTTCGGAGACCGGACGCGTGATTTCCAGTGCAAAGGCCGCTTCCATTTGCGCAAACAGCTCTGGCGGGACACGGCAAGAACCGACACTGCGGCTTTCGGCTTCTATCCAAATGGGTCGCTGCGCATCGAAGGTGTTCCACTCAGTGGCCAGGAGGTTTTCAAAGTGCTCGGTACTTGGCTGCGGCGGCAAACAAAGCGCACCGTAGCTGCTACCCCGATGATTGGCATAGCCTTCCAAGTCCAGCATTTGTTCGCCTTGCTCGGCCAGGGCGTGGAGAATATCTGTTTTGGCCGTACCAGTCATACCACCGAGTAGAACGATGTTCTTAGGCGTGGCGACGGTGCGACGAACCCACTGGCGAAAGGCTTTGTAGCCACCGATGAGCGTAGCCGCCTTGAAGCCTGCAAGAGTGAGCATCCAGGCGATCGCACCGCTGCGCATGCCGCCGCGCCAGCAGTGAATCCGCACCACTTTGTTGGGGGCGAGTGCTTTTGCTGTGCGAATCATCTCCCCAAACTTGGGTCCGGCCAAATCAAATCCCAGTTCTACCGCCTGCTCGCGGCTTTTTTGCTTGTAGCAAGTGCCCACTTGGGCGCGTTCGTCATTGTCAAACAAGGGAAAGCTCACCGCCCCAGGAATGTGCCCCTGAGCAAACTCACCTGGACTTCGCACATCTAAGATAGGTGCCGACTCAAACTCAGGGACACTCAAAAAATCATCAATCGCAAGCTGAAGCGCTTCTTGCACAGGCAGGGGTCTCTTTTAGAGGGTTTCTCTATACCGTCGTTTCTCTATACCGTCGTTTAGATAAGAGCTATTTGATTGTAATGGGTTTGGGGGTGTTTCCTGAAGTGATGACCTGACCAATACAGCAGCTGTGGGTGTATCCCAAATGACGCAAGGCCGTCAGACAATCTGTTGTTTTTTCAGCAGGAATGCTCGCAAGCAGTCCGCCAGAGGTCTGCGGATCGAACAGAATTTGGAAGCTGGGTAAATGCGTGGGGGCTCGCCCTAGCTGAAAAGCGTGCATAGCATGGTCCATATTTCTGCGCTGCAAAGTACTCACAATCTCTTTATTTAAAGTCTCTTGGGCCCCAGGCAAAAAGTTAATTTCAGCAGTATCCAGCTCAACGTCAACCTCAGAAGCGCTGACCATTTCTAGCAGATGACCGGCCAAGCCAAAGCCAGTAACATCGGTACAGGCCGTTGCGCCATATTGCCGAAAGCACTCAGCCGCCGACTGATTAGAGTGCAACATACTCTCTATGGCAGCTTCTATCCAACGGCCTTTGGCCTGAAGCTGCCCATCGGCAGCAAACAAAGTGCCCGTACCGAGCGCCTTGGTCAAAATCAACACTTGCCCTGGAACCATCCCACTTTTACGCCACAGATTTGTTGGACTGATCCAACCATTACAGGCAAAGCCTAAAGAGAGTTTTTCACCTTCTGTAGTGTGGCCCCCCACTAAAAATGTTTTAGAGGAAGCTAACGCTTGCTGCGCACCTGATAACAGCTGATAAAGATCTTCTTCTTGGGTGGCGTCGGTGCCGTAGGGTAGTGTAACCAATGCCAACACGCTGTGACTGGTCGCCCCCATTGCAAAGAGATCGCTTAAACAATGGTTCACGCAAATTTGCGCAAACACAAAGGGATCGCCTACAAGCGCGCTAAAGTGATCGACCGTATGAACCGCTAGCTTATCCGGCGGCACTTGAATCACAGCCGCATCATCAGGGGCCTCTAGTCCGGCCAGAATACTGTCGCGATAGGGCCAGTCGTAATCAGCCGGTGCTTCGGCCCTCACTCTTTTAAGGGCACGGGACAGGACTTGTCCGCCCACCTTAGACCCACAGCCGGCGCAGTGCATTTGGCTAGAACGATCTCGACTGTTTAGAGTATCAGCGCTTGCAGGCTGAGTCGTTAGCACCTGGGTGGTTGATGACATGGGAGGAAACTCAGAAAAGAGACCCATGAACTTTTTATCGATACTATCTTTCCAGGCGCGGCACCACTTGGCGTGGATGGCAAAAGGTCCCCAGGAGGCAATCGAAGTCTCCGTATCGGTATCGATAATGTTGAGATACCGGCGTTGAGGCTTAAAGGATTTGAGAGGTTCGCCACTCACTTTACGCTTAAGATTTTCATAGAGCGGTGGGCCCTGACGAACGGCAAATACGCCGGCTTTAGGTCGTTTGTGGTTGACCATGGTCGCTACGTCGCCCGCAGCAAAAACGTTAGAGTGACTACGAGTTTGCAAGGTGTCTTCAATGGCGATAAAGCCATCAGGCATCAGTGATAGGCCGCTGTGGATTAGCCAGGGTGGGGCCGCCGCATGGGTAACCCAAAAGGTGCGATCGCACGTCACCGTTAGGCCAGATTCACACACCACATACTGCTCGCCTACCTGCTTCACGCTCTCGCCAGTGTGCACCACAATCCCTCTGGCCTTGCACATCCGCTCCACCATGCTCTGGGTCCGGTGATTGCGGCCCTTTGCCAAATGCGCGCCCCGCTGGAAAATATGCACCGCAATCTGTTCTTTAGGACTTTTCCCGTACAGGCCCATCAGCTTTTGCAGCCGCACCTGCATGGCAAAGGCCATTTCTACCCCGCCAACACCGCCACCGACGATACTGATAATAGCGGGCGTTGTGGGCGCATGGATCAGGTCTTTTTGCAGCGAGCTTAGATAGTTTTTCCAGGCAGTCAACAAGTGGGGAACCGGCTTTGCTGGAATCGCATACTCAGCCGCACCCGGCACCTGAGACTGGGTCGGGGTACTGCCGGTATCAATCGAGAGTACATCGTAAGCAATCGGCGGGCGATGACGACAAATTATCTTTTGCCTTGCTGGATCTAGGCCGACCATTTCATCCATCACTAGCCGGCAGTTAGCGAAGCGGGTAAGGGGCCGCAGGTCTATATGGGCCGTATCAAAGTCGTAAAGGCCCGAGATGTGGCAGGGCAACATGCCCGAATAAGGCGTGTCAGCTAGGTTCGTAATCAGGGTCAGGCGCACATCCGCAGGCCAAGGCTGCATGCCCATTTTGCGCAACACCAGAGCATGGCTATGGCCACCACCTACCATGACGAGATTTTTTTTGATAGAGACGGTAGATTGCATGGATAGTGGGCAAGACATTAGCTGTGCTTAAGAGCGTTCTCACTCTACCGAGAATAATGATGAAACAGTCGAAGATTAACCCAAACCGTATTCGATATCCAAAATTATCAGCATATGTCAGACTGTAGTCAGTATGGGTTGCTTTACCTGTTCGAGTGCATGAGCATTTTGTAAATTTAGCCATAGCTCAGGACTTGTTTCCAGCGCGTTGCCTAGCTTAATAGCCATTTTTGCTGTAATCGCCAGTTCTCCACTAATTAATTGCGTTACCACCTGCTCTGAGACACCGAGTTTTGAGGCAAGGTCTGAGTCAGTCATTTCATAGGTGTCTAGATAGCTGTGTTTCAAATGCCAGCCAGCGCTTCGGCGCTGACGTTTATGCAAATTAGCTGTCGTCATAGGGCTGAAGTTCTAGTGGTAATCGAGGTAGTCAAGATCGTTTGCAACATTGCCAACAGGTCTAAATATCCGTCGCATGGCTCCAGTAACCGTGAACGCTAAAAATCCTTTATAGTTTCCTCTCAGAGGATGGCAACCGCAGCCAGTCTCGCGTGTCTCTTGTCCTGGTTGGCTACGGGGCAAATCATCAGCGGTTGATGCCGCGTCAATCAGGTCCAATATTTGATCAATCTTGGATAAGTGCCTGGCAGGAAGCTTCGAACTATCACCTCTTTGAATATATAGCTTGAGACCTTTGTGTCTAATCTTTCCAATCTGCACGTTCTAGTGGCTTGTTTTAGTATATTCAGTTTTGATAATAGTTTGCGGTGGTGAGCAGCTCAAGAAGATGGATTATGAGCGGATTAGATACGAGGTAGAGACGTCGCCAGCGCTGAAGCTGCTGAAAAGTCAAAATATTGCCTTTACGGTGAGCTTTTTGTATCGGCAGTTCAAGGCGGCGCATCGGGTTTCAATTGCGCAGGCCGAGCTGGAGGAAACGCTGACAGACTATATCGAGTATTTGCAGGAGGGGTATGCAGACCTGCGACTGAAAGGGGCCAAGGAGTATTTGAACGATTGGTGTAATGCGCTGTGGCTGAGAAAGACCTTTGAGAAGGTAGGCGATGCAGGGGATGAGCCGGTGTTTAGCCTGACGCCGGACACCGAAAGGGCGATCGCATGGCTAGAAGACTTACAGCAAAAGGATGACTTTATTGGTACAGAGTCTCGCTTTTTGCTCATTCTGTCACTGCTAAAAGAGATTAAGGAAGGGGCCACCGCAGATGTGGAAACGCGCATTGCTCAGCTAGAGCGCGATCGCGATCGCATTCAGCAAGAGATTGACGCTATTCGTGAGGCGGGTGAAGTAGAGGCCTTCAACGAGACGCAGCTGCGAGAGCGGTTTATGTCGGCAAATAGTCTTACCCGTCAGCTGATGGGTGATTTTCGGGCAGTAGAGCAGAATTTTCGGGACTTGACGCGGAAGGTGCAGGAGGCTCAGCTAGAAAAAGATTCTCGTCGGGGAACGGTGGTGGGGCGAGTGCTCGATGCCGATGAGGCGCTAAAAGAGTCTGATCAGGGGCGGAGCTTTTATACCTTTTTTAAGTTTTTGATGTCGGAGACAAAACAGCGAGAGCTCAAAGACATGATTACGGCGGTGTATGGGCTGGAGTCACTGCGATCGCTCACCAAAAATCAGGGCTTTCTCCGACGGATTGTGCGCAACCTGCTGAACTCTGCCGATCATATTGTGCAGTCTAACCATCGGCTCACAGAAAAGCTGCGGCAGATGCTCGATGAGCGAAATATGCGGGAGAATCGGCGGGTGGCGGAGCTGATTACGGATGTGCAGCGGCTGTCAAGACAGGCGGTGAGCCGCGCGGCGGCTGAAGAGAACCGTGGGCTAGAGAACCGTGCGCCAGAAAACCGTCCGCTAGATGAAAAAGCCTTTTGGAGCTTAGAAGGCGTGCCCGATATCAATTTGGTCATGGAGCGGCCCCTGCATCCGCTAGAAGAGCGTGAGGTACCAACGTTCACAAACGTTGACTTTACTGAGTTTGCCGATGACGCTCTAGAAGCAGAGCTAGATGAACTGGCCCAGCAGTTTTATGTCGATGAAGCAGCCTTGGCGCAGCGGATTGACCGGGAGCTGGAGGATCGGGCCAACATTTCGCTGACGGAGCTAATTGAGCGCTATCCAGTGACAAAGGGACTGCCGGAGGTCGTATCTTATCTATCGCTGGCAACAAAGTTTGAACGGCATTCTATCGATGCTAGTACAATTGATTTGATGACAATTGATGGCCTAGCAGCAGAGCGCCAGCTTCAGCTGAAATTGCCTCGCGTGATCTTTTGTCGGTAGGCCCTTTGACAGTCCTCTTGTAACCTCTAAAAGCGATGACCGCTGAAAGCCCACCCCCTTACGCACCCGTGATTATCAAGCTCCTACAAGGGGTGGTGTACAGTGATGACTTGCCGTACTGGGATCAGCTCCAGAGCTACTTAACGCCGGTCAATGAGTACTTTGGCAAGATTGGCCTGCGGGTGCAGAACTACGAGACTCAGGGGTTTGCCTATGTAGAACAGCCCGATCCGGACCCGGACGATCCGCTGAGTGCGCAATTGCCTCGGCTGACGGTTCGGCATCGGTTGAGCTTTAAGGCAACGGTGTTTTATGTGCTGTTGCGAGAGGCGCTCAGGCAGTTTGACGCGAGCGATCAAATCGGGCGACTGGTGTTAAGTATTGAAGAGCTACGAGATTTGATTCAGCCGTACTTGCCAGAGCACAACAACGAGGGCAAATTTCGCATTGAGGTGAAGCGACTGGTGAAGTCAGCAAAGGATTTGGGCTTTTTGAGGCCGCTGTCAGGAGAGGAGCTAAATTACGAAGTGTGTGCAATTATTAAGGCTAAAATCGACGCTGAAATGTTGGAGAACCTGAAGAAAAAACTGGAAGACTACCTACCGGAAGAGGATGACAACACCACTGATTGACCAGGACCCCTTTGACCAGAACTCTTTTGAACAGGACTCTTTTGAACAGGCCCCTTCTAAGCAGGCGGTCGCAAACTCTTCTGTGCAGAGTGAAGAACAAAGTGGAGAACAGGTGCTCGCCGGGTTCAGGCTGCAACGGCTGGAGGTGCTGAACTGGGGCACGTTTGATAAGCGGGTGTGGTCGGTAGACTTGGCTGGGGGGACAGCGCTGCTGACAGGTGGCAACGGCTCGGGGAAGTCTACGCTGGTAGACGGGCTGCTGACGCTGCTGGTGCCGAATCGAGGGAGAAATTACAATCAGGCTTCGGGCGAGGCTGGAAAAAAGAAAGAGCGCAATGAGCGGAGTTATGTAAAAGGCGCGTTTGCGCGGACCCGTTCGGATGAGGGCTATGAGTCTAAAACAAAATTTCTGCGGGATAAGGGCGAGATATCGGTGCTCATGGCTTACTTTCGTGATGCCTCGCTAGAGAGAGACGTGACGCTGGCACAGGTGCTATGGGTGGATGGCAGCAGCGTGCGGAAGTTTTTTGCGATCGCAGATGACGCCCTCAAAATGGAGTACTTCACCCGGTGCCAGGAAGTTCCGCTGCTTAAAAAAACGCTCAAAGACAATAATGTTGAGCTGTTCGATAATTTTTCCAAGTACGCTCAACAGTTTCGCAAGCGATTTGGGCTGCACTCTAGCAAAGCGTTAGATTTGTTCAATCAAACGGTGAGCATTAAGCAAATTGACGGGCTCAACAAGTTTGTGCGCGACCATATGCTAGAAGCTGCCGATATGCGCGCGAAAATTGACGGGCTGCAAAAGGGCTATGAGAATTTGACGATTTCTCATACGGCGATTCAAAAGACCAGGGAGCAGCTAGAGGCCCTGATGCCGCTCACAAAAGAGTCGCAAAAGTACAACAAGCTCGCACGTGAGGTAGATTCGCTAGAGCGGGCAAAGGCGATTTTACCGGCGTTTTTTGCAGCGCGTAAGCGGGAGCTGCTCATAGAAGAGCTACGGATTGTTGAGCAGGATTTGGCGCGAGCGCACAACAACAAAGACGAGTGCGATCGCCTTTTGGCGGCCCAACGCCAGCAGGAAAAAGACCTAGAGTTTGCCATTCAGCAAGACAGCGTCGGTCAGCAGCTACAGGCCATTAAGCAAAAAATAGAACAGACTGAAAAAGCACTCGGTCAAAAGCAGGCAGCCGCAAATAATTATGATACTTTAGCGACTCAGTTGGGACTTGGCACCTACAGCGATCAGGACAGCTTTTATGCCAGCCGGCAACAGGGGGAAGGGCGCTACGAGGCCATAGAGGCGGCGCTCGCCGACATCGTAATGCAGCGGGACGCGCAGAAAATAGAACAGTCTGACAAGGGCAAAGAGCAGCACCAGCTCAGCGAAGAACTGGTGTCGCTGCGGAGCCGGAAAAGTCAGATACCTAAGCGGAATTTGGATATTCGCGATCGCCTCACGGCTGCCCTAGGCTTACAAGAGGCCGATTTGCCATTTGTGGGTGAGCTGCTTCAGGTCCGCTCTGAAGAAAAAGCTTGGGAAGGGGCGATTGAACGGCTGTTGCGCAGCTTTGGCCTATGTTTGCTGGTGCCCGAGGCTCACTATCGGGCGGTGAACGCATACGTCAATAAGACGGACCTAAAAGGACGACTGGTGTACTACAAGGTGAGCACCGTTAAGGCCAGCCCTACGCAGCGGGCGTTAGACCCGGCGAAGATTCCCGCAAAACTACAGGTTAAGCAGGATGACACTTTTTTTGAATGGCTGCGCGATCGCCTGGTTCAACAGTTTAACTATGTGTGCTGCCAAGAGATTGAACAGTTCCAAAGAGAGAAGCGGGCAATTACAAAAGCGGGCCTGATCAAGAGCGGGCAGGGCCGGCATGAAAAAGATGACAGCTCGCGTATTGATAACCGCAGTCGGTATATTTTAGGTTGGAACAACGCGAGCAAAATCAAAGCGCTGGAAGAAGATTTGCAGGCTGTAAACCAGCAGCTTAAGACAATCAATCAGAAAATCGCAACCTTGGAAGAAAAACAAGGGCAGCAGAAAATACAGCGCGCCTGGCTGCAAGATTTTATGCGGTTCGAAGATTTTGTAGAAATTGACTGGAAGACAACAGAGCGCGATCGCAACCGCCTGCTAGAACAAAAGCAACAGCTAGAAGAAGGCTCCGACCAGCTCAAAAAATTAGAAACGCAGCTCAAAGCCATTCAACAAACCCTCATCGAAACCGGTGCAAACCGAGATCAAGCGATTGGTGATATTCAAACCCTCAAGAACCGCCAGCAAAACAACACCGCTTCCCAAGCCCGCTGTGCGACCCTTTTAGCCACCGTTTCCTCAGTGGAAATAGAAGCCTTTGCTAAGGAGCAGGCGAAAAAGCTCAAGGCGTATAAGCTCATCCTAGAGAGCATCGCGGACGATGAGTCTCAAATGAAGGACGTGTTGCAAGAGCGATTACGAAAGCGCGAGCAAAAAAGAGATAGCGTCAAAACAGAGATTGTAAAATGCCTGATTAAGTTCAGGAGTGCCTTTCCCGATGCGACGTTGGAGCTGGGGAGCGAGTATGAAGATGTGGGCGAGTATTTGAAGCTTAAAAAGCAGATTGAACAGGATGACCTGCCTCGCCACGAAAAGCGCTTTAAAGAGCTGATGAATGAAAAGGTAATTATCTCAATTTCTATGTTCAAAAGTGACCTAGAAAAGCAGGAAGAGGAAATTGAGCTGGCCATTCATGACCTTAACGAGTCACTTAGAGAGATTGACTACACGGACTCTACCTACATTGAGCTGCGCTGCGAGAAAACAAAATACAAGGAAATTCAAGACTTTAGAAACGCGCTCAGATCTTGTCTGGGAGATGTGGCACGGCAGTCTCCAGAAGATAATGAGGAGCGCTTTGAGCGGATTCAAACCCAGCTGATTGAACGCTTTAAGAATGAAGATAGGTGGACCAGGCTGGTCACTGACGTGCGCAACTGGCTGGACTTTTCGGTGAGCGAGCGCTATCGAGCTGACGATGCAGAAAAAGAACACCACACCGACTCTTCTGGGAAGTCTGGCGGTCAAAAGGTGAAGCTCGCCTACACAATTTTGGCCAGTGCGATCGCCTACCAGTTTGGCCTTACTCGAAACGACAGCTTGGCGCTGGGCGTGGATAAATCTTTTCGCTTTGTGGTGATCGACGAAGCCTTTAGCCGCTCGGACGACAGCAATGCTCGCTACGCCATGGAACTGTTCAAAAACCTCGATCTTCAGCTGCTGGTTATTACACCCAAAGACAAAATCAACGTGATTGAATCCTACATTGACACGCTGCACTTTGTTTCCAACTCAGCAGAGGGCGACTGCTCCAAGGTGCTGTCCCTTTCGATTGAGGAATTCCAACGGCGAGGCCAAAAAGAGGGCCAAGAAAAAACGGAAGAAAAAACGGAAGAAAAAACAGACAAGAAAACAGAAAAAGACACTGAAAAAGTAGCTGCCGTGACTCAATTGTGATTACACCTGAAGACATTCGCAAAAAGGCGCTGAGGCAGTACGAGCGTTTTCTCAAGGCTGGGATGTCAGAAGAAAGGTTTTTTCCCATACAGTTTCCTGTTGGCAAAATTCCAAAAGCCTATCCGGACCTGCTTAAAAGCGTCACACAGCTGCTCAATGGCTCCAAGGCGGAGATAGGCCAAGGCTACCGCGTGACGTTAGACGCTCGCAATACCCGAAAGTACGGGCAACAGTCCATTCCCACACAAATTTACATTGACACCGAGCAAGATTATCTGGCACTGCTGAAAAAAGAACAGGAGTTCTCTCGCTTTTGTGCAGATAGTGCGTTGATTCAATCACGTGTGCCACAGCTGGCGTCGTGGGTGAGTGAGCACCCTTTGAAAGTCGTTGAAAAAGCAGGGTACTGGCCCGATTTGCTGAAAGTGTGTGACTATTTTCAAAAAAATCCAAACCCTAACTTATACATTCGAGAATTACCCATTGCCGTCCATACCAAATTCATTGAGGAACACAAAGAGAGCATTCGCAGCTTGCTGGAGGAGATTTTACCGGCTGAGCAGCTCATGCCTGTAGACGGGAAACGACATACGTTTGAACAGCGATTTTCGTTGAAGTACAGTGAGCCCCTGCTCAGGCTCAGATTTTTGGATCCGGCGCTTCAGCAAAAAGTAGGGTTTCCGGTAGCGGACGTCAGCCTGACGGTCTCTGAGGTTGACTCACTACCGTTAAAGTCGCATCGCTGCTTTGTCACTGAAAACCTAATGCCGTTTTTAACGCTGCCGCCCTTAGCCAACAGTATCGCCATTTTTGGGTCTGGCTATGCCAATCAGCTGCTGGGGAAAGCTCGCTGGCTAAACAGTTGTTCTATTTTTTATTGGGGAGATATGGACGTAGACGGGTTTAAGATACTGGCGCAATTGCGATCGCACTTCCCCCAAACCCAATCCCTCATGATGAATACTCAAACCTACAAAAGGTTTGAGCCTTTTGCGGTAACCGTACCAGCACAGAGGGCCCATCCCTTAAGCCATCTGAGCGAACAAGAGGCAACCTTTTGCGCTTGGTTAGCCGCTGAGGGAAAACGGTTAGAACAAGAGCGAATTGATCAGGCTTATGTTAATGAGTGCCTGCAAGGTTTGAGCTTTTGAGGTAAGGTGCATCGCACTTTGGCAAGTTACCTCGGGCCCTCACCCTAAAGCCCTCTCCCAGGAGGCTCCTGTGTATACACATCTATGAGACAAAAGCTGGAAACCGTTGCTACACGATGCATTGGCCCTCATCCTAAATCCTTCTCCCGTAGAGCTTTGCTCTTCTCTATGAGTGGGGAGAAGGACTTTGAGTTTGCGCCCCTTCTCCCTTCGGGCTCCCGTGTACACACAAGTGCAAGACAACACTGGAAAGTAGCACTATGCCTTACACTGACCCTCATCCTAAATCCTTCTCCCGAAGGAGAAGGACTTTGAATCCGGAGCCCCTTCTCCCCAGGGAGAAGGGGTTTGGGGATGAGGGCATGCAGGATGTTGAGCAAGGTCTCAGACTTATGTGTACACGGGAGCCCTTCGGGAGCAAGGGGTTGGGGGATGAGGGCTTCAGGATATAGCGATGTTCGCGGACTTGTGTATACACGGGAGCCCAGGAGAAGAGGGATTTTGAATCTGACTCCCTTCTCCCCTCGGGGAAACGAACCACAGCAGCCAAAGGGTTGGGGATAAGGACTCGAAAAAGTGAGATTGCTCCATCCTTCTCTTCACTATCGAAGCTGAATATCTCGCTTAAGAGCGATCGCAAGCATCTCTCGATCGCTCATAGCCGCCCACAGCTCAATGCCCAGGTCACCCTCACCGGTCACCGCAATGTCAATTGCGTCATCTGATATCTCACAGCAGAGCGTTTCAACCGCCTGGGTTTTGGCTCTATCTAAGCCAATCGCAATCCTCAATAGCCCACTGAGGACCCATACGGTTTGTTGTTTCTGTTTAGAGAGGCGTTTGAACTTTTTGTGCTTAGTTTTAGGATGGCCCTTGCGATGATAGCGAATGACCCCTTTAATGAGGCGCATTTCCTCATCAGTAAAGCCGCGCGGCTTTTCTCGCTTTAGAATGTAGCGCGAGCTTTTGTGATAGCGCTTCAGTGAAAGATACTGGCCAATATCGTGCAGGAAGGCAGCATATTCTAAAACCGATTTATCGGAATCCTCCAGCTGATGAAGCATTTGAGTTTGTTCGAATAACTGTCCGGCAAGCTGGGCAATGTGCTGATTACTTTCCCAATCAGCACCGTATTTTTTAACCAGCTGGGCCGCTTTTCGTTTGCGCAAGTCTCCCTTGCCATCAACGCCTTTGCCGTCAGAACGCTCAAAGGGAAACGCCTGAATACCGTGAGCGTGTTTCTCGATATAGTCTAAAATGAGGCCCTCCCGTAGGGAGGCTTCGCACAGTGTGAGTTCTGACGCGTCAGCAAGTTTCAACAGCTCAACGAGCAAAACACCGCCAAGATGAATCGCATCGCTGCGCTTGCGGTTAATCCCATCAATGTTCTCTCGTTTCTCAGCTTTTAAGTCCACCAGCTTATCAGTGATCTTTTCTAGCTCGCTAAGCTTAACAACCTCTGCATTTAAAGACTCTAACGGCTGCTTGTTGTTGGCGAGGTAAGCGGCTTCTCCTAACGTGCGAATGCTTCCAGAAGTGCCAATTACCCGAGTAAAACCGACAGATTGGACCTGGGCAAGGGTCTTTTTCGCCAAAAAGCGAATGTGAGATTCTAAAACGTTTCGCGCTTCCTCACCGATGGCATCTTTACTCTCAAACATGTCTAGTAAACGCAACACGCCCAGCTTCATGCTGGTACCAAACAGAACCCTCTCACGATTGCCCACCACGGCTTCGGTGCTGCCGCCACCAATATCTAAAACAAGGGCATTTTCGTCACCCAGGGCGATCGCATTTCTTACCGCCAAAAAAATCAGCCGCGCCTCCTCCTTACCCGAAATCACACGGGGCGTAATATGGGTGCGCCGAAACACCTCCTTTAAGAACGCTTCTCCATTTTGAGCTTCCCGCGTAGCACTGGTAGCCGCTGTAACAATATCGTCTACGCCCAAGTCTTCAGCCAGCTGAACGTAACGCTCAATGGTGTCGAGCCCCAGGTTAAAAGCGCGATCGCTCAAACGATTCGTGGCAAATACGCCCGCGCCCAGCTTGGCCATTTCCTTCACCCGATCAATCACCTCAAAGTTACGCTGATTGATTACCCTCACCACAATCATGTGGATAGAGTTGGTACCGATATCGATGGCAGCAAGCTTCATGGCGGCATTAGCTACTTCTACAGCAGCGATATGGTTTGCTTGGCAAGATGCCTGCTGAGGTCACACACAGACATCTTGCTAAGGCGTTGTTGATATCAGCAAGGCTTTGGAAAAATCACCGAGTCAACTATCCCAGGGCTTTTTCAATAGCGGCCTTTAAAGACGCATCGTCAGGCGCGGTGCGAGGCCCAAAGCGCTCTACGGTGGTGCCATCGCGCCCCACTAAAAACTTACCGAAGTTCCAGTCAATATCCGCGCCGTCTCCCACCAAAAAACTGTACAGATCGCTGCGATTAGCACCGTTGACATCTTGTTTTTCGAGTAGCGTAAACTCCACGTCATACTTCGATTGAGTAAAGTCTTTGATCTCTTCAGGGCTACCGGGCTCTTGCGCACCGAACTGATTGCAGGGGACACCCACAATCACAAGTCCTTTGTCACCGTAGGCTTTGTCTAAATCAACAAGGCCACTGTACTGGGGCGTCAGGCCGCACTGGCTCGCCACATTAACGAACAAAACGACCTTGTTAGCGATCGCATCCGGCGATAAGGGCGTACCGTCAAGCTGGGTCAAATTAGAAGGAATAGCCATAGTTTTAACGAGAAAGGTTCAATGAACCCTTGCGTGCATCGCTTTTCATTATCGGTCATCGTGAAGATCCTTGCGACCGGCGAGGGAAGGTAAAACCGCTCATTAAAAAAACTCTCGGTCGGTCCCTGTAGAAAATCTGGGTAATCTTTGCAGGTAGCGCCTCATTTGGAGCGATCGGGTTATGACTCAGTTAATGCTGATTTTTCGTTTAGGCTCTGAGCGTTATGCATTGGCCACCACTTCCGTGGTTGAAATTATTCCTCGGGTGGCCCTGAGCGGTGCCCAGGGTGTTGCTCAGAGTGGTGCCCAGGGTATTGCTCAGAGTGGTGCCTTGGGCTACACACACCAGGCTAAGCCAACTTCAACAGGGTCGCCTGAGGCAACCTTACCGATTGCAGGCCGATTTAACTACCACGGTCAGGTCGTCAGCGTGCTGGATTTGAGTCAAATTTTGAAAGGAACCCGGAGCCGCCCTGCATTAGGCACTCGAATTATTTTGGTCGCGTTAGCCCCCTCTCTATCACTGACAAAATCGTCTGAAGAGTCTCCTACAAAGCCAGATACACACCTGGTTGGCTTTTTGGTAGAGCAGGTGACAGAAACCCTAGAAGGCCATGAATTTTGTCAGGCTGATGAAGCCACTGATGCTGTCCGGCCCAGCTATCTCGAGAAAACGCTGTTGTATCAGCAGGAGATAATTCAGTACATCTGCTTAGAGCGGCTGATGGAGGTGCTCATAGCACAAGGGATAGTTGGGGTTAGTGAGCATAGTGGGCCATCGTCAGAGGCTGTCGCGGCAACGGTAGGTTAGCGCCATGCCAGCAAAGGGGCCAGAAAATGGGCAACAGGCGATCGCAGAGTTGCTGGCAAGCCGGATTGGGCTGAGGGAAAGTTCGCTGGGGTATGGAGGACTAACCAAGCCAGTTGCGCAGGGGATGGCACAGTTAGGACTTACCGACATAGCAGCTTATTTTCGTCGTTTAGCGTCTGATGAAACTGCACTCCACGCCCTCATTGAGCGGGTTGTGGTTCCCGAAACCAGCTTTTTTCGAAATCCTGAATCGTTCGACTATTTGCGTCAGCATGTTTTATCTGAGGCGAGCGGTCAGCCGCGCAAGCATTGTTGGCGGATATTGAGTTTGCCCTGTTCCACAGGCGAAGAGCCTTACTCTATTGCTATTACCCTGCTAGAAGCT
Organism: Cyanobacteria bacterium J06634_5; assembly: GCA_039820525.1. Lineage (GTDB taxonomy): Bacteria > Cyanobacteriota > Cyanobacteriia > Phormidesmidales > Phormidesmidaceae > Phormidesmis. The sequence goes on from JBCBPY010000013.1 coordinate 134,089, forward strand.
GGCTTGCCGGCCCACGCGTTCCACATTGAGGGTGTAGACATTAGCACCCGAGCGCTGGCGTCTGCGCAACGAGGGCGCTTTACGCGCTATTCTTTTCGGACCTCACCGGGCTACTCTCCCGACCAGCACATTCAGCGCTACTTTAAGCGCCGTCAGGGACGGTATCACATGGTTGAACCGTTGCGACAACAAGTGCAATTTCACCGGGGAAACCTCATCGATCCGCAGTATTTAAGGGCCCATCAGCCCTATGACATTATCTTTTGCCGAAATGTGTTGATCTATCTTCACCAAGCGGCGCGCGATCGCGCATTGAAAACGCTAGATCATCTTTTAGTCCCGCAGGGTTTGTTGTTTGTCGGCTTTGCCGAAACTGGGCAAATTGACCGTCAGCGCTTTAGTCCGGTGTCGAGCCCGCAAGCCTTTGCCTATCAGAAACGGGCAACCGAAAAACCAATAGCAGCGCTCATCAACGCAAACAGACTCAGCGTGAAGACAGCCAAACCGCAACAGGTTGCACCTTTCTCTGTTACGCCTTTCTCTGCTACGCCTTCCTCTGTTGCAGCTTCCTCTGTTGCATCTCCTTCTGTCACACAACAGCAGCCAGTCACCGACTCAGCTGACTTAATGACCATTCGCGACCTCATGGCTGAGGAGCAGCTGACGCTAGCGCTGGCCCAATGCAAGCGCTACATCGAAAAGGCACCGGCCAGTGCAGAAGCCTATCTATTACTCGGTGAACTCTATCGAATTTTGGGCCAAAACGCCTCGGCAGAATCGTCTTTTCAAAAGGCGCTTTATCTTGCACCTGAGTGCACTGAAGCCTTGATTCACTGCATAGAACTGGCCGAACAAAAGGGCGATCGCATTGCCACACACCGCCTGAGACTAAGGCTCGAGCGCCGGCTGAGCAACTAACATCGGCATCCTCAGATTGCCCTGACTAAACGAACTCATAAAACGGACTGTCCATTTGGACAGCTAAAACGGACTGCCAAAACGGGTAGCGACGTCCTCGCCAGTTAATACAGGAAGATGATTATTCCGTCATATCAATGGGAATTATTATGTGGAACCCTATGAAAATAGAACATTCACACAATAGAACCTCACAATAGAACGTTAGCGAGAGCCTACTCCCAACTGTTCTATTGTGCGCTTCTCTCTTTCACACCCTACCTTTGTCAATGAACTCTCTTCCTCAAAAGCATTCGCTCACCATTGGTCAAACATTAGGATTTGGGTTTGGTGCGCTTTTTTTCTTGGTGGTCGTTAGCAATATTATTTTGCAGCGGATGCACAATCGAGCCTATAAAGCGAATGAGGATGTCATTTTAGCCCACAAAATTCAGTTTGAGCTTGAAAGAGTGGAAAAGCTTTCAGTTGAAGCAGAAACAGGCCAAAGAGGCTTCCTCTATACCGGCAATGAAAGCTTTCTAGAGCCCTACACCAGCGCCCGCCAGCAGCTAGATGAGAATATCGCGCAGCTAAAATCTCAGATAAAAGACGATGCCCAAACAACAAGACTGACGCAGCTCACGGAAACCTTCCAGACTCGAATGGACTATCTCGAAGAGACCATCGAGCTGGCCAGGGAAGGGAAAGATGCCGAGGTTAAAAACAGAGTGAGTGCAGGTGAAGGCCGGCAGCTCATGACACAAATTGAGTTAGCCATCCTAGAGATGGAAACCGCCGAAGATGAAATCTTAGCAGAGCGCCAAATTGTTGCACAGCAGGCGCAAGATCTAGCGATTCTAGTAGTTTGGGTTAAGCTAACCACCCTTCTGGGGCTGGGGTTACTCATTTTGTGGGTGACCAACCGCATTATTCAGCAGGCCATTACAAAAGCCTTGGATGCCGCTGAAAGTGTCGCCACTGGCGACCTAACGCACCCCATCGAAATCACCTCGGATGATTCTATTGGAAAACTGCTTTTTGCCATTAAAAATATGACCCAGAGTCTGAACGACCTGATCTCTCGGGTGAGTGAATCAGGTATTCAGGTTAACAGCTCGGCTACTCAAATCTCCTCTTCTAGCCGTCAGCTAGAGGCCACAATGACAGAACAAGCAGCCTCTACCAGTGAAATTACCGTCACGGCCCAAGAAATTGCCACCACCGCTGATGAGCTGGCCCAAACCGTCGAGCAGGTTGCCACCATGGCAAGCAATACCGCAACGGTCGCCAGCGACGGGCAGCAGCAGCTCACTCAAATGGAAACCACCATTCGCCAGCTGGCGCAGGCGACTGAAAGTATTGCCGACAAGCTAGGACTCATCAACGATAAGGCCAACAACATTAATACGGTCGTCACCACCATTACCAAAGTCGCCGATCAGACCAACCTGCTCTCTCTTAACGCGGCCATTGAAGCTGAAAAAGCGGGAGAGTACGGGGCTGGCTTTGCAGTGGTCTCACGCGAAATTCGCCGACTGGCCGATCAAACAGCCGTGGCAACCTTAGAAATTGAAACCATGGTGCGAGACATGCAATCAGCTGTTTCAACCGGGGTGATGGAAATGGATCAGTTTTCTCAAAACATCAATCAGGGCGTGATGGATGTGCAAACCATCAGTAGCCAAATTAAGCGGGTGATCGATCAAATCAAAAGTTTGACCCCCCAGTTTGAGATGGCCAGCCAAGGGATGGACACACAATCTCAACGAGGACAGCAAATTCGCGCTGCGATGGAACAGCTCAATGACACCTCTCAGCAAACGTTTGGGGCTATGCAGGAGAGCAACCAGTCTATTCACCAGCTCAATCAGGTGGTGCAAAGTTTGCAGCAGGAAATTTCGCGTTTTAAAGTAAGTGCTTAAAACGCAAAAGATAGCAGAAACAAAGCGGGGCAGATGCAGTCAGGTTGATTCTTTTATTGGCAACCTCTTAACTCACTAAACGTAGGGAATTGTTCATTCGGTGGAAAGTAAGTGCTGGCGTAGTATTGGGGTCTGGGGAGATTTAAGCTGCCCGCAGTTAGCAACAGAAATTCACTGTCGCAACTGCTCGGTGTACAGCCAGGGGGGAAGAGCCTTACTGGAGCGCTTAGAGCCAGAGGGATACACCGCTGAGTGGACTGCGCTAATGGCGTTGCCGCGTACGCAGCCAGAGAAAGGTCCTGAGGGGAATCATCATCAGTCATCGGCTGTGCGCGATCGCCTATCGCTCACCATCTTTCGCCTACAGCAAGAGTGGATGGCCCTCCCGGCCAGCGTCTTCGACCAGGTGGTGTCTCCTAGCCCTGTGCATTCAATGCCCCATTACCATAATCCACTGCTCAGAGGCATTGTGAACGTTCACGGCCAAATTTTGCCCTGCGTTTCAATCCATGCACTGCTGGGCATTACGGCGTCTGTTTCAACAGAACCAGTGGGCGCCTTAGCCCTTTCTAGCACGCAGCATTTTACAACGACGGATCTTCTATCGCCGGACGTCTCATCACCGAATATCTCATCGTCAAACGCCTCATCACCGAATATCTCATCACCGAATATCTCATCACCGAATATCTCATCATCAAACGTCCTATCGCCCCGTCTTGCACCTCCAAGATTTTCACCAAAAGGACAAGCCGGCGACCAACAACAGGGTGGCTACCCGCGCCTCGTCGTCATTAAGCAACAACGAGAGAGCTGGGCTTTTGAGGTGGATGAGCTATACGGCTTACAGGCTTGTCAGGAAAGCGACCTACGGCAGGCACCCGCACTGACCCATCAAGCCTTGGCTAGTTTTACCAAAGCCACTTTTGCTTGGAAAGATCAAAATGTCAGTTACCTTGAGGCACAGCAGCTGTTTTCAGTGCTGCGGCAAAGAGCCCTATGAAGTATACGCGTCCTGAATTTAAGAATATGTCCATGCTGAAAATTTTCAGCGCGGAACTCGAAAAACAGATTGTTCTACTCAACGCTAATTTGCTAGCGATTGAAAACCAGCTAGATACGGATTCAGGGATTGACCTAGAAACCGATCATGAGGCACTGGCAAAGCGGTTAGCTGCGCTGATGCGCTCAGCACACTCGATTAAAGGGGCGGCTCGAATCGTAGGGCTATCACCTGCCGTCGAGATGGCTCATGCCATGGAAGATGGCTTTGTTGCACTCAAAGAACATCGGATCGCGATCGCCGCCCCTGTAGTGGATGCCTTGCTAGGGGGGATCGATTGGTTGGCTCAGCTTGCAAAAGTACCTGAAGAGGCCCAAGCCGATTGGTTCATTCAACAGCAAGAGAACACGCAACAGTGCCTGAGTGCGATCGCAACTCTTGTCACAACATCGCTGCCCACGACCACCACGCCAACAGCCGCCCCTACCACAACCCTTCCGACAGCCGCCCCGCCCACAAAAACACAATCGCCCCTTCAACCCTTAGCCGCCAGCGTCGCCAAGACGACGGCCAGCTTACCCAATAAGCCATTGAGTAATGAGCCATTGAGTGAGCCTTTTCCTAAAACACCTTCTACAGACGCCGATCATCCTGTCTTTGATCCTCCGGCGGATCGCATGGTTAAAGTCAACGCCGACAACCTCAATCAGCTCATGGCGTTAGCTGGCGAGTCTTTAGTTGAGGTCAGCTGGCTACAGCCGTTTACAGATACCCTGCAACATCTGAAACAGCGTCAACAAACGCTCACAAATCTATTAGAACAGCTTCAGCAAGACGTCACGCTCCCCCCTGCCGACAAAAAGAAACTAGACGAGGCCAAAAAAACAGCCTTAGATTGTCATGCGCTGTTGAGCGATCGCATGGGTGATTTAGACCAGTTCTCGCGTCGATTTTCCCAGCTTTCTGACAATCTTTACCGGGAAGTGGTCGCCAGCCACATGCGCCCCTTTGCCGATACGGCCCAAGGCTTTCCACGGATGGTCAGAGACCTAGCCAAGGCCCAAGGCAAGCATATTAAGCTAGAGATTTTGGGACAAAACACTGCGGTCGATCGCACGATTTTAGACAAGCTAAAAGACCCCCTCACGCACATGCTGCGCAATGCGATCGCCCACGGCATTGAAAGCCCCAAGCAAAGGCAGCAGCTGGGCAAGCCACGCCAAGGAACACTGCGGTTAGAAGCGAGCCACCGCGCGGGAATGCTCTCTATTAGCGTCAGTGATGACGGTCAGGGGATTGAGATTGAACAGCTACGGAGGGCGGTGCTAGAAAAACAGCTGACGCCACCGGAAATCGCAGCTCAGCTCAGCGAAGCTGAACTGCTGGAGTTTTTATTCCTGCCTGGGTTTTCGACCACTCAAACCGTCACGGAGCTAGCAGGGCGAGGGGTAGGGCTCGACATTGCCAAAAGCATGGTGCAAGATGTCGGCGGGCTGCTGCGCGTTACCAACAAACCCGGCGCTGGACTCACCTTTGATTTTCAGCTACCGCTGACGTTGTCTGTGATTCGAGCGTTGGTGGTTGAAATCGCAGGTGAAGCCTACGCCCTAGGGCTCACCCACATCGATCAGGTGACGTCAGTAGACCCCAGAGAGATTTCCGTCAGCGAAAGCCGTCCTTACATCGTGGTCAATGATGAAAACATTAGCCTGGTGCAAGCGCAACAAGTTCTAGAGTTGCCAACGTCTTCTGTCGGCAGGCAAACGCGTTTGTCAGTGGTGATTTTAAGCGATCAGAACCACCGCTACGGCATCATTTTCGATCGTTTTTTGGGTGAGCGTGAGGTTGTAGTCCGGCCGCTCGATGAACGCTTCGGCAAGGTGCAAGACGTCAGTGCAGCCGCGCTCACTGAGGAGGGCCTGCCGCTGTTAATTATTGATGTGGCTGACTTGGTACGCTCAATTGAACAGCTGGTCTCTGGCGGCAAGGTCGCCCTTTTAGAAAAACTGCCAACTGATCACAATGGCGATCGCGCAGGCAGAACGTTAGGTCCAACCCCAAAACGGGTGCTCGTCGTTGAAGATTCTATGACGGTGCGCGAAATGGAGCGTCAGCTACTGCACAATCACGGCTACGAAGTCGATGTTGCCATCAATGGTATGGAAGGATGGAACGCGGTGCGCAGCGGCCACTACGATTTAGTCGTTTCAGATGTTGATATGCCTCGAATGAACGGCATTGAGCTAGTGCAGCATATCAAATCGCACCCCCAGCTCAAGCAGATTCCTGTGATTATTGTTTCCTACAAGGACCGACAGGCCGATCAGATTGCAGGCATTGAGGCCGGGGCCGACTACTACCTCACCAAAAGCAGTTTTCAGGACAATAGTTTAATAAGAGCGGTTACAGACCTGATTGGCTGATGGGATTTAGCTGACGGGATAGGCTGACGGGCCCTTATCTATTGGGTTTCCACAATTAATTGGGCACATTAAAGTCATAATAGCACCTACTTTTTCCTACCTATTTTCTCCATAACAGGTGCTTCCTAAAAAGGATGACAAAACTTTCAATGGCGATTCACCCTGCGGCCATTTCCACCGTCTTTAAGGCAGCCGACTATGGTTTCACAAACTGAATTGATGATTGAAAATAATCAGAGGACGTCCGTGGCTTGCCAGCATCCGGCCAACGAGTCGTCGGTTAAGGCGTCTCTAACCGACGACTCGCCAACCCGTGACGACCGAAACACGTTACCACTGGCCAGCGAGCCTGCTCTCAAAATATTGTTAGTGGACGACCAGCCCCTAGTAGCCGAATCTATTAGCCGTCTGTTAGAGCATCACGCCCCTGAGATAGACTTTTACTACTGCGAGGCTGGCGAACAGGCTATCCCAGCAGCTATTGAAGTTGAGCCAACGGTCATCTTGCAAGATTTGGTCATGCCAGATACCGATGGGCTGATGCTGGTCAAATTTTTTCGAGAAAATCCACTCACCCAGTCTATTCCCGTGATTGTGCTCTCCAGTGAGGAGGACTCTAGTATCAAGGCAGACGCCTTTGCTGCCGGTGCAAACGACTACCTTGTAAAAATCCCTGACCCCATCGAGTTTGTAGCGCGCATTCGCTATCATTCGGCGGCCTACGCTAATTTTCTTAAGAGCCAAACAGTCGATAAAACAGAGGCTTACAACAAGGAACTAGAACGCTGTGTCGCTGAGCGCACTGCTGAGCTTGAAACGGCCTTAGCACGCCTCAAAAAAACGCAAACTCAGCTCATTCAGGACGAAAAAATGGCCAGTTTGGGCCAGCTCGTAGCGGGCGTTGCCCACGAAATCAACAATCCAATTAACTTTATTCATGGCAATCTTAAGCCAGCGCAGCAGTACGCCTATGACCTGATAGATCTCATTGCGCTGTATCAAAAAGAATATCCTGAACCCACAGCAGCGATTCAACAAGAACTAGAAGACTTGGACTTAGCGTTTGTAGAAGAGGATTTTGTCAAACTCATCACCTCTCTTAAAATAGGCACAGAGCGCATTCAGGAGATTGTTCTATCGTTAAGAAATTTCTCTCGCCTGGATGAATCCAATATAAAAACAGTCAATATTCACGACGGGATTGACAGTACGTTGTTAATTTTGAATGCGAAGCTCAAACCCATCAACATCATTAAAGACTATGGGCCTTGCCCGCCAGTCGCCTGCTTCCCTGGGTCACTAAACCAAGTTTTTATGAATATTTTAGCGAATGCGGCAGACGCCCTCATCGGAATGTCTAAGGGCTCGTCAGCGCCCTTAGACATTCGTATTCAGACGCAGGTAACAGACGATGACTTTGTTCAAATTGTCATCTCGGATAATGGACCTGGCATTCCAAACGATGAGCTCAGTCAAATTTTTAATGTGTTTTTCACGACAAAGCCAGTGGGCGCAGGCACAGGGCTAGGGCTTTCCATCAGTTATCAAATTGTGACGGAGCAGCATCGAGGCACCTTAGAGTGCCGCTCTTGTGTAGGAAAGGGAACCTCGTTCATTATCAAAATCCCCGTTGCTCAGCCCGTTTACTAATACTGCCTAATACTGCACTGGCTAAGCACAGACAACGCATTTTCCCAAGGTTTACAAACACCTTTCAAACGGCTCTCGGATAAAATAAAGCGCGTCGCGCCCTTGAATTTCGAGACCGCCTCTGTCCCATGAGCCCCACTGCGTGACGTATTTTTTGTTGTTGTTCCATTCAATTGCAACCGTAAAGTTGTTACGTAGCTCACGGTAACAGCCGTCTAGATGGGTCAGGGTAAGGTCGAGCACAGCGGTGTCAAATTCATCCGCGCCTTTGTTGGCAACAAAGAAACCTTCTGCACCTCTTGCCATCAGCACAACAGTATCGGTGTTGAGCACCTTGAGAATATTTTCAGTCACGTCTTTGCCTGACTGCTCGCGCGATCGCATAATCTGACGAAATTTGACACCTGTTTTAAGGAACGGTGCGTTGTTATGATCGGCGCTAAAAATAAGCGGTGTGCCGCCTTCTCTAGCCAGGATATAAGCCGTCGCTAAGTAAGAATCGGTAATATCGTCGTAGGGATTGAGCGCGGCTGAATTAAGAGACTTAATCGTGTCGTGGTTAGTCCCAAAGGTAACGCTACGCGAATCGTCTACAGCATTGGCAGGTAAAGATCGTAAGTCACCACCGTAGGTAAAGGCGCTTTTCGCGGCGTTGTACAAAACAAAGTCGGTCACTGCTGCAATGTGGCTGTAGTCCGTCGCTTGGGTATCGCGATCGCTAATCACTTCGAGATAGTTCCAGGCCCACCCGCTGCTTTGCTGATTGATATAGTCGATGTAGGTTTGCACCACCTCGGGCGGTATGTGCTTTGCCGCGTCAAAGCGAAAGCCATCGACCCCCAAGTCCATCAACCTTTGCAGATGTTCTTTTTGCACAGAGAGAACAGCCTCTGTAAATTTAAGATCGGGCAGGCCACCGAGCCAACAGTCTAACTCTGAGGCTCTATTGCCATCACTGTAGTTAATATCACAGGGTTTCTCGCCCGTGTTGTGGTTGCGAGTATTAAAGTCTGCCGGTGAAAGTCCCGGATACTTTGAAAGATCTTCAAAGCCATCGCCACCGTCCAAATTAGCCATGTGATTGAACACTACATCGGCAATAATTTTCACACCACAGCTGTGAGCTGTTTCAATCAGCCACTGCAAGTCTTCTTCAGAGCCTAGGCCCTCAATCGTGTTGAGGTCTACCGGCTGGTAGCGTTTCCACCACTCGCCGCCAGGGTTAGACTTTTGAGCAGGGGAAAGTTGAATATGGGAATAGCCTTGGTCTGCAAGGGCGCAGGCAAAGGTTTCTACAGTGCTGTACTTTTGGTTGAAGGCATGGAAAATGGCCGTGGGCTGCGCGGTCGCCGGAGTTGCTCCAGCGAAGTCTTCTAGTCGCTCGGGCATCTCTGTTAGGAGTCCCGCGAATAGAAGACCTGCCGCGATCGCCACATATTTTTTAAGCCCCTTAACGCTAGCCATCGTCCATCTCGCCTTCAAAGAGGGTGTCTAAAGGGTTGGCATTCAGGCCCATTTCTTCAGTGAGGTAGCGAGAGAGCACGTCGTTTTGGCCGTGAGTAACGTAAATATTCTTGGCCTTGGTTTGTTTTACCGTGTCGATGAGTCCTGGCCAGTCGGCATGGTCAGAGAGTACAAATCCTCGTTCGTAGCCGCGCCGTCTGCGGGCCCCTCTCACCGCCATCCATCCTGAAGCAAAAGCCGTTTGGGGCCGCTTAAATCGCTTCATCCAGCTAGAGCGGTGGCCCGAGGGCGGTGCAATGATGAGATCTCCGGCAAATTTGTAGGATTTTTCCATGCTCGAAACAGGCACCGTCGGCACCATGTCTACCCCCACCTCCCGATAAATTTCGGTGAGGTTATGAACCGCGCCGTGCAAATAAACAGTTTTATCGGTGAACTTAGTGAGTTCGGCCAGCACCCGCTGAGACTTACCAAAGGCATAGCAAAACAAAAGCGACGGGCGGGTCAAATCGCCCTGCCACCACTGATAAATTTGATCAGCAGTCACTTCGCCACTGTCCCAGCGATAAATCGGCAGGCCAAAGGTGGCTTCGGTAATAAAGCTGTCGCATTCTATAACTTCAAAGGGTTCACAGGACGGGTCAGCGTCTCGCTTGTAGTCACCGGAAGCGGCCCACACCTCACCGTTGTGCTCTACACGAACCTGGGCAGATCCCAGGACGTGACCTGCCGAATGAAAAGACACCCAGGTGTCGCCGAGTTTAATCTTGTCGCCGTATGCAACGCCACTAAGGTTGATATCAGCCCCAAGCCTTCTGCGCAGGATGCCTTCAGAAATGGCGGTGGCGTAGTAATGCTGGTGTCCGCTGTAGGCATGGTCCGCATGGGCGTGGGTAATCAGGGCCGTATCGACCGGTTTCCACGGGTCGATGTAAAAATCACCTGCGGCGCAGTAAAGACCTTCAGGACGGACGGTAATAAGAGCAGGGGACATGAGGACGTTTTGAGAACAACCGTTCTGAGAACAACGTAGGCAAATTTTAATCAATTAAGGGATCAATTACCTGAGCCCTAATGAAAATCCTGCTGTATTATCTGTCTTATGGCGGAGATAAATGTTAATCGAATAAAGCTGTCTCAGCTGAGGGCGCTGGTGGCGATCGCACGCACGGGCACCTTTAGCGATGCAGCCTCACAGCTAGATCTTTCACAATCGGCAGTCTCTCATGCGATCGCCACCCTAGAAGATGAGCTGGGCGTCAGCCTGCTGAGCCGAGGCCGGCAGGGCGCGGTGCTCACCCCGGTGGGTCAAGAGATCACGGCTGAAGCTACTAAAATGCTGGGCTTGCTCAAAACCATTGGCCGACGCGCACAAGATGCCAAGGGCTTGCAAGCTGGCCTGGTCCGCATTGTGGGCTTTCGCAGCGTAGCTACCCACGTCCTGCCCGGTGTCATTGAAGAATTTCGCACACAGTACCCCGGCATTAGCGTATCGATTGGAGAAGGCAGCGACGTCCGTGGGGCCGAAGAAATTTTGCGACGGGGCGAGGCCGACGTGGGCTTTACCTATCTCCCTGTTAACGACGCTTTTGATGCGTGGGAGCTGTTTCGTGACGACTATGTAGCCCTTTTCCCGGCGGACAAAGCGCCGGCTGGCGACGGTCCGCTGAGCTGGGAAGAACTCACTGCGCTGCCGCTCATTTTGCCGCTGCCAGACGATGGCTGCCGGTACAATGTGGATCAGTATCTGCTTCGGCATGGCCGCTCTATTCAGCCGGCCTACGAAGTCAAAGAAGATTCTACCGTCGTGAGTATGGTTCGCCGGGGCCTAGGGGCCACCATTATTGCGCAGCTCGCCGCTGAGCCTATCCCTCATGATGTGGCGGTGCGTGAACTCCCCGAGCCCTTGGAAAGGGTCATTGGCGTGATTACGCTGGCCGATGCACTGCAAACCCCGCCTGTGTTTGCCTTTTTAGATACGCTCAAAGAAACCTGGAAACAAAAGACTGGGATTGTTCAGCTTTAGGGTTGCCTCAAGTCCGAAGATTAGGGCTCTCAGTCAAGACTCTACTCACTCAAGACTCTACTCACTCAAAACTCTAGGGGATACTCAACAGGGCTGCCTGCGGACCATTCCAACATAGAGCCTGCATAGTTTTGAACAGAAAAACCTAGCGTGGTGAGCACTGCGGTTAGCCAGCCGGAGCGAATGCCGCCTGTACAGTACGTGACGATTTGGGTGTCGGGTGTGATGCCCAGGGCCTGGAGTCGTTCGCGAATGTCTGTAGGCGATCGCAACAAGCCATCTTCGGCCAAAAGGTCTTTAAAGTGCAAATGAACAGCACCAGGAATATGGCCGCCGCGCTGTTCTCCATAGGGTGTAGCCCCTGAAAATTCACGTGCCTGGCGGGTGTCAATCACGACCAAATTATCTGCCCCCAGCTGCTGTTGTAATGAGTCTTGCTGAATATCCCAACGAGGATCGCGATTGATCACAAAGTCTCCTAGCTCAGCGCTGCGATCAGAGCTTGTTCTTTGAGGCGAAACGCCCGCATTGATTAGCGCGTTATGGCCACCATCTACCATGACAGCCTGACGATGCCCTAGGGTTCTCAGCATCCAAACGATCCGTCCATCTTCTCCCCAACCGCTGGGAGGGTTTGCAAACACAACGACTGGGGTGTCAGCTGAAATCCCTAAATCACGAAGCTTTTGCGTAAGGGTGTTGTCATCGGCCAGCAGGTTTCCGCGAGCAGAGGCGGGCGCTTGGGCAGAGAATGTTTTCCAGCTAACGGAGCGCGCGCCGGGTAGTGTACGCCTCCCCAGACGGGTTCCGCGAGCGTCTAGCAACGTAGCGCCCTGGGCAATGAGCTGTTTGGCCTCAGGGGCACTCACTACCCACTGTTGTTCAAAGTTGATAGCGTCAGAGACGGGCGCAGAAGCTGCGATCGCGACCTGTTCAGTACTGACCTGTTCAATACTGGCCGATTCGATACTGGCCTGTTCGATACCAGATCGTTCAACACCTGCTGTTGGCAAAGTGCGATCGCCCGAGACCGTTTTGAACGCAACCAGCAACAACAACACTAAAGCCGTCAAGGCAGATAATCGTAACAGCATGGTCTACAGCTTAATGTTGCTGAGGTTAGCTCTCGGATCACGTGTCCGAGCCTCTCGAATTTGCTCGTAAAGAGATTTTTCTTTTGTGCTTAAGTCCTTGGGTGGTGTGATCACAACTTTAACCAACTGATCGCCGCGATCATTCCCCTTTTTGCTAGGCCAGCCCTTCCCCCGCAGCCGTAAAGACTGACCAGACTTAATGCCCGCCGGAATATTGACCGTGACTTTGCTATCTGGCGTCGGCACAGACACCTTTCCACCTAGCACCGCCTCATCCGGCGTGATCGGCACCTCGCACACCAGCTTATCGCCGTCAAACTGAAAGAAATTGTGCGGTAAAAACTCCACTTTTAAGTACACATCGCCGCGCTGCTTCGTTTGCGCGTTCATTGCACCTTTGCCTTTGATGCGGATTTTACTCCCTGGGCGCACCCCTGCCGGAATGCGAACGCTCACCGACTCACTGCCAATGGTAAATCGCTTTTGCGTACCGTGAAACGCTTCAGACATGCTGAGCTTGAGGTCTGCATCTTGGTCAAACGCACTGCGTCCGCCGGATCGGCCTGCGGTTGTTCGGCTCGTACGGCCCGCACCTGCGGCCGCTCTCGGGTCAAACCCAAACCCATTGGCACCACCAAAGCCGCCTGTATTAAACCCACTTGCGCTAGACCGCTGCTGATAGCGCGCACCACCGGGGGCAGCGCCGCCCCCCATGCGCCCGAGCAGCTCGTTGATAAAGTCATCAAAGCTACCGTAGGCCCCAAAGTCAAAGCCGCCCGCCGCACCGGGGCCGCCAAAGCCGCCTGCACCGGTTGGTGCGCCCGCGCGGCCAGCCTGCTGCCAGTACTGGCCAAACTGGTCATACTTTTTACGCTTGTCTTTATCAGAAAGGACTTCGTAGGCTTCGCTGACTTCTTTAAACTTGGCCTCGGCCTTTTTGTTGTTGGGGTTTACGTCCGGATGGTACTTGCGCGCCAGCTTACGAAAAGACCGCTTAATCTCTTCGGCACTTGCCTTTTTACTGACCCCCAAAATGGCGTAGTAGTCTTTGAAGTCAGTTGCGGCCATGCTTCGCTTTCCTCCGGTTCAAACCTTGCTTCTAAGCACCTTGCTCTCAAACGATCTATATCAAACGCTGTTATGGTGCTTAATCGTCAGCGTAGCAAAGCATCTACAGGTATGAGGTTCGGTTTTCATCCGTTCGGTTCACCCATTCGGTGCCGCCCTGTGGGTGGGTGAGGCAAACCGACAAGCTCGGCATGAGTGCTGGGGTCTATCAATCTTGATCTCTCGCTCGCCCATACAGTTCTGTCAGCTGCCGGAGCTGCGCTTCAAGCGTCGGTGTCAGGACCGCTTCGGTATAGCGCCACTCCCAGTTACCTTCACCCACTCCCGGCGTATTCATCCGAGCCTCGGCCCCCAGTCCCAGCAAGTCTTGCAGGGGAATCACGGCCTGATTAGCATTAGAAGACATCGCCAACCGCATGAGTGCCCAGTGCACCGTATCGGGGTTAAACGCACCGACATAAGCGGCAAGCCGCTGTTTTTCGTAGTCAGAGGCTTGGTTAAACCAGCCCACAGTGGTGTCGTTATCGTGGGTACCGGTGTAAATCACAAAATTGTTGCTGACATTAAAGGGAAGGTACGGATTTTTGTGATCGCCCCCAAAAGCAAACTGAAGGATTTTCATACCCGGAAAGTCAAATCTGTCGCGCAACAACTCCACCGGCTCGTCAATTAAGCCCAGGTCCTCGGCTAAAAACGGTAGCTGACCTAGCTCTCTTTCAACCGTTTTGAAAAAGGCGTCGCCGGGTGCTTCTACCCAATGGCCGTTAATGGCCGTTTCTTCTCCAGCAGGCACGGCCCAGTAAGCTGCAAAAGCTCTAAAGTGATCGATTCGGATAACATCGACCTGGCTCAGGAGCGCTCGAATACGCTGAAGCCACCATTTAAAGCCGTTAGCCTGAACATTTTCCCAGTTGTAAATGGGGTTGCCCCACAGCTGCCCGGTTTCGCTGAAGTAGTCGGGTGGAACGCCGGCCATCAGTGAGGGCTCTAGCGTGTTTTCATCGAGCATGAAGTTCTCGGGTCTGGCCCACACGTCGGCGCTGTCGTGAGCGACGTAAATGGGCATGTCGCCGACGATGCGAATGCCTCTTGAGTTGGCGTATTCCTTCACCGCTGACCACTGCCGATGAAACTCAAACTGCATGTACTCGTGGAAGAAAATATCTCCCGCAAGATCTAAGCGGGCTTTTTTTAAGGCTTCTGGCTTGCGCTGGGCGATCGCACTGTCCCACTGCGTCCAAGGCTGGCCATTGGTCGAATCTTTGAGCGCCATAAACAAGCTGTAATCTTCTAGCCAGTCGCTCGCATCATCTCGAAACTTGTTAAACGCGGCGCGAGTCTCCTTATCAATAGAGGTATTAAACCGCTTTGCCGCGAGCCGCAGTCGCTCTAGCTTAAAGGTATAAACCGCGTTGTAATCTACCGTGCTCTCAGAAAACGGCATCGTGAGCGTCAGATCCACATCGGTGAGGAGCTTGTCGTCGTGCAACGTTTCCAAATTGATCAGCAGCGGATTTCCTGCCATCGCAGAATAAGCCATATAGGGCGAATTTCCGTGCCCCGTGGGTCCCAGCGGCAGTATTTGCCACAGCGTTTGCTGAGAGTTTTCTAAAAAATCAACAAATCGGTAGGCTTGCGTGCCCAAATCACCAATGCCAAAACGGCCAGGGAGTGACGTGGGATGTAGCAAAATGCCGTTAGATCTGGGAAAAGACATAGGTTTGTAGGGTATGGCTGCTCAAGGGGGATGGCTGCTCAAGACTGTATCACGGGCCGACAGGGCAAGCGGTCTGCTTTTTGTCTGCTTTTTAATAAAGCCCCTAAAACACACGCTGAAAACAAGGACCGAAAACAAGACTACAAAACAATGGGAGAATAACACCTACGTTTTGTAGCGTTAAAACAGCACTCAACGAC
Organism: Cyanobacteria bacterium J06634_5; assembly: GCA_039820525.1. Classification (GTDB taxonomy): domain Bacteria; phylum Cyanobacteriota; class Cyanobacteriia; order Phormidesmidales; family Phormidesmidaceae; genus Phormidesmis. Next base: position 149,553 of record JBCBPY010000013.1, read on the forward strand.
AGTACTCACGACAGCTCCTTGCTCTCGCTCCTTGCTTTACAGCTATGGCCTATCGAAATCCCGCTCCCACGGTCGATCTCATTATTGAAATGTGCGATCGACCTCACCGCCCTATCGTTCTCATCGAACGCTTAAACCTTCCACATGGCTGGGCGCTACCCGGTGGTTTTGTAGATTATGGAGAATCGGTTGAAACCGCCGCAGTCAGAGAGGCCAAAGAAGAAACCAATTTGGCGGTGACGCTGATTGAGCAGTTCGCCGTGTATTCCGCCCCCGAGCGGGACGAGCGGCAGCACACCCTCAGCATTGTTTTTATTGCGACAGCCACGGGCAACCCCACCGCTCAAGACGATGCCAAAAGCCTTAAAATCGTCAATCCCTGGGAAGTCGCTGGCGCGCACTCTGGCACACTCTGCTTCGACCACGGGCAAATCCTGGCAGACTACTGGCGCTACCGACACTATGGCCATCGCCCACGCTTAACACACCTGGCGCATTGCGATGCCTCAACGCAACCCTTAGAATGACCTCGGCTGTATATTTTTTGAAAAAGACACCGTGCGTAAAATTATTCAAACCGATCAGGCCCCTGCTCCCGTAGGTCCTTACAATCAGGCAGTTGCTGCCTCCGGCACTATGCTCTTTGTCGCCGGTCAAATTCCGCTAGATGCGGCAACGGGCACGCTGGTAGGCGATACGGTCGCAGAGCAAACTGAAAAGGTTCTGCAAAATCTGGCAGCGGTCGTCAAAGCAGGCGGCTCAGAGCTGTCACAGGTCGTGAAAACGTCCGTTTTCCTCAAAGACATGAACGACTTTGCGGCAATGAACGAGGTCTATGCCAAGCACTTTGGCGATCAGGATGCGCCCGCCCGCGCGTGCGTTGAGGTAGCTCGCTTACCGAAAGACGTCTTGGTCGAAATTGAATGCATTGCCATGATTTCCTAATACCACGGTCTCCTAATACCACGGTTAATGCCCCCAATCTCCCTACAAACGCGGCCCTAAACCTGAGAGCCTTAACGCTGCACCGGGGAACTGCACCGGGAAACTGCACTGACCTATCAACAGCCTGAACTGAACATCTGAGCAAATTTTTGAGGACCCTATGGCGGATTCACTTGCGATCGCAATCCTAGCAGCAGGCAAAGGCACCCGAATGCGGTCATCTTTGCCTAAGGTCCTCCATCAGCTCAGCGGGCTTACCCTAGTTGAAAATGTGATTGCCAGCACTGCGCGGGTAAAGCCCACCCGCAAAATCGCCATCATCGGCTATGCCGGAGAGCAGGTAAAGTCGGCCCTGTCCGCCGTACCCAACCTAGAATTTGTTGAGCAAACCGAACAGCTGGGCACCGGCCACGCGGTGCAGCAGGTCATCCCCGCACTCAAAGGCTTTGACGGTAATTTGCTGGTACTCAACGGCGACGTGCCACTCCTGCGTCCAGAAACGATTGAGCAAATGCTCACTCTCCACACTGACAACGGCAACGCCGCCACCATCCTCACCGCACAAATGGATGACCCCACCGGGTATGGCCGCGTGTTTTGTGACGAGAGTTTAATCGTTGAAGAGATTATTGAGCACCGCGACTGTACTGACGCGCAAAGAGAGAACAATCGCACCAACGCAGGCATCTATTGCTTCAACTGGTCAGCGCTAATGACCATCCTGCCCCATCTAAAATCTGACAATGATCAAAACGAATACTATCTCACCGATGTGATTAAAGATCTCTCGCCGGTGATGGCGATGGACGTTTCGCCATCAGAAGTAGCTGGGATCAACAACCGTAAGCAGCTCTCTGAGGCCGAGAGCGTGATGCAAAAGCGGATTAAAGACGAACTGTTACTCAAGGGCGTCACACTCATTAATGCGGGCAGCATCACCATTGACTCTACCGTCACCGTAGAACCCGACGTCATTTTAGAGCCCCAAACAAATCTGCGCGGCCACGCGGTGATAAAAGCAGGCTGTCGGATCGGGCCAGGATCTTTGGTAGAAAACAGCACCATCGGTGAAAATACAACCCTGCTTCACTCTGTTGTGACCGATAGCGAAGTCGCCGCAGACTGCCGGATTGGGCCATTTGCGCACATCCGTGGAAAAGCCGCCGTTGAAGCAGGCTGTCGGATCGGGAACTTTGTTGAACTCAAAAAGTCAAAAATTGGCGCTAACTCAAATATGGCGCACCTCACTTACCTCGGGGATGCGGAGCTAGGCCAGCAGGTAAACGTGGGAGCTGGGACCATCACGGCGAATTACGATGGGCGCGACAAACACAAAACGGTGATAGGCGATCGCACCAAAACCGGCGCAAACACCACCCTAGTTGCGCCCATTACCATCGGCGAAGACGTCACCATTGCCGCAGGCTCCACGCTCACCAAAGACGTCGAGCCCGACTGCCTAGCTCTCACCCGCACCCCCCAAAAAACGCTCCCTGGCTGGAAACCCAAGTATTTAAGAGAGGAACAGTAAAAGAGAAGAGCCACCCCAAAAATGACCAACACCTTCGGCTCAGATTTGTAAGGAAACTGGAGAATTGGGGGCATGATTGCCGTCTTTTCTGCGAGCTTTGTTCTGTGAGTTTTATGAAATTCTCTGTTAAGAAAAATATCTATCTAAGGTGCTTTCTATAGTTCGTCTAAAGGTTGATTTCTGAATCGGGAAGGTCTTCCTAAGATGGAGGCATCACACTCAGCTAGGGAGATTCTATGGCAGATGGTTATCAGCCTGTAAACGACAGTGCCTTAGGTCGCGA